>CAVRRE010000011.1:0-294114 GCA_963723535.1 uncultured Acidobacteriota bacterium
CCTCGGTAAGCCCGCCCGTCAATCCCTGGGGGGCAGAAGGACGACATCACCTGACCCCAGGCAGCGAGCCCCCGGAGGGGGGCGGCGAGTTCCCCTCCGCAGCGTGGCGTTCGCGCTCTTCGCGGCGCTTTTCGCGGAGCGCGCCGCGGCGTTCGACAGCAAGGGGCACGTTGTGATCGAAGTGCTCGCCTACCGCACCCTCATCGAAGGGCACGACGGCCAGCCGGCGCGGCCCGACGTCCTGCGGGATCTCTTCAACGACGGGGACCTCGCGCCGCCCCTCTGCTTCGGCTGGGGCGACCATCCCCCGGGGTTCTGCGCCGACGCGACGACGACCAATCCCCTTCTCGACTGGCCCAAGCCGCTGACCGACCAGCCCGACGCGGCCTTTCGGAGGCAATTCAGCGACGCCGGCCAGTGCTTTCACTTCATGGCGACGCTCGAGGATGCCGAATCCCCCGACATCGAGGGAACCTCGATTCCGCGAGGCCTCGCGACGTCTGCGCTCGTCCGCTGCCGCGACCTTCTCGACAACCTCATGCGCCAGGTCGTGATCGACGGAGGACCCGGGGTGCGCAAGGGCGGGTACGGCCTGTATGAGCTGATGCACTCCGTCGGCGACTCGTTCTCGGGATCGCACACGCAGCGCCGTCCGGAGACGTATCGGATCGAAGAGCTCCGCATCTGGAAGCCTCTGACGCGAATGCCGGGGCTGGCCAACGAGAAGCTCGCGCGCATCCCCGACTCCGCGTTTCACAAGTGGGACGACCACCGCGACAAGACCTACGTGATCGAGGAGCGGGTGACGGCCGACGGCCGCCAGTGCAAGGACCTGACCGACTATCCCTATAAGGTGCCCTTCGAATGCCTCTCCGAGGAGGGCGACCACGCGCGACAGGCGATCGTGGAGCTGCTCATCGTCGTGCGGGACCTCCGCGCCGCGCAGGAGAAAGCATTCGCGACTCCGACCCCCTCGTCCGTCCCCGTCCCGGAGGACCCGGAACAGTCCGACGCGTGGCGCTCCTTCAAGGACCGCTGGTTTCAGGGCGCCTACCCCTGTGAGGGCGACGAGTGCGGCGTGCGCCAGCCGACCGACATCTCTCCCGGCGCGTACGCCTTCCTCGGCCTCGACACCACCTACAACTTCACGCGCAAATTCGTCGACGTCACCGGCAAGGCGAGCCTCTTCCGGTTCGCCTGGGAGCTCAACCCCTTCGTCTACGCGCTCTCCGCCGAAGTCGGGTACCGGCGCTACGACAGCGGCGACAGCACCGGCCTGCTCGGCCTCGAGGTCGATCTCGCGCTCCCGATCGGAAGACGCCTCGCGGTGGGATTCACTCCGGCCGCCTGGCGTGTCGCTTTCGGAGGCGACCGGACCGGATCGGAGATCACGACGAACTTCTTCCGCATCGACTACGTCATCGACAGTCGTTTTGCCCTCACGCTGCACGGCCCCCTGGAGATCGACTGGCGCAAGCCCGCGGCCGAGCTCTCCCTCGGAATCGGCGTGGCCTGGGCCCTGACGTCGCCAAAGTTCGCCGGCGGGCCCCTGATCGAGCATCACACCGAAAAAGTCGAGCGGACGGACGAAACCTGGTCGCCCCCGGCAGCGCCCTACGGGCGGCTCGAAGGCCGGACGGCCTCCTGGTATCTGGGAACCGGGGTCACGACCGTCGAGCCGCCGATCGTGGCCATCGAGGATCGGCAGTACGGGGAGGGCGGGTTCGGAGCGATGGTCCTGTGGGACCGGGACCGCTGGGGAGGCAAGTTCCTCTGGGCGCCCGGCGGCTCGGTGTCGATCGGCGCCCGGCGGACCTCGGGAGATTTCACCTACCTGACGGGAGCGTTCGCCCTGGACCTGCGCTGGTATCCCCTCGGGGTGCTCGGGTTGGCGCTGACGCCGGTTCGGGTGGAGGGCGGACCGAGGATCCACGGGGGCGACCTGATCGACGACTCCCCCGGGATCCACGGCGCCGAGGGCAGCCAGTACTACTTCCAGGCCGGCTCGCGAATCGGCATTGCCTTCAACGCCGGGATCATCGACATTTTCGTCCAGGGGCCGACGATCGCCTGGAGCTCGAGCCCCTTCGCGGCCAAAGAGATCCTGAGCGTGGCGCTGTCGTTCCGTCTGAACTGAGAGGAGCCGATCCTCAGCGCCTCGAGCACCGATCGAGCTCGATCTCCAGGTTGAGCATAACCGCGGGATAAGATCGCCGCGGGCGTCGATTCACGGCGCCTTCAAGTCCACGGGCTAGCGTGACCCGCCATGGCCGAACGCGTCGCCATTTCCTCCAGATCGTCCTTCCCCGCTGATGCATTCGACTCATGGATGAAGTTCGCCTATCGAGCAAAGTCCGTAAGGAGACCCTCATGAGCACTCGAGTCGATGTGGATTCGCAACTTGAATCCCTGGCGAACCGAGGCCGCAAGCGAGTTCGCGTCCGCTCGGAAGTCGACAAGATGGCGGACGAGCTGGTCGAAAACCTGCACCACTTCCAGGCCAAGCTGCCCCGCCACGCCACGCGTCACGACTGGTACATGGCGCTCGCCTATACGGTCCGCAACCGGATGCTGGACCGCTACATCGAAACGGTCGACGCCATCACCCGGACGGACACGCCCGTGAAGGCCGTCGCCTACCTCTCGGCCGAGTTCCTCACCGGGCCGCACCTGGGCAACAGCCTGATCGCCCTGAGTCTGTGGGAGACGGCGGAACAGGCGGTCTCGCGCGGCGGGCAGAAGCTCTCGGACCTGCTCGCCGACGAGGAGGAACCGGGCCTCGGCAATGGCGGGCTGGGGCGTCTCGCCGCCTGCTACATGGACTCGCTGGCGACTCTGGGCGTTCCGGCCATCGGCTACGGCATCCGCTACGAGTTCGGCATCTTCGACCAGGCGATCCGCGACGGCTGGCAGGTCGAGCAGACGGACAAGTGGCTGCGCTTCGGCAACCCCTGGGAGATCGTGCGGTCGGACGTCTGCATCGACGTCGCCTTCGGCGGGCGGACGGAGCCTTACTCGGACGCGAGTGGCCACTATCGCGTGCGCTGGATTCCGGAGAAGGTCGTGCGGGGCATCGCGCACGACACGCCGGTGCCGGGATATCACGGGGGCACGACGAACCTCCTCCGCCTCTGGAAGGCGGAAGCCGCGGAATCCTTCGACTTCGACGCGTTCAACGTCGGCGACTACTGGGGCGCCGTGAACGAGAAGATCGCCTCGGAGACCATCTCCAAGGTGCTCTATCCGAACGACGAGCCCGAGGCCGGCAAGCTTCTCCGGCTCGAGCAGCAGTACTTCTTCGTGTCCTGCTCGCTCCAGGACATGCTCCGGCTCCACCTCATCCGGGGCAAGAAACTCGACGAGTTCCCCGACTACTGGGCGGCGCAGCTGAACGACACGCACCCATCGATCGCCGTGGCCGAGCTCATGCGCCTGCTCGTGGACGTCCACGCGATGGACTGGGACGTGGCCTGGGAAATCACCCAGCGAACCTGCGGCTACACGAACCACACGCTGCTCGCCGAGGCCCTGGAGAAGTGGCCCGTCTCCCTCTTCGGCCGGCTGCTGCCGCGGCACCTCGAGATCATCTACGAGATCAACCGCCGCTTCCTCGACGAGGTGCGCTCGCTGCATCCCGGCGACGAGGGGCTCGTCTCCCGCGTCTCGCTGATCGACGAGTCCGGACCGCGGTCGGTGCGGATGGCCCACCTCGCGAGCGTCGGAAGCCACGCGATCAACGGCGTCGCGGCCATGCACACGGACCTCCTCAAGCGGACCGTGCTGAGGGACTTCTACTCCGTGTCCCCGCACAAGTTCGTGAACGTCACCAACGGCGTGACGCCGCGGCGCTGGATCGTGCTGGGCAATCCGAAGCTCGCCGCGCTCATCACGAGCCGGATCGGCGACCGATGGGTCGCGAACCTGGAGGAGGAGCTCGAGCGGATCGAGCCCTTCGCCGACGATCCCGAGTTCCGGCGGGCGTGGCGGGCCGTCAAGGCCGAGAACAAGCGCGTCCTCGCCGGCGTGATCCTCGAGCGGACCGGCGTCCAGGTGGATCCGGACTCGCTCTTCGACGTCCAGGTGAAGAGGCTCCATGAGTACAAGCGCCAGCATCTGAACGTGCTCTCGGTGATCGACCGCTACCTCCGCCTCCGCCGCGGCGAGGGCGGAGCGGAAACGCCGCGCACCGTCATTTTCGGCGGCAAGGCCGCGCCCGGATACCGGATGGCCAAGCTCATCATCAAGCTCATCCACTCGGTCGCCGACGTCGTCAACGGCGGACCCTCAGACCTCGAAGCTCCTCCGGGTCGTCTTCCTGCCGGATTTCAACGTCAAGAACAGCCAGCCCGTCTATCCCGCGGCGGATCTCTCCGAGCAGATCTCCACCGCCGGCAAGGAGGCCTCGGGCACGGGCAACATGAAATTCGCGATGAACGGGGCGCTGACGATCGGCACGCTGGACGGGGCGAACGTCGAGATCCGCGAGGCGGTGGGCCCCGAGAACTTCTTCCTGTTCGGCTTGAATGCCGAGGAGGTTGCCCGGGCCCGGGCCGCCGGCTACCGCCCGCGCGCCGTCTACGAGTCCAATCCGGCCCTCCGGGAGGTCCTCGACCTCATCGCCTCGGGAGCCTTCTCCGGCGGAGACCGCGAGCTCTTCCGGCCGCTCGTGGATTCGCTGCTCGACCGCGACGAGTACATGCTGCTCGCGGATTTTCCGGCGTACGTGGAGTGTCAGGAGCGTGTCGACCGGGCGTACCGCGACCCGGACGGCTGGACCCGCATGTCGATTCTCAACAGCGCCCGCGTCGGCCGGTTCTCGTCGGACCGCTCGATCCGGGAGTACTGCCGCGACATCTGGAATGTGCGCCCGAGCATGCCGGCGAAGGGATGAGGAAGCCCTCGCCGAAGGTTGCGCCGGGGGCCGCCGCTCCCCTCGGCGCCGCCGTCGGTCCGGACGGCGTCAACTTCAGCGTGTTCTCGAGGAGCGCCACCGGGATCGACCTGCTCCTGTTCGACGGCGCGAACGCCGCCCGGCCCTCGCGCGTCATCCCCCTCGAGCCTCCGGCCCACCGCACCTTCCACTACTGGCACGCGCTGGTTCCGGGCCTCGCGCCCGGCCAGATCTACGCCTATCGCGCCCGGGGGCCGTTCGCTCCGGAACGGGGCCTTCGCTTCGACGGCGAAAAGGCCCTCCTCGACCCTTATGGACTCGCCGTCTCCGTGCCCGAAGCCTACGATCGCGAGGCGGCGCGGCGGCCCGGCGACAACGCGGCGGTCGCGATGAAGAGCGTCGTCGCCGATCCGACACTCTACGACTGGGAAGGCGACCGTCCCCTTCAGCGGCCCTTTCCCGAGAGCGTGATCTATGAGCTCCACGTGCGCGGCTTCACCCGCCACCCGAGCTCCGGAGTCGCGCCCGCGAAGGCCGGCACCTATGCGGGCCTCATCGACAAGATCCCCTACCTCCAGGACCTGGGCGTGACCGCCGTCGAGCTCCTTCCGGTCTTCCAGTTCGACCCCCAGGACGCGCCGCCGGGTCTCACGAACTACTGGGGCTATGGGCCGGTCTCCTTCTTCGCGCCCCATCACGCCTACAGCTCGCGGCCCGAACCCCTCGGGGGGCTCGACGAGTTTCGCGACATGGTCAAGGCGCTCCACCGGGCCGGCATCGAAGTCTTCCTCGACGTCGTTTTCAATCACACGGCGGAAGCCGGGGCCGACGGCCCGACCCTGTCGTTTCGCGGCCTCGCCAACCAGTCCTACTACATCCTCGAGGAGGACAAGTCCCGCTACGTCAACTACGCGGGCACCGGGAACACGTTCAACGCCAACCAGACCATCGCGCGCCGTCTCATCCAGGACAGCCTTCGCTACTGGGTCCGCGAGATGCACGTCGACGGCTTCCGCTTCGATCTGGCGTCGATCCTGTCGCGCGACGAGTCCGGGCGGCCGCTGCCGAATCCGCCGGTTCTCTGGGACATCGAGTCGGACCCCGTCCTCGCCGGTACGAAGCTCATCGCGGAGGCGTGGGACGCCGCGGGGCTCTACCAGGTGGGGACCTTCATCGGCGACCGGTGGCAGGAGTGGAACGGCCGCTTCCGCGACGACGTGCGGCGATTCCTCAGAGGCGACGCCGACTCGGTAGCCCACGTGGCCCGCCGATTGATGGGCAGCCCGGACCTTTACGACCAGGATCATCGCGAGGCCGAGCAGAGCGTCAACTTCGTCACGTGTCACGACGGCTTCACGCTCAACGACCTCGTCTCGTACGACCAAAAGCACAACGAGGCCAACGGCGAGAGCAACCGCGACGGAACAAACGACAACATGAGCTGGAATTGCGGCGCGGAGGGGCCGACCGATGACCCGGCGATCGAGGAGCTCCGCACGCGCCAGGTCAAGAACTTCCTCGCCATCGTTCTGCTCGCCGCGGGCACGCCAATGCTCTTGATGGGCGACGAAGTCCGCCGCACCCAGCGGGGCAACAACAACGCCTACTGCCAGGACAACGACATCAGCTGGTTCGACTGGACTCTGCTCGAACGGCACGCCGGGCTCCACCGCTTCGTGAAGGAGCTCGCCACGTTTCGCCAGCGCCGCGACGTCGTGCGAGAGGGCGACACCCTCAGTCTCAGCGAGCTCCTGCGCCGGGCGCAGGTCGAATGGCACGGGGTCGCCCTCGGAAATCCGGACTGGAGCGAGTCGTCGCACGCGATCGCGTTCACGGCGCACAGCGTCGGCGCGCGTTTCCTCATGCACGGCATGCTCAACGCCTACTGGGGGCCTCTGACGTTCGAGTTGCCTCCCGTCCCCGCGGGCCGGCGAGACGGTTGGAGGCGCTGCGTCGATACCGCGCTCGCCTCGCCCGAGGACATCCTGCCGTGGGATCAGGCGCCATCCGTGGCTGAGGCCGCCTACGCCGTTTCGCCGCGCTCGGCCGTCGTCCTCGCTCTGCTCCTTCCCGAAACTGCCGACGCGGTCCCGGCTCCGGGATGACGCGTCGACCGAAAGCAAACCAGAAAGGGAGAAAGTGCCATGGAAACCCAGGTTCTCGACCGAAAGGAAACGCCCGAAACGGAGCCGCTCTCCGACCATGAGCTGAAGTTGATGGACGCCTACTGGCGGGCCTGCAACTACCTGTCGGTCGGAATGATCTATCTCAAGGACAATCCGTTGCTGCGCGAGCCCCTCAGGCCCGAGCACGTGAAACACCGTCTCCTCGGCCACTGGGGCGCGAGCCCGGCGCTGTCCTTCGTGTGGGTCCACCTGAACCGCCTCATCCGCCGAGACGATCTGGATGTGATCTTCGTGGCCGGGCCGGGGCACGGCGCGCCGGGAGTGCTCGGGCCGGCCTACCTCGAGGGGACCTATTCCGAGATCTATCCGGACAAGAGCGAGGACGCCGAGGGGATGCAGAAGTTCTTCAAGCAGTTCTCCTTCCCCGGGCACATCGGGAGCCACGTCACGCCCGAGACGCCCGGCTCCATCCACGAGGGCGGCGAGCTCGGCTACAGCCTCTCACACGCCTACGGGATGGCCTTCGACAACCCCGACCTCATCGTCGCCTGCGTCGTGGGCGACGGCGAAGCGGAGACCGGCCCGCTCGCGACCGCCTGGCACTCCAACAAGTTCCTGAACCCCGCGCGCGACGGAGCGGTCCTTCCGATCCTCAATCTGAACGGCTACAAGATCGCGAACCCGACGATCCTCGCGCGAATCAGCCACGAGGAGCTCGAAGCGCTCTTCGTCGGCTACGGCTACAAGCCCTACTTCGTCGAAGGGTCCGACCCGATGGAGATGCACCAGAAGATGGCTGCCACGCTGGAGCAGGCCATCGGCGAGATCCGGGCCGAGCAGAAGAAGGCGCGCGCGGCGAAGGAACCGTCGCGGCCGCGCTGGCCCGTGATCGTCCTGCGCTCGCCGAAGGGCTGGACCGGGCCGAAGGAGATCAAGGGACACAAGGTCGAGGGTTTCTGGCGTGCGCATCAGGTCCCGTTCTCCGACGTGCGAGAGGAGCCGGCGAACCTCAAGCTTCTCGAAGAGTGGATGAAGAGCTACCGGCCCGAGGAGCTCTTCGACGAGAACGGGAGGCTCCGCTCCGAGCTGAAGGCCCTCGCGCCCAAGGGGAGCCGGCGCATGAGCGCCAACCCGCACGCCAACGGCGGGCTGTTGCGCAAGCCCTTGAAGCTCCCCGATTTCCGGAAGTACGCGGTCGAGGTGCCGGCCCACGGAGCCGTGGAATACGAGAACACCAAACCTCTCGGCGAGTTCCTGCGCGACGTCATGAAGAACAACATGACGAGCTTCCGGGTCTTCGGCCCCGACGAAACCGCCTCCAACCGGCTCCAGGCCATCTACCAGGCCAGCAAGAAGACCTGGATGGCGGAGATGCTTCCGGAGGACCTCGACGGCAGCGAGCTTTCACGCGACGGGCGCGTGATGGAGATGCTCTCCGAGCACACGCTTCTGGGCTGGCTCGAGGGCTATCTGCTCACCGGCCGGCACGGCTTCTTCCACACCTACGAAGCGTTCGCCCACGTCATCGACTCCATGGTCAACCAGCACGCCAAGTGGCTGGACATCTGCAAGAACCACGTTCCCTGGAGAGCGTCGTCGCCTCCGAGAACATCCTTCTCTCCTCGACCGTCTGGCGGCAGGACCACAACGGGTTCTCCCATCAGGATCCCGGGTTCATCGACCTCGTCACGAACAAGAGCCCGTCGGTCACGCGGGTCTACCTGCCTCCCGACGCCAACACGCTCCTCTCGGTCGCCGATCACTGCCTCCGGAGCACCGACTACGTCAACGTGATCGTCGCCGACAAGCAGAAGCACCTGCAGTTCACGACGATCGACGAGGCCGTCCTGCACTGCGCGAAGGGCCTCGGCATCTGGCCGCGGGCGAGCACCGACGCCGGCGAGGAGCCGGACGTGGTCCTGGCCTGCTGCGGCGACGTGGCCACCATGGAAGCGCTGGCCGCCGCGGCGATCCTCCGCGAGCGCGTTCCGGATCTGAAGCTCCGGTTCGTCAACGTCGTCGACCTCTTCCGGCTCGTGCCGGCGACCGAGCATCCCCACGGGCTGACCGAACGCGATTTCGACAGCCTGTTCACGACGGACAAACCGATCATCTTCAACTTCCACGGCTATCCCTGGCTGATCCACAAGCTCTCTTACCGCTTCAAGGGGCACGAGAACATGCACGTGCGCGGGTACAAGGAGAAGGGCAACATCAACACTCCACTCGAGCTGGCCATTTTGAACGAGACCTCGCGTTTCAATCTCGTCATCGACGTCATCGATCGGGTGCCGAAGCTGCGCATCAAGGCGGCGCACCTGAAGGAGGAGATGAAGAACGCCATCCTGGACAATCTGAGCTACGCGCACGAGCACGGGACCGACCGCCCCGAGATCGTCCACTGGACCTGGCCGTACTGAGCCGGGACGCATGGCCGATGCTCTGCTCGTTCTCAATGCGGGCTCCTCCAGCCTGAAGTTCTCGGTCTTTCTCGATCGGGATCCCCCGGAGCCGGTCTCTCCGGGGACTGATCGAGGAGCTCGTACGGGCGGCCGAGGTTCGCCGCGCGACGCGAGCGGCGAGCTGGTCGAGGAGCGCGAATGGCCCGAGGGGACGCGCCTCGGCCATCGCGGCGCAATCGCGTTTCTCCTCGACTGGCTCCGCAGCGGCGCGATCGCCGGCCATCGGCATCGTCGCCGCCGGCCACCGCGTGGTCCACGGCGGCAAGCGCGTTACGCGGCCCGGTCATCGTCGACGCGGCGACGCTTTCGGCGATCGAGGCGCTGATCCCGCTCGCTCCCCTGCACCAGCCGCACAACGTGGCCTCGATCGCCGCGGTCGCCGAAGCCGTTCCCGACCTGCCCCAGGTCGCATGCTTCGACACGGCGTTCCACCGTACCCAGCCCGCCGTCGCCCGGGCCTTCGCCCTGCCCCGGCGCTACGCGGACGGAGGGCGTGCAGCGCTACGGGTTTCACGGCCTCTCCTACGAGTACATCGCCTCGGTCTGCCCGGAGATCGACGCGCGCGCGGCGCGCCGGCCGGACCGTCGTCGCCCACCTGGGCAACGGCGCGAGTCTGTGCGCGATGGCCGGAGGCCGGAGCGTCGCGACGACCATGGGCTTCACGGCGCTCGACGGGCTCGTGATGGGGACGCGCTGCGGCGCGATCGACCCCGGCGTGCTCCTCTATCTGATGGAACAGCATCGGATGGACGCGCGCGGCCCTCACGAAACTCCTCTACGAGGAGTCGGGGCTTCTCGGCGTCTCGGGCCTCTCGAGCGACATGCGCGAACTGCTCGAGAGCTCGGATCCGCGGGCCGCCGAGGCCGTGGACCTCTTCGTCTACCGCATCGGGCGCGAGCTCGGCTCCATGGCCGCGGCCCTCGGCGGGCTCGACGCCCTGGTCTTCACCGGCGGCATCGGCGAGAACGCGGCCGCGATCCGGGAGCGCGTCTGCCGCGACGCGCGGTGGCTCGGCCTGGAGCTCGACGATGCGGCGAACGCCGCGGGCGGCCCGCGCATCAGCCGCCCCGGAGAGCCGCGTGGCCGCATGGGTCGTTCCGACGAACGAGGAGCTGATGATCGCCCTGGCATACGCGGCGGCTCCTCGGCAAGCCGCCAAAGCCGCGCCGAGACCGCCATGCGGAACGGCCGCCGTCAATGGAATAGACTAGCGGCCATGGAACCGCCGGAAGCGGACCGCGGGAGACCTCCGCGCGAGGCCGCCGGTCGGGCCGATGGGGTCACGATCGTCGCGGCGACCCCGCGCGCGACTTCGAGCGGTACGCCGTCCTCGGGGCGCTCGTCCTTCTGATCGCTCGGCTGCTATCTGGTCGTCCGGCCGTTTCTCACGGCGTTTCTCTGGGGCGCGATCATCGCCGTCTCGAACCGCAAGCTGTACCAGCGCTTCGTGCGGCTCGTTCGCGGACGGCAGAAGCTCGCCGCGGCGCTCTTCGGCCTGTTCCTGGTGGCGATCCTGTTCGTCCCGATCTCGGTCTTCGCGGTCCGCCTCGCCGCGGGGGCCCCGGCCCTCATCGCGCGAGTCGACGAGATGCTTTCGGGCGGTCTCCGTGAGCCTCCGGCATGGCTCGGGTCGATTCCTCTGGTCGGCCAGCCCGCCCTCGAATGGTGGCAGTCGCTCTCCGCCGATCCGGAAAAGCTGCGCCAGCATCTGCGCCCGCTCCTGAAGCCGATTCGCGAATTCCTCGTCGGCGCGGCCGCCGGAATCAGCACCGGGATTCTGCAGTTCGCGCTGGCGATCTTCATCGCCGCTCTGCTCCTGCTCAACGGCGAGACCCTGACCGCCGCCGTGGATCGCGTCGCCGCGCGCCTCGGCGGCGAGCGCGGGCTCCGGCAGGTGGCCATCGTCCGGTCGACCGTTCGGGGAGTCTTTCGCGGCCTGCTCGGGACCTGCGCCGTTCAGGGGGTGCTCGCGATGATCGGGTTCCTGATCGCCGGTGTCCCGGGGGTGATCCTCCTGGGGATGGCGACGTTCTTCCTCTCGGTCGTGCCGTCGGGCCCGGCGCTCCTCTGGCTGCCGGCGGCCCTCTGGCTGGGCGCCAACGGGAACAAGGGAATGGCGATCTTCATCGCCGTCTGGGGTCTGGTCGTCGTGGGCGGGGCGGAGAACATCGTCCGGCCGCTCCTGATGGGAAAGGGCGTCCAGGCTCCGCTCGCCGTCGTCTTCCTCGGCGTCATCGGCGGCATCTCGCCTTCGGTTTCCTCGGCCTCTTCATCGGCCCGACGGTCCTGACCGTGGCCTACAACCTGTTTCAGGAGTGGATGGCGAAGCTCAAGGCTCCCGATCCGGCGGCAACGGTGTCGGCCCGTCTCTAGCGCTGAGGCTTGGGAGTCGGAGCCGCCTTCGGCACGTCCCCCGGAGACGAGACGACCGCCGACGGCGGCGCGTAGGCATCCGTGACCCCGGGCGCCCCCTCGTAGCTCCAGTTGCCGCCGGCGGGCTCTGCGCTCGTCGGAGCCGGCGCGGCTTCGTCCCCGGTGGACAGGACCTGCACCGTCCCGCCGCCTTGCATGGGGAGGTTGTCGATCCGCGCGGCGCCGGTCTCTTCCTGCTGGACTCGGAACGCCGGGAGCCCGACGAGGCGGGTGATGGTCCGGACGTCCTCCTGCCGCAGACTCATGAGCGTCCCGTCCCGCCAGGTGTGAAACACGTAGGATTTTCCCTTCAGGGTGGGGTTCTCCCGCGCGATCATCCGGCCGGTGGGAACGAGGTCGATCTGGTAGACGACTTCCTTGCTCAGGTCATTCGTGCGCTGCTTGATCCCCTTCACCTTCTCCTTCGGGATCCGCGCCGTCACCTTGTCGGGAAAGGCCAGGAACACGTAGACGTCGCCTTCGAGCACCGGCTTTCCCAACGCGAGCGCATGACCCGTCGGAACCAGATCGACCTGGTAGACGACCTGGGGCACGGGCCGCGGAGTGATCTGTTGGAGCGGAGGCGGAGTCGGGGCAGCCTGACCCTGCAGGCGGGCCGCGAGAATCAGGGTGGCGAATGCACCGATCCAGAACCGCATGGTGTCCTCCTTTGGAGCTGGCCTCCGAGCTTGAATGGCTTGTATACGGCGAGAACGATCGGTCCGCGCGTGCGTCCAGGGCGCACACGCTCGCAGGTGTCACTTAATCATACCGGGAAATCGGGCCCGGGCTCCTGGTCTCGTGCCGGCCGACGCGCCGGAGGCGGCTTGGAAAACTACCCGTGCGCGCCATAGCATGCTCCCCGCTCGCTCCCCAAGGAGGGTCAGATGCCGAAGCTCCAGTCGCTCCGCAACCGGCTCAGAGGGATCCCGGGCGGCGCCCTCGTCGTCGCCTTCAGCGCCCTGCTGACGGCGCAGGCCTGCACTACTCCCGCACCACAGCCGGTCTCCGTGACGACGACACCGCAGCGCACGACGACGACGACGACCACGACGACGCAGGCGGCCCCGGCGGAGCCGGCAACTCCGCCTTCGCCCGCGCCCTCGGCCGCACCGCAGCCCGCGTCCGCCACGCCCGAGCAGGCCTCGAACCTGTCCGCCGATCAGCTCGATTCCCTGGTCGCGCCGATCGCGCTCTACCCGGATCCGCTCCTCGCCCAGTGTCTCGTGGCTTCGACGTACCCACTCGACATCGTCGCGGCGCAGCAGTGGCTGGCCAAGAACTCCACGCTGAAGGGGGAGGCCCTCGTCCAGGCGGCGGAGAAGCAGCCATGGGATCCGAGCGTCCAGGCTCTGGTGTCCTTGCCGGATGCTCTCAAGGTCATGGGCGAGAACATCCAGTGGACGACCCAGCTCGGCGACGCGTTCCTCGGGCAGGAGAGCGAGGTGATGGACGCCGTCCAGCGCCTGCGCGCAAAGGCCAAGGACGGAGGGAAGCTCGCTTCCTCCGAGCAGCAGAAAGTCGAGACGAAGGTCGTCGAGGAGAAGACCGTCATCGAGATCCAGCCCGCGAGCACGGAGGTCGTCTACGTCCCGACCTACAGCCCGACCGTCATCTGGGGCCCGATGTATTACCCGTATCCGCCGCTGTACTACCCGCCGTACTACGGCGGCGCCTGGCTCGGATTCGGCGTCGGGATCGCGATCGGCATCGGAATATCGGGCGGCTGGGGCTGGGGCTGCGGCTGGGGCGGGAACAACACATCACCATCAACAACAACAACAACTACGTCAACCACCACAACCGGCAGAACAACGTCAACCGGAGCGGCAACAGCAACTGGCAGCACAACGCCAAGCAGCGCGGCGGCGCCCCGTACAAGGACAGGGCGACGGCCAGCAAGTACGGCGGCGGCGCGCGCGGCGACTCGGCGCAGGCCCGGCAGTCGCAGGCGAGGTCGCGACAGGGACAGAGCGGTGCGGGTGCGGGCAGCCGCGGCGGCTCCGGGGCGAGCAGCTTCGACCGGAGCCGCTCTTCGTCCGGCTCGGGCAGCTATAACCGCGGCGGAAGCTCGAACGTGGGCAGCCGCGATTTCTCCTCGAGCAGCCGGGGCTCGGGCAACAGGAGCTCGAGCGCTTTCGGAGGATCGTCGTACAGCGGAAGCCGTGCGCGCTCGTCGAGCTCCCGCGGCTCCTCGAGCATGGGCGGGATGCGGGGCGGCGGCGGCGGAGGGCGGCGGCGCTAGCCGCGCGGAGCGAAGATGAAGAATGTTCAGGACACGGTTTCTCCTCGTCCTTCAGCTTCGGCACACTCGCGCTTCTCGCGGCGCTGTCGACTCAGGGCGCCGAAGCCCCGGCCACCCAGAAGACGTTTGATACCCCTCGCCAGGCCGCTGACGCCTTGATCGCAGCGGCGAAGGCTGACGACGTTCCCGCAATCCTGGCGATCTTCGGCCCCGAGGGAAAGGACATCGTCTCCTCCGGGGACGCGGTCAGCGACAAGGACGATCTGTCGGAGTTCGTGAAGAAGGCCAGCGAGAAGACGGACATCTCCTACGATCTCGGCGACCCCAGGAGAGCCATCCTGGTGGTCGGATCCGACGACTGGCCCCTCCCCGTGCCCATCGTCGAGCGGAACGGAAAGTGGCGGTTCGACGCGAAGGAGGGCCGCCTGGAGATCCTCGCGCGCCGCATCGGGGGAAACGAGCTCGACGCGATCGCGCTCCTGCGAGGCTACGTCGAGGCTCAAATGGAGTACGCCTCGGAGCTTCACGACGGGAGCGAGGTTCGCCAGTACGCGCAGAAGTGGCTCAGCACTCCCGGAAAACACGATGGCCTGTCCTGGTACGACGCCGAGCGCAAGCCGGCGGGCCCGATGGGCGACGAGATTGCCGAGGCTCTGGCCGCCGGCTACACGGACAAGTCGAAGCCGTACAACGGCTACCACTTCCGCACGCTGACGGCCCAGGGGCCGAACGCGCCCCTGGGCGCGCGGAGTTACATCGTGAATGGCATGATGATCGGCGGCTTCGCGGCGATCGCGTGGCCGGCGCAGTACGGCGTGACCGGCGTCCAGACGTTCCAGGTCAACTACGACGGGATCGTCTACCAGAAAGACCTCGGGCCCGAGACCTCGACGCTCGCTCCGGCCATCAAGGCGTACAACCCGGACAAGACCTGGACGATCACGGCGGACGAGGAGTAGCGCGGCGAGGACGGATCCCGCGCTCCCGCGCCCCGGTCACCCGCAACCGCTCGCCCCGTTCTTTCGGCTTCGACAGGAGTGGCCCGTCACTGCGCCCGACGAGAGACGCCCCGGCGCGTTCTCAGCGCGCCTGGTATCGCGCGACGGCGACCTCGAGCGTGAAGTGCATGCGCTCGCGCCCGAGGGTCTCGCCGAGAGAGGAGCGCTGAACGACCCTCAGGACGTCCGGGTTCAGGCCCACGAGCCAGAGCTCGATGCCCGCCTCGCGCTCTCTCTTCTCGCCCTCGATCAGCATCTTGAGCGCCGTGTACTCGAGGTCGAAGACCGCGCTCATGTCGAGCGCGACGACCTTCGGCTTCGCCTCGGCGGCGAGCGCTCGGATCTTGCTTCCGATGCGCTCGGCGTTGGCGAAGAAGATGCGGCCCTCCGGACGCACGATGAGCAGGCCCGGGAAGGTCTCGTCCTCGGGATGCTCCTTCGAGCGCGGCCGAAAGACGTTGGTCCCGGGCTTGCGTCCGAGCACGTGCACGGGAGGATTCGCCACCTGGTAAGCGAGCGCCATCAGCGAAAGGATGATCGCGATGAGGATTCCCTTGAGCGTCCCGAGCAGGATCACGCCGGCGAACGCCGCGAGCGCCCAGACGAACTCGGTCCGACGGATGCGGAGGATCGCTCCGAACTCCGCCGGCGCGATCAGTCCGACCGAGTAGACGATGACGAGACCGGCCAGCACGGCCTGCGGCATCCCGCCCAGGAGCGGGGCGAGGAAGAGCATCGTCAGCAGCGTCGCGCCCGCGGTCACGAGCGTCGCGATCTGGGTGCGCGCGCCCGCCCGCCGGTTCACGGCCGTCTGCGACGTCCCCCCGCCCGACGGCATCGCGCCGAAGAGGCCTCCGCCCGCGTTGGCCAGGCCCGTCGCCAGAAGCTCGCGGTTCGGCCGCAGCGGCGGCTCGTCGGATCGCGCGAAAGCGCGGGCCGGCGGCGATCGTCTCGGTGAAGCTCATGAGCGCGATGCCGAGGGCCCCGGGCCAGAGCGCCGCCACGAGCGGGAGATCCGGGAGCGTGAGGGAGGGCAGGCCCCGCGGGATCGCGCCGATGGCCTCGACGCCGAGAGCCTGCAGCCCGAAGAGGCTCATCGCCGCGATGCCGGCGGCGACGACGACGAGCGGCGCCGGCGCCTTCGGCAGGAAGTGCTCGAGGGCGACCAGGAGCCCGATCGTGGCGAGCCCACCGCGAGCGTCGGCACGAGGTCTCGGGAAGATGCTGGACGATCGCCCGCAGATTGCGGAAGAAGCCGGTCTTGGGAAAGTGGATGCCGAGCAGCTTGGGGATCTGGTCGAGCACGATGACGAGCCCGATCCCCGCCTTGAAGCCGATCAGGACCGGCTCGGAGATGAAGTTCGCGACGAAGCCGAGCCGCAGCAAGCGAAGCGAGAAGGAGGATGCCGCCGACGAGGACGCTCAGCGTCGCGGTGGCCCGGATCAGGGACGCCGGGTCTGCATCCGGCGCGACTCCCGAGCTGGGCCGCCGTCAGGATGGCGATCGTCGTGGTCGTGCTGACGCTCAGCGGGCGGGACGTCCCGAGGACCGCGTAGATCGACCATCGGCACGAGCGCCGTGTAGAGCCCGATCTGCACGGGAAGTCCCGCGATCGTCGCGTAGGCCATCGCCTTGGGGATCACGACCGCGGCCGTGATCAGTCCCGCGACCACGTCGGCCCGCAGCCACTCCTTGCGGTAGCCGGGGAGCCAGTCCAGTACCGGGAAGGCGAGTCGTCCCGTCACGCCTTCTCCGCCCGCAGATGCCCGCGAAGGATTCCGTGCCTCGGCACGGGCCTACTTCGCCTTCGCGACCCCTTTCAGCCAGATCTTGTCGTCTCCGTAGTCGGAGATGACGATCGCGCCGGCCTCGTTCGTGCCGACCTTCGCGGCCGGGGCGAACTCGCCGTTGCCCGCGCCGTTGGCGTCGAGGACGAGCAGCGCCACGCCCAGGTCGAAGCCGGCCTTGGGCTTCGGGTCCGGCAGAGCGGCTCCCAGGTAGAGGATCGGCTTGGCGGTCACGACGGTGACGATCCGCCCCGACCCGGTGGGACGGGCGTAGGCATACTTGATCGGCGTCTTGCGACCTCCGACTTCGATCGTGCCCGCGTCCTTCGCCTTCGCGAGCTCCGCTTTCACGGCCGCCGTTCCGCCGCTCTTGACCGCGCCGACGACCGCCTCTCGCTCCTTTTCCGTCGTGAACCGCTCGATCGAGATCCGGACCGGCGCCGTGGCGCCTCCACCTTCGGACACCGAGGCCGTCGCGGTGAAGGCCTCAGCCGCGGACTGACCCGGCACGGCCGCAGGGACCAGAGCCGAGCCCGCGAGCGCCAGAGCCGCCAACGAAAAAACAGGAAACTTCATGATCGACCTCCTTCGCTCCGAAACCTCCCATCCTCAGTACTTCTCGGCGACGAATCTCCGGCCTTTCAGAGAGGCCTGATCGTCGTACGCGCCCTTCTTCGACCGCTTCGGGAGCTTCACCTTCTCGCGCGGCACCTTCTCGTAGGGGATCTGGCTCAGCAGGTGCGAGATGCAGTTGAGCCGCGCCCGCTTCTTGTCGTCCGAGCGCACGATGTTCCAGGGCGCGTGCTTCGTGTCCGTCGCCTCGAGCATGCGATCGCGCGCGCGCGAATAGTCGTACCAGCGCTCGCGCGACGGCAGGTCCACCGGGCTCAGCTTCCACTGCCGCAGCGGGTCTTTGATGCGGGCCTCGAAGCGCTTCTCCTGTTCGTCGTTCCCCACCTCCAGCCAGTACTTGATGAGCTGGATGCCGCCGTCCACCATGTACTTTTCGATCTCGGGACAGAGCTCGAGGAAGCGCTGCCGTTGCGCCTTGTTGCAGAAGCCCATGACGTACTCGACGCCGGCCCGGTTGTACCAGCTGCGATCGAAGATGACGACCTCGCCCTTGGCCGGGAAATGCTGCATGTAGCGCTGCATGTACATCTGGCTCTTCTCGCGGTCCGAGGGCGCCGGCAGCGCCACGAGGCGGAAGACCCGCGGGCTCACGCGCTCGGTGATGGCCCGGATCGTGCCTCCCTTGCCGGCCCCGTCGCGTCCTTCGAAGACCACGATGACCCGAAGGCCCTTGTGCTTCACCCACTCCTGCAGCCGGCACAGCTCCGCTTGAAGTCGGCGGAGCTCTTCGACGTACTCCTTGTTCTTGAGGCGGGGCTTGCCGTCCTTGTCGCTTTTCTTGGTCGCCATGCGACGCACTCTATCTTTTTCCGCCGCTGTTCCCGCCACGGAGCCGGCGGGCTTCGCCGGACTCTGGTCTAATGGCGGAATCCGACCCCGGCGTGGACCGAGGAGATGCACACCATGTGGAAGGCGCTGCGACACAACCCGTTGTACGGGCTGCTCCTCTTCGTGCCCCTGGTTCTGGTCATGGAGCGCGTCCGGCCGGAGGCCCACACGGCCCTCTTCCTGCTCTCGGTCGCGGCGGTCGTGCCGCTCGCCAGCCTTCTCTCCCGCGCGACGGAGAGCGTGGCGGCGAAGACCGGCGACGCGATCGGGGGGCTCCTGAATGCCACGCTCGGCAACCTCACGGAGCTCGTCATCGCGATCACGGCCCTGCGCGCCGGGATGCTCGACCTCGTCCGCGCTTCGATCACCGGAGCGATCGTGACCAACAGCCTCTTCATGCTCGGCGGCGCATTCCTCATCGGCGGACTGCGCCACCGTGTGCAGGAATTCAACCCGCGGAACTCCCGCGTGCAGGCCGGGATGCTGCTGCTGGCGACGATCGCGCTGCTGATCCCGTCGGTCGTCGCGAGGGTCGACGCGCTCAACGTCCCCGCCCTGATGAAGCCGCTCTCCGTACGCATTTCATTCATCCTCCTTGCCACCTATGCGCTGTCGCTGTTGTTCTCTCTCAAGACCCACCGTGAGTACTTCCAGAGCGTCGGAGAGGCGGAGCACGGAGAGAAGCCCTGGCGCTTGCCGGCCCTCGGCGCGCTGGCGTCGCGACGGTCCTGATCGCGCTCGTATCCGAGATCTTCGTCGGATCGGTCCAGCAGGCCGCCGCTGGCCTTCGGGATGTCGAGCGCTTTCGTCGGCTTCGTCGTCGTCTCGCTCGTGGGGGCCGCCGCCGAAATGACCACCGCGTTCTCCGCGGCGCGAAAGAACCGGCTCGACATCTCCGTCGGGATCGCCATGGGAAGCTCGGCGCAGATCGCCCTCTTCGTCGCGCCGCTCCTCGTCGTCCTGAGCTACTTCATCGCCCCCACCCCGATGGACCTCAACTTCGGCGCCGGCCAGGTGCTCATGGTCCTGCTGACGACTCTGACGGTCTCCATGGTCGTGGCCACCGGTCACTCGGCCTGGTACTCCGGAGTCCAGCTCCTGGCGGTCTACGCCGTCTTTGCGACGACGCTGTACCTGATGCCCAACTGACGGGAACGGACGGAGAACAACGATGGCTTCGGAGAAGCGCCGACGGATCCTCGACCCGACGGAGAGGTTCTCCGAGATCCTCTTCGGCCTGATCATGGTCCTGACATTCACGGGCTCCCTGTCGGTCGCGACGAGCGGCCGCGAGGACGTGCGGACGATGCTCATCGGCGCCGTTGGCTGCAATCTCGCCTGGGGCATCGTCGACGCGATCATGTACCTCCTGAACACGCTCGCGGAGCGGGGCGAAACCTCCTCACGCTGCGCCGAGTGCACACGGCCGAGGCAGCCCCAACACGCGCGCGCGCTCTCGCCGAGGCGCTGCCGCCCGTCGTCGCCTCGACCCTGCGCGCCGACGAGCTCGACTCGATCCGACAGCGTCTCGCCGCGCTGCCGGAGCCCTCCAAGCGCGCAGCTCCTGCAGCGCGACGACTTTCTCGGCGCGCTCGCGGTCTTCCTGCTCGTCTTCCTCTCGACGTTCCCCGTCGTCCTCCCGTTCCTGTTCATCCGCGAAACGCTGACCGGCGCTGCGCGTCTCGAACGCGATCGCCCTCTTCATGCTCCTCGTACGGCGGCTACAGGCTGGGCCGATTCGCCGGTCTTCGCCCGTGGCGGACGAGCGCTCGCCATGGTCGGCATCGGCCTCGTACTGGTCGTGATGACGATCGCCCTCGGCGGATGATGGGCTCGTACCGGCTGGCGCTGGCCGCGACGCTCGCCCTGCTCGCCGCCGCCGCGGCGCGCGGCCAGGAGGAGGCCGCCCGCCGCCGCCGAGTCCGGAGCCGCCCGGCTGGGAGTTCGGCGCCAGTGTCTACGGCTATTTCCCGGCGGAGGACACGGACTACGGCCAGCCGACCGTGACCGCGGACCGCGGATGGCTGCACCTGGAGGCCCGCTACAACTACGAGGGGATCGGCACCGGCTCGGCCTGGGTGGGCTGGAACTTCGGCTTCGGCGAGAAGCTCCGGCTCGACGCGACGCTGATGGGCGGAGGGATCTTCGGTGATTTCAACGGCGTCGCGCCGGGTTACCACCTCACGATCTCCTGGGGACCGCTCGAGCTCTACAGCGAGGGCGAGTACGTCTTCGATCTCGACGACTCGGAGAGCGACTTCTTCTACAACTGGGCCCAGCTCGGGTACTCGCCCTGGGACTGGCTCACCGTCGGCTTCGCGGCACAGCGCACGCGGGTGTATCAGACCAGCGTCGACATCCAGCGCGGGCCCTTCGTCGGCTTGACGTGCGGGGCATGGACGCTCGCGGTCTACGTCTTCAACGCCGACGCGGAGTCGCCGACCGTCGTCGCGTCCCTCTCGGTGAGCTTCTAGCCCGGTTCGTCACTACAATCCTCCGGCAGTGCCCCACGTTCTCGCTCTCGATCAGGGGACTTCGAGCTCGCGCGCGATCGTCTTCGACGAGCGCGGGCGAAAGCTCGGCGCCGCGCAGAAGGAGATCGCACCGCACTTCCCTCAGCCCGGCTGGGTCGAGCACGACGCCGAGGAGATCTGGGAGACGACCCTCGGCGCGGCGCGGGAGGCCTTGAAGGGCGCCGGTCTGCGGGCGGACGCGCTCGCCGCGATCGGCATCACGAACCAGCGCGAGACGATCGTTCTCTGGGACCGGGAAACCGGCCGGCCCGTGCATCGCGCGATCGTCTGGCAGGACCGGCGAACGGCCGCCGCGATGGATCGGATGCGCGCCGCCGGCCGCGAGCGCGTCATCCGGCGGAAGACCGGTCTCGTTCTCGATCCGTACTTCTCGGGATCCAAGCTCCGGTGGCTGCTCGACCACGTTCCCGGCGCGCGGAAGAAAGCCGCGGCGGGCCGGCTCGCCGCCGGGACAGTCGACTCCTGGCTGGTCTGGAAGCTGACCGGAGGCCGTCGGCACGTCACCGACGTGAGCAACGCCTCGCGCACGATGCTCATGAACCTCCGCACCGGCCTGTGGGACGCCGAGCTGTGCCGGCTCCTCTCCATTCCGCGGCGAATTCTTCCCGAGATCGTTCCGAGCGGCGGCCGGATCGCGGACACCGACTCCGGCGTTCTCGGCGCGAGCGTGCCCGATCGCCGGAATCCTCGGCGACCAGCAGGCGGCGCTCTTCGGCCAGCTCTGCACGCGCCCCGGCCTCGCCAAGTGCACCTACGGCACCGGCTGCTTCCTCCTCGTGTTCACCGGATCGCGCCCCGTGGCGAGCCGGAACCGCCTGCTCACGACCGTCGCCTGGCGCATCGGCGAAGCACCGATGGCGTACGCGCTCGAGGGAAGCGTTTTCTCCGGCGGCGCCGCGATCCAGTGGCTGCGCGACGGCCTCAAGATCATTCCCTCGGCGCCGGGCGTCAACGCCCTCGCCGCCTCGGTCGCGGACTCGGGCGGCGTCGTTCTGGTCCCGGCGTTCACCGGGTCTCGGCGCGCCGGAGTGGGACGCGACCGCGCGGGGCAGCCATCCTCGGCCTGACGCGCGGCTCGACGGCCGCCCATCTCGCCCGGGCCACGCTCGAGGGCATCGCCTTCCAGGTCGCCGATCTCCTGAGCGCGATGGAGGCGGACACGGGAACGCGGCTTCGCGAGCTGCGCGTCGACGGCGGCGCCGCCGCGAGCGACCTGTTGATGCAGCTCCAGGCGGACCTCTCGGGCGTGCGGGTCGCGCGGCCCGAGAACCTCGAGACGACGGCCCAGGGCGCCGCGTTCATGGCCGGCCTCGCCGTCGGCGTCTGGCCCGACCTCGCCGCCCTGGCAAAGACGTGGCGCGTCGAGCGCCGGTTCGCCTCGCGGATGCCGCGACCCGAGAGCCGTCGGCGGCGCGCGCTCTGGCGCCGGGCCGTCGAACGCGCCCGGCACTGGGACGTCGGATGAACCGCGACGCGATGCTCCGCCGCCTCGAAGAGGAAGACGAGTGGGACGTGCTCGTCGTCGGGGGCGGCGCGACCGGCCTGGGCGTCGCGGTCGACGCCGCGACCCGCGGCTATCGGATCCTCCTCGTCGAGCAGGCCGACTTCGCCTCGGCGACCTCGAGCCGGAGCACGAAGCTCGTGCACGGCGGCGTGCGATACCTCGAGCAGGGAGACCTGCGCCTGGTGATGGAGGCCCTGCACGAGCGGGGACTGCTCCACGCCAACGCCCCCCACGTCGCCCGCAATCTGCCCTTCATCGTTCCCCGCTACCGCTGGTGGGAGGGCCCCTTCTACGGGATCGGCCTGAAGACCTACGACCTCCTCGCGGGCCGGCTGAACCTCGCGCCCTCCCGCATCCTCGACCGCGAGGAGACGATCGCCCGGATCCCCAACGTCGAGCAGCGCGACCTCCTCGGCGGCGTCATGTACTACGACGGTCAGTTCGACGACGCCCGCATGGCGGTCACGCTGGCGCAGTCGGCCGCCGACCACGGCGCGTGCGTTCTCAACTACGCCCGGGTCACGGGGCTCCTCCGCGCTGGCGACGCGATCTCGGGGGCCGAGGTCGAGGACGTCGAGACGGGTATCCGGCGGAGCGTCCGGGCGCGGGTCGTCGTCAACGCGGCCGGCATCTTCGCCGACGCCGTGCGGCGCCTCGACGATCCCGCGGCGCCTGCCGCCGTCCAGCCGGCCCAGGGCGTGCACCTCGTCTTCGACGGAGCGTTCCTCGCCGGACAGACGGCGATCATGGTGCCGCACACCGACGACGGTCGCGTGCTCTTCGTGATCCCGTGGCACGGCCGGGCCCTCGTCGGCACGACCGACACGGCCATGCCCGAGCCCGAGATGGAGCCCCGGCCTCTGCCGGACGAGATCGAGTTCATCCTCCGAACCGCCGGCCGCTACCTCGGGCGCGACCCCTCGCGGCGGGACGTCCTCTGCGCGTTCGCCGGCCAGCGGCCTCTGGTCAGCGTGCCCGGAAAGACGGCCACGAAGGAGCTCTCGCGCAGCCACGAGGTCCTCATCTCGAGCTCGGGGCTCGTGACGATCGTCGGCGGGAAGTGGACCACGTATCGCCGCATGGCGCAGGACACCATGGACCACGCGATCGAGGTCGGCGGGCTGCCGCTGCGGCCGTGCGTCACCGAGACGCTGCGCCTGCACGGCTGGAAGTCTTCGCGCCCGGAGGCGCCGGCCGATCCCATGCGGCTCTACGGAACCGATCTCGAGGGCGTGGAGGCGCTCGTGAAGGAGGAGCCCGGCCTCGCCGCGCCGCTCCATCCCGCTCTCCCCTATCCCCGGGGCACGGTGGTCTGGGCGGCGCGCCGCGAGATGGCGCGGACGCTCGAGGACGTCCTCGCGCGCCGCACCCGGAGCCTGCTTCTCGACGCGCGCGCCTCCGACGGAGGCCGCGCCCGAGGCCGCTCTTCTCCTCGCCCGCGAGCTCGGGCGGGACGGCGCCTGGGCCGCGTCGCAGACGGAGTCCTACCGGCGGCTCGCCGCGGGCTACCTGGTCCCGCCGGCGCCTCCGGGCTGAGCAGCGAGCCTTCAGCCCTCGCCTTCCTCGATGGCCTGCGCGATGAACCGGCCGACCAGCATGGCGACGACCGCGGCGACGTAGAACTGTCCGACGACCCCCTCGAAGGCGGAGACCATCCGCGCGAGAGGCGTCACCGGAACGATGTCGCCGTAGCCGAGCGTCACGATCGTGATGAGGCTGAAGTAGAGGAGGTCGCTCCGCAGGACCCCCGGCTTCGTGGGGTCGGCATCCGGAATGCGGAAGCTTGCGGGATCCCAGTGCAGGAGCAGCATGTCGACGATGGCGAATATCACGGCGACCAGCAGGTACGCCGCGACGGCGCCGAAAATGCTGTCGACGGTGACTCGCTTCGACCGAAATATGAACCGGAGGATTCCCACGACGCAGCCCGTGAGAAGGGCGCCGAAGAACAAGAACTCGAGAGCATGCATGTCGAAGGGAAGGGGCAGCCAGGTCAAGACCGACGTGACGACCGAGAGGCCCCACGTGATCCAGACAAACGGGCGCAGGTGCGACTTGCGGCCCTCTTCCGAGATCGCGACCAGGAGCGAGTTGAGCAGGAACAGCTGAACCGCGACCTGGAACATCCAGTGCTCCGTGGCCCATGGAACGATGATGAACAGCGCTGCGAGGCACAACGAGAGCTGGAGGAATCTCCACTCGCGCAGCCGGTTCTTCACTTCATGGACTCCCGCAGCTCGTAGAGGGAGCGATCGAAGGTCGTCCACGCGGATGAGGCCGAGGCGCGGGAACTCGAGATCGAGGATGACGTAGACCGTCAGGGAGAGGCACCGCCGCGAATCACGATGACGTGGATCCAGTTGCGCGTCTTCGCGCCCGCCATGCCGAATCCCGCGAGAAGCGCCGCGGCGAAAGCGAGCGTCGCCCAGCATCATGATAGATGACGATCGGGGGATGCGTACGCGCGGCGCCGTTCGCGTGGTCACGATGTCGAACATCGAGTTCAGGGAGTTCAGGACCAGGCTGCCGGCTGGGCCCCGGCGCGCCGGCCCTCACGGCGGCGACGGCCTTCGTCCCAGATCTCGCCCTGGAGCGAGATCGAGCGAGCGAGCTCCTCCTCGGCCGCCGCGAGGTCCGGCAGCTTCTTGTAAGTCAGAAGCCGCGAGTCCAGATACCGCCGGAAAAGGTCGCGAATCTCCGGCTGAGCCTCGGCCGGCAGGAGATCGATGCGCAGCCAGGCCGTGCCGATGTCGTTGGCTCTCCTCGGTGATGAGATGCCTGCGGGCATCGAAGCGGCTGTTCGCGCCCGAGAAGGTGAACGCGATCAGGAGCCCGAGGAGGCCGAAGAGCGATCCCTCGACGGCCGAAATGCCGGTCCGCGCCCCTTCGGGGTCCTGCGCGAGCCGGCGCGCTCCGACCCGCCGCCCGACCTCGAGGAGGACGAGCATGCCGATGAAGAGGGTTCCGGCAAAAAGGACGGCAAACTGTTCCGCGTTTCTCAAGCGGGGTCCTCCGTCTATGTAGTCTCGGGTCGAGGGCCAGAGTGTATATTCGCCTCCGATTACCGGAGGTTTCCCATGCTCCGCCAGCTCTCGCGGACCGCGATCGCAGGTCTCGTCGCCGCCTTCCTCGCCTCCACGCCTCTGCTTCAAGCGCAGCAATCGGCTCCGGGACAGCCCGCAGCGGCGGCCTCGGCCGCTCCGGCCGGACCCTCGGATCCCTGGCCCCGCCGACTGCAGACGAAAGACGGCACATTTCTCATCTACCAGCCGCAGCTCGACAGCTGGAAGGACAACGAGCTCGAGGCGCACGCCGCGGTCTCGGTCCAACCCACGGGCGCCAAGGATCCGACTTTCGGCGTCATCTGGTTCAAAGCTCGCACCGACGTCGACAAGACCAACCGCCTCGTGTACCTCGAGGACCTCACCATCACGCGCTCGAGCTTCCCGTCGGCGCCGGACAAGGCGGCGGCGTGGGTCGAGGCGCTGCACGAGCTCGAGCCGTCGAAACGCTCGAAGGCCATCTCGCTCGACCGGCTCGAGGCGGACCTCGGCATCGTCGCCGCGAAGACGCAAGGCGAATCGCGCCCGCTGGACAACACTCCTCCGCAGATCATCTTCTCGAACGTCCCCGCTGTCCTCGTGCTGATCGCGGGCCAGCCGGTCTACCGCGCGCAGGCGGGAACCGACCTCGAGCGTCTCATCAACACGAGCTCGATCGTCCTGAAGGCGAGCTCGGGAGAGCTCTATCTGCATCTCTTCGACGGCTGGATGGAGGCCTCCTCGATTCAGGGTCCGTGGAAAGTCTCGGATCCCCACTTCGGCCGCAAGGACAACCTCGACAAGGCACTCAAGGACATCGTCGCCGCCAAGACCGGCGATCCGATGACGGGCGGCTCGGCCTCCGACCCGAAGGCGCCCAAGCCGTCGCTCAAGACCCAGCCCGATCCCCGTGGTCTACATGGCGACGACGCCGACCGAGCTCATCGTCGTCGGCGGCCAGCCCAACTACACGGAGATCCCGGGCACGCAGCTGCTCTACGTCAGCAACACCACCGGCCGCGTCTTCAAGGACATCGCGAACCAGAACACCTACGTGCTCATCGCCGGCCGCTGGTTCAGCGCGCCCGACACCTCGGGCCCGTGGCAGTACGTGCCCCACGACAGCCTGCCTCCGGACTTCGCGAAGATCCCCGACGACAGCCCGATGGAGAACGTGAAGGGCTCCGTGCCGGGCACGCAGCAGGCGAAGGAGGCCGTCGTCTCGGCTTCGATTCCTCAGACGGCGACGGTCCAGCGCACCGCCCAGGCGGCGAAGGTGACCTTCGACGGCGCGCCGGAGATGAAACCCATCGAGGGGACGACGATGCAGTACGTCGTCAACGCCTCGACGCCGATCATCATGACGGGGCCGAACGCTTACTACATGTGCCAGAGCGGCATCTGGTTCACCTCCAGCGGCGGTGACCGGCCCGTGGATCGTGGCGGCCTGGGTGCCGCTCGACGATCTACACGATCCCGCCGTCTTCTCCGCTCTACAACGTCACGTACGTGCAGGTGTACGGCGCGACGCCCACCGTCGTGTACGTCGGCTACACGCCCGGCTACACGAGCATGATCGTTTACAACGGCGTCGTCGTGTACGGCACCGGGTACGTCTACACGCCCTGGGTCGGAACGGTCTGGTACGGTCCGCCCGTCACGTACGGCTACGGCGTCAACATCGCGTACACGCCGTACACGGGCTGGGCGTTCGCGTTCGGGATCGGCTGCGGCTTCGCGATGGGCGCCGCGATGTGCGGCTACGGCTGGGGCTACTACGGCTGGGGCTGGGGCGCGGCGTGGGGCGGCTACTACGGACACTACGGCTACGCCGCGTGGGGCTACGGCGGCGGCGCCGTCTGGGGACCGGGCTACGCGCGCTGGTCCTCGGGCAACGTGTACAGCCAGTGGGGCTCGACGTCGGCCGTCACGCGGAGCGGCGGCGGCTACAACGCCTGGACCGGAACCGCGTGGCACGGCCAGGAAGGCTCGTTCTACAACTCGAAGACCGGAGCCGAGGGCTTCGGCCAGCGCGGACAGGCCTACAACGCGTACACCGGCAACTATGCCTCCGGTGGCCGCGGCGCCGCGTACAACCCCACGACCGGGGCGTCCGCCGCGGGCGGCCGGGTGACCGCCGGAAACGTCTACACCGGCAACCAGGTGACCGCGTCGCACGGAACCGTGACGGGCGCGGGCGGCAACACCTACTCGGGCGGAGCGATTCACGGCGACCAGGGCGGCGTCGCCAGGGTCAACGGCAACACCTACGCCGACCACAACGGCAACATCTACTCGAACACCGGCAGCGGCTGGCAGAAGAACGTCGGCGGAAGCGGCAGCACGTGGCAGGGCGCCTCGAGCGAGGAATCGCGGAACCTGGACAGCTGGAGCAATTCCCGCAGCCAGGGCGACGACCGCTGGAACAATTTCAGCAACAGCAGCTTCGGCAACAAGGACTGGGGCGGCGGCGGCGGCAACATCGGCGGCGGCGGCGGCGACCGCTCGTCGGGCGGCGGCGGCGGCTGGGGCGGCCGCTCCGGCGGATGGGGCGGACGCGGAGGCGGGGGCCGCCGCTAGAAACGCGTCGCATCGGCTCGCGGGGGCCGGCGAGCTCCCCCGGCCGACGAATGAGTCAGCTCGCCGAAGGGCGTCCGCCATGACGGCCCGTTATGGAGGCGGTTCGGTCGCGAATTCACGACGCGCGGCCGCGCCCTGCTTCCAGCTCGCGATGCCGCTCGCTTCCGAGCCGTCTGCTCGGGAGTGGACTCCGTCGATTCCGGCGACTCGTTCGCAGCTCGGATCATCAGTGCGTCTCTGTTCATGGAGGGACCGAAATGAACCCACGCAGGAATACCGCCGTCGTCGCCTCGATCCTCTTTCTTCTGTCTCTGGCCAGCCTGGCCCGGGCACAGACCGGTACCGGATCCATCGCCGGCCGAGTCGTCGACGGCGCGGGATCGCCGGTGCCCGGGGCCGTTCTCGCCGTGCGCAACCTGGCCACCGGTTTTCGGACGTCCGCCCTGTCGAGCGGGAACGGCAGCTACGCGATTGAGGGGCTTTCGCCCGGCGTCTACGACGTCACCGCCGAGGCGGCCGGGTTCGGCACGAGTCTGGCGAGCGGCGTGACTGTTCGAGCCGGCACCGTGGCCGTCGCCGACTTCTCGCTCCGCGGCCCGGCTCCTGCGGGGCCGCCGCCGACGGAAGGTGAGGTCGAGATGCCGCCTCGGGGCCAACAAGGCGCCGCACCCTCGATCCCGACGACGAGGGGGCCCGGGATGGAAATCTACGGGTACGCGCAGGGGGACGCCATCTACGACTTCGACCAGATCAACCCGGATTGGTTCGACGTCGAGCGCCCGACGAAGCTGCCGGCGTTTCCGAACGAGTTCGGCGAGAACGGCAACTTCTGGGCGGGCGTGCGTCCCACCCGTTTCGGCGTCAACGCGTGGCTTCCGACGGGCCTGGGCGAGATCAAGACGCAGTTCGAGTTCGACCTCTTCAGCGTCAACCCCGACGCGGGTGACACGAATTTCCACCTCCGGCATGCCTGGGGCGAGCTCGGCCCGTTTCTCGTGGGACAGACCAACACCGTCTTTCATGGACGGCAGCGTCTCCCCGATCGCACTCGAGTACTGGGGTCCCAGCGGCAACGCGGCCTTGCGCAACGTGCAGTTCCGGTGGGCGGCGCTGCGGGGCAAGAACGAGGTCTTCATCGCCCTCGAGCGGCCGGGCGCCACCGCCGACGACGGCCGCGTCGAGTCCCGCGTCGAGCTGCAGAACATCGAGACCCGCTTTCCCGCTCCCGATCTCACGGTCCACTACAAACGTACCGGCGACTGGGGCCACGTGCAGCTCGCCGGCGTCCTCCGCTACATCGGCTGGGTGGACACGGTGCAGGACGAGTTCGACCTCACCGGCCACGCGACCGGCTGGGGACTGAACCTGTCCACGAACCTCAAGGTCGGGAAGACGGGCACCCTCCGCGCCGCGGTCGTCTACGGCGAAGGCATGGAGAACTACATGACCGACGCGCCCACGGACATCGGCGCCGCCCTCAACCCGTCGGGCAATCCCCGGCGGCCGATCGTGGGCGAGCCGCTCCCCGTGCTCGGCTTCACGGCCTTTTACGACTTCTATTGGAACGAGTGCTTCAGCAGCGCCATCGGCTATTCGCGGGTGGACATCGACAACAGCGACCTGCAGTTGCCGGCGGCGTTCAACACGGGTCAGTACGCTCTCACGAACCTGCTTTTTTACCCCGTCGAGAACGTCATGGCGGGCCTCGAGGCTCAGTGGGGCCGGAGGACCAATTTCAGCGACGGCTTCTCCGTGAACGACTTCCGGATCCAGTTCTCGGCCCGATACAGCTTTTCCTTCGAATTGGGGTGGGGGAAGAAGTGAGCGAGGGATCCCGGACACTCCCGGGGCCTTCCCTGGCCGCGGTCCCTGCCGGATACCCCCGGTCCCGGCCGAGCGTCGTAATCCCTCGCCCGGATTTCGCTGTAGGAGAGGGCTCCGGATTAGGAGAGAATCCCGCATTAGGAAACATAAGGAGAATTGAATGGAGGTCAGAACCGGAAGGTTTTCGGTCATCCTGGGTATCGGGACTGCTCGCGGTGTCCGCCGCCGTCGCGACGGCTCAGCAGCCGAGCATCACGAAAACCACGCAGATGGGCCAGGCCGAGACGACGACGAGCACGCGCATCGTCAACGCCACCGTCGTCAGCGTGGACGGCAACAAGGTCGTCGGCAAGGACGCCAGCCGGCAAGGCCACGGAGTACACGATCCCGGAGGGCTTCAAGTTCCAGTACCAGGGCCGGGAGATCGGCGTCTCCGAGCTCAAGCCCGGAATGAACGTGTCGGCCAAGATCACGACGACGACCACCATGACGCCCGTGCACGTGACGGAAATCCGTACGGGCAAGGTTCTCGCGGTCTCAGGCGATAACGTCATCGTCCGAGGCCCGCAAGGGAATCGCCAGTTCTCGAACAAGGACGCGGAAAAGCGGAATGCCACCATCATGCGCGACGGGCAGAAGGTCGCGTTGAGCGACCTGCGTGTCGGCGACAACTTCACCGCCGTGATCGTCACGGATGCGGAGCCCAAGATCGTCTCCGAGCGCGAGGCCCAGGCCATGGTCAGCGGCGGCGCGCCTCCCCCCGCTGCCGCCCCCGCTCCTGCCCCCGCCCCCGCTCCGGCCGCGGCTGCGGCCCCCGCGGCGGAGCCCGCTGCAGCGGCATTGCCCAAGACGGCGAGCCGGGTTCCGGCCGCTGGCCTCATCGGCATGCTTTCAATCGCGGCCGGACTCGGCCTGACTCTCCTCCGCCGGTCTCGCAAATCCTGAGGGCGATGGTCTCTTGCCGCCGCGCCGTCGGCCCTTCGGGGCCGGCGGCCGCCGCGGTCGGAACTCCCCGGAGCGAGCGAGTCGACACGTTGCCATGACGCTCTCTCGGGCTCGCCTCGTCGCGGTTTGGCTCGCGGTGCTGCCGCTCGTCCTTTCGGGCTGTGCCTCGCCGACGAGGCGGCAGGCCGTGCCGCTGACTTTCGAGACCCAGGCAACCGTATCGGGCTTTCCGTACGGCATCCGCTACTTCCCTCGCGACGCGGCGCGGCTGCGCCTGTTCCAGGAGGACTTCGTCGAGTCGTGGAAACGCGAGGAGGCGTACCGCCAGGCCCAGGGCCTCACCGGTCCCCTGCCGCCGGCCTCCTACCTCGCCATCTCGGGCGGCGGGGACAACGGCGCCTTCGGGGCCGGGCTGCTCTCGGGCTGGACGAAGACCGGCACGCGGCCGGAGTTCAAGCTCGTCACGGGCGTCAGCACGGGCGCGCTCATCTCGCCCTTCGCGTTCCTCGGTCCGGCCTGGGACGAGCAGCTGAAGGCGCTGTACACCGCCGTGTCCCTGAAGGACATCGCCGTCGAGCGGTCGATCCTCTCGGTCGTCTACGGCGACTCCATGGCCGACACGACTCCTCTCTGGAACCTTCTGAAGAAGTCCGTGACGCAGGAGATGCTCGACGCCATCGCCGCGGAGCACGAAAAGGGGCGCATCCTGCTGGTGGGGACGGCGAACCTGGACGCCCGGCGTCCGGTCATCTGGAACGTCACCAAGATCGCGGCGAGCCGCCGCCCCGGCGCCCTCGACCTCGTGCGCAAGATCCTGCTCGCGTCGGCCGCGATCCCGGGCACGTTTCCGCCCGTGATGATCGAGGTCGAGGCGGGCGGCGCGACGTACGAGGAAATGCACGTGGATGGCGGCACGGCCTCCCAGGTCTTCGTGTATCCGGCCGGAATGAACCTGAACATCCTGTCCCTCAACAACGGGGTCGAGCGGCAACGAACGCTGTACGTCATCCGCAACGCCCGCCTGGACCCGGAGTGGGCCGAGGTCGACCGCCAGACGCTTCCGATCGCCATGCGGGCGATCGCCTGCCTCATTCAGTACCAGGGGATCGGAGACCTCTACCGCATCTTCTCGATCACGCAGCGCGACAAGGTCGATTACAACCTGGCCTACATCCCGGCGTCGTTTCAGGTCCCCCACACCGCGGAGTTCGATCCCGTTTACATGCGCCAGCTTTATGAGTTCGCCGAACGCATGATGCTCGACGGGTACCAGTGGGCCAAGGAACCTCCGATCCTGGTGTCGGGCGACCGCGAGGAGACTGCGCTCTCCGCGCCCGTAGCGCAGAGCTCCGATTCCCGCAGACGCTGGCTGGCGCTACCTCAGGTAGACGCTCAGCACCAGCCCGACACCGTTGACGTCGGCGGCGCCCTGCTGGTTGTAGTCGCGCTGGACGTAGACCTCGGGCACGAACCGCTCCCACAGGTGGAACTCGATTCCCGCCGTGCCGCGGATGCGGAACCAGTCCCCCCGGTCGAAGGAGTAGAAGAACTCCCCGTAGGCGTAGGGGGTCAGCGTCGTCTTGCCGATCGCGACCTCGCGCTCGAGCCGGATGCCGGTTCCGATAGCGCGGATCGAAATCGCCGCCCGTGAAGTTCAGGTCGAAGCGATTCCGGTCGCTGATGAGAAACTCGCAGACGAGAGCCCGGCGCCAGGTTGCCTCCGCGGTGATCGCGCTGGTCGCCGGCTCGCCGTCGCCACCGGTCGTGTAGCTGTAGCCCGCGCGAAGCAGCAGCCGATGAGTGCGGGGAAGGTTCGCCGGCCCGACCAGGCGCAGCTTCGAGATGGGCAGCACGTAATAGTCCAGGTAGATCCCCACCGTCCCGTCCTGGTCGGAGTCGTCTGTCCCCTCCCGCGTCTTGGCGAGCGGAACATAGATCCGCATGTCATCGCTCAGCCGGACGAACGTGTCGATCTCGGGCCAGAACTGGGTGGCGACGTCCTGCGCCGCCGCGGAAGGCGCGAGCGCGACGATCGCGACGAAGGCCAGCAGCGCCGCGGCGATTCGGCGATCGGCGGATCTCATCGGCAAGGCCGATCGGGCTTTCACCTGGCTCGGTGGACGACACGGCGACTTGGCGCCAGCGTAGCACCTTGGTAGGGGGTGTCCGACACATTCGGCGGCTGGCGGTGACGGAAGGGACTGAAATAGGATACGTCGCAGAGAGAGAAGCGATTCGCGACAAGAGGAGACTGAGATGCGAAAGCTAGCTAACGTCCTCGTGACCCTGGCGGCCGCCGTGACCCTCGCCTGTTCCACCATGACGCACAGCCGTCGACTACGACCACACGATCAATTGGTCGAACTACAAGACGTTCCAGATCATGGTAGGGACGCAATCCCCCATCACCTTCACGCAGAAGGAGATCGACGACTCGATCACGCCAGGCGCTCGTGTCGAAGGGCTTGCAGCCCACGACGACCAATCCGAACCTTCTCGTCTATCCGCACGTCGTGCTGTCGGAGCAGAAGCAGTGGAACACGATGTCCATGGGCGGCTTCGGCTACCGCGGCTGGGGCGGCATGGGCGGCATGGCGACGACCACGGAGCAGAACATCCCGATCGGGACGCTGATCGTGGACCTGGTCGACCCCAACTCGAAGGAGATGGTCTGGCGCGGCACGGCTCACGGACCAGGTTTCGAGCGCGGGCGAGGGCCAGGGGTCGATCAACAAGGCGGTTCAGAAGATCTTCGCGAACTTCCCGCCGGCCCGGGCAGCAAGTAGGAGGCGTCGTCTGAGAGAACGGAACGTTTGCCAACTGAGGAGAGACATGCGCAAGGTAGCTACCGTCCTCGTGACCCTGGCGGCCGCCGCGAGCCTCGCCTGTTCCACCATGACGACGGCCGTCGACTACGACCACACGGTCGATTGGAGCAAGTACAAGACGTTTCAGCTCGCCACCGGAACACCCGCCCCCACGACGTTCGTGCAGAAGCGCATCGACGACGCGATCACGAGCACGCTCGACCTCCAAGGGCTGGCAGCCGGTGACGAGCAATCCCAATATCGTCGTCTATCCGCATGTCGTGCTCTCCGAGCAGACGCAGCTGAACACGATGAACACGGGCGGCTACGGTTACCGCGGCTGGGGCGGCTGGGGCGGCGGGATGACGACCACCACGGTCCAGAAGATCCCGATCGGCACCCTCGTCATCGACCTCGTCGACCCTGCGACGAAGGAGATGGTCTGGCGCGGCACGGCCTCGGACCAGGTCTCCGGCAAGGGCGAGGACTCCGGGAAGGTCGAACGAGGCGATGCAGAAGCTCTTCAAGGACTTCCCGCCGGCCCCGGGCAGCAAGTAAATCGGGCCTTGACACGCCGGCGGCCGGGTCTTCCGGCCGCCGGTCGAGTGACACCTTCAGCACGAGGTGGCCCATGGACTCCAAGGCTCTCCGGCGTATCGCGGTCGGCTGTGTCTCTGGCGACTGTCCTCGGCGCATCCGCCGCCCGAGCCCAGCAGCTCATCCTCAAGGGCGAGTTCGGCATGAAGGCCGGCGTGATGCCCCCTCCCGGCCTCTATGCCGGCATGTTCGGCTGGGGCAACTTTGCCGACGAGCTCGTCCTGGGGGACAAGACCGTCATCGAGGGGCCCGAGCTCGATCAGTACGCCTTCGGCCCGCTCGTCCAGTACGTCTCGAAGCTCTGCATCTTCGGTGCGAACTACGGAGCCCTCGTGGCGGTCCCGTTCGCCAACACCGCGATCGACTTTCCGCGTCTGGACGTGGACGACTCGACGGGCACCGCCCTCTCGCAGCTGTGGGTCATTCCGTTGATGCTCGGCTGGCACCTGCCGGGCCCGCTGCCGCTCGCGCCCGGCGGAGCCGACATGACGTTTCACTACGCGTTCTACGCTCCGACCGGCCGCTACAACGTCATCCTGACGGACACGGGCCGCAGCCCGGCCCCGAACAACACGGCGCTCGGGATGTGGACCAACGAGCTTTCGTTCCGCGTCACCGGGTACTTCGACAAGGCGAGGAAGTGGCACGGGACGGGCTCGCTCTTCTACGACATCAACAGCAAGAAGAAAGACCTCGACTGGACGACGGGCAACGCCTTCACGTACATGTGGGGCCTCGGCCGCGATTACGGGACGCCCGGCAAGATGTTCAGCGGCTGGGTCGGCGCCGCGGGTTACGCCCAGTGGCAGGTGACGTCGACCAAGGGGATCGACGCGCCGCTGGTCGCCCGCGCAGAACAAGACCGCAGATCAACGGCGTCGGGCCGGAATTCACGACGCTCCAGGGCGCGCTCACCCTTCGTTACTTCTGGCAGTTCGGCGGCAAGTTCACGACGCGGGGCCAGGGTGCCTACGTGCAGTTCGCGATGCCGCTGCCGTTCTGACCGGCCGCAGAAGGCGTACACGTTGCGACGAGTTCTTCGCGTCTCTGGCTTCGATGCTGCTTCGCGTGCTTCGTTCCTGGCGAGCGCAGGAGGTCGTGGGCGAGAAGGCCGCGGCGCCGGCGGGAGCCGAGGAGCTGGCCAAGAAGCTCTCGAACCCCATCGCGGACCTCGTGAGCATCCCCTTCCAGTTCAACTGGCAGGAGGGCTACGGGGTCAACAACGACCTGCAGTTCATCCTGAACGTCCAGCCGGTCGTGCCGTTTCACCTCTCGAAAGACCTCAACATGATCGCCCGCTTCATCGTCCCTTACATCTCGCAGCCCGAGATCTCTCCGGGCGTCGGGCCCGTGTCGGGTCTCGGCACGATCACGTACTCGACGTTCTTCTCCGCCGGTCGGCACGGGAGGGCTCACGTGGGGCGTGGGACCGGTCTTCGGGCTTCCGATGACGTCGGATCCGCTGCTCGGCGGCGGCCAGTGGCTGATCGGTCCCACAGCGGTCGGTCTGTACCAGTGCGGGGGCTGGACCATGGGCGCGCTCGTCAACCAGCAGTTCTCGATCGCCGACACGGGAAACCGGGATCTGCCGTACTTCAGCCAGGCCTTCATCCAGCCCTTCTTCGCCTACACGAACAAGCACGCCGTGACGTTCACGCTGCAGTCCCAGTCGACGTACAACTGGGAGGGCGATCCCGGACCAGCGCTGGACGGTGCCCGTCAACTTCCTCGTCAGCAAGCTGACGAGGCTCGGCCCCTTCCCGTTCAGCGTCCAGGCGGGCGGCGGCTACTACGCGGCGAAGCCCGACGTCGGGCCGGACTGGCGATTGCAGCTCGCGTTCATCCTCCTGCTTCCACTCCGCGAAGTGAGCCGGGCGCGCCGACCGGGCGCCGACTCTTCCGTATGATTCGAGGAGTGCCGAACCGGCGATCCCTTCTGGCCGGCCTGCTCGCGGCTATGCTCGGTTCGGCGTCACGGCGTGCCGCGAGCGCGCCGCCCCTCTCCGGCGCCGCGGCCCACCGGCGGCTCCGACTCCCCCTCCCCGCTCCGCCGGGCGACGTTCGTCGGCGGCGACACCTGCCAGAGCTGCCACGCCGAGGAGTACGAGCGCTGGAAGGGCTCGCACCACGACCTCGCCATGCAGGAAGCGACGGAGGAGACCGTCCTCGGCGACTTCGGAGGACGCGTCGTTCAAGCACTTCGGCGTGAAGTCCACGTTCTTTCGGCGGAACGGAAAGTTCTTCGTCCGGACCGACGGCCCCGACGGCAAGCTCCACGAGTACCCGATCGCGTACACCTTCGGCGTCTATCCGCTGCAGCAGTACCTCATCGCGTTTCCCGGAGGGCGGTACCAGGCGCTCAACGTCGTCTGGGACACGCGCCCGAAGAAGGAGGGCGGCCAGCGCTGGTTCCACCTCTACCCGAAGGAGGCCGTGTCCCGCACGACGACCCGCTCCACTGGACCGGGCCCGTACCAGAACTGGAACTTCATGTGCGCGGAGTGCCACTCGACGAACGTGAAGAAGGGCTTCGTGGCCGCGGAGAACCGATACGAGACGACCTTCTCCGAGATCGACGTCTCCTGCGAGGCCTGCCACGGCCCGGGTTCGGCCCACGTCGCCTGGGCCGTCGAGGGAGGAACGGACGCCCGCCGGCGACAAGGGGCTCGCCGTCGTTCTCAGGGACCCGGCCGGCAAGGCGAGCTGGATCATCGACCCGAAGACCGGCCTCGCGAAGCGGAGCGTCCCGCGGACCTCGCAGGCCGAGATCGAGACCTGCGCCCGCTGCCACGCGCGGCGGTCGGTCGTCGCCGCGGACTACGTCTACGGCCAGCCGCTGCTCGCAGACGCACCGGCCGGCGCTTCTCGACGAAGGGCCTCTACTTTCCCGACGGACAGATCCTGGACGAGGTCTACGAGTACGGCTCGTTTCTGCAGAGCAAGATGCACGCGGCCGGGCGTGAGCTGCTCCGACTGCCACGACCCGCACGAGCTTGAAGGTCGCCGGCTCGGCGGATCGCGTCTGCGCCGGCTGCCACGCCGCCGGAGAAGTTCGAGACGCCGGCCCACCACTTCCATCACGGCCGGCTCGGCCGGGGCGCGCTGCACGAGCTGCCACATGCCGACCCGCGACTACATGGTCGTCCACACCCGCCACGATCACAGCTTCCGCGTCCCACGGCCCGACCTCTCGGTCGCGATCGGCACGCCCAACGCCTGCACGCAGTGCCACCGCGACCGCTCCGACCGCTGGGCCGCCGACGCGGCGAAGAGCGTGGTGGGGCGACCGGGCGCAGCGCGAGCCTCCGTACGGCGAGACGATCCAGGCCGGCCGGCGAGGAGGCGGCCGGGGCCGGGGCTGCGCTCGCCGCGCTCGCCGCGGATTCCGACCCGTCCGCCGCTCCGTCGCGCCACGGCCGCCTCGCTTCTCGCGCAGAACGACTTCCCCGGGGCCGCGACGCGCTCGTTCGGGCGCTTGGCGATCCGGAGCCTCTCGTGCGCTACGGCGCCCTCGAGGCGGTGCGCGCGCTTCCGCCCTCCGAGCGCCTGCCCCTCGCGGCGCCTCTGCTGCGCGACCCGATCCTCACGGTCCGCATCGATGCCGCCCGAACGCTGGCCGCGGTTCCGAAGGAGCAGATGCGCGCCGGACGAGCGAGCCGCTTTCGAGGCGGCGCTCGCGGAGTACGAGCGCTCGCTCGCGGTCGACGCCGACCGGGCCGAGGCGCACCTGAGCCTCGCCGAGCTCGCGACGGACCTCGGTGACCTCGCGCGCGCCGAGCGCGAGTACCGGATCGCCATGGATCTCGTCCCCGCGTTCGCCGCCTCGTACGGCAACATGGCCGACCTCTATCGCGTTCAGGGCCGGGACGTCGAGGCCGAGCAGGATCCTCCGCCGCGGCCTGGCGGCCGCGCCCGGAGACGCCGGCCTGCATCACGCCCTGGGGTTGACCCTCGTTCGCCAGAAGCGGCTGCCCGAGGCCCTCGTCGAGCTCGAGCGGGCGGCGAAGGCTCCGCCCGAGCGGGCCCGCTACGTCTACGTCTGGGCCATCGCTCTCGACTCGGCCGGCCAGACCCGCCGCGCGCTCGAGGTGCTCGCCGCCGCGGAGCAGAAGCACGGCGGGAATCGGGAGATCCTCGAGGCGCTCGTGTCGTCTCAACGCCCGAGCCGGCAATGACGACGAGGCCTCGCGCTACGCGAGGAAGCTGGAAGCGCTGGCGGGACGGCCGGCGGCTCCATAGCTGTGCGCCAGCTGCTTCGGGCCGTGCCGATCCTGAGCCTGGCGATCGTCCTGGCCTGCGGCCCTCCATGCGCAGGATCTCGGCTGTCCCGAGGAAGCCCTGGAACGAGCTCGACACGTCCTGGATCGATCTCCAGCTCCACATCACGGCGATGGTCGACGGGGCGTTCTTCGTCCAGGACGCCGAAAGCGACGCGCAGGTCGGCACGTGTCCCGGACGTCGGGCGGTTTCGCCTGGACAACCTGGAAGTCGACGGGCAGCTCCGGCGCCCTTCCCGTGGAGCTTCCAGGTCCAGACCGAGTACAACGGAGCCGACCAGAACAACGACCAGGAAGGATGGACGCTCTCCGGCTTGAACGTCACGATCCCCGTGGGCAAGCTCTTTTGGGTGACGGTCGGGAACCAGTCGGAAGGCGTCACCATGGAGAGGCTCGCCAACAGCTACGACCTCGTCTTCATGGAGCGCTCGACGATGTCCTAGGCGTTGACGACGGCCCAAAGCACAGGCGTCCGGCTCAAGGGCACCGCGGCCGGGGAGAGAATCGAACTGGTCGGCGGGCTGGTACAACGGCTGGCTCACGAACGACCTCTCCTTCTCGGAGAGCGGCAACATCGTCAACAGCCGCATCGCCGGTTTGCCGGTGGACGCCAACGGCGGCCGCCGGTTGGTGCATTTGGGAGCCTGGGGCGCATACGGCGAAGCGCAGGAGGGAAGCGATCAAACCCGCAGCCGCCCGGAGGTCTACGAAGCGCCCTTCTTCGTCGACACCGAGCCCTTTCCCGCCGACCACTCCGTCGCCGTCGGCTTCGAGTTGGGCGCGGTGGAGGGTCCGGTGACCCTCGCCGCCGAGTACACGAGAATCCAGTCGACCGCTCCTCAGGTCGGAGATCCGCATTTCTGGGCCTATTACGTCCAGGCCTCCTGGGCCATCACCGGCGAGACTCGACCTTATGGCCACCTCTGCGGCTGCTTCGGCGAGCTCCAGCCGAGCGCGCCGTTTTCCTTCAAACACGGAGGGACGGGGGCCTTCGAGGTCGGGGCGAGATACTCGAACATCGACCTGACTTCGGGAGCGATCGACGGCGGGAAGTTCGACCGTTGGAGTGGAGCGCTCTCCTGGTTTCCGACGGGTCAGTGGCGCCTGGAGTTCAACTACGGCTACGGGCGGCTTCAGCGCTCCGGCCTCACGGGCCGCACGCACTTCTACCAGCTGCGCCTTCAGTGGGAGATATAGCCGGCCGCCTCTCGGCGGCCGGCACGAAAACGTCGAGAGACTTCTCGAGGGTTTACTTCTCGATCTCGAGCTTGAGGCCCTCGGCGGCGACCTTGATGTTGGCGCCCTTCGTCTCGCTCTTGAGGTTGATCACGACGCCCTTGGGGTTCCTCAGCGAGGAAACTCCGGCGCCCTTGCCGGCGGTTCCCTCGGCTCCGGCGGACGCGAAGACGCCGTTGAAATCGTCGATGCTCTTGAGGTTATAGACGCTGCCCGACGCCTCGGCCTGGGTGATCCCGACCTCCGCCACCGTGAGGCCGCTGACCTTGATCGGGTACGTCTTGCCCATGTAGTGCAGGGTGCCCTTGCCCCAGCTCCAGCCGATGCCGGCGGCGACGGTTCCTTCGGACAGTCGAATGGTCGCGTCGGGCGTCTTGTCGTCGGCCGAAAGTCCCGGGGCGAGCAGGGCCGCGAGTGCGAGGAGAAGAACCGGGGCGATCCAGCGTCGATTCATAAGTTCCTCCATTTTCGGACCTTGCCTCGCGGCGCCGGGTCATTCCAGTCGCGCGAGGTTCCACCGACCTTGGTGTTATGCAAGTCCGGGGCCGACCCGGCCGCTCTCAGGCAGCCCAGCCCAGAAGGATCGCCGTGCGCTGGATCGTCCAGAAGGCCCCGAGCGTGCCCACGGCGTACCCGGGCAGAGCCTCGGCCCAGCGCGGCCAGCGGATCCGGAGCGCTCGCAGAGCCCGTTCGAGCCCGAGAACCAGCAGCACGAAGGCGAGCTGGCCGATCTCGACGCCGACGTTGAAGCCGAGAAGGGCCGCGGGCAGAGCCGCCCGAGGCAGCCCGGCGCTCGTCAGGGCCGAGGAGAATCCGAACCCGTGCAGGAGGCCGAAGACGAAGCGCGACCACCCAGGGATGGCGGATCGTGAAGCTCGTCTCTCCCCGCCAGGAACGGACGATCTCCGGCCCGAGAAAGAAAATCGAGAGCGCGATCGCGGCTTCGACGGGCCGAACCGGGACCTCCGCCCAGCCGAAGGTCGCGGCGGCGAGCGTGATCGAATGGGCGACCGTAAAGGCCGTGATCGTCTTCACGAGCATCCAGCGATCCTTCACGATCAGAAGCAGCCCGAAGACGAACAGGAGATGGTCCGGGCCGAAGCGCGATGTGGCGGATCCCGTGGACGACGTAGGTGCCGAGGAGCTGCACCCGCGTCTGTTCGGCCGCGATCTCGATCCAGGGCTGCGACGGCCGCACGATCGTCGTCCACGTCCGGCCGTCGAGCAGCTGGACCCGCACGAGGACGTCGGTGATCGTCGCCTGCAACCCCGGGAACTCGATGCGCTTCCCGGCGAGACCCGCCGGACCCGGCGTCGATCGTCCGGCGCTCGAGGAGCGAGTCGGCGAGCTGCTGAACCGACGGGCTCCTGCGGATCGACGGACGCCCTCCGGAAGCTTCAGGCCGACGGGCAGGCGCATGCCCGAGAGGACGGGCGTCTTCCAGAGAAGCTCGTAGCGCCCGGGCGCCGCTCTCCCGGATCTCGAGGTACGCGGGCCGCGCCTCGTGGGCGAAGAGCGACGCGGCCGCGAGGCCGAGGAGCCCCGCCAGGCGCGACCCGGCGTCGCGCGCGTCTCACTTCGCCGGCGTGTACCAGATGGGCGACGTGTAGGCGCGCTCGGTCGTCGTCATGGGGACCTCCTTCGGCATCGTGATGCCGAAGAACTTCGCGTCGTACGCCGTCCAGCGAGGCGTCGGGATCTCGATGACCCGGCCGTAGTAGAACGCCCGCTGCGACGGATCGAAGTCCGGATCCTTCCAGACGGCGATGAGCTCGGAAGCGCCGATCGAGTTCGTGTAGGTGGCGTTCGGCACGTCCACGGTGTTTCCGACCGGCGGGCACCTTGCCGTCGGCGCCGGGCTTGCGGCCGCCGGACCACGCGACGTCGTAGACCTTCTCCTGGACCTCGCCCTTCGCGTCGAGCCAGCCCTTGACGATCTGGTAGCGGTCGAGGTTCGCGCCGATCGGATCCTTGAGGGCGGCCACGAGGAAGGTCGGCGCCTTGCCCGCGGGAGCCGCGGCGAGGTCGCCGCCCATCGGCACGCCCTTGCGGTAGCCCGTGACGCCGGGGTTGCGGCTCTGCGCGTCCTTCGCTTCGAAGTCCCAGCCCCCGAAGAAGCGCACGACCATGCGCGGACCGGTCGTCCCGTAGGTCTCGCGGCGCTCCATGGCGTCGAAGAGATCCTCGCGCGTGTTGGACCTGGCCCAGACGGCCGCGTAACCGGAGGAGGTCTGCTCCCAGCCCATGATCGTGGCCTTCGTCGGCCTTCGACGAAGGGGTGCGTCGCCCGCACCGGGCTGGGCTCGGAGCTGGACGTCTTGCCGAAGAAATTTTCCTCCTCGACTGCCGTAAGGCCGCTGTGGGCGTCGGTCGAGCCGATCATTCCGAACTTGTAGGGATTGACACCCAGCTCTTTCTCGAGCTTCAGTCCGTTCTGGAGAGCGCGGCGCGCATACTCGAACTGGAGCATCTCCGGCTTCTTGAGCTCGCTCAGGTCCAGGTTGCCCTTGTCCCAGCGCTCGAACGCCGCGAACTCGTCGTTGGGAGACAGAAAGGGATGAGTCTCGCCGTCGCCCTTGATCTGCGTGGCCTCGTAGAGGCGCTCCCACTTGGCGCGCTGCTCGGCGTACTCGCGATCGATCGGGCTTGCCGGTGAACGACTCGATGAGCGGGAACATCCGGCCGTTCGAGAGGTTGCCGTTGTGGGCGATCGCGAGGACGTCGCCGCCCGTCTTCTCTTCGAACGTCTCCATCCACTTCCAGAGGTCACGCGGGTTGTCGCTGCCCGGCGGGTACACCGTAAACGGCTCGACTCGGCTGCGCGAGATCGCCGCCGTCGCGGAAGATCACGTTGCGGTGGAGGTTGTTGCCTCCCGTGTTCGACGTCCACTCGTAGCCGATGAAGGCCGTGAAGCGGCCGGGATCGTTGGCTTCTTCGGCCGCCTTGATCGTCTCCCGCCAGGCCGAACGGTACGCCTGCGTGCCGGGCAGATACATCAGGGCTTTCGGGAACTTGTCCTGGGAGAAAGCGGAGATGATCTCGAAGCGCGGCCTCGGCGGCCTTGCCGGACTGAACCATGTCGTACCAGCGCCGTCCCGTCGGATCGGCCAGCATCTCGGGCTTCCCCGCGAGGAAGTCCGGAAAGAAGCCCATGTTGTCGGAGTGATCCGCGACGACGAGAAAGTCGAGCGACCGCGACAGGCGGGCGCGTTGGCCGCTCGAAGCCGTGATCTCCTGCCCTTTGGCGAAACGGTACGCGTCGGCCGGGCTCAGCCGGCAACCGAAGGCGCCGGCATCCATCGAAAACGACGTGTGCAGGTGCGTGTCGCCGAAGAAGGGGCGCGCCGGGAAGTCGCGGCCCGCGTACGGCGAGTAGGGCGGCTTCGTGAAGGCCATCGCCGTCTCCTTGTCGAGCGTCCCGGTGTCGGTGGGGACGCTCTGGCCGAGCAGGAGGCCGGGAGCGGCGAGGGTCGCGAAGGCGAGAACGCGTGCGGCGATTCGATGGCGCGTGGTTCATGGCACTCCCTCTGAACGGCGGCGACTCTGAAGCGGCATTCTAGTCGTGCCCGAGGCGGCTGACGACACTCGCGAAGCGGCGCGTCCGAGATCCGGATGAGTCCCTCGAATGGTCGATCCATCTCGAGGATGAGGAAGACCGCCGCGGCCACCGACATCGCGCAGACGAACAGCGCGACGTGCACCGTGGCGTTGGGCGCGCGAAGACGCCGAAGCTGACGAAGAGGATCGTCAGCCAGAAAACGACGATCACCAGAAGCGGGGTCGAGATGGCGCTTGCGCTCTGCGCGAACATCAGCCAGCGCGTCCTCCCGAGCCCGACGGCGAGCTGCCCCGCAATGGCCTTGATCGAGCGCTGCCGCTCGTCCGCGGCCGGAAGGCGGTCGATGCTGTCGTAAAGAGCTTCTCCGGCGGCCGAGGGCGGCTCCGAGCCGCGCTTCCAGAGCTGGCCAAACGCGGCCTCGACCGTGGATCGAAGCTGCTGTCGCGTGGCGGCGGCCTCAGGGCCGTAGTGGGCCAGGGCCCGGTCGAGCAGCGCGACGTCGGCGCAGATCTGGATGAGCTCGTCTCTCTGGTTGTCGTACGAGCTCTTCGCCGACGCGACGAGGAGACCGAGCACGAGCGCCGCCATCGTTCCGATCAGGGCCGTGCTGGCTTTGAGCACGTCCCGGGAGTCGGGGTCCCGATGATGCTCCGGAACCCGCAGCGGCGAATCCCACGAGCGCCCCGCCGTACACGCACGCGAAGACGATCACGCTGACGAGAAGGGGGCTCATCGCGCGGCTCCCGGCGTCGGGCGGCCGCCTCCTCCGGCGGAGCGGGCAGGACGAGCTCGTACTTCGCCCGCATCTTCTCGTACGTCTCCTCCCAGGCCTCGGCCTTTCGCGCCCCGAGCCAGGCCGTCTTGACGTCCGGCTCGACTTCTTCGAAAGCGGGCACGCGCGCGGGTGTCAGCGGAGTCCAGGAACACGAGGTGCCAACCGTAGCCCGACTCGATCGGGCCCGGTCCAGGCGCCCGGCTTCTGCTCGAAGAGGGCCTTCGCGAAGGCCGGGCCGAACTCCTTGGCGACCTGGTCCGGTGCGCGGTCGGCCAGATAGTCCGCAAACATGAAAGGGTCGCCGAGGGACGCCGCGGCGGGCCACGCCGCGGGCTTGCCTGCGAGCTTGGCCAGCGCCTTCTCGGCGTCGGCGCGGGCATTCGGGCCGCGGCGGTCGGGCGAGAAGTAGAGCGTCCGAAACGTGACGCGGGGCGGCTCCTCGAACATCGAGGAGTTCTTCGCGAACCAGGCCTCGCAGCTCCGCGGTCGTCGGCTCGTACGCGGCAGACACGTCCTCCGCGAGAAACTCCATCTTCTGCGCCATGCGGCGCTTGACGATCGTGTCGTCCTTGTCGAGACCCATGGCGAGCGCTTCGCGGTAGAGGACCTCTTCGCGCATCCGGTTCTCGATCAGGCCGAGCATCTCCGCTCCGGTCGGCGGCCGCTGCCACTGTCGCCGCGAACGCGATCTGCAGCTGGCGGAGGTCGTCGAGGGTGAGGATGATCTGGCGCGACGGAGCCGTGCTCGCCGGGCCGCGGTTGACGAAGGCGTAGATCGCGAAGAGCGCGGCGCCGAGGAGGAGAAAGTGGACGAGCGGCTCGCGAAGCCACCGCTTCATAGGCCGCTCATGATACGGCGCGAGTGCCGCTTCCCGAACGGCGGGCCGGGCCGCGTCGCTCAGCGGAGTGGGCTCAACTCCGCCACCGCGGGAATGATCTCGTAGTTGGCGTACCCGAATTCATTCGAGCGCGCGCCGATGTACTTGTCGCCGACCTTGTAGACGCTGATCTCGATCGGCGTGCCGACGAGCTCCGTGACGATCTTTCCGTTGGCGATGTTGTACGTCCGGGACGCCCCCAGGTCTGCTTCGACGCGAGCGCCGAGAGCACCGTCGGCATGACCGACGTGTGGGCTGGAGCGCATGAGCGTGTCCTCCGTCGTCAGAGCTTGGCCAGAGATGGGTGCTTCGACGCGACGACCTTCAGGGCGCGGGCACGATCGTGTAGACGACCCCGTTGGACCCGGAAGACGGCAGGTACCAGACGCCATTCGCGACGAAGTAGGTAGTTCCGCCGATCGAGGTGTGCACGGCGCCCGAGGGCAGGACGGTTACGACAGTGCCGTTCGGCTGCGAGGCCATGGCCGCGCCGGTCGCGACACCGGCGTTGTAGGCGGCCGTCGTGTTGGCCGCCGAGGCGCTGGCCCCGGCCGCGTAGCCCGACTGGTATGTGGCCGCCGAGGAGGCCTGGGCGCTCGACGACGCCGCGGAAGCCCCGATCGCCGCGCCCGCCATCGCGGCGCCGGCGACGGCCCAGCCGCAGCCGCCGCACGAGCTCGTCGGGTACGGGTAGTACGCCGGATGGTACGGGTAGTAGGCCGTCGGGGGGTGGTAGTAGGCGCCACCGTAGTAGCCGGTGTGGTACGTGCCCCCGTAGCCGGTGTGCGTGGTTCCGCCGTAGTAGTTGGTGTGCGTGGCGCCCTCGCCGTACTGGGCATGCGTTGAGGTGCCGTAGGCGCTGTCGTGAGTCAATCCCGACCCGTAAGCGGCCGACGTGCTCCCGCCGTACGCGTTGGAGTGCGTGCCGCCGGAGCCGTAGGAACCGGACGAGTGGCCGCCGTACGCGTTGGAATGGGACCAGGCGGCCGCCGGTCCAGCCAGGAGCAGTCCCGTCAGAGCAGCCGCGATGCCGATTTCGACGTTCTTCTTCATTTCTGCCTCCTCATCGCGACCCGGGCCCTGCCGTGGGCTTGGCCGAGGGCTTTTTCGGGGGACCCACGGGTTTGACGCCGGCCGGAAGGTCGGATTTCATTTTCGGATTGCCGAACGGGATGCGGGCGGCGCCCGCGGCCTTGGTTGTCGTGAAGGCATCCGTGGGAACCGCTGGCTCGAGCTTCCAGTTCGAGAACTGCACCGAATGGCGCAGGTTGAGCGGATCGTCGTAGAACATGGCCCGGGCCATCCGCGGCAGCTTGTCCTCCTTGCCGATCCACATCTGGATGAAGACACCGTAGCTCTCGTAGGCGATCACCTCGGTCGTCGTCCCGCCGACGAGCATGGACTCGCCGAGGTAGAAGGCGGTGGTCAGGCCGTCCGCGATGTCTTTCCAGGGGTTCGACACGACGACGTCCGTGAACGGGAAATACGTCCCGGCGACGTCGTAGAGCTTCTTCAAGGCGGCGTCGATCGTGGGCGGGGCCTCGGTGACGGCAACGAGGTTCTCCGCCGGGTGGAAGCTCATCATGACCTTGCCGTCGTCGTAGAACTCGGACACCGGGCCGTCGCCGAGAGTGAGGACCCTGAGCTTGTCCGGACGCTGGAGCGTGGCCTCGTAGATTCGGCCGTAGATGATCGGCGGCCCGGCGAGACTCGTGACCTCGTAGGCGGCGAGGGCCGTGAAAGACATCGAGCCGGCCGCCGCGAGCTTCTCGGAGGAGGCCTTGAGAACCTCGATCGCCTTCGGATCGAAGACGGGCGGAGGAACATTCTTGCGCGCTGTCTTCTTCGCCGGCGGCTTCGGAGTGGGAGCCGTCGTTTGCCCGGCCGCGATGGCAGCCGCGACGCTCAGGGCGAGCGCCAGGGGCAGGGATCGACCGAACCAATTGCTGGTCCGCATGATGCCTCCCGGCTTACGGGATCATCCCGCATTCGAACAGCTTGTTCGCGATCGGCGCGGCGACCTTGTTGATGAAGGCCGCCCGCATCTGGGGATCGGACTTGAGCATGGCGATGACGCGCTCTTTCATCTGCGCTTCCTCGCCCTGGGGCTTCTCGCTCTTCATCTCGGCGATCTGAACGCACGTCGAGTTGGTGTACTTGTCGACGATCTTCTGGGCGAAACGGTCCATGATGGGGTACTGCTGTCCCTCCTGAGCCTGAGGCGCGGTGGCGGCCAGAAGCAGCATGGGAATCAGGACGAGCACGTAATGACGCTTAGACATCGCTCTTCTCCTTCGCTAAACGAAATGGGTATCTCTCAGTTGTTCTCTTTGTAGTTGAAATTCGAGGTTTGAAGTTCCTGCTTGGCCGGGATCTGAAAGGTCGGCGTAATTCATGTAGCTCAGGCCCGACGCCAGAGTATTGAAGGTTGAGACGATGAAATAGAGGAGCCGCGCGGCCGATCGCGGCCACTTCGTTGCCCCGGCGCTCATCGATCTCCCTCCCGCGAATCCGTTGGCTCCTACTACGGGCCCTCAGCGAGAACCTTGGCCTTCTGTGCGCTGTATTCGCTCTCGGTGATGAGTCCCTGTTTGTAGAGGGACTGAAGTTCTTCGAGCTTTTGCTGCATCGTCTTCGGGGCAGGCGCGGCCGGCTTGCCCGCCGCCGCAGCGGCCTGATTCGCGGCCGCGGCAGCCTGCTGGGACGCCGCAGCGGACTGCGCCGCCGCCTGATTCGCGGCCGCGGCCTGCTGCTGAGCCGCCGCTTGCTGCTGCTGGGACGCGGCCGCGCTGCTGGCAGCCGCGGCCGTGGTCGTCGCGCCTGCGCCATAGGCGACGGCCGCCGTCCGGCGCCGGACGCCGTAAACGGCCGAGCCCGGAGCCGCATACGCGACCAGAGCGAGCAGGCCCAGCAGGATTCTCAGCGAAAGGGACTTTCGAAACCGGAATCGCTTCATGATCGTCCTCCTTGTGTGCCGCCGTATTACTTTTTACGCGAGAACTGGAGCTCCACGACCTTGACCATCTTGCCGCGGTCCTCCTGCCACAGCTCCGTCACGCGATCGCCGTTGGCCGCGATGGTGAGCCTCAACTCGAGGGTCTCGGGCTCGCCCGTGAGCTCGTCGGCGATCGTTGCCGTCATCCTCCCGTGCGTTCCGGCCGCGTCCAGGGTTCCCGTATACCACTCCATGCCCGTACTGCCCGTGTCCATGTAGGTCGACACGTACTTCTTGGTGACGTTGTCGAACCCCGCATACATGATGCCGCTCCAGGCCTCGCCCCCGATATATCCCGACATCATCTGCTGCACGTAACGGTTGCCGAGCACCCAGGTGGAGACCGCAGTCGCCGAAGACTCGACCGGAGGCTTGGAGGGATCGAGCCACACCCGGACTTTCACATCGAAGGTGCCCACCAGGAACTCGAGCCTCTTCTGCCCCTCCCCCGGGGTCATCGCGTTCTCCAGGGGGCCTTTATTCTCGCCTCGTCGCTGGGCGTTTTCGTTGCCGTCTCCTGGCCGGCGGCGCTGACCGCAAGACTCAAAACGACGCCCGCCAGAGCCGTGATTCGATTGAAACCTCTCATCGCCTCCTCCTTTGCGCCTCTGCGGAATTGTCTTTAGGGCTCCCCGTCCGACCAGGGACTCTCTCGAGGTGGGCCGACTCGCCGTCTATCCTTAGAACGCCTCCTGCCCTGCTGGAAGGCGGCGGTTCCTCACTACGTGAAGCCGATCCAAACCCGCGGGCCTTTGTTGCTGAGGATCTGAGCCTGGTGACGGCGGCTTGCGCCTCCGCGGGAGCGGAGGACGATCGTGAGGGGAAGCGGCCAGGACCGGGATCGCGAGACACTCAGGCATGCGCACCTCCCATTGTGTGCAGGCGGCACCGCCGAGCGACAACCCCAGTCGCAGGCCGGGACCGGCCTGTTTCTTCCCCGAGGGCGGAACCTAGACTAACTCACGCGCCAAAAGTTTTCGACCCTTCCACCCGGAGTGTGAAGTTCGCGTGCAACGGCCGTCGGCTGGCGCCGCCTGCCGACTTTTGCTATGTATGCGCTCAGAAGGGAGCGCCAGCTCCCGGGAGGAGGACTCGATGAGGCACCACCGCATCGCCGTCGCCGCGTTCGCCGTGGCCGCAGCCCTTCCGTCGATCTCGGCGGCCGACGACCTGACCGGCCAGGACCGGATCCTCTGCACCGCCGTCGATGCGACGCGCTGTATGGAGACAGGGACCTGCACGACCGAGCTTCCGTGGAATCTCAACGTCCCGCAGTTCATCGAGGTCGACCTGAAGGCCAAGACCATCGCGACCACGAAGGCGAGCGGAGAGAACCGGGCCACGCCCATCCGCTTGCTTCTGCGAGAAGAGGGGCTGCTCGTGCTTCAGGGATTCGAACAGGGGCGGGCGTTCAGTTTCGTGATCCACGAGGTGAGCGGAGCGGCTTCCGCAGCGGTCGCCCGCGACGGCCTCACCGTATCCATCTTCGGCGCCTGCACGCCCATGCCGCAGGCTTCCAAATGACCAGGAGGACAATCATGAAACGATTCGCCGTCGCTGCCGTCGGCCTCGTCCTGGCGGTCGGTCTCGTCGTCGAGGCTCAAACGCAGCAGGCCGCGCCGAGCGGTCAGAAGACCCTCGCGGCCACTATGAACGTTCACGTCTTTCCGACGACGGGACAGACCTCGGCTCAGCAGTCGACCGACGAGGCCGAGTGTTACAACTGGGCGGTGCAGAACACCGGCACCGATCCCTTCCAGCTCCAGAAGCAGGCCGAGGCCCAGCAGCAGCAGGCCGCGGCCGCGCAGCAGCAGGCGTCCCAGGCGGCCCAGGGCTCGGCTGTGAAGGGAGCGGCGCGCGGGGCGGCGGGTGGAGCGCTCATCGGCGGGATCGCGGGAGACGCCGGGAAAGGCGCCGCGATCGGAGCCGCTTCGGGGGCCGTCGCGGGCCGCGCCCGCGGCCGCAATCAGCAGGAGCAGGCCCAGCAGCAGGTCGCCCAGCAGTCCGCCGCCACGCAGCAGGCGACGGCACAGCAGCTCGACAACTTCAAGAAGGCCTTCAGCGTCTGCCTCGAAGCCAAGAAGTACATGGTCAAGTTCTGATTCGGGACGTCCCTCGAAAGCGAAAGCCCCCGCATCGCGGGGGCTTTTTCATTGGCGAGGGCACCGGCGGAGTCTACGGGATCATTCCGCACTCGAACATCTTGTTCGCGATCGGCGCCGCGACCTTGTTGAGGACAGGCCGCGATGTCTCAGCGCCGTGGACGGGCGGGGCCGGCGCCTTCGACGGCCGTTCGGACCGCCGCGAGCAGCTCTTCGCCGTCCACGGGCTTCCGCAGATAGGCCGCGGCTCCCCCGCTCGTCGCGCGCCCGCAGGACTCGGGCGTGTCGTGGCCCGTCATCACGATGACGGGAATGCGGATCTCGCGCTCGGCGAGGCGATCCTGCACTTCGAAGCCGCTCATGCCTGGCATGTGGAGGTCGAGAATGACGCAGTCGGGCTCGCGGCGCGCGAGATCCTCGAGCATGGCGCCGCCGGACGCGAACGCCCGGGTTTCAATCCCCGAGGATCGGAGAAGCCTCTCGAGCGCCCGGCGCACGGGCTCCTCGTCATCGACGACCGCGACGAACGGTCTCTTGCGGTTCACGGGCCTCTAGCGTAGCGGTCCCGCCTGCGAGCCGTGATGGGACCTTGGTCCCAGACCTCCGCGTCAGCTGCGCCGGAGGCCGGTGCGGTCCGCCATGCGCACGAGCTCGGCGACCGACTGCGCCCCCATCTTTTCCATCACGCGGCCCCGGTGCACTTTCACGGTCTTCTCGGCGATCCCGAGGTCGCCGGCGATCTGCTTGTTGAGCTGCCCGGAGACTACGCCGGCGAGCACCTCGCGCTCCCGCGGCGTCAGGGTTTCGAGGCGCCGGTGGATGCGGGCGGATTCCTCCCGGTCCGCGAGGCCGGCCCGGCCCCGCGCCAGCGCTTCCCGCACGGCACGCAGAAAGACCGCGTCATCGACGGGCTTCGTCAGGAAATCGACGGCGCCCTTCTTCATCGCCTGCACGCTCTGCGGGATGTCGCCGTGGCCGGTCAGAAAGAGCGTCGGCAGCTCCAGTCCGCGGGCCGCCATGGCGTCCTGGAGCGCCAGCCCGTCGAGCCCCGGCATGGCCAGGTCGAGGACGACGCATCCCGCCTCCGCTCCGGCCACGCGCTCGAGGAACTCCTCCGGCGAGCCGTACGTCACCGCCTCGATGCCGGCGGACCTCAGGAGACGGCCGAGCGCCTTGAGGACGGCCGGGTCGTCGTCCACCAGGAACACTCTCTCCGCCGAGGCCGTCAGGACGGACCTCCGGCCGCGACGGGGACCGTGAACTGAAACGTGGCGCCGCCACCCGGGTTCGACGAGGCCCGGAGCTCGCCCCCGTGCGCCGTCACGATCGTGCGGCAGACGGTGAGCCCGAGGCCCATTCCATGCGCCTTCGTCGTGAAGAAGGGCTCGAACACCCGCTCGGACTGCTCCGGGGTCAGGCCCGGCCCGCGATCCGCGATGGACACCCGCAGGCTCCCCGCGCCATCGGCCTCCGTCCGCACCTCGAGACGGCGGTCGCGCCGCTCGAGGCCCTCCATCGCGTCGCAGGCGTTGGCCACCAGGTTGAGGACGACCTGCTGGATCTGGACCCGGTCCCCCACGGCCGGAGGCAGGTCGGCCGGAAGCTCGGACGTGACGACGACGCCCCGGTTCACGAGGTCGCTTCTCAGCAGCTCGAGGGCATCGCCGACGACCTCCGAGAGCGGCAGGGGCTGCAGATCGACTTCGCCCTTCCGAAGGAGCCGGCGCAGCCGGCGGATGACCTCGCCGGCGTGTTTGTCCTGCTCGACGATGTCGCCGAGGATCTCGCGCACCTCTTCGAGATGGTCGTCGCCCTGCGCCAGGAAGCGCTGCGCCGCCTGGGCATTGGAGAGGATCGCGGTCAGCGGCTGGTTGAGCTCGTGGGCGAGCGACCCCGAGAGCTCGCCGAGCATCGTGACGCGCGAGAGATGCGTCAGCTCGCTCCGCTGCCTCTCGACCTCGAGCTGGGCGAGCTTGCGGGGCGTGACGTCGAGCGAGATGCCGCGAAGCCGGATGCTGCCGCCTCGAGGGTCCGATTCGACGCGGCCGCGCGCAGCGATCCAACGAAGCTCGCCGTTCGGCCGGACGACGCGATACTCGCGCTCGAATTCGCCGCCGTGCCGGATCGCCTCGTCGACCGTGGCCCGGATCCGCTCGCGGTCTTCCGGATGGACGGCGTCGAGAAAACGGCGAAAGTCGACGGACTCGTTTTCGCCGTACTCGCGAGCCGCCCGCACTCGCTCGCTCATCCAGATCCGATCCTCATCGACGTCGTAGAGCCAGAACCCGACGTCGGCCGCCTCGGCGGCGAGGGCCATGCGCTGCTCGCTCTCGCGAAGGGCGGCGTCCGCGATCTGGAGCCTTCGCGCCAGCTCCGACGCGCGGACCACGTCGAGGGTCAGCTCGTAGGCCATCGCGGCGACGAACCCGAGGTAGAAGACGCTGATGAGGTAGGGCGAGCGGATGACTCCTTCCATCAGGAGCGCGGTGTGGAGCATGGCGCCGAAGACGAAGAACAGCGTGCTTCCTCCGACGACCACCGCGCGGCGGCGCTCTCCCCGGCGCCAGACGGAGCGCGTCACGTCGAGCAGGTAGAGCAGAAGCAGGAGCGAGCTCAGCTGGCCGAGGCGGGTACGGCCGGAGAAGACCCCCTCGGTGAGGTAGATGGTCTCGCCCAGGAACTCGAGCGGCCGGATGCCGTCGATGCGAACGTAGTTCAGGTTCGGATCGACGAGGAAGTTGAGCACCAGCGCCGCAGTGCGCACGCCGATTGCCGTCCAGGCGAGCCAGAGCCGGCCCGCGCCGAGGTAGCTCCGCACGAAGAACACGAGGCTCACGAACAGCGTGAAGAAGGGCACGTGCGCCCACCGGATGAGCCCGGCGTGGACGGCGGGGTCCGGCGAGCGCATCAGCACGAGCTCGAGGGCCGCCATCGTCGCGGCGGAGACCGCCATCAGCGAGAACAGCAGGTTCGCCGCGGCCTTCCGCCGCAGGCCGATCGCGAGATGAATCGTCGCGAGCGTCAGACACGCCGCCGCGTCCATCGACCAGAGGACGGTTGTCCAGCTCATGGAGTCCCGCGCATGGCGTTCGGCCCATCGCAGCGACCGTTGTCCGGGCTCACGAAGGCGAAATTAGATCACGGGGGCTTCGAGGCGGCAGGAAAAGGGCCCCCGCTCGCGCGAGGGCCCCCCGAAGCTCTGGTAGTTATCGCGAAACGGTCGTGATCGTGACGTCGTCGGTCTTCCCGTCGATGACCGCCAGGCCGCAGGCGGTGTACACGCCGGATCCGTCGAACTTGCATCCCATGAGACTCGCGGACTGCGCGCCGCACTCGCCCTTGTCGAGGTCCGTGACCCACCAGCCCGAGTTGGCCGGCTTGCCGTAGGCGTTCCCCGCGGCGTACACGGCCACGAGCATCCCGCCGGAACCGGTGCCGCCGTTGCCGCACGTGAACGTGCCGTCCTTCGCGTAATACATGACCTTGTCTTCGTCGTCCCACAGGAGATTGGTGTCGTCGATGTTTCCGTCTCCGTCGAGGTCGATCTTCTCGACCCACACGGAGTCGGTGTCGCCGGCGGCGTTGGCGGTCGAGATCGAGGCCTTGCCCTTGCCGACCGACGTGCCCTTGCCCGCGTTGGACGGCGCCGGGGCGCCCGCCTTCGACTTCGCCGCCGCCGGCGGATTGACCTTCACCGGCGCCTGCGGGGCCTGCGCCGAAAGCGAGGCGGCGCCGACGAGGACGCACACCGCGAGAACGAACAGGATACGAATGGCTCTAGCCATCGGGTTCCTCCTTGCTTTCGACGGGAGAGCCTACCGCAAGAAGGGAACCGCCGTTTCCAGCGAAACTTCGCCATGCCGTGATAAGAAAGCGCACGAACCCGGGAGGGCACATGCAGCTCGGCATGATCGGCCTCGGTCGGATGGGGGCCAACATGGTGCGTCGTCTCATGAAGGCCGGCCATGAGTGCGTGGTCTGGGACATGAATCCTGCGAGCGTGAAAGACCTGGCCGGCGAGGGGGCGAAGGGAGCCGGCTCCCTCGACGAGTTCGTCGCAAAGCTCACTCCCCCGCGCGCGGTCTGGCTGATGGTCCCGGCGGCCGTCGTCGACACCTCGATCGGCCAGCTCGCGCCGAAGCTCCAGAAGGAAGACGTCCTCATCGACGGCGGCAACTCGTACTACATCGACGACATCCGCCGCCAGAACGACCTGCGGCCGAAGGGGATCCACTACGTGGACGTCGGCACGTCCGGCGGCGTCTGGGGACTCGAGCGCGGCTACTGCATGATGATCGGCGGCGACACGGACGCGGTCCGCCGCCTCGACCCGATCTTCCAGACCCTGGCTCCGGGGCGCGGCGAGATCGAACGCACGCCGGGCCGCGAAAAGGTCAGCGGGACCGCGGAGGACGGCTACCTCCACTGCGGACCCTGCGGCGCCGGGCACTTCGTGAAGATGGTCCATAACGGGATCGAGTACGGGATCATGGCCGCGTACGCCGAGGGCCTCAACATCCTCAAGCACGCCAACGTCGGCAAGACGAAGCGAGACGTCGATGCCGAGACGACGCCTCTCCGCCACCCCGAGCACTACCAGTACGACCTGAACCTCCCCGACGTCGCCGAGGTCTGGAGGCGCGGCAGCGTCATCGCCTCGTGGCTCCTCGATTTGACGGCGATCGCCCTGCTCAAGTCGCCCGACCTCGCCAACTTTTCCGGCCGCGTCTCCGACTCGGGCGAAGGTCGCTGGACGATCCAAGCCGCGATCGACGAAGGAACGCCGGCCGAGGTCCTCACCGCCGCCCTCTACGAGCGCTTCGCCTCGCGAGGCGAGGCGGACTTCGCGAACAAGCTCATGTCGGCGATGCGATACGAATTCGGCGGCCACGTCGAGAAGAAGGACTAGGGAATCATGGCCGCCCGTCCGCGCACTCTGGCCGTCGACATCGGCGGCACCGGCCTGAAGACGATCGTCCTCGACTCGTCGGGCAAGGCGCTGACCGAGCGGCTGCGGGTCGACACGCCACGGCCGGCGACGCCGAAGGCCATCCTCGCGGCGCTCGTCGGCATGGCGAAGCAGCAGGGCGACTTCGAGCGCGTCTCGGTGGGATTCCCCGGCGTCGTCCGCCGCGGCGTCACCGAGACGGCCTGGAACCTCGACCATCGGTGGGTCGGGACGGACCTCGTGTCGTCGCTCCAGAAGATGCTGGGCAAGCCCGTGCGCTCCGCGAACGACGCCGACGTCCAGGGCCTCGGCGTCATCCGCGGCCGCGGGGTCGAGCTGGTGATCACGCTCGGGACGGGCTTCGGGTCGTCTCTCTTCGTCGACGGGCACCTGGTTCCGAACGTTCAGCTCGCCCACCACACCGGCTGGGGAAAGAAGACCTACGAAGAGGAGCTCGGAGCGAAGGCCTACAAGAAGGCCGGCAAGAAGAAGTGGAATCGGCGACTCGCGAAGGCGATCGCCTCGCTCGACGCGCTCTTCAACTTCGACCGCCTCTACATCGGCGGCGGCAACGCGAAGAAGGTGACGCTCGAGCTCCCGCCGCGCGTCAAGCTCGTGTCCAACCTGGCGGGGCTGACCGGGGGCATCGCGCTCTGGCGGAGCGAGAGCACGAACGACCACGACGGGAAGTGAGGTCGCGCCGATGACGGGAAACGCCACGCACTCGGACGCCCTCGTCTTCTTCGGCGCGACGGGCGATCTCGCCTACAAGAAGATCTTCCCGTCGCTCCAGAAAATGATCCGCCGGGGGAACCTCGTCGGTTCCGGTCATCGGTGTCGCGAAGTCGCGCTGGACGCATCGGATCAGCTCCTGGACCGCGCCCGCGCGAGCCTGAAGGAGTACGGCGGCGGCGTGGACGAGGCCGCCTTCACGAAGCTGAAGGCCCTCCTGCAGTACATCGACGGCGACTACTCCGACCTCGCCACCTTCACGAGGCTCCGGGCGGCGCTCGGCGAAGGCGAAGCACCCGACGCACTATCTCGCCATCCCGCCCAGCCTCTTCGGGAGCGTCGTCGAGTCGCTCGGCAAGTCGGGCTGCGCGGACGGCGCCCGCGTCGTCATCGAGAAGCCCTTCGGCCACGACCTCGCGACGGCCCACGCCCTCAACCAGACGCTCCACTCCGTCTTCCCCGAGAGCTCCGTTTTCCGCATCGACCACTACCTCGGCAAGGAAGCCGTCGAGAACCTCCTCTTCTTCCGCTTCGCGAACACGTTCCTCGAGCCGATCTGGAACCGCAACTACGTCGACTCGCGTCCAGATCACGATGGCCGAGCAGTTCGGCGTCCAGGGGCGCGGCAAGTTCTACGACGAGACCGGAGCGATCCGCGACGTGATCGAGAACCATCTCCTCCAGGTCGTCGGGTATCTCGCGATGGAGCCGCCCAACTCGGTGGACGCGGACCGCCTCCGCGACGAGCAGGTCAAGATCTTCCGGGCCATCAAGCCACTCACGCCCGAGAACGTCGTGCGCGGCCAGTTCACCGGATACCAGAAGGAGGCCGGGCGTCAAGCCGGGCTCGACCGTCGAGACCTACGCGGCGGTGCGGCTCGAGATCGACTCCTGGCGCTGGGCCGACGTGCCGTTCTTCATCCGCGCCGGCAAGTGCCTGCCGCTGACGGCCACGGAAGTCATGGTCGACCTGAAGCGTCCGCCGCTCTCGCGTCTCTCGCCCCGGGAGAGCAACTATTTCCGCTTCCGCCTCGGGCCGAAGATCTCGATCTCCCTCGGCGCCCGCGCCAAGAAGCCGGGCGCGGAGATGGTCTCGATGCCAACCGAGCTGACCGCGGTCGAGACCGACACGGCCGACGCGCTCGACGCCTACGAGCGCCTCCTCACCGACGCGATGGAGGGCGATCCGACGCTCTTCGTGCGCGAGGACGCGGTCGAGGCCGCCTGGGCCGTCGTCGAGAACGTCCTCGACGACGCCACCCCGATCCACCCGTACGCCCCGGGAACCTGGGGGCCCAAGGAAGCGGACCGGCTCACGGCGGAGTGCGAGGGCTGGCAGGATCCAGCCGAGAAGGCGTGAAGCCCGCCGAGACGGCGGAGGGTCGGCGTCTCGCCGACAACGACGCCCGCAAGGCCCACTGGAATCGCTGGGGGCCCTTCCTGTCGGCGCGCGCCTGGGGCACCGTGCGCGAGGACTACAGCCCGGACGGGACCGCCTGGGACTACTTCCCGCACGACCACGCGCGATCGCGGGCGTATCGCTGGAGCGAGGACGGGATCCTGGGCCTCAGCGACCGCCATCAGCGCATCTGTTTCGCCCTCGCGCTCTGGAACGGCAAGGACCCGATTCTCAAGGAGCGCTTCTTCGGCCTCACCAACTCCGAGGGAAACCACGGCGAGGACGTCAAGGAGTACTGGTTCTATCTCGACGCCACGCCGACACACTCCTACCTGAAGGGGCTCTACAAGTATCCGCAGGCCGAGTTTCCCTACTCCCGGCTGCTGGAGGAGAACCGCCGGCGCGGGATGAACCAGCCCGAATACGAGCTGCTCGACACCGGCATCTTCGACGGCGGCCGCTATTTCGACGTCTTCGTCGAGTACGCCAAGGCTTCGCCCGAGGACATTCTGATCGAGATCTCCGTCTTCAACCGCGGCCCGGAGGCGGCCACGCTCGACCTGTTGCCGACGATCTGGTACCGCAACACGTGGTCCTGGGACGGCTCGCCGCGCCCGAGCCTGACCGCCGACGGCGCGGGCATCCTGCTCGAGGACCCCGTTTACGGGCGCCGCACGCTCGACTGCCCGGCGGGCGCCGAGCTGCTCTTCACCGAGAACGACACGAACACTGAGCGCCTCTTCGGCGTCCCGAACGCGACGCCCCATGTGAAGGATGCCTTTCACGAGTACCTCGTCGAGCGGCCGCCGGGACGCGGTCCATCCCGGCAAGCGCGGGACGAAGGCGGCAGTGTGGCAGCGGCTCGCCGTTCCTGCCGGAGGCGCGGCCCGGATGCGCCTCCGCCTCGCCCCGGAAACCTCCAGGGCGGCCGACCGGCTCGGCCGGAGCTTCGCCGTGGCGATGCAGCGGGCGCGGAACGAGGCCGACGAGTTCTACGGCGCGGTCATCCCGGCGACGCTTTCCCCCGACGAACGCAGCGTCACGCGGCAGGCCTTCGCCGGCATGATCTGGTCGAGGCAGTTCTATGCCTACGACGTCCGCCGCTGGCTCGAGGGCGACCCCGCGCAGCCGCCCCCGCCGCCCGCGCGCTGGCACGGGCGTAACCGGGACTGGAAGCATCTCTATGCCGCGGACATCCTCTCCATGCCCGACACCTGGGAGTTCCCCTGGTTCGCGGCCTGGGACCTCGCGTTCCACTGCGTGGTCCTCGCCCTGATCGACCCGCAGTTCGCGAAGGACCAGCTCGTCCTCATGCTCCGCGAGTGGTACACGCACCCCAACGGACAGATCCCCGCCTACGAGTGGGCCTTCGGCGACGTGAACCCTCCGGTTCACGCCTGGGCCGCCATCCGGGTGGCCCAGATCGAGAAGCGCGAGACCGGCCGGATCGACCGCGAGTTCGCCGAGCGCGTCTTCCACAAGCTGCTCCTCAACTTCAACTGGTGGGTCAATCGCAAGGACGAGCTCGGGAACAACATCTTCCAGGGCGGATTCCTCGGCCTCGACAACATCGGACTCTTCGATCGCAACACCGAGCTCCCGCCGGGCTGGATCCTCGGCCAGGCGGACGGCACGAGCTGGATGGCGATGTACTGCCTGAACCTCCTCGGCATGGCCCTCGAGCTCGCGGTCGAGGATCCGGCCTACGAAGACGTCGCCAGCAAGTTCTGGGAGCACTTCGTCTACATCGCCTATGCGATGCACCACGTCGGGGAAGAGGGCTTCAACCTGTGGGACGAGGAGGACGGTTTCTTCTACGACGTCCTCCGGCGGCCGGACGGTTCCCACGAGCCCATCCGGATCCGCACGCTCGTCGGGCTGATTCCACTTTCGGCCGTCGTCACGGGAGACCTCAGCCTCCTCGACCGCTTTCCGGGATTCAAGCGGCGCATGGAATGGTTCGCGAGGAATCGCCCGGACCTCATGGGGTCGTGCGCTTCCATGATGCAGCGGCCGGACGGAACACGGATGCTCTTCTCGCTCGTGACGCCCGACCAGCTGCGCCGCGTCCTTCGATTCATGCTCGACGAGAACGAGTTCCTCTCACCGCACGGCATTCGATCGGTCTCGCTGTACCACCGCGACCACCCCTACGTGATGAAGGCCGGGGGCGCCGAGTACCGGATGAGCTACGACCCTGGAGAATCGACGACGGGCCTCTTCGGCGGCAACTCCAACTGGCGGGGCCCGATCTGGTTCCCGATCAACTACCTGATCCTCGAGTCGCTCCGGCGGTACCACCAGTACCTCGGCGACGACTTCAAGGTCGAGTGTCCAACGGGCTCGGGAAAGATGATGACGCTTCTCGAGGTGTTCCACGAGCTCGCCCGGCGGCTCTCGACGATCTTCCTGCCGAGCGAGAACGGCGAGCGGCCCGTGTTCTCGGGCATCGAAATCTACCGGAACGACCCGCATTGGAAGGACCTCGTGCTCTTCCACGAGTACTTCCACGGGGACACCGGCAAGGGCCTCGGCGCCTCGCACCAGACCGGTTGGACCGGCCTGATCGCCAAACTCCTCGCCGAGAAATCCGGACGGCTCCTTCAGTTCACCGTCAGCGAGCCGTAGGGATCCGGATCGAGATCGCGGGCGCGAGATCCGGGTAGGTGTTCCCGGTGTCCGGGCCGATCCACACGTCGTGGTTGAGGTCGTAGCGCCAACCGATCGCCGTGTACGGAAAGCGGACGATGTCGAAGAGCGTGTAAAGGACGACCCCCCACCACTTGTTCCGCGGCACGCACAGCGCCTCGAAGATCGCTCCGAAGTTGATGCCGAGCTCGAGGCCCAGCTGCCGCTCGCGAATCTCGGGAGGGGCATAGGGATAGCCCTTGGTCCCGTAGGTCACGGAGAAAAGGAAGAACTTCGCCGGACCGGGGTTGAAGTGCATGCGTTTGCCGAGCCCCTGGAACTTCAGGTCGGCCGTGTATATCTCGCTCGAATAGTCGCGCCCCAGCCCTCCGACTCCGGGATCCGGCGAGCCGGGCACCCATCCGGCCCGGAAGCCGATCAGGTCGTCGAGCCCGAAATTCACGATGGCCAGCCCGGAGAAGGCCCCCAGCGTGTCCATCGCGAGGTCCTCCCAGGAGAACCCGTACTTGTTCGTGCCGTCGCCGATCTCGGTCATCAGACCGGCCAGGGCAGAGGTGCCGGTCGCGATCCAGGCCGCCTCGTTCCGGGGCAGGTGGAACGCCTTGTTGTACTCGGTCGCGATGCGCTGGACCCCGTAGTACGAAACGAAGTGCGACGCCTTGTCGGCGCCTCCGACGTACGTGTTCTGGCCGAACCAGCCCTCGTCCGTCGAAGTGCCAGGGGAAGCGGGGCGATTCGGTAGTAGGCGCTGTAGGCGGAACCGCCGATCGCGAGGACCGCGCCGACGCCGACCCAGATCCACTTGGGCTGAGGCGGCGGAGCCGGGGTCTCGAGCACCTGCATTTCGAGGGGTGAAGCAAGCTCCTCGAACTTCGGCTTCGGACGCACGACCGCGGCAAAAGACTCGGCGAAGCCCGAGCCCGCGGCGTACGCCTCGAGAGATTCGGACGCCCCTTCTCCGCGCGCGCGCTTGCGCGCCGGCGAGAATCGCCGCGAGGAGAGCCCCGATCCTCCGTCTCACGCGGGCTCGGCCGCTCCGCGTCCGGCGAGATAGACGGTCCGTGAGGGAAACGCGATGGCCGTGCCGGCTTCGGCGACGATCTGGAGGATGCGCAGCAGCAGCTCCTCCTGGACCTCCAGAAACTCCGGATACGTCGCGCTGCGCACGTAGGCGAAGACCTCCACGTCGAGCGAGGATTCTCCCAGCCGCAGGAACCGGACGCGCGCGTCGGCTGTATCCACGCGCGGATCGGCCGCGAGCATACCGCGGAAGCCTTCCAGGACGCGGTTCAGCTGGTCGCCGGTCGTCTCGTAGACGAGGCCCACGACGGGATGAAACCAGAACTTGTCGCGGCGCGAAAGGTTCTCGATCTGCGACTCCATGACCATGCCGTTGGGGATGCTGAGGACCGTCCGCTCGTTGGTGCGGAGCCGCGTGGCCCAGAGGGTCACGTCCTCGACCTCGCCGAGCTGACCGCCGATGCGGCACGTGTCGCCGACCCGGACGACGTTGTCGGCGAGCACGGCGACCCCGCCGAAGAGATTGGCCAGGCTCTTCTGCGCCGCGAACGCGAGCGCCAGCCCGCCGATGCCGAGGCCTGCGAGCGTCGCGGTGAGGTTCACGCCGAAGGCGGCCAGGCCCAGCAGCACGACGAAGATGAAGGCCGCGATCTTCAGGAACCGGCGGCCCAGCGTCAGCGTCGCGTGTCGGGCGCTCGCGCCCGCCGGCAGGATGCGCGACAGCACCCGCCGGTCGAAGTTGTCGATGAGGCGCAGCAGGAACCACAGAAGGCCCGCGAGCAGCAGGATGCGCAGGATGCGGTCGTAGAAGAGGCGGTAGAGCGCCGGCATCCCGAGAAAGACGACGGCGATGCGGTGCAGGACGAGCGTGAGGAGGACCGTGGCCGGGCTGCGCGCGGACTGGGCCCAGAGCCCCGCCGCGGCGCTCTCGCGCCGCAGTCGGCGAACCGCGCCGACGAGCGCGCTCACCACCACCCAGGCCGCGCCGTAGAGGACGGGCAGAAGCAGGATGGCGCCCAGCACCTGCCAGAGAGCCATCCCGGCCACCTGGGTGTCGACCAGAAACGGCGGGAGCCGGCGTTCGATGGCGGGCAGTCCGAGGGCATCGTAGAGACGGCGGCACTCCCGGACCGTCTCCCACGAGATCAGCCAGATCGGCGGACCGATCACCTGCTCGCGCCGCACGACGAGGACGTCGATAAGTCCATCCTCCCCGCGCAGCTCGCCCACCTGGTCGATGTCCGGCTCGAGGTCGTCTTCGAGAGAGCCTTGTTTCGAGCGGCTAACCTGATCGAGGTTCGTCGTCATGAACCGGTGGTCGAAGACGACGTCGAGCTGATGGGCGATCGCTTCGCGCGCTCCCCGGACCGAGGGCGGGATCTCGAGGTACTCCGCAGCGACCTTCATGTTCCCGCGCTTGCAGGCGCGCAGGAATCCGTAGAGCGTGCCTCGCGGAGTCTCGCGGCCGTAGGGATCGGCGTCGACTTCCGCGGACGGAGTGGATGTCGGCTGCGGAGCCGACGGGATCGAGAGCTGCGCGTACGACGGGGTCGCCGCCGCGACGGCCAGCGCCAGGCCGAGGAGGACACGCCTCAGGCGCTCATCCATGGGCAGGCGCCTCGGTGGCCGCCGACTTGGGCGGCGGCAGCAGGAACTGGCCGGGCGAGCGGAGAAAGCGGCGGACGAGCCGGCGCAGGAGCTCGGCGAAGTCACGCAGCGGCAGGCCGTAGGCGCGCGCCGCGCTCGCGAGCGAGAGCCCGAAGCTGACCGAGAGGTTCAGGACGAACATGACGGCGATGCCCGCGACGGCGCGCAGGATTCCGCCGTGGCCGAACCACTGATAGTCGATTGTCTCCGCCGCGAGCGCGAGAGTGCCGGTCGAGAGCGTCACGTGCCGGACGTCCAGCGGCAGGCCGAGGAAGTGGCCGATCGACGGCGTCATCCCGAGGAGGAAGCCGAGCGAGACGTTCGTCCCCCACGCGGAGGCGTTGCGCTCGATGGCGTCTGCGAATTTGCGAAGGCGAGCTTCGCCGAGGCGCTTGCCGAGGGGATGGGCGGCGATCGCCCGTGGCAGCCGGTGGTAGACGGCCCAGTTCTCGAACCACCCGCCGCAGACGCTGCCGAGCCAGAGCAGCACGCCGGTCTCCGCGGCATAGAGGATGGTCAGGCTGTCGAGCGGCGAGAGAGTTTTGAAGACGTACAGGGCGTCGTCGCGGTCGAGATACGGCCTCCCCGCGACCAGGCGGAAGAGGTGGTCGAAGAGCCAGGCGCCGGCCGCCACGATCGTGACGTTCCCGACGGCCGCCGCGACCTGCGAGCGCACGATGGAAGCCGTGAAGCCGACGATCTCGTCGAGGCGGTGGGCGCCCCGGCGCTCCCGGAGAATGGACGCGAGCGTCGCGGCCGTCATCGCCGGCTGCTTGGTCGCCAGCACGAAGCCGAAGGCCTGCAGCAGGAGAAAGCTGACGGCATAGTTGAGCCCCGAGAGGAAACCCTCGGGAAAGGCCGGGAGGCCCTTGCCGACCAGCTTCATCTTCACGGCGGCGGTGAAGACCGTCAGCGCGCCGCCGCCCGCGGCGGCCAGCCACAGGTGCCAGTATTGGTTGCGGTCGGCCGCGATGTAGTGCTCCCCGGTCCGCCCGGAGCGCTCCACGATTCGCCGGGCGAGCATCTGGAGGTTCGTTCCGGCAAGCGCGAGCAGCCCCTGATCCCTTCGGTGCAGGGAGGCGAGCTGCGTCAGGAGGCGCTGGATCGCGGCGGAGCGCCTCTCGCCGGGGGGCGCCTCGAGGATCTCCAGCATCGCCTCCATCCGCTTGAGCGAGCGATCGATGACGTCGAGCGCGTAGACGATGTCGACCGAGACGCCTTCCTGCTCGAGGCGGCGACGCACGGTGCCCATCTCGGCCCAGCAGCCCGTGGCGAGCCGGCGCCACTCGCTCGCCGGACGCGCGATGTTCCCGTCCGGCGAGCCAGACGTCGACGACCGCGTCGGTCGCGCGTCCGAGCCGGTAGAAGGGCGAGGCCGCCACGCCGGTGGTCTTTGCGCGCACCGCGGATCTTGCCCGAAGAGGCCCTCCGCCTTGGCGCGCGACGGCCAGCAGGCGGAGCCCGTCGGCGAACGCTACGCGGACGGGCGCCCAGATCGCCGGCCGATCGGGCGGCGCGAGGAGCTCCACGAGGCGGTGGAAGATCTCGGGCGGTAGCAGGCGGAAACGCTCGACGTCGGCGTCGGTCGGGAAGAACTCGCCGAGGATCCGGGGAAGGTCGCGGTCGTCCCTGCGGCGCTGGAAGCACGCGGCGCATGAGGCGGTCGCCGAGCTCCGAGAAGAAGCCCCGCTGGCTCGGCAGGCCGGCCTCGCCGAAGAAGCCCGCCCCCTCGGTCTCGGCCAGCATCTCGCGCGAGCCCGCCGAGCAGCGCCTCGCGGGCCGCGGGAGAGCTCTCGAACACCGAGAGCAGGAAGCGCAGCCGCTGTGTCCGGCGAGCGGCAGGAGCGCGCCCGCGGGCTTGTCGGAGGAACGCGGCAGGCCGCCTTGGCGGGTCCAGGCCACGATCCCCATCCAGGCGTCGAGCCTGCTCTCCCGCCGAGGGCGCGTCGACGAAGGCGACGAGCCGATCCGAGAGCTCGCGCACGCGCCGGCGCCGCCGCTCTCTCTCGGGGAGCATCGCGAGAAGCGCGTCGCGCAGCGCGATCCCCGAAGTCGGGGGGGCTCCCGCCCCGGTCGTCCCGGCGTTCATCCGCCGGATCTTAGTGCAGCGGCGCGCTCGGGCCTAAGGCGCGGGCATCAGGACCGGCCGCAGATCCGCGAGGAATTCGTCCGCGATCTCCGACAGCTCTCGATTCCAGGCCGCGGCGATCGCAGCCGCGTCGCGCTTCGCGAGCGAGCGCGTGCGCGTGTACGTCTTGCGGAACATGTCCTTCTCGAGCGTCGTGCCGGCCGCCGGCGTATAGACGCGGAAGGTGAGCGCGAGTACCGCGGTCGCATTGCCCGCCTCGGCGAGATCGGCGCAGAGCTCGCCCGCGTCGGCCTCGATCGACGCGGCCACATGAATCTCGCCGCCCGGCTCCACGACGTCTCGAATGAAGTCCGCGTTGCGGAGATACCCGCGGACCGCGGTCGTCAACATCCAGCCCGGCGGCGCGGCGAAGACGGCGTATGGATCGCGCTCGATGTGGTGACCGCCCATGCGGTACACGAAGGACGTGCCGGCGTAGGGAGGCGCGACGCGGACCCGCGCCATGGACACGACGACGGCGCCGGCCCGGTCGACGGCCGCGCTCGGCGCGGGCGGGTCGAGCGTGTACGAGTCCACGGAGATCGGCGACTTCGAGACGCAGCCGGCCACCAACACCGCGGCGAGAGCGAGCGCCCTTCGGACGACGACCCGAACGTAGGTAGTCACTTCTTCTCCTTCTCCAGGCCCGACGCCGGTGGAGGCGCGCCGCCGAGCAGGAAGCCGGACGGATACCGCTTCAGCTCGTCGAGGACCTCGTTCAGGCTCTGTGCCGCCTCGCGCGTCCCTGCGAGGGTATCGTTGAGGGAGCGGACGTCGATGGCCGAGAGCCGATCGAGAAGCACTCCGAGGCGGGCATCGACGGCGTCGATCAGCTGGTTGGCGTTCTCCCCCACGCCTCCGAGCTTCATGCTCTGGAGCGTCGTCCGCGCGTCGCCGACCAGGCTCTCGACCTCGCGGATCGCGCTCGAAGCGTCGGCCAGCACTCCGGAGGCGCCCGAGGAGAGGCCCTTCACGTCGAGATCGGAAATTCTGTCGAACGCCTTGCTGGCGGACTTCAGCGTCGTGTCGAGGCTCTCGACGAGCCGCTCGACGTCGAGCTTCTCGAGGTTCGAGAACGTCCTGTTGACGGCGGCCAGGATCTGGCCGAACTGGCTGGGCGCCGACGGGATGTAGGGGTGCTCCGGCTTCCAGGGGAACGTCAGCGGCGGATACTGCTTCGGGTCCAGATCCTGCAGCGCCACGATGCTCGTGCCGGTGATGCCCTGCCCCTGGATCACGGCGCGCAATCCGCGGCTGACGACGGTTTTCAGCGCCTCGTCGAAGTCTTTCCGGAACATCTCCGGACTGATGTGCTGTTTGACCTGGAAGCGCACGACGACGACCGCGGGCTGGACGACCTCGTACATGTTCCAGCTGAAGCCGATCTCGGTGACCTTGCCGACGGTCACGCCGCGCAGCTTGACGACCGAGCCCACCGAGAGCCCCTCGACGTTGTCCGGGACGTACGTCTCGAGCGTGTACGTCGGCTCGAACGCGCTCCGAATGCCGAACAGAAACAGCGCGCCCGAGCAGGATCGCGATCCCGACGACGACGAAGATGCCGATCCGAAGCTGACTGGCCTTCTCGCTCATGGGGTCCGACTCCCTCCCTTGCCGTCGTCGGCGGCGGGCTCGGCCTGCCGCAGAAAGAACTGGCGGACGTACGGGTCCGTCGCGTGTTCGCGAAGCTCCGCGGGCTTGCCCTCGGCGATCATGGTCTTCGTCCGGCCGTCCAGCATGATGCAGCGGTCGGCGATCGCGTAGATGCTCTGAAGCTCGTGCGTCACGACCACGAACGTGATGCCGAGCCCCCGCGAGAGCTCGCGGATCGTCTGGTCGAGGCCGGCCGAGGTGATCGGGTCGAGGCCCGCCGAGGGCTCGTCCAGAAAGAGGATCCCGGGATCGAGAGCCATGGCCCGGGCGATGCCCGCCCGCTTCTGCATGCCTCCGGACAGCGCCGACGGCTTGCGCGCGGCGGCCGGGAGCAGTCCGACCTGGTTGAGCTTCGTCGCGGCAACGAGGTCCTTCTCCCCGGCACCGAGGTCGGTGAACTCGTCGAGCGGGAGGCGGACGTTCTCGAGCACGCTCATTCCGCCGAAGAGCGCGCCGCTCTGGTACATCACGCCGAACTTGCGGAGGAGCCTGAGTCGGTCCTCCCCCTCGGCCGTCACGATGTCCTCGCCGTCGAAGAGGATCCGGCCCCGGGCCGGTCGGTAGAGACCGATCATGGTCTTCAGGAGCGTGCTCTTGCCGGAGCCCGAGCCGCCGAGGATCACGAAGACCTCTCCCCGGCGGACTTCGAAGGACACGTTCTTCTGGATGACGTTCTCGCCGTAGGCGACCGTCACGTTCTCGACGGCGATGACGGCCGGGGCGGAGCTCGTCGCGGTCGTCGCGCTCATATGTGCAGCACGTACGTCACGACGGCGAACACGGAGTCGATGACGATGATCATGAGGATCCCGGCCACGACGGCCCGCGTCGTGGAGTCCCCGACCGCGTTCGGTCCTTCCTTGGTCTGCATGCCCCGCAGGCAGCCGAGGCCGGCGACGACCGCGCCGAACACCAGAGACTTGCCGGCGCCCACGAGCACGTCGTCGACGTGGAGGGCCCCGACCAGCTGTGCCCAGATCTGGGCGATCGGAAAGCCCATCGCGAGCATCACGAGGACGCCGCCGAAGACGCCCACGAGCATGGAGTAAGCCGTCAACACCGGCATCAGCAGGGTGGCCGCGAAGATGCGCTGGATGACGAGGAAGCGGACCGGATCGAGGCCCATCGTCTCGAGGGCGTTGAGCTCCTCGTTGACCTTCATGGTCCCGATCTCGGCGGCGAAGGCCGCGCCCGAGCGGCCCGCCAGGATGATCGCCGTGAAGATCGGCGAGAACTCCCGGACCATGACGAGACCGATCATGTCGGCGATGAAGATCTGGGCTCCGAACATCTCGAGCGGCTGCGCGGCCTCGAACGCGATCACGAGGCCCATGAGCAGGCTGATGAGGGAGACGATCGGCAGGGCGTTGACGCCGGCCTTCTCGAAGACGACCGCGACCTCGTGCCAGCGCATGAGGCGCGGCCGGCGCAGCGCCGCCGCGAAGCCGAGGATCGACGGCGCCGATGAAGGTCGCCTGCGCGCGGACGTCCGACGAACATCGACTGTGTCGCGGCGCCGATCTCGGCGAGCAGTGGCCGCTTCGGTGGAACCTCCTCCAGAACCGCCAGCGCCTCGCCCGTCGGGAAGGCCGCGAGGAGATGGGCGAGCTCCGGGCGCAGGCCCGTGACACGCGCGCGGACGCCCGAGACGAGACGGCCCTCCGCGAGCTCGTAGAGCAGCGCCAGGCCCGAGACGTCGCCCTTCTCGATTCCGGACGCATCCACTTCCAGGGTCGTCCCACGCCACCGGCCCAGCCGATCGAGGATCGACTGCCGGGCCCCGGCGGCGGTCGTGACGTCGAAGCATCCGGAGAGTGCGAGGACCGCCGCGGCCCCCGGAGCCTCGCGGAGCTCGACGCGCGCCCCGGCCCGCGTCTTCCGGTCCGAGGCCGCGTCGCGCTCAACCGCTTCAACGTTTCCTCCGTTTCTGTTCCCGGCGCCGAAGTCCGCGGTTCGCCGCGAAGAGCGCCACCGCGAGAGGCGGAACGGCGAGGTACGGCCAGGGCTCCGCCGCGCGAGTCCGGGACGTCCCCACCTCGAACGAGGCGCGCGACTCCGCGTCGGCGGTCCCGCGCCGGATGCGCGCCGTGGCGGTCCACGCGCCCGGCGCGAGGTCCACGGCGGCCCCGTAGAAGAGACGGTTCTGCGCGTGGCGAGCGGCCGGCACCTGCGCGGTGACGCCGCCGGGGCCCGAAAGCTCGAGGGTCACGTCGGCGTCGAGAACCGGCTCGCCGGATTCGCGATCCTGCACGAGGATCGAGACGTCCGCCGGCCCCGCGGACAGCGGCTCGGGCCGCGTGAAGATGGCAACGCGGAACTCTCCCGTCTCTTCGTACGCGCGGAGGCGCCCGCCGTCGGCCGCGGCGACGCTCGCGTAGGCGAAGAGGACCACCGCAGGAACGAGCCGCGCGCGCATCAATGCAGCATCCCCCGCATCGCCATGGGCTGCAGCAGGACCCATGCTCCGGCGGCCCAGAGCGCCGAGGCGAGCAGACCGAGCGGCGCGAAGAGACGCAGCGGCTTCTCGCGCGAGAGCTCGGAAGCGAGCCTCCAGCCGGCATAGAGCGTCAGCAGCAGGCCGGCGTCGAGCAGAAGGACCTCGATCGCCGAGACGGCCGCCGGTGTCGCCAGCGAGCCGGCGCCCGTTGCGGCGACGCCGAGCGGGAAGCCCGCGTCGGAAGCGGCGCGCGCGATGACCGGCCCGATCGAGGGTCCCGCCGTCGCGAAGTGGTAGAGAAAGTGGGCGGCCCAGATCGCCACCGCGAGAGGCACGAGCGTCATCGCCTGCCGCCGAAAGACCTCGGCGAACTTCGCCGCGGTTCCGGCCCAGGCCCGGCCGAGCGCCGAAGAGGCGACGGCAAGAGCGACCGTCGCCGCGAGGGCCCCGGCGAAGAGGACCGCCGCGCCCGGCCCGCTCGAAGAGACCCTCGCCTCGAACGGAGCGACCATGGCGGCGGCGCCCGCAAGCCCGCCGGCGAGCAGAACGAGCGCGAGGGCCGCGAGGTCCGGCCGCTTCGCGAACCGGCCGACCGAGGACCGCGGCGGGTCGCGCCAGAGCTCCGCCGCGGGCAGGACCGGAAGCAGGCCGACGTTGTCGTGCGGGCACGCCTTCACGCAGTCGAGGCAGAACGTGCAATCGAGACTTCCCGACTTCGCCGGGAGGAAGAGATCGAGCTCGCACCCCCGTTGCGACACGTTGCCCCGCAGGCAGTCATGGGTCGTGCAGCGCGCGCAGACGTCGGGCTGGCGCACCTTCACCTCCAACGGCGAAACGAGCGAGCCCGCGAACTGGAATTGCCCGATGGGGCAGACGTACTTGCAGAAGCTCGCGCCGCGAAACACGGCGTCGACCAGAAACGCGGCCGCGAAGTAGGCGAGCACGATCCCCGCCGTCGCGGCCGGCCGGTCCCAGAGATCGAAGGCCTCGTAGGCCCAGAAGAAGACCACGAGCAGGCCAACCGCGAGCCACTTCGAGCGCAGCGCCGCCGGGAACGGGAGACGGCCGAGCCGGAGCCGCTTTCCGAGCTCGCGCGGAAGGGTGAAGGGACAGGCCATGCAGAAGAGGTTGCCGGCGGCGAGCAGCGCGACGACGGCGAGCGCGCGCCCCCAGGTCCAGGCGACCGCCGTGGCGAGGTTCGCCGCCCCCGCCGGCGGCCCTGTGAATCCGTCGACGACGACGAGAGCCGCGAGCACGAAGAGCGCGCCCTGCAGGATCCGCCGTCCGTACCGCGAGCGCAGGATCCCGCCGACGACGGGCGCCCGGAGCAGGTCGAAGCCGGCGCGTCGCGGGCGCGATGCGACCGGCCTCGGCGGCGCGGCGGCCTCGGCTCCGGAGGCGAGTCTCTCCCGCGGAGCCAGGAGCCGCCACGCGACCGCCGCGGCGGGCACGAGAAACGCGAGCGAGCCCGGAACCCACATGAGCGCGCCGGCGAGCGCCTGGTCCTCGAGGGCCGTGAGCCCGAAGAGCCGCGGCGCCGCGGCGTACGTCGGGTAGATCACGCGCTCCGAGAAGACCAGGACCGCGGCGAGGACCGTGTTCTGCAGATCTCCGGCGAGCAAATACAGGGGGACAGTCCACTCCGGCCAGTGCGGCCGGCTCGGCCACGGGCCGACGACCGGCCACCAGAAGAGCGTCGAAGCGGCGAGGAAGGTCGCGTGCTCGATCTCGTGCCAGATGGAGGAATGCAGCGCGAGCTCGTAGGCGGCGGGGACGTGCCAGCCCCACATCGCCGCAGCCATCGCCAGCAGCCCGACCCACGGATGCGTGAGCGCCCGCCCCAGCCGCTTCGCGGCCGGCCAGGCCAGAAAGGGCCCGAGACCTTCGCGAACGAAGCTCCGCGGCAAGCCCCGGAGAAGCGGGACATACGGGGACCCGAGAAGCAACAGCGGCGGCGCGACGACCATGAGCAGCAGGTGCTGCGCCATGTGCGCCGTGAGCAGGAGGCTCGAGAACGCATCGAGCGGCGAGGCCGCCGCGATCCAGACCGAAGCGAGGCCGCCGAGAAACGCCGCGAGCCTCCAGGCCGGGAAGCGGTGAGCGCGCAGCCGCGCGAGCTTCGACCAGCCTCGCAGGTACACGAGTCCCGTCGCCAGAAGAAGCACCGTCAGAAACGGAGGCGCCTGCCAGGAGGCGAGAGCCGCGGCGGCCGCGCTCGACATGGTTGCCTCCCTACCGCCCGCCGGCCGAACGTTGCGCGTTCTCCGAGGCGTCGCGGGCGGGCGGCACGTGGCCGGGCCGGAGCGTTTCGAGGAAGGCCACGAGGGCCGTGGTTTCCGCGGGCGAGAGGTTCGTCCCGTAGGCCGGCATGTTGCCGCCGCCCTGGAGGACCTGGCGAATGAGCTGGTCGCGCGTGAGCCGCGTGGCGACGTCGTCGAGCGCCGGCCCGCGCCGCCCTCCGGTGTCCCCGAGAGCGTGGCAGTTGCGGCACTGCTTGAGCTGGAACACGAGACTCCCCTGCCGCTGGACGGGCGTCGCCGTCACGAGGAGCTTCTCGGGCACGGGCAGCGAGCTCCAGGCGTCCATGACCGGCGACCAGGGGGCCGTCTTCCCCAGATGCGTGAGCGTTCCCCAGGCCACGGCCGCGAGGATCACGGTGAGGACCGCGACAGGCCGCCGCCGCCAGCTCTTCTCGCCCTCCCCGGAGAGAAGCGGCAGCGCGAGCAGCGCGAGGATCCCGACGAGAGGTCCCACGAGAAGGACGGCCGTCTCCATCCAGGGCGGCAGCAGCGCCGCGACCGAGAAGATCCAGAGGAAGAAGTAGTCCGGACGAGGCACCGTCTGGATGATGGTGGGATCGGGCTCGCCTCCCGGTCCGAAGGGCCCGAAGAGGGCGGCGCACGTCGCGACGGCGAGGACGAGGAGCCCCGCGAAGACGAGATCCTTGCGGAAGGCCACCGGGACGAACGGCACGCCGTCTTCCTCGAGGAGCTTCGCGTACTCCGCGTCGTACGTCTCGCGCCGGACGAGCCGGCCCGGCATCGGCCACTCGTTGATGCCGAGCTTGAGAACCATCCAGAGATGCAGGCCGACGAAGCCGATCAGCAGGCCCGGCACGACGAAGACGTGCAGCGCGAAGAACCGCGTGAGCGTTTCGCCCGCGATGATCGGTCCGCCGAGGATGACCTGGACGATCTGGCCGCCCGACGAAGGGCACGCGGCCCGCGATCGAGGTCAGGATCCCGAGGCCCCAGTACGCGTCCTGGTCGAAGCGCAGGACCTGGCCCGAGAACGCCATGCCCAGCGTCACGACGAGAAGCAGCACGCCCACGATCCAGGTGAGCTCGCGGGGATACTTGAACGCTCCGAACAGGAACACCTGCACCATGTGGATCAGCACGAGGGCGACCATGAAGTTCGAGCCCCAGCCGTGCATGGCCCGCAGGAACCAGCCGAGCGGCTGCTCGGCGTCGAGAACGAGGAGGCTCCGGTAGGCCTCGTCGGCCGACGGCACGTAGACGAGCGCGAGGCAGATGCCGGTGACGACCTGGACGAGGAAGAGGGCGAGCGCGCCGCTGCCGAAAACGTAGAACCAGCTCGCCGATTTCCGAGGCACACGGTGCCCGGCGGACTCTTTCAGAGGCGCGCCGAGCTGGACGCGCCGGTCGAGCCAGGCGAGCAGGGAGTCGATCACCCGCACGGAGCCCCCCCGTCGCATCCGCCCGCCGGCCGTGCCGACGCCTCGACGTGGCCGAGCGTCGGCATCATGCCGGCGCGGATCCAGAGGCGCCCGTCCTCGACCTTGTGCTCGTAGCGGAAGAGGCCGCGCGGGGGCGGTCCCGAGGCGCGGCTGCCGTCGGCGTAGTACGCCCCACCGTGGCAGGGACACAGGAAGAGCCCCGATTGCGCAAACCAGCGCACGGGGCAGCCGAGATGGGCGCAGTTGATGGCGAAGACCTGGAAGTCGCCGCCCGGCAGACGACGCACCCAGCAGGCGATGTCGGCCGTCGCGCCGTCCCAGGGCCGCGTGAACGGGTTGCGGTACGTGGCCATGCGCGTCTGCCCCTCGGGAAACGTTTCCGTCTCCGCGAGAGCGACCCACGAGAGCGCCGCCGCCATGCGCTTGCGGCGCGCCGGCGAGAGGAGGTACCCGACGATCGGCACGGCGATGAGCGCCGCGGCGAGAGCGTTCAGCGCGATCCCGAGCTTCAGAAGAAAGCCGCGCCGGGTCGGCGCTCCGGTGCCGTTCATCGCTCCCTCCCCCCGTATGGCGCTCCCGGCGTCGCGCCGGACGGCGCGCTCTTCGCCCCGTAAGGGGCGCCCGGGGCCGCCGGCCGCAGCGAGACCAGCCACGCGACGACGTCGGAGACCTGCTCGTCCGTCAGGGGCTCGCCCGAGGCGTCGCCGCGCCAGTCGGGATGCCCGATGTCGGGCCGCCCCGCGATCACCGTCGTTCGCAGGGACTGGTCGCTCACGAGGCCGAGGAACGAGCCGTCGGCGAGCGCGCCGCCCTTCGGTCCGCCCGTGCCGCCGGCGCCATGGCACGACGCGCAGGCGGCCTCGAAGACGGTGCTTCCCCGCGCCGCGTCCCCGGCGCGCCCGCGGTAGGACGGAGGGACCGCTCCGGCGAGGGCTTCGGGGCGAGCCCAGGCGCGCATGCCCGCGACGAGGATGGCGACCTGCGCGTCGGTCAGCGCGCCGCCGGAGCTGCGGGCGAAGGCCGGCATGAGCGAGCCCGCGACGCCCTGCGCCGTCGCCCGTGCCAGGACGGCGTCATCGGCGATCGCGAGGTAGACCGGGTTGGCGAGGCCGATGGCGGCGCCGGAACCGCGGCCCTCGCGGCCGTGGCAGGCCGCGCAGTTCTCGGCGTAGAGGAGCTCGAAGCTCCGGACCTTGTCGGGACGGATCTCCACCGAGTCCGGGCCCGGCCGGCCCGGCAGGCGGCCGCACGCGGAGAGGAGAACCGCCGCCAGGGCGGTCAGGGTGGCGAGCGGCCACGGGCGCCTCATCGCTCGTCCTCGTCGTCGCGGTCGGCGGTCATCAGGCCGGGCGACTCGACGCCGGCCCGCACCGCGAAGGACTCGAACTGCAGCGTGCGCACCTTCGCGGTCCGCGTGACGACGGCGCCGGCGACGACGCCGAAGCCGATCTGCGTGACCACGAACCACGGCCAGGCCACGCGGGCGTTGAGGGCCGGGTTGATGAGCTGGAGCGTCGCGTGCAGAAGCCCCGTCCACAGCAGGGGCGCCACGACGCCGCCGAGGAGGATCGGGCGGCGCGGAAACATCGGGAGCATGACGCCATAGAGCACGCCCACCATCACCGACGTCAGCAGGTGGATCACGACGGCGAGCGCGAGGCCGTCGGCGTGGAACGCCCGCAGGCCTTCGATCGGAAGGGCCGCCAGCTTTGCCGACGCGGCGGCCGCGAGCAGGTTGATCGGGTACCAGACGCTCCCCTCCTTGACGACTCCGTAGAGCACCGCGAGAAACGCCATGGCCACGCTTCCGGCGAGGCCTCCCTTGACGCCGGCCGAGATGGGGTGGATCTCGAGGGGCAGGCGCGCGCGGTGCGGGCCGCGGGCCACGTCGATTCGCGCCACTCGCTCGCGGAGCGAGACCGGGAGGTCCGTCTCCGTGAGCCCCACGACGGGCACCGTCTCGTGCTTCTCGTGGGGAAGGACGTCGCGGAACCACCCCACAGCCGCGACCAGCGTCAGCACGGCTCCGGCGAGGCTGACCGAGAGCGTGGTCACGAGGCCGGCGAACAGCAGCGCCACGCCGAAGGCCATGACGAACGGCCAGGCCGTCGGCGCCGGCAGGTCCACGCTCTTCGGGCGGCCGCGCTCGATCTCTTCCAGCGTCGGCATGCGTCAGCGCCCCACGACGTACACGACCGTGAAAACGACGATCCACACGGCGTCGACGAAATGCCAGTACATCGCCAGCACGTGCGTGCGCGGGGCGTGCTCGCGCCCGACCCGGCCGGAGAGCGCCAGACCGAGCACCACGAGAAAGAAGAGCAAGCCGACCGTGACGTGAAAGGCGTGCAGACCGACGAGCGAGTAGAAGGTCGTGCCGAAGAGGTTCGTGCGGATCGTCAGGCCCTTCTCGACGATGAGGCGCTTCCACTCGAGCCCGGTTCCGGCGAGAAACACCGCGGCGAGCGCGATCGTGACCGTCCACCAGGCGCGGAAGAGGCCCTCGCGGCCGCGCCGCAGCGCCGCCACCGCGAACGCGATCGTCGCGCTCGAGGAGAGCAGGCAGACGGTCAGAAAGAGCGGCAGATCGAGCACGTCCTTCGGCTGCGGGCCCGTCGCCGACTTTCCGAGGTAGAAGAGATACGCGACCACGAAGATCAGGAAGATCGCCGCCTCGGCGATGATGAGGCAGATCATTCCGACGGGCCCGCGCTCCGGAAGCTCCCAGCGCTCCGGCGGCAGAGGGATCGCGGCGGTTCGGATCGGGGCGCTCATTCGTACTTCCAGTCCGGATCGTCCGGGTGCTTGAAGTCCCAGAGGGGACGGCGGCTGCGGACGACCGGAGGCTTCGCGAAGTTGTAGGACGGCGGAGGCGAAGTCACGACCCACTCGAGCGTCCAGGCGTCCCACGGATCGTTGCCCGGCGGCCTGTCCCGTGCGCAGCGACCGCGCGATGTTCCAGAGGAAGATCAGGATCGCCGCCGCCTGGAACACCACCCCGATCGTGATGACGAGGTTCCAGGTCCCCCAGCCGCGGTCGGCCTCGTAGGTGTAGATGCGGCGCGGCATGCCGAGAAGCCCCGGGAAATGCATCGTGTCGAAGGTCAGGTGGAAGCCGATCACGAAGAGCCAGAAGTGCCACCGCCCGAGCCGTTCGGAGAGCATCCGGCCGGTCGCCTTGGGGAACCAGTAGTAGATCGCCCCGAAGATCGTCATGACGATCGCGCCCACGAGCACGTAGTGGAAGTGCGCCACGACGAAGTAGGAGTCCGTGAGCTGCCAGTCGAACGGCACCGACGCCGAGCATGATCCCCGTCAGTCCCGCGATCAGGAACTGGAAGAGGAAGGCGAGGCAGAAGAGCATCGGCGTCGCGAAACGGATCTTGCCGCCCCAGAGCGTGCCCGAGCCAGTTGAAGATCTTGATGCCCGTCGGAATGCCGACGGCCATCGTGATGAGGGCGAAGAAGGTGTTGGCGTGCGACGTCATGCCCACCGCTGAACATGTGGTGCGCCCACACGCCGAAGGAGAGGAAGCCGATCCCGGTCACCGCGGCGACCATCGCCGGGTAACCGAAGATCGCCTTGCGCGAGAAGACCGGGATGATCTCGGAGACGAACGCGAAGCCCGGGATGACGAGCACGTACACCTCCGGATGCCCGAAGATCCAGAAGAAGTGCTGCCAGAGGACCGCCGAGCCGCCGGCCTGGGTGTCGAAGAAGTGCCCGCCCAGATACCGGTCGATCGAGAGCATCATCTGGGCCGCCGAGAGCGGCGTCATCACGATGAGCGTCATGGCCGCCATCGTGAGCATCATCCACGGCAGCAGCGGCATGCGCCGCAGCGTCATGCCCGGGCAGCGCATGCAGGCCACCGTCGTCACGATGTTGACCGCGGAGGCGATGGTTCCGACCCCCGCCACGAAGATCGCGAGCGACCAGTAGTCGGTGCTGTGGCCCCGGGAGAAGGCCTTCGCCGTCAGCGGCGCGTAGGCGAACCAGCCCACGTCGGGCGCGCTGCCGGCGCCGAAGAGACCCTCGCCGCCGACGAAGCTGAAGTAGAGGAGCAGGCCCGCCGAAGAAGCCGTCATCCAGAAGCCGAAGGCGTTCAACCTCGGGAAGGCCATGTCCCGCGCGCCGATCATCAGCGGCACGAGGTAGTTCGCGAAGCCGAAGAGGATCGGCACGGCGACGAAGAAGACCATCGTCGTGCCGTGCATCGTCATGAGGCGGTTGAAGACCTGGGGAGAGACGAGGTCGTTCTGCGGAACGGCGAGCTGGAAGCGGATGAGCGCCGCTTCGAGCCCTCCGACCGCGAGAAAGAGCGATCCCGTAGACGACGTAGAGGATTCCGAGCCGCTTGTGGTCGACGGTCGTCACCCAGCCGTGAAGGAGCTCGAGAGAGCGGGACGCGCTCCCCGGCGGGGAGAGCGGCGACGGTCGGCTTCGCGGGGATGGAGGCCATGGTGTCAGCGGAGCGTCTGCAGGTAGCCCACGAGCGCGTCCAGCCTCGCCTCGTCGAGCTGCATGGCCGGCATGAGGACTCCCGGCTTGAAGTGCGCGGGGTTGCGGATCCAGGCCTTGAGCGTCTCGGGCGAGTTCGCCACGGCGCCCGAAGCGATCGTCTCGCGGCTCATCAGGTGCGTCAGATCGGGACCGTAGCGCCCGTCGCCGACCGTCCCCCGCACCGTGTGGCAGTTCAGGCAGGCCGTCGTCTCGAACACGCGCCGGCCCTCGGCGGCGGCATTGCCGGCCGCGGCCGCGGCGGTGCCCGCCCGCTGGGAGGCGGCCCAGCGCTCGAAGTCCTCGGGCGTGTGGACGTAGACGCGGAGAAGCATCTTCGCGTGCTGGGTGCCGCAGAACTCGGCGCATTGCCCCAGGTACAGTCCGGGCCGGCGCGGGTCGATCCACGTCGAGTTGACCTTGTTCGGGATCAGGTCGGTCTTCCCGGCCAGGCGCGGCACCCAGAAGCTGTGGACCACGTCGGCCGACAGCAGCGTCAGGAACGTCGGAGACGGGCGGGCGGGATCGCTGACCGGAATGTGCAGCTCGTTGGCCGTGACGATCCCGAGCGAGGGATAGCGCAGCTCCCACCACCACTGGCGGCCGATGACGGTGACCTCGAGGGCGCCCGCGGGCTTCGGCCGGTCCTGGATCTGAAAGATCGTGCGGGCGGTCGTCAGGCCGAGGACGATCACGATGAGAACCGGGATCACGGTCCAGGCCACCTCGACCTGCAGGCTGCCGTAGATCTGGGGCGGCTCGGCGTCGTCGTCGCCGGGGCGCCGGCGGAACCGGACGACGGCCACGGCGAGCAGCGTGAAGACGACCAGGAAGATCGCGCCCGTGATCCCGAGGACGAAGAGCGAGTATCGATGGATCTCGTCGGCGTGGGTCGAGAGAGGCGCGAAGACGCTCGTGCCGCCCGTCGCCTCGCCCGGGCCCGCTGCGGACCCCGGCGCGAGCGCGAGCCACGAGACGGCGGCGAGCGGCATCCTTGCGATAGGACGGTCCTCTCGAAAGCTGCGGGGATCATATCGCCGGACCCGCGCGGGCCGCGCGGGCGCGTCGCGCGCGACGGTTGACGCGCCGACCCGCGGTCAATATATTCCCCGTCCCGGTCCACGTTCTGGTGGTTTGCGGAGCGATCTCGAGGAGGAAACGCGATGACCCGTCTCAACCGGAATCTCTTCTGGGCGAATCTCACCTGGGCCGCTGCCGCGTGTCTGGCCGCGCCGATGTCGGCGGTCGACGTGCAGCTCGCCGCGGTGCAGTTCCCCGACAACAAGACCGTCGACCTGCCGCTGGCCCCGACGACGCGCGTGGCCCCCGCCTTCGCCGAAGCGGAGGTGCGGTATCGCAACGGGCAGGCCCAGATCGAGGTCTCCTACAAGAAGCTGCCGCCGGCGCTTCTGTTCTCCGGCGATGTGACCTCGTACGTGGTCTGGGTCGTGGCCCGCGACGGCGCGACCGAGAACCTCGGCGAGCTCATCGTCCGCAGCCAGTCCGGAAAGGCCGAGTACCGCACCGGACAGAAGGAGTTCGGCCTCCTGATCACGGCCGAGGCCTATCCCCTGGTGCTCAAGCCCTCCGAGCTCGTCATCTTCACCTCGATCGCGCCGCCCCCCAAGAAGGCGAGCAGCACGCCGATCACGCTCTCCTCGTTTCAGCCGCTCCCCCGCATGGGCAACCCCACGATCGGCAGCATGGAGTACTCCGGCAAGGAATCCCTCGACCTCATCCAGGCCCAGAACGTGTTGCAGCAGGCCCAGCAGATGGGAGCCGAGAAGTACGCGCCCGACGCCATGCGTGACGCGAACACCTCGCTCGCCCAGGCGACCAACTCGTTCAAGGACCGCCAGAACCGTCAGGGCGTCGACTACGCCCGCCGCAGCGTCGCGCAGGCCTCCGCCGCGATCCGCACGACCCAGCAGAAGGAAGCCGAGGCCGTGGCCGCGGCTGCCGCGGCCGCGCGCGCGGCCCAGTTGCAGTCGGCGCAGCAGCAGGCTGCCGACGCTCAGCAGGCGGCGCTCGCTTCGCGCGAGCAGGCTCTCGCCGCGCGCGAGCAGGCGGCAAAGGCCCAGCAGCAGATGACGCTCCTGCAGCAGCAGGCCGCCGTGGCCCAGCAGGAAGCCGCCGCCGCGCAGGAGCGCGCCGCGGCCGCCGGCCTCTCCGCCGAAGCCGCCGACGCCGCTCGCCGGGACGCCGATGCTGCGCGTCAGCGCGCGGAGCAGGCGACGGCCGAAGCGTCCGCGGCCGCCGCCACCTTCGCGGCCCAGAAGTCGGAGCTCGAGACGCGCGTGGGTCAGTCCGAAGCGGAGCTCGCGAAGCTCCGCGCCGAGCGCAACGACCTCGAGAGCCGCCTCAGCGGCGCCCTCTCCGAGGTCGCCCAGATCAGCCAGTCCGCCCGCGGCGTCGTGGTGAACCTGCCGGACATCCTCTTCGACACGAACAAGGCGACGCTCAAACAGAACGCCCAGGTCGCCCTCGCGAAGCTCGCCGGAATCGTGTCGCTCTTCCCCAACATCAACCTGCGCATCGAGGGCCACACCGACTCGACGGGGGGCGATGCGATCAATGTCCCGTTGTCGCGCGAGCGGGCCCAGTCCGTCATGGACTTCCTGAACTCGCAGGGCGTCGCCTCCACGCGCATGAAGGCCGAGGGCTACGCCGCGCGCATTCCCGTGGCCGACAACTCCACGCCGGCGGGCCGCTCGAAGAACCGCCGCGTGGAGATCATCCTGGCGGAGGGCGTGATCGCGCCGGCGGGGAACTAGAGCAAGTCAGGCGTCGAGAGCCGGGCGAGCGTTGCGGGCGGTCCCGCTCGACTCTGCGACCCTCGACTGCCTCGACTGCCTATTCGGTCGGCGTCTTCGCGTTCTCGATCTCGCCCGTCATCGGGACGAACCGCACGGGGATGATGGCCTTCTCCGATACGGAGCCGTCCGCTTCCCGGGTGAAGACCTTCAGCTCCTGGAAGAAGCCGCCGACCGGAATGACCATGCGTCCGCCGGGAGCCAGCTGCTCGACGAGCGGCTCGGGGATCTTCTCGGGCGCCGCCGTGACGATGATGCCGTCGAAGGGCGCGTGCTCGGGCCAGCCGCGGTATCCGTCGCCTTCCCGGACCGTGACGTTCGCGTAGCCGAGCTCCTTCAGCTTCTCGCCCGCGGACCGGGCGAGATCCGGAAGGATCTCGATCGAATAGACCTCCGCGGCGATCTCCGACAGCACGGCGCTCTGATAGCCGGAGCCGGTGCCGATCTCGAGCACGCGGGCCTTCGGAGGCAGCGCGAGAAGCTCCGTCATCAGGGCGACGATGTAGGGCTGCGAGATCGTCTGGCTGCCGCCGATCGGGAGCGGGTGGTCCTCGTAGCCGTGGGCCCGTTCTTCCGGCGCGACGAAGAGGTGCCGGGGCACCTTGCGCATCGCGTCGAGGACGCGCGGGTCCCGGACCCCGCGGGACACGATCTGCGTCTCGACCATGCGCGCGCGGCGGGCGGCGTCCCCGTCGGTCGGCGTGGCCTGCACGTTCGGCGCCCCTTTCCCCTGCGAATCGCAGCCCGCGGCCGCGACCGCGATCCCCAGAGCGAGGAAGAATATCGCCGGCCCGCCGGGAGGTCACGGCGCGGCTCCCTCGGTCCCGCCGTACGCGATCCGGCCTCCGACGATCGTCATCCGCACGTCGATCGCGGGAATTTCCGCCGGCGCGACGGCGAGGGGGTCGCGGTCGAACACCGTCAGATCCGCCGCGTACCCCGGCGCGATGCGGCCCCGCCACCCTTCTTCGAAGGCCGCGTACGCCGCGTCGGACGTGAAGAGGGCGAGGGCCTCGGCCGGCGAAAGCCTTTCGCCGGGGCGCCACCCGCCTGCGGGCTTGCCATGGAGGTCCTGCCGCGTCACCGCTGCGTAAAACCCGAGCAGCGGGTTCTCGGATTCCACCGGAGCGTCGCTCCCTCCGGCCAGCCGGACGCCCGCTTTCGTCAGCCGCCGCCAGGCGTAGGCCCCGGCGATGCGCGACGGGCCGACACGGGCCTCGGCCCAGGGCATGTCCGACGTCGCGTGCGTGGGCTGGATCGACGCGATGACGGAGAGGCTCGAAAAGCGCGGGAACTCCTCGAGGGCGACGATCTGGGCGTGCTCGATTCGCGGCCGTGTCCCGCCGACGGGAGCGTTCGGGACGGCCGCCGCGGCGGCTTCGAAGGCGTCCAGGGCGATCCGGTTGCCGCGGTCGCCGATGGCATGCACCCAGAGCTGCCACCCGCGTCTCCGCGCTTCGGTCGCGAGCTCGGTCAGCCTCTGCGGCGAGGTCACGAGCAGGCCTCGTTTTCCGGGCTCGTCCGCGTAGTCGGCGAGGAGCGCCGCGCCCCGGCTGCCGAGAGCGCCGTCGCCCACAGCCTTGATCGCACGGACCGTCAGAAAGTCCGGGCCGCCTCCGAGGCGCGCCCCTTTCGCGAAGAAGGCCGCGAGCTCGGCGGGCTCCGGAGAAACCGTGGCGTAGACGCGGATCGGGAGCTTGCCCGCGGCCGCGAGCCGTTCGAGAACGGCGATCGGTCGCGGCTCCGTAGCCGGAGGCGTCCTGGACCTCGGTCAGGCCGGCGCGCGCGCAGGCCCGGGCGCCGGCGAGGAGCCAGCGCTCGGTGTCGGCCTCCGTCGCCGCCGGCAGAGCGCGGTCGAGGAGGTCCATCGCGTTGTCCACCAGAACGCCGGAGGGCGTGCCGTCGCTCCGGCGAAGGATGCGCCCGCCCTCCGGATCCCGGGTCTCGGTGTCGATCCCCGCCGCCCGCAGCGCGGCCGTGTTGACCCAGACCGCGTGGCCGTCCACGCGCCGTGCGACGGCGGGACGCCCGGGCAGCGCCTTGTCGAGCGTGCGCGCGTCGGGAAATTCCTTGCCCGGCCAGAGATTCTGGTCCCAGCCACGGCCCTCGGCCCACGCGCCGTCGGGAAGCGCCGCGGCGGACGCCTGCATGGCCGCGGCCGCGGCGTCTGCGTCCTTGCGGCCCCGCAGGTCGGCGATCTCGAGGGACTTTCCGAGACCCGCGAGATGCAGGTGCGCATCGGCCCAACCGGCGTACACGAACGCCCCGCCGAGGTCGACGACGCGCGCGCGGCCCGCGAGCTTCTTCGCATTCGCCGGCTCGCCGACGAAGAGGATCCGGCCCTCGGCGGCCACGATCGAGGCCTTCCGCGGCTTCGCGTCGGCCTCGGCGTACACGACGCCGTTCTCCAGAAGCAGATCCGGCTTCGGTGCGGCGGCTTCGGGGGACGGAAGGAGGAGAAGAAGAAAGAGCGGCAGAAACGCGAGCACTCCGGAATCTTAACCTTCCGGCGGAGCCGATGCCTATTGCCGACGGACGAGAAGCAGCGTCTGGTCGTCGTACTGAGGCACGTCGGCGGCGAATGCCTCGACCTCGTCGAAGACCGAACGGCACAGCTCTTCGGTCGGGCCGGACGGCGTCAGGAGCTTGCCGAGCCGCTCGAGGCCGAACTCCTCGTCGGCCGCGTTCAGGGCCTCGGAGATGCCGTCGGTGTAGACACAGAGGGGGTCGCCCCGCTCCATCCGGACCGACTCCTCCGTCCACGACGCGTTCGGGAACATCCCCATGGGCACGCCCGTGGCCTTCAGCAGCTCGATCTCGCCCGAGCCACGCTGGAGCAGCGCCGGATTGTGGCCCGCGGAGACGTATCGCAGCGCGCCCGAGTCCGGCTCGAGCAGGCCGAAGAACGCCGTCAGGAACTTCCTCGTCGCGGCGTAGCGCTGGAGATGGCGGTCGATCGCGGCCGACCAGATCGGCCACGCTCTTCGCGTCGTCGATCTGGAGATGCACGGCCGCGTGGACCGTCGACACGAGCAGCGCGGCCGGAACGCCCTTGCCCGAGACGTCCGCCACGAGGAACGCGAGCCGCCCGCCGGAGAGGGGAAAGAGGTCGAAGTAGTCGCCGCCGACCTGGCGCGTCGGCCGGTTCCGAGCCGCGAGCTCGAGGCCCGGAACGCTCGGAAGGTCTCGGGGAAGGATCTGGCGCTGAATCGTCGCGGCCACCTCGAGCTCGCTTTCGATGCGCTCCTTCTCGATCGCATCGCGGTGGAGGCGGGCCGTCTGGATCGCCGCGGCGGCCTGGTTGGCGAAGAGCGACAGCAGGCGCGCGTCGGTCGGCGTGAAGTCGAGCACGCGGCCGTCGCGCGACTCCTTGTCCGCGACGGCGAGCACGCCCAGCCGCCGGTCCGGCACCGCGATCGGGACCGCGAGGTATTTCTCACACGTGCCGTCGCGCATGCCGTCCGTCGGCGAGTCGCAGACGCCGTTGTTGATGAGGCCGCTCTCCGGCAGCTCCCAGGCGAGACAGGCCCGCGGCAGGAGGAGCTCGCCGCCGACGCTGCGCTCGAGCAGGACTTCGTCCTTGTCGAACAGCACGAGCGAGCCCTTGCCCGCGTCGGTCAGCGAGATCGAGCGGAAGAGGACCTCGTCGGCGAGCGTCGAGAGGTCGAGCTGCCCGCCGAGCGAGAGGCCGAGGTCGTAGAGAGACTCGAGCTCCAGCAGCCGCGCCTTGAGCTCGAACTCGGCGTCCCGGACCTGACGCGTCAGGCGATGCGTCGCGACGAGGGAGCCGAAGAGAAAGCCGAGCAGGGCGGCCTGCTCCGGGGGCTGCTCCGAGGGCGCGTCGAGGACGCGCAGGAGCCCGTGGGTCTCGCCCTCGGCGCAGAGCGGCATCCACAGCTCGCCCTCGCGGACGAAGACGCCCTCCGGGCAGGGGCTCGGGGATCTCGCCCGGCTCGACGCCGCCCGCGAGCTTCTCGCCGGTGCGCACCCAGGCGTCGCGCTCGCGCAGGTACAGCGTGGCTTCCCGCGCGCCGGTGGCGATGACCGCGGCCTCGGCGATCCGCGACGGGCAGCGGCGCCTCGCCCTCCGAGGACGGCGCCGATCCGCTTCCAGACCTCTTCGAGTCGGGCGGCGGACGAGGCGGGGGCGGGCGGGGTCATGTCCGGAGGAGGATCAGGCCGGCTGCGGCTTCGAGACGCTGCGCAGCGCGTCCTCCTGGCTCGGGAAGATCTCGGCGTATTGCGCGAGCCCCATGATGCGGAACGTCTTGTCGATCGTGGGCGTCAGCCCGCAGAAGGCCAGCGCGCCCTTCTTGTCCATGACCTTCTCGAGCACCTCGATCAGGATCGAGATGCCGATGGAGTTGACGATGCGCGTCTTCTCGAGGTTCAGGACGAGGGCGCGCACGCCCTGGTCGAGGTGCGCGTAGGCCTCCCGGGCGATTTCCTCGCCTCCCTGGTTGTTGATGTAGCCGTCGGTCCAGAGAATCGCCACGTCGCCCCGCCGCTCCGAGGACACTTTGCAGGTCTCGCTCACTTGTATTTCCTCATCAGGATCCGCGTTCCCCACTCGCCGGACGTGATCTCGACGTCGTCCATCAGGCTCTTGATGATCTGGAGACCCCAGCCGCGCTTCCGGTGGCTGGCGAAGGCCTTCTCCAGGTTCGGTTCCTGGACCGTGGTCTGGTCGAATCCCTTCCCCTTGTCCAGGACCTCCACCTCCAGCCACTCCCGGCCCTTCGGCTCCCGGCCGAGCCGGAACGTCAGGTGCAGCTGCTCGTCGCGGCAGTCGGCGTGCTCGAACGCGTTGATGCACGCCTCGACGAGCGCGAGCTTGACCTCGTCGATCTTATCGCGGGACATGGCGATGTACTCGCCGAGGGCGGCGGCCTGGGCGGTCGCCACGAGCTCCATCTCCGGGGCGACGGGGATCGTCATCGAGACTTCTCGCGAGCCGGAGCTCGCGAGCCCGGGCGGTACGGTACCCCCCTGCGACATGGGACGCGCTCGAAGGCTCCTAGAACCGAAGGAAGAGTTGCAGTGACCGGATCAAGACGGCCGGAAGTCTATCGGAGGCCGCCGCGGCGAGGACGAGAGAGATTTCGCCGGCAAGCAGGCCCCACAGGAGGTTGGGCACCTCCAGGGCTTCCAATCCGATGGCGAGCGCTTTTCTCATCACTGCGCCCGAAGACAAGGGCAAGAGTCCTGCCAGGTCTGCGCACGCCCGTCTCCAGGGCTGTAACCGTCTGAGCCCAAGCGTTTTAACTGCGAACGAACAGCCCGCGCCATGCACTCACATAGCGTATCACAATGGCACATTCGCGTTCGAACGCTCGCCAAGACGTTTGTCGTAATTGTTTTGTTTAATGGGCTTAGAGTTGTAAATGGGACCTATTGGCACAGTGTACTAATGTCCCACCTGGCGCTTCCGGTAGAGGGTTCGGCGCGAAATGCCGAGCAGGCGCGCGGCCCGGCTCTTGTTGCCGCCTGCCAGGCGGAGCACGCGCTGGATGTGCCGGTTCTCGAGAGCGCGCAAATCCGGGATCTCGTCCTCCCCGAGCGCGGGCGGCGCCTCGGCGAGACGGAGCCCCGGCTGCGGAAGCCACTGGAGGTCCTCCCGCCGGATCGTGCCCCCCTGCGAGAGCGCGGCCGCTCCCTCGAGGAGGTTCTCGAGCTCGCGGATGTTGCCCGGAAAATCATGGCCCAGGATCGCCGCGTAGGCGTCGCGATCCAGGCTCGGCGCGTCGCGGCCCTCGCGCGCCGCGAACCTCTCCAGGAAGTGGCGGACGAGCCGGGGAATGTCCTCGCGGCGCTCTCGGAGAGGCGGCAGGGAGATCTCGACGACGCGGAGCCGGTAGTAGAGGTCCTCGCGGAACTCGCCCCGCGCGATGCGCTCGGGCAGCCGGGCGTGCGTCGCCGCGAGCACCCGGACGTCGATCGGGACGCGGCGCCGGCCGCCGACCCGCTCGATCTCCCGCTCCTGGAGGACGCGCAGCAGCTTGGCCTGCAGCGAGGGCGGCATGTCGCCGATCTCGTCGAGGAAGAGCGTGCCGCCCTGCGCCGTCTCGAACCTTCCGGCCCGGGCCTCGACGCCCGTCGCCACGCCGCGCTCGATGCCGAAGAGCTCGGACTCGAGCAGCGTCTCGGGAAGCGCCGCGCAGTTGATCGCCACGAACGGCTTCTCGGCGCGGTCGCTGCGCGCGTGGATCATGCGCGCGACGAGCTCCTTGCCGGTGCCGCTCTCCCCCGTCAGGAGCACGGAGGTCCGGGACGTCGCCACGCGCGACACGAGGTCGAGCACGCGCCGGGCGGCCGGCGAGTCGCCCACGAAGAGCCGTCCGGCGGCCGAGCGGCCCGTTTCGTCGAGGAGGCGCCGGTTCTCCTCCTCGAGGCGCTCGCGCTCCCGCGTCAGCTGCTCGAGGTGGCGGCGATTCTGGATCGCCATGCCGCAGAGACCGGCGAGCGAGACGAGAAAGCGGCCGTCCTCCGCATCGAAGGCCGCCTGGCCCCCGCGGCGGGCCTCCTTGTCCGCGAGGACGAGAACGCCGAGGGGCCGGCCGCCTCCGAAGATGCGGGCGCCGACCGCGGCGAGCACGGGACGGCCGAGGAGCTTGAACTTGTCGCGCGCGATCGCCCCTTCCGCGGCCAGCACGTCGCGGAGGAACTCGTCCTGCGCCACGGCGGCCTCGGTCGGCCGCTTGGGGAAGCCCACCCTCGCCTCGGCCTTGCGCGTGCCGTCGGCGGCGAAAGTCGCGAGGTATCCGCGGGAGGCGTCGAGCACGCCCACGACGCGGGAGAGAACGTCCTCGACGAGAGCCTCCTCGTCGGGCAGCGCGCCGAGCGAAAGCCCGGCGTCGTACAGCGTCTCGAGGAGGAGAAGCTTGTGCTGGGTCTCGAAGTGACGGGACCGGGGCTCCATGCGCGAGCGCGGCTACTTGGTAGCGGCGAGCACCTTCTCGCGTCGCAGCTCCGCCACCGTCGTCTCCTCCGGCCGCGTGGGCGCCCAGCTCGGGTTCCACTTCCGGTTCTCCGCGATCAGCTTCTCCGCGCCGTCGAGGTCGCCCTTCTTCGCGAGCGCGACGGCGACCTCGGCACGGGCCTCGTAGACGGCCCGGCGCTCCTCGAAGTTGCGGAAGGGCCGGGGGGATTCGCATTCTTCTTCCAGTACTCCAGCGCCTCGTCGTCCTTCCCCTGCGCCTCGAGAGAAAGGGCCAACAGGACGTTGATGTCCGGGAAGTGCGGCTTCCAATTCGCCGGCAGCTTCTCCTCGGCCAGAATCGCATCGAGATTCGGCTTGACCCCGCGCACCAGCTTTTCGCTCTCGGCCCCACGTCCGTCGACGAGGGCCAGCGCGGCGTCCAGGAAGGCGTTGTCGACCTCGGCATACTTTCCGTCGATCTTGATCCCCCGGCACCGGGTGAACAGGCGCCGCATCTCCGCCCTGTCGTCGAGATAGAAGGCGGCGCGCGCCGCACGGTGGATGTAGTCGCGCTGCCTCTTCGGGTCGTCCACCATCTCGGCGGCGCGTTCGTACTGCGCGATGGCCTCACGGTACTCGCCGCGGCCCTCGTGGACGACGGCGATGTTCTTGACGGAATCCACGAAGTCCGGCTTGATCGCGAGCGCCCGGTTCAGGTTCTCGAGCGCCTCGTTGTACCGACCCGAGTAGGCCTGGACTTCGCCGAGCGAGTCGAACGGGTTGGCCGTGTCCGTCGCGATGAACTGATAGCGCTTGAAGGCCTCGACGGCCTTGTCGTAGTCGCCGCGATAACCGTAGAAGTAGCCGATCTGGTTGTAGGCCTCGGCGTTGTTGGGATCGACCGTCAGGAGCTCTTCGAAGATCTTGATGGCGTCGTCGGTTTTGCCCTTGTTGAGCTCCTGGTGCGCGAGCAGCATGGCCGAGCGCGTGTCCGCCGGGAACTTCTGATGGGTCTCGGCGGCGATCTTGAGAGCGTCGTCGTAGCGCTTCTCTTCGAACGCAAGGGCCATCTCGACGTGGAGACGCTCGCGCTCGGTCAGGCGGTCCTTCTCCTTCGCGGCCCGCCGGACAAGCGCGGCCCTCTGGTCGTCGTCGTTGGTCTCTTGGGCCAGCGCCAGCATCGCCATGGCGAAGGTCGGGTCGAGCTCCAGCGCCTTCGCGTAGGCCAGCCGGGCCTCCTTCTTGTACATGCGCCCTTCGTTCGCCAGGCCTTCCTGGTAGGCCGCGTAGGCGGCTTTCGACGACGTCGTCACGTCCCGCCGGTGGGAAATGAAGAAGGCCACCGAAACTCCCGCTGCGAGCAGGAGGAGGCAGCCCGAAACCGCCAGGAGCCAGTGTCGCTTCTTCATCGTTGAGCCCCTTCTAACCCGTTCATACGTATGGGCGATGGTGGGGTTTTGCCCAAAAAGACCCCAGAATTCGCCAACCCCGCCCCATTTCCACTACTCCACCCTGAGAAACAGAAAAGTCATGTCGTCGTATTGCTCCGCCCCCCCGACGTGGTCCCGGATGTCGGCCAGAACCCCCTGGGCGACCTCATCGAGGGTCCCCCCCTTCCGGGCCTCCAGGGAGGCCATCAGGCGCTCCTCCCCGTACGGGTTCATATCCCCGTCCATAGCCTCGGTAAAGCCGTCCGTGTAGAAGAACAGCAGGTCGCCCTTCCGGAGGAAGAGCTCCCGGGTGTCGTACCGCACCTCCCGGAAAGCTCCGAGAGGCAGCCGGTGCTCGGGCGGCTCGATCAGGCAGGGTCCGCCGTTGCTCGGCCGGAGGAGGATCGGGAGGGGTTGTCCTCCGATGGCGTAGCGCAGGCTCATGGCCCCGGCATCCAGAAGGAAGAAGCCGAGTGACACGAACATGCGCCGCTTGATCGCGTAGATCCGACGGTTCGACTCCTGGAACAGGATCCCGGGGTCCGTCGTGGTCAACGCCCGCGAGTACACGATCTCCTTGGAGGCGACCATGAGCAGGGAGGCCGGCACGGACTTCCCCGAGACGTCGCCGATGACGATTCCCAGGCGCTCGTCCTCGAAGGGGATGAAGTCGTAGAAGTCGCCGCCCACGACGCGCGCCGGGATCGAGCCGCCGAGAAACGAGAAGCCCGGGCACCTCGGGGAGCTGCCGCGGCAGCAGGCTGACCTGGATGTCGCGCGCGATCTCGAGATCGCGCCGGAGCTCCGCCTGTTTCGTCATCTCGTCGTGGAGGAGGGCCGTCTCGATCGCCAGCGCGGACTGGTTGGCGAGCGTCGAGAGCAGGGCCAGGTCGTCCCGGTCGAAGCGCTCCCCCGAGAGCTTCTCCTTGAGCGCGAGGACTCCCATGAGCCTCTCGCGATAGACGAGCGGCACGAGGAGCCGGAACCCCTCGGCCGCGAGACGCTCGCGAAACTCCTCGCTCTCGCCGTCGGCGAAGTGCAGCGAGATCTCCTGGAGGTCCGAGGGCTTGCCCTCCTGCCGGAGGATCCGGCGGACGGCGGCCGACGGCGAGAGGCGATCCTCCCGCCGGCTCCGCCGCTCGAGCCAGCCCTCCCGGTCCCGCAGCCAGATGGAGGCCTTGTCGAGGCGCATCGTCGCGGCGACGCTCGAGGTCAGGTAGTCGGCGATGCGGCCGAGGTCGAGCTCGCCGGTGATCGCCTCGCTCATCTCGAGGAGGGCGGCCTGGTAGTCGAACTTCTCGCGGAAGAAGAGCTTGTCGAGCGGGGTCTGGAGCTTCCGCCGCAGGACCTCGAAGAGCGAGATGCCGACGAGGAAGAAGCCGAAGTTGAAGAGGGGCGAGGCCGAGAGGCGCGACGCCGAGAAGACCAGGTTCGCGAGGGCGACGACGAGGGCGTAGAGGCCGAGGAGGACGGCCGTGGTCCCGGCGTAGAGGAAGGTCCGCCGCACGATCACGCGCACGTTCAGCATCTGGAAGCGCACGATCGCGTACGCGAACGTCACCGGGATCAGGATCATCGGGATGATCCCGTAGAAGGCGTACTCGTCGATTCCGAATGCCGAGGGCAGAACGATGAAGAAGAGGACGAACGGCACGATCCCGAGGATCGTCCCGACGAAGACGTGGAAGGCCTGGCGGCGCTCGCGCGAGTCCTCGAGCGTGAAGGCCGAGTGCGCGAGGGCCACGAGGCCGAGGACGAGGTAGTCGCCGAGAAGGATCCAGGAGGACAGCGGCGCGCCCGAGAGGACGGTGACCCTCTCGCCCCGCACCTGGCGCATCACGTCGTAGAGGAAGACGATCGGCGGAATCGCATAGAGCAGGTAGAGGAGCGCCGGGCTCGCCGACAGAAACTCCTGCAGCCGGACCTTCCAGCGCGCGGGCGGCTCTCCCGTCCACTCGTCGGCCCGAGCGAAGTGGAGGCGCTTGGGGCGCGGAAAGATCAGGAAGAAGTGGAGGAAGACGGCCGGCATCAGAAAGAGGCTGACCGTGCCGGTGCTCTGGACGAAGACGTCGATCCACCAGTACGAGGCCGGCCGCAGGCGGCAGACGAAGAAGAGCAGGAAGAGGACGCACAGCAGAAAGAAGATGCGGGCCGAGCGCTCCTGCGGCACCCGGACGAAGACGAAGAGCCCGATCAGGAAGAAGAGGAAACCGACGACGACCGCGTAGAGATAGGTCCGTCCTCCGAGCCTCTCGGAGGTGAGCTGGAGCCGGCACGGTCCGGAGCTCCTTGCCGGGGGCGGCCTCGGGGCTTCCGGGGCAGGCGCCGTTGCGGACGAGGTAGTCCAGCTGCTCGCCGATCCTGTGGCGGCGGAGCTCTTCCGAGGCGTCGGAGCTCGTGTGGACGATCCGCCGGCCGATGCCCTGGATGCACTCGCCGGCCTTGATGCCGGCCTTCTCCGCCGGGGTCCCGGGGAGCACCATGCGGACGTCGATGCCCTCGCGGCCGTAGGGCACGGGCACGATGCCGTCGTACGGGCGGGCCGAGAACATGTCGGCGATCGAGGCGATGGCGATGGCCAGGCCGGCGAAGCCGACCGCCAGGAACCAGCCCGGCCGCGAGACGGCGCCCGAAGCGCTCGGGCGCCCGACCCCGTTCAACGCCAATTTCCCCTCTCCCCCGCCAACGAGCGAAGCGTCAAAAGGTCACCATGTTAATGGCTTTCCCGGGCCGAAAATGCCCGCCGGGGCTTATCCTCCGCCCCGTGCCGTTCATCACTTTCGAGGGAGTCGAGGGCTGCGGAAAATCGACGCAGCTTTCGCTTCTCGCCGACCGCCTTCGCGGCTCGGGCCTCTCCGTCACGACCACGCGGGAGCCCGGAGGCACGCCGGTCGCCGAGAAGATCCGAAGCATCCTCCTCGACACGGCGCACGCCGGACTCGACCCGATCGCGGAATGGCTTCTGCTCGAAGCGGCCCGACGCGAGCACGTGCGTGCGGTGATCCGGCCCGGCCCTCGATGCGGGGGCCTTCCTCCTCTGCGACCGTTTCTCCGACTCGACCGAGGCGTACCAGGCGGCCGGACGCGGCCTCGATGCGCGCTGGATCGCGCGAGGTCGACGCGCGCGTGCGCGAGGGCCTGACGCCGGACCTGACGCTCGTCTACGACTGCGACCCGCAGGAAGGTCTGGCGCGGGCGAAGGCGCGGAACGCGAAGGCGGAACGCCGCGGCGGACGCTTCGAGGCGGAGGATCTCTCGCTGCACGAGAAGGTGCGCGCGGCGTTCCTCGCGATCGCGCGGCGCGAGCCGGGCCGCGTCGCGGTGATCCGCCGTCGACGGGGACGCCGCCGCCGTCTTCGCGAAGACCTGGGCGCTCGTCGCCGGAAGATTCGGATGTGCGATGACGGTGCTCGCGAAACTCGCCGAGGAGCCCGAGCGATTCCCGGAGCGCTCCTGCTCACCGGCTCCTCCGAGGCCCGGCTCGAGGCGGAGTCGCGCGAGCTCGCGGCGCGCCTGCTCTGCCCGGGGAACGATCCCGAACGCGACGTGCGGAAGCTGCCGGCGTGTGCGCGAAGGGCTTCACCCGGACTTGCTCACGATCGAGCCGGAGGGCACGGGTACGGTCCGGCAGATCCGCGTCGACCGCGTGCGCGAGAGCCATCGCCTTCGGCGCCGGCCGTCCCTACGAGAGCGCGCGGCGCGTCGCGCGGATCCTGCGCGCGGACCTGCTCGGCGTCGAGGCGGCGAACGCGCTCTTGAAGTCGCTCGAGGAGCCCGGTGCCCGGTTCCGCTGGATTCTGTCCACGACCGGCCGGCCCGAGTCGCTGCCTCCCGACGATCCGGTCGCGGGCCGTGACAGGTGGCCCTCCCCTCGGAAGTCGCGCGCGGACCGCGAGAAGGCCTGGATCGAGCGCGGCTTCACGGAGGACGAGGCCCGGGACCTCGTTCTCTTCCTTCCGGACGAGGCCGGAGAGAAGAGGTCGGAGGATCTTTCCGCCCGCCTCGCCGAAGCGCGCGAGGCGCAGGCAGGCGGTCGTGGCGGCGCTCGAGGAGGGCATCACGGGCGGGCGGGCGGCGGCCCTGCTCATCCTGGCCGAGGCAGTCGCCTCCTCCGAACAGGCCGACGCGCGGCTGCTGTCCGAAGTCCTCGCCGATGCCGCCCTGGCCGCCGAGGGAGCGGACGCCGGAGCGGTCCGTCACCGCGCGGTGGCCGGCAAGCTGGCCGAGCTCGCACGCCGCGCCGGTCCCGCCGCCTTCCGCGACGCGGCCATGGCCGCGGCCGATCCGCCTCCGGACGTCCGGAGGGGGAATCGGAGGCTGCACTTCGAGAAAGTGCTGCTGGGGCTGCTGGAGAAAAGTCGAGAGTCGGGGGTCTAGCGTCTAGGAGGTCCAGGCTCCGAGCGGACTCTCACCTCTCGACTCTCGACACTCGACCCTCGACTTCCAAAATAAAAACTCGAAGGAACGACGGGGAGCCTCCGGCCCAGCGGGCTCGGAAGGATCGGGAAGAGTGCGGACCTGGGAGCTATCAGACTGACGGAAGGTGTGGCAAACTAGGATGGCAGACGCCGCCAAGCCCTCCGCTCCCCTTGTCGATTCCTTCGAGTGCTCTCAGTATATGGCCGATTGCCTCACCGGGCACAAGCCGTCTTTACACTCCTGTTCAAGGTTTCCGTAGGTTGACCTCGACGGTCTCACTGCCCCCCGGCGCGACATCCACCATCACCGCGTCGCTTTCGAAGCCCGGCCGGGAGACGAAGACCCGGTGCGGACCGGCGGAGACCTGGAGCCCGCGACCCAGCGTGGACAGCTCCTCTCCGGTCCCCGCGAAGCGATCGTCGAGATACACCGCGGCGTCGTCGGGCTCGATCCGGAAGACGATGCGCCCCCGGGCCGAGGGCGCCGGCGACGACGGAGACGTCGGCGAGGATGTTCCGGGCTCCGCCGACATCGAGCGGGGCAGATCCCCCTGAAGCGGGGCCGACGTGTCCGCCGGATACCTGTAGTTCCCGGGCCCTTCCTCCACGGGCTCCTCGAGGATGCTCGGTCCGGTGGTGCCGTCCTTCTGCTTTCCGAAGTAGCGCTGGACGCCGCCTTCCGGCTCGGGATTGTCGTAGGAACCGTACTGCTTCGCGCCGGGGATCTTCTTCAGCTTGTTCTCGATCTTGACGAGCGCGCCGGGAATCTGCGTCGACGTCGACGGTCTGCGGCTCGAATCCTTCGAGCTGAAACTCGAGCTTGTAGTGCCCCTTTGCCTGCAGATAGAGCAGGTCCGGAAAGCCGTCGAAGTCGTCGGCCATGCCGATGTAGCGTCCGTCGAGGAAGACGCGCGCTTCCTCGGGCGAGATGTCGGTCTTCACCCCCGCCCAGCGTCCGGGCGCCGTCGAGACCCCGACGTAGCCTCCCGGAGCGCCGTAGCCGCCGTAGCCGTAGCCGTAGCCGTAGTAGCTGCCGGGATAGCCGTAGCCGTAGCCGCCCCACCAGGGCGAGTAGCCCCACCATCCGCCCCAGCCCCAACCCCAGCCCGCGCCCCAGCCGTACCAGCCGATCGGGTAGTAAGGACGGTAGTAGGGGTAGTAAGGCCGATACGGGTAGTAGGGCCGGATCGGGTAGCGTCCGTAGCCTCTTCCGCCGCCGTAGTAACCGCGGCCGCCGTAGTAGCCGCCGCGCGCCGCCGGTAGTAGCCGCCGCGCGGCGCCGTGACCTGGCCGCCGCGCGGCGCGCTGACGCGCGGGCCTCCGCTCATGCGCGCGGCCCGCCGCCGCCGCCGCGGCTTCCCCCGGCCGGACGCTGAGCGAGCGCCGCCGTAGAGATCAGAACGGCCGCGACCGTCAACGCGACCCGCGAGAAGATCTTCATCGGGAGTCCTCCACGCACCATTAGAGCAAAAAAAGGGCCACCGGGTTTACGAAGTCGCTTCGCGCAAACCTCGGCAGGCGTTGGAGTTTTCGAGGCGTTACCGCCAGAGGACGGCGGCGCCGCTGACCTCCCCTCAGGTCAGCGCGTCATCCGGTGGGGAACGTTTCGGCGGTCGCGAGGCCGCGCTTGAGACCTCGCAGGTAGTCGTCGCGGAGGACGCGCTCGAGCGCTCGACGGGCGCCCGGCAACGCCCGGCGCTCCGCGCGCGCCGCCCAGACCGGCAGGAGCCGCTCGGCCAGCGTCCGCCGCTCGGGCAGCAGCTTGGCCTGCGGGACGGCGAGGAAGTCGCCGAGCTCGGGGTGCTTCCTGTAGAAAATGGCCGCCGCTTCGCCGGCCTTCTCCTGCCGCCTGCGGAACGAGGCGAACGTGATGTCGTGGTGATGCCGCGCGACCGCCTCGGGGCGGTAGAGCATCCGCATGCCGCGCTGCATGAGCCGGTAGGCGACCTCGATGTCCTCCCAGGCGGCGTGCGGGAAGCTCGTGTCGAAGAGGCCGGCTTCGAGCAGAAGCTCCCGCGGGAGCGAGACGTTGGACGTGTAGAAGAAGTTGAAGGGCACCTGCTCCGGGTCGCGGATCAGTCCGTAGCCGAACTGCAGGCCGTACTCGTTGATCTGGTGCAGGAAGGGCGACACGCGCAGGTCCCGCGGCCAGGTGGTGTAGCCGAGCACGGCGATGGGATGGTTGCGGGGCTCGGCGTGGGCCCTTCCATGGACCGCGAGGAGGGGGGCCTCCGGAACGGTGTCGTCGCCCAGGAAGAGCACGATCCGGCCGCGCGCCTCACGCACGCCGCGGTTCCTCGCCGAGGCGGGACCTCCGTTCTCCTGCGAGAAGAAGCGGAACGGATAGGGCGGGCGGTAGGCGCCGAGCCGTTCGGGTGTGTCGTCTCCGGAGCCGTCGTCCACGACGACGACCTCGAACTCCGGCGGACCGGCCTGGCGCGCGAGGGCGTCGAGGACCGGGAAGAGCGTCTCCGGACGCCGGTACGTGGGGATGACGACGGAAAAGCGCATGAGATCGGCTACCCCGCGCCCTCGAAGATCTCCTCGAGCGTGGCCTTCGAGAGCTCCGGGGCGCTCTGGAGAAACGGCGCGAAGAAGTCGGAGCCGAACCGCTCGTCGCCCGGGTAGGTCGGCACCAGCCGGAGCGGGAACTTCGCGAAGATCTCGGAATCCGAACGGCGCCGCCGGGCCTGCACGACGCGCCGCTTCTCGGCCAGGCCCGCGTGGTGGCGGTGGATCCAGAGCAGGGCGCGCAGGTGGGCGATCGTCAGCGGATCGTCGACCGACACTCGGGCGGCGAACTCCTCGGAGACGCCCAGGAGGGTCCGAGCGAGCGACGGCGGCGGCGCGCCGGCGTACGGGTCGCGTTTGAGCTCCGCGGCGCCGGGATTACGCGCGGTCAGCATCTGCGCGACGCGGTTGAGAAACGCCATCAGCACCGACGGCATGAGGTTGCGGAAGTGCTCGGCGTCGAAGTTCTTGTACGCCGTCGAAAACGCATTCTTCTCGTAGAGGAAGCCCCGCGAGAAGACGCCGAGCGCCTCGCCCGTCGCGCCGCCCCGGTGCCGCGCGACGGCGCGCGGCTCGGCGATGATGCGGCGCCCGCCGATCCACTGGCGCCATCCGAAGTCGACGTCCTCGAGGTAGGCGAAGTAGTCGTCGTCGAAGCCGCCCGTCTCGAGAAACTCCGCGCGGCGGACGGCCATGAATCCGCCCGAGGCGAAGAGGCGCTCTTCGCCCGGAGACGCCGCGGGGAGCGATTCGACGGCGCGGCCGACGTGGGCCGCGAAGGCGTGGCCGTCGAAAGTCAGAAAACCGTCCGAGAAGTCGTTTCGCCGGCCGGTCCGGTCGGTCATTCGGCCGCCCACCGCGGCCACGTCGTCGGCGGCCTCCGCCAGGGCGGCCACGAGCAGGCGCGGCGCCTCCGGCAGGACCGTCGCGTCGTCGTTGACGAAGAGGACGTACGGGGCCCGGGCCGCCTCCACGCCCAGCCGGCAGCCCGCCGCGAAGCCCACGTTCCGCGCCGAGGGGATTCGCCGGACCGTGGGATGACGCCGGAGGATCTCGTCCTGAGGCGCCCCGGAAGCGTTGTCGACGAGGAGGATTTCGAGCGTCAGGCCTTCGCGCGCCGAGGCCTCGAGCGCCGCGAGCGACTCGAGCAGGTGCTCGAGCCCGCGGTGATGGACGACGACGGCGGACGCTTCGGGTGTGGGACCGGCCTGCACAGCGCGCGAAGCCGTATCGCTTAACGGAAGATCCGCGCGAGAAGGGAGCCGCCGCCCGGGCTCTCCAGCGCGCGAAGCGCCGTCCGTCCGGGGTCCACGCGCGCCCGTTTCGCCCAGTCGAGAAGCGGGGCCGCGACGCGCCCCCAGGCGCGCGCCGAGGCGAAGGCGCGCGCCGCGCGGCCCATGTCCCGCCGGCGAGGCGCGTCCGCCAGCAGGCCGGCGATTGTGGAGGCGAGCGCGTCCGCTTCGCGCCGGCACTCGACGCCCGCGCCGGCCGAGGCGAGCTCGCGGGCGAGGGTGCCGCCGGCGACGGCCACCGAGGGAACGCCTCCCCAGGCCGCGTCGAGGAGCCGGGTGCGGTAGGCGAGCTCGGTCTCCAGGCCCTCGGAGGCGATCGAGACGGCGAGGTCGCAGGCCGCGTAGAGGTCGGCACGCGAAGCGTAGGGCAGCCAGGGCGAGAAGCGGATGGAGCGGCCGTCCGGGTCGATCGCCTTCGCGCGCATGCGCGCGGCCTCGAAGACCCGCTGCGGCGTCGTCTCCGGGATTGGGGTTCTCGAAAAACAGGAGCCGCGCGTCGGGCACGCGCTCCTGCACGCGCGGCCAGGCCGCGAGCAGAAGCTCCGGGTCGTACCAGTCGTAGATCCCCCCGAAGAGAACGAGCGGAGCCGTCTCGGGGACATCCGGCGGCAGACCGGCGGCCCGGCGCCCGGCGGCCCGGTCCCCCGCCGCCGGCGACTCCGGAACACCGAAGGGAACGGTCGCGAGAAGCCCTTCGAGCGCCGGATCGTCGGGAAAGTTGGAGGGCCCGATCCTCCCGCTCGCGAAGAGCGCTCCGGCGTAGAAGAGGCGCTGCTCGGGCGAGGCGCAGAGGAAGAAATCGCCGCGCGACAGCGCACGCTCGAGCGTCGCGAGATCGTGTCGGGCGGTTTCCTCGCCCAGCGTGCGGGCGTAGTGGAGGTTCTCGATCGGGAACGGATCGTAGAGATCGACCGCGACCGGGAGGCTCCGGCACCTCGTGGAACCAGGCGTTCGCGGCGTGCCCGGAGACGAGGGCCGCCGAGGCTCCGCGCGAAGCCTCGGCGAGACGCCCCGGCGGCGCCGCCGCGACCGCCAGGTCCCCGGCCGCCTCGCGCGCCTCCTCCGGGTCGTTCGGCACGAGCAGGCGCGCGTCGAACGCGCGCGACAGAACGCGTGCGAGCTCGAGTGCCCGGATTCCCATTCCGGCCATGCGGGGACGGATCGGCTCGGGGGCGAGGACGACGATCATGGGAGAACGTTGAGTGTTGAGTGTTCAGCGTTGAGAGTGAAGGCCCGCGTAATCACGCTCGACGTCTCAACGCTCAACTCTCAACCTCTACCGTCGTCCCCGCAGCTTGTCGAGAAACAGATGCAGCTTCCACGTCTTCGATCCGTAGATGGTGTTCAGCAGGCTGTTCAGCCGCTCGATCTCGACGTGCGCCTCGGTGACGAGATGGTCGTACTCCTCGTTCTTGGCGAAGACCTCGCCGAGGCGCGCGTGGAGGAGCTCGTTCTCGGCCGTGAGTCGGGCGCGCTCGCTCTGGCGCTCCCTCTCCGCGCGGCTCAGGTTCTCCGAGATGCGGCGGTGGCTCTCCCGCAGGTAGCGGAGCTCGCCCTGCGAGATCCCGTCGCGGTCGTACCAGAAGGCGACCTGCGAGCGCATCCGGTCGAGCACGCGGGCGAGGCCCGCGTCCGTGCGGCGCGCGGCGTAGCGCTCGAAGATCTTGCGCCGCGCGTCCTGAAACGCTCCCGCGCCGGCCGCGACGTGCGTGGGGTCGTTGGACTGGGCCTCGAAGACCCGGTACTCGCAGGTCACCGATCGCAGGTGCCGGAACGGCGTCTCGGCGGACAGCCGGATCAGGAAGTCCCAGTCTTCGGAGTAGTCGAGCCCCTCGTCGAAGCCGCCGACCTTGGTGAAGAGCTCGCGGGGCAGAAGCAGCGTGTGAATCGGAATGTAGTTGGCGAGCAGGAGGTAGTCCGGATCGAAGTCCAGCGAGTACTGGAGCGTGCGGACTCGCGGCTCCCAGCCCGTCTCGCCCTGGCCGTAGACCACCGTGACGGCGTCCGAATAGACGACGGGCTCCGGGCCCTGGCGGTGACCGGCGGCCAGCCGCTCGATGTGGTCGGGGAAGCAGCGGTCGTCGTCGTCGAGGAACGCGACCAGCTCCTCCTTCGCCAGAGCGACACCCCGGTTCGCCGCCGCCGAGCGGCCGCGCCGCTGGCGGGGCTCCTCGAGAAGCACCGGGAAGGCGTCCCGGAAGCCTTCCACGACCTCGCGCGGCGAGGCTCCCCCGTCGTTCACGACGACGACCTGCCTCGGGCGGGCCGTCTGCGCGCGCAGGCTCTCGAGCGCCTCGCGCAGAAGCGCCGGCCGGTTCCGCGTGCGTACGACGACCGCGACCGGAGCGGGCCCGCGGTCTCCGTCGGTGACGAGAGAAGGTCCGATGGCGCGCCGGAGCTCCTCGAGCGACATCGTCGAAGCCTCGGCGTAGGTCAGGACGCGAAACGCCTCGACGGGGCCCCGCCCCGAGAGGGTCAGCCTCCGATACGCGTTGAGGCCGCGGATCGCTCCGGCGTAGTCGCGGACGGACTGCTGCGAGACGTAGGAGGCCAGCGCCTCGTCCTTCTTCTCCGCGACCGGCGCGATGTCCACGAGCACGTTCGGCAGAATCGGGTGCGAGAGCTCGTAGAAGCCGATCCGCAGCAGACGAAAGCGGTCGTGGTCGGGATCTCCCGGGCGCGAGGAAGCGACCGCTTCGAAGAGGACGCGCGCGAGGGCGCGGTGGTCCGGGTGGATCTCGGAAGGCGACGGGCAGAGGACGAGGTCGGGGCGAAAGTCCGCGAGCTCGTCGCGGATCGCGGCCTCGAGGACACGCGACGAATCGGAGCCGGAGAGGCTGCGGTCGGCGAGGCCCGCGAAGCGGGGCTCCTCGAGGCCGAGCGCGGCCGTCGGCCGCGACCGCTTCCTCGCGCCGCCGGGCGGCGTAGTCGCGCGCGCCCTCGGGGGTCACGCCTTCCTGGCCCGTGCCGTCGGTCGCGATCCAGATCCGGATCGCCTCGGCCTTGCCGGCCGAGAGGGCGAGCGTGCCTCCGGCGCCGAAGGATTCGTCGTCCGGATGCGCCGCGAGCACGAGGATCCTCGCCCCGGTCAGCTCGCTCGACTGGTATGGGATCAGCGATTCTTCACGCGGCATGAGGACTTTCCGAAGTGTAGCTTCGGATGACGATAAGTGCGAGTCCGGAAAGCGGTTAGTCGCGTCGAGCGTGAGGGTGAGGAGTCACGGGAGTGGCGCCGCCTTCGAGATCGGGCAGCCCGGCCGAGGTCACTCGCCGGGAATCGCGAACTCGCAACGCCGGCAGAGGAAGTCGTCCGGAGCTTCCTCGACGCCGTACGTCCAGCGCCGGAGGCGCGCCATCGTGTCGCCGCCCAGGATCTCCGCGACGCTCTGCGTGTTGAGGTCCCCGACTGTGAGCTTCTCGTAGTAGTCCTGGCAGCACAGCACGGCCGTGCCCGTGCCGTTGATGTGGAGGTGCTCGAACGGACGCGAGCCCACGAGCTCGCAGCCCCGAAGCTTCTTCAGGGGCGGAGGCTCGATGACGTAGGTGCCGCTGTCCGGACGGCTGCGGATCTTGAACTGCTTGACGACCCAGCCTCTCGGCTCGAAATGCGCGCGGATCTCGGCGACGTCGCGCAGGTGCTCCTCGTCTTCCTCGCCGAGACAGACGATGGCGGTCTCCTCGGCGATCTCCCGGGCGTGCAGCGCGTCCATGTTCGCGAGGACTCTCGGAAGGTCGCGCGTCCCGTGGAGCTTCTCGTAGCGGTCGGGCCGCACCGTCGGCAGATTGACGCCGATGTAGCGGAAGCGGCCGAGGCCCTCGAAGAGCTCGGCGCGTTCGGGGGTGAAGCCCGAGGCGTTGGTCAGGAGGCTCACGGGAATGCCCTTGCCGAAGAGGTACCGGATCCGGTCCTCGAAGAGGGGATCGAAGGTCGGCTCGTTGTAGTTCGACAGCGAGACGACGATCCGGTCGCCTCCGAAGTCGGAGACCTCGTCGACGATCCGCTCGAAGAGCTCCTTCGACATGACCTCTTTGTCCCGCGGCGCGACCGAAACCGGACAAAAGGGACAACGGTGGTTACAGGCCGTGCTCGTCTCGAGCGAGACGTAGAGAAGGTGCGTGCGACGGGACTCCGCGAAGGCGTCCTCGATCAGGAACCGCTCGGCCCGCAGGTGAGCGAGGACGGAGGGGTCGACCCCGGGCGGCAGGCCCTGCTCGATCCTCGTCAGCGCCCGGAAGCCGTCGGCGTCTTTCGACAACTCGCTGCCCGTCAAGGGGTTGTAGAGGGAGCCGCCCCGGTCGTGGAGGTACGGCGATACCGTTTCCGGCTCGGCCAGGGCGACGGATCGGCTGGCGGTTTTCTGCTCGGGCTGCTGGCTCATGGTCGTATTACGGGGGCCGATTCCGGCGTCGCTATTCTAGCCCTTCGACACGGCCGGCCGCGAACCGCGGAGACCGTGCCCGAGCGACGGGCCCCGGCGCCCTCCCGGACCGATCGGGCGCCGACGCGCGCAACGAGACCGGGTTCGCGGTCTCCCGATCGAAGGACACGTCGGCGACGCCGTCCACTTCCTCCTCGCCGCGCGAGGATGCGAAACGCAGGCCAGCCGCGTCCCGCCCCGAGTCATCTTCCACCCGCGAGGCTAGACGAGGTCGTACAGAGACGGAACGAGGTGCACGTTCGCGCCGAAGCGGCGCACGGCCTCTTCGTCGAACACGCGCACGATCATCGGAAAGCCCGCGTCGATCCTCTCGCCGGGGAGCGCCTCGATCGGCGCGCGTCCCGGGCCGCCCGGCGGCAACCAGAGAGCGAGGTGAGCCGCGCCGAGGCGCCGCGCCTCGTCCGCCGCGGCCGCGAACAGCTCCGGAAGGTCGCCACCGTTCGGGTCGCGTCCGAGGTAGTCCACGACCGTCGCCACGCCGTCGCCGACGGAGAGCGCGGCCCACGCGGTCATCTCGGCGTTTTGGCGGCGCCAGACCATTCGATAGTAGCGGTTGGGCCGCGCGTGGAAGCGCCAGTTCACGCGCCCGCGGTCCCGAATCGCGCCGTACGCGATGCCGCGTCGGCCCGCTTCCCAGAGCGAATCGAACGATTCGTCGACGAGCTCGCCGGCCTCGCTGTCGCCCGGCGACGGCCCGAACGCGTCGAGTGGCACCTTGACCAAACGCACCGGCAGAAGCGTGCGCGAGCCGACGATCTTCTCGGAGATCTTCAGCGCCCGGGCGTTCGGAAAGCCGTAGCAGAAGGGCACGCCGTCCGCGCCGACCCGCGCGTAGAAAACATCGGTCATCGCGCGGTAGACGCCGCGGCGTCCCCCGAGGCCGCGCACCGTGGGGTCCGTGGCGACGTCGCCGACCGAGTAGAGCAGGCGCGGCTCTCCGTCGAGCAGGAACCGCGCGCCCCAGCCCGCATAGTGGCCGACGATCTCGCCGTCGACGAGGCCGACGACGCCGTACCACCCGTCCGGATCCTGTGCGAACTTCCAGGACCACTCCTCCTGCGAGAGCGCGGTCCCGAACACCTTCTGGAAGAGCCGGCGGATGCCCGGGGCGTCCGCGGCCGCGGCGTCGCGGATCTCGAAGCCGCTCATGCCTTCTCCCACACGCACGTCTCGAGCGGCCGGCCGTCGCGCGGATCGAAGGTCCGCAGATAGACGGGCCCGGGCCGCAGAGACTCGAGCACCTCGGCCGGCAGGCGGAAGCCCCCCGCCAGCGGCGCGCCCGCGAAGGGAATCAGCGTCGGATTCGTCGACACCGCGACCCAGGCGCCGTCCCGGGCGTCGAGCGCCGGCTCGGCGAGCCGCCGGATGCCGGCGGCGAGGGGCCGCGGCGGGCGCGCGCCGGCGCGGTCGAGGATCGCTCGCCCGAGCCTTCCCCACCGCTTCTCGCGGTAGCGGCGGCGCGATGCCGCGCGTTTGGAATCGGTTTCGGGATTGCGCCGGGCGCTCCGCGCGAAGAGATGCCGCGCGCGGGCCCTCGGCTCGAATCGCAGGGCGAGGCCCGCCGCACGCACGCGGTCCTCCCACTCGGTCTCCTCGTATTCGAAGGGGTAACGCTCGTCGAAGCGCCCCACGCGGTCGAAGACGTCGCGCCTCGCCGCGAGAATGGCGCCGACCAGATGCCGGGTTTCGCCTCCCCGCTCCCAGAGGGAGAGCGTGCGGCGCGCGAAGGCCGGGAAGCGCGCCAGGCCGAGCTCGCCGACAAAGCCCGGAGCGGCCTCGGCCGGCAGCCGCAGGGTCCCGGCCGAGTCCCACACGCACAGCGGCGCCACGGCCCCGACCCGAGGCTCCTCGAGCGCCGCGAGAAGCGCCGTCACGGCGCCCTCGAGGAAGACGACGTCGGCGTTCGCGAGCAGAATCTTCGACCCGCCGGCCTTCGCGAGACCCGCATTGACGCCCCCGGAGTAGCCGCGATTCTCGGCGAGGAAGACGCGCGTGTCCGCCGGCAGCGCCTCCAGCGCTCGGACCTCCTCGGGCCCGGAAGCGCAATCGACCAGAACGATCTCGCCGTCCACGGCCTCCCGTCCGAAAGGCCGCGCGAAGCGATTCGACGCAGGCCCGAGCCTCCCGGGCGCTCCGGTGGTTGACGACGATCGCGGAGACCGCCGGAGAGGGCCGTCCCGTCACGCCGCCTGCCCGAGGGCCTCGCGGAAGGCGCGCTCCAGCCGCTCCGCCACGAAGGCCGAGTCGTAGCGCGCGGCTTCGGCCGGTCCGGCGGCGCGCGCGCGGGCGCGGGCCTCCTCCGTCAACATCGCCGGGAGAGCCGCGGCGAGGCTCTGCGGATTCCCGTCTTCGAAGTAGCCCGCCGCCACGCCCCCGATCTCCCGGTGTCCCGGCACGTCCGACAGGAGACACGGAATGCCGGACGCGAGCGCCTCGAGGGTCGGAAGGCCGAAGCCCTCCTCGAGGCGGGTCGCGCCGACGAAGAGATCGCTCGAACGGTAGGCGAAGGGCATGCGCTCCGGCGGCAGGCGCGTGTGGTACTCGTCGGCGACCGCGAGCTCCCGCTCGATTGGCCCGGGCGGCGCGTAGGAGATGCGTCGCACCCGGAATCGCCCGCCCCGCCGCCGGCTCTCGGCCAGGCCGCGCAGCGCGATCTCGATGCCCTTGGACTCGACCTCCAGCGCACCGACGACGAGGATGACGGGAGGATCGCCTGCCGTCCGCTCCGGGCCCGGAGAGAACTCGCCCGGATCGAAGGTCTGGCCGACGTCGGTGACGGCGCCGAATCCCAGCGCTTCGAGGCGCCGCGCCAGGGTCGAGGAGATGGCGAGCTTGCCGGTCGGAAGGCGGTAGACCCGGTCGATCTCGGCGCAGAGGCCGGCTTCCCGGTAATGACGGAACCCTCCCTCGTAACCCTGCGAGAGGTGGAAGACCGGACCCCGCGCGCCCTCGAGGGCGAGCGGCACGGTGCGGTAGAAGGTCGCGACGCGGACGTCCGCCTCGGAGAGCGCCGCGGAATCGCGGAACGAGGAACGCTCGAAGCGGGCCCGCGCGAGGAGGAACCACTCCGGAGCCGGCTCGGGCGACACGATGGTCACGCGGTGGCCGCGGCGGGCGAGCGCGTCGGCCTGCTGGAGAACGACCTTCACGCCGCCAAAGAAGCCGGTCGATTCGAGCAGGTACGCGATCTTCATGCGCTGGCCTACGACCGCGCGGTTGCGATCCACTGGTAGGTGGCGAGACTCACCCGGTCGATGTCCGGCCAGCCGGAGGCGAGCTCCAGAAACGGGCCCGCGTCGGGCGCCGGCGCCCCCGGCGCGCTCTCGATCGCGATGGTGTTCCAGCCCGCTTCCTCGAGGGCCTCGGCCAGCGACGCCTTCGTGAACCAGCGCAGGTGCCCGGCGTCGCAGAGGCCGGCCGGGACCGGATCGTGACGTCCGAGAAGGAGGTCACGGACCAGGGAGAGGTGGCCGACGTTCGGCACCACGGCCAGGAGCGTGGCGCCCTCCGCGGCGAGCGCCCGCGCCGCGGTCAGCGCCGCCGCCGGCTCCTCCAGGTGCTCGAGAACGTCCGCGAACACCATGACGTCGAACCGGGCTCCTTCGGCGGCGAGGGCGGGAAGTATGGTCCGCAGGTCCCCTTCGAGGATCCTTTCGTAGCCGCCGCGCTCCTTCGCCCGGGCGGCCCGGAAGGGGTCCATTTCGACGCCGGTGAGCTTCCAGCCGGCACGGCGGGCCCGGGCCGCGCCGAGCCCTCCGGAGCCGCAGCCGACGTCCAGAATCCGAGCCGGGCCCTCGGGAAGGCGCTCTACGATCTCCGCGCGCTCGATTTCGGAGGAGTCCCCGACGGAGAACGACGGCAGGACGCCGAAAAGGGGCGGATTGCTTTCGAGTAACCGTGCAACATATGTTTTGATGGTTTCGATCGCTTCGGGCGGCAGAGCCGCGGGGCGGAAGACGACGGCGGCCGCCGGACCATCCCGGACGACCGACCGTCCGCGACCGGCTTCCTCGAGCTCCCGCAGCGTGTGGCAGACGCTCCCTCCCCCCGCCGGGTGCGGCAGCGCCGACGCGTCCGGTACGAAGACCCAGGTCTGGGCGCCCACCAGAGCCGCCGCCGCGGCGTCCCGAGGGCTCCAGTCGGCGACCACGTCCGGCCGGGCGGCCCGCACCCAGCGCAGCCGCGAAAGGCGCGTCCCGTAGTCCATCGACCCGGGCGAGTCGAGCGGCCGCTGTGTCGGAGAGGAAGGCCAGACCCCGCGTCAAGACGAGGCCGCGGCGCGACCCGCGGCCGACTCCTTCTCGGTATCCCGAGGCTCCTCCTGCGACCAGACGTGGCGCGGGCGGAGAAGGCCGACGACGTATTCCGGCGACGCCACGGAGAAGCCGGGCTTCAGGATCCTCAGATCGTGGACGTGGAGCGCCTTCTCGTCGCCGAGATAGACGTAGACGCGGAAGTCTCCCTGCGCCACGGGCAGATCGGGCACGAGGAGCCGCAGCCGGTGGCGTCCGCGCCCGGTCAGCGGCGCCCACGGTTCATGGCGCGTGTCGACGGCGAACGTCTGCACGCCGTCCTCCCGGTCGATCGCCACGCGCACGTGAAAAGCGAGCGACGGGTCCACGGTCTCGAACTCGACATCGACGGCGAGCGACTCGCCGCTCGCGAACTCCGTGCGCGGATAACCCGAGCCGTCGTGCACGAGCACCTCGGTGAGGCGGGCCGGGCGCCGTCCGTCGGCGGGGCCCGCGGCGGTCTCGGCTCCCACCGCCGGCGCGGGAGTTTCGTGGGCGAGCCCCCGCTCCCTCTCCTGGAGATAGGCCTCGTACTGCCGCACGACCGGAAGCGCCGCGCCCGCCGCGGCGACCTTTCCGTTTCGCAGCCAGATCGCCTCGTCGCAGAGGAGGGCCACGTAGTACAGCGCGTGCGAGCAGAAGAGAAGGGTCCCCCCCCGCCGGTGGAAGTCGGTGATCCGGTCGATCGACTTCTTCTGGAAGTACCCGTCGCCGACCGCCAGGGCCTCGTCGACGATGAGGACGTCGGCGTCGGCGTGCGTGGCGACGGCGAACGCGAGGCGCAGCGCCATGCCCGAGGAGTACGTCCGCACGGGCCGGTCGAAGAACTCGCCGAGCTCGGCAAAGTCCCGCACCTCCGGCAGCCGCCGCCGGATCTCGGCGCCGGACAGACCGAGAAGCGCCGCGTTCATCCGCGCGTTCTCCCGGCCCGTGAACTCGGGATGGAAGCCCATGCCGAGCTCCAGGATGGAGGCCACGGCGCCGCGCCGCTCGACCTGGCCGGAGGTCGCCCGCGTCGTGCCGGCCACGATCTTGAGCAGCGTCGACTTGCCCGCGCCGTTCTCGCCGATGAGCCCCAGCGCCTGCCCTCGCGGAAGCGTGAAGGAGACGTCCGAAAGGGCGTGGAAATCGCGGTGGCGGGGCCGCCGGAAGAGGAGCTCCCGGAGCCTCTCGCCCGCCGAGTCGTAGATGCGATAGGTCTTGAAAAGCCGGTCGGCGCGAACGGCCGCGTCCGACGGCGCGGTCTCAGTCATGCGGTCGACGCCATTCTAGTCCCGGAGATACGGATCCTCGCGCCCCGCCGTCGCCTTCGCCAAAAACATAGGGGCGGCGATGCCGCCGTCCTGCGGACGGCGTCTCCTACTGCCGGGAGTCGCCCTTCGGTGGACGGACGGCGGCCGCCCCAACCATTCCACAAAAACGTAGGGGCGGCCCTTGCGGCCGCCCCTTTGACGTTCGCAGTGAATTGCGACTCGTCTCAGTTGACGCGCTTGCCCTGGATGAAGACGGTGTCCGTCGAGATCTGGTCGACCGTGACGATGTAGGCCCCGACCGGGCTCCCCGAGAGAGCCTTGACCCGGATCGTCATCGCGTTGCCGTCGATCCCCGGGAACGTGTCCTCGGTGATCGGGATCTGGGCGAACGCCCCGGTGTGGCCCGGGTCGTTCAGCGTGTAGTTGAACGTCGAGGCCTCGGAGCCGTCCTGTTTGATCGCCTTGATCTCGACCGGCGTCGGCTGGTCTCCCTGCGCGAAGATGCCGATGTTGGTGCGGAAGCGCAGGTTCGTCTGCGCGCCCGGCATCACGAGAAAGCGGTTGCCGCCCGGGGCCACGCTCTCGCCCGAGGTGTAGGTGGAGAGCTGCATGCCCGCTGTGCCCGTCGAGAGGTCGGCATAGATACGGCCGCCGATGATGAGCGGCGCCCCGATCCAGCGGCACGTTGTAGGAGACCTTCAGAAGACCGAGGATCGTTCCGGTCTTCAGGTCGTCCGCTGTGGCGCCGTCGAGGAAAGCATCGTTGCCGACGATGTCGTCGGCCGTGATGAGCTGACCCGGTTCGATCGTGATGCGCGTCTCGACGATCTTCTCGATCGTCGAGCCCGCCGGTGTGTAGTGATACTCCAGGATCATGGGCCGCGGAGACGCGCTCGGGTTGTAGAAGTTCAGGTCCGTCCGCCAGTGGGTGTTCGTCTCGGGGTTCTCGATGCGGCCGACGCCCGAGATGTAGTACGTGACCAGCGTCCCGGGCGCGTCGTCGACGCGCGGCGTCGCGTCGGAGACCTGCACGAGGTCGTTGTTGCGTTTGTCGAGCACCGAGGCGTACGCCTGGAGCTGGCCCGAGGTGCTGCTCGCCCTGAGGACGTAGCGCTTCGACGGGTCCGGCGTGAAGAGTTGGGTGTCGTTGACGCCGGCCTGGCTGTACGGGGGAACCGAGAAGTCCTGGCTCGCGACCTGGGCGCCGTCCTCGCTGAAGACGTCGACGTGGAAGCTGCCGCCCTGGCTCGAGGCGTTGAAGAGCGAGACGTTGAAACGATAGAGCGAGTCGTTACGCAGGCCGACGAGCGTCTGGCCCGTGGCCAGCGCGATCGATTGGGCGCTGGTCTGGCCGAACGGCCCCGTGACGACCGAGGGAAGCGCCGTGCCGAACGAGGAGCCCTGCGACGTGAAGTACACGCGCGTCGTCGCGATCGGCACTTCGTTGCCGCCGTCGAAGCGGGCGAAGAGGATGCCCTTGCCGGCGCCGTGCCGATTGAGGATATCCGGATTGCCGACGACGTCGACGCCCGACCAGGACTGTGCCGGCGTCGAGGCGGAAGCTATCGAGCGAGTTGAACGGCAGCGTGGAGAGATCCGCCGGGATCTGGTCCGAGAACGCCGCGAAGTACAGCGTGATGGTCATCGACTGCGTACCGGGGTTGGTGATCGAAAGGTCCGTGGCCCAGTCGCCGCCCGCCGAAAGGATCGAGCCCGCGCCCGGAATCATGAGGGCCTGGAAGGACGACGGGTCGAGGTTCAGCCGGATCGTGCCGATATTCGTGCCCGAGGTCTGCGTGCCGCCGCCCGTGACGGTCAGGGTCACGATCTTCGTGCCCGCGCTTCCCCAGGCGTGCGAGGCGGTGCGTCCCGTGGCCGTGCCTCCGTCGCCGAAGTCCCACGCGAAGGTCGCGCTGGGATCGGGCTCGGTGGCCGTGAAGGTGATCAGGACGCCGGCGGCGCCGTGCCAGCCGCCGGTCAGCGGCTCGAACTCGGCGCCCGTGAGCGTAGACAGGTTCGACGGGGGCGGCGGGCCGCCCGTGCCGATGGTGATGACGCGCGTCGCCGTCTTCGAGATCGACCCCTGAACCGCCGTCACGGAAACCTCATAGTTCCCGGCCGCGGTGTACGTGTGCGTCGCCGTGTTCGTGCCGTCGGCCACGGCCTTGGGCGTCGCGGCGATCGTCGGGCAAGGCTGCCCGGGGAGGCAGTCGTCTCCTCCCGGGGGCGGCGGGGGCGGCGGGCTACTGCCATCGCCCCAGTTCCACGTGTAGGTCGTCGGCGTGTAACCGGTCGCGGTCGCCGTCAGAGCGATGGGGATGTTAGCGACACCGCTCGCGGGAGCGATCGAAAGCTGCGCTCCGGTCGGGGGCGGAGGAGGCGGAGGCGGAGGCGTGCCGCCCGAGGTCTTGTATGCCCAGGCCGTCACGACCCCGCTGACCTGGATCTTGATGTAGCAGCTCGAGGTGCAAGAGGCGCGCCTGGAAAGCCACGGGCCCATAGCCCGAAGCCGTACCGATCTGCGTGTCTCCTTCGACCGTGGGATTGGAGTTCGTGCTCTTGTAGAAGGCCACCCCGGGGTGCGGCAGGCCCTGCGTGTTCTCGTCGTCGAAGAGGTGGTAGGTCGAGTTTTGCGTCAGGTTCCAGGTCGGCGGATTCCCCGGCGCCGGCCCGACGTACGAGGTGTGGTTCGAATTCTTGTAGACGCCGAGCACCGGGTTGAAGATGAACGTGGTCGTCGAAAACGGCACGGACGCCGTCAGCTGATCCACCGGACCCGGGCCCGAGAAGTTGTAGCGCAGGTGCGCCCAGAAGCTCCCCTGCGTGGCGGGCGACGTGACCGTCGTCGTTCCGTTGACCGGCAAAAACGACCCCGACAGCGTTCCGGTGTAGCTTGCCGGAGGCGTGGCGCTCGACGTCAGCGCGTACTCGACGGAGTTGAGCGTCGTCGTGCCGCCGATCTGCATCAGGTTCTTCAGCGTCAGCGGCGCGCTGATCAGAACGGGGTTGGGTGAGGCCGAGAAGTTCGGCACGAGGTCGACCAGCTGGTAGGCGCCGGCCTTGGTGTTCGTGTAGCCGCCCTTGTAGGTCGCCTTGACGCTGAAGGTCCCGCTCGCTCCGGCTCCGGCCGGAATCGGCGGGTTGATGCCCGAGGCCGCTCCGCCGGGCGTGAACGTCCAGGCGAACGTCGCCTCGCCCGTGTTGCCCTGCGAGGGGCGCGCGTCGGCGTTGCCGCCCGACAGCAGCGAGAGCAGGGTGCCGTTGAAGCCCACGATCGCGACCTGGGGCTGGAGCAGCGGGACCTCCGGTGAAACCCAGGGAGCGGGATCGGGCAGGTTTCCGTTCTTCGACCGCAGCGCGAGCCGGTAAGTCGAGGTCGGCGCGCCGAGGCTCTGGTAGCAGCCGGCGCCGGACTGGATGTCGCCGCCGTTGAGCTCGTCGCACGGCCAGTAAGCCGGATTGATGCTGGCGGTCTCGAGCGGCGGCGTGTCGATCACCTCCGCGGCGAACGCTCCCGTGTGGTGGAAGTCCCAGCCGAGCTCGGTCAGCGGCAGGAAAGAGACCGAGGCGTCCGCGATCTGCCACCTGTCGCCGAAGTAGTTCTTCGTGTTCTCGGGGGCCGGCCGTCCGGCGGCCGAGAGGTTCGTCCCCGCGGCCAGCGGGACGGGCGGCGCCGTCGGGTCGGCCGCGATGCAGGAGATGTCGACCTTCTGAGTGTGGATCGAATACTCCGGCTGGCCCGTGACGATCCGGTAGACATAAGCCGTTACGGCACCGCCGTTCTGCTGCACCAGAGCGTCGAAGCCGTTGCCGACGAAGCCGTCCGGCGCGCCCGCGTGCGGAAGAGATTTCGCGAGGAGCGGCGAGCCTCCCTGGGTGAGCCATTTCGTGTCGTAAATGTCGATGGAGGTCGCGTTCCCGGCATTCCGGTGCAGAAAGATCGCCGGGAAGGGCTCAGGGCCGCGGACCTTGGCATAGAAGAAGTCACCCGGGATGGATCCGACTTCCGGGCAGGTTCGAATTCGGTGGATCGAACGAGTGCACCCGAAGCCCCGCCTCGCCGGCGGCGAAGACGAAGATCTGGCCGTTGACCACCGCGACGTCGAGCATCGCGGGGAACTCGCCGCCCTGTATCTCGCCGCTCGCAACCTCCGTGACGAACCCCGTCGACGGATTGATCTCCGCCACGTGGAGCTTCATGTCGTTGAACGTTGCGCCAACGAGCAGGTACTTGTCGTAACCCGGGATGGAGACGTGCGCCGCCTTGAGTCTCGCGCCGGGGCTCACGCCGCTCAGCGACCGCCAGTCGATGACTTGCGTCGTCGCGATCGGGGGTGAGGTCTGCCCGGTGGGATCGTCCAGCACGGCAAGATAGACGCCGGATCCAAGCACCGGAAAGTACCCGAAATAACGATCGGGCGCGACGTAGACAGCCGCAATGCGCCCTCCGGCGACGCGATCCGGTAGATCGATCTGTTGCCCGAATGACGGGTTGCCCCCGCCGCTGACCTGGGCGAGCTGAGCCGCCAGGCCCGAACCGCCCTGGTCCTGATTGAACGGAATCCAGTCGGAGACCATGCGCGCGGTGCCGTCCGGGGCCTGAGCGACGTCCATCTTGTTGGCGCCCTGGTGGCAGTCACACATGATCTGAATCTTTCCGCCGTTGCCGTGGTACTTGCCGATGTTCGTGATCTGGTACGGGCTGGGGTTCGCGGGGCTGGCCAGGCTCGCTCGCGCGAAACCCCACTGGGTCAGCACATAGACATGGCTCGAGTCTCCGCCGAGCGACACCTCGGCCCCGCCCGGTATGGCTCCGGAGTAGCCGGGCAGCATCGTCTCAGCGGCCCCCTGCAGGACACCGCAGTTGGGATTCTGCGCGAGACCGACTCCCGCCAGGCCAATGACGAGCGCCGCGGCCGCAGCGAGCACACGAAGCACGGGTCGATTCATGAGCACGGGATCCTCCGGTGTATCAGGCCGGCACCGATTTGAAGAAGGCACCAGATCCGATTTCATCTTCCCCCCAAAACAGACCCGAAGAGCTCAAAGGAGAAACTGAAATCAGACCTTCGGGACCAACACCGCCAAGTTGACACCTTCCACCCGGAAAAAAAGAGTGGGCGGGACGATTGTCCCGCCCACTCCGAGAACACGAACTATACGCCGCCGAACGGACCCTGCCCGTCGGAACGGTCGGAATCGCCGGGGTGACGGTCAGGGGGCCGATCACACCGATCGGGTTACAGCTGGACGGATCGAGCTGCGTGCCGGGAACGAGGATCGACTGGAAGGCCTGCGCGCCCTGGAAGGCGTAGTCGACCCACGCCTGGTCGAACACGGACCCGGTGTTGAAGTCGAAGGCGACCCAGCCAGCCGGCGCGCCGGGGAAGGCGCCGATGAAGAAGATGATGTTCTCCTGCTGAGTCTCCAGCGGGAAGTTGAACTGCTCCTGGGTGCAGGGCGAAGGGCAGACGCCCGACTGCGTGGTGTTTTCGTCCTCGTCGAAGAACGTCGAGGCCATCTGGGGCTCGCAGAACGTCACAGCCGTCCGAGTCGGGGTTGAACGTCGTGGAGCGCCACGCGCGGAAGTTCGACGTAATCGTCAAGCCGAGATCGAACCACCGGGCGGCCCACTTCAGGCCGAGCGGCTCACGGCCGTCGCCGATGCCCGCGCCCACCGAACCGCCCGGGATGTTCCAGGGCGAGCTGATCGAGAGGTCCGTCTCCGGATTGCCCGATCCGCAGTTGGGGCAGTTGTTCGCCGGAAGGTAAGGAATACCGGTGATGGCCGGCTCCCAATACCGGGCGTAGAAGGTCCTCGTGATGTCGATTCCAGCGATGGCGGCGATCGCCGAGTCCGCCTCGATGTTGACCGTGGACATCGCGTAGGTCGGAATGCCCTCGCCCGAGGTGAAGATGATCTCACCGAACAGGTTGTTCTCGTTCCCGAGCGCGTTGTTGTAGTAGTAGTTCGGGTCCGTCGGATCCGAGAGGTTGCAGTAGTTCGCGTGGTCGATGACGATGTAGCCGATCGCCAGCGGACCCAGCTCGTCGAAGCAGTCCCTGCGGAGGGACTCGGCAACGCTGAAGAACTGCTGGTTGTACTCGGTCGTGGCCAGGGTGTTGTCGAGCGTCGTCGCCGGGACGAGAGGGAAAACGCGGATGAACCCATCCGGATCCGGGTAGACGTCCGGGTCAGCCCGCTGGCAGACGTCGCCGACGGGCTCACCGTCTGTTGGGTCGATCGGCGTGTTCGGCAGGTTTCCGCCGATGATGTCCGAAATCCGCATCGCCTGGACGTCGAAGCCGGTCAGAGCGACGTTGAAGTCGAGGACCAGCTCTGAAAAACGATCGTACACGTTGACGTGCGCGATCATCGGCGACGACGACGCGTTGCCGATCGTCACGATCGTGTCGCGCGCGCCGAGACCGGTCGAGATCAGCTGACCGCCGGGGCCATAGCTGACCTGGAAGTACGGGACGAGCAGCGTCGCAGCCGGACGCTGATCGATCGTGCACGTGACGGCCGAAGCGGAGCTCGCAACCGCGAACACCGCGACGATCGCCAGGCACGTCAGCAGGGTTTTCTTCATTGAGATCTCCTCATTACAGTTAACTTTGCGAAAACACACGACGGAGAGTTCCTTCCCTCGAACGATCCCATCACCTCCCGCACTTCGATTTTTATATCTGCGAAATACCTGTTTTCTCTTCTACTTGGGGCCTGAAGGCCCGCATCTGCGAGCGATGATGGGCCTCGACCAATGAGGTGTCAAGAAAAATATGCTCCCCAGTCATAGGAAATGTGCCAAGCCATAGGCAACACGCGAGTTACGGCTTGTTCAGGTAGACCCTGAAGCCTCCGGGGTTTGTCGGGTCGGCCGAGCTGACCGTCAGTGCGAGAACGAGGTCCAGGCGTCCGTCGCCGTCCAGATCCGCCAGCCGCAGGCTCTGGCCGGGTGAATCCATGGCGGGCTCGTGGCTTTCCGGCGCCTCGATGAAGCTGCCGTCGGGCTGCTGAAAGAGGACCCGGAGCCGGCGCTTCTCGTCGTCGCCGAAGGCGATGTCGTCGAGGCGGTCGCCGTCGAGATCCCCCATGGCGATGGCCAGGACATTGCCCTTGGGGTTTTTCCGGCGCCAGACCCGGTGGCGGCTCCACTGCCCCCCTTCGAACGTGTAGAGGCTGATTCCGTTGGCGCGGATCCTTTCGAGGTTGGATGATGCCCATCGTGAAGGAATCGGCGAACGTCGCCGACCGCTGCGGGCCGAAGGTGCCGGGCGTGGTCGTGAAATGGAATGCGTAGGGCTCGATCTGGTCGAACGAGACGGGAGGGAAGGTGCCGTTGCCCTCGTTTTTCCAGAGCAGGACCATGGCGCCCGATTGATTGCTGCCGGTCAGAACGTCCTTGCGGCCGTCGCCGTCGTAGTCCCAGGCCGAAAGGCTGTACGAGAAGAATCCACCGACGAGGCCGTCCTTCTTGAATTCCCAGCCATTCTGGACTCCGCGGAACAGGTAGATCCGAACCTGCAGCTTGTCCGCCACTCCGGCGGTCGACTCACCGGGCATGTCGCGCGAGGCCGCGATGTCGAGCTTGCCGTCGCCGTCGGCGTCGAGAAGGGCGATGGCCTGCGCTGAGAAATCGCGCTGGGGAAGGCCAGCGCGCACGACGCGGAAGCCCCCCTTGCCGTCGCCGAAGAGGGAAACGAGGCCGCCGCCGTGCGACGCGGAGACGATGTCCTTCTTGCCGTCACCGTCGATGTCGCCGACGGCGACGCCGCCGTAGTCGATGGACATTCGGTCGTTCGGCTTTCCGTTCTCGGTGAACGAGAGCTTCCAGGGAGTGAACTTTCCCTTCCCGTCGCCGATCCAGACCTTGAGATCGCCGTCGCCCAACCGAGCCGGCGGAGCAATGATGTCGGGAACGCCGTCGCCGCTGAGGTCGTCCATGGTGAACGAGGCCCGCCACATTCCGCTCTTCGGAAGGCCGGAGCTCTCGACTTCCACCAGTCGGATTCGGGCGGCCCCTACGGGCGGCGCCAGGTCCTCGAGATCGGCGAGAGGGACCACCGTCTCCGGGACTGCGCCCGGGGCGGCTTCTTTTTTCGCCTCTTTCGCCTGCTCCATCAACGCCGCCTCGTCCGCAGGGTATTTGGGAGTGCTCGTGTAGTAGTAGTTCTCGTCTTCCTTGAAGAACTCGATCGGCTTCTGAACGATCGGCAGCCGGATGTGCGTGGCGTCCACCTTGATGTACTGCGACTTCGGGAGCCGGCGAATGACGTAGGTCTCGGTCTCCTCGATGACGTTCGGGTCGGTCCGGGACAGGATTCCCGGCGTCGGGGTGGGCGCGACGGCCGCCGCCGGGGGAGGGGCCTTGGGCCCCTGCGAGGACGAGCACGCGGCTGCGACCAGGGCCAGAACGAGCGGAATCCGTTTCACGAGGCCTCCTCCATGAGAGAAACGATGACGTGCGTTCCGGCGGACGCTCCGGGAAAGGCCGGTATAGGACAACCGAGCGGGAAACCCTTGGCCCCCGGCTTTTATTCACTCAAATGAGGTCGGCGAAATGGGGCCGGGCTCGGGAAAACAGGGCCGCGCCCAGAAGGGCGACGGCTCCGCAGAAGACGGTCAGATACAGGATCGAGCCGGGCGAGGGCGCCGCATGGAGCGTAAACGCCCGGCGATAGAGGTCCACCAGGTGGGCGACGGGATTGGCCTCGAGGATCGGCCGGAGCCGGTCGGGCACGAGCGAGGCCGGATAGACGATCGGCGTGGCGTAGAAGACCACCGTGAGCGCGATACCCACCGCGTGCGCCGTGTCACGCATGAACGCCGTGAGCGTCGCGGCGATACAGCCGAGGCCGAACGTCATGGCGACCTGCAGCAGCAGGGCCGGAACGACCAGAGCGAGCCACGCGAAGGAGAGATGCCCCAGGAGAGCGACGTAGACCGCGAAGATCGCCAGGGCGATGAGCTCGTTGACGACCGCCGCGAGAACCACCGAGAGGACCAGCGTCTCCACCGGAAAGACCGTCTTCTTGACCATGGCGGCGTTATCGACGAGAACCGAGGCCGAGCGCGCGAGGCCCTCCTGGATCGCCAGCCACGGAAGCAGTCCCGCCATCAGGAACTCGGGAAAGCTCGCGTAGCCCGGCATCGACCGGGACGCGGAGCACCAGGGAGAACACACCGGTGTAGAGAAGCATCCAGAGCACGGGGTGAGCGAAGGCCCAGAGGAGACCGAGGCTCGATCCGGCATAACGCGACCGCACGTCCCGGACAACCATCTCCTTGAGCAGGAAAGCCTTAGACGCGAGACCGCCGTTCTTCTTCGACATCTTCGGAGAGGTTGCAAATTATAGACTCGCGACCTATGTTTTAATAGCATTTCCGAGACAAGCTATGTCCACCCACTCGCCACGAAAGGTCGCTCTCGTCGGCTCGCGGATTCGCGAGCTGCGCAAGGGACGTCATCTCACTCAGACCGAGCTCTCCGAAAAGATCGGCATCGCGCAATCCGATCTCTCGCGCATGGAGCAGGGCGAGTACAAGGTCGGCCTCGACACGCTCTTCAAGATTCTTCAGGTCTTCGACCTGAAGATGGGAGAGTTTTTCGGCGAGCACGATTCCCCCGCAGAGAAGGACGTACGCGATCTCGCTGGTGAGATACGACACCTCTCGGAGCACGCGCGCCAGGAAGTCCGCGAGTTCGTGCGATTCAAGAAGCAGCTCGAGAGCGCCGGGGCGGATCACGAGTCCGCCGGCGGCTCCGACACGGAAGAAAAGCCTTGAGATGCCGGGCGCGTGACCTAGAATCTGGGGGTAGGGCTACGTGCCTATAGACATGGGCGATCGCCGCAAGCATCTGGAGTTTCTGCGCAAGACCGCCAAAGAGGCGATCTGGAGCGGAGATTACGAGCGCGCCCTGACGCTCTACGAGGACGGGCTCGCCCTGTCGCGCTCCTGGAAGGATCGTGAGCTCGAGGACCTCTTCACCTGTAACCGGGCGACGACGCTCCTCGAAATGGACCGCCAGGACTTCGATCTCTCGCGCCTGAAGGAGATCGTCCTCCGCAGCCCCGGCTCGCCCAACTCCGCGCTCGCCTCCTACGCCGCGGCGCACGCCCACGAGGTCCGCGGCGAATACGCGAAGGCCACCTTCTACGCTCAGAGCGCGCTGCAGAAATGCCGCGATCTCCGTCTCGAAGACTGGACGGCGGCGTCGCTCAACCTGCTCGCCAACCTCGAGCTTCACGAGAGCCGCTTCGAGGAGGCCCGCGTTCTCTTCCAGGAGTCGCTCGACGGCTACGAGGACAAGGGGCTGGCGCAGTCGAACGAAGCGGCCGTCGTCGCCGACAACCTCGGCTACTGCCACATCGCTCTCGACGCGGTCGCCGTCGGACGGCCGCTCGTGGAGCGCTCGCTCTCGCTGCTCGAGTCGCTGGGCTCCCGCCAGGCGATGGACTATCCGTGCCTCGACCTCTGCTTCGCTGCGCTGAAGACGAATCGCGCCGAAGAGGCCGAGGGCTGGGGCGTCCGAGCGCTCGGCCTGGGGCGCGAGTTCGGGCGCAACGACGTCGTCAAGAACGCCCACTACCTGCTGGCCGAGACATACAGCGAGCTGGGCTGCGAAAGCGCCGCCGACGAGCACTACGAGGCTCTCGCGAACTACTACCCGAACTTCCCGGCGCTCAAGAACTACCTCCATCAGATCAGCCTGATGGGGATGATCAACCTGAGGGCCTGATGCGGCGCACCGGCTCTCCTCCGCGCCTTCCTCGCCGCCGCGGCCCTCGCGGTCGCGTCGTCCTTCGCGCTCGGGCTCGAGGAGCAGACGCTCCTCACGCCGGACGGCACGCTCCACGTGATCCGCGCCGGCCGCGCGATCGATCTCGGCATCGAAGAGGCTTCGCCCGACAGCATCCTCATCGAGCACGCGAGCCGCGCGCAGGACGGTGCCGTCACGCTGGCGATCCTGCCGGGCTCGGAGTCCTACCAGGCCAAGCGCGGCCTCCAGCTCGGTTACGACGAGGAGACCCGGACGCTGCTTCTCCTGTGGACCGAGGACATCTCGGCGTATTCGCACATCCGCATCGGCGTCTTCCGCGAAGGAGCCTGGACGAACTCGCCGCTTCTGCCGTCGGCGGGCATCTCGCGCGCGTACAACCCGGAGATGGAGATCACCCACCAGCGAGTCACGTACCTCGACGAGAACGACGCCGTCGTCGCGAAGACCAGCTCCATCGTCTCGGTCGTCTGGTGGGAGGAGGCCACGGCGTACCAGGCGCGTCTCGCGACGCTCTTTCTCGACGAGGCGGCCTTCGATCCGGCGAACCTCTCGGTGTACGACCTCCCGGTGCTCACGGGGGGAACCGGCGCCACGAGTTACAAGCGACGTCCCCTCCGGCGCCTACCTGTACCCGACACTGCAGGCCGACGGGCTCTCGGGGGCGGTCCTCGCGAGCTACGCCGACCTGCACGCCGAGCGCCACCGCGTGCTGCGCGTCAGCTTTCCGGACTTCCAGGGCAAGCCCTCGGAGGAGGGAAACGCCGACTGGAAGCGCCGCCACATCCCGATCGTGGGCATCGCGTCGGAGGGCCCCCTGGCCGACATGACGCCGAGGCTCCCTCCGCACGCCAAGCCGAAGGACGCCGTCGGCACCTCGATCGGCGGCGGCTACAAGCCCACGCTCTACTGGCTCGACGGGAGCTCGCTCAGGTACACGCGTCTCGGCGCCACCGGCTGGGAGCCCGTCCGCAGCATCGCGATCGACGAGACCATGACGTACGAGACGGGCGCTCGACCTCGTCGTCGGCATGGGCAGCCGCAACTAACCGTCGCTTCGCGCTCCACTACGCGTCTGCGCCTCCGGCGCATCGGCTTGCGGCTCGCCCGGCTGCGGGCTCGACCGCAAGCCTGACGCTGCGTTTCGCGCTCCGCTCCCGCAGCGCGGGCCTCCTCCCTCCCTTCGGTCGGGAGACTTCTCGCGCTGCGAACGAATGCCGCCTCCTCCCGTAGAATCCGCCGTCTCGCAGGAGGGATTCCATGGCGCTGCTTTCGGTGGGCGACAAGGCCCCGGCGTTCGCGACGAAAGACCAGGACGGCAAGACCGTCAAGCTCTCGGACTTCAAGGGACGGAAGGTCGTGCTGTACTTCTACCCGAAGGACGACACGCCCGGCTGCACGAAGGAGGCCTGTTCCTTCCGCGATGCCTGGGCGCAGCTGAAACGCCGCAAGGTCGCGGTCCTCGGCGTCTCCGTCGACGACGAGAAGTCGCACCGGAAGTTCGCCGACAAGTTCTCGCTGCCGTTCACGCTGCTCGCCGACACGGACAAGGCGATCGTGCAGGCCTACGGCACGTGGGGCGAGAAGAGCATGTACGGCCGCAAGTACATGGGGACGCAACCGCGTGACGTACCTGATCGACGAAAAGGGAAAGATCGCGGCCGTCTGGCCGAAGGTGAAACCCGAAGGACACGCGGAGGAGATCCTGGCCGCGGTCGACGCGAGCCTAGCGTGGCGACGCTTCTCGAGCGCGTCCGCGGAATGATCCGCGGCGAGGAACCGCTCCCGCTCCGGTCGCCGGCCTCGTCGGCTTCCGCGTCGTCGAGGTCGAGCCCGGGCGCGCGGTGTTCGAGATGGAGGCCGGGCCGCAGCACGCGAACCCGATGGGCACGCTGCACGGCGGCATCCTCTGCGACCTCGCCGACGCGGCGATGGGGATCGCCTACGCGTCGGCGCTCGGCGAGGGCGAGAGCTTCACGACCCTCGAGCTGAAGATCAACTTCTTCAAGCCGATCTGGAACGCGAAGCTCCGGGCGGAGGGACGCATCGTCAAGCGCGGCAAGACCGTCGGGATGACCGAGTGCGACATCGTCGACGAGAAGGGCAGCCTCGTGGCCCGGGCCTCGAGCACGTGCATGACGCTGGCGGGAGAGATGGCGAAGGACGATGAGCGTTGAGCGTTGGGTGGCTAGCGCGCGCCTTACGCTCAACACTCAACACTGAACTCTCAACTCTCCTACAGTCCCTGCGGCAACTCCGCTCTCACGTTCGCCTCGTACAGCGAATCCAGCAGCGTCGCCGCGTCGAGACCCGCCGGGCTCTGCGTCTTCGGAATCATGACCCGCGCGACGTAGATGTGATCGCCGGTGGTGCCGGTGCGCGGGTCTTTCACTCCCTTGCCGCGCAGGCGGAACCGCTGGCGGCTCTGCGTGGCGGGCGGAATCTTCGCGGTCACGACTCCGTGGATCGTGGGCACGCCGACCTCCGCGCCCGCGTATGCTTCCTTGACGGTGATCGGGACGATCCCCTGGATGTCGTTGCCGTGCCGTTCGAAGTACGGATGGGGAAGGACGCGAACCGTCACGTAGAGGTCGCCGACCGCTCCGCCGCGAGCGCCCGCCCCGCCCTTGCCGGGCACGCGGATCGTTCCGCCGTCCTCGGTGCCCTCGGGGATCTTGATGCGGACGCGCTCGGACTCCGCGACCACGCCCTCGCCGCGGCAGGTCGCACAGGCGGTCTTGCCCGTGCGTCCCGAGCCCCCGCACGTCGGGCAAGGCTTCTCTCGCCGCAGCGACAGCGTGGCCGTGCCCCCGAGGACCGCGTCGCGAAACGGCACCTCGATCTGCCCGCGCAAGTCCTCGCCGGGCTCGGGCCCGGAGGAGCGCCGCCCTCCGAACAGGTTCCCGAAGAGGTCGCCCAGGTCGCCCGATTCGAAATGGATGCCCTCGAAGGGGGTTCCGCCACCCCGGCCGAACCCGCCGGGAAACCCGCCCGGGGGGAACCCGGCCCCGCCCGCCGTCCGGGGGTCGAAACCGCCCGTCGGGCCCGCATGGCCGAACCGGTCGTAGGCCCGGCGCTTGTCGTCGTCCTTGAGGACGTCGTAGGCCTCCTGGACCTCCTGAAAGCGCTTCTGGGCGGCCTTGTCGCCCGGATTGACGTCGGGATGGAGCTTGCGGGCCAGCCGGCGGTAGGCCTTCTTAATCTCGGCCTCGGAAGCGCCCTTGGACAGGCCCAAAACCTCGTAGTAGTCGCGTTTGGCCATGCCCTTGTGGGCATTATAGCTACGCCGAAATTAGGCCATTGACACCTGCTGGGAGGCTAATATTATTAGCTTTAAGCAACTAAGTATCTAATCTTATAAGGCAAATTTTAGAGCATTTTCGCTCATGAGCATCGACGAAATCGACCTGCGAATCCTGGACATGCTCCAGCGCAACGGGAAACTCTCCCAGGCGCGGATCGCGGGAGCCGTCGGTCTGACGACACCGTCGGTCAACGAGCGCATCAAGAAGATGGAGCGCCACGGGATGATCCGTGGCTTCGTCGCTCTGCTCGACCACGAAAAGATGGGGTTGCCGCTGACCGCCTACGTCGACGTCGCGCTCGAGCATCCCCGGTTCGAGAAAGTGTTCGTGGACGAGCTCGAGAAGCTCCTCGGCGTCCAGGAGTGCCACTACCTCGCGGGCGAGTACGCCTACCGACTCAAGGTCAAGGCCGCCGATCCCGCGGGGCTCGCCGACTTCCTGCAGCGCCGGATCCTGGCGATCAAGGGCGTCTCCCGCATTCAGGCCCAGATCTCGCTGTCCTCGAAAAAGGACTCGACGCTGCTGCCCCTGATCCCGGACAAGCTGGACAAAGAGCCGAAGTAGAACCGCAAGTCAGGAGTCGAGGGTCGAGAGTTGATTCCGGCTCTTCCACCCTCGGCCTAAACCCGCGGCATTCGACCCTCGACACCTCGACCCTCGACCCTCAACTTTCAGAACCGAAACACGGCCCCCCCGTCCGTCGTCACGAACTGCCGGTGCGGGTGCGCGGACACGTTGTGGTACGTGAACCGCAGGACGATGCCGACCTGTTTCGAGACCTGGAATTCCCCGTCGACGCCGGCGTGCCACCCGAAGACCGTCTCCTTTTGGTCGGCGTACTGCTCGAACTCGACGGGCACCGGGTCCGGACGCAGGCTGTAGAAGCCGATGCCGGCGAAGAGGCCGGACGTGAAGAATCCCTCCCAGTAGAGGTACGAGACGCTGAGTGTGCCGTAGCGCACACTCTCATCGAGCTTGGGGAGCGTCACGGGACCGTCCGGAGTCGTCACGACCGATTGCGACCTGTCCTGCTGCGTCCACATCGAGCCGTACATGAGCCGGAACACCGCGAGCTTCTCCATCTTGTATTCGAACCAGCCGTTCGCGTCGCCCCACTTGAAGCCCGAGAACTCCACGTCGCTGTCGACGTCGTTCACCGCGCCGGCGGCTCCGCCGACTCCGAAGCTCTGCGCGCCGGCCGGCACCGCCAGGCTCGCCGCGACGGCGCACAGCAGCAGCGCTCTCCGCATGATCTTCAATGGCTCCTCCCCCTGCGTTCGACTCTATCGGATCCCGGCGGCAAGACAGGCTACAATCCCGCCGCTTCGATTCTACGGATGCCGTTGACGAATCGCTGAGGCCAGAGAGTTGCTCGAGCTCGCGCGGGCCGCGGCCCGCTTCGTCCTGCCGACGGATTGCCTCGCCTGCCGGATCCGGCGCGTGGACCGTTTCCTCGAGGGCGGCGTCTGCGACACGTGCTGGGAAACGCTGCCGACGCGCGAGGAGCCCCGGTGCGCGCGCTGCGACGAGACGCTCCCGGGCGCGACGGAAGCGGCGGCGCTCTGCGGGCGCTGCCGGCTCGACCCGCCGGAGTTCGAGTCGCTCCTCGCCCCGGCGCCGTATCTCGGCTCGGCGCGCGCGATCCTGCTCGCGTTCAAGTTCCGCGGGGCGGACTACCTCGCGTCGCGGCTCGCCGGGATCATGGTCGAGACGCTGCCGGCGCCGCCGGCCGACGAGATCGTGAGCGTGCCCTCGACCTTCCGCGCGCGGCGCGCCCGCGGCTATCACCCGGCCGAAGCCCTGGCCGCCGCCCTATCGGCGCGCCTCGGAATCTCCCTTCGCGCGGCGCCGCCTCGTCAAGCGCCGCGAGACCGAGGTCCAGAGCCGGCTCCCGCTCGTCCGGCGCCCGGCCAACGTGCGCGGCGCGTTCCGCGTCGCGGGCCGGCCGGCCGCGCGCCTGCTCCTCGTCGACGACGTCGCGACCTCGGGAGCGACGGCGCGCGAGTGCGCCCGGCGCCTGGTCGCGGCGGGCGCCCGCGTCGTGACCGCGTGGTGCTTCGCGCGCGCTTCGCGCGCGGACCTCCCGGAGGAAGCGGCATGAAGGCGCTCAACGCGGTGATCGTCCGCACCCTGCCGTTCGTCCCGAAGCCGATCGTCCGCCGGATCGCGTCGCGCTACGTCGCCGGCGAGACGCTCGAGGAGGCGCTCGCGTGCGTCGCGGGCCTGAACGCCGAGGGCTGCATGGCCACGCTCGACGTCCTCGGCGAGGACGTCACCGGCCACGACGAGAGCGAGGAGACCGTCGAGGCCTACGCGAAGGCGCTCGCGGAGATCGCCGTCCGCCGGCTCGACTGCAACGTCTCCGTCAAGCTGACCGCGCTCGGCCTCAAGCTCGACCCCGTGCGCTGCCGCGCGCAGTTCGCGCGCATCGTCGACGCCGCGCGGGCGACGGGCAACTTCGTTCGGATCGACATGGAGGACTCCTCCGTCACCGAGGAGACCATCCGCATCTTTTTCGAGTTCCGCGAGAAGTACCCGCGGGTCGGCATCGTTCTCCAGGCCTACCTGCATCGGAGCCCCGACGACGCGCGGCGGATCGCGAAGGTCGGCGGAAACGTCCGGGTGTGCAAGGGCATCTACGTCGAGCCGCCGGCGATCGCGTACCAGGATCGCGAGCGGATCCGCGTGGCCTACATGGAGCTCGTCGACCTGCTGTTCGACGCCGGCTGCTACGTCGGGATCGCGACGCATGACCCGGTGCTCGTCGAGCGGGCGCGGGCGTCGATCGCCCGGCGGAAGCTGCCGCGCGAGGCCTACGAGTTCCAGATGCTCCTCGGCGTCGCCGGCGCCCTGCGGCGCCGCCTCGTCGCCGAAGGCCACCGCCTTCGCGTCTACGTGCCGTACGGCGAGGCCTGGTACGCGTACTCGGTGCGGCGGCTCAAGGAAAACCCGTCGATCGCGGGCCACGTCCTCAAGGGCCTCTTTCATCGCGAGGAACGGCCCGGCTAGGCGGCTTCCCGGGGCCCCGCCGGGGGACGAGGCCCCCGTTTCGGAGGACGAACGGCCAGCCTCCGGAAACCTTTGAGGAATAGAGGCTTTGGCCGCCGAGTTGCAGGGTCCAGGAGATGCCAAGGCGGTGGCAATTGACAACGAGGAAATCTATACTCCGCAATTGGACCTTCGGGCCCGGCTCATGACGGCACGCCGTACCTCGATCGCGCTTCTGACCCTGCTGCTCGTCGCGGCCGCCCAGGTCGCGTTCGCGGCGCCGGTTGCTCCGCCGATCTCCGGTGTCGTGCGTCACCATCAGGCACCCGTCTCCGGGGTGCTCGTCATCGCGTACAACCTCGGCGACTCTTCGCTCACCCGCATGCGCACGTCGACCGACGGCACGTTCGTGCTGGCGTCGGCGCCCGCCGGCGTGTACGAGCTCATCGCCTACAAGCGCGGCTTCGAGCCCGCGATGCAGCGGCTCTGGCACCAGGCCGCGGCCGATCAGGTGTCGGCGGTCTCTCTCACGCTCACCAAGAAGGGCGGCGACACGCCGGCCCCGCAGACTCCCGTGACGATGTGGGAGCTGCGCGACCGGCTGCCCGGCGACGTCCTGCGCGAGCTCGGCCTCGAGGTCGAGCCCGAGAAGACGGCCTCGAATCCGCCGTCGCCGCTCGACGGCGCGGCGCCCGGAGCGGCGGCCCCGGCCGCAGCCTCGATGACCGCGGCGGTTCCGATCAGCCGCCTCGTCGCGGGAGAAGTGAGCACGATGACCGACGTCGCTTCGGCGACGAACGGTGCGGCCGCCCTGTCGCGCGCCGCGGTCGGCCTCCACGGCGGTCTGCCGAACGGCTGGCAGTACGGCATCAGCGGCGACTACGCGACGCTCGCGGGCGAGCCCGACGCGGGCGAAACGACCGGGCAACGCGGCGGGCCTCGCTCTCGACGTCGCCCCGTCGGCCGCCGAGAAACTCCGCCTGTCGACGCGCCGCAACACGCTCTCCTTCGGCGACAGCCCGGCGAGCCTCCAGTCGCACGCCGTGACGTGGAGCCGCGGCAACGAAGAAGGCCGCGTCGAATCGGTCGGCGCGCGCTACATCGAGGAAGCCAATCTCTACCGCGCCACGGCGCTCGGCACGACGCTCTTCCCGCTGGCTTCGAAGACCTGGGAAGTCAATGCCCGCTACGGCCGCGCCGCGAGCGACACGCCCGGCGTCGCGCGTGGCCATGACCTATCGCCACCGCGAGGCGAGCGTGGGCCCGTCGGGCGTCGGCGTCGACGGCGCGTTCTTCCAGACGGCTCCGGACGCGGATCTCGCGGCCTCGACGTCGGTCAAGGTCACCGACCGCATGCAGCTCGAGGGCGGCGTCGTCGCCCGCTACATGGGCAGCGGGACCTCGGCCTACGGCATCGCTCCGGCGGCCACGGCCAGCTACGACTTCGGCCCCGCGACGCTGTGGGTGCGCGGCCTCTACCGCGTCGTCGGCTCCACCGCGAACCCGACGGTGATGCCGCGCATCGGCTCCATCGAGGACAGCCTCGAGCCGGCGGCGACGCAGTCCTACGCCATCGGTCTCACGCAGCGCACGGGAATCGATTCCGTGCTCCAGCTCGAAGTCTCCGAGCAGCGGATGGGCGAGCTCGTCCGGGCTTTCTTCGAGGGCGACTTCCTGACCGACTTCGACAGCCTCTATCTCCTCGACGGGAACACGATCCGTCAGTACAAGGCCACGGTCCAGAAGCGTCTGACCGACACGCTCGCCGGAAGCGTCACGGTCCGGTACGGCACGATCGACGGCGACGTCTCGTCGCCATCGAGCGTCTACTACGGGATCAAGGGCAACTCGGGCTACTTCTATTCGGCCCGCGCCGCGGTCGAACTCCTCCCGACGCGGACGGGCTTCGCGGTCCTCGTGCGCAGCCTGCGCCAGGATCTCGAGACTCCGGTTTCGGTTCTCGCCAACGACTCCGACAAGCTCGCGCTCTCGGTCGCGCAGGATCTCTCGATCATCGGCCTCACGCCCTTCGGCGCCGACTGGAAGCTGCTCGTGGCCTTCGAGCAGGCGCACGGCACGTCGGTCTCGGAGCCGGCGGAAGAGAACGCGACCGCGAACCGTCTCCTCGGCGGCGTCGCCGTCGCGTTCTGATCCGGTCCGGCGCCCCGTCGTTCCCTCCCGCCCACCACCCGGATCTCGCTCCGCCGCGCCCTCGCGCGCATCCAAAATTTTTTTGGACTATATTCAAAATATTGGTGAGGATTCGGCTGTGAATCCTTGGCGTCTTCGGGAGTCGTTGTGAAATCAATGAGTTGCGACGACATTCAGCGCTCCGATGCGTGGCATTCGGATTGCTGAATCGCACGAGCGTGAGCCGTCTCGCGAAACGGATCGTTCTCGCCGCGATGGCCGCAATTACGCTGGCCACCGTCGGGATCGCTTTCGTTTCTTTCGCCCGCAAGGTCGACAGCTTCTCCAACGCGGGCTTCACCTACGACCGGGAAGCCGGAGCTCTGCTGCTTCGCTCGGTCGAGGCCGGCGGCGCGGCGGCGCGGGCGGGGCTCTCGGCCGGGGATCGCATCGTCCTCGTCGACGGCCAGACCGCCGCCTCGATTTCCAACCCGGAGAAGGCGCTCGGCCGCAAGCCGTTCCCCCATCGGCTCGTCGTCATCACGGCGGGAGAGGTCCGGGGCGTCTCCGTCGGCGCAGCCCTCGGTGCGCCTCGACGTCATCTACCTGTTCCTCGCCTTCGTCGGCTTCCTCTACCTGGTGATCGGCCTCTTCACGATCGCCCGGGAGCGCTCGGCGCCGGCGATGGTCTTCTGGGGGCTCTGCCTCGCGTCGTTCGCCGTCTACGTCATGACTCCGGCCGGGCCGCGGGACACGCTCTGGAAGCTCGCCTGGGTCGCCGAGGACGTGTATCGGGCGTTTCTCCCGGCGCTCCTTCTGCACTTCTTCCTGATCTTCCCGCGGCCGATCCGCGACCGCCGCGTCCTGCCGCTTCTCTACCTGCCGGCGCTCGCCTACACGGCCGCCGAGGTCACGCTGCTCTCGATGACGCCGTCTCCGGCCGCCGCGCGCTTCCTCGAAGGCGCCACGCGGTTCTGGTACGTCTACTTCGCCGCCTACGCCGCCGCCGTGATCACGCGGCTCGTGCACGTCGTGCAGCGGCATCGCCAGGACGCCGAGGCCGAGAAGCAGGTGCGCTGGATCGGTCTCGGCGTGATCGTGGGATTGGCGCCGTTTCTCATCCTCTCGGCCCTTCCGCGGGCCTTCGGCCTCGAATCGCCGCTGCTCTCGACGGTGGCGGTCGTGCCGCTCGTGCTGATCCCCCTGGCCTTCGCGTACGCCATCCTCAAGTGGCGCCTGTGGGACGTCGAGATCTTCGTCCGCGAGGCGATCGGCACGACGGGCGCCGTGCTTCTCGGCGGCATGACGTTCGTCCTGCTCAACTCGCTCCTCGACCGCACGCTCGGGGACATGGCCGCCGCGGGCAAGAACGTCATCGCGTTCGCGTCGGGGCTCGTGCTGGCCTCACTGCTGGTTCCGGTCAAGAAACGCATCACCGACGTGCTCGAGCGCATCCAGTACCACGACACCTACCGGGCGCGCCGCGCGCTCCTCGACATCGCCCGCGACTTCGGCGTGCCGCGGCCGCGCGAAGAAGTCGTCCGTGCGATTGTGCAGCGGGTCGAGGAGGCTCTCCGCGTCGTGCCCTGCTCGCTCTTCCTCTTCGAGGGACCCGGCCGGGATCCCGACGCCGCGGCTCTCGCCGAGGCTCTCTCGGGTGAAGACCGGCTCCGGTTGCGCGGCGCGAGCCTCGGGACGGCCTTCGGGCCGACGCCCCCGGCCGCGCTCCTGAGGCTCCACGCCCTCGGCTACCGCGCCTTCTTCGCGATGCGGTGCGGCGGCGAGCTCGTCGGCGCCCTCGGCGTGGGCTACAAGGACGGACGGATCCCTCTCTCCTCCGAGGACGAGTCGCTCATGACGGCCGTGCTCGCCCAGGCGAGCCTCGCCTACGAGAACGCCCGCCTCTACGGCGCGCTCGCCGAGCGGCTCGAGGAGATCCGGACGCTGCAGGAGTACCAGGAGAGCGTCATCCGCTCCTCTTCGTCGGGCATCGCCGTGCTCGACCCCGACGAGCGCATCCACTCCGCCAACCCGGCGTTCGCGCTCCTGACGGGCCGGAGCGAGGACGAGCTGCGGGGCCTGCCCGCTCTCCGACGTCCTGCCCGGGGTCGCGCTCGGCGCGAACCCCGAGAACGGAGACGAGTGGCGCTTCGAGACGCGCCTCGCGACGCCCGACGGCGACGAGCGCGATCTCCAGCTCTCGGTTTCGGCCTTCCGCGGCTCGCCGGACCGCCGCGTCCTGGTGGTCGAGGACATGACCGACCGCATCCGCGCCGAGCGGGCCCTGGCCGAGCGCGAGCGGCTGGCCTCCCTCGGCGTCCTCGCGGCGGGCGTCGCTCACGAGGTCAACACGCCGATCGCGGGCCTCTCCTCCTATGCCCAGATGCTCCTCTCGGAGACCTCGCCGGGCGATCCCCGTTACACGATCCTGAAGAAGATGGAGCGGCAGACGTTCCGCGCGGCCCATCTCGTCAACAACCTGCTGGAGTTCGCCCGTCCGCGGCCGCGGTTGCCGCAGAAGACGGACCTCAAGGCCGTGCTCGCCAACGCCGCCGAGTCCGTCGAGACGGCCTTCGCCGGCCGCACGCTCACGCTCGAGATCGACGTCGACGGGCCGCCGGCGCTCGTGATCGGAGACGCCCGCGAGCTCGAGCAGATCTTCGTCAACCTGCTGACCAACGCGCGCGACGCGTCGCCCGAGGGCGGCGAGGTCGTCTGCCGGCTGGAGCCGAACGGCGAGTCTCTGCGCGTCACGGTCGCCGACCGCGGAGCGGGCGTCGGGACCGGAGCCGAGAAGATCTTCCAGCCCTTCTACACGACCAAGAAGTCCGGAGGTACGGGCCTCGGGCTCGCGATATCGCGCGACATCGTCCACCGCCACGGCGGCGAGATCGCGCTCGCCCCGCGCGACGGCGGAGGGACCGAGGCTCGCGTCGACCTGCCGCGCGTCCCGGAGGGATCGCCTTCATGAGAGTCCTCGTCGTCGACGACGAGGAAGTGATCCGCGACGTCCTCGGCACACTGCTGACGCGGGAGGGCTACGAGGTCACGCTCGGCCGCGACCGCCGGCGAGGCCATATCCCTCTTCGAGGCCGATCCTCACGACGTCGTGCTCCTCGATCTCATGCTGCCGGACCGGTCCGGCCTCGACGTGCTGCGCGAGATCCGGCAGCGGGACGCCGACGCCGTCGTCGTGATCGTCACCGCGTACTCCTCGATCGAGGGCGCCATCGAGGCGATGCGTCAGGGCGCGTTCCACTACATCCCCAAGCCCTTCCAGAACGAGGAAGTCCTCCTGACGCTCCGGAAGGGGTCGGAGGCGCGCCGCCTGACCGAGGAAAACCGGCGGCTGCGGGAGGAGCTCTCGCAGCGCTACGGCCTCGGCCGGATCGTCGGCAAGTCCGAAAGCATGCGGAAGGTCTTCGAGCTCGTACGCCTGGCCGGGCCCTCCCGTTCGACGATCCTCGTCGAGGGCGAGAGCGGCACCGGCAAGGAGCTCGTCGCCCGCGCGATCCACACGCACTCGCCCCGCGCCGGGCGCGCCCTTCGTGACCGTCAACTCCGGCTCCATGCCGACGGATCTTCTCGAGTCGAACCTCTTCGGCCACATCAAGGGCGCCTTCACGGGAGCGATCGCCAACAAGAAGGGCCTCTTCGAGGTCGCCGACTCCGGTTCGATCTTCTTCGACGAGATCGGGACGATCTCGCTCGAGACGCAGGCCAAGCTGCTCCGCGTTCTCCAGGAAAAGGAGTTCATGCGGGTCGGCTCGGTCGATACGCAGAAGGTCGACACGCGAGTCATCGCCGCGACGAACGTCGACCTGAAGAAGATGGTAGTCGAGGGCAGGTTCCGCGACGACCTCTACTATCGGCTGTGCGTCATCACGATCCAGATCCCGCCCCTCCGCGACCGGCGCGAGGACATCCCGCTTCTCGCCGAGCACTTCATGCGGCTGTACGCGTCCGAGAACTCGAAGCCCATCGCCGGGCTCGACCCCGAGGCCTACCGCGCGCTGCTCGACCACGACTGGCCGGGCAACGTCCGCGAGCTCGAGAACGCGATCGAGAGGGCCGTCGTGCTCTGCCCGCCGGGCGGGAAGATCGGCCTCGGCCTGCTGCCCGAGACGGTGCTCTCCCCCGACCGCGGCGAGCTCCCGATCCGCCTGCCCGAGAACGGCGCGACCTACAAGCAGATGGTCGAGGAGTACGAGAGGCGACTGATCCGCACGGCGTTGCGCCGGACGGGAGGCGTTCAGAAGCGGGCCGCGGAGATGCTGAAGATCAAGCCGACCACGCTGCACGAGATCATCAAGAGGTTGGAGATCCGGGAGTAGTTGAGCGTTGAGCGTTGAGCGTCCTGAGCGTCGAGAGTAAGGAGTGGCGTATCGAGCGCCGGCGGCGGATGAGCCGGAATCTACGCTCAACCCTCAACCCTTAACTCTCAACTTCCCAAAGGCAGCCTCCTCACCATCACGAGCGTTCGGTCGTCGGCGAACGGCTCGCCCTGCGCGTGCTCCTCGAGGACGCGGGCCAGCGCGGTTTCGATCTCGGCCGGCGCCTTGCCGACCTGAGCGGTCACGAACGCCTTGAGCTTCGGCATCCCGAATTCCTCCCCGGCGGGGTTGTTCGCCTCGGTCACGCCGTCGGTGTAGAGGCAGAGCAGATCGCCCGGCACGAGGGTGAGCTTCGAAGAGCCGTAGGGCTTGCCCGGGAAAAGCGCGAGGGGAAGACCGTGCGAGCCGAGCTCCTCCATCGTGCCGTCGGTGTGGAGGAGGATCCCGGGGTTGTGCCCGGCGTTGGTGTACTCCACCTCGCCGGTCGAGGGCTCCAGGAGGAGCAGGAAGAACGTGATGAACCGGTCCGGGCCGGTGCGGCGCGAGATCGCCTCGGACAGACGCCCCGTCATCTCGGCCACGGGAACGCCCTCGTCCGCCCAGGCGTGGAACGACGCCTGGAGCGAGGCCATCAGGAGGGCCGGCCCGACTCCCTTGCCGCAGACATCGGCGATCGTGGCGTAGACCTTCCCGTCGCTGCGCGGCCGGAAGTCGAAATAGTCGCCGGAGACCTGGCGCGACGCGACGTTCGAGCCAAGCAGCTCGTAGCCCGCCACGGGCGGCGGATCCTCGGGCAGGAGCCGCTGCTGGATCTCGCGCGCGAGGGCGAACTCGCGGTCCATCTGCCGCTTCTCGGCGTTCTCGGCCATCAGGCGCGCGTTCTGGATCTTCGCGGCCGCGACGTTGGCGAGCGAGGTCAGCAGGCGCAGGTCCGCCTCCTCGAAGGAGCGGTGCCCGACGCGGCAGTCGACGTAGATGAGCCCGACCACCTCGCCCTGGTTCTCGAGCGGGGCCGCGAGGACCGACTTGATGCCGGAGAGGCGGATCGAGTCCGCGAGCGAAACGCCCGAGCCCGCCGAGGTGTCCATCAGGAGGAGCCCGTTGCGCTTCTCGACGACCGCCGCCACGAGCGTCTTCGAGAGGCGGATGTCCTCGGCCGAGATGCCCTCGGCCACGCGCACGACGGCGGGCACGAGCTCGCCGGTCGCCCGGGACTTCAGGAGAACGAGCCCGCGATCCGGTTTCAGCGTCTCGAAGACCTTGTCCATGAGAAAGCCCAGCAGCTCGTCGACCGAGATGTCGCGCAGCAGCTCGACCGTCAGCTCGTTGACGACCCGGAGCGACTCGATCAGCTTGCCGAGCTGCTCGGCCGGGAGCCTCGGGTCGGTCTCGGTGGCGTGCGCGCGCAGCAGCTCGGCCGAGGCCTTGAGGATGGTGTTGTCGAGGGGGTCCTCTCCGCCGCCCTCGATCCGCACGCGGGTCGTCGACTCGGACTCCACCTTGAGGGTGACCCCGCCGACCGTGATCCGGTCGCCCGGCTTGAGCGGCTGGATGACCGAAAGGCGCTCGCCGTTGAGGAACGTGCCGTTACGCGAGCCGAGGTCTTCGACCGTCAGCCCGCCGTCGGTGTCCCGCACGATCCGGGAGTGCTGGCGCGAAAGCATCTTGTCCGAGATCGGCAGGTCGTTCATGGACGACCGACCGATCGTCGTCACGGGACGGTCGAGCGACACCTTGCGCGCGGCCATCCCGGGGGCGGTCACATAGAGGTAAAACACTTCGTCCCTTAGGTTTGGGGATTCTACCCTGCCGGCGCCCCGGCAAGCCCGGGAGCCCCGGCGGGGGCCTGCCGGGGGGCCGACTTGCGCCGGGGGGCTCCGATCCGTAGAATGCGCCGTCCCATGAAAGCGAACCTCCACCCCGAGCTCCACGAGGTCCTGGTGCACTGCGCCTGCGGCGAGACCTGGACCACCCGCTCCACCAAGAAAGAGCTGCGGATCGAGATCTGCAGCAAGTGCCATCCGTTCTTCACGGGCAAGCAGAAGCTCGTCGACTCGGCCGGCCGCGTGGAGCGCTTCCGCAAGCGCTACGAGAAGAAGGCGTCCGGCGCCTCGGCCTAGACGTCCGCCGCCCGACCGCCCGGGGATGCGCCCCACCGCTCGTCGCCCCTATCCCTTCTCCGCCCTTTAGCGGCCGTACGAAACGTCCGTCTGGCTGACAGCTGAAGGCTGCCGGCGGAAAGCTCCCATGTTCGAAAAGCTCGAAGACATCCGACGCAAGTACGACGAGGTGAAGGCCCGCCTCGCGGATCCGGCGTTCGTCCAGGATCACCGCGCCGTGCGCCAGGCCCAGAAGACGCTGGCGGAGTTCGAGCCGATCATCCGGAAGACCGAGGAGCACCGCCAGGTCTCGCGGGAGCTCGAAGGCGCGCGCGAGTTGATGGAGTCGCTCTCGCCCGGCGACGAGCTCTACCAGATGGCCGCGACCGAGCGCGCGTCGCTCTCCGAGCGCCTCCAGGGGATCGAGCAGGAGCTCAAGGTCCTCCTGCTCCCCAGGGACCCGAACGATTCCCGCAACGTCTTCCTCGAGATCCGGGCCGGCACCGGCGGCGACGAGGCCGCGCTCTTCGCCTCCGAGCTCTTTCGGATGTACCAGCGCTACGCCGAGAGGCGCCGCTGGAAGGTCGAGATCGTGGACCGGGACGACACCGGCATCGGAGGGATCAAGACCATCACCGCGATCGTCGAGGGTGACGGCGCGTACTCCCGCCTCAAGTACGAGGGCGGCGCGCACCGCGTCCAGCGCGTCCCGGCGACCGAGAGCTCCGGGCGGATCCACACCTCGGCGGCCACGGTCGCGGTCCTGCCCGAGGCCGAGGACGTCGAGATCCGAGTCGACGACAAGGACATCCGGGTGGACCGCTTCTGCGCGTCGGGGCCGGGCGGCCAGGGCGTCAACACGACCTACTCGGCGGTCCGGCTGACCCATCTGCCGACCGGGCTCGTCGTGCAGTGCCAGGACGAGCGCAGCCAGATCAAGAACAAGGCCAAGGCGATGCGCGTGCTCAAGGCGCGCCTCCTCGAGAGCGAGCAGGAGAAGCAGGAAGGGGCGATCGCCGCCGAGCGCAAGAAGATGGTCGGCTCGGGCGACCGGTCCGAGAAGATCCGCACCTACAACTTCCCCCAGTCGCGCATCACCGATCACCGCATCGGCTTCACGACGCACCGCCTCCAGGACGTCCTCGACGGCAACCTCGACGAGCTCGTCGAGCCGCTGAGCTCGCACTTCCAGGCCGAACGGCTCAAGGAAGAGCTGGCGAAGGCGTGAGCGCGCCTCGCGCGTGACGATCCGCGAAGCCCTCGAGTCCGCCGCCGAACGCGCCGCCCGGGCGGGCGCGGATGCCACCGTGTGGGACGCGCGCCTTCTGCTCGCCCACGCCATGGGCGGCGCCCCGCCCCTCGGTCTGAATCCCCGGCTCGAGCTCGACCCGGTCGTCTCGGCCCGCTTCGAGGCCCTCTGGGAAAAGCGGCTCATGGGCGTGCCCGTCCAGCACCTCATCGGCGAGTGGGACTTCTACGGCCGGCCGTTCCGGGTGGACGGCCGGGCGCTCGTCCCCCGGCCGGAGACGGAGATCCTCGTCGAGCAGGCGCTCCGCGAGGCCGGCGGCGCCCGGCGCGTGCTCGACGCGGGCACGGGCAGCGGCATCATCGCGATCACTTTTCTCCTCGAGAGGCCCGAGGCGGCAGCCGTGGCCCTCGACATCTCGCTCGATGCCCTCGCCCTCACCCGGCAGAACGCCGAGCGGCACGGCGTGGGCCCCCGCCTGCAGCTGCTCGCTTCCGACTGGCTGACGGCGCTCGGCGGCGTCCGCTTCGAGCTCGTGCTCTCCAACCCGCCCTATCTCGCGGTCGGCGAGTCGCCCAACCTGCCGCCCACGGTCCGGGACCACGACCCGCGGCGGGCCCTCTTCGCCGGAGACGACGGCATGGTCGCGATCCGGCACCTTCTCGCGACCGTGCCCGCCTTCCTCGAGCCCGGCGGCGTCCTCGTCTTCGAGATCGGCTTCGGCCAGGCCGAGGCCGTGCGCTCCGAGATCCTGGCCCGTCCCGTCTGGCGTCTCGTGCGGATCGAGCCCGACCTCGAGGGCATTCCGCGCATCTGCATCGCGCGGCTCGAGTCGGCGTCGGAAAGGGTCGGTAGAATCCGCAAGCCGTGGACAAGTTCGTAATCGAAGGCCCCTCGCGCCTCGCCGGAGAGGTCGCCGTCACGGGCGCGAAGAACGCCGCGCTGCCGTCCATGGCCGCGGCTCTCCTCACGGCCGAGGCCGTCCGGCTGACCAACCTGCCCGACGTCGCCGACATCCGGACGATGCGCCGGCTCCTCGAGCACGTCGGCGCGCGCATCGAGGTCGGCCCGGAGGAAGCCACGATCCAGGTGGCGTCCATCGGGTCGGCCGACGCTCCTTACGAGCTCGTCAAGACGATGCGCGCCTCCGTCCTCGTGCTGGGACCGCTCCTCGCCCGCGCCGGGTCGGTGCGGGTGTCGCTCCCCGGCGGATGCGCCATCGGCGTGAGGCCGATCAACCTCCACCTCCTGGCCTTCGAGAAGCTCGGGGCCGAGGTCCGTCTCGAGCACGGCTACGTCGAGGCGAAGGCCGAGAGGCTGACCGGAGCGGACGTCGAGTTCGAGACGATCACCGTGACCGGGACGGAGAACGTCCTGCTCGCGGCGACCCTCGCGCGCGGGACGACGCGGATCCTCAACGCCGCTCGCGAGCCCGAGGTCACCGCCCTGGCCATGCTCCTCGAGGCGATGGGGGCGAAGATCACGGGAGCCGGCACTGAGACCATCGTCGTGGAGGGCGTCGACGAGCTCCACGGCGCGACGCATCCGATCATCCCGGACCGTATCGAGGCGGGCACCTACGCGATCGCCGCGGCGGCGACGCGCGGCGACATCGTCGTGCGGCATTGCGCCCCGGAGCACCTCTCGGCGCTGACGGCGCGGATGTCCTCCGCCGGCGTCCGGATCGACACGATCGGCGACACGCTCCGTGTGCGCGCCAATGGGCCGCTCATCTCGAACGACCTCGCGACGGCCCCCTATCCCGGGTTCCCCACGGACCTGCAGGCCCAGTGGATGGCGTTCGCAACGGGCATGGAGGGCGTCGCGACGATCACCGAGACGATCTTCGAGAACCGCTTCCAGCACGTCGCCGAGCTCGTCCGCATGGGCGCCCGGATCCGCCTCGAAGGCCGCTGGGCGGTCGTCGAGGGCCCCTCGCGGCTGAGCGGCGCCAAGGTCATGGCGAGCGACCTGCGGGCGTCGGCGGCGCTGGCGATCGCCGCGCTGACCGCGGAGGGCGAGACCACGATCGACCGCGTCTACCACCTCGACCGGGGCTACGCGAAGATGGAGGAGAAGCTCGTGGGGATGGGCGCGGCCGTGCGGAGGATCAAATCTTGCTTTGTGATGACGGACTGCCTCTTCTGCAAGATCGCGGCGGGCGAGATCCCGTCGAAGAAGGTCTACTCCGACGAGAAGGTCTACGCGTTCCACGACATCTCCCCGAAGGCCCCGACGCATGTGCTCGTCATTCCGCGCAAGCACATCGGCAAGCTCGCCGACGCCGGCGAGGGCGACGCTCCCGGGATCGGCGAGGTCGTCACGCGGGCCGCCGCCATCGCGCGCGATCTCGGCCTCGAGCACTACCGCCTGGTCGCGAACAATGGCGAAGGCGCGGGCCAGAGCGTGTTCCACCTGCACTTCCACCTGCTCGGCGGACGTCCGCTGTCCTGGCCTCCGGGCTGAGCGCGCCTCCGGCGGCACCGCCCTTGCTGCGGCGAGGGCCGTGGCGCTTTCGATCCGTGTCGGGACGAGCGGCTGGATGTACGCGCACTGGCGCGGCCGCTTCTATCCCCGCGGGCTCCCGACGAAACGGTGGCTGCCCTACCTCGCGGAACGCCTGCCTTCGGTCGAAGTCAACGGCACCTTCTATTCGCTGACGCGGCCTTCGGCCTGCGAGGCCTGGAGGGACGCCGTGCCCGGGGATTTCGTGTTCGCGGTCAAGGGAAGCCGTTACATCACCCACATGCTCAAGCTCCGCGGCTTCCAGGCGCCTCTCGCCAACTTCTTCGCCTCGGGCATCCTCCGGCTCGGTTCCTGCCTCGGTCCCATCCTCTGGCAGCTCCCTCCGCAGCTTCCGTTCGAGCCGGCGCGCGCCGAGGAGTTCCTGTCGGCCCTGCCCGAGGACGTCCGTGGCGCGGAGCGCTGGGCCCGCCGGCACGACGAGCGCACGACAGGCCGCGCCGCTCTCCGGGCGCCGGACGGCCGCGACCAGCCGATCCGCTACGCGCTCGAGGTCCGCCATCCGAGCTGGCTTTCGGACGAGGCGCTCGCGCTTCTGGCGCGCCGGGACGTGGCCCTCGTCGCGGCCGACACGGCCGGACGCCATCCCCGCACCCTCCGCCGGACCTCGCGCCGGCTCGCGTATGTCCGCCTGCACGGAGCCCGCCGCCTCTACGAGGGCGCCTACACGGGCCGCGAGCTTCGCCTCTGGGCGGCCCGGTGCCGCCGATGGGCCCGCGAAGGAGCGGAGGTCTTCGTCTACTTCGACAACGACCGCGATGCCCAGGCCGTGCGGGACGCGCTGGCGCTGCAATCGATCCTGAGCGGGGGCGCAGGCGCGCGCCCGCCGGCGGAGACCGTGGATGCGCCGCCGAAGCGGCCGCGCCGGCCTCCCCCGCACTTCGGGTTTCGGAGAGCGGGTGCCCGGGATTAGTTCGGCGCGGTGACGGGCGCGAAGTTGGCGTGGACCAGCATCCACTGGCCGCCCCGCTTCACGTAGACGCGGCTCGACTTCGCCATCGCGGGCGTCACCTTGCCCTCCTTGTTCCGGACCGAAGCGATGTAGTTGTAGGACAGGATCGCGACGTCGCCGTAGACCTGCACCTTCTCGTTGGCCATCTCGGCCGTGATCAGCGTGTCGCTGCTCGAGAAATTGCCTTCCGCGATGCGGGCCATCATCGCCTTGCCGTCGATGCGCGTCGGAAACGCGCCCTCGAAGACGGTGTAGTCGTCGGCGACGTTCTTTCCCCAGGCCGCCACGTCCTTCTTCATCTCGGCAGCCCAGTGCGCGCGCGTCAGCGCGATGACCTCGTCCGCCGCCTGTTTGTTCGAGCCTGCGGCCGCCGCCTGCGCGAAGGCCGCGCCGCTCCCTGCCAGAAAGATCCCGAGGGCGCCGAGGATGCGATGCTTCATCGAAACCTCCTATGCCTGTCCCTATGCCGTCGTGAGCCCCCGCGCCCGACGCTCGAGCGGCAGCAGGCTCGCGTACAAGAACTCGTGGGTTGGCGTCGCCACGCCCGCTTCCCGGCCAAGGCGCACCACGGCTCCGTTCCAGGCCTCGAGCTCGGAGGGACGCCCTTCGGTGATGTCCCGCTGGAGCGAAGTCGTTCCGGTCGCGTCGAGAGCGTCGAGAAACGACATCCCCTTCGCAACCGCATCGTCGGGCAACGCCACGCCGCGCGCCCGGCCCACAGCGTGGATCTCCTCCATCGCGCTCCGCAACATCCCGCGCGTCTCGGGGACGGTCCGGACCGTGCCGATCGGCACGCGCGTCACCGCGCCGACACCGCCGAAGGGCACGACGAAGAGGAGCTTCTCCCAGAGCGAGACGTGGATGTCGGGCGGGATCGTCGCGCGGATCCCGGCGCGGTCGAAGGTCTCGCGCAGCTTCTGCGTGCGGGCGCTGGGCCGGCGATCGAGCTCCCCGAAACGGATGGAGTGCACCTGGCCGAGGCTGCGGATCCGGCCGGGCGCGGCGATCCAGCTGAACGTCGCGCAGAGACCTCCGACCACCCGCTCCACGCCGAGCACGCCGATCAGCTGGCCGGCGGCGTCGACGCCGTTCTGCAGGGGAACGACGAAGGTGGAGGGCCCGAGCATCGGCCCCAGTCTCCGCGCGGCGTCCTCGACCTGCCAGGTCTTGACGCCGAGGAGGATCACGTCGACCGGGCCGGCCTGGGCCGGATCGTCGGTCGCGACGGCGGGCCGGACGAGGATCTCGCCGGCGTCGGTCTCGACGACGAGACCGCGGCTTCGGATCGCCTCGAGATGCTCGCCGCGGGCGATGAACACGACGTCCTCGCCGGCCTTCGCCAGCCTCGCCCCGAAGTGCCCGCCGGCCCCGCCCGTCCCGTAGATTCCGATTCTCATCGCGCGAGGTCGGGGACCACGGGCACCACGATCCGCGATGGCCGGTCGGCGGAGTGGTGGATGCGGATGGAGCCCTTGCGCATCGCCGCGGAGCGCGTCTCCGACTCTCCCGTCTGGAGGTTTCGGGAGAAGTGCGGCATGAAGCTGCTGCAGAGCACGACGCGGACGCGATGCCCCTTCGCGAAGAGGTTGCCGGTCCGAAGGTTCGGCAGCTGCATGACCACGACCTCGCCGGGGGCGAGCTTCCGCTTCGGCATGTCCGCCCCGCCGTCCCGCTCGCTGACCCGCAGCACGTCGGTCCCCGGGCTCGAGAGGTTCCAGGCCGTCCCGTCCGGAGCGACGTCCTCGAGCTTGACCCAGAGGTCGGTGTCGGGAACGTCGGCCGAGAGGTAGATCTCCGTTTCGATCGCGCCGACGACGCGCAGCGGCTCCGCGAGGGGCGCCGTCTCGAAAACGAGCACGTCGGGCCGCTTCGCCAGTGCGCGGTAGTCGTGCGCGCCGTACGAGCCGTACGTGTCGACGACCGGGTGCGCCGGATCGGACTCGAACGCGCTGGCGGCCGCGCCGGCGGCCGGCTTTTCCGGCGAGAGCCTTCCCTCCGGGGCCAGGTACAGCGAGAGCGGCCGCGTGCCCGCAAGCGGCAGCGTCTCGCCCGTGCGCCAGACGTTCTCCCCCATCACGAAGGCGCGCACGCGCGGCTCTCGATCGACGCCGTTCTCGATTCCGCGAACGTAGCGGTCCATGAAACGGACGATCTCGCCCGCGTAGTCGAGACGGGCCTGCGGCCCGAACACCCGGTCGCCCGAGCGGTCCTCCGACTCGCCCCCGTGGACCCACGGACCCAGGATGAGTCGCGCGCGCGGATCCTTCTCGCCGCGGCGAGCGTCCATCAGCCCGAGAAAATTCGTCATCGCGCCTTCCGGCCCGTACGCCTCGTCGTGCCAGCCCGAGAGGTTCAGCACGGCGGCGCCGACCCGGCCGTAGCGCCCGCGGAGATCGGCCCAGCCCCACCAGGCGTCGCCCGGACCATGGGACAGCCAGTCGAAGTAGTACGGCGCCGGCGCCCGGAGCTCCGCCACGTCGGTCAGGGGGAGCCGGTACGGCAGCGTCTTCTCGAGCTCCTTCCACTCCGCCCGGGCGTCGCGGCCCGTCCGCGGCCCCGGAAGGTCCGCTTTCACCCGCGCGTCGGGAGCGATGTTGTTCCAGATCCAGGAGAGCCAGGAGAGGTCCCACACGCCGCCGGCGTAGAAGAAGTTCCGGGGGGTCGAGAAGGTCATCGCGGGAACCATCGCCTTCAGGTGCGGCGGCGACTCGACGGCCGCCAGCCACTGCACGGCGCCGGGATAGGAAAGTCCGTAGGTCCCGATCTGCCCGGTCGACCACGGCTGCGCGGCCGCCCACTCGATCGTGTCGTAGCCGTCCCGGCCCTCGTTGCGGTAGGGCTCGAACGCTCCGCCGGAGGAATACCGGCCGCGCACGTCGACGAGGACGACGGCGTAGCCGGCTGAGAGGGCCGCCTTCGCGACCTCGCTCTCCGAAGCGCGCTTGCGGTCGTAGGGCGTGCGATACACGAGTGTCGGAAAGCGCCCTTCGGCCGAGGGCCGGTACACGTCGGCGCTCAGGAGAACGCCGTCCCGCATGGGCACGGCGACGCCGACCAGATCTTTCGGTAGATCCGCCGGAGCCCTGGCGATGGCGAAAGCCAGGGCAAGGACGGAAGCGAGGAGATTCAAGGCGCCGGGGTCCGAGCCGTCGGCGCCGTCGAGAGGTCGACGGGCGGGCCGGCGGTGTCGAGGGCGGGCGGGATGCGATAGATGCCGATGCGGGCCTTCTGCCGCAGCTCCTTCAGCCAGCGGGCCACCTGCTCTTCGAAGGCCCTCTCCGAAGCCCTGCGGCGCATCTCCTCGGCGACGTTTTCGAACGGCTCCACCGGGAGCTTCGCCGCTTCCTGCTCGGGGACGTAATGCTCCGTGTACTCCGCTCGAGCCTGCTCTTCGTCGGCGTAGGCGGTCGGCGCGAAGCGCTCCTTCAGATAACGCTGGATGACGAGCTGACGCTCGAGCATCGCCGCCACGTCCTCTTCGGCCATGCCCGCCCGCGCGAATTCGGCGGCCGGGTCCTTGCCTTCGGCCTTCAGGCGGTCGGTCAGTTTCTTCATGGCTTCGGCGAGCTGCGCCGCATCCGGCGGAGCGGGGCCGAACCGCGCGGCATCCTGATACTCGAGATGCTGATCGATCAACGCCTCGAGGATCCGCGTGCGGTAGGCCTCGGGGCTCTCGCCGGACTCCGGAGAAAGGGCCGAGACGAGCATCGCCTTTCGGACTTCGCTCTCCGGGATCGCCGTGTCGTTCACGGTGGCCGCGATGCGGTCGACGATCTCGGCGGACAGGGACGCCGCCGCCAGAATCGCGAGGGCGGCCGAGGCGAAAGCGGAGACGACGGACGCGCGCACCGCGCCCATGATACCGGGGGGCCGCCGGCGGCCGCCACGCGCGCGGCCGCCAACGGACGCCACATGAAGCCCCGTGCTATTTTCGCGAGTCCGTGAGTCACATCGAGAAACCCGGGCGGCTTCTCGTCGTCGGAACGCCCATCGGAAACCTGGAGGATCTCTCCCCGCGCGCCCGGCGCGTGCTCTCGGAAGCGGACGCGATCTTCTGCGAGGACACGCGCGTGACGGCGAAGCTCGCGGCGCGGTTCTCGATCCCGACGCGGCGCATCTCCTGTCCGGCCCCGCGCGAAGCCGCGCGCGTCGCGGAGCTTCTCGAGCGGCTGGCGCGCGGCGAGACCGTCGCGCTCGTCACCGACGCCGGCATGCCGGCGATGTCGGATCCCGGGGAGCGCCTCGTGGCGGCCGCGGCGGAGGCCGGCCATGCCGTGGAAGTCGTGCCGGGGCCTTCCGCGCCCGCGGCCGCCCTGGCGGTCTCGGGCCTGCCCGCCGTCCCCCACGTCTTCCTGGGCTTCCTGCCGGCCCGCCAGGGCGAGCGGAGGCGGGCCCTGGAGGCCCTCCGGAGCCGGTCGGAGACGCTCGTCTGGTTCGAGGCTCCCCACCGGCTCCGGGAGTCGCTCGAGGACGCCGCCGCGGCCCTGGGGCCTCGCCGGGCCTGCGTCGCCCGGGAGCTGACCAAGGTTCACGAGGAGGTCGTGCGCGGGCCGCTCCCGGCCCTCGCGGAGACGTTCCGCGCGCGGGGCCCGGGACGCGGCGAGATCACCGTCGTGGTCGAGGGGTCCACCTCCGATCCCGCGCAGGCCGAGGCTTCGCCCGAGGACGTGGATGAGCGGATTCGCGAGGCCCTCGCCGCGGGCGAGGCCTTGAAGCACCTCTCCAAGGAGATCGGCCGCCGCGCCGGACGGCCGGCCCGCGAGATCTACGCCCGGGCGCTGGAGCTGGCGAGGCGGTCGCGGTGACCGAGCCGATCGTCCGCGTCTCACGGCTCACGAAGGTCTTCAAGAGCTTCCGGCGCGAGGAGGGCCTCGCGGCGGCGCTCAAGTCGCTCGTCAAGCGGACGGCCACGGAGACGGCCGCGGTCGCCGACGTCACCTTCGCGATCGCGCCCGGAGAGATGGTCGGCTACATCGGGGCCAACGGCGCCGGCAAGTCCACGACGATCAAGATGCTCACCGGCATCCTGACGCCGACCTCGGGCGAGGCGTTCTGCAACGGCTTCGTGCCCCACCGCGACCGGACGCGCTACGTCGCGACGATCGGCGTCGTCTTCGGCCAGCGGACGCAGCTCTGGTGGGACATCGCCGTCGTCGAGTCGTTCCGTCTGCTCAAGGAGATCTACGGCCTGACCGACGCCCAGTACCGGGAGCGCATGGACCTCTTCGACCGGGTGCTCGGCCTGAAGGCCTACCTCGCACCAGCCCGTCCGCAAGCTCTCGCTCGGCGAGCGGATGCGCTGCGACCTCGCGGCCTCGCTCCTCCACCGGCCGCCGCTGCTCTTCCTCGACGAGCCGACGATCGGCCTCGACGTCGTCGCCAAGGCCAACGTCCGCGAGTTCCTCCTGGAGATCAACCGGCACGACGGCACGACGGTGCTCCTGACGACGCACGACCTCTCCGACATCGAGACGCTCTGCAAGCGCGTGATCGTCATCGATCACGGGCGCCTGCTCTTCGACGGCGCGCTCGACGAGCTCCGCGACCGCATCCTGCCGGTGACCTCCATCGTCTTCGACGTCAAGCGCGCGCCCGATCCAGCCGAGCTCGTCTTCGACGGCTCCCGATCCGCGAAGTCGGGCTCCACCGCTACCGCCTCGACGTCGACCGGCGCGTCGTCGCGCCGGCCACCGCCGTCAAGGACATCGTCAACCGCTTCGAGGTCTCCGACCTGACGATCGAGGAGCCGCAGATCGAAGAGGTCGTCAAGCGCATCTACCGCGAGGCGTCGCATGAGCGCTCTCGCGCGCGACCGTCGAATGGCGCGCGGCGTCCGCGCCATCGACCTGGCGATCGGCGGTCTCGTTCGCCCGGATCGGGTTCCTGAACATGCTCGCCTACCGGGCGCGCTACTACGTCGGCGTCCTGACGTATCTCTTCAACGTCTCGGTCTACTACTTCATCTGGCGCGCGGTCTACCAGCACGCCGACCGCGGTCGTGGGCCTGACGCTGCCCGAGATGATCACGTACGTCGCCGTCGGCTGGGCCATCCGGTCCTTCTACTTCAACGAGATCGACCGCGACCTCGGAGCCAGGTCACCGAGGGCCGCCTCGCCATGAACCTGATCCGCCCGGTCGACTTCCAGCTGGCGATGATCGCGGACGCGGCCGGCCAGTCCGCCTTCCGGGCGGTCCTCTTCACGGTGCCGATCTCGGTCGTTCTCGCGATCCTCTTCCCGCTGCGGCCTCCGCCCTCGCTCGCCGCCGGGCTCCTCTTCCTGGTCTCGGCGACGCTCTCCTTCTTTCTCGTCGCGGGCCTGAATTTCCTCGTCGGCCTCCTCGCGATCCGCTCCAAGTCCATTCTGGGGATTCTCCGCGCCAAGTACCTGGTCCTCGAGCTGCTCTCCGGCCTCCTCATCCCGACGACCCTCTTCCCCGAGCCCCTGCGGACGATCCTGCTCTACTCGCCGTTCCCGCACATCAACTTCACGCCGGCGACGCTGTACCTCGGCAAGGCGACCGGCCTGCAGGCCGCCGAGCTGCTGGGGCTCCAGGCCGGCTGGACCGTTCTTCTGCTCGTCGTCGGCCAGTGGGCCTGGCGCCGGTCGCGCCGGCGCATCACGATCCAGGGCGGATGAGCGTCGCCCAGAGTCTCGCCCGGCACGGCCGGCTCTTCGGCCTCTACTTCGCGCAGTACGCGAAGGCGCGGCTCGAGTACCGGCTGGACTTCTTCTCGAGCGTCTTCGCCTCGTTCCTCGGGACGCTGGCCTCCTTCGGCTTCCTCCTGATCGTGTTCTCGCGCGTCCCGGCGGTGAAGGGGTGGTCCTTCGAGGAGATGGTCTTTCTCTACGGCTTCTCCCTCATCCCGCTCGGGATCTTCAACGTTCTCTCCTGGAACCTGTACATGTTTCCCGACCGCTATCTGATCGAGGGACGCTTCGACCGCGTCCTGCTGCGGCCCGTGTCCTCCGTGTTTCAGGTCCTCTTCGAAGCGTTCCGCCTCGAGTCGTTTCAGGAGACGCTCGTCGGCGTCGCCGCCGTCGTCTGGTCCGCCCGCCGGCTGAACCTCGAGTTCGGTCCGCTCGACGTCGTTCTGTTCGTCCTGTGGGCGCTTCTGGGCGCCGCGATCTATCTCGCGATCTTCGTGGGCCTCTCGGCCACGTCGTTCTGGATCGAGGACCGGATCGGCATCGTGCCGCCGATCTTCAACCTCATGCAGTTCGGCCGCTACCCGCTCTCGATCTACGACGCCTGGATCCGGTTCGTGCTGTCCTTCGTGATCCCGTTCGCGTTCGCGACGTTCTTTCCGACCATCCGCTTCCTGCGGCGTCCGGAGTTCCTCCGGGAGTTCTGGGCGGTGCCTCTCGTCGCCGCGGCGACCGTCACGATCGCCCTCCTGGCCTGGAGGGAGGGCGTCAAGCGGTACCACTCCACGGGATCGTAGGATCGGGGACCGGCGGCGGCGCCGGTGCGGCCGGGCTCTCGGGGATCTCCGGCGCTCTCGGTCCCGCGAGCAGCGCCAGCGCCCCGAGCAGGAGGAGCCCGGCCCCGAGCCATCCCGCCGCCTGGTCGGCCGCCGCCGGCTGCGCAAGCAGGCCGATGACCTCGCGGCCGCCCACCGTGAAAATCCCGAAGAGGACCCAGGCCGCGCCGTGGCCCCGGAGAAGCAGAGCGGCCGACGCGGCGACCCAGGCGAGGACGAGGACCGAGGGCACGAATTCGGCGGCCGCCACGCCCGGCGAGCGGAGGCTCGACGGCGCGAGCGCGAGAAGGATCGCGACGGCGCCGAGCACACGCCCGAGCGGCGCGCGGAAGAAGTCGGTGCGCATGGCCAGAGCCGCCACCGCGCCGAGAACGGCGAGCAGGAAGGTGCCTCGGGCCGCCGTCCAGAGGACCTCCACGGCCGGCGCCGGGAACTGGAGGCTCGACGGCAGGGTCGGGTCGGGCTCGTAGAGCGCCGGCACGCGTGAGGTGACCAGGTGAACCCAGCGGATCAGGCCCAGCAGCCCCGCGGCGGCGATCGCGGCGCGGAGGAAGGCGTCGCCCAGCGACCCCCGCCGCCGCAGCGTGGAGGCCCATCCCGGACGCGCGCCCGAGAGCAGCACGAAGCCGACGAGCGCGGCGAGGAGGATCACGGCGAGCCCGACGACGAGCGAGACGCCGAGGCCCAGCCGGAAGAGCGCGAACGGCTGTCTCCGTCTGGTAGTGCCGGAATGCCGCGGGCGCCGAGTTCGCGAGCCCCAGGACGGCCAGAGCGCCGGCCCACAGCAGAGGCTTGCGGACCTCGCGCCAGTGGAACTCGGGCCGCCGCACGCTCCGCAGGAACAGGATGACGGCCAGGCCCACGAGCGCGCCGGTGGCCACGACCCGCGCGCCGAGAAGGAGCCAGTCCGACGCGGTTCTCCGCCGCTCTGCCCGCAGGAAGCTCTCCGGGACGTGAATCGTGGGGAGGAAGTAGGACAGCCGAGGCCCGTGGAACACCGCCGTCAGCCGCGGCCGCGCCTCACCGACGCCGGGCGGCTTCGCCTCGAGGACGACAGTGGTGTCCACGCGTTTCGGCCGGGCCTTCGTTCCCACATCGGCGACGGAATAGGAAGCGGACGGATATCCGAGCTTCTCCGCCGCCTCGAGCGTCCGCCGCCGCGCGGCCTCCTCCCCGGGCGCCGGCCCGGCCGGAGCATCCTCGGCGACGAGGTTGAGAAAGGCGACGACGCGGGCACGCCGGGCGTCGATGAGGACCTTCCATTCTTCCTTCTGCTCGGGCCGGAAGAAGCGGACGACCCAGTACGCCAGCGGCAGCTCGCGCTCGGAGAGCTTCCGGAACGCGGCCGGTCCGCCCTTCTCGATCACATAGCGGGCGGCCTCGTCGGAGAAGCCGGGGATCCCGCTCGAATCCTGCTGCCGCGCGGCGCGCACCGCCTCGTCGTCGGCAAATCCGGTGCCCTGATAGGTCACCGAGCGCCAGACGGCGGGATCGACGCCGTTGACGACAAGGAAGCGGCGCCCGAGATCTTCGGCCCGGGACTTGCCCGTGTGGTCCTCGACGTCGGGCTTCACCCCATCGTCCGGCAGAAACAGCGAGGACGCGAGGACCAGGGCGATCGCTCCCATGCCCGCGAGCGCCCGGGGCGACAGAGGACGCACGGCCGGGACCGCGGCGGGCGCCGGCTCGGCGCGCGGCGGCGGGGGGACGAATCCGACGTCGCCGTTGCTCAGGCCGGCGGCCGGCAGGAAGCCCCCCCGGCGCAGATACAGCGCGAGCGACACGCCCAGGGGCAGAAGAAGGATCAGCGACGCGATCGCGCCCGAGACGACGTAGTACGTGTTCCCCGAACGCAGGAGGAGGAGGGCCGTGTAGATCGCGTCCACGGTGAAGTGCCAGACGAGGAGCGGCACGACCCCGTAACGCAGCATCAGCGCGCCGACCAGCACGCCCGCGAGACCCACCTCGAGGCCGCGGATGTAGAAGGGCTGGTTGGGATAGGCCGAGTGCCCGAAGCCCCAGATGAAGGCGGGAATCACGACCGCGAGAAAGCGTCCCGCCCCGAGCCGGTCGAGAAAGGAGATGGAGAACATCCGGCTGATGCCCTCTTCGGAGACCGCCGGCAGAAACCCGATGAAGAGCACGGTCGCCCACGGGAACGCGGTGTTCAGCATGTCGCTGTACGGCACGTCGGCCGGCGACCAGGCGCCGAAATGACCCGCGACGACGTAGAACACCGCCTGGTAGGCGAAGAAGAAGGCCGCGAGGGCGTATCCGAGAACGACGCTCCGGAAGAACGCCTTCGTCTGAAGCCCCCGGAGCGAGAAAGCGCCTCCGAGCGACATCAGCGACGGGAAGCGCTCGCGGTAGATCGGCTCCGCGGCCGCGACGATGAGAGCGATGCCGGCACCGGTGCCCACCGCGCCCAGGATGCCCATGACGATCTCTTTGGTCAGGTACGCCGAGAGCGGGCTCGCCGTGTCGTATCCGAACAGCGTCAGAGGCAGGTCGTTCAGGACCGACAGCAGCGCCAGCACGAACGCGATGCCGCCGAAGGCGGCGACCAGCCGCCAGGGCACGTCCTTGCGCACGATCTTCGCGACGAGAACCGCGAGCATCGCGAGGAAGGTGGCGACGAGACCGGCCGTCGCGACCTGGCCGGCCGCCTCGTTCTTCGAGCGGAGCTTTTCGTAGTCCCGGATCCAGCTCTCCGGGACGTGCACGAACTCCTGGAAGTGCGTCAGCCGGTCGCCGGAGACGGTCGTCGCGTAGCGGATCGTGGCCTCGCCGTACTTGACCCCCGCCTTTTCGTCGACGAAATCCCAGTCCGTGCGCTTCGCGCGCGACACCGGCGTGGCCTCGATCGGCGTGAGGCCCGCTTCGGGAAAGCCCCGCGACGCGAGGAAGGCGACAGCGATGGCGCGGGCCTCCGCCTGCGTCAGGCGGGCGCCCGGAGCATCGTCCTGCAGGACCGACCGGAATCCGACGAGATCTCCGAGCGGTGAGAAGCGGACCCGTTCCTCTTCCTTGACGCCGGATCGGAACCACCGCATCCACCACGACCAGATCTTCGCCTCGCGTCCATAGAGCTCGCCGGCGCGTTCGAGGCCGAGCTCCCGCTCGAGGTAGATCTTGGCGGTCTCGTCGACGTCGAACTGCCCGGCGAAGCGCGTCCCGGCGAGGTCCGCGCCCCGGGCCTTCAGGAAGGCTTCCGCGAGGGTGCGCGCCTCTCGGCGATTGACCTTGAACTCGATCGAGGCTTCGGGAAACGCCCGGCGGAAGAGGGCGGCGGTCGTGGCCGCGCCGGCCGCGAGCACGAGGAGGCAGACGAGGATGAAGCGGACGTCGCGGCGGTCGAGCCTTTCCATCGCGCCTCGCCCGCCGGAACCTACCCGGCCAGCACGCTCCCGCCGTTGACGTTGACGACCTCGCCCTGCAGGTGCCTCGCCAGGTCCGACACGAGGAACAGGATCGGCCCGGCGACGTCGGCCGCCGAGGCGACGCGGCCGATCGGGATCGACTTCTCGATCTCGGACCGCGTGAGGGGATTGTCGAGGGTGGAACGCGACATGTCCGTGTCGACCCAACCCGGGGCGATCGCGTTGACGCGGATCCCCCGCGGGCCGAGCTCGGCGGCGAGCGACTTCGTGTACGAGATGAGGGCCCCCTTGGAGGCGGCGTACGCGGAGTGCCGGGCCTCGCCCCGCTGGCCCGCGGTCGACGAGACGAAGACGATCGAGCCGCCGTGTTTCTCGAGGTGCGGCGCGGCCGCGTCGGTGACGAGAAAGGCCCCGCGCAGATTGACAGCGTACGTGCGGTCCCACACCGCCACGTCGCCGCGGCCCGTGACGTCTTCCTCCCAGATGCCGGCGTTGAGGACGACGATGTCGAGCCTGCCCCACGCCGCCACGACGTCGCGCACCAGCTGCCGCGCCGTCTCGACGTCGCCCACGTCGCCGGCGAGCGCCATGGCCTCGCCGCCGGCCGCGCGGATGTCGCGCACCGCGGCGTTCACGGAGGCCTCGTCGCGAACGTAGTTGAGCGCCACCCGGGCTCCGGCGCGCGCCAGCAGCTCGGCCGTCGCCCGGCCGATCCCCCGCGAACCCCCTGTAATCAGGGCAGTTCGGGGCGCGAGATCTAATCGTGAAACTGCCGGCCACTTTGCTCCGTATATCAGATCAGAGAACAGAGACCTTCCATCAAAGACAGGGCGGCGCCGTCGAGGCTGCCGCCCCCCGCGTTTTTGGGGAAGTTCTTCGCCCCTAGTTGCCGGCGATGAGCTCTCCCACGAACACCGAGAGCAGTTCCAGAGGCGGACCGGAATTCTTGAGGGCGACGTCCACGTCGGCGGCCCGCGCGAGCGCGCGGGCGAGCTGGCGCGTCGTGAACTTCGAGGAGCGCTGCGCCGAGCGGTAGAGGCCGAACGGGTGCGCGCCACCCTGCGCCGTCTCGAAGGGCGACCGGCCGAAGGGCGCCGACGGGGCCATCAGCCGCGGCAGGACGCGGGCCTGGAACGTCTGGTAGGACATCGAGGCATCGAAGCTCGACGTGCCGCTCTCTTCCAGGCGGGCGCGGATCAGGAGCATCCGGCGGACCTCTCCGGCGAGCATGCCGAAGAGCTGGATGGCCCAGATGTCCTCGATCTTCTTGAAGTCGCGGTCGCCGGCGCGCACGTCCCGGCCGTCCAGGAGGCGCTCGAGGCGGGCGAGCGCGTCTCCCGCGTCGCGCCGGCCGATGGCGTCGAAGAGGCCGTAGACGTCTTCCGAGGATTCGTCCTCGACGTTGGTCTCGATGTCGGCGGCCCGGATGCGGCCGCCCTTGCCCGCCCACTCGAGGAGCTTCTCGAGCTCCATCGCGAAGGGCGCGGCCCGCGAGTCGGTTCGGACCAGAAGGCGTTCCACGGCCGCGGGCTCGAGGACCACCTCCCGCTCCTTCGCGCGGGAGGAGGCCAGGCGCCGGAGCGCCGGCTCCGCGTCGTCACCGACGGTCGTCTCGAGGACGAGGCCCCGGTCGGCGATCTCCCGGACGAGGTCCACGCCCGCCGGCGGCGAGACGGCGGTCAAAAGCGCCACCGTGCCGTCGTTCTCGGTCCGTTCGAGCAGCGAGCGCAGGGCCGAACGCAGAACGGCGGCTCCCCCGCTCTTCTCTTCCGGCAACTCCTTGAGGATCTCGGCGAGAAGCGGCGCCTCGTCCTTGCGGCGGACCTTCCTGGCCGCCGCCTCGGCCGTCTCCTCCGGGGCGTCGAGCGGCAGATCCAGCGCCGCAAGGAGCGCCCGCGCCTGCTTGAAGGCCTCGCGACGCTTGCCCGCTTCCCAGGCCTCGACCGCCTTCGTCAGGAGCCGCCCCGGCGCCTCCGTGCCGAGCAGGCGCGAGATGTCGAGCTCCACGATCCGCTGCGGCGAAAAGAGGGAGCGGTTGAGCAGGGCGTCGGAGACCGCCTCGACCGGGGCGTCGTCCTCGAAGCGCAGGACCTCGGCGCCCTTGCCCGCGAGGATCTCGCGCGCGCGGCCCGCCGCCTCTTCGACGAAGAACTCCACGTCGCCCGTCACCAGGATCGCGGCCGGCGCGTCGGGGAACTTCGGGACGACCTTGTCGGAAAACGCCGCCTTGGGCACGAGGCGGAGTCTATCTTCGAGGGGGTGTCGGGCTCACCTCGACACGATCGGAGGATGAGACCTTCGAAGATCGTATTCGAAGACGCCGCTGAAGGTCCCGGCCCAGAGCCGACGGCCGTCCCGTTCGTCGGACGGTTCTTTGCGCGCAAAAAAACAAGGCCCCCGTCGGCGAGACCGACGGGGGCCTATCGAGCAAAGGAACTTGAAGGCCGGTCAGTTCGGGAGCATCCCCTTTTCGGCGAGCTCCTGGCAGTCGACACAGTACGGAGCCCAGGGCACCGCCGTCAGGCGCTTCTCGGCCATGATGAGGCCGCAGTTGATGCACATGCCGTAGGTGCCGTCATCGATTCGTCCGATCGCGTCGTCGATCCGGAGAAGCGTCGAACGCTCTCCGTCGGTCAGCGAGTAGAGGAACTCGCGGGTGTACGACGAGACCGCCTTGTCGGCGATGTCCTGCGTCGACTCCTCCGTCGTTTCTTCCTCCGCGCTGCGAGTCTTGGCGAGGTCCGACGAGATGCTCGTCTTCTTCTCTTCGAGCAGGCGCCGGTATTTCTCCATGTCTTTCTTGCTCATCCGAACGGCCTTGGCCGCTGTCGAGGGCATTTCCTGACTCTCCTTTTCTCGCTCCCCTCCACCTGTACGAAGGGGCTACTTTTGGGATCCGCGATGATAACCGATCCGGGCGGGAAGTCCAGCGAAATCCGTCACTTAAGGCGCCCTTCAGCTTCGGCCGCCTGCGTGTTTTTTCTCCCTTTCCCACAGGAACTTGCGGGAGACCCCGAGCCGCTTGGCCGCGAGCGAGCGGTTTCCGCCGGCCCGGCGCACTGTCTCGTCTATGTACGCGTCCGTGAGCTCCCGGAGTGTCCAACGCCTCTCCACGGCGGACGAAAGAAGCGATTCGGGTGCTCCGAGGGCGCCGCCCGGAAGATCCCCCGGACCGATCTCGGCGGCCTCGGCCGTGAGCACCGCCTTCTCGACGACGTGCTGCAGCTCACGCACGTTCCCGGGCCACGGGTGGTTGGCGAGGGTGCGCTCGGCTTCCTTCGTGAAGCGGCGCGCCGGCCGCTCGTAGGCCCGGGCCGCGCGCGCGGCGAACTCGCGCGCGAGCGGCAGGATGTCCTCGGGACGGTCCGACAGCGGCGGAAGGCGGACCGACACGACGTCGATCCGATAGAAGAAGTCGTCCCGAAACGCCCCCTGCTCGACGAGGCCGGCCAGGTCGCGCCGCGAGGAGACGATCAGGCGCGCGCGGAACGGATGGGTGGTCACGCCGGCGAGACGGCGGAAGTTCTTCTCCTGGAGCACGCGCAGGAACTTGGCCTGCGCCGCCGGTGAAAGCGAGGACACCTCGTCGAGATACACCGTGCCGTCCTCGGCCACTTCGAGCAGGCCCTTCTTGGCGGCGATGGCGCCGGTGAAGGCACCGCGCTCGTGGCCGAAGAGCTCGCTCTCGAAGAGCTCGTCCGAAAGGTTGGCGGCGTCGACTCGAACGAACGGTTTCGCGGCTCGGACGGAAACGTCGTGGATGGCGCGAGCGAGGCGGTCCTTCCCGGTGCCGCTTTCGCCGACGATGAGGATCGTGGACGGAAGGTCGGCGGCCCGCTCGATGGACGCGATCTCGCGCGCGAGCGCCCGATTCCGGGTGCGAAAGTGCGACCGGAGGGAGCCCGGCCTCTTATCCGCCATGCGGCGCGGCTAGAGCGGCCGCCGGTTTTCCTGCAGGGGCGTCGGGCCTCCGAAGAAGCCCGTCTCGTTCGCCGCATCCCCCCAGAGGCGCTCGAGCGCGTAGAACTTGCGCGCCTCTTCCTGGAAGACGTGGAAGACGACGTCGCCGTAGTCGAGCAGGATCCAGTGCGCGCTCGTCATGCCTTCGACCGAATACGCCGGGCCGAGCTTCTCGGCGATGGCGTCGGCGATGGCGCGCGCCTGGCGGTCGTTCCTGGCGGTGGAGAGGACGAAATAGTCCGCCATCGTCGTGAGCTCGGTGAGGTTGAAGACGAGGACGGCCGAGGCTTTGCGGTCGAGGGCCGCGGTGAGACCTTCCCGGACCTTGTCCTGGGCGGAAAAGCCGGGTTTCAACTTTGAGGCATCCCCGGCTTGTAGAGACCGTGCTTCGTAATGTACTCCGCGACCGGACCCGGAACCCGGCCCCCGAGGCCCTTGCCGGCCGCGAGGTCGTTCCGCAACTCCGTCGCCGAGATTTTAACCGATCCGGCGTCGAAAATGTGCAGACGATCGCTCGCCGCGGCGATCGCCGGCAGGGTCAGCCCGTCTCCTACGAACGGCTCCCGATGGAAGGCCGCGATCCGCGCGATCTTCAGGATTTCTTCGGGCCGTCTCCACCGGGCGAAACCCCCGAGGAGGTCGGTGCCCATCAGAAGCCAGAGCTCGTCTCCGGGGTGACGCGCCTGGATCGAAAGCAGCGTGTCGATCGTGTAGGACGGCGGCTCGCGGTCGAGCTCCTCGAGGTCGATCGACCAGTCCGGCCGGCCCTGGATGGCGAGAGCCAGCATGGCGACGCGGTGCCGCGCGTCCGTCGGCGCCTTGTCCTTGTGCGGGGAGAGCCGCGCCGGCACGTAGTACACGCGGCGCAGCTGGAACTTCATCGCCGCCGCCTCGACCGGCAGGACGTGCCCGTTGTGCACGGGATCGAAGGTCCCCCCGAAGACGCCGACCCGCATCGACGCTAGTCCGGGCCGGGGGCCCGGACCTCCGCCTCGGACGGCGCCGGCGCCGTCGCGACGGCGTGGAAGAGATGCTGCACGAGCTCGGGCAGGCCGGCGTGCGTCGCCGCCGAGATCTCGAAGAAGGGCAGGCCGCGCTTCTCGGCCGCCGCGCGGATCGAGGCGACCCGCGAGGGGTCCGAGACAGCGTCGCACTTGGACGCGACGAGAACGCGGGGCCTCCTCGCGACGTCGGCCGAGAACTCCGCGAGCTCCCTCTCGATCGTCTCCACGTCGGGTTCGGCGTCGCCGTCCGTCGAGGCGTCGACGAGGTGGCACAGCAGGCGGCACCGCTCGACGTGCTTCAGAAACTGGATGCCCAGGCCGACGCCCCTGTGGGCGCCCTCGATGAGTCCGGGAATGTCCGCCACGACGAGCGTGCGGGCGTCGTGCGAGGTCACGACGCCCAGGTGCGGCACGAGGGTCGTGAACGGATAGTCGGCGATCTTCGGCTTGGCGGCCGAAATCGCGGAGATGAGCGTGGACTTGCCGGCGTTGGGGAACCCGATGATCGCGACGTCGGCGAGGAGCTTGAGCTCGATCGCGAGCCGGCGCTCCCCCCCCGGCAGGCCCGGCTTGGCGAAGCGCGGCGCCTGCCGCGTGGGTGTCGCGAAGTGCTGGTTGCCCCAGCCGCCGTTGCCTCCCTTGACGAGAAGAACCCGATCGCCCGCGCGGGTCAGGTCCGCGATCCTGTCGCCGCTCTCCGCATCCGAGACGACCGAACCGAGAGGGAGCCGCACTTCGACGTCCGCGCCGGCCTTGCCGTGGCAGTTGGAGCCCATGCCGTGCTCGCCCCGGCCCGCCCGGTAGGAGTTCTGGTGGCGCAGGTGGTAGAGCGTCGTGTGGGCGGGATCCGCGACGGCCCAGACCGAGCCGCCATGGCCGCCGTCGCCTCCGGAGGGGCCTCCCTTCGCGACGAACTTCTCGCGGCGGAAGGCGATGCAGCCGTTGCCGCCGTCGCCGCCCTTCACGTAGATCTCGGCGGTGTCGATGAACATGCGCTGCCGGGGTGAGGGCGGGGTTCAACCCCGCGAAAAGCGCGTTAGGACGCGGAAGGAGCGACCGGCTCGATCGAGATCCGGCGGCCGAGGCGGCCCTTGTCGTGGAAGCGGACGACGCCCGCGATCTTCGCGAAGAGCGTGTCGTCCTTGCCGCGCCCGACGTTCACGCCCGGGAAAAACTTCGTTCCGCGCTGGCGGACGAGGATGGTCCCGCCGGGAACGTTCTGTCCGCCGAAGGCCTTGACCCCCAGGCGCTGGGAGTTCGAGTCGCGACCGTTGCGGGAGGAGCCCTGTCCCTTCTTGTGTGCCATGACTTATCCCTCGATCGCCTCGATGCGCACTTCGAGCATGGTCTGGCGATGCCCCTTGGTGCGCCGGTACTGTTTGGTGCGCTTCTTCTTGAAGACCAGGACCTTGCGCGTGCGCACGGTTCCGAGCACCTTGGCCTGGACCGTGACGCCCTTCAGGGCATCGGTGCCGGTGCGGACACCGGAGTCGCCGGAAACGAGGATGACGCTCGCTCCCGAAAGCGCGAGCTTCTCGCCCTTGGCGATGTTCTCGCCCGCGGGCTTCTCGATGCGGACGACGTCGCCTGCGGCGACCTTCAGCTGTTTCCCGCCGGAGCGGACGATGGCGTACATAAAGAGCGCGAATAATAAAGGTTTCCGGGCCAAAGTCAAGGCCTTGCGGAATCAATGACTTGGGGGTTTCAAACCCATGGGCAGAGGATATGTTTGGAGCGTGCGCGCGCGACCCGATCTGTCGCTCCTCGCTCCTCGGCTGATTGTCCTGGCGCTGGCGGTGACCCTCTCCTGTGCCCCGGCCTCCGGACCGACTCCCGCGGCCTCGCCTCCGGCTGCGCCCTCAGCGGCGCCCCCGGCGGCTTCGCACCCCGCGGCTCCGGCACCGGCTCCGGCGTCCGCGCCCCCCGCACGCGGCCGGCGTGCACAGCGGACCTGGTACATGGCCCCCGACGCTCGCTGCGGGAGCGGAAAAGGAACGCTCGAGGATCCCTGGTGCATCCAGGACGCGCTGGCGAGCGAGCGCGTGAAGCCGGGCGACACGATTCACGCCCGGCTGAACGGCAGCTACCGGATGGTCGAGGTCGCCGGCGCCTACACCTCGATCCTCTCGCGTCTCCGGGGCACCGCCGACCGCCGCATCACCGTCCGTCCGTACCCTCCCGACCAGACGACACCCACGACGCTCATCCGGATCGCGTGCGACCAGGGCGACGAGACCCAAAAGACCAAGACGGCGGACTGCGTGTCAATCGAGTCGAACTGGGTCGATTACTACGACTTCGAGGTGGCTTATTTCGGCGACCCGCGGCGAGAGGCCGTCACCGGAGAGAGGGACCTGCCGGCCTTCGGCACCGGAGTGCGGATCATGGCCGACGCGAAGAAGTCCCGGGGCGTCGGCAACCGTCTGATCAACTGGGTCGTCCACGACACGGCAGACAACGTCTTCAAGACCGACCGGGCAAACCCGACGGATTTCTACGGCATGGTCAACTACAACTACGGGTTCCTCTACAACACACCCAAGGTCAAACGCATCGGCGGGCACGGCTTCTATCTCCGCAACGGGCTCGAGGCGAAGGGCCGGTCCCGCGGCTGCGATTCCGGCATCGACGACAGCGAGCCGGACGCGGAGCGCCATGATCGACACGCTCGTCTCCGGTCCGCTCAACGTCGAGGGGTTCGGAGGGGCGTCGTTCGCCTATCAGGACTACGGAAGTTGCTCCTGCAGTCATGCACCGCAACGAATTCTTCGACGGAAACTTCTTCCTCGGCAGAACGCTTTCGGGTGGCTGCCATGCGAACAACAACCCCACGCTCGGGACGCGCGACCAGACCCTCACGAACAACTGGTGGAGGTCCTACACCCTCGGGTACATGGCGGCGGGCTGCGAAGGCGTGACGATCGACGGCAACTACATGTTTCGGGCCCCGCACTCGCCCGCCGACAAGTACTACAAGACCCGCTCCCCGATTAACTTCTCGCAACGCCAGGGGAACTATGTCAACCCGTGCCGCCAGGGCGTGACGTTCACCAACAACACGTTCTGGGGCAATCCGGATCTCACTGCCGACGGGAAGACCGACGACGACACCGAGCGGCTTCCGAGCGTCCTGGTTCCCGGGCGGGGGCAACGTCTACCTGGGAAACGAGGCGCTTCCGGACCGGAACTTCACCGCCGTGCGGCCGAACGCCTTCCGCCCCGGATCGTGCAACGTCTACGTGGCCAATTTTCTCGACCTCGCCGCGGTGAGCGTCGACCTCTCCGCCTGCGGGCTCGCCGACGGGGCGCACTTCGAAATCCGTTCCATATACGACTACATGGGACAGCCCGTCCGCGCAGGCACGTTCTCAGCGGCGGCGCCGAGCGTCGCCTTCCCCATGACGCCGCGCCGAGAATCCCGTCTCCAACTCCGTGGGCCACCGGAGCGGCGGCGCCGCCCGGCAGCTACCCGGACATCGCCCACACGCTGACGAAGGCCGGGGGCAATATCTTCATGAATGCATTCGTCGTCTTGACGACGGAGGGACCGGCGCCCGCGCCCTGACGTCAGTCCTGGTCGATGGTGTTCGGCAGCTCGTCGCGGTCGTCGGCCCGGCGCGGGAAGTGGGCCGCCAGCCGCTCGCCGATGGTCCGCACCGCCTCGACCGCGCCCTCGGTGAACTCTCCCTTGCGGAAGTGCTCCTCCATCGCCGCGGCCACCGCCGTCCAGAACTCGTCGCCGGCCTTCTCGTGGATCGCGACGTCACCGAGGATGCGGAACTTGTGCGCGCGCGGCGCGATGTAGACCAGGACGCCGTTTCGCTCGGCGGTCTTCGTCATCCCGAGCAGGTGGAAGCGCCGCAGGGCGCGCTCCTCGAGGTTCTCGGGCACACGCCGGGTCACGTGGACCCGGATTTCGGCCGAGGTCTTCGCCTCCGCGGCCGCGATCTCCTGGACGATCCGGTCCGAGTCGAATTGCGAAAAAAAGTTCGTCATCGCCGGCCTCTTACCAGCTCCCCGAGGCGCCGCCGCCTCCGAAGGAGCCGCCTCCGCCCGAGAATCCGCCGCCGCCTCCGCCGGACCAGCCTCCGCCACCCCCGAAGCCGCCGCCCGACCAGCCGCCGCCTCCCCACCCGCCGCCCGACCACCAGCCGCGGCCTCCGTGGCTGCGAAAAGCGCGCCGGCTTCTCGCCAGGATCGGCAGCAGGACGAACAGGAAGAGCAGGACGGCCATCACGCCGCACGCGCTTCCCGGCCCGCCGCCGCGGCGCTTCCGCTCGTCGACGGTCGTCCCCGAGCCCCGGTACTCGCCTTTCGCGGCGGCCATCAGCGCGTCCGCCCCGGCGTCGATCCCGCCGGCGTAGTCGCCCGCCCGAAACCGCGGCACGATCTGCTCGTCGAGGATGCGCTTCGCCGTGACGTCGGGGATCGCGCCCTCGAGCCCGTAGCCCACCTCGATGCGCACTTTGCGGTCCCCGGTGAAGACGAAGAGGATCGCTCCGTTGTCCTCCTGCTTCTGGCCGGCTCCCCATTTCTGCGCGGCGCGCACCGTGAAGTCCTCGAGGGTGAACCCCTCGGGGAGCTTCTCGTCCACCCAGACGAGGATCTGGTTGGACGTGTCGCGCTCGAATTGCTCGAGCTTCGCGTTCAACGCCTCGGCCCCACCCGGGCCGAGGACGTTGGACCGGTCGGTCACGTACCGCGCCGGCCTGGGCGGGATCAGCTCGTCGTAACGGTCGGCAAAGACCGACGCCGCGACGAAACCGAGGGCGAGCGCGAGCCCCGCCCGGACCGCGCGCCGGCGCATCCGGCGGCCGCCTATCGGCTCACTGCGCCGGCGCAGGCGTGGGCTTGCCGAAATCGAACTGGACCTTCGGCGCCTGCTCCGCACCCGGCGTGATCGCCTTGAAATACGGCTTTTCCTTGAAGCCGAAGAAGCCCGCCATGAGATTCGTCGGGAACTTCTTCAGCACGGTGTTGTAGCCCTGCGCCGATTCGTTGAAGCGGCCGCGGGCCACGGTGATCCGGTTCTCCGTGCCTTCGAGCTGCGCCTGCAGGTCGCGGAAGTTCTGGTTCGCCCGGAGCTCGGGATAGCGCTCCGACACGACGAGGAGCCGCTGGAGGGCGGAGCCGAGCGAATCCTGGGCCGCCTGGAAACGGGCGAGGGCTTCCGGATCCGTCGGCGCCTGGCCCGGCGTGATCGTGGCGCGTCCCACGGAGGCGCGAGCTTCGGTCACCGCCGTCAGCGTGTCCCTCTCGAAGTTGGCCGCGCCCTGGACGGTCGAGACGAGGTTCGGAACGAGGTCCGCCCGCCGCTGGTACTGGTTCTCGACCTCGGCCCACGACTTGTCGACGTCCTGCCCCAGGGTCACGAGCCGGTTATAGGTTCCCGCGAACGAGATGCCGAGGATGACGACGAGAACGACGAGGATACCGATGCATCCGAGTCCGAGCTTGCCCATCTGCTCCTCCTCCCCCTGAGACGTCCCGACGACGAGAAACGGAGCGGATCATAGCGGATACGGCCGGGGGCAGGGACGGGGCGGCCGGTTCAGTCGCCGGCGGCGCCGAGGCGACCCAGAACCTTGGCCGGCAGGAGCGCCCGGAGCGTCGCCGCTCCCGAGCCCGACCACGTCAGGCGGGCGACCGCGGCCTTTTTCATCGGGATCTCGAGTCCCGGCCCGCCCGAGACGAGACGGCCGAGCAGCGCTCCGAGGTGAGGCTCGTGCCCGACGAGCAGGACGCTTTCGGCCTTCTCGCCGCGGACCTCGTCGAGGATCTCCTGCGGGTCCGAAGAGGGCTCCAGCGCCTGGGTTTCCCGGAGCTTGCCCGCGAGGCGGAGGGCGCGCGCCGCCGGCTCGGCGGTCTGTCTCGCGCGCGCATAGGGCGATGTCAGGACGAGCTCGATGCCCGGGTCGAGCGCCGCCAGGCCTCGGGCGACCTCGCGCGCGCGTTTGTGCCCGTCCTCGGTCAGCGTCCGGTCGGCGTCGCTTCCGGACTCCGCGTGGTCCTCCGCGACGGCGTGGCGGAGCAGCCAGATCTCCATGCCGCTGCAAGTGTAGCCGAGAGCCGGTTATCCTAAGGGGAGATGTCGCTCGAAACGGGAGAACAGATCGGACCCTACGAGATCCTCGCGCCGCTGGCGCGGGGAGGCATGGGGGAGGTCTACCGGGCGCGCGACAATCGTTTGCGCCGCGAGGTGGCTCTCAAGATGCTGCCGGACGCGTCGGCGCACGACGCCGACAGCCTCGCCCGATTCGACCGCGAAACGCGGGCCGTCGCGGCTCTCAATCACCCGAGCATCCTCGCGATCCACGACACGGGCACGTTCCGGGCGGTCCCGTGGGCCGTGACGGAGCTCCTGCAGGGCGAGTCGCTCGCCGAGCGCCTGCGCACCGGCCCGCTCGCGCCCGAGAAGGCGGTCGACGTCGCCGCCCAGATCGCCGACGGCCTCGCGGCCGCGCACGCCGGGGGAATCATCCACCGCGACATCAAGCCGGACAACATCTTCCTGACGAACGAGGGCCGCGCCAAGATCCTCGATTTCGGGATCGCCCGGATCGAGCAGCCCGCGCGCACACCCGGCATCGCGGGATCGGCGCGGCACAGCACGAGCTCTCAGTTTCTCGTCGGCACGGCGGGCTACATGTCGCCCGAGCAGGTCCGCGGCAAGTCCATCGACGCGCGCTCCGACATCTTCGCTCTCGGCGCGACCTTCTACGAGATGCTCACGGGCCGCCGCGCGTTCGCCCGCGACACGCCCGTCGAGACCCTCGGCGCCGTTCTCCGGGACGATCCCAAGCAGCACGCCGAGGCACAGAAGATCCCGATCCCGCTCCAGCCCTTCGTCTTCCGAGCCCTCGAAAAGGACGCCGCCGACCGCTACCAGTCCGCCCGGGACCTTCTCCTCGATCTGCGGGCCTATCAGGCGGAGCGGATCTCCCGGGCGGCCGAGCGCGTCCAGTTCCGTTCCGAACCTCCCTGGAAGCACCGCCGCACACGCGTCCTCTGCGCGGGGCCGCGGGCGCCGTGTTGCTGGTGCTGGGCTTCTGGGCCGGCTCGTGCTGGCAGAAGGATCGAGCGACCCTCCCGGGCGCGTCGAGCGCCGCCGCGACGTCGCGCTGACCGCGGCCGCCGCGGGACCGGAGTCCCTCCGCTCCGAAAACCGGCAAGCTTCTTGAATTAGCGAGTCTCGGATGCGAGGAGACTCGATTCGCCGCGCCGCCGGAGCGCTTTGCCTTGGGCTGGCGCTCAGCGGCGGCTCGGCCTGTACGGTCACCACGGCCCTGACGGGGGCCGAGAAGCGCGACACCTACGAGTTCGAGGACGGGCTGAAGGTTTCGGACCCGGCGTTTCGGCGGTCCGCGGAGGCGCTCGGCAGCCCCATGGTCGGGGGGAACACGGCCACGCTGCTCGAGAACGGGGATGAAATCTTCCCTGCCATGGTCCGCGACATCCTGCAGGCCAAGAAGAGCGTCAACCTGGAGACGTACATCTTCCAGCCCGACCGCGCCGGCCGCATGATCGCCGACGCGCTGATCGCCGCGGCCCAGAAGGGCGTCGAAGTGCGTCTGCTCGTCGATGCCTGGGGCAGCAAGTTCAGCCACATGAAGGCGGAGTTCGAATCGGCGGGCGTGCAGGCGAGGAAGTTCCGCCCGATCCGGCCCTTCGCGATCCACAAGATCGGCCGGCGCACGCATCGCAAGATTCTCGTCGTGGACGGCCGCATCGCGTACACCGGAGGCCTCGGCATCGACGACCGGTGGCTCGGCGACGCGCGCAACGACGACGAGTGGCGCGAGACGCAGGTCCGGGTCGAGGGGCCGGTCGTCGCGCAGATGCAGGCGATCTTCAGCGAAGACTGGACCTACACGACCGGGGAGATCCTGGCCGGCGACAAGTTCTATCCGGCCGTCCCGCCGTCGGGCCGCATGCTCGCCCAGGCGATCAAGGCCTCTCTCGGCGATGCGACGTCGCTCTCGAAGATGCTCTACTTCGTCGCGATCGAGAGCGCCCGGCGGAGCATCTTCATCCAGAACGCGTACTTCCTTCCGGACAAGCAGGTCCGGGAAGCGCTCATCGCCGCCTCCAAGCGGGGCGTCGACGTCCAGATCATGGTTCCAGGGCGCAACATCGACCTTCCCATGGTTCGCCAGGCGTCCTGGCGGCATACGGCGAGCTCCTCGAGGCGGGCGTGCGCATCTGGGAGTTCGCGCCGACGATGCTGCACAACAAGACGATGGTCGTCGACGGGATCTACTCGACGATCGGCTCGATCAATTTCAGCGAACGCTCGATGAGTCATGAACGCCGAAGAGAGCCTGGCCTTCTACGACAAGGGATTCGCCCGGACGATGGAGGCGATGTTCGATCGGGACCGCGAACGGTGCAAGGAGATCACCCTGGCGGAATGGAAGGACCGCGGCCTGACGAAGCGGCTCTCGGAGACGGTGTTCTGGGCGTTCGAGCCGTACTACTGAAACCGTCGCCGGCGCGGATCTAGGCCGAAGCGAGGCTGGAGTCGAGGTCGGCGCCCAGAACCGGTAGACCGGCGCGCGTGAGCCTTCGGCTTCGGGATCGGGGCCGTGCAGCAGGCTTCCTGGCAAGCGTCGTAGAGCGTGCGCCGCTGAACCGGCGTGTACCCCGCGTCGGAGATGATCCGGCGCATCTCGTCCTGGGTCATCCGGTTGCGCGCTCCCGCGGCGTAGACGACGTTCTCCTCGATCATGATCGAACCGAGGTCGTCGCCGCCGAACGAGAGCGAGACCTGGCCGATCTTCGGGCCCTGCGTGACCCACGAGCCCTGGACGTGGCGGATGTTGTCGAGGAAGAGCCGGGAAACCGCGAGCGTCTTCAGGTACTCGAAGCCCCCCGCCTCGTCGACTTTGCCGTCGAGCTCCGTGTTCTCCTTCTGGAACGTCCAGGGGATCCAGGCGGTGAAGCCGCCCGTCCGGTCCTGGAGGTCGCGGACGACCTGCATGTGCTCGACGCGCTGGGCGTAGGTCTCCCCCACGCCGAACATCATCGTGGCCGTCGTCCGCATGCCCAGGCCGTGGGCGGACTCGTGGACGTCGACCCACTTCTCCGTCGGCGCCTTGGTCAGCGACCAGATGCGCCGGCGCACCGAGTCCTCGAGGATCTCGGCGCCGCCGCCCGGGATCGACTGCAGACCCGCGTCCTTCAGCCGCAGGATCACGTCCCGCATCGGCTTCTTCGTGATCTTCTGCAGGAAGTAGACCTCCGGCGCCGAGAGGGCGTGGAGGTGGATCGTCGGAAACGTCGTCCGGATGTACCGGAACATGTCCTCGTAGAAGGAGAACGGCAGCTCCGCGTGCACGCCCGCCCTGCAGGAGCACGCCCGTGCCGCCGAGGTCGATCGTCTCCTGGATCTTCTCGCCGATCTGCTCGTGCGAGAGGACGTAGGCCTCGGGGTGACTCGAAGAGGGCCGGTAGAACGCGCAGAACTGGCAGCGGTAGACGCAGACGTTCGTGTAGTTGATGTTCCGGTCGACGATGTAGGTCGCGACCGTGGGGTCGTTCTGCCGGTTGCGGATCTCGTTGGCGGCGGCGCCGAGAGCGAGGAGGTTGCCCTCCTCGAGAAGGGTCACGGCCTCGGTGGCGGATAGCCGCTCGCCCGAGAGCGCGGTCAGGATGCGTCGTGGCGCGGCTGATCACGGCACCACCTTAGCGCGCCGCGCTAGAGGAACCGGAGCGGCCGCGCCTCGGATGAGGCCGTCTTCCGCGGCGAGGCGATAGTAGAGGGCGAGGCCCTCGAGGTCGCCCGCGTCGAGCTCGAAGTGCAGGGCGTGGCGCAGGTAGTCCTCGACGACCGGCTCGGAGAGGCCCGAGGAGGCCGACTCCTCGCGAACCAGCCGGTCGAACTGGTGGATCCCGATCGCGTACGAGCGCCGCAGGACGCGCGGCCACATCGGGCGTCGCCGCGTCCTCGCGGACGGCCCAGAACGCGAAGACGAAAGGGTGCCCCGAAAACGCCCGCCACTCCGCCGCCAGATCGAGCACGACGTGGCCGTTCAGGCGGGTCTTCAGCGCCGGATCGCCGATGATCAGTCGGGCGTCCGCTTCGCGCCGAGGCGCTCTCCCGGTACTCCGGGGCAAGGCCGTAGACGCGCTTGAGCAGGATCCGCGTCAGCGCCGCCGAGGTGCGCGAGGCCGGATCGAGCGCGACCGAGCCGATCTTCTCGCGCGAAACGTCGGAGACGAGAAGGACCGAGCGGACTTCCGAGGACGCCGCGATCCCGAGGCCCGGGACGACTTTCAGCCCGGGGATGCGCTGGTATTCGATCGAGGGGATGAGGCCGACGTCCGCCTCTCCCGAGGCGAGCTTCGCGGCGCAGACGGACGGGAGGTCGCGCGAGACGGCGACGCCCGGCGGCGGATCCTGGAGCAGGCCCCAGGTCAGCGGCCGGGCGTTGAGGAAGTCGACGACGGAGATCTTGAGCAAGCTCGGGATCCTTCGGCGCTGCGCGCCTCAGGATGACCGCTACGCCGCCGCGCGCGGCGGCTGCGCGGTCACCCCTGCTGCATCATGTTCAAAAACTCCCCGTTCGCCTTGGTCTTCTCGAGCTTCTCGGTCAGAAGCTCCATGGCCTCGACCGTGGACAGCGGGTTGAGGACCTTCCGAAGCACCCAGACGCGGTTGAGCTCCTGCTTGTCCATGAGGAGCTCTTCCTTGCGGGTGCCCGACTTGTTGATGTCGATGGCCGGGAAGACGCGCTTGTCGACGAGCTTGCGGTCGAGGTGGACTTCCATGTTGCCCGTGCCCTTGAACTCCTCGAAGATGACGTCGTCCATGCGCGAGCCCGTGTCGATGAGCGCGGTCGCCATGATCGTCAGCGATCCGCCCTCCTCGACGTTGCGCGCGGCGCCGAAGAAGCGCTTCGGCCGCTGCAGGGCGTTCGAGTCCACGCCGCCCGACAGCACCTTGCCCGAGGGCGGCACGATGGCGTTGTAGGCGCGGGCGAGGCGCGTGATCGAGTCCAGCAGGATGACCACGTCGCGCTTGTGCTCGACGAGGCGCTTGGCCTTCTCGATGACCATCTCGGCGACCTGGACGTGGCGCGCCGCCGGCTCGTCGAAGGTCGAGGAGATGACCTCGCCCTTGACCGAGCGCTGCATGTCGGTGACCTCCTCGGGCCGCTCGTCGATGAGCAGCACGATGAGCGTGACCTCGGGGTGGTTGGTCGAAATGGAGTTCGCGAGAGACTGGAGGACCATCGTCTTGCCCGTGCGCGGGGCCGCGACGATGAGTCCGCGCTGGCCCTTGCCCACGGGCGCGACGAGGTCGAGCACGCGGGAGGTCATGTTCGGCGTCTCGAGGCGGATCCGGTCCTGCGGATACAGGGGCGTCAGGTTGTCGAAGAAGATCTTCTCGCGGGCGACGTCGGGGTGCTCGAAGTTGACCGCCTCGACCTTGATGAGGGCGAAGTAGCGCTCCCCTTCCTTCGGCGGCCGGATCTGGCCGGAAACCGTGTCCCCCGTGCGCAGGTCGAACTTGCGGATCTGGGAGGGCGAGACGTAGATGTCGTCCGGCCCGGGCAGGTAGTTGTACTCCGGAGCGCGGAGGAAGCCGAACCCGTCGGGCAGACACTCGAGGACGCCCTCGGAGAAGATCAGCCCCTTCTTCTCGGTCTGCGCCTGCAGGATCTTGAAGATCAGGTCCTGCTTGCGCATTCCGGTCGCGTTCTCGACCTCCAGGTCCTTGGCGATCTTCAGAAGCTGCGGAATCTTGATCTCGTGCAGCGCACGGATGTCGAGGGTGTCTCCCGGCTCGACGGCGACCTCTTCGCCCGTCGTGTCGGGCAGCCCCTCCGGAGGCGCTTCGAGCGTCTCGACGTCGGAGTCGTTGGTGCCTTTTCGTCTGGCCATCTTTGTGTCCTCTTGCTGTGTGGTGCGGCGGGGAACGCCGTGAATCGGTTCTGAGCGGGAACGGTTCGGCTTCGGGCAGTTACGGGAGCCGGGCGAGCCGGTCAGCTCCCCGAGGCGTTCATTCTATGCAAAAAGCGGTCCGGAAGGTCAAGCCTCCGTTCGCGTCTCAGTTGGCGACGATGCCGCCCTCGGCCGGCTTGACCTCGGGCTCGATCGAGGTTCCCGGAAGGCGGGGGCCCTCCATGGCGATCTTGATGACCTCGTCCATCGTGTTGACGAGGTGGAATTCCATCTGGCTGCGGATCTCCTCAGGGATGTCGTCCAAATCCTTGTCGTTCTCGGACGAGAGGACGATCGTCCGGATCCCGGCCCGGAAGGCGGCGAGCAGCTTGTCCTTGATCCCGCCGACCGGGAGGACCTTGCCGCGCAGGGTGATCTCGCCGGTCATCGCCACGTCCTTGAGAACGGGGATCTTCGTGACCGCCGAGAAGAGCGAGACGGCCATCGTGATGCCCGCCGAGGGGCCGTCCTTGGGGATCGCTCCCTCCGGGACGTGGATGTGGATGTCGAACTTCTCGTGGAAGTTGGGATCGGCGTCGTACATCTCGGCGCGGCTGCGGACGTAGGAGACGGCCGCGCGGGCCGACTCCTGCATGACGTCGCCGAGTGAGCCCGTCAGGGTCAGGTTGCCCTTTCCCTTCAGGAGGCTGGTCTCGGTCATCAGGATCTCGCCGCCCGCTTCGGTCCAGGCCAGGCCGGTCGCGATGCCGACCTCGGAGACCTCGCCCTTCCGGCGGTTGCGGAAGCGGGGCTTGCCCAGGAAATCCTTGAGGCCGTCGGGCGCGATGCGGACGGGCGTCTCGACCTTCTTCTGGACGATCTTGCGGGCGACCTTGCGGCACACCCCGCCGATCTCCCGCTCGAGGTTCCGCACGCCGGCCTCTCGCGTGTAGCTCTCGATGATCCCCATGATCGTCTCGTCGACGAGCTCGATCTGCTCCGGCTTCAGGCCGTTGGCCTCGCGCTGCTTGGGCACCAGGAACTGGCGGGCGATCGCGACCTTCTCGTTCGGCGTGTAGCCGGAGAGGGGGATCAGCTCCATCCGGTCCTTGAGGGCCGGCGGGATCGGATCCGCGATGTTGGCCGTGGCGATGAACATGACCTTGGAGAGGTCGTACTCGACGTCGAGGTAGTGATCGACGAAGGAGTGGTTCTGCTCCGGGTCGAGGACCTCGAGCAGGGCGGACGCCGGGTCTCCCCGGAAGTCCGAGGACATCTTGTCGACTTCGTCGAGCAGGAAGACCGGGTTCACCGTTCCGGCCTTCTTCATCATCTGGATGATCTGGCCGGGGAAGGCGCCGATGTAGGTCCGCCGGTGGCCGCGGATCTCGGCCTCGTCGCGCACGCCGCCCAGCGAAAGCCGCACGAACTGGCGGTTGAGCGAGCGGGCGATCGACTTGGCGAGCGACGTCTTGCCGACGCCGGGGGGGCCGACGAAGCAGATGATCGAGCCCTTCGTCTTCTGGACGAGCTGGCGGACCGCGAGGAACTCGAGGATCCGCTCCTTGACCTTCTCGAGACCGTAGTGGTCGTCGTTCAGGATCTTCTCGGCGCGCGTCAGGTCCTTGGACTCGCGGGAGGCCTTCTTCCAGGGCACGCCCACGAGCCATTCGATGTAGTTGCGCGAGACCGTCGCCTCGGCCGAGACCGGCGGCATCGCCTCGAGACGGCGGAGCTCCTGCTCGGCCTTCTCGCGGACTTCCTTGGGCATCCCGGAGGTCTCGATCTTCTTCTTGAGCTCCTCGACCTCGTCCGTCCGGTCGTCCTTGCGCCCGAGCTCCTGATGGATGGCCTTGATCTTCTCGTTGAGGTAGTACTCCTTCTGGGCCTTCTCCATCTGCTTCTTGACCTTGTTGTTGATCCGGCGGTCGATGTTGACCTTGTCGATCTCGACCTCCAGCAGGTCCTGGAGCCTTTGGAGACGCTCGTAGGGAGACTCGGCTTCGAGCAGCGACTGCTTCTCGGCGGTGGCGACCGCGAGGTGCGCCGACAGCGTGTCGGCGAAACGCTCCGGGTCGTCGATCTTGAGCGACGCGGCGAGGCCCTCGAAGGCCAGGTGGTGCGACAGCTTCGCGTACTGCTCGAAGAGCGCGAGGACCTTGCCCATGTAGTCCTTGAGGCTCTCGGGATCGACCGGCCGCGCGGGAAGAACCTCGACGGCGACGGACAGGTAGGTTCCGCGCCGCTCGAAGGCCATGATGCGGCCCCGGCGCACGCCCTCGACCATCACCTTGATGTGTCCGTTCGGGAGCTTCAGGGACTGGGCGACGGTCGCGATGACGCCGACCTCGTAGATGTCCTCGGGCGTCGGTTCGTCGAGCTGCGGGTCGCGCTGCGCGGCGAGGAAGAGCCGCTTGACCGGCGTCGTGAGCGAAGCCTCGAGCGCGCGGATCGAGGACTCGCGGCCCACGACGAAGGGCTGCATCATGTGGGGGAAGACCACCATGTCCCGCAGCGGGACGAGCGGCAGGCTTTCCAGGCCGCGGCCGCTGCTATCGGTTTTCATCTGAGTTCAACCAATCTGTCCGGAGGGGGGCTCCGAGCGGCTGTCTCTATCCCGCCTTGCGCAGGATGGTGATCGGGTTGGTGTGGTGCTTGACGACGTCACGCGTGATCACGCACTCCTCGATGTCGTCGTCCGAAGGAATCTGGTACATCACGTCGAGCATCAGGTCTTCGATGATGATCTTGAGGCCGCGGGCGCCGACGTTGCGGGCCAGGGCCTCCTCGGCGATCGCCTCGATCGCGTCGTCGGAGAACCGGAGCTGGACGTTCTCGAACTCGAGCATCGTCTGGTACTGCTTGACGAGCGAGTTCTTGGGCTCCCTGAGGATCTCGACCAGCGCGGCCTGATCGAGCTCCGAGAGCGTGGCCACGACCGGGAGCCGGCCGACGAACTCGGGGATCATGCCGTACTTGATGAGGTCCTCGGGGTGGACCTTCTCGAGCAGGACGCTCGACCGCTTCTCCTTCTTGGTGGCGATCCGGGCGCCGAAGCCCATCGTCTTCTCGGTCATGCGCCGGCTGATGATGTCCTCGAGGCCGACGAAGGCGCCGCCGCAGAGGAAGAGGATGTTCGTCGTATCGATCTGGATGAACTCCTGGTGGGGGTGCTTGCGGCCGCCCTGCGGCGGGACGTTGGCGACCGTGCCCTCGAGGATCTTCAGGAGCGCCTGCTGGACGCCCTCCCCCGAGACGTCGCGGGTGATCGAGGGGTTCTCGCCCTTGCGGGCGATCTTGTCGACCTCGTCGATGTAGACGATGCCCCGTTCGGTCTTTTCCTTGTCGTTTCCGGCCGCCTGGTAGAGCTTGAGGATGATGTTCTCGACGTCCTCGCCGACGTAGCCCGCCTCGGTCAGGGTCGTCGCGTCGACGATCGTGAAGGGGACCGAGAGGAGCTTGGCCAGGGTCTGGGCCAGGAGGGTCTTCCCCGTCCCGGTCGGGCCGATCAGGAGGATGTTGGACTTCTGGAGCTCGACGTCGAGCTTGCGGTTCTTCTCGAGGTAGTCGATCCGCTTGTAATGGTTGTAGACGGCGACGGCCAGCTTCTTCTTCGCCTGGTCCTGGCCGATCACGTAGCTGTCGAGGAACTCCTTGATCTCTTTCGGCTTGGGGAGCTTCGTCTCGGGGGCCTGGGTCTCGAGGACCCGGTCCTCCGCGATGATGTCGAGGCAGATGTCGACGCACTCATCGCAGATGTAGACCGTGGGACCCGCGATGAGCTTCTTTACGTCCCTCTGGCTCTTGTTGCAGAAGGAGCAGCGCAGCACATCGCCGTTCCCGGTTTTCTTGGACATTCAGCCTCCGGAGGGATACGACCATTTTAGGGTCGCCCTTCCCTCCCCGTCAACCGATCCGCCGTCAAAATCTAGCATACCCGATTTGATTAACGCCCGGCGGGTCAGGGAATTCCAGACGCCGCGGGAGCTCGCCAGCCGTGAGCGAAAGGAGTACGCGGCATCCGGAGACGCGGGATTCAGAAAGTCGAACTAGCCCGCGGCCTTCAGCGCGAGGTCGTCCCGGCGGTGGTAGATCGAGTCCACCAGACCGTACTTCTTGGCGTCCTCGGCCTCGAGGATGTAGTCCCGGTCGGTGTCCTTCGCGATCTTCTCGAGCGCCTGGCCCGTGTGCTGCGCGAGGATCTGGTTGATGCGCTCGCGCATCTTCAGGAGGTCCTTCGCGTGGATCTCGATGTCGGTGGCCTGCCCCTGGAGCCCGTAGCCCGAGCGGCTGGTGGATGAGAAACCGCGAGTTCGGAAGGGAGTACCGCTTGCCCGGCGCGCCCGCCGCCATGAGGACGGCCGCCATCGACGCCGCCTGCCCGACGCAGATCGTCGAAACGTCGTTCTTGACGTACTGCATGGTGTCGTAGATCGCCATCCCCGCCGAGATCACGCCGCCCGGCGAGTTGATGTAGAAGGCGATGTCCTTCTCCGCGTTCTCGGATTCGAGGAAGAGCATCTGGGCGATGATCAGGTTGGCGATCGTGTCGTCGACCGGCTGGCCGAGGAAGATGATGTTGTCCTTGAGCAGGCGAGAGTAGATGTCGTACGCCCGCTCGCCCCGTGCCGTCTGCTCGATCACCATGGGAACCAGAACCATGCCGCCCCCTTCGTAGTCGTCGTCGTCCATAAGCGAGATCCCGTTCAACCTATTTGACTTCCACCGGCATTCCCGAGGGTAGCACCTTGGCGCCCGCAATCAAGAGGTCCACGGCCCGGGAGAGGCGCATCTCGTCGCGGAGGGCTTCCAGACCGCCGGCCTTCGTCATCTGCTCGCGCAGCGCGGCGGGTTCGACGCCCCGCTCGGCCGCGGCGCGCTTGAACTCGGCCTCGAGCTCGGTCTCGGAGACCTCGATCTTCTCGCGCTCCGCGATCGCATCGAGCAGAAGGTACTCCTTCACGCGGCGCTCGGCCCCCGGGCCGCGCCTCCTCCCGGAGCCTGGCCCAGTCTTCCTTCTCGGGATCGATTCCGCTGGCGGCGAGATAACGGGCGTAGTCGCGGAGGGCCGACGTCGTCTCCGACTCGACGAGAACTTCGGGGGCCGGGACGTCGCGGCGCGACAGCAGGGTGTCGAGGATCGACCGCCGGAAGCGGCGGCGGCGCTCGACGTCTTTCTCGCGGCGCAGGCGCCCCCGGACTTTCTCCCGCAGCGTCTCGACGGTGTCCCCCTCGGAGACGGCCCGCGCGAGCTCGTCGTCGAGCGCCGGGAGGCGCTTCTCCTTCAGAGCCGCCAGCGTGACCTCGTAGTCGACGGTCTTTCCCCGGAACTCCTCGTTGGGGAAGTCCTCGACGAAGCTCTTGCGGAACGACCGGGTCTCCCCCGGCAGCGCTCCCCGAAGCGCCTCGTTGATCTCGGGCATGGAGTCCGGATGGCCGACCTCGAGGGTGATTTTCTCGTCGCGGAACGTGCGCGGGTTCTGCCCGGGCGCCAGGATCTCGATGAAGGAGCCGGCGATGTCCGCCACGGCGAAGTCCCCGGGAGCCGCGGGACGGCCCTCCACCGGATGGAACTCGGCATGGGCCTCGCGGATCCGCTCGATGACCTTGGCGACCTCCTCGTCGCTCGGCTCGACCACCACGTCCTCGACCGGGACGCCGCGATATTCGCCGGGGTCGACCGCAGGCTTGAGGTCCAGGCGCGCGACGAAACGGATCGGACCGGGAGGCTCCCAGGTGAGGTCCTCGACGTGGGGCCGGCCCAGGATCGCGAGCTTCTTCTCTTCGATCGCGGAGGACACGGCCTCGGGCAGGAGGTTCTCGAGCACGTCGCCTTTGATCTCCTCGGCGAAGCGCTTCGCGACCACGGATTCCGGGGCCTTCCCCTTCCGGAAGCCGGGGAGCGCGGCGCGCCGGGCGTAGGCGCGGCGGACCTGGGTAAACGCCTTCTCGACCTCCTCGGCGGGGATTTCGATCTCGAGAACCGTGCGGGTCGGAGTGTCTTCCTTGGTGGAGAGAATCGCCATAAGGGGCCGAGTCTATCGCGGCGGACGAGGCGCGCCGCTACGCTCCGCCTAGGGGCGGAAAGGGAGCACACGCGCCTCGGGCCGCGGCCCGGCGACGGGAGCCGGCGCGACGCGCTGCGTCGCCAGGGCGTGCGCGGCGGCGACGTCGAGCCGTCCCCATCCGAAGAGGGGGTTGGGGACTTCGCCTTCCCGAAAGCCCGTTGCACACGATGGCGGAGGTCAGCGGCACCGCGCTCCGCTCCAGCAGCTCCTCGGTTTCGTCGACGCGCCCGGCGAGATGCGGGAGCGCCGACCAGATCAGCGCGAACGCTCCGGCCACGTGGGGTGAGGCGCCCGACGTTCCTCCGAAGATGGTGTACGGGTCGAGGTGGGGAGGCGACGGCTGGCTCGAGCGCACGCCGACCCCGGGCGCGACGATGTCCGGCTTGATCCGGTTCGAGCCGTCCACGAGCACCGGCCCGCGCGCCGAGAAGTTCGCGAGACCGTCCTGGAGGTCGGTGGCTCCGACGGCGAAGGCGGCTTCGTAGATCGGGGGGACGAGGAAGGCCGAGCCGCACTGCGGGCCCGAATTGCCGGCGGCGAAGCTCTGGGCGATGCCCGCCGCGCGCAACGCCTCCACGGCCGGGCGCAGAACGTCGACGTCGATGCAGCCCTCCTCCTCCTGGCAGGTCCATGAGTTGTTCACGACGTCGGCCCCGAGCTCGGGCCGCGGGTTCTCGCCGTTCTCGTCGGTCGGCGCGAGGAAGAACTCGAAGCATTCGATGTAGCGCGCCGGCGTGCCGACGCCGATGTTCATGTTCCGGCACCCGATCCAGCGAGCCCCGGGAGCGACGCCGATCCGGTTCTCCCCTCCGTCGTCTCCCACGGCGAGCCCCGCGACCGAAGTACCGTGGCCCTGGTCGTCGCAAGGCTCCGGCGCGTTCAAGCCGCAAGCGTTCGTGGGATTACCGTCGTGGATCGCGTCGTGCCAGTTGTAGGCGTGCGAGGCCGACGCGCCGTTCCACCCGCGGTACTGCGCTTGCAGCGCCGGATGCGTCCACCGCACGCCCGTGTCGGCGATGCCGATGACGATCCCCTGGCCGGTGAAGCCGCGGGCCCAGAGCTCGGGCGCCCCGACGAGCGTGACGTTCGGCTCGATCGCCGCCGCGGCCCGGGGGGCGAAGGCCGGCGGAGGTTCGCGGACGAGCGCGGAGGGCCGGTTGCGTGCGACGGCCAGACGCCCGGCGCGCGGGCGAGCTCGCGTCGCCGTCCGCTCGTCGGCTTCGACCTCGAGCATGTTGACGAGGAAGTGCCGCCGGAACGGCATCCCCTCGCGCTCGAGCCGGGCGGCGAGCGCGGCCTGCGACGCGTCGGCGCGCGCCCGGAGGGCCTCGTAGACGAAGCGCCGGCGGGCGGCCCGGTCCTCGATGGCCGACGCGCCCGAGACGTCGGCCTGCTCGCGGAAGACGACGAGGAAGGACGCGCTCTCCCCCGCCGCCTTGTCCCGGAAGATCGCGGGGTCGACCGGCGCGGGCGAAGCGGCCGCGAGCGTCGTCGCGGCGAGCATCAGGAAAACAGTTGTCATTCTTTATGGTGCGAGAGGAGGGATTCGAACCCTCAAGGGTGTTACCCCACGGGATCCTAAGTCCCGCGCGTCTGCCAGTTCCGCCACTCTCGCCCGCAACGATTCTAAGGATTCTCTAAAGAGCACGCTTCTCCTTCCGCCCTCTCTGACTGGCGGTCATAAGATCCCGATGTCTCGCCGATGAGTCGGCAAGAACTCCTCTCGCCGATAGGTCGGCAGGAAACAGGAGGAAGGTATGCGTCGACTCACGTCCCGAACCGCGGCCTTGCTCGTGCTGGTGTGCATTGCCCTCACACCCGCAATGGCAAGCGCCGCGGACAAGAAGGCCGGCCCCGAGGAGCCGAAGGGCAAGATGACGTTCAAGCAGTCTCGGGTCGTCAAGCGCCGGGTCTCGAAGGGCAAATCTGTCGTGGCCGACGCGGTGCGGGCCTTCGAGGCCGATCGCAAGGCCGGCAAGTTCGCGACGGCCGCCGAGGAGAAGCGCGCCCGGCGCGAAATGCTCCAGCGGGCTTTCCAGTCAACCGCTCGGGCGAGGGCCTGAAGACCAAGGCGACGGCCTCCGGGGGCATCTTCGTCGATCTCCAGGGGCAGTACGAGCACGTGTGGCTCTCGCGGGTCAACGCCGACGGCTCCATCTCCACCGCGTGCGTCACCGATTGGCAGAGCGCCGAGGCGTTCCTTGGACGGCGCCGGCGGAAAGGACACGGAGTAGCGCCATGAAGAAAAACACGCTTCTCCTCGCCGCCGCCCTGGTTTTGCTTCTTCCCCGCCGTCGCCTCCGCCGACGCGACGATCACGATCGTCAACGCGGACGGCCCCGGCGAGGGGTTCAACGACCCACACCCGCCGCGCCGGTCGGGGCAACCCCGGCACGACGCTCGGCCAGCAGCGCCTGAACGTCTTCCAGTTCGCCGCCAACATCTGGGGCTCCAAGCTCGACAGCAACGTCGACGATCTTCGTACTCGCGGCCTTCAATCCGCTCGCCGGCGGGTGTTCTCGGCTCCGCGGCGCGGCCCCACGTTCGTCAACCGCGACTTCGGCCCCAATGGCAACTTCCCCGGGTCGAGTTCCTGGCGACCTGGTACCACATCGCTCTGGCGAACAAGCGGGCCGGCCTCGATTTCGTCCCCGGTGCCATTCGCGCGACATCAACGCGCAGTTCAGCAGCAACTTCGTCTTCTATCTCGGCTTCGACAACAACGAGGGTACGCTCGTCGATCTGCTCCCGGTCGTCCTCCACGAGATCGGCCACGGTCTGGGATTCGCCAACCAGGTGAACGAAGCCACGGGTGCGAACCTCGGTGGGTTCACCGACATCTACTCGCACTTCACCTTCGACGAGACGACCTTGCATGCACTGGAACGACATGACCAACGCGCAGCGCCAGGCCTCGGCGCTCAACGTGCTCAACGTCGTCTGGGACGGCCCGCAGGTGACGGACGTGGTTCCCGACGTTCTTGGTTTCGGCGTCCCGCAGCTCGTCGTCAACAGCCCGGGCTCCATCGCGGGCAACTATGCAGCCGGAGCCGCGGCGTTCGGCCCGCCTCTCACCTCTGCCCGGCATCACCGGCAACGTCGTGCTAGGCGATCGACCCGGACGAGCGATCCGGGCCCGGCCGGGTCATTCCACGGCGCCGACGCTTGCTCCCGTTGACGAACGCCGGGGCGATTGCCGGCAACATCGCTCTCGTGGACCGGGGCGTCTGTGGCTTCATCGTCAAGGTCAAGAACGCGCAGGATCGCCGGAGCCATCGCGGTCATCGTGGCGGACAACCTGCCCGGCAGTCCCCCGGCAGGGCCTCGGCGGCGCGGACCCGACCATCATTATCCCGTCCGCTCGGATCACGCTCGCCGCCGGCAACACGATCAAGCCTCAGCTGCTCGGAGGGGTCAACGCCACCCTCGGCATCAACCCGAGACGCGCGCGCCGGCTGGAGCAACGCGGGCTTCGTCCGCCTCGCGGCATTCGATCCGGTCATTCCCGGATCCTCGATCTCCCACTATGACGGCACTTGCTCCCCCAACCAGCTGATGGAGCCCGCGATCAACCCGGATCTGACGAACGCCGTGGAGCCGCCCGAAGACTTGACGCTGCCCTTGTTCCGCGACATCGGCTGGTTCCCCGACGGCGACCTGGATGGAGTGGCCAACGACGGCTCCGACGTCTGCCCCGACTCGATTCAGGACGCCACGGTCATCATCGAAGGCTGCGACTCGGGCGTGCCGAACCCGGTCTTCGCATCGGGATGCTCGATCACGGACCTCGTGTTGAATTGCGCTGACAGCGCCAATAACCACGGTCAGTTCATGGCCTGCGTCGACCAGACGCTCAACGGGCTGAAGAAACAGGGCATCATCACCGGAGTGCAGAAGGAAGCCATCTCGGCCTGCGCCGACGCATCCGGCCTTCCCTGACTCCTTCGCGATTCGAGTCTGCAAGGGCCGCCCTCCGGGGCGGCTCTTCTTTTTAGTCCGGCGCCGGATCGACGCCCCAGTAGTACTTCTCGAAGAAGGGCATGTAGTCGCGGTTTGCCTCGGACTGGAGCAGCCGCGCGACCTCCTTCGTGGTCCCGAACTTCCAGCCGAGGGAGGTCTGGCACGACCGCAGGAAGGCGAGGAACGCCTCCTCGCCGAGCTCCCGGTGAATCGCTCCCAGGAGAAGCGGCCCCTTGTCGTACAGTAGCCCCGTTCGGATCGCCGCCCGCCGCCGGGAGTCGTCGGTCACCCAGACCCGGTTGGCGAGCGGAATCGGGGCGGCGTCCCCCGCGATGCCGGCGCCGTGGCGCCACTGCTTTTCGATCTTGACGCGCATCGCGGCGCTGCGCCGGTCCCGGATGAAGAGCGAGGAGCAGTACTCGGCGAACGACTCCGCCAGCCACTGTTCCTCGTTGCTCGGGATCCGCACGACGATGCCCCAGTACTGGTGCGCGATCTCGTGCGCGAAGATCTTGGCGGTCTCCTGAGCCTCGTACCGGCTCATGTCGCCGGCGAGCGGATCGAACGCTTCCTTCGTGATGAACATCGTGGCCGGCGGGGCCTGGCCGTAACCGTAGTCGTTGATCTCCAGAATGTTGAGCTCCGGAAACGGGAACGGCCCGAGGAAGCCCTCGTAATAGGAGATGACCTCGGAGGCGATCTGCATGAGGTTCTTGCGCCCGCGCGGGTTGTCCAGGGCGTACGTCGCGACCCGGATCGTCACGTCGTCGCGCACGGTCTCTTCCATGTCGTAGCGGCCGGCGAGGATCACGGCGAACTGGATCGGCGTGTCGATCCTCGTCTCGAGGACGTTGTCGGGTCCCTCGGTTTCGCGCCGCACGGTCCGACCGGGGGCGAAGGGCACGAACGGCTTGGGCACGCGTACCTCGCAACGGAAGGTGTACGCCTGGCCGGCGAGCGGGGGCAACGGGAACCACGACCAGATCCCGAGCTCCCAGTAGCTGTCGCCGCGCGGCCGCACCAGAAAGTCGCCGTCGATCTCGAAGCGGAGCTTCAGAGGCTGTCCCGCCGGCGCCGGCTCGGCGAGCGCCACGACGAGCTCGTCGAGCCGGTGATCGAACGGGAGCACGCGGCCGGCCTCGTCCGTCACGCGGCGCACGCGCTCGAAGCGCTCCTCGAGGTTGGACCCCGCCTGCGCGTAGACGATCGAATCGACGTCGAAGCGCAGGGCGCGCGCGGGCCGGCCCTGGGGGACCACGGTCTCGACGACCATGAGCTTCGCGTCGTTGCCCGCGGAGGCCGAGAGCCGCAGGTCCACGTCCGTCAGGAGAAAGCGCGGTTTCGGCGGGTCGCGCGGGTCGCGGCCGATCGGCTGCAGAGAGAGCGGAGCGAGCCAGAGGTATCGGCGCAGCAGCGTCTCGTTCGACTCGCTCGTGTTGAGAGTCGCGAGGCCTTCGACCGGGTCGTCGGTCCCATCGAAGACATAGAGGAGGTCTTCGCGGCCGCCGTCGAGCTCGGCCCACAGCAGGGGCGCGTCGGGGGCGTCCAGCCGCTGGATCGCGAAGTCGTGCGAGAGGGGCGGCGCGTGGATGCGTCCGAACTTGTCGCGGTGCTTGCGAAACGCGTCGGCCAGTGTCGGCGCCGGTGACCCGGCGAGCTCCGGCAGCGGCCGCGCCGCCGCGAGCCACAGGAGCCGCTTGAAGGAGTCCCGCAGGCGCACCCCCTCCGCGGTCTTTTCGGGCTTCAGGCTCGAGCCTTTCTTTGCGTTGAAGACGACGAGCGGCGCTTCGACCGGATCGGCGGAGAGGTAGTCGAAGCTCCCCCGCCCCTCGAAGAAGAGGCCGACGATCCGCCCCCCGGCGGACACGGGAGCCGCGCGGCCGGACTCGAGCAGCCATGTCGCGTGCGGGCCCTCGAGGCGCAGGCCGGAGACGCTCACGGCGTCGCCGAGCGACGGATGATCGAAGTCCTCGAGGGTCGGCAGCAGATCCGGGACCTCGGCGGCGGCAAGGGGCCCGGCCGCGAGGAGGAAAAGGGAGACGGCGAGGGCCACTGCCGATGCGAGACGGCGCCAGCCGACGACCATTCAGGGATGCTAGTGCCCGCTCCGCGCAGAAGTCCCCGAAGCGTATGCTTCAACGGGCGACGCACTCCCCGGAATAGAATCGCCACGACTCAATGAGCCTGCAGCCCGGGACCCGGCTCGGCGGCTACGAGATCGTCGGCACGCTCGGTGCCGGAGGCATGGGCGAGGTCTACCGCGCGCGGGACCTCAAGCTGGGCCGCGAGGTCGCGATCAAGGTCCTCCCCGAAGAGTTCGCCCGGGATCCGACGCGCATCGCGCGCTTCGAGCGCGAGGCGCGCATGCTCGCGGCGGTCAACCACCCGACGATCGCGGCGATCTACGGAGCCGAAGAGGACGGGCCGACGCGATACATCGTCATGGAGCTCGTCGAGGGCGACACGCTCGCCGAGCGTCTGACCCGGGCTCGCTCGCCATCCCGGACGCCCTCCGGGTGGGCGCCGGAATCGCGGAGGCCCTCGAGATCGCCCACGAAAAGGGAGTCCTCCACCGGGACCTGAAGCCGGCCAACATCAAGCTCACGAAGGAAGGCAGGGTCAAGGTCCTCGACTTCGGCCTGGCCAAGGCCATGGACCTTCCGTTCGCGGGGGACATGTCGCGGTCGCCGACGATCGCGACGGGCGACTCGCGCCGCCGGCGACATCGTCGGCACGCCGGAGTTCATGAGCCCCGAGCAGGCCCGCGGGAAGGAAACGGACCGCCGCACGGACATATGGGCCTTCGGCTGCATCCTCTACGAGATGCTGACCGGACGCCAGCGTCTTCGCCGGCGAGACCATCCCGGATGCGCTCGCCCGCGATTCTCAACCGCGAACCCGACTGGGGCGCCTGCCGGCGCGCACGCCGCCGCGACGTTCGGGAACTCCTCGTCCGCTGCCTCGAGAAAGACGCCGGCCGCCGCCTGCGCGACGCGGGCGATGCGCGGCTCGAGCTCGAGGCCGTGAGCGCCAGACTCTCCGGATCCGGCGCGGGAGCGGGAACGTTCGCACTTCCGCGCCGCCGCCGAGGCGGTGGAAGGTCGCCCTGGCGGCGATCGCGGGCGTCGCCATCGCGCTCGCCGCTTACTTCATCGTCCGGCCGAAAGCCGCGCGGTCGGACCTGGACCGCCACCTCGCGGTTCTTCCCTTTCGCAATCTCACGGGCTCTCCGGACGGTGAGCTCTGGGGAATGGGGTTGGTCGAAACAGTCAGCGCGCGCCTTTCCGGCGTTCCGGGCCTTCAGGTCGTGACGCCCCGGGCCTCCGTCGAAGCCGCCCAGGAGAATCCCAGCTTCGTCGTCGTCGCCCGCAGGCTCGGCGCGAACACGCTCCTCGCCGGGACGCTCCAGCGCGAGAACGAGCGCTTCCGCATCACCTATCGCATCGTCGATGCGAACGGGAATCAGATCGCCGCCGCCACGATCGACGGCTCGGGGCTCTTCGATCTCCAGGACCTCGTCGCGAACAGCGTCGTCAAGGACCTGAGCCTCGGCCGCGGGAAGCAGCGCACGCCGACCCCGTCGGGTCTCGATACGCCGTCCGAGCAGGACCGGTATCTCCAGGCGATCGGCCTCCTGCAGCGGTAGGACCTGCGCGACGGCGTCGAAAAAGCGCTGGGGATCCTCCAGAAGCTCGCCCAGGAGAACCCCAACTCCGCCCTCGTCCAGGCGGCTCTCGCCCGCGCCAACCTCGCGATATTCGACTTCACGAGAGAGCCCGATTGGGCCAAACGAGCCCTGGCCGCCAGCGACTCCGCCCGAGCTCTCGATCCGCAGCTGCCGGAGGTCGACGTGACGGTCGGCGAGACCCTTTTCGCGACGGGGAAGGCGAAGGAGGCGGTCATGGCGTTCCGCCGGGCCCTCTCCGCGCGGCCCGGCAATGTCGAGGCCCTCATCGGGCTCGGACGCGCCGCACAGGCCGCCGGTGATCAGGCCGCGGCGGAGGCCGCATTCCGCCGGGCGATCGAGCTCCAGCCCTCGTTCGCGGTTTTCAACCAGCTGGGAGCCTGGTATTACGCCTCCGGCCGCTACGCGGAGGCCGCGGACATGTTCCGCCGTGCGAGCCGAACGGCCCCCGACAGCTATTGGGCCCTGAGCAACCTGGGGGGCGCCGAGACGATGCGTTGCAACTTCCCGGCGGCCCTGCAGGCGTATCGTGAGGCGATCTCGCTGGACGCGAAAGAGCCCTCCGCCTTTACTAACCTCGGCATGACCCAGCTCTGGTCCGGACACGCCGCCGAAGCCGTCGCTTCGCTCGAGAGGGGCGCGCGCGAAACCCCGAATGACTACCTGCTCCAGGGAAACCTCGGCGATGCCTACCGAGCCCGTGGCGATTCGGCGAAGGCGAGCGCGGCTTACGCGCGCTCGGTCGCCCTGGCCCGGGTACAGCTCGGGCTCAACCCCAACGACGTGCGGGCGCGCTGCTTCGTGGCCACCGGGCTCGCGAAGACCGGACACATCGCCGAGGCGCAGGAGGATATGGCGCGGGTGACCGCGCTCGACCCGGGCGTGCCCGAGGTCTATGTGGATGCGGCGATCGTCGCCGCACTCGCGGGTATCGACCGGGAAGCCCTCGATTGGCTGCGAAAGGCGGCCAGCGCCGGCTACTGCCGGGACATCATTCAGCGGCAGCCGGAGTTCGCCCGCTTCCGAGACAAGCCCGAGTTTCGGTCCATCGTCGCCGCGCCGCATGAGGCGGCCGGTTCATAGAAGGGGGCACCATGGTCAAGGGATCACTTCTCTTCGTCGCCCTCGTTGCGCTCATCGTCGGCGGGCTGATTGGTTGGTTTCTCGGAAAGCCAAAGCCGGAGCCCGCGAAGCCGATGGCCGGCGGCCACATCATCGATGTCGACAGGCACGCCAAGGTGAACAAGGAGGAGGTGACCTCGACAAGAACAAGAAAGAGGTCGCCGTCTGGATCGAGGAAGACGAGGACAAGAACCTGTACATCGAGTTCAACAGGAACGAGCCGTTCGAGAAGATGACTCCGACGCCGGACGGCAAGCGCTGGCGCGTTCGCTGTACGGACTTCACGTGCTACTCCGGCAAGATTCAGGCGAATGCCGAGGGCGGCGGAAGAAGTACAAGTACTGGCAGGTCGTGGAGAACAAGGACGGCACCGGCAAGATCGAGGTCGACGGCTGGATCGTCATCCGCCCTTAGGCGATCGGCGGCTGACAATCCCCGGCGATCCGAGGGACGTTTCTCGTCATCCCGGTGGCCACTGCGCCCCCAAGTCGCTGTGGATTCAGCGGCTTGGGGGCTGGCGTCTCGCTTGCTCTCCTCGAGAGCCGTGAGGCGCCCTGCTCCCGGGGCGAGAGTGAAAAAGATGTACCACGTCGCCGTCGACCGCGCTGCCATGAGACAGGAGATCCTCGGCCCGCTCTTTCAGCGCCACGTCGTCAGCATGTCGGGCACCGTCGACCAGCGCTGGCTCGAGTCGTTCGAAGCCGTGCAGAACGATTCCGATCAGTTCCAGCGTTTCCAGCTGGATCCCCAGCAGGGCCTGGTCTCGTTCACCTGCCGGGCGAGCGACGGTCCGAAAGTCGTGGAAGGGTTCCTCGAGCGGCTCGCGCTGATGGTCGAGATGGTCAACCTGCACGCGACCTGCGCGGCTGCCCAGCCCGGACCGCTGTCGGCGCAGAGTCTCTCCGCCTAGCCGTCCCCGTCCCGGCGGATTAGGGGTCCCGGATACCCGCCGGTCGGCTATCCTAAACCGACACAAACGGCCAATGGAACTGGTATCGGTCCGGATCGAGGAGTCTCCTCACGCCGTGGGACGCGTCCGTCTCGTGGGTGATGTCGCCTACGACGATCGCCCCGGAACGGAGGCGTACTGGTTCAAGGTCGACGAGGAGTACGCCGGCTCGCTGAGCCTCTCGGGCTCTCCGTGGCTCGCCTGCCTGCTGCCGCTGGCAGTGACACTCGGGCAGAAAGCTGCGTCTCGGCTCTCCCATCGATCCGCTCCTCGCCGCCGACGCGCCCCGCCTGATGCAGACCTGGAAAACCTGGTACCGGAAACGGTTTCCCCACCTCCGTGTCGTCGCGATCGAGGCCGAGCTCGAGAAGTCTCCACCCGTCCCCGTCGCGTCGGAGACCGGCGCCTTCTTCTCCGGAGGGATTGATTCCTTCTACACGATTCTCCGCAACGCAGAGCATGAAGACCGGTCGGCGTTTCCCAGGATCGACCGTCTCCTCTGGGTCGGCGGATTCGACCTCCCGATCGGGTCGCCCGAGGAGGAGTTCGTTCGCCTTCGCGCCCGTCTCGCCGACGCCGCTCGAGGGCTGGGCCTGGGGTTCCTCGACGTGAGAACGAACCTGCGGGCGACCCGCTTCCGCGAGGCCGGCTGGGGTCACGTGGCCCACGGCGGCGCGCTCGCGAGCGTCGCCCTCGCCCTCGAGAGCCGGTTCCGGGCGTTGTACATCGCCGCGTCGTATGAGGCCGGCCTCCTTCGTCCGTGGGGGACCCATCCCGAGACGGACCCTCTCCTCTCGACGCGATCTACCCGATTCATCCACGACGGGCTGGGCGCGCGGCGATGCGAAAAGACCGAGCGCGTCTCCCGATCCGACGTCGCGATGCGAAGCCTGCACGTGTGCTTTCGCTCCGGCACCGCCGACAACTGCTGCGACTGCCGGAAGTGCCTCCTCGCCATGCTCACGCTGGAGGTCTCCGGAGCCATGCCGCGCTGCTCCGTGTTCCCGCGCCACCTGAACCTCGACCGAGTCCGGCGCGTCTACCTGCGCGGCCCGTACTACTCGCGCCTCTTCGGTGATGTCCTGGACCGCGCGCGGGCCGCCGGCCGGACGGACATCGCGAAGGCCATCGCGGCGTGCCGCTGGCGGTACCGCCTGCTGAAGCCCGGCGTGGCGGCGATCGACTGGCTCGGGAAACGGCGGTCGCTCAGGCGCATCGCGCGCGCGCTGCGGCCCGCGTTGCTCAAAGGAACCGTCCGATGAAGCCGCCGCCGAAGGGCATGGCGCCCACCCTCGCTCTTCCGGCGCCACGTCGTCGGCCTCTCGGGCACCGTCGATCAGCGCTGGGTCGAGTTATACGAATCCGCAGAACGATCCCGAGCAGGCGGATTAGGGGGTCCCGGATGCCGCCCGGTCGGCTATCCTTTATCCGCCAACCGCCAATGGAACTGGTATCGGTCCGGATCGAGGAGTCTCCTCATGCCGCGGGACGCGTTCGTCTCGTGGGTGACGTCGCCTACGACGATCGCCCCGGAACGGAGGCGTACTGGTTCGAGGTCGACGAGGAGCACGCCGGCGCACTGAGCCTCTCGGGGTACGCCCTGGCTCGCCTGCCTGCTCCCGCTGGCGGTGACGCTCGGGCAGAAGCTGCGTCTGGGCGCTCCCGTCGATCCGCTCCTCGCCGCCAACGCGCCCCGCCTGATGGAGACCTGGAAAACCTGGTACCGGAAGCGGTTTCCCCACCTGCGTGTCGTGGCAATCGAAGCGGAGCTCGAGAAGGCGCCCCGCGTCCGCGTGGCGCCGCTGAAGACCGGAGCGTTTTTCTCCGGAGGCATCGACTCCTTCTACACGATCCTGCGCAACGCCGAGCGCGAAGACCGATCGGCGTTTCCCAGGATCGACAGCCTCCTCTGGGTCGGCGGATTCGACCTCCCGCTCGGGTCGTCCGAGGAGGAGTTCGGCCGGCTCCGGTCCCGTCTTTCGGCCGCCGCTCGGGAGCTGGGATGGGCTTCCTCGACGTGCGAACGAACCTTCGGACGACCCGCTTTCGCGAGGCCAGCTGGGGGCACGTCGCGCACGGCTGCGCCCTTGCGAGCGTCGGGCTGGCTCTCGAGGGCCTGTTCCAGACGATCTACATCGCGGCGACGCGCGATCCGGGCGGATTCGCCCATGGGGATCGCATCCCGAAACGGATCCGCTGCTCTCGACGCGATCCACCCGGTTCATCCACGACGAAGTGGGGCCACGGCGGATCGTCAAGACCGAGCGAGTCTCCCGATCCGACGTCGCGATGCGAGCGCTGCACGTGTGCTTTCGCTCCGGCACCGCGGACAATTGCTGCGACTGCCGCAAGTGCCTGCTCGCGATGCTGACACTCGAGGTCCTGGGGGCCACGGCCCGTTGTCCCATGTTCCCGCGACGCCTCGACCTCGATCGCGTCCGGCGCGTCTATCTCCGCGGGCCGGCCTACTGGCGGCATTACAGCGACGTCCTGGACCTCGCGCGGGAAGCCGGACGGACGGACATCGCGAAGGCCATCGGCGCCTGCCGCCGGCGGTACCGTCTGCTGAAACCCGGCGTGAGCGGTGCTCGACTGGCTCGGGAAACGGCGGTTGTTCTGGCGCGTCGCGCGTGCTCCGGCCCGCGCTGCTCGAAGGAACCGTCCGATGAAAGCTCCGCCGAAGGCCATGGCGCCCACCCTCGCGGCGCTCGCGGGGCTCGTCGCCGGCTTCACGGTGGGCATCGTCTTCCACGGGTCGACCGATCCGTGGGTCGGCCGGATCATGGCGGTCATCGGGCCGCCGGCCAGCTCTGGGTGGCCGCCCTGCGGATGGCGGCGCTCCCCCTCGTGGTCGTCCTCACGCTCGCGGCCGTCGCCGGGGCCCGGCGCGAGGGCTCCATCGGCCTGCTGAGCCTCCGCACCGTCCTTCTCTTTTCCGGGATGCTCCTCGCGGCCGGCCTCATCGCCTTCGCCGTCGCCGCGCCGGCCGTCGCGCTCTACCCCGTGGACGCCGACACCGCCTCCGCGTTCGTCCGTCCGACGCGGCGGAGGTGCCACCGGAGGTCGCCGGCGTCGCGCGCCACTCCGTCGGCGACTGGCTCGTCGCCCTGATCCCGACCAACGTGTTTCAGGCCGCGGCCCGAGGGGGACGTCCTGCCGCTGTTGTTTTTCACGGTCCTGTTCGGCTTCGCCGTTCGCCGCCTCGAGGCGGGCCCGCAGGAGCTTCTCTCGCGCATCTTCCGCGCGCTCGCCGACGCCATGATGGCGCTCGTCGCCTTCGTGCTGAAGGTCCTGCCCATCGGCGTCTTCGGCCTCTGTGCCGCGTTCGCGTTCAAGATCGGCGTCCGGGTCACGGGCGTCATCGCCGTGTGGATCGTGCTGGTCTCGTCGGTCCTGCTCCTCGTGACATTGCTTCTGTATCCGTTCACCGCCGTCGCCGGCCGCGTCTCGCCCCTGCGGTTCGCGCGGGCGGTCGCTCCCGGCACAGGTCGTGGCCATCGGGACGCGCTCTTCGCTCGCCGCGCTACCCGCGCTCGTGGCCGGAGGGCAGCAGCACCTCGGGCTCCCCGCCTCGGCCACCGGCTTCGTTCTCCCGCTCGCCGTCGCGTCGTTCAAGCTCAACATGATGATCTCGGGCCCGGTCAAGCTGCTCTTTCTCGCGCACGTGTTCCAGCGGCCGCTCGGCATTCCGCAACTCGCGGCCTTTCTCGTGACCGAACTCATCCTGAGCTTCAGCACCGCCGGCGTCCCGAGCCTGGGGACGGTCCGCAGCCTGCCCGCCTACCTGGCGGCCGGCATCCCCCTCGAGGCCGTCCTGATGCTGAACGCCGTCGACACGATCCCCGACATGTTCAAGACACTGACGAACGTCACGGCCGACATGAGCGCCGCCACGATCCTCTCGCGGCGCGAGCGGTCCCGTGCGAAGGCGCCGGCGCTCGTGGGCGTGGCGAGCGCCGTCCTCGGAGGCCTCGGGCGCGTCCTCGTGACGTAATTGCGCCGTGCGGCGCGACTACGGGCCGAGTTTCTGTAGTCGGTTCGTCGATCATCACGCGGATGGCCTCCCGCGCCTCGCTGACCTCCACCGTCTCCGGATGGTTCGTGCCGTCGGGCAGGGTCGCGTAGCGGACGTCGATCGCGACCGCCTGGGACGGGTCGTCGAGGTAGGACGCGGTCTGCAGCCGGACGAGCTTCCGCAGGTCCGTCCTGAAGTCGAGAAGCACCGAGTCGCCGGGCCGGGCGTAGTCGGCGATGCGGAGCAGCGCTTCACCCTGGATCGGCTTCTCGGTGCGGACGCGTCCGGCCTGGTAAGCCTTCTGGAGCTTCTGCGTGTCCGGCGGGACGTACAGCGCGACGACGACGCGCACCTTCGCCACGGTCGCCTCCAGCTCTTCCTTCGACTCGCGGCCCGGCTTGGGCGCAAACGGACCGGCCGTCGTCCCCGGAGGTGGCGGGCCCATCGGCGTGCGGACGATTCTCCCGTCGGCTCCGTAGCGGCAGGAGAACTGCCACGTCGAGCGAAGCTCGTCCTTCAGCAGGAAGCGGACGGTCTCCGTCCACGTGTACTTACGCAGAGCCGCCTGGTTTGCGGCGGCGAACTGTTCGACTGCGGCGAGCTTCTTCTGGATGAAGTCCTGCCTCGTGTCGCCTCGCTGCGCTCCGGCGGCCGCACTCCCGATGGCGAGGGCCGCCGCGGCCCGGACCCACACATGTCGCATCTTCGACACCTCGTGACGACAGTTTACGCGGGAGCGCTTCCCCGCCGGCTCCGGTGTCGGGGCGGCGGCCGGGCGCCGCCGTTCCGCCCATCCGCGCAGGACGACGAAGAACGCCGGCACGAAGAGGACCGCGAGGCAGGTCGACGCGAGCATCCCGCTCGAGACGGCGAGGCCGAGCGACCGCCGCGCGCTCGCGCCGGCGCCCCGCGCCAGAAGCAGCGGCAGCACTCCGAGGATGAACGTGAAGGACGTCATGACGATCGGGCGGAAGCGGGCCTGCGAGGCGTGCACGGTCGCCTCGACCAGGCTCTTCCCCGCCGCCCGGCCTTCGAGCGCCATCTCGACGATGAGGATGGCGTTCTTGGCCGACAGCGCGATCAGCAGCACCAGGCCGATCTGCACGTAGAGATTGTTCGCGACGCCGAGGCCCAGCAGCGCGCTCACCGTCCCGAGCAGGGCCAGGGGCACGGCGAGGATGACGGCGGCCGGCGTGATCCAGCTCTCGTACTGCCCGGCGAGCACGAAGTAGACGAGGAGGATCGCCAGACCGAAGATGAAGTAGGTGGAGCTGCCGACGAGCTTCTCCTGGTAGGACATGGCCGTCCACTCGTAGGTCATGCCCGCGGGCAGCGTTTCGGAGGCGATCCTCTCCATCACCTGCATGACCTGTCCGGAGCTGAACCCGACCCTGGCGGCTCCGTTGATCGTCGCCGAGGGATAGAGGTTGTACAGCGTGACGACCGCGGGACCCTGGGTCTTCTCGAGGCGCGCGACCGTTCCGAGGGGCACCATCTGCCCGGAGCCCGCGCGGACGTAGTAGCCGGCGAGGCTGCCGGTCTCGCGGCGGAACGGCGCATCCGCCTGCGCGTAGACCATGTACTGGTGACCGAAGCGCATGAACTGGTTGACGAAGCTCGAGCCCAGGTACGCCTGCACGGTGCCGTAGACGTCCCCGACGTCGACGCCGAGGTTGCCGGCCTGAGTCTTGTCGACGTGGATCGTCAGCTGCGGCACCGAAGCGCGGAGCGGCGTCAGGGCCATCCGGATCGCCGGGTCCTTGTGCGCGCGGGCCACGATGCGGTCGGCGGCTTCCTGAAGACGGACGTAGTCCTCGCTGCCGTCGGTGAGCTCGACCTGCATCTGGAAGCCGCCGGAGAGACCGAGTCCCTGGATCGGCGGAGGCACGAGCACGATCGTGCGGGCGTCCTGGTAGGTGTCCAACCGCGCCGAGAGGTCATCGTAGATGGACAGCAGGTCCTGGCCCTTCGCCTTGTTGCGCACCCCCCAGTCCTTGAACATCAGGTAGATGATCCCGGCGTTGGCGAGCGAGGCGTTGTTGTCGAGGGGCGAGAGCCCGCCGATCGAGATCGTGCGCTCGAGCGCGGGGTTCTGCCGGCAGATGGCGGCGAGCTCGTCGATGACCTTCTGCGTGCGCTCGAGCGAGGCGCCGTCCGGGAGCTGGACGATCACCATCGCATAGCCCTGGTCCTCGGTCGGGATGAAGCCGGTGGGGACGCGCGTCAGCCCCCAGCCCGCCAGGCCGATCAGCACCACCGCGATCACCGCCATCCGCCGGCTCCGCTCCACCATGAACCGGATCAACCGCACGTACCACCGCTCCAGCGGCTCGTACACCGCGTTGAACGCCCGGAAAAACCACGCCTTCTTCTTCGAAGCATCGTGCGCCCGAAGCCACAACGCGCACTGCGTCGGCTTCAACGTCAGCGCGTTCACCGCCGAGATCAACGCCGTCGCCGCGATCACCAGCGCAAACTGCCGGTACATCTGCCCCGTGATCCCCGGCATGAACGCCGGCGGCAGAAACACCGACATCAACACCAGAGTGATCCCGATGATCGGACCCATCAGCTCCCGCATCGCGTCGATCGACCCCTGCTTCGGCGTCTGACCACGCTCCACGTGCTGCGCCACCCCCTCCACCACCACGATCGCGTCGTCCACCACGATCCCGATCGCCAGCACCACCGCGAACAACGTCAACAGGTTCACCGTGAACCCCATCGCCGCCATCGCCGCGAACGCCCCGATGATCGTCACCGGCACCGTCGTCGCCGGCACCAGAGTCGCCCGCCAGTCCTGCAGAAACACCACGATCACCACCAACACCAGAAGCCCCGCCTCGAACAGCGTGTGGTACACCTCGTTGACCGACTCCTTCACGAACGTCGTCGTGTCGAACGGTATCGACCACTCCAGACCCGCAGGAAAGTCCTTCGCGAGCTCCGCCATCTTCGATCGCACGCGCGCCGCCGTATCGAGGGCGTTGGCCTCGGGAAGCTGGTAGATCGCGATGCCGCCGGCCACGCGCTCGTTCACCTTGAAGAACTGGCTGTAGGTCTGGGCCCCGAGCTCGACCCGCCCGACGTCCTTCACGCGGGTGATCTGGCTCCCCGAGCTCTTCACGATGATCTCGGCGAACTCCTCGGCGCGCGACAGGTTGCCGCCGAGGTCGACCGTGAGCTGGAAGGGCTCGCCTTCGCGCGTCGGGGGTGCGCCGATCTGGCCGGCCGCGACGTAGGCATTCTGCGCCTGCACCGCCGCGATGACGTCGGACGGCATGAGGGAGCGTTGCTTCATCAGCTCCGGATCCAGCCAGATCCGCATGCTGTACTGGCCGATGCCGAAGACCGTCACGTCGCCCACGCCCGGCAGGCGCGTGAGCTTGTCGCGCAGCTGCAGCGTCGGCGAAGTTCGAGAGAAAGAGGGCGTCGTACTTGTCGCCCGGCGATGTGAGCGTGACGATCTGGAGGATCGCCGTCGACTTCTTCTTCGTCACGACTCCCTGCTGCTGGACGGCCTGCGGAAGCTGCGCGAGCGCGGCGGACACCCGGTTCTGCACCAGGACCTGCGCCAGGTCGAGGTCCGTGCCGACCGTGAACGTGATGATGAGCGTGTAGCGTCCGTCGTTGGTGGAGGTCGACTGCATGTAGAGCATGCCCTCGACCCCGTTGACCTGCTGCTCGATCGGCAGCGCCACCGTCTCGACGAGCGTCTTCGCGTTCGCGCCGGGGTAGTTGGCCGAGACCTGGACGGTGGGCGGCGTGATCGGCGGGTACTGCGAGACCGGCAGCACGAAGAGCGCCACCGCCCCGAGCAGGAGCGTCACGAAAGCGATGACGTTCGCGAGAACCGGACGCTCGATGAAGAACTTGCGCCAGCACGGCTCAGACTTTGAGCGGTCCGCTTCGCGGACCGACCGGAATGAGAGGGGAAGTCGCTTCGGCTCCCTCTCCCAGGATAAACCGGCAATCCGAACGCACCAGTGGATACCAGCCGGGACTAGTCGCGCCGCGAACTCCATGGAGATTGCCGTGGGACATTCCGGATTCTCCTATGCGCCGGGTGCCGTGACGGCCGCGGGAACGGCTTTTCGAGCGTTCTTCCGCTCGATCCACCTCTGCAGGATCACGAAGAGCGACGGCACGAAGAGCACGGCGAGGCACGTCGACGCGAGCATGCCGGCGGCGACCGCGATGCCGAGAGATCGGCGCGCGGCCGAGCCGGCGCCGCTCGCGAGCACGAGAGGCAGCACGCCGAGGACGAACGTGAACGACGTCATCAGGATCGGCCGGAATCGGACACGCGAGGCCTCGACCGTGGCCTCCGGAATGCCGAGGCCCCTCTCGCGCCCTTCGCGCGCCATCTCGACGATCAGGATCGCGTTCTTGGCCGAGAGCGCGATCAGGAGCACCAGCCCGATCTGGACGTAGATGTTGTTGGCGATGCCGAGGGCGAGCAGGGCCGCGGCGGTCCCCAGCAGCGCCATCGGCACGGCGAGGATCACGGCCGCGGGCGTGATCCAGCTCTCGTACTGTCCCGCGAGGGCGAAGTACACGAGCAGGATCGAGAGCGCGAAGATGAAGTAGGCGGAGTTGCCGACGAGCTTCTCCTGGTAGGACATGGCCGTCCACTCGAAGCTCATGCCGCGCGGCAGCACCCGGCCCGCGATTCGTTCCATCGCATCCAGCGCCTGGCCGGTGCTGTAGCCCTTCGCGGGCATGCCGTTGATCGTCGCCGCCGGAAAGAGGTTGTAAAGCGAGACCACCGTCGGGCCGAGGGCGGCCTTGATCTCGGCCAGGGCGCCGACGGGCACCATGGCGCCGGCGGAGTTGCGCACGTAGAGATTCTTGACGTCGTCGGCGTTCAGTCGCCGCAGCGGATCCGCCTGGAGATAGACCATGTAGTTGTGGCCGTACCGCGTGAAGAGGTTCACGAAGCTCGAGCCGAGATAGATCTGGACGGTGTTGTAGACGTCGCCCACGTTGACGCTGCGCGTCGCCGCCTGCGTCTTGTCGACCCGGACGGTGACCTGGGGAACGGAGGCCCGGAAGGCCGTGAACGCGTCGACGACCTCCTTCGAGGCGTTCGCTTCCTTCACGATCTCGTCGGTGACGCGCTGCAGTCTCTCGAAGTCGTAGCTGCCGTCGGTCAGCTCGACCTGCATCTGGAAGCCCGTCGAGGCGCCGAGGCCCTGGATCGGCGCGGGGACGAGGAGACGCGTGTGCGCTTCCTGCACCTTCGCGAGCTCCCTCTGGAGATGGGCGGTCACGGCCTCGAGGTCCTCGCCCCGGCCGCGCTCGCCCCAGCTCTTGAGCATCAGATACACGATGCCGGCGTTCGCGAGAGACACGTCGCCGTCGAGCGGCGAGGGGCCGCCCGTCCCGATGGCGATGGCATGCGCCGCTCCCGGGGTCTCGAGGCCGATCTTCGAGATCCGGTCCATGACGTTCTGCGCCCGCTCGAGCGAGGCGCCGTCGGGCATCTGGACCGCGATCATCACGTAGCCCTGGTCCTCGGTCGGGATGAAGCCGGTGGGGACGCGCGTCAGCCCCCAGCCCGCCAGGCCGATCAGCACCACCGCGATCACCGCCATCCGCCGGCTCCGCTCCACCATGAACCGGATCAACCGCACGTACCACCGCTCCAGCGGCTCGTACACCGCGTTGAACGCCCGGAAAAACCACGCCTTCTTCTTCGAAGGATCGTGCGCCCGAAGCCACAACGCGCACTGCGTCGGCTTCAACGTCAGCGCGTTCACCGCCGAGATCAACGCCGTCGCCGCGATCACCAGCGCAAACTGCCGGTACATCTGCCCCGTGATCCCCGGCATGAACGCCGGCGGCAGAAACACCGACATCAACACCAGAGTGATCCCGATGATCGGACCCATCAGCTCCCGCATCGCGTCGATCGACCCCTGCTTCGGCGTCTGACCACGCTCCACGTGCTGCGCCACCCCTTCCACCACCACGATCGCGTCGTCCACCACGATCCCGATCGCCAGCACCACCGCGAACAACGTCAACAGGTTCACCGTGAACCCCATCGCCGCCATCGCCGCGAACGCCCCGATGATCGTCACCGGCACCGTCGTCGCCGGCACCAGAGTCGCCCGCCAGTCCTGCAGAAACACCACGATCACCACCAACACCAGAAGCCCCGCCTCGAACAGCGTGTGGTACACCTCGTTGACCGACTCCTTCACGAACGTCGTCGTGTCGAACGGTATCGACCACTCCAGACCCTGCGGGAATCCCGGGGCGAGGCTTTCGAGAAGCTGGCGGACGCCCTTCGCGGTGTCGAGAGCGTTCGCCCCCGGCCTCTGATAGATCGCGATGCCGCCGGCCGGGCGGCTGTCCATGCGGAAGACCTGGCTGTAGCTGCGCGCCCCGAGCTCGACCCGGCCGACATCCTTGATGCGCGTGATCTGCGTTCCCGAGGTCTTCAGGATGATCTCGCCGAACTCGGAGGCGTCGGACAGCGCGGCCGGAACGTTGGCCGTGAGCTGAAAATCCTGGCCGGCCGGCGTCGGGGGCATTCCGACCTGGCCGGCGGCGACGTACGCGTTCTGGGCCTGCAGCGCGCTCACGACGTCCGTGGGCATGAGCGCCCGCTGGTTCATCTGCTCGGGGTCGAGCCAGACGCGCATGCTGTACTCGCCGACGCCGAAGACCGTCACGTCGCCCACGCCCGGCAGGCGCGCGAGCTTGTCGCGCAACTGCAGCGTCGCGAAGTTCGAGAGAAAGAGGGCGTCGAACTTGTCGCCCTTCGAGGAGAGCGTGATGATCTGGAGGGGCGAGGTCTCCTTCTTCTTGGTGACGACGCCCTGCTGCTGGACCGGCCCCGGGAGCTGGGCCATGGCGGCCGAGACGCGGTTCTGCACGAGCACCTGCGCGAAGTCGAGGTCCGTGCCGACCTCGAAGGTCACGGTCAGCGTGTAGCGGCCGTCTCCCGTGCAGTTGGACTGCATGTACAGCATCTTCTCGACGCCGTTGACCTGCTGCTCGATCGGCAGCGCCACCGTCTCGACCAGCGTCTTCGCGCTCGCGCCCGGATAGGTCGTCGTGACCTGCACGGTGGGCGGCGTGATCGGCGGGTACTGCGAGACCGGCAGCACGAAGAGCGCCACCGCCCCGAGCAGGATCGTCACGAACGCGATGACGTTCGCGAGAACCGGACGCTCGATGAAGAACTTGGCCAGCACGGGTGGTGGCCGTGCCTACTACTCCTTCCCGGCGGGAGAGGGTTGGGGCGAGGGGCCCCGGCGGCAGAGGGCAATGACGCCGCCGCCGTCGGAGCGACCTTCTCGCCCACGCGCGCGTTCAAGAGGCCGTTGACGATCACGCGGTCTCCGGCCGCCACGCCGCTGCGGATCGCGAGCCCCTTCTCGGTCAGGGGGCCCTTGACGATGCTGCGGCGCTCGACGACGTCGCTTCCGTCGACGACGTAGACGAAATCGCCCTGCTGGTCGTTTCCGACCGCGCTCGCCGGAATCACGAGCATCGGCCGCGGGTCTCCCAGAGGGATGCGCACGCGGGCGAAGAGGCCCGGAAAGAGGGTCGTGTCCTCGTTCTTGAAGATGCCACGGAGAGCGATCGTTCCCGTCGAGGTCGAGAGCGCGTTGTCGGCGAAGTCGAGGACTCCGACGTGCGGGTACCCCTGCTCGTTCTGCAGACCGATCTCGACCGGGGCCTTTCCGATGTTCGAGCCGAGCTCGATCTTGAGGCGGCGCATTTCCTGCCGGAGATGGAGGGCGTCGCGCTCGTTGAGGTTGAAGTTGACGTAGATCGGGTGGAGCTGCTCGATCGTGGCGAGGACGGTCGGACCGCTGGAGCCGACGAGGTTGCCGGGGTCGACCTGGCGGGCGCCGAGCCGCCCCTCGAAGGGCGCCCGGACTTCCGTGTACCCGAGATTGATCTGCGCGAGCTCGAGCTGCGCCTTGGCCTGGTCGCGCTGGCTGACCCAGCTCTCCACGGTCGTCTCGGCCGTGGCGTTCTCTTTCATCATGGACTGCTGCCGGTCGAGCTCGAGCTGAGCGCGCGTCAGGGCCGCCTTGTTGAGCTCGACCTGCGCTTCGTAGGGCGGCCGTTCGATGACGAAGAGGAGCTCGCCCTCCGGGACGACCGTGCCGTCCTTGAAGTTGACCGATTCGAGATAGCCCGGCACACGGGCGACGAGGTTGACCGTCTTGGACGCGGCGACGGTTCCGGTCAGCTGAAGGTACTCGGTGACCGGTTCCGACCGCGGGGCCTGCACCGTCACCGCCGGCAGGACCGCGCCCGACGCCGGAGCATGCTTGCGGCATCCGCCCGCGAGCGCGGCCATCGCGACGAGCCCCGTCGCGGCGGCGAGCGCCGGGCCGACCCGGCATGGACGACTCTTCATGGTTCCTCCTCCGGCGACTCTTTCGGCATGTGCTGCGCCGTCTCGAGCATCCGGCCCCAGTTCGTGCGGCGGGCCATCTCGGCCTTGACCTCCTCGGAAATGACGTCGCCGCCCTCCCGGATCTCCCAGCCTCCGCCCAGCGCGCGGTAGATCGCGATCAGGCCGAGCGCGACGTTCCCCTTCGTCGAGGCCAGGGAGTCTTCGATGGAGAGCTGCGCCTGCTCCGAGGTCAGCACCGTCGTGTAGTCCGTCTCCCCGGCCTTGTACTGGAGGATCGAGAGCTGCGTGGATCGGGTGGCCGCCTGAGCCGCGGTCTCGAGATTCGCAAGGGCCTCGCGCGAGGTCGCGAAGGCGGACAGCCCGTCTTCGACCTCCTGCTGCGCGGTCAGCACCGTGTTCTGGTAGTTCAGGACGGCCTGCTCGAAGACGGCGTCCTGCACCCGCACCTGGTTGACGAGCCTTCCGTAGTTGAAGATCGGAAAGAAAAACGAGGCGCCGGCCTGCGCCGCGCGCTTCTGCCACGTGAACATGTCGGCCAGCGAGCTCGCGCCCAGGGTCGTCGAGGCGACCCCGAAAGCGCCGGCGAGCGAGAAGGACGGGTACATGCTGGCCACCGCGACGCCGATGAGGGCCGATTGCGAGGCCGCCGCCAGGCCCGCGGCGCGCACGTCCGGCCGCCGCCGGAGGAGGTCCTTCGGGATGCCGACGGCCGCTTCGCCCGGCGCCGGCGGGATCGCGCCCTCCCCGCCGAGAACCGCCCCGACCGCATAGGGCGTCGTCCCCAGGAGGACGGCGAGCGCGTTCTCGGCCTGGCGCTTCGTGTTCTCGAGCGTGGGGATCTGCGCCTCCGTCTGCGCGAGGAGCGCCGAGGCCTGCTGCACGTCGAGCTCGCTCGTCTCGCCGTACTTGAACTGGACCGACGCGACGCGGAGGCTCTCCTTCTGCGTCCCGACGTTGCGCGCCGCGACGCGCAGCCGCTCCTCGGCGGTGCGGATGTTCACGTAGCTCGAGGCCACGTCGGCGATGACCGTGACGAGGGCGTCGTCGTAGGACGCCACGCTGCTCAGGTAGGCCGCCTGGTCCGCCTCGATGCCCCGGCGGATCTTGCCCCAGACGTCGATCTCCCAGGTCGCCGAGAAGAGGAGGTTGTCGTCCCAGCGGTTGACCGTGAGCGGCGCGCCGCTCCGGTCGTACGCGATCGCGCCCGAGATCCCCTGCTGCTGCGGAAAGAGGTTGCCGATCGACTGGTTGAGCTGCGCCCGGGCCTGGAGCACGCGCGCCCCCGCGATCTGCAGGGACAGATTGCTCCGATAGGCGGTCTCGACGAGGCGGTCGAGGACCGGGTCCTGGAAGATCTTCCACCAGTAGGCGTCCGCCGCGTTGAGCGGCTTCTCCTCGACGCCGGGGCTCGGGAGCCAGCCCGGAGCGACATCGCTCTTGGGCGTCGTGTAGTTGGGACCGACCATGCAGGCGGTCGAGGCGAGAAGGGCGAGGCACGCAAGCCGGGCGAAGCCCGCGGCGCCGGTCGGCGCGGGGATCTCGATCGAATCGGATCGACGCTCTGACGGCCTCACGGGGGAGAAAAGGCTATAACGAATGCGATTCCGGGTGGCTCCGGGCCTTGACGAATGTGATCTGATTCTCGGGCGATATTGCGCAGAACTCTTCGACGGAAACCCACAGGAGGTGTTGCCGTGACGCTCTCGCGCCGCATTCTTGGAACCACCACCGCTGCCCTCTTCGCCGTCGCCGCCCTCGCCGCAGGGCAGTCCGCGGCTCCGGGCGCCGTTCCCAAACAGACGATCTACGTCCAGGACTTCGAAGCCCACTGGGGTGATCCCAGCGGGACGAGCTCCGGCTCGTCCCGTCGCGGCCCGCTCTCGATCCTGAAGAGCGCCCGCTCGAGCGAGCAGGCCACGGTGAGCGCCGGTTCGCTGTCCGGGGCCATCGCCGACGAGTTCAAGGCGCAGGGCATGAACGCGCAGCGGATCTCACGGGAAGCGGCGTTGCCAGCGAACGGCTGGCTCGTCTCCGGGATCTTCTACGCGCTCGACACGAAGACCGGCATGATCCAGATGCCGTCCTTCCTCACCGGACAGCCGGATCCCGTCAACACGCAGGTCAGCGTCAGCGTCGCCGATCTGGCAAACAACCCGCACGCGCCGTTCATCGTCTTCGGCACGGCCGACGCGCTCCGCGGCCAGGGCCCGCCGACCGGCTGGAATCCCTACGTGGTGGCCGCCAAGTTCGTGGTCGGGAAGGTGGAATCCGCCGCCGACATCAAGAAGCTCGCCAAGGAAATCGTCGCCACGATCATGCAGAACAAGGCCGTCGTCGAGGAGAAGGCCAAGGCGCAATAGCGGCATGAAACCGTTCGACGCGGCGCTCAAGAAGATGCGCGCGATCTGCCTCGCGCTGCCCGACACGAAGGAGACCCCCACCTGGGGCCAGCCGCACTTTCGGGTCGGCGAGAAGATCTTCGCGGGCCTGGGCGAGGAAAAGGGCGTTCTCACCGTCGGCTTCAAGCTCGAGATGGACCACGCCGACGCCATGGTCCGCCGGCCCGGCTTCTCTCGCGCGCCCTACGTCGGCCACAAGGGCTGGGTGTCGCTGGATGTCGAAACCGTCAAGAACTGGGACGAGGTCCGGGCCCTCGTCCACGAGAGCTACCGGCTCATCGCGCCGAAGAAGACGGTGGCGATGTGGGAGGCGGATGCCGCCGGGTCGTCGGGAAAGCCAGGGCAGGCGGCGCCGCGTGGTGGGCCTCGGCGGAAGCCGTTCGGTGCGCTCGCCCGGACTTCACGGCCACGACCTCGACGGCCGGCGGCTCGACGAGGTGGCGCTTGACGGCGCACTGATCGATCGCACGGAGGATCGCGTCCCGGTATTTCTCGGGAAACGCCGGGGGCAGGGTCACTTCGATTCGGACCGTGCGAACGTGCCGACCCGGATCCCCGGGAACGGCCGTCAACGTCACCGCGAGGCCCTCCGTGTCGAGGTTGCGCTGCTGGAGGAATCGGAGTGCGTAGTACCCGGCGCACGTTCCGATCGAAGCGAGGAAGAGGTCGAAGGGCGAAGGAGCCGTGCCCTCGCCGCCCGCCAGGACCTGCTGGTCGGTCCGGATGCGGTACCCCTCGTGAATCGCCTCGACGCGGAGGCCTCCCGGAAAGTGGATTTCCATGGCTCGAGGCTACGCCCCGCACCGAAGGGCTGCTTGATTCACTTGCATCAAAGACAAGTCCCTTCCCCTGGCTAATCTGCAGGCGGAGGTCGGAAATGTCGAAATTTCGGCTCGGTGTCACAGCCTCGCTCTTTCTGTTCGCCGCGAGCGCCGCCTTCTCGCAGGAGTCCGCCGTCTTCGACCCGGAAGCCTGCGCGAAGCACTGCCGGGAGATGGCGGCGGCCCAGACGAAGGGCGCGGAGACCCGCGAGGCCCTCATGAAGCAGCGCGAGGCGGCGTGGAAGGAGATCGAGGCACAGCTGCAGCTCGCGCGCACGTCGCGCGGCGACAAGAAGGTCGCGGCGCTCGAAACCGCAATCGAGAAGCTCGTGGCGTACCACGCGTCGACGCCGGCCGGAATGGCCGATTGCCCGATGATGGGCGGCCACGCCGTGGCGTCGGGCTGCTGCGCCGAGCACATGAAGCACGGCGCCGGCGGGGAAATGAAGGACTGCTGCACCGGAGCGATGAGGGGATGCTGCGGGGGGAACACGCATGCAGCAAGTAACCATCGCTGTCCGATGACTCAGGAATCGCCGTCGCCTGCGCAGCCCTAGCCACCGGAACGGCGTCTCCATCGACAACATCTTCCTCGCGGCGGGCACCCGGTCCTGCGTCCACAGCGACAGCCGTATCGAGAGCTCGGACCTCTTCCTCGTCGAAGGCCTGAAAGTAGGACGGGGCCCGCCGAGCCGTCGGCAGGCGGTCGCCCGGCGAGCGGCTAGAATCCAGCCAACGCGATGGCTCTCGAAGCGGGTGTCCGGCTCGGGCCTTGCACGGTCCTGTCGCCTCTCGGCGCAGGCGGGATAGGGGAGGTCTATCGTGCGCGCGACACGCGGCTCGATCGCGACGTCGCCGTAAAGGTGCTGCCCTCCGAGATGGCGAGCGACCCCGCCTCGATGGCCCGCTTCGAACGGGAGGCGAAGGCCGTTGCGGCTCTCTCCCACCCGAACATCATGGCCATCCACGACTTCGGCTCTTCCGACGGCGTCCTCTATGCGGTCACCGAGCTGCTCGACGGGGAGTCCCTGCGTCAGAGGCTCGATCGCGGAGCGTTGCCGCCGCGCCGCGCCGCCGAGATCGCGCGGGCGATCGCGCTGGGCCTCGCCGCCGCCCACGAGAGAGGCATTGTCCACCGCGACCTCAAGCCCGCTAACGTCTTTCTGACGCGCGACGGGGTCGTCAAGATCCTCGACTTCGGCCTCGCACGGCAGCTGCGCCCGGGCGCCCACACCGAGGCCACCGTCACCGACCATACACAGCCGGGTGTCGTTCTCGGCACGGCCGGGTACCTCTCGCCCGAGCAGGTTCGGGGCGAGCCCGCGGATCACCGTTCGGACATCTTCGCCTTCGGTGCTGTTCTCTACGAGATGCTCTCGGGCCGCCGGGCGTTCCGCGGCGACACGACTGTCGAGACCATGAACGCGGTCCTGCGCGAGGAGCCGGCTCCCCTGTCGGAAAGCGGCCGCCAGATCCCGCCGGCCTACGAGCGCCTCGTCGCCCACTGCCTCGAGAAGCAGCCCGGCGAGCGCTTCCAGTCCGCACGCGACATCGCGTTCGACGTGGAGGCGCTGTCGAGCGTGAGCAGCGGAACCGCGGCCCGCGCGATCGCTCCGCGACGCCGGTGGCTGCGAAGGGCGGCTGCGGGTTTGGCCGCCGCCGCGGGGGCCGCGCTCCTCTTCTGGGCCGGGGTCCGGTTCGGCCCGGACCTGCGGACGACGCCTGAGCCGACGTTTCGCCGCCTGACCTCCCGCCGCGGGAACGTGCTCTCAGCGCGTTTCACGCCCGACGGTAAGACCGTCGTATACAGCGCCGCCTGGGACGGCAAGGACGCGGAGCTCTTCTCCGTCCGGACGGACACGGTCGAATCGACTTCGCTCGGAGTCGAGAAGGCGATGGTCCTTTCCGTGTCCTCCCACGGGGATCTCGCGATCCTCAAGAAGAGCATCCGCCTTCGCAGTTCGTTCGGCATGGGCACGCTCGCCCAACTTCCCCTCGGGGGCGATGCCCCGAAGGAGCTGCTCCGAGACGTGTTCACCGCGGATTGGGCCCCGGACGGACGGGAAATGGCGGTCGTTCGAGCCGTCGGAGGCAAAGAGCAGTTGGAGTACCCGATCGGCCGAGCCCTGAAGGAGTCGGTCTTTGTGGATCGCTTCGTGCGCGTTTCCCCCGACGGAGCGCTGGTCGCGACTCTCGAGCATGCCGGGGCCGGGATGCAACTCGTTGTTTACGAGCGCAATGGGAGCAAGCGGGCGCTTGCGACGTTCGCGGGCATCGAGGGCTACGCTTGGGCCCCCGACGGCCGTGAGATTTTTCTCGTCGGAAGCGCGTCGAACGAATCCGTGGCGCTTCGCGCGGTGAGCCTCTCCGGCCGACAACGGATCCTCATGCCCGCCGTCGGCTCGAGCCTCGTACTCCACGACGTCTCGAGCGATGGGCGAATTCTGCTCGAGCGAACCTCGCGCCGCCGCGGGGCTTCCTGCCTCCAGGCCGGCGATCCCGGCGAGCGCGACGTCTCCTGGGTCGGTGGCTCCGAGCTTCTGGATGTCTCCAACGACGGCCGGACGCTCATCTTCAGCAACTTCGACGATGCTCGGACGAGCACCGATGTCGCCTATCTGCGGCGCTGTGACGGATCCGCGCCTGTTCGACTCGGGGAAGGAAGCTCCCCTACGCTTTCGGCCGACGGGCAATGGGTGCTTGTCTTTCGGGAATCGGGGCTGTGGTTGCTTCCCACTGGGCCAGGCTCTCCGCGGGAGGTCTCTGTCGGGGGACTCAGGCCGGTCATGGGAGGTTTCGTGCCCGGTTCCAAGCGGATCGGCATTTGGCACTTTGGTGCGAACGGAGAGGCGGTTTTGTCCGTCGCGGGGCTCGAGGGATCTCCAGTCCAGGCGGTTCTCTATCCCGGACTTCCGCGGCGAAGGACACGCGTTCTCGCAGGACGGACAGCTCGTGGCGTACGACGCGGCGGACGGGAGCCTGATGGCAGCCTCCCTGTCGGGCGCTCCCGCGCGCCCGCTGCCAGGTCCTCCCGTGGACCGGGACGATCAGCTCACCACCTGGAGCGACGACGGCCGTTTCCTCTACCTGGTTCGGCTCAGACCCGGCCTGCCCGGCAAGTTTCTCCGACGAGAGATCTCGACCGGCAAGACGACGACCTGGATCGAATTCCAACCGGCCGATCCGACCGGAGTGACCTCACTCGGGAACGCCATCATCACGCCCGACGGACGTTCGTACGCGTACGGCTACGAACGCGTCGAGGCGTCCGACCTCTTCGTCGTCGACGGCATTCGGTAGGCCGGTGCTGCGGGCTCGTTTCGCCTGACAACGAGACTGACGGCCGACGGCAGCTTGTCACTCCGGTGCTCGAAGAGGCGGGCGCGGCGTGAAGCCGCGCCCGCGACAAGAGAGAAGGCTTACCGTGCGCCCCGGCGAGCACCCGGGGCCGGAGCCATCCGTCCGGGTTCAGTCGTCATCATGATCGTGCGCGGGCGAGGGGGTACGCAGGTATCCATGTTGGCCGGCTTCGTCGACGAACGCTCCGACGATCTGGCCCAGGTTGTTGATGTCCTGGGCGGTTGTGTCCGTGGCGCCCGGGTATTCAATGGACTCGTAGCCGCGTTTCGTCAGGACGTACCCGTGGAGCGAGCTGTCCTCCGGACTCCAGGTGCCGCTGATCTGGCCGAAGATGTTGATCTTGTTGGCCGTCGTGTGAACCGCGCCGGGATAGAGGACGGTTGTGAGGCGGCCGTTCTGCAGGAGAAAACCGTGCGATATGCCCTCGGCGTCCCAGGTACCGACGATCTGTTTGCGGATGTTGATGCCTTCGGCGCTCGTGGCCTCCGCCTCCGGATGCTCGATGACCTGATATCGGCCTCCCGCGTACGAGAAAGCTTCGAAGACGAAGTTCTCATCGACGACGAAAATTCCGACGAGCCGCCCCAGATCGTCGATCCCTTGAACGGACGACTGGAACGCACCGGGAACGTCGATGGTCGTGAATTGGCCGTCTCGATAGAGGAAGCCATGAAAAAGACCATCCTCGCCAATGTAGTCGCCCACGACGGTGCCGAGATTGTTGACGTCCCATGCTTCCGTGAACACGGCGCCCGGCGGGTCGATGATCGAAAAGGCGCCGTGCCGGAGCAGATAGCCACTGAAATTTCCGTTCTGATCTTCGCAGGTACCGACGATGGTGCCGAAGTCATTGGTTCCGAGAGCCTGCGTGTGCGCGTAGCCAGGGCAGTCGATGGAGGTGAAGGTTTGAGCGCGTGCGGGAACCGCGAAGGTCAAGGCGCACAGGGTGGCCGCGAGCGCCATGGGCAGATGCGCGAGCCGGTCAGCGTTCGGTTCCGGTCGCCGGACGTCGTTGTTCATCGAATCCTCCTCTGCAAGGCCGTTGTGAATCGGTTCGTTTCGTGAAGAGCGAATTCGTCGACGCGCCTCCCGCCGCCTCGTTTGGGCAATCTGAAGCAGAGAGCAGGCGCCGGTACGGAGGCGGGCGTGAGATCTTTGCGAGATATCAGCTCCCCTACACGCTGGACGGGCGCTCGTACGTCGAAGCATCCGACCTCTTCGTCATCGACGGCCTCCGATAGCCAGGCGCGGCGGAAGGCCGCGACCGGGTAAGATCAAGGCAGCGGCTCTAGCGATGACATTTTCCAGGTGGAGGATTGCCCTGACCGGGGCGGCGATGCTGGCCATCGCCGCGACGCTCGCCGCTCAGACGCACAGCGGAAATGTTCAGGGCCGCCTCATCGACGAACAAGGCTCGCCGATCGCCGAAGGCACCGTGACACTCCAGGGATCTAGGGCGCCGCAACAGACCGGCGTCGACAGGCAGGGACACTTTCGCTTCCTCCAGGTGCCTCCCGGAACCTACTCCGTAACCGCCTCCGCCCCGGGTTTCGCGACCGCGACGCGCGAGGCCGTCCTCGTGTCGGTCGGCCGGCTCACGGCGCTCGATATTCCGCTCCGGGTTTCGGACGTGAGCGAAGAGCTCACGGTTTCAGGCGAGACGCCCCTCATCGACCCGGGCCGGGTCGCGACCGGACAGACATTTGCCCGCGAGCAGCTCACCGAGGTCCCGACCGCCCGGGACATCTGGTCTCTCGTCCAGCAGGTTCCGGGAATCCAGCTCGACACCGTCAACGTCGCCGGCAACGCGAGCGCCACGCTCGGCGGCCCGAGCCTCTCCAACCGCGGCTCGGGCAACGTGGCGTACGCGATCGAGGGAGCGACGATCACCGACAGCTTCTACGGGTTCGCGACAGACCGGCAGAACGGCGGAACGAGCATCTTCTTCGACTACGGCACCTTCGAGGACGTCGAGGTCGTCACGGGCGGCTCCTCCCTCGACCAGCAGAATTCCGGGGTGACGATCAACGTCGTGACCAAGAGAGGCACGAACACGCTCAAGGGCTCGGCCCGGTTCCTCTACGCCTCCGCGAACTGGCAGTCGGACAACACGCCGGAATCCTCGTCCGCCCTCGGACTCCAGACCAACAGCACCCGTTTCATCCGGGAGTACGGGGGCGAGCTCGGCGGACCGCTCGTCGAAGACCGGCTGTGGCTCTGGGCGGCCGGCGCGCGGCAGGACATCTCCCTGAGCCCGACGACGTTCGATTCGACCGAGGTCCCGGTGCCGGAGACCGTCACACTCGAGCCCTGGAGCGCAAAGCTCACCGCCCAGATCTCGAGCCTGAACTCGCTGACGTTCTTCTACCAGAGAAGCGACCGGAGCCACTACGGCGCGGGGGTGGCCTTTGAACGGCCGCCGGAAACCCGCGTGAATCTCCTGGTCCCGTCCGACTTCTACAAGATCGAAGACTCCCACGTTTTCGCGTCGGATCTCTTCGCGTCCATCTTCGGCGCGTACCAGGAGCCCCAATTCCAATCGCTTCCGGTCGGCGGTCTCGACCGGGACATTCAGTACTACGACTTCCAGTATCACGACACGTACTTCTGGAAGATGTCGCAGCAGCCTCAGTGGCAGGCCAATCTCCACGTCTCGAAATTCTTCCAAACCGGGCCTGCCGGCCACGAGCTCAAGTTTGGCTTCAACTATCGCACGCAGGTGATCGACTCGAGCTCCGGACTTCCAGGCAGCCAGAACTTCGGAATCCAGTGGTCCAGCGATGTCGCCCAGGCGAACCTGACCCGCGCCGTCGAGCTGAGCTTTCGGACCGAGTACTGGACCGCCACCCTCGGCGACACCCTGTCCGCCGGCGACTTCACGCTGTCGGCGGGACTGCGTTTCGATCTTCAGCGCGGCCGCAACCTCGAGGCACGGTCATTGGCCAACGAGATGTTCGAGGACCCGTGCGCGTCCTGTGGTCCGCTCGGCTTCCCGGGTCTGCCCGAGGTCCAGTACGCCGGTGCCGACGACTGGCAGATCCAGTTCGTCGACTGGCAGCCGCGGATCTCGGCCACATACGCGATCGGACAAAACGAGGCCACGCTGCTGCGCGCGACGTACGCGCGCTACGTGGATCAGCTCGGCTGGCTTCCGGGCTTCATCAGCGGCGTGCCCGGCTCGAACGGCTATGTCTATGGCTGGAATGATGTCAATTCCGACCACGTGATCCAGGACAACGAAGTCAACTGGGACGATGACCAAGGGTTCTGGTTCGATCTCGACCCCCAGAGTCTGCCCAACCCTCCGAACGAGGTCGCACCCGATCTCCAGACTCCATCGACCGACGAGGTGACGGTGGGAGTCGATCGGGAGCTCGGCGAGAATCTCGCGGTGTCGGGAACGTTCGCGTACCGCAACACGACGGACCTGCAGTCCCTGCTGCCGATCGGCGCGAACGCGTCAACCTGGGAGCTCGGCGGCCACGCGACCGGAACGGCCACGTCGAGCGACGGCTTCACGCTCGCCTTCGACGAGCCCTACTATCTGCTCACCCTCCCCCCGCCGCAGCCGGGCGGCCTGGCGCTGAATCGCCCGGGGGCGTCCCAGCGTTACTTCGGCGTCGACATCTCCATCGTGAAGCGGCTCTCGAAGAACTGGATGCTCCGGGCCAACGTCGGGTGGAGCCGCTTCCGGCAGTATCTGGAGCCGGAGTCGATCCAGAACCCGAACAATCTCTGGGCCGATGGTGGCCAGAACGACGACGGAGGGCCAGCGACCGCTGTATCGCCCAAGGCGAACGTCTGGCTGAACGCGGGTTGGCAGTTCAACCTGAACGGTCTTTACCAGGGGCCCTGGGGCCTGACGCTCGGCGCGAACCTCTACGGACGCCAGGGATACACCAGACCTTTCAGGGTGAACGTGATCACAGACGACCCAGTCACGGGCGACCTCGGGCTCCTGATCGACCAGGTCGACACGTACCGATATCCCAACGTCTACCAGCTCGACCTGCGCCTGCAGAAAACCCTCGAGATCGGCCCGGTCACCGTCACGCCCGCGATCGAGCTCTTCAACGTCGCCAACTCCAACACGCTAATCAATAGCGCGCCGCTGGCGGGCTGGTACTACACCGACGAGGACACGTTCGAGGAAAACCCCGGCTTCGACGCGACCATCGAAATACAAAGCCCCCGCATCGTGCGCCTCGGGATTCAGGTCAGCTTCTAGGCGTCCGCTTCGGCCTCCGGCCCGGCGGCGTGCCCATCGGAAGATCCGCGCCGACGCGCGTCCGCCGATGTTGGGCGGGCTTCGGTTTACGCGACGAGCGCCCGAATCAGACCCACGGCGCCGCCGGCAAGGACGATCCAGACGGCCTCGACGCGAAAGAGAAGAAGCGCCGCGCACGAGACCGCCGCGAGAGCGAGAGCGAACAGGTCCGGCGCAGCGGCGGACCCGGCCGGCCAGAGGACCGCGGCTCCGAAGACGACGGCGAGGTTCAGGATCACGCCGAGAACCGCGGCCGCGATTCCGGAGAGCGCCGACGTGAGGCCCCGGCGCCCTCTCAGGCCCTCGATGTGCGGAGCGCCCAGGAAGATGTAGAGAAAGGACGGGAGAAAGGTCACGTACGTCGTCACCGCGGCTCCCAGCGAAGCCGCCGCGAGCCGGCTCATGCCGTCGGGATGGTTCCAGCCCGTCATGAACCCGACGAACTGGAGCACCATGATCAGAGGTCCCGGCGTCGTCTCGGCCAGTCCCAACCCGTCGATCGCCTGCGCGGAGCTGATCCACTGATACGACTGGACCGCCGCCTGCATCACGTAGGCGAGCACCGCGTACGCGCCGCCGAAGGTGACCAGGGCCGCCTGGGTGAAGAAACGGTACTGGAGAGCCGGGGTGCTCGACCAGCCGAGACGCGAGCCCAGAACGAGAAACGGCGCAAGCCAGAGGACGAGGCCGATGAGCGCGACCGTCGCGGCCCGCGGCCAGGATCGGGCGATCTCGACCCGGGCCCGGCTCTGTTCCGTGGCGGGATCGGTCTCCGCGGATTCGGACGCTCCCGGTAGGCCCGTTTCGAACGCCCCTGGCCAGACTCGCCCGGACACGAAACCCACGATTCCGGCACCGAGGATGATCCACGGAAAGGGAACGTGCAGGAAACGGATGCCGAGGAAAGCCGCGGCCGCCACGAGCGCGAGCCCCCGGGGACGGAGGCGGCCTCCCATGCGCACCATCGCCACCGCCACGAGCGCGAGGACCGCGGGCTTCAGGCCGGCGAAGGCCCCCGCGATCGCCGGAACCCCGCCGTAGATGACGTAGAGGACGGAGAGTCCCCAGAGGATGAAAACCGACGGAAGCACGAAGAGGACTCCTGCCGCGATTCCTCCCCGCGTGCCGTGAAGCAGCCAGCCGATGTAGATCGCGAGCTGCTGGGCCTCCGGTCCCGGCAGGAGCATGCAGTAGCTCAATGCGTGCCCGAAGCGGGTCTGCGAGATCCACTTCTTTCGCTCGACCAGGTCTCGCTGCATGATCGCGATCTGGCCGGCCGGGCCGCCGAAACTGATGAAGCCGAGGCGGGCCCAGTAACGCACCGCCTCCCCGAAGCTCACCGTTCGCGGAGCGCGCGCATTGCGCTGTCCGATCTCGGTACCGCTCACGTCAGGGGCCGGCGGGCGGTCTTCGGCGCTCGGGAGCGCTGGAACGAGCGGTAGAGGTCGTCGAAGAGCTCGAACCCCCGCTCCAGCCGCTCTCGATCCGTTGGGTTGTCGGCGAGCAACCCGAGCACCAGCTGCTCGACGCCCCTGGCCTCGGGACGCCCGAACTTTCCATCCTTGATGTCGATGTCGTGGACGATCTCCGCGACTGCGGAAAGACCCTTGTCGCTCAGCCCGGTGCGGCGAACCAGCGTCTCGAACGTGCAGCGATCCTCCTCGTGGCTGAAATCGCCGCCGGGCATGTCGAAGCGAAGCTCCTTCGGATGCCGCTCCTCGGACGGGGTCGATGAAACGGAACCGCGCGCGGGGATCGATGAACCGGCGAATCAGCCAGGCCGACGCGATGCGGTCGATCTGGATGCCGCGGCGAGTCGCCCACGTCCGACCGACCAGACCCGAACCGCCGGGTCTCCCCTTCGTCCGTTTCTCGAGGGCCGCGAGCTGCTCGACGAGCAGGGAATCGGTCCCGGGGTCCAGGAAGCGGGCCTGGCAGACGTAGGCGTGGCCGCCCCCGGCAATGGCCTCTTCGCCGATCCGTCCGAGCGCCTCGCGGCCTCCGGCCCGCGCCGGCAGCGCATAGACCGACTGTTTCAGGGCGATGGCGCCGGCCTGATCGAGGAGCCGCCGGATCCTGGCGCGAAGGTAGAGGGGTCGCGCCGGCAGGTTGTGGATGAGCAGCACCCAGTCGAGGGGCTTCCCGGCGGTCGGGGGCATGAAGGGTTTATAGCATTTGCTAGATAAATCTAGCAATTGATATATTCGCCTGATGCGGATTCTCCTCATCAGCAGCTCGAAGATCCACGGGAGCGGCTACCTCGATCACGCCGCGGCGGAGATCGCCGGGATTCTGGCCGGAGCGACTCGAGTGCTGTTCATTCCTCATGCCCTCTTCGACCGGCGCGAGTACGCGGCGAAGGCCCGAGCCCGTTTCTCGCAGATCGGACCCTCGCTCGACTCGATCGACGATGCCGCCGACCCCGGGCGCGCGGTGCGCGAGGCCGAGGCCGTCTTCGTGGGCGGCGGAAACACGTTTCGGCTCCTGGCCGCCCTCTACCGGCACGACCTCCTCGAGCCCATTCGAAGGCGGGTCGCCGAAGGAATGCCCTACATCGGCTCGAGCGCAGGCTCCATCGTGGCGTGCCCGAGCCTCGGGACCACGAAGGACATGCCGATCGTGGAGCCTCCCTCCTTCCGGGCCCTCTCCCTCGTGCCGTTCCAGATCAGTCCCCACTATCTGGACCCGGATCCGAGCTCGACGCACATGGGCGAGACGCAGGAGGAACGAATCCTTCAGTTCCTCGAGGAGAACGACTGCCCCGTGGTCGGGCTCCGCGAGGGAGGCATGCTCCGGATCCAGGACGGCGAGGTCCTCCTCACGGGCGTCGCCGGCGCGCGCGTGTTCCACAGAGGCGAGGAGCCCGCCGAGAGCCGGCCTCCCTGTCGACTCGACGATCTTCTCGCGCAAGACGGGAGGACCGCGCCTTGACCTCTTCCGCGACGCTCCTCCTTTCGCGGTCGGACGTCGCCGCTCTGCTCTCCCTCGACGACTGCGTGGACGCCGTGGAAGGCGCGTTTCGGATGGCGGGGCTGGGCCTGGCCGCTCCGCCCGGGATCCTGGGCGTTCCCGCGCGGGACGGAGGCTTCCACATCAAAGCCGCGCTTCTCGATCTCTCGCGCCCCTACTTCGCGGCCAAGCTCAACGGGAACTTTCGAGGGAACCGCGAGCGGTTCGGGCTGCCCACGATCCAGGGAGTCATCGCTCTCTTCGACGGAGAGAACGGGCGGCCTCTCGCCCTCATGGACTCGATCGAGATCACGCTGCTCCGCACCGCCGCCGCCACGGCGGTGGCCGCGCCGGTCTCTGGCCCGCCCCGATTCGAAGAGTCGCCCTCGTGTGCGGCTGCGGCGCGCAGGGCCGGGTCCAGCTGCGGGCGCTCGCCCGCGTGCTTCCGCTCGAGCGGGTCTACGCCTGCGACTCGGACCCGCAGGCCGCCGAGCGGATTCGCGCGGGAGCTCGCGCCCCGGCTCGGCCTCGAGATCACGCCCGCGGCCGAGCCCGGACCGGCGCTTCGGCGGAGCGACGTCGGCGTCACCTGCACGACGTCCCGCCGCGCCTTTCTCCGGGACGAGGACGTCCCGCCCGGGATGTTCCTCGCGGCCGTGGGCGCCGACTCTCCGGACAAACAGGAGCTCGATCCGGCGATTCTGCGGAGGGCTCGCCTCTTCGTGGATTCGCGCGAGCAGTGCGCGACGATCGGAGAGTGGCATCACGCCCTCGCAGACGGGAGCGGACCCTCCCCCGAAGCGACGGAGCTCGCCGAAGTCGTCGCCGGCGCGAAGCCCGGCCGCCTCTCGCCCGAAGAGGTCACCGTCTTCGACAGCACCGGCATCGCGCTCGAGGACGTCGCCGCGGCCGCCGCGGTCTACGAGAAAGCGGTCGCGACGGGACGCGGAGGAGCGTGGAGTATCTCCGACTCAGATCCGCGGTAGGACCGGTGCTCGACCCGACCTGCTAGGCTCAGTCGACGCCCAAGGCGGGAGGGCCGGTCGATGAGAGCTCGCATTTCTCGTTTCGCGGTCGCCGTGCTGCTCGTGGGGGCCGCCTGTCAGAGAAAGGACGCGCCGGCTCCCGGCGCATCCGCCGATCCCGCAGCGGCGACGACCGCCGCGGGCTCGTCGGGGCTGAAGCCGATCAGCCAGGCGGCGCTGCAGACCATGGTGGACACGACGGCCAGGGAACTCCTGGTTCCCGGCGCCGTGGTTCTCCTGCGTACGCCGCAGGGCGATTTCACGGTCGCCTACGGCACCACGCAGCTGGGCACTGCGAGCCCGCCCCGAGCCGACACACACTTCCGGATCGCCTCGAATACCAAGACGATGACGGCTGCGGTCATTGTGCAACTGGCCCAGGAGGGCAAGCTCCGTTTCGACGAACCCGTCTCGAAGTACGTCCCGGGCGTGCCCGATGGCGACCACATCACCGTCGCCGAATTGCTGGACATGCGGAGTGGCCTCTACAACTACACGAGTGCCCCCGAAATCTCGGAGAGCGTCGACCGTGATCCGACCCGGGTCTGGACCCCGCAGGAATTGCTGGCCATCGCGTTCGCACGCCCGCCCAACTTCGCGCCGGGCACAGAATACGAGTACTGCAATACCAACTATGCGCTTCTCGGCCTCATCGTGGAGCGGGTCGATGGCAAGCCACTGGCGCGGTCGATGCAGGACCGGCTCTTCGGCCCGCTCGGCATGCAGCACACGGAACTTCCCGCCAGCACCGTGAACACGATCCCCGAACCGTACTCGCACGGCTATCTCTACGGCAGCTCATCGGTCGCCCTGGTGGGGACGCCACCGTACACGCCCGCGCTCAAAGCCGCGGCCCGGGCCGGGACCCTCCTGCCAAACGACTACACGAGTTTGAACCACTCCATTGCCGCGGCCGCGGGCGGCGTCATCTCCAACGCCAACGATCTCGCCGTCTGGATTCAGGCGCTGGTCGGCGGCCGCGTGCTCAACGCCGAGTATCAGCGGCGCTGGCTCGACAGCCTGCGGCCCGAGGATCCGAGCAAGCCCGAGGGCCAAAAGTACGGGTACGGCATCAGCCAGCTGAGCTGGGGACCGAACACGATTTATTTTCACGGCGGTGAGACTCCCGGGTACAACTCGAAAATCAGCTACGACCCCACCAACCGGATGACGCTCATCGTGTGGACCAATCTGGCCGTATCGCTCGACGAACAGCAGACAGCCAATACCCTCTGGGTGAAAGTGCTCGATCAGATCTACGTGGTGTCGCCCCTGGCGCCACCCGCATCGCCGACCGCCGCTCCTTAGAGCAAGTTTCGGATCAGCGGCTCGCCAGACCCCCGGCGATCTCGCCGCCATCGATGATCACGGGATGCCCCGTGATGTACGGAGCTTCGTCCGAGGCGAGGAAGGCGAAGAGAGCCGCGATTTCGCCGGTCGTGGCATGCCGGCCGGAGCGGGATCTTGGCGTCCACCGCCGCCTTCATCTCCGGGGTGTACTCGGCTTCCTGCATGGCCGTCCAGACGTACCCCGGGCATACCGCGATCACGCGGATCGTCGGAGCCAGCTCCACCGCCATCGTACGGGTGAGCTCGATGACGCCGGCCTTCGCGGAGTTGTAGTCGGCGTACCGCGGATAGCCGTTCATGCCGGATGTCGATCCCATGTTGATGATGACGCCGCCCTCGCCGGCGAGCATGCGTCTGGCAGCCTGCTGGGCCACGTAGAAGACGCCGTCGAGATCGACGCTCAGCACCTTGCGCCATTCCTCGGGCGTGATGTCCATGAAGTCGTGGCGAATGCTGATGCCCGCGTTGTTGATCGCGACGTCCACGCCGCCGAGCAGCCCGTCCAGCTCCCGAAAGGCGCCCTCCACCGCGGCCGCGTCGGCCACGTCGGCCTGAATCACGCCAACAAGCTCGGGGTGTTTCTTGCGAAGGCTTCGACCGGCCGCCTCGTCGAGGTCGATCACGGCGACGCGTGCCCCTTCCTCCAGGAACCGCTCCACGGTGGCCGCGCCGATTCCGCTCGCGCCGCCCGTGATGACGACACGCTTGTTGGTCAGACCTTTCATCAGAATCAGTCCGCGATGCCGCCGCCGTCCACGACCAGCGCCGCACCGGTCATGAACGACGAGTCGTCCGAGGCCAGAAAGAGCGCCGCTCTCGCCAGCTCCGACGGCGTGCCGACCCGGCCGAGCGGGCGATTGGCGGCGCCCTTCATGTAGTCGGCGTAGCTCATTCGCCGAGCCTCGGCGTCGGACGCCAGCATCGGCGTCTCGACATCTCCGGGGCAGAGACAGTTCACGCGAATGCCCTGCTTCCCGTGATCGATCGCCATTGCCTTGGTCATCACGACGAGTCCGCCCTTGGCCGCGCAATAAGCCACGGCCTCATCGCCGCCCTGAATGCCCCACCCGGAAGCCTGGTGGATGATGACGCCGCGCCCCTGCGCGATCATCGTGGGCAAGGAGTACTTGGACATGAGCCAGGCTCCCTTGAGGCTCGAGTCCACCGTCGCATCCCACTCCTCTTCGGTGCAGTCGATGGCGTTGTGCGGATGGTAGACGCCGGCGTTGTTGAAGAGGATGTCGAGACGGCCGCCGAACGCTCGCAGCGTCTCCTTCACGACGTTTTCGCAATCACCGGGAAGCCGGACGTCGGCCTGGACGAAGGTCGCCGTGCCCCCGGCCGCCGCGATCGCATCCACGACCTTTCGGCCGCGCGCGGCGTCGCGTCCCGTCACGGTCACCCGGGCGCCCTCTTCCGCAAAGAGGAGCGCCGAGGCCTCGCCGATACCCGACGTGGCGCCCGTGACGATGGCGACGCGGTCTTTGAGCTTCATGGCTTGAATCTCGATCGGGCCGGTAGCTTACCCGAGCTGCCGAGGAGAGGTGGCCGGCGAGACCACCGTTGAGAGTCGGAGAGTGGCGTGACCTGCAGGAATTGACAGAAGGCCCGCCAGTATTGACGTTTCTTCATGCGGCCCCCCCGATGAGCGCCCCTCTTGCGCCCCCGCTAGCAGTGGACTCCGTAACTGGGAGAGAATCCACGCAGCGAAAGGAAGGAGAACTCAATGGAAGCAAGAACCGGACGAGTTTCGGTCATCCTGGGGCTTGGATTGCTCGCACTGGCCACCTCCATCGCGACGGCTCAGCAACCGAGCATCACAAGAACCGAGCAGACGGGACAGCCCCAGACGGCGACGGGCACGCGCGTCGTCAACGTCACCGTCGTCAGCGTGAACGGCAACAAGGTCGTCGCCAAGGACGCCGCCGGCAAGGCGACGGAGTACACGATTCCGGAGGGCTTCAAGTTCCAGTTCGAAGGCAGGCAAATCGGCGTCGCCGAACTGAAGCCCGGAATGGCCGTTTCGGCCACGATCACGACGACGACCACCACGACGCCCGTGTACGTGACGGAAATCCGTTCGGGCAAGGTCCTCGCGGTCTCGGGCCAGAACATCATCGTCCGAGGCCCGCAAGGGAATCGCGTGTTCTCGAACCAGGACGCGGTGAAACGGAACGCCAGGATCTTGAAAGACGGGAAAGAGGTCTACTTGAGCGACCTCCGGGTCGGCGACATCTTCACGGCCGTGATCGTCACGGATATGGAGCCCAGGGTCGCAACCGATCGCGAGGTCCAGGCCATGGTCAGCGCGGCACCTCAAGCCGCTCCGGCCCCGGCCGAGGCTCCCGCCGCGGCCCCCGCTCCTGCTCCCACGGATGTCCCCATGGCTGCTCCCGCGGATGCCCCCGCCGCAGCCCCCGCGGATGTCCCCGCCGCCGCGCCTGCGGATACCCCCGCCGCGGATGCCCCCGCCGATGCCGCAGCCCCAGCCACAGCTCCGGCGCCCGAGCCGGCGAAACGGTTTTCGAGCGCGTTCTGGCTGATTCTGCTGCTGATTGTGATCGTCATCATCGTGTGGCTGCTCCGCCGCAAAAAGTCCTGACGTCAACCGTCTTCAACTGACCGCCGTGCCGCCGGCCCTTCGGGGCCGGCGGTTACCGCGGTTGCCAACCACGCCAGGGAGAGAGAGCCAGCTGCCGACGTTCCCTCTCCCGCAGGTCGGCCGCCCGATCGCGACGCCGTTCCCCCTTCCGAGCCGTCTGGATTCAGACGTATCCACACCGTGAATTCCGCGTAAGAGAGAACGCCGTCCTGGGAGAGAATCCCCGCAGCGAAAGAAAGGAGAACCCTATGGAGACAAGAACGGGAAGAGTCTCGCTCGTCCTTGGGGTCGCATTGCTTGCGGCGTCCGCCGCCATCGCCACGGCTCAGGACGGGAAGGTGACGACAACCACGGAGATGGGAAAGCCCGAGACAACGACGAGCAAGCGCATCGTCAACGTCACCGTCGTCAGCGTCAACGGCAACAAGGTCGTCGCCAAGGACGCCGCCGGAAAGGCGACGGAGTACACGATCCCGGAGGGCTTCAAGTTCCAGTTCGAAGGCAGGGAAATCGGCGTCGCCGACCTGAAGCCCGGAATGCACGTTTCGGCCACGGTTACGACGACGACCACGATGACGCCCGTGTACGTGACGGAAATCCGCACGGGCAGGGTCGTCGCGGTTTCCGGCCAGAACGTCATCGTCCGAGGCCCCGACGGGAATCGAGTGTTCTCGAACGTGGATGTGGAGAAACGGAAAGCCAGGATCATGCGCGACGGGAAGGAAGTCTCGCTGATCGAACTGCGTCCCGGCGACAACTTGACGGCCGTGATCGTCACGGACGAGCCGCTGAAGGTCGTATCCGAGCGCGAGGTCCAGGCCATAGTCAGCGCGGCGCTCCAACCCGCTCAGGCCCCGGCCGCTGCCCCAGCCGCTGCCCCCACGGAGGTCCCCGCCGCCGCCCCTGCGGATGTCCCCGCCGCTGCTGCCCCCGCCGACACCTCAGCCCCAGCCGCCGCTCCGGCCGCGGAATCGCCCGAGACGGCGAAGAAGTTTCCGATGGCGGGCTGGCTGATCGTCATACTGATTGTCGTCGTGCTCCTCGTGTTGCTGCTCCGCCGCAAAAAGTCCTGACGGCGAGCGTCTCCACGGACCGCCACATGCCGCCGGTCCTTCGGGGCCGGCGGTCACCGCGGTTGCCAACTACGCCGGGACTCCCTCGCGCGACGCGCGGGCGCCGTCACCCTCCCCAGAATCGGACGACGTCTTCCGGCTTCTCGCCCTCCAGAAGCACCGTCTCAGAGGCGAGACATCGCGGGCTCGTGCTCGGCGATAAACTCGATCTTCGTGCGCAGCTGCTCGAGCTTCCTCTCCAACCAGCCGAGCCGGGCGTCCAGGGTCACTCCGACACCGGTGTCCACGGCGACGTCCGTGATGAGCGTGCCGCCGATGGCCACGCGGATGACGTGGTCGTGCTCCCCCGACTGCTGCTCGCCGACGTGCACGGCCTGGCCCAGCTGGAAACAGGTGCTCACGGCGTCGCGGACCGGCGCCGGGGTGTCCGCCGGCGCGAGCGAGGAGATGTCTCGATTCATCCAGCGGACCCATCGCTTCAGGGTGGCCTGGTCGAGCTGCGCACCCCTCCGCGCGCTCACCCGGAAGCTGAACACGGTCGTCTTCGACTCGAGGAGCCGCTCGACCTCGTCGGAGAGAATCGGAACCGGCACGTTGATGAGCTGGAGGAGGCGGCTCCGGCCCAGGATGATGGGCGCCTGCGCCTCGAAGAACCTCAGGACTCGGTAACGCGCCCATGACGGTGTCTCGTAGTACGCCCGCATCTCCTCCATGGCGGCCATCCAGCGAATCAGGAGGCCGCTGTTGGCGGTCTGCTCGAGCGAGCGCCGCGCGGCCGTCCATTCCGCGGGCAGCTGCGCCGGCGTGAGGTAGTCGGAGAACCCGGGCGGGAACCGGATTGTGTCCGGATCGCGCGGCAAGAACCGCGCGGGCAGGAGCAGGCACCCCGAGAACGGCGGGCCGCCATAGAACTTGGATCCCGTCAGGATCACCATGAAGCCCCGCGAGACGTAGTCGCGCAGGCCGCGGCGGCTGAACCGTCCCTGCGCCGCGTCGATGATCGGCACGATTCGGTCGCCGTGCTTCGCGATCAGCCGGTTCATCGTGCTCAGCCGTGGCGCGTGGACTCCGGTCTTGCTGTGAGCCACGATGTGGATGACGACGCGAGCGCCGGCGCGGAGGCTTCTCTCCACGAGCTCCTCGATCTCGGCGTCGACCTCGTCGGGCGAGCGCTCGGCCGCCGAGTCGCTGCGGACCTTGATCTCGTGGACCGTGATCCGGTCGGCCAGCGGCGCGTCGACGGCCTGCCCTGCGACACGCGTGCGGCCGGAGGGAACCCGCTCCGAGAAGTAGCGAGCGCCCGCAGCGAGGACGGAGCCCGAGCCGACCTCGCGGGCGCCGACGACGATGTTGACGATGGGCCGCTCGTCGGGAAGCGCCGCGAAGAACACGGCGATCGTCTCGGCGTCCGACCCCGACGGCGTCAACACGACACGGAGCCCGGGCACGTCGGCGAGCTCCATCGTGGAGAGCAGGGTCTGCTGGATCTGCGTCCCCATCTGGTCGGCCGCGGGGAGCGGGCCGATCCGCATCGAACCTTCCTGAATCCGCTCCGCCGCGGCCCGGGCCGCCGTCCAGCCGCGCGGGTGCACGGTGGACGCCGTGCAGCTGGCGAACGCGATCACCGGTCGGGGGTAGGGCGCGCAGCCGTACTTGCTGAGACCATCCGCGCCGACGACGCACCGCTCATCGGCTCCCGAGCAGAGCAGCTCGGCGAGCGCCGCGTCTTCCGGCGTCATGTCCTCGTGGCTGTGAAGGACGCGTTCCATGCAGAGTGTCTCACCCGGGCTCCCCGTCGTCCGGTCCCCGCGCGCGGGCGTCGCAACCGGTGAGGCTTCGATCGCCGCGCCTTCATCATCGCCGCGCGTTTGTGCGCGCCACGAACTCTCGAAACGATCGATCGCCCATTCCTCGCTGATCCACCATCTGAACCAGAAACACGCCTCCGACGTCGTTGACCTCCAGGGGAACCGGGCCCTCGGCCGTTATGCCGATGTCCCACGACTGCATCTTGATCCCGGGAAAGAAGCGCGCGATCCGCTGCGTGAGCTCGACGGCTTCGCGGAAGAACGGCACCTGGAATCCCTTCAGCTCCCGCCCGCTGACCGGATGCCGCTCGACGATTCGGAAGTCGGGTCCCACGCCGGTGATGCATTGCTCGATGCGTCCCATCGGGTCCAGCCGCGCCATGATGTTGCCGGCATGCCAGTAGTTGTCGGCCACGTTGCTCCCCGCCGCAATCTTCCAGAAAGCCCGGTAGAGCCAAACGTGATCACGCTCGAGGGCGACAATCAATCGCAGCGTGCACAACCGCGGGCTGATGGCCGCCGCGATTTCGGGATGGGGCTTGAGCACCTCCTGAAAAACCGTGCCGTCCCGGGGGGACAGGCACTCCTCGGCGAATCGCTCGGCGGGCACCGGATCTCCCTCCGCGAGCCGGAGCAATCCGGAATCGGGGTCGAGCCCCTCGACCAGGACGAGGCCAACGCTGTAAAGCCCGGTCACGGGCTTCGAAATGAAGGGGTACTGAGCGCCGTTCCTTAGGTAGTCGCAGATCTCGCCCACAGTCCTCAACACGAGCCGGTCTCGAAATGATCGAAGCGGATGACAGATCGCGCGAATCGGTGGAATCCTGACCCCCTCGTTCTCGAGGAGTGCGTAGGCGAGCAGCTTGTCGTCCGCGACTATGGCCCAACGCTTCGGAATCCCGACTCCGAGCTGCGAGACGAACTGTCGCTTCTCGTCGAACGAGAGGCTCCGCCGGTAGACGCGCATCTGGTAATAGTCCTCGGACGTCAATTTGCCGGGGCCCAACCGAAGCCGGATCATGTCGAGCACCTGGCGCGCGGGAGCAACTCCATCGTCTCGGTGGGCCCGAGACGAGTTCTGGCGGAACGCAGTGAGAAGACTGCCGACGCTCCTCCGTATTCTGGAAAAGTCGACCATCTCCAGTCTCCTTCGTTGCAACGGACGGTATCTTACAGTCGCCGTTGCGGTCCGGTGCGACGGCCCGATCTCGTCGGTCGAACCTCACTGTTTGTGAATGTCTGATCTCGATCTGATGCTCTCGCCGGCGTCCTCGTGCTGCAGATGTTCTCCTGCTCGTCTACCTCTGGGACGTCGGGCGAAACGACCTGGTGCCCGAAGGCACGGAGCGCGTGTGGAGGTTGGCCATACTTCTTGCGGGTCCTTTGGCCGAGCCGGTGTACTACTAGTATTTCATTTTGGGAAGCGGCGCGTGGGATCGGGCCGGAGCGGTCGGCCTAACCCGCGGGTGCAGCGGACTCGCGCTCCGCGATTCGTCCGCTGGGGCTCGCCGCCGGCCGAGGAAGCTCCCTAAACCTCATTTTCTGCTTTTGTTCGGCTCCGCAATCGCGCGCTCGCGCTCCCGCGCCCTAGCCGCGAGCGCCCTTATGCTGGTCCGCTCCTCCCCTCATTGCTTCCAGTTGACTAATAGTCAGCCCTTGTGGCGAAAGCAGGGAGGCCAAGGCGGCCCGAAGCCATCCTTCGTAAAAGCCTCTCCTGAAGGCATGCTGCGGCAAATCCACCGCTCCATACGCATTCACTTCCACAATTACAGGGCCTCCTCCGCAGATTGCAATGTCCCAACTCTGAAGTCGTAAACCGGGCAACAAGGATGCGGCTTTCGCGCAAAGTTCCATCGTCTCTTTCCAGTTCGGTATGGCGAAGCCCGTGAGGGCCTTGCGAGTGTCTGGATGAAGATCTATCTCCGTTTGGTCAAGACCTATCCCTTTCCTGGCGGCAATCACGAACCCGGTGTCGAGGTCGAGCTGAGCGCACAAGTTACCCGATCTGCCGTGGTCCAAGTTATCAGTCATATTGCGTCCAACAGGGATTCTCCAGACTGCGCGTAACGGAGCCGGTCCATCGTTGCAGAGGAGCAGAATGACACGTAATGTCGACAGGCGGTCACCGCAGATTTCGCTAACTACTGGATGCGGTTCGAGGTATTCCTGAAAGATCGCTCCATGTCCAAGCTCCCTAGATATACCGGCGACGTATTCATCAACCGTAATTTCCTTCCCGTCAGCGAACAGGAGTCGATCCGTGGTCGAATCAAATCTGACTATTTTCACTGCGCCATGGCCGAAACGACCACTGATAGGCTTCGCGAAAAGCGGGTATGGAACTTCTTTACAAAGAAAGTGAGCCAAAGCCTTCGCGTTTGAAAGGCAAGGGACTCCCTCGAAGAACCGACCTCGAGAGTGATAGATACCGTATAGTCGAGGATAAGGTAATCCAGCCCCACGCATGAACGAGTAAAAGGCCAACTTGTCATCGGCCAGGGCGCGCCAGTGTAGGCTGTTCAATGCGCCGTAGAGTTTGTCTTTGATCCTGTCGTCAATAAACTCTCTCTTCTGTTGGTTCGAGAATGAGCGATCTTCAAACAGCCCGTAGTCATAGTATGAGGAGGCGCCCAATTGGCCGTTAGCCGCCCGAAGTTGGACTATCTCGCAAGCCTGAGCGAGTATGCTCTTCTTGGTTCGCTGGCGCACAGCGCGAGCCAGGTCGAGATACTTCTTCAACGTATAAACTCCGCTGCGCGAGACGAACTGTCGCTTCTCGTCTAATGAGAGGCTCCGCCGGTAGACGCGCATCCGGTAGTAGTCCTTGGACGTCAACCTGCCGGGACCGAACCGAAGCCGGACCATGTCGAGCACCTGGCGCGCGGGAGCGACTCCATCGTCTCGATGGGCCCGAGACGAGTTCTTTCGGAACTCAGTGAGAAGAGTGCCGAAGCTCCTCGGTATCTTGAGAAAGTCGACCATCTCCAGTCTCCTTCGTGCGACGGACAGTATTCTACGGTCGCCGTTGCGGTCTGGCGCGACGGCCCGATCTCGTCGGTCGACGGCCTGCCCGGAACCCCTTGAGGGACTGCGAACTGCTGGATTCCGTTGGAAGACGTCGGTGAGGCAGAGTGGTGAGCCGTGTAGGACTCGAACCTACAACGAGATCGTAATGGCCCAACAAGTTGCGGCATCGTGTCCGAGTCATGTGTCCGAGTGACCATCGGGAGCAGTTCAGGATTTCCAACCTGGAGAAAGTCGGTGCCCGGAAAGGGCCTCCTGAGGATCACCTGCCCAGCCAACTCCTCTGCAATATCCGGGAGGCACGATCCTCCATTCGTCGCGTCGACCGCTAATTTCTCGTAATCTGGCCACGACTGGACGCCGCCGCCGAGCCAGACTCCGGCAGCGCCTTCCGAGCCGCTTCGTCCGTCGCGGACCCACGATCCGCCAGGACGCGCTCGGCCGACGCCCCGAGCGTGTTGAACCTCCTCGTGATCTCGAGGTCAGCCTCGGATCCGCGCTCGCCATGGGGTAAGACCACGATGCGGGCCTTTCCCGCGCCTCCGGCGAGCTCGACGAAGCGCGCGACGATGGAGTTCGGGATCGGGCCGCCCCCGACGATCAGTCGTTGAGCGGCGTCGATCCCGTGTTGCCTTCGCCGATTTGCCGGAGTCTGTGGATAACCCGACCCATGCGGACCGAATGGGATCCTTTTACGAGGACGCAATCGCCCGGGCGAATAAGGCCTTCAACGTGGTCCGCGCAGCTCTTGCTGCTGTCAAACCAATGGTCCGGATTGTAATGCTTGGCAAGCTCTCCCACGCCGATCACTATGTCGGTCCGACTCCGAACGTAGGCACCGACCTCAGCGTGATACCGCGGCGCCTCTTCTCCAAGCTCGGCCATGACGCCCAAAATTGCCACCCGCCTCTGTCCGGGCTGGGCAGCCTCTGTGAGAGTGTCGAGGCCGAACCTCATCGACAGGGGGTTGGCGTTGAAGCTGCCATCGATGACGGCTAGATTGCCACACTGTAGACGATTCAACCGGCCCGGGGGGGGCTTGTAGCCCCTCAAAGCAGACGTCATGACCTCTTCGGAAATACCGAGGTGGCGGCCGATCGCAAACGCGATTTTCTGCGAGAGTTCTGTGCCTCGACCCTTGACCTTCAACACCGATGCCCGCGTCTCTTGTTCAAGGGTAGACACGTAGGGGTGGTCGTCGCCCAGAATCACCAACCCGGACGGAGGCACGGCACGAACCAGAGCGCTTTTCTCCGCCACCACTCCTTGGAGGTTCTTAAAACGGTCCAGGTGAGCCGGCCCGATCGTGGTCACAACAGCAATACGGGGCGGTGCCAGATTGGCCAAACGGTGCACGTGTCCTTTCGGGCCAGCGGCGTACTCGAGAACCAGAAACTTCGGGTATCGCGAAGAGGTCGCAAGCGCCAGCGCTCGGAACGGTAGGAGGCACATTGCCAGAAGGTCCTCAGGCCGCCAGCTGAGGTGCCTGTCATACTGAAGGATCGTTAATGGAAGACCCGCGTCATTGTTCATGTTTTTCGAGGTCGCCCAGACCGAGCCGATGATCCGATCCGCTCCCGGATACGTCAGGACCGCCGCGATCATGGCCGTGGTCGTCGTCTTACCAACGGTACCGGTGACGCCGATAATGAATGGCTCCCGCGACCACAGAACAAAGCGAGCCAAGAAAAGCAAGTACGGCACGAGGATCCGGTCGCGCAATCGCGTCAAACTGGAGTCTTCCGACAACCAGCTGATGATCACCGCCTTGCACATGGGGAGGAACTTCCTCACCGTCAACCCCCGTTGTGAGCGGCAGAGTCTAAGAGTAGGAAATCGTATCGCGGCATGGCCTTTCCTGGGCCGCCGCCTACGGCTTCAGGACCTCGGCGCTAGGGTCACGGGCGCCGCGCGAGAGGAGTGTCCCTGTGTTGGGGACTGCCGCCGTCGGGAGAGCCTTCCCTCTCCGCCCCTGCCGGTTCGCGAGATGCGCCTTCCGCTGCCAGTCTCCTTTCTTCCCCGTCCCGCCACGGTGCTCGGCCTTCAACGGCAACCTACTCGCCCGAAGGGGCGCGCTGAGGCACACGCTGGGCCCGCCTGGTTCCGGCGGTCGCCAGCCGGCGAACGTTCGTGGAAACGTAGTCGCTCAAGCGACGCGGCAGCGATCGCGGAACAAACTTGTGCCGGGAGAGGTAGGCGCGGAACTGGTTGTCCAGCATGCCTCGATCGTTGCCAAGTTGCGGCAGGGTGAAGTCCCCTCCAATGTTCACCTCGATCAGCACCGGCCCATTTGCCGACGGCGCCACATCCCACCCCTGCATCGTAACGCCCGGCATTGTCGTCGCGGCCGAGAGGCAGAGTTCCTTCAGCGCCTGCCAATCCGGAACAGTCAGATCATCCAAGGACGCGCCGGTGTCGGGGTGACGGCTCACCTTGACTCGCGCGGTTCCCGTCCCCGTCATTACCTGGCTCACGCGACCCGTTTCGATGTCAATACCGGCAAGCAGATTTCCCTTCCGCCAGTAATTGTCCGCAATGTGAGGTCCGGCGGGGAACTTCCAAACCGCACGGAAAGGCTCGGCTCCACGCTCCCCAACAAGAAGAACAAACCGAACGCTCGCCAATCGATCGCCACAAAGAGAGTGGACCGTGGCGTGCGGATGCAGCACCTCCTGAAACAAGTAACCTCGGTCGACATACCGACTTATGCTCTGGAGAAACAGCGATACGGCTACACGGCGCTGCGGATGCACGACCAGTTCGTCAGTGGACGCATCATACGCATCGACCCGCGCACAACCCACGCTGCGCTTGCCGTCGAGAGGTTTGCCGAACAGCGGATAGGTCGCCTGGGAGCGAAGGAAAACGGCAACCTCCTCAGTATTGCGAAGCGGCTTCGCGGCCGGCAGTCGCCGAAACGGATGTAGCGTAGCAACGACGCGGGGAACAGGGAAACCGTACGCCTCCATCATTGCGTAGAAGGCCAGCTTGTCTTGGCTGAGGGCCCACCACTGCTTTTTCGTGCAGGTACCAAGGATATGATTCTGTAGTTCAAGTCCGACAAATTGCTTCTTTTCCACAGACGAGAACCGGTCGTCATACAGGCCGAAATAGAAGTACTCTCTCGGCGCCAGGTGCCCAGGCCCTCGGTATAGATGGACTATTTCTCTCAGCTGGGCCGCAGCCGACTTGCCCGTTAGACGCGACACCTCCGCGACCGATTGGCGAACCGAGACCTTGGCGAACGAGGCCCTTTGATCGAGGATGTTCATTGTTGACTTTGGATAAGGTTCGAATGCAGGGTGGTGGCGTACACCTCCGAACGGTTGGCCGCGTTGCGACCGCACAAGAGTCGATCGAAACGTTACATCAGGTACAGCGTCATCGCAATCAGGCCGACGTTGATGTGATTACACCGGAGATTGCAGCTGAGGCGGGACTCGAGACTAGCTCGACTACCTCCTTGCACATCGCCATGTTCCGATTGCGAACGCGTCAAACCTCCCGCAGCGAAAGCGGGCGCCGCGCGGGCCAGGCGGGGCGGCAGCTCCCGTTGGCCACTCTTTATATTCGGCGTCGCGCATCCGAGCAGTCAACCGGATCACAAGATCTTTCAGTGTCGCGGGGCCGAGTCCGGCATGGCGGCGGTTCCGCTCGACTCGTCGGGAGAGCGCGACTTCCTGCGAGAGCGCGTCGGTCTCTACGCCCTCGCCACACTCGTGGCATCGGTGGCTTTCTTCCTGGCGGCCTTCGGTGATCGAAGGCCTCTGGCCGCCTCGCGTCGGTTCCACGGTTTCCCTCGAGCTGCCAGGGCCCACGGCTCGCCTTCTCTCTACACTTGAGCCAGTGTCCGAGTCCGTGTCCGAGTACGCTGCCCAAGGACACCCATTTTCCCCAACTCGCGGAACCGGGAGAGCTTTCTTTCAGGGTGCTCAAGCACCTTTCATGAAACGAGTTGCTGGGATTTTTTGGGATTTGAAGGAAGGAGTGAGTGGTGAGCCGTGTAGGACTCGAACCTACAACCTAGAGATTAAGAGTCTCTTGCTCTACCAATTGAGCTAACGGCCCACTCGGGGCGCGGAGAATAACCGATTGCCGCGAGCGCGGCAACCCGCGGCGGCCTAACCGCCCCCGACGAGCTCCACGACCTCGAACTCGTCGCCTTCGGCCAGCGCGGTGGCGCGGTAGTCGGCCTTCGGGACGATGTCCCGGTTGCGCTCGACGGCGACGCGCGGCGTGGCGACGCCGAGGCGCTCCAGCAGATCGGCCACCGAGGCTCCGGCCGGCACCGAGAGGATCTCGCCGTTCACCTTGATCGTCAGCTCGGCGCTCATTTGCGCTTGATCGGGAAATGGACTTCGGCCGTCGCGTCCGGCGAGGTCACGCGGATGACGGCGGCCGCCGTGCCGTTGGGCTGCGAGGGCACCATGAAGGAGATGGGACAGGAACCGTCCGACGCGGTCTTGCCCTGGAACGCGGTCGAGGCGCGCGCCGACGTCGAAAGGATGCGCACCTGGACGATGGCGCCCGCCAGCGGCCGGGCCGGCGAGCCCGAGACGGCCTTCAGCTTCGTCTGGACCGAACGCCCGGCTGTGAAGTCCGGCACCGGCGAAAGCGTGACCTCGACCTCCTCGGGCACCTCGTCGGACACCAGGTACTCGAGGATCATCTGGTCGAGGCTGCGGTCGGCGGGCAGCGGCGTTTCCGTACCGGGAGGCGCCGTCGACTCCCCCTTGACCTTCTTGCTCGGCCGGTCGACTTTTGCGGAAGGCTCGGGCGGGACGCTCGGCGACATGCCTTCCGGGATCTGGACACCGCCGTTCGGGGCGTCGAACCGGCCCCGCTGGATCGCCGCGATCATGGTCCGGTGCTGCTGCTCCATGAGGTCCTGGACGGCGTGGTCGTCGCGGCCGGTCGTCTTGATGACCTCCGCGTAGGACGTCCGCTTGGTGGCGAGGATCTCGCCGCCAACGTACACGAGGGACTCGACATAGGGGTTGGACTCCCCTTTGTCCTCGGTCTGGATGTGAAACACCCGGTTCCGATGTTTGACGTCGGTGTTGAATCCCGTGATCACGGCGGGCAAATTGTAGCGCGGCCGGGCAGCGCCGGCCCGGCCGCTGAGTCAGAGAAGCTCGAAGCGGGCCGTGAAATGGCGGAGCAGCGGCGCCGCGAACGATCCGCACGCCCCGGAGCTTCCCCGGCTCGCGCCGGAGCCCGGCCGTGACTTCGAGCTCACGACTGACGCAGGCGTTCTTCTGCGCGTGCGGCGAGACGCAAGCTTAGACACGTCATGGCGCATTTCGACGGATCTCTGTCGGAAATCGGCGAGCGTTCCTCTCGTAGGCTGCCCGCCGGAGATGAAAAACATGATCAATCACTGGGTCTGGATCGCCGGGGCGAGCCTTGCACTTCCCGGGTTGATGGCAGCCGTCGGTCGAAGCCAACAAAACGAGGCGGGCCGGTCCGCCGGGGCGAACGGACCGGGTCCGTACGCACAGGTCGGGTTCCTGCGCCCGCGCGACGGGAACACCGTGGACTTCGAGGCCGGGTACACCCGGCACCTCGAGTGGCATCGGCAGGTCAAAGACCCGTTCGTCTGGTACGGGTGGACCATCGCGGCGGGCGATCGGCAGAGGTATCTCCTGTACGCGTCGTTCGGGCATTCGGCCGCGAGCTTCGACAACAGGGTCTCGCCGGCGGAGGACGAGCGGGACAACGTGGCGAACATCATGCCGCACGCCGAGTTCGCGGGCGGCGGGTTCTACGAATTCCTGCCGCAGCTCTCGCGCGGGACGGGCGTGCCGGAGCCGACCGCTCTGGCCGAGCTCACGAGCGTGGAGCTGGTGCCCGGATCGGAAGAGACATTCGAGGAGGCGCTGCGCGCGGCGCAGTCCTCGCTGCACGGCGAGACGCTTTGGTATCGCATGGTCGCGGGCGGAGCGGCGCCGCGTTACATGCGGCTGCGACCCCGGCCAAGCATGACGGCGATCCTCGAAGATAGCGGTGAGCCGACGCTCCCGACGGCTGTCAAGCCTGTGATCGCGAAAATGGCTGTCGAGATCCTGAGCCTGCGCCCGACCATGAGTTACGGCCTGTCGCCGCGGCCAAATGACTCCGGTGCGAAGCGCCTGTCATGACCCTCACTCCGTCCCTCTCCCCCTACGGGGCGAGGGGGGGTCCGAGGTGAGCGCGTCGATTCTTACAACTTGACGCAGACGTTCTTGGCTTCGGTGAAGAAGTGGAGCGAGTCGAAGCCGCCCTCGCGCCCGACGCCGCTTTCCTTCATTCCGCCGAAGGGAACGCGAAGATCCCGCAGGAGCCACGTGTTGACCCACACCGTCCCGCTCTCGATCGCCGCGGCGACCCGATGGGCCTTCTGGAGGTCCCGGGTCCAGACGCTCGCCGAAAGGCCATAGCGCGTGCTGTTGGCGTAGGCGATCGCCTCCTCGGGAGAATCGAAGGGCGTGACGGTGACGACGGGGCCGAAGATCTCCTCCTGCATGACGCGCCTCTGGCAGTCGAGGCCGGCGATCACCGTCGGCTCGAGAAAGTAACCGTCCTGGACGCGCTCCGGGAGATTCTCGGGACGCTTTCCGCCGACGAGAATGGTGCCGCCTTCCTCTTTCGCGAGCTCGACGTAGCCTTCGACTTTGCGAAGGTGGGGCTCGCTCACGAGCGCGCCCACGTCGGTCGAAGCGTCCTGCGGGTCTCCGATCCGGAGCTTCTTCGTCCCCTCCAGAAAGCGGTCGAGGAACTCTTCGTAGATCGTTCTCTCGACGAACAGACGGGATCCGCAGAGGCAGATCTCTCCCTGGTTGGAGAAGCTCGACTGAATCGACGTGGCGACGGCCTGCTCGAGATCGGCGTCCGCGAACACGATGTTCGGGTTCTTCCCGCCGAGCTCCAGGGACACCTTCTTGAAAAGCGGTCCCGCGTGGGCCATCACGTCCGCGCCCGTCTTCGTTCCCCCGGTGAACGAGATGAGGGGGACGTTCGGATGCGACGTGAGGGCGCGGCCGGCGCTCCCTCCGGGGCCGTGCACGATGTTGACGACGCCGGGCGGAATGCCCGCCTCCAGGGTCAGTGCGGCCAGCCTGTCGGCGGTCAGCGGCGTCAGCTCCGAAGGCTTCGCCACACAACAATTCCCCGCGGCGATGGCCGGAGCGATCTTCCAGCTCAGAAGGTACAGCGGCAGGTTCCAGGGTGAGATCAGCCCGGCGACGCCGAGGGGCTGCCGGATGGTGTAGTTGAGCGCGCGGTCGTCCGTGACGTGGCAGGGCGTTTCGGCGTGCAGGATCGCCGTCGCGAAGAAGCGAAAGTTCAGGATGGCTCGGGGCACGTCCATCCGGCGGGCGAGCGCGATCGGCTTCCCGTTGTCTTCCGATTCGAGCCGCGCCAGCTCGTCGAAGTTCTCTTCGATCAGCTCGGCAACCCGGATCAGGAGCCGGGATCGTTCCTCGGCGGGTGTCCTGCGCCACGACTCGAATGCGCGGGACGCCGCGGCGACTGCGGCATCGACGTCCTCGGGGCCGCTTTCGGCAATTTCGGCGATGACCTGCCCCGTCGCCGGGTTGAGGTTCGGAAGGTATCGTCCCGAGCAGGGCGGCCGGAACTGGCCATCGATGAAATTGAGGATGCGTTTCACTGCCAGGATCCTATCCCGCGAATCGTTTGAATCGCTCCGGGCGTCATGGTACGAAGCAAGCCAAGATGGAAAACGAAAAGCCCCGCCCTCTCTACTACGCGGACTACATCGGCCTCGACCGGCTGCTCGGCAGCCAGCAGATGCAGAGCGCCCTCCACGGCCGGCCTGCCCACGACGAGATGCTCTTCATCATCGTGCATCAGGCCTACGAGCTGTGGTTCAAGCAGATCCTTTGGGAGCTCGACGCGGTGCTCGCCACATTTCGAAGCTCCCCGGTCCCGGAGGAGGAGCTCGGGCAAGCGGTCCTCCGATTGGGGCGCATCGCCGAGATCCAGCGCGTCCTGATTCAGCAGGTCGACGTTCTGGAGACCATGACCCCTCTCGACTTCCTCGATTTCCGGGACGAGCTGATCCCGGCCTCGGGCCTTCAGAGCGTTCAGTTTCGCTTGATCGAGAACAAGCTCGGAATGCGGCGCGGAGACCGCCTTCAGCTCCACGGCTCTCCCTACACATCGCGCCTCAGCGAAGCCGATGCCGCGCGGGTCGAGGCTTCGGAGAAGGAGTCCTCTCTCTTCGATTTGATCGAGGGCTGGCTCGAGCGGACGCCCTTCCTCCACTTCGGCGATTTCGATTTCTGGCGGGAGTATCGACGGGCGGTCGACGCCATGCTCGCCGCCGACCGCGCCTCGATCCGGAGCAACCCCACCCTGACGGAAGACGAGAAAACCACACAGCTGGCCGGAGTCGAGGCGACGGCACGCCGGTTCGCCGACGTGTTCGAAGAGGGGGCCGGCGAACCCGTGGCGGGCCCGGGACGCCACCTTTCCCGGCGCTCGCTCCAGGCGGCGCTCCTCATCAATCTCTATCGGGACGAGCCGATCCTGCACATGCCCTTCCGGCTGCTGGCGCTCCTCGCGGACATCGAAAGGAACTTCACGACCTGGCGCCAGCGCCACGCCCAGATGGCGATGCGGATGATCGGCAGCCGGATCGGCACCGGCGGCACGTCGGGTCACGAATATCTCGACCGGGCGGCCGAGCGTCACAAGGTCTTCGCGGACCTCTCGGCTCTTTCGAGCTTCTTCATTCCCCGGTCGGCGCTTCCCAAGCTTCCTCCCGACGTGAGAAGCCGGATGGGATTCAGGTTCCACTCTCCGCAATGATCTTCAGCTCGACCGAGATCGGAACCGGGAGCGCGACGACGCCCACGGTCGTTCTCGTCGGCCGGATTTGGAGCGCCTCGAAGTACTCCGCGTAAACCCGGTTGAACGCGGCGAAGTCGCGGTCGATGTTCGTCAGAAAGACCGTCACGTCGACCACCTTCTCGAGCGAGCTCCCGGCGTCCTCGAGAATCGCCCTGACGTTTTCGATGCACGCGCGCGTCTGAGCCTCGATGCCTTCGGGAATCTGCTCGGTCTCCCGATGCCGCGGGCCGATCCCGGAAAGGAAGAGCAGATTCCCGAGCCGGCGAGCGTGCGGATAGGGACCGAGGGGCCGCGGCGCGCGCGAGGACACGATGGCCGGGTTTCTTCGGGTCGCGATTCACGCCGATATACTACTTGCGAGGAACGCCATGGAATCGAAGGCGCTGAATTTCGCGCGATGGATCGACGAGCACCGGAGCCTCCTGAAGCCGCCGGTGGGCAACAAGAAGGTCTTCGAGGAAGACGATTTCATCGTCATGGTCGTCGGCGGGCCGAACAACCGCAAGGACTACCACATCGACGAGGGACCCGAGTTCTTCTATCAGCTCGAAGGCGAGATGGTCCTCAAGACGATCCAGGGCGGGAAGGTCGTGGACATCCCGATTCGCGCCGGCGAGATCTTTCTCCTTCCGCCGCGCATCCCCCATTCGCCCCAGCGGATGCCGAATTCCGTGGGTCTCGTCGTCGAACGCAAGCGACTCCCGCACGAAAAGGACGGGCTCCAGTGGTATTGCGACAAGCTGCACTTCTCTGCTGTACGAAGAGTTCTTCACTCTCCATAACGTCGAAAAGGACTTTCCCCCCATCTTCGACAAATTCTTCGCCGACGAGAAGAACCGGACCTGCAAGCGTTGCGGCACGGTGATGCCGGCGCCACCTGCGCCCGGCGCCTGACTTGCTGAAGATCGACGTCCACACCCACATCCTTCCCGAGAAGCTGCCCGACTTACCGGAAGGTGCCGGGAGGCGAAAGGTTCGTTCGAATCGAGCATGAGACGCCCCGCAGCGGCCGCGCGCGGATGATCGTCAACGGCGCTTTGTTCCGCGAGATCGAAAGCAACAGCTGGAATGTCGAGGCGCGGCTGACCGAGTGCGAGGCGGCGGGCGTCGACGTGCAGGTTCTCTCGACCGTGCCGGTCATGTTCAGCTACTGGGCGGAGCCGGATGTGGCGCTCGACCTCTCGAGGCGCCTGAACGACCATATCGCCGGGATCGTGGCCGCGCACCCTGCGCGTTTCGCCGGTCTCGGAACGATCCCGATGCAGAGCCCCGACCTCGCGATTCGGGAGCTCGAGCGCTGCGTGCGGGAGCTCGGGCTCCAAGGTGTCGAGATCGGCTCGAACGTCAACGGAGCGAATCTCGACAGCCCGGAGCTCTTTCCGATCTTCGAGGCGGCCGCATCGCTCGGCGCCGCCGTCTTCGTCCACCCGTGGGAGATGGCCGGCAGAGATCGGATGACGCGCTACTGGCTCCCCTGGCTCGTCGGGATGCCCGCGGAAGTTTCGATCGCGATCTGCTCGCTCATCTTCGGCGGAGTGCTCGAGAGGCTGCCGGCCCTGCGGATCGCCTTCGCACACGGCGGCGGCGCTTTTCCGGCGACGATCGGGCGAATCGTCCGCGGCTTCGAAGCGCGGCCCGATCTGTGCGCCGTTTCCAACGACGTTTCGCCGCGTGAATACTTGCGGCGGATCTACGTCGACTCGCTCGTGCACGATCCGCTGATGCTGCGCTACCTCGTGGACTTGATGGGCCCCGATCGGATCGCCCTCGGCAGCGACTATCCCTTTCCGCTCGGCGAGGCTCGCCCGGGAGAGCTGATCGATTCGTGCGGATTCCCGGAGGAGACCCGTGCGCGGCTGCTGCACGGCACGGCGCTCGAGTGGCTCGGCCTTCCCGCCGCACGCTTTGGTGGCTGAGCGGTGAAGGCGCCGGACTCGGTCCTTCAAGCCCGGACGCGACTTCGCGGTCGCCCTGGATCGAGGCGACCCGCTCGGGCGGTTCCGGGACGAATTCCACATTCCCAGGAGCGAAAACGGCGAGGAAGAGATCTATTTCGTCGGCAATTCGCTCGGGCTCCTCCCCAAAAGGACTCCGAAGTACGTCGACGAGGAGCTGGAAAAGTGGAAGCGGCTCGCCGTCAAGGCGCATTTCTCGGGGGAGCACCCATGGATGCCGTACCACGAGCTCCTCGCCGAGCCGATGGCCCGGCTGGTGGGCGCCTCGGCGTCCCAAGCGAAGTCGTGACGATGAACTCGCTCACCGTCAACCTTCACCTGATGATGGCGAGCTTTTACCGGCCGACTCGCGAGCGGCATCGGATTCTCCTCGAGGATCATGCGTTCCCCTCGGACGACTATGCGCTCGAGTCTCAGGCCATCCTCCACGGCTTCGATCCGGCCGAAGCCCTCGTGCGGCTGCGGCCCGACGAACAAGGAGAAGCACACGATCGACACGGCGGACATCGCCGAGGTCCTCGAACGCGACGGGGAGTCGATCGCCCTGGTCCTGCTTCCGGGAGTCCAGTACTACACGGGCCAGGCCTTCGAGATCGAGGCGATCACGCGACTCGCGCACGCGAAGGGGTGCGTCGTCGGCTTCGACCTGGCGCACGCGGCGGGAAACCTGGTCCTGCGCCTCCACGAGTGGAACGTGGACTTCGCCGTGTGGTGCACGTACAAGTACCTGAACTCGGGCCCGGGCTCGGTGGGCGGCTGCTTCGTCCACGAGCGGCACGGCCTGCGGCACTGATCTGCCGCGTCTGGCCGGCTGGTGGGGCCACGACAAGGAATCGCGCTTCCGGATGGAGCCCGGGTTTCGACCGATCCCCGGCGCGGAGGGATGGCAGCTCTCGAACCCTCCGATCCTCTCGCTCGCAGCGATTCGAGCTTCGCTCGACGTCTTCATGGAAGCCGGAGGAATGGAGCCGCTGCGGGAGAAATCGCTCCGCCTCACGGCCTACCTCGAATGGCTGCTTCAGCGGGAAATCGGCGATTCGGTCGAGATCCTCACCCCCGGAGACCCGCGCCAGAGAGGATGCCAGCTCTCGTTTCGCGTGACATCGCGCGGCTCGGGAAGAACCGTCCTCGAGAAAGCTCGAAGCCTCCGGCGTCACCTGCGACTGGCGCGAGCCGGACGTGATTCGGGTGGCACCCGTCCCCCTCTACAACCGGTACGAGGAGGTCCACCGCTTCGTCGAGATTCTTCGGGACGCGCTGTGAAGACGCCTGCGCGAAACACCCCGAGGAACCCCCGAGATCACGCTCGTCGGCGCCGGTCTCGCCGGCTCGCTCCTGGCGATCTTTCTGGCCAGGCGCGGGTACCGCGTGACGCTCCTCGAGCGCCGCCTCGATCCCAGAAAAGCGTCGACGGGGGCGCCTGCGTCAGCCGGGCGCTCCATCAACCTGGCGCTCGCCAATCGCGGCATCGCGGCGCTCGAAGAGGTCGGCGTGATGGAGAGCGTCCGGTCCGCTCTCATTCCGATGGCCGGGAGGATGCTTCACGACGAGGAAGGACGGCTCAGGCTGATTCCCTACGGCAACAAGCCGCATGAGGTCATCAACTCGGTTTCGCGCGCGGGCTTGAACACGCTCCTCCTGGATGCCGCCGAATCGACCGGCCGAGTCTCGATCCGCTTCGGAGAGACGGTCTATGGCGTCGATTTCGCGGATCGCAAGGTGCGCTTCCTGGCCGGGGAGGATCCCGAGCCGCAAGCGACACCCTACGACGTCCTCATCGGGACAGATGGAAGCGCCTCGGCGGTTCGCGCCGCGATCCTGGAACGGACAGGCGGACGGCTCGACGAGGAGCCGCTCGGCCACGGGTACAAGGAGCTCTCGATCCCCGCGGCGTCCGGCGGCCAATTTCGAATGGAGAAGAACGCCCTGCACATCTGGCCGCGCGGCGAATACATGCTGATCGCGCTTCCCAACGTCGACGGCAGCTTCACCGTGACCCTGTTTCTGCCGAATCAGGGAGAGGAGAGCTTCGAGGCCCTCACGACTCCCGAAGCCGTCTACTCGCTCTTCGAACGCCGATTCGCCGACGCGATTCCGCTCATGCCCAGCCTCGGCGAGGACTTCTTCGGAAATCCCACCGGCCATCTGGAGACGATCCGCTGCGAGCCCTGGTCGTTCGAGGATCATGCGCTCGTCCTGGGCGATGCGGCGCACGCGATCGTTCCCTTTCACGGGCAGGGCATGAACGCGGCGTTCGAAGATTGCAGCGCCTTCGATCAATGTCTGGGAGATCCGGATCGGCCGTGGAACGAGGTCTTCGCGGAATTCGAAAAGGCGTCGCCGGCCCAATACCGACGCGATCGCCGACATGGCCCTGGAAAACTACGTCGAGATGCGGTCGACCGTCCGGGAGCCGAAGTTTCAGTTGAAGAAGGATCTTTCCTTCCGCCTCGAGGAGAGGCACCCCGGCCGGTTCATCCCCCGCTATTCGATGGTGATGTTCCACACGATTCCCTACGCCGAGGCCAAGCGGCGGGGAGCGATTCAGGAGGAAATCCTCGAGGAGTTGACGAGCCGGGCGGCGAGCCTCGATGAGGTCGACCTCGCGCGCGCCGACCGGCTGATCGCCGAGCGGCTGGGGACGATGTGATCACGCGGAGTCGGAAGCCTAAGGCACCGGGGTCTCCGACAAGGCCGCGAGCGACCGCCTCGAGGGGGCGCGGTGCGCGACCGAGTCTGGTCGACGCATGTTCCCGCCTCATCCGGTATCTCGAAAAGAAGAACGACATCCTGCTGCTGGCGACCAGCACGCGCTACCGGGAACACGCGTTCGACGTCCCGAAATCGACGCAGCTCGCGCTTCGCGTCCGAGACCACCTCCGGCGGCGGAAGAAGCGCGTTGTCCTGCTTGACGTCGCAAAGCTGAAGATCCACACCTGCGAGGGCAACATCAGCGCGAAGAAGGGCAACAACTGCGGGGTGCTCGCGGCGAGGCTGCCGTCCCGGTCCAAAAATCCGACGGGCCACCACCGGTGCTGGGCCTCGATCAACAACGCCGACGACCAGCTTTACATGATTACGCGCGAGCTCTTTCAGTCGCGGCTCGTGGTCTTCTTCGTCTCGGTGCGCTGGGGACAGACCAACAGCGTGTATCAGCGGCTCTTCGAACGTTTGAGCTGGATCGAGAACCGGTTCACGACGCTCGGCGAGACACCCATTCCCCAGTTGCGGAAACTCGAGGCCGGAATGGTTCTCTTCGGCCAGAACTGGAACGGCGCACAGGTTCTGAAGACCCAGCGGCAGAACTTCAAATGGTTCGGCTGGAAGACGCCGGCGCCGCTCAGCTTCTACTGGCAGTACACCCGGGACGCGGAGGAGGAATCTCCCGAATCGTACCTGGACGCCGTCGAGGAGTTCGGCGCGCTGATGCAGACCGAGTTGTCTCCATGAGGCGGGGTCAGTCCCGACTCATCGATTCCTCCTTTCTTCACCGAAGTTGTTCGCGGGCTCGGACCGAAGGCATTCCGATTGACCGAAACTGTCCAAATCGTCCGATTGTTTTTGGGATAGCATGGCGGCGATCAGTTCGGGCCTGCTGGAAGGCCTGGACCGAGTCGCGGAGGCAGATTTGGCCACCGCTGGCGCCCATTCACGAGGCCCGGTAGCAGGCAGCGCTGTTCGCGCTTGCGCCGAGCGTCCTCTCGCTCCCGCAGTTCAAGACTTGAGGATCGAGCTCGAGCCACTCACTCGAAAGGAGATTTCCATGTCGCCAGTGCAGTCGATCATGGCAACCGAAGAGAGGGTCAAAGGGTCAGATGGTCTCGAGATCTTCGTCAGGTCCTGGCGTCCCGAGGGAAAGGCGCGCGCTGTGTTCGCCATCTGCCCTGGCCTCAATGCCCACAGCGGGTATTACACCTGGGCGGCCGAGCAACTCGTGGCGAAGGGTCTCGCGGTCTACGCGCTCGATCTGCGAGGCCGGGGCAAGTCCGACGGCGAGCGTTTCTATGTCGAGAAAATGAGCGACTACACCAGCGACGTGGATACCCTCGTGACGCTGGCGAAATCGCGGGAGCCGGGACTCCCCCTCTTCCTGTTCGGCCACAGCGCCGGCGGCGTCGTCTCGTGCGTCTACACACTCGAGAACCAGGCCAAGCTCGCCGGACTGATCTGCGCGAGCTTCGCGTTCCAGGTGGCGGCGCCCGATTTCGCCCTCGCCGTGGTCAAGGGTCTGAGCCACCTTGCGCCCCATGCCCACGTGCTGCATCTCAAGAACGAGGACTTTTCCCGCGATCCCGAGGCCGTGCGAGTCATGAACGAGGACCCGCTCATCGCCCACGAGACCCAACCCACGAAGACCATCGCCGAGCTGGCCCGCGCCGACGAGCGCCTCGAAGAGGGAGTTCCCGCTCATCACGCTGCCGGTGCTGATTCTTCACGGCGCCGTCGACAAGGTCACGAATCCGAAGGGAAGCCAGCGCTTCTATGACACGGCCGGCTCCCTCGACAAGACGCTCAAAATCTATCCGGAGCATGTTCACGACCTCCTCAACGACGTCGACAGGGAGGTCGTCATGGCGGACATCACGGGCTGGATCGAGAAGCGCCTCCCTGCGGCATGATCGATGCTGCGGACGGAGATCGCGACGCTCGAGGCCGAGTCGGTGCTGCTTCGCGGCGCTGCGGAAACTGACGATCGGCCGTCGGGAGGAGCGGATGGAGAAACCTCGCATCTTTCTGGGCTCGTCGGGCAAGCAGGCAAAGCTGCTCCAGGCGCTGACGCGCGGTCTCGAGGACGTCGCACACGTCGATCCCTGGACGACCTCCTTCAACCCCGGCACGACGACGCTCGAGCGCCTCGTCGAGCTCACGCGTGAAGTCGACTTCGCCGCGTTCGTCTTCGCTCAGGACGATTGGACGACCGCCAACGCATCCGCCTCTCCCTCCCCAGGATCCGGCCAGGCCTCTCCGCGCGACAACGTCGTCTTCGAGGCCGGACTCTTCGGCGGCGTTCTGGGAATGCGCCGAACCTTCATCCTCCACGCCAACGGTGCGAAGCTGCCGACCGATCTGCTCGGCCTGACGTCCGTACGCTACGGCCAGGAAGGGACGGCGGCCGAGACTCGTGCCGTCTGCGAGAAGCTGAGAAAGGCGATCGAGAACGAGGGATGCCTCGCCCGCATCGAGGGCCTGTGGTGGCAGCACTCCCTGACGGAGCGCAGCGAGCACGAGCCTTCCGCGGTGAGCCTGCTGCGGATCGCGCGGAACCGGGCCGGCGCTCTCGAGATCACCGGTCGCGCTTGGCAGGAAGACGGCAAGCTCTCTGCCAGATACTGGAGCGAGGCGACGAGGGAGAAGAAAGAGCCCTCAGGCGTCTTCTACTACCACAAGCTCGATCGGCCTCTGGATCCGGTTGCCCCACAACTGGACGGGACCGGGGAGATTCTTCTGGAGACCGCCGATCGCGCGTCCGGGTACTGGACGACTCGTTCCGACGGGCCCGTGAAGGTGAACACGCGGACGGTCGGCGTCTACCTGCGCGCCCACCCGGACGACCTGGCGACCCTCGACGGAGAGGACAACCGGAAGCGCGTGAAGCTGATCGCGGATCAGCTGAAGCGCTGGAAGTCGATCAAGAGCGCCTGAACGAGAGCCGAGGGGTCAGTCCTGATTTGCTGACTTGTGCTTCCCACGCCCGGTCGGCCCGGCGACAAATTCCGAAGACGTTGTAGTCGGCGCGGCGGAGGCACTCCTCCCGAGCCGCCGATCGATGCGCCGGATGGGCTCGACGACATTGGCGCGCCGGGGCTCGGGATGGAGCTCGGAGGTCATGCCGTGGCGGAGTCGTGCGAAGTCTTGAAACACGCTCGCCGAACCCCCATCCTTAGGCCAATGTCCCCGGGAAGACGATCCGCCTTCTGGAAGCGCACCGCGCTGCTGCGGTCTTCATGTTCTCCGGCGCGAGCGGCCTCGTCTACGAGGTGCTCTGGACGCGGCGCCTGACGCACATCTTCGGCTCGACGACGCTCGCCGTGTCGACGGTGCTGGCCGCGTTCATGGGAGGGCTCGCCGCCGGCAGCTATTTCCTGGGCGGCTGGGCGGATCGCCACCGGAACCGGGCCCTGCGGACCTACGGGCTCCTCGAGCTCGCGATCGGTGTCCTCGCCCTCGCCGTCCCGGCCCTTCTGAAGGCCGTCGAAGCCGTCTACCTCGGCCTCGCGCCGTCGCTGGACGGCCTGCCGATGGTGTTCTTCGTCGTGCAGTTTCTGCTCGTCGGCCTCGTGCTCGTGCTGCCGTGCGTGCTGATGGGCGGTACGCTCCCGATCCTCGCCCGTTGGCTCGTCGGCCGCGAAGAGGAGATCGGGGCGGGCGTGGGCACGCTCTACGCCGTCAACACGCTCGGCGCCGCCATCGGAACCGGCTCGGCCACGTACCTCCTGCTGCCGCGGGTGGGCGTGCGCGAAGGCGAGCTGGTCGCGGTCGCCGTCAACCTGCTCGCCGGCCTGACCGCCCTCGCCATGGCGCGGGCGCGCCGCTCCGCCGCCGTCCCCTCGGCTCCGACCGCGCCGGCGGAGACCCCCGAGGCGGCGCCGGTGCCCATGGGTCTCGTCCTCGCCGCGACGGCCCTCTCGGGGTTCGCCTGCATGGTGGACGAAGTGGCCTGGGCGCGCCTGGTGTCGCTCGTCTTCGGGAGCTCCGTCTACGCCTTCGGCCTCATGCTCCTCCAGTTCCTCGTCGGGATGGCGATCGGCAGCGCCATCTATTCCCGGATCCGCCGCTGGCCCCCGCGGCGGGTGCTCGGAATCGCGTTATGCGCCGCCACCTTCGCCGCGCTGCTCGGCATCGCCGCGGTTCCGCACCTGCCGGTCGTCTACATGCGCGGCTTTCCCGCGGTGCGGGACTCCTTCTGGCTCGTCCAGCTCTGGCAGATGCTCGAAACGGCGCCGCTCCTGCTGCCGCTCGCGATGGCCTTCGGCGTCGCCTTCCCGGCCGCGATCGCCTCGATCGCGGACCTCGACCGGGTGGGCCGCGGCGTCGGGCGCGTCACGGTCTGGAACACGGTCGGGACCGTCGGCGGCGCCTTTCTCGGCGGCTTCGTCCTCGTGCCCCGCCTCGGTCTGCGCCCGACGCTGACGGTGGCCGCGGCCGCGACGGCGCTCGCGGCGGTCCTGGTCCTTCGGCGCGAAGCCTCGCCGCGATTCCGCCGCCTGGGCATGGCCGCGACCGCCGCGGCCCTCGTCGTCGCGCTGCTTCTGCCGGCCTGGCCGCTGAACCTTCTCGCGCAGGGGGCGGGCTTCTACGCCGCGATCTACGAAACGGTCCACGGGCTCGAGGACGCCACGAACCGCTCGGAGCTGCTCTTCTACGAGGACGGCATCTCGACCACCCTCTCCGTCGACCGCCAGGGCCCGCACCGGTTCTACCGCTCGAACGGAAAGACGGATGCGTCGACGGATCCCGGGGACATGGCGAATCAGCTCCTGCTCGGACATCTGCCGATGCTGGCCCACCCCGACCCGAAGGACGTGTTCGTTCTCGGACTCGGCACCGGCGTCTCGGCCGCCGCCATCGCGCGCTATCCCGTCCGATCGATCGAGATCGCGGACATCGAGTCCGGGTCGCGGGAAGCGACGCAGTACTTCGCCCAGGAGAACCGGAACATCCTCGCGGACCCGCGGGTGACGTTCCTCGTGGCCGACGGGCGAAACGCGCTTCTCGCGCGCAAGAAGTCCTACGACGTCATCCTCTCCGACCCCTCCGACGTCTGGGTGGCGGGCGTGGGCAATCTCTTCACCCGGGAGTTCTACGAGCTCGCGCGCTCCCGGCTGCGGCCGGGCGGCGTGATGGTCCAGTGGTTCCACGGGCACTCGCTTCCGCCCGAGCAGATGAAGCTGATCGTCGCGACGTTCCGGTCCGTCTTCCCCCACACGTCGTTCTGGAGGCCGAACCGCGGCGACGTCATTCTCATGGGCACCGTCGAGCCGACCGCGTGGGACCTGCCGCGGCTCCGCCAGCGGTTGGCTTCCGTCCCGGGCGTCCAGGACGACTTCCGGACGATGGGCTTCTGGGAGCCCCTCTCGATCTTCGCGCCGTTCGTTCTCGACGGCGAAGACCTCGCCCGCATGCTCTCGGGCGTCGAGGGCCTGCACTCGGACAACCGCCCGGTCATCGAGTACCTCTCGCCTCGCGCGGGCTACGAAGACACGACGTCGATCAACGACGCGGGGGTGCAGGCGCTGCAGACGAAGCGGCTGCCGGCGATCGCCAACTTCGACGAGTCGAAAGATTTCGACGCGCGCTCCCGGTACCTGCTCGGGTTCGCGATGGCCTCGATCGGCCGGACCGATCCGGCCATCCAGCTGATGGAGGAGAGCGTCCAGGGCGAGGTCCGGGACGCGAAGTTTCTGGTGGGGCTCGGCAACCAGTACAAGGTGAAAGGCTTGAACGGAAAGGCCATCGCCGCTTACGAGCGGGCGCTCACCGTCGACCCGGCGGACACGGAGGCGGCCCTCCGTCTGGCCGAGACGCAGCGGGCTCTGGGCGACGACGCCGGGGCCGAGAAGACGCTCCGCGCGGCGCTGGGCCGCTCCCGCGACGACGCCGGCCTCGCCCTCGCCGCCGCGCGGCTGCTGCTCGAGACCGGCCGCGGAGCCGACGCCGTCCCGCTCGTCGCGCCGGCGCTCGAGAAGGATCCCGGCAACGCGTCGCTGCGGCTCTCCTCGGGCGAGGCGCTCGCCGTCGCGGGCCGCGCGGAGGAAGCCGTGCGCGGCGCTCCGTCAGGCCTCCGCCGCCGCGACGCAGGATGCCGCCGTCCAGCGCGAAGCCGGCGAGGCTCTCTACCGGCTGGGCGATCTCGACGGCGCGAGGGCCGCCTTCTCGCTCGCCGCCCGAGCTCGAGCCCGAGAACGTCGAGGCCTCGTGGGCCTCGCCGAGGTCGAGCTTCGGCGCGGCGACGCCGCCGCGGCCCGCGCCGCGCGCGATCGCGCGCTGGAGCTGGATCCGTACAATCCGGCGGCGCTGGCGATGCCCCGCTGACCGGGCCGCTCTACGGTTTCTTCGCCGTTCGCTTCCGGAAAACCAGCATCGTCTCCTTGGTGCCGTCCGGCTGAATCGTCATCGTCTGGCGGGTCCAGGTCTTGCCGCCGTCGCCAAGCCTCCAGATCATCCGCTGTACGGCCGAGCCGGGATCGCCTTCCGTTCCGGCGATGGCCTGCAGCCACAGCGAGGTCCCGTCGTTGCCCCAGGCCGCCTCGAGCGTTCCCCTCTGCCCGGCGCCGAGGGTCTTCTCGTACTTCTTCCCGTCGACCACGAATTGCTCGGAGAGGATCCGGCGCTCATTCGCCTCGATCTGCTCGATCCAGATCCGGTTGCCGTTCTGGCGGACCTGCAGGACGGCGTTCTGCCATGTGCGCGCGAGACGCCGGTGCTCGCCGCGGCGTCGAGGACCCAGACTCCGGTGAAATCCAGCTTGGGCTTCGCGGCCGCTTTCGCCTTCGGCGTCCGCGGCGGCTTCGGTGCGGGGGTCGCCGTTTGCGCAGGCACCGCTCCCGCCCAGAGCAGGATCACCGCGGCGAGGGCGAACGCCCGCCTCATCCGCGCACCCGCTCGCGCACCGACTTGAGCGCGCGGCGCAGGAACTGCCCCGTGTAGGAGCTCCGCACGCTCGGCGACGTCCTCGGGAGTCCCTTCGGCGACGATCCGTCCGCCGCCCTGCCCTCCCTCGGGACCCAGGTCGATGACCCAGTCGGCCGTCCGGATCACCTCGAGGTTGTGCTCGATCACGATCACGGTGTTGCCTTTCTCGGTCAGCGACCGAAGCACCCCGAGGAGCTTGTCGATGTCGTCGAAGTGGAGCCCGGTCGTCGGCTCGTCCAGAAGATACAGCGTCCGTCCCGTGGACCGGCGGGCGAGCTCCCGCGCGAGCTTGACGCGCTGGGCTTCGCCGCCCGAGAGCGTCGTCGAGGACTGCCCGAGCTGGATGTACCCGAGACCGACCTCGACGAGCGTCCGGCAGATTCCGGCGATCGCCGGGATGTTCTCGAAGGTCTCGAGCGCCTGCTCCGCCGTCAGCGCGAGGATGTCGGCGATCGACTTGCCCTTGTAGTGGACCTGGAGCGTTTCCCGGTTGTAGCGCCGGCCGCCGCACACGTCGCAGGTCACGTAGATGTCGGGCAGGAAGTGCATCTCGATCTTGATCTGCCCGTCTCCCGCGCAGGCCTCGCATCGGCCTCCCTTGACGTTGAAGGAGAAGCGTCCGGGCTGGTAGCCGCGGGCGCGGGCCTCGGGCGTCCGCGACATGAGCTCGCGGATCGGATTGAAGACGTTCGTGTAGGTCGCCGGGTTGGAGCGCGGCGTCCGGCCGATCGGGGCCTGGTCGATCGCGATGGCCTTGTCGATTTCGAACATGCCCTCGATCTTGGCGTGGGCTCCGGGCTTCTCGGACGCGCCATGGAGGGCGCGCGCCAGCGCCCGGTAGAGGATGTCGTTGACGAGCGTCGACTTGCCCGACCCCGAGACCCCGGTCACCGCCGTCATCGCGCCGAGCGGGAACCGCACGTCGATGCCCTTGAGGTTGTGCTCGCGGGCGCCGCGCACGACGATCGCCTTGCCCGAGCCCGTCCGGCGGCGCTCGGGAACCGGGATCGAGAGCTCGCCCGAGAGGTACTTCGCCGTCAGGGAGCCGGGGAAGCGGTCGAGCTCCTCGGGCGGCCCTTCCGCGACGATGCGGCCGCCGTGCAGGCCCGCTCCCGGGCCCAGGTCGACGACCCAGTCCGCCGAGCGAATCGTCTCCTCGTCGTGCTCGACGACGATGACCGTGTTCCCGAGGTCGCGCATGGACTGGAGCGTATCGATGAGCTTGCGGTTGTCGCGCTGGTGGAGGCCGATGGAGGGCTCGTCGAGGACGTAGAGGACGCCCATCAGCTTCGAGCCGATCTGCGTCGCAAGGCGAATGCGCTGGGACTCGCCGCCCGAGAGTGAGGCCGCGCCGCGCGAGAGGTTCAGGTACCCGATCCCGACGTTGTCGAGGAAGCGCAGGCGGTCGCGGATCTCCTTGAGGATCTTGCCGGCGATTTCCCGTTCCCGCGGCGTGAGCGCGAGGTCCTCGAAGAACCCGATGACGTCGGAGATGGTCTCCGAGGCCACCTCGTCGATGGGCCGGCCGCCGACGCGGACGGCGAGCGCCTCGGGCTTCAGGCGGCGGCCGAGGCAGGCCGGGCAGGGCTCGGCCGACATGTACGCCTCGAGCTCCGCCCGGTGCTCGGGGTTCTCGCTCTCGCGATACCGGCGCTCGATCATCGGCACGAGGCCCTCGAAGGAGGCGCGCCAGTGGTACTCCCCTTTTTCGGCGACGTAGGAGAACTTGATCTCGTCGTCCCCCGAGCCGTAGAGGATGACCTTCTGGGCGGCCTTCGACAGCTTCTCGAAGGGCTGGTCGAGGCGGAACTTGTAGTGCTTCGCCAGGGTCGCCATCTGCCGGGAGCGCCAGTTGGTCGAGCCGGGCTTGAGGATCGCGATCGCGCCGCCCTCGATGGACTTGGCCGGTTCCGCCACCAGCCGTTCCGGATCGGCCTTCAGGTTCGTGCCCAGACCCGAGCAGGCCGTGCAGGCGCCATAGGGCGAGTTGAAGGAGAAGAGGCGCGGCGTGATCTCGGTCAGCGACGTCCCGCAGTCCGGGCAGGCGTAGTTGGCGGAGAGAACCTCCTCGGGTCCGTCGGCGACCGACAGCACGATCAATCCCCCGGACACCCGCGTCGCCGTCTCGATCGAATCGGCCAGGCGCTTGCGGTACTCCTCGTCCTCGCCGGGCTTCGACGACCAGACGGTCGACGACGATCTCGATCGTGTGCTTCTTCTGCTTGTCGAGCTCGGGCGGGTCGTCGAGGTCCACGAACTTCCCGTCGACGCGGGCCCGGAGAAAGCCCTCCTTGACCATCTCGGCCATCTGCTTCTTGTACTCGCCCTTCTTGCCCGAGACGTACGGGGCGAGGACCAGGAACTTGCTGCCGACCGGCAGGCGCAGCGCGCGGTCGACCATCTCCTGGATGGTCTGGGCCTGGATCGGCCGGCCGCACTTGGGACAGTGCGGCTTCCCGACCGACGCGTAGAGAAGACGCAGGTAGTCGTAGATCTCGGTGACCGTGCCCACCGTCGAGCGGGGGTTGCGCGAGGTGGTCCGCTGCTCGATCGAGATCGCCGGGGAGAGGCCCTCGATGGAGTCCACGTCCGGCTTCTCCATCTGCTCGAGGAACTGCCGGGCGTAGGCCGAGAGCGACTCGACGTAGCGCCGCTGCCCCTCGGCGAAGATGGTGTCGAAGGCGAGCGAGGATTTCCCCGAGCCGGACACGCCGGTGATCACGATGAGCTTGTTGCGCGGCAGGTCGCACGAGACGTTCTGGAGGTTGTGCTGCCGCGCGCCGCGGATCCGAATGGCATCCATGAGGAGGGGAGATTCTAAACGCTCGCTCGTCCCGGGTATTTCCGGCATGGCTCCTCCCGGAGGGATAACGCCGCCGGGCGCTCAAAATCACGCTCCCGCCGCGTTTTGTCCGGACCGCGGGCTAGAATCGCGTCCGAGCTCCCATGTTTTCCTCGTCGGACGCCAAGTTCGTCGTGCTCGCGTTTTCGTCGCTCTTCTCGGTGATCAACCCGATCGAAGCGGCGCCGATCTTCGTGTCCATGACGGCGGGACGGTCGCCCCGTGAGCGCCGGACGCATGGCGTTTCGCGCCTCGTTCGCGGCGGCGCTCATCCTCGCCCTCTTCGCCGCGACGGGCGGGCGCGATCTTCTCGGTCTTCGGAATCACGCTGCCCGCGTTTCAGATCGCCGGGGGCATCCTGTTCACGATCATGGGCCTGTCGACCCTGCAGGGCGACGACCACGAGCGCACCGAGCGGGCGGAGGTCGTCACGACGCGGGATCCGTCGATCGTCCCGATCGGCATGCCCCTCATCGCGGGGCCCGGCGCGATCTCCACGGTCATGGTCCTCGTCGGCCAGGCACGTGACGGCGGTCACAGGACGGCGCTCGGCGATCGCCATCGCGGCGAACATCCTGCTGACGCTCGTCTTCCTGCTCGCCGCCCCGACCATCGTCGGCCGGATCGGCGAGACCGGGCAGCGCATCATCTCCAAAATCATGGGTTTGATCACGGCCGTGATCGGCGTCCAGTTCGTCCTGAACGGCGTCGAGAGCGTCGCGCTGTCGATTCTGAAGGCCGCCCGCGCCGTAGCGCCTCGCGCGAGGGAACCTGTCCTTGTCCGTGCCGAGACGAGGCGAAGGACAGGAGACGTAAAGCGCTGACGTCTCTATAATTATCCGACCCTCAAATATGAGCGTTCCTGTCCGGGCTCTCGTCGTGGACGGTTCCGCGTCCAACGCCGCGCTCCTCTTCGAGGAGCTGCGTCGCGGCGGCTTCGAGCCGGTTCTGGAACGCGTGACTTCGCGCGCGAGTCTCGAGGCCGCGCTCGACCGACGCGAGCTGGGACGTGGTGCTCTCGGACATCGCGGTCGACTCGCTCGGCGCGTTCGATGCGCTCGCGATCCTGAAAGAGCGCGACATCGACGTGCCGTTTCTGATCGTTTCGGAAACTCTCGGCGAGGAAACGGCGATCCGGGCGATGAAGGCCGGCGCGCAGAACTGCATCCCGAGGGCCAGCCTCGTGCGGCTCTGCCCGATTCTCGAGCGCGAGCTGCGCGAAGCCCAGATTCGCCGGGAGCGCCGGACGGCGCAGAAGGCGCTGACGGAGAGCGAGCTGCGGTTCCGGACGCTCGCCGAGTCGGCGCCGGACGGGATCCTGACCGTGGACGCCGCCGGCACCATCCTGTTCGCGAACCGCACCGCCGAAACGCTCTTCGGATATCCGGTCGCCGCCCTCATCGGCCAGCCGGTGACCTCGCTGCTTCCCGACTTTTCTCATCCGCGGCCCCACAAGCCGCGGTCCGCGGAGAACGGCGCGCCCCTCCGCTACGGGACGGCGGGGCGACACGCCGACGGGCGAACCCTGCCTCTCGAGCTGTCGTACGGCGAGCTCGTGCGCGACGGAAAGCGGCTGACGACCGTCTTCGCCCGCGATCTCGCCGAACGCACGAAGGCCGAGGAGGCGCTGAGGAGCTCCGAGGAACGCTTCCGGCGCGCGGCCCTCATGTCCACGGACCTGATCCACGAATGCGACCGTTCGAACGATCGGATGCAGTGGCACGGGGACGTGGACCGGATCCTCGGATACGCGGCCGGCGAGTTCCCCCGCACCGTCGAGGCCTGGCAGAAGCTGATCCACGCCGAGGACCAGCCCCGGGTCGCCGCGATCGATCGCCCGCCACTTCGAGTCCGGCGCGCCCTTCTTCGAGGAGTACCGCGTCGTCAAGCGCGACGGCTCGATCCTGCACTGGCACCACTCCGCGACTCTCCTCCCGGACGCGGGCGGCCCGAGGCTCTGCATCGGCACGATCACCGACGTCAGCGGCCGGCGCCAGATCGAAGAAGCGCTGCGCCTCTCCGAGAAGCGGTACCGGACGCTCTTCGAACGCAACCTCGCCGGCGTCTACCGCTCGACCCTCGAGGGCCGCATCCTCGACTGCAACGAGTCGTTCGCCCGCATTTTCGGGTACGCCTCGCGCGAGGAAGTCCTCCAGCAGGCCGCCTGGGACTTCTACGTCAAGCCCGAGGACCGGCAGGCCGCCGTGGCCAAGCTCCTCGAGCGTCAGTCGCTGACGAACTACGAGCTCTGCCTGAAGCGCAAGGACGGGAGCCTCGTCTGGGTCCTCGAGAGCGAGAACCTGATCGAGGGGCCCGGACGGACGCCTCTCGGTCATCGAGGGAACGACCATCGACATCACCGAGAGGAAGCGCGCCGAGGAGCAGGTCAAGCATCTCGCCTTCCACGATCCACTCACCAACCTGCCGAACCGCCTCCTCTTCAGCGACCGCCTGACGCTCGCGGTCGCCCAGGCCCACCGCCACAACCAGAAGATGGCCGTGCTCTTTCTCGACCTCGACCGCTTCAAGGTCATCAACGACTCGCTCGGGCATTCCGTCGGCGACGAGCTGCTCCGCCAGGTCGCCGAGCGGATCCAGGAACACGTCCGCGAGGGCGACACCGTCGCCCGCCTCGGCGGCGACGAGTTCACGCTCCTCGTTCCGGGCATCACCGCGGAGGAGGACGCCGCCAAGATCGCCCGCAAGATCTGCGCCGCCATCCACGACCCCTTCTGGATCGACGGCCGCGAGCTCTTCGTCACGACCAGCATGGGCGTCGCGGTTTATCCCTCCGACGGCCACGACGCGGAGACCCTGGTGCGCAACGCCGACTCGGCGATGTACCGGGCCAAGGAGCAGGGCCGCGACAACTACCAGCTCTATACGCCCGCGATGAACGCGAAGGCCGTCGAGCGCCTGTCGCTCGAGAGCCGCCTGCGCCAGGCCGTCGCCAACGACGAGCTCGAGCTCCACTTCCAGCCGTTCTTCGATCTGAAGACCACCGAGGTGCTCGGCGCCGAGGCGCTGCTCCGCTGGCGGCACCCCGAGCTGGGCCTGATTCCTCCGGGCGAGTTCATTCCCATCGCGGAGCTCTCGGGCCTGATCGTCCCGATCGGCGAATGGGTCCTGCGGACGGCCTGCGCCGAGGCGCGCAAGTGGCACGCGCAGGGATTTCCGCGTCTCACGGTCTCGGTCAACCTCTCGAGCCGCCAGTTCCAGCAGGCCGATCTGGTCAGCCAGGTCACGAGCGCGCTCACCGAGACCGGGCTCGAGGCGGACAAGCTCGACCTCGAGATCACCGAGTCGAACGCGATGCAGAACGCGGAGCACTCCATCAACACGCTCTGGGGCCTCAAGAAACAGGGCGTGCGGATCTCGATGGACGACTTCGGCACCGGCTATTCCTCGCTCAACTACCTCAAGCGATTCCCGATCGACCGGATCAAGCTCGATCAGTCGTTCGTGCGGGACCTTCCGGGAGACAAGGACGACGCCGCGATCGCGATGGCGGTCATCGCGATGGGCCGCAGCCTCGAGCTCATCGTGATCGCCGAGGGCGTCGAAACCGAAGAGCAGCTGGCGTTTCTTAAGGATCGGGACTGCGACCAGCTCCAGGGATTCCTGTTCTCCCGCCCGCTGCCCGCCGCGGCCTTCGCGACTTTCCTCGAGGAGGGCCGCGCCTCGGGACCCGACGCCGGCCTCCCGAAAGCCGCCCGCGCGCACTGAGTCGGGCGCGTTCCGGCCGGACATCGGTTAGGATGCCGGCCATGGAAGCAGTTGCCTCAGCCGTCCCGGTACGTCTGCGTTCGATTTTCAGCCCGGCCACCCCGCAGGAGCGGGACGAGAACTTCGAATCCTACTGGGCGTTCACGCGCCGCCGGGACGGCGAAATCCTCGAAAGCGAGAAGAGTCTGACCCGCAAGGCGGAGATCCTGGCCGAGTTCCAGGCCAACCCGGTCCGTTCGCGCCGGCCCCTCCCGGACCCCGAGCGGTTCTACCGTAACTACGTGAAGCTGCAGGAAGATCCGACGAAGTTCGACCGGATCACCCTCCTGCTGACGTTCCTGTACAAGTTCGCCCGGCACGAGTGGGCCGGGATCTCCTGCGCCTGGGACGCCACGCCCTCGATCACCCTGGCGACCCGGACGACCCAGCGCATCAGCCGGTACCACCTCTGCGAGGAGTTCAGCCACGTCCGCCTGTTTCACGAGATGTTCCGGACCTTCCACCTCGACCGCGTCGTGTGGGTGCCGCCGGGCGACGGGATGCGGCGGATGTACGCGGTTTTTTCGCGCTTCCCCGGCGTCCTCATGAACCCGCCGGCCTTCGTCAGCGAGCTGATGGGGCTGACGCTCTACCTGCACATCGACGCCGTTCTCGACGACATCCTGGCCGAGGAACCGGAGGCTCGCGACCGGGTCCGGGCCCTCCTGCGCGAAATCATGACCGACGAGATGGCCCACGTCGGTCAGCGGAGGAACTTCATCGGGTCTGTCGGCATCCACGCGGCCCGCGGGATGGTCGGCCCGATGTTCCGGGGCTTCTACCGGGACCTGCCCGAAGCGAAGCACCTCTTCGACATCGACCAGATGGTGCGCGAAGCCCGGGCCTTCGACTACGGCACGATGCCGCCCGAAGTCGTCGCGGAGAGCTGGACGCCGTCGTACTGCCGGCCGTAGAGCGTCGAGAGTTGAGCGTTTAGAGTTGAGCGTCGAGACCGAGGCGGCCGAGACCGCCCCACGCTGAACGCTCAACGCTCAACCCTTCAACTTCTTCGTCATCCGCAGGCCCTCGCGTCCCACACCGTAGTAGTCCGGCAGCTTCCGCGTGTCGCGGAACCCCATGCGCTCGTAGAACCGCATCGCGTTCGTGTTGCGCACGTCCACCTCCAGGCGGACGTCGCGCGCCCCGTGGCGGGCCATCCGCGCCAGAAGCTCCTCGAGCACTCGGGCCCCGAGGCCCCGCTGGCGCGCCGCCGCGGCGACGTCGATCGTCACGACATGGCCCCGCCGGCCGGTCACGTGGCCGATCGCGAAGGCGGCGAGACTTCCCTGCGGATCGTCCGGCGTCTTCGACGACGAGGGCGATCGCGCCTTCGCGCGAGAGAAAGGCGCGGATCTGGCCGCGCGTGTAGGAGATCCCCTCCTCGAAGCAGGACTGATCGAGACGGTAGGCGGCCTCGAGGTCGTCGGCGCGATAGTCACGGAGCGCGATCGTCGCCCGCTCGCCGGTGCCCTTCAGCCGTCACCTCCTCCTCATCTCGCGGTCGGCCTCGCGCTGGAGCTCCCGGTTCCGGATCGCATCGCGCTTGTCGTGCAGCTTCTTGCCCTTGACGAGCGCGATCTCGGCCTTGACGCGCGAGCCCTTGAAGTAGAGCGAGAGCGGCACGCAGGTGACACCCCGCGTCGCGACCGCCCCGGCCCAGCGGTCGAGCTCCCGCCGGTGGAGCAGAAGCTTGCGGTCGCGCTCCGGGAGGTGATTCGTCCAGGACCCCGAGCCATAGGGCGAGATGTGCGCGCCTACGAGATAGGCCTCGTCGTCGCGGAACTGGACATACGAGTCCTTGAGCTGGGCGCGGCCCTCGCGGAGAGACTTGACCTCGGTTCCCGTCAGGACGAGGCCGACCTCGATCCGGTCGTCGATGAAATAGTCGTGGAAAGCCTTCCGGTTGGTCGCAATAGGCTTCACGGTCTCGGGCTTGGAACGCGCGCTTTGAGGCTTCATTTGGGATCCGGCGGCGAGTCTAGCAAGCCCCCCATCCCCCGCCGGCTGTGGCGGGAAGGAGACACCGGGGTGGGACTTGTGCCATGATGAGATTTGCGCGGTTTGCGGCCGCGATGTGCTAAGCTTCTCAGGAATAAAGGGATACCCCAGCACCGGGCGGGTCATCGTCCGAAGCCAAGTAGCCTGGCATCAATACTGCGAGTGAACGAGCACCGTAGATAGAGGCATGCGCCAGCAGACGACGCTCAAAACAACAGTCTCCATCGACGGCGTGGGCCTCCATTCGGGTCACCCGGTGCGCGCGCATTTCCATCCGGCGCCCCCGGACTACGGCCTCGTCTTCCTCCGCCGCGAGCATCCGGACCATCCGATCCCGGCCCGGCTGGACTCCGCCTCGAGCTTCGATCTGGCGACCACCCTCAAGCAGGGCGACGTCTCGATCGGCACGGTGGAGCACGCGCTGTCGGCCGCGGCCGGCGTCGGCCTCGACAACTGCCTCATCGAGATCGAGGGCCCGGAGGTTCCGATCCTCGACGGCTCGGCCCTCCCCTTCGTGCGCCTTTTTCACGCCGCCGGCTTCGAGCGGCAGAACGCCCTCTCGCGCCCTCTTTCGCTGGACCGCTCCGTGGAGGTGGTCCGGGAGGACCGCCGGGTGGAGTACGTGCCCGACGGGGCCCAACCTGACGATCACCTACGAGATCGACTTCCCGCACCCGATCGTGGGCCGCCAGGAGCTCACGTTTACGCTCAAGGCCGAAGAGTTTGCCTCGCGGATCGCTCCCGCGCGGACCTTCGGCTTTGCCCGCGAGGTCGAGGCCATGCGCGCCCGGGGCCTCGCCCGCGGAGGCAGCCTGCACAACGCCGTCGTCCTCGACGACACCGGGATCATCTCGGGACCGCTGCGTTTCCGCGACGAGTTCGTCCGCCACAAGGTCATGGACCTGATCGGAGACCTGGCCCTGCTGGGCCGGCCGCTGACCGGCCACATCCACGCCCGCAAGGCCGGGCACGCCCTCCACATCGAGTTCGCGCGGGCGCTCGATGCGGCGTTGAAAAGTCCGGCGGTGGATCTGCCGGAGGTGGACGAGGACGAGCAGCGCGCCTCGGGGACGAGTTGAGCGAGGTTCGAAGTTAACAGTCGACGGCTACGCCTCTCGACTTTCGACTGCTCGACCTGTCAGCTTTCCTCCAACAGCTTCGTCTCCAATACCTGCTCGGCGGAAAACCTCTCCAGCTTCAAGTAGTGCTCGGCCGCGGCGAACAGCGCGTCGGCGGGCGTGAGGCCGACGATCTCCGATCCGACGATGGCCACTCCGTAGCGGGCCGCCTCCGAGCGGACGCACTCGAACACGCGGTGCAGCGGCGTCTTCTTGAAGTTCGTCATGTTGATCGAGACCTGGACCAGGCCGCGGTCCGAGAGCTCCACGCCCATGGCCTTCACGTACCGGAAGCCGCCCGAGACGTGGCGGATGGCCTTCGCGATGCGGTCGGCGATCGCGAGGTCCCGGGTGCCGAGGTTGATGTTGTAGGCGATCAGAAACGGCCGGGCGCCCACCGCGACCGCGCCGGCCGATGGCATGGGGCGCGTCCGGGCCGAAGTCGGGCTTCCAGAGGGCATTCTTCATCTTCTCGGCGAATCCCTCGAACTGCCCCTTGCGCACGTCGGCCAGGTTGCGCCGGTTCTCGGCGCTGGCCGCGTCCTCGTAGAGATACACCGGAACGCCGAACCGCTCGGCGATGTCGGCGCCGACCTCGCGGGCGAGAGCCACGCAGTCTTCCGTCGAGGCGCCGCGGATGGGGATGAAGGGGACGACGTCGACCGCGCCCATGCGGGGATGCTCGCCACGATGCGCCCGCAGGTCGATTCTCGGCAGGGCCGCCTCGAAGAGGCCGAGCACGGCGGCGCGCAGCGAGGGCGCGTCCCCGACGAAGGTCAGGACGCTGCGGTTGTGGGCGGTGTCGGAGGACACGTCGAGCAGCCGGACCCCGGGTGTCGCGCGGACGGCGGCCGCGATCGCCTCGATGGAGGCACGGGTCACGGCCCTCCGAGATGTTCGGAACGCACTCGATGATGGTCCGCATGCCTAAGTTCCTGATCGGGCAGTTTATAATCTCCGGCAACGTGATAAAGACAACCAGTCCCTCTCCGGCGGGCGCCGGAGGCGGCGCATGAGCGCGGCCGCTCCGACCGGCTACCCCGGCAACCCGTCCCTCCCCAGGGAGGTCCGGGACAAGATCCTGTCGACGTTCCGCCACACGCTGAATCTCTACAAGGAAGGCAAGACCGACGACTGCGTGATCGGCTGCGACTTCATCCTGAAGATGGATCCGCGGTTCGCGCCCGCGCGGCAGCTGATGGAGAAGGCCAGGAATTCGGCCGCCGCGGTGGACGTCGGCGAGCTCGAGTCGATCGTCGCGGCCACGCCGACGAGGCAGGAGCGCGTGGCTTCGGTCGAGGCCGACAAGCTGCTGGTGCGGGCGGCGGAGAGCCTCAACGCCCGGGACTTCGACGCCGCGATCGCCAGCGCGGGGCAGGTCCTCGAAGCCCTTCCCGGAAACCGGGACGCCCAGGCGATCCTCGACAAGGCGCGCCAGCGCAAGGATGCCGGACCGCAGTTCGAGGTCGCGCGCCAGCGCGCCATGATGGCCCTCGACTCGCAATCGACCCGCCGAGGCGCGGGCCGCGCTCGACCGGATGCGGTCCATCGATCCCGACCACCCGTCGATCGCCCTGCTCGAAACGCGAGTCGCGAGCGCGCAGGCGCCCAAGGAGGTCGGCGAGTCGACCAATCCCGGACTGAAGCTCGCAGACTCCGACGAGCCCTCCCCGACGCCCGAACCCGCCGGCCAGGGCGGCCTCGGCGATCTGAGCCTCGACTCGCTTTCCCTCGACGAATCGTTCGAGAGCCCCGAGGTCGCGCCCCCGCCCGACTTCGGCGCCCGCAACCCGTCCACGGGACCCCTGTCGCTGGACGAGTTCCAGAGCGAGCCCTCGCCTTCCGCGCACGAGGCGGGAAGCCCGCCCGACATGTGGGGACCGGCGCCGGGCGACGAGCCCGAGGCCCCCACGCCCGACGGTTACCCGGCCGCCTTCAGCATGGGCGCCCCCGCCGAGCCAGAGCCGGAGCCGCCTTCTCCCCGGCAGGAGATCGAAGGTCTGCTCGCCCGCGGAGACGAGGCCGCGGCTGCGCGGGCAGCCGCCAGCAGGCGATCGAGATCTGGTCGCGCATCTTCCTGATCGACATCAACAACTCCGAGGCCGTCGGCCGCATCGAGAAGGTCCGCCAGGAGATGGCGGAGGGCAACAGGCGGGTCGCCGAGAGCCTCCGCCAGGGGCGCGAGAAGTTCGAGGCAGGCGACTTCACGGCGGCCCGGGAGGCGTTCCTCCAGGTGCTCGCCGTCGACGAGACCGACGCGACGGCCCGCTCCTACATCGACCGGATCGAGCAGGAGCTCGCCCGTCCTTCGGCGGGACTCGATCTCTCGCGGAAGGCGCCGGCAGGAGACATCCTCGCCGAGGAGATGGCCGAAGCCGCCGCGCCCGATTTCGATCTCGAGCCGGAGCCCATCGAAGACAAGATCGAGAGGCGACGCGGGCCGCGAAGCCTCCGGCGGCCGCGCGCCGCGCTCCTGGACAAGCGGTTCGTCTTCGCCCTCGGCGGGCGCGCTCGTCCTGGCGATCGCCGTCGGAGCGTACTTCCTGCTCCGGGGCGGAGGAGGCTCCGCGCCGCCGGCGGCCGCGGCCGGCGGGGCCGTCGCTCGAGCACGCGACCGAGCTCTTCCGGGAAGGGAAGATTCCCGAGACCGTCGCGGAACTGAAGCGCATCGGACCCCAGCATCCCGACTACGCGCGCGCGCAGAAGCTGCTGGCCTCGCTGACGCGCAAGACCGAAGGCGGCGAGGCGCCGGCGGCCGGCGACGGCCTCGCGGAGGCGAGCTCCGGCCGACACGCCGGCCGATGGAGCGGGGCCCGCGCCCGCGGCGGTGGCGCAGCGCGAAGTCGCCGAGAAGGCGCTCGCCGAGAAGAGATACATCGACGCCCTGAAGAACTTCGCCCTGGCCGCCGCGGTCGTTCGAGACCGATCCCTCGTTCACCTCGGCGATGGGCGAGGCCTCCCAGAAGGTCGCCGAGCTGACGCCGGCCGTGAAGCTCTACAACGAAGGCGAGTACGACACCGCGATCCCGCTGCTCTGGAGGATCTACCAGGCCGACCGCGCCAACCAGGACGCGCGCTCGTACCTGCTTGCGCTGCTATTACAACCAGGGCATCGCCCAGCTCCAGAACGGCCTCTTTCCCAAGGCCGTCGAGAGCTTCAACGAAGTCATCGCCATCGACCCCGACGACGCGGACGCGGCGCGCCACAAGAAGTTCGCGGAGCGCTACCTGAAGGGCGACCTCGACCTGATGGGCCGAATCTACGTGCGCCACATCCAGCAGCGGCCGTAGCGGAGATCCGTGAGGGACGTCAGGACTCTGGAGGACTTTCCGCTCCACGACGGAGCTTCGGAGTCTGCGCCCGCGGCGCCGGCGGAGGTCGCCCCCGCCGCCGATCGCGGAGCCCGGGCCTCTCCTCGAAGCGGCTCCCCTGTCGGCGCGGCTGTCGGCCGCGGCGGCCGACGCCGCCGCCGTCCTTCTCCTCACGGCCGCGGCCATCCTCGCCGCGCGGCTCCGCACCGGTGCGAGCCCCGGACCCGCGGGCCTTCTCTGGGTCGCGGTGTTCGTCGTGTACCTCTCGGCCTTCGCGACCGTCGTTCCGATCGTGGCCTTCGGCCGGACCCTCGGCATGGCCCTGGCCGACCTGTCGGCGCGCCCCGCGAGCGGCCCTGCCGGCGTCCCGGCCGTCGCGGCGTTGCGCCGGTGGCTCGGGCACGCTCGCGACGGCGGCGACGGGCGGCCTGCTGCTCCTCTGGACGGCGCGCGACGCGCAGGCGCCGACGCCGGCGGACCGGCTCTCCGGGTGCGCCCTGATCGGTGACTGAGCTCGCAGCCCCCCTTCGCGTCGCGGTCGCGCAGATCGACACGACCGTCGGGGACTTCGAGGGCAACGCCGCGAAGATCCTGGAGCTCGGCCGGCGAGCCGAGCGGGAGGGCGCGCACCTCGTCCTCTTTCCCGAGCTCGCCGTCTGCGGCTATCCCCCGCGGGATCTCGTCGAGCGGCCCGCCTTCGTCGCCGCGAGCGAGCGGGCCGCCGAGCGCATCGCCCGGGCGTCGCGCGACGCCCTCTGGGTCTTCGGCTCGCTCTGGGGCAACCGCGGCGCCCGGGCCGCCGGGTGTTCAACGCGGCCGTCGCCGCCCGGGGCGGCCGCCGCGTCGCGATCTACCGAAAGCGCCTGCTGCCGACCTACGACGTCTTCGACGAGGGGCGCTACTTCGAGCCGGGCGACCGCGGGCTGACGCTGCGCGTTCGAGGCCGCCGCGTCGCCGTCACGATCTGCGAGGACATCTGGAACGACAAGACGTTCTGGAAGCGGCCGCTCTATCCGACGGATCCGGTCGCCGAGCTGGGCCGCGGGAACGCGGACGTCCACGTCAACATCTCGGCCTCGCCGTACACCCTCGGAAAGAACCGGCTGCGGCGGCGGATGATGGCCCGGATCGCGCCGGCGCTCGGGCGTCCCGCTCGTCCACTGCAACCTCGTCGGCGGCAACGACGGCCTCGTCTTCGACGGCGCGTCGACGGCGTTCGACGCGAGGGGCCGGCTGACGGCCGCGGGAAAGCGCTTCGAAGAGGACTTCTGGACGATCGACGTGCCCGACGGCCGCGGCCCCTCGGCTCCGGCCGACGAAGCCATCCCCGGCCTGCGCAAGGCGCTCGTCCTGGCCCTGCGGGACTACGCCGCGAAGTGCGGCTTCCGCACCGCGGTGCTCGGCCTCTCGGGCGGGATCGACTCGGCGGTGACGGCCGTGCTGGCCGCCGAGGCCCTCGGTCCCGACCGCGTCCACGGCGATCGCGATGCCCGGCCCCTACTCCTCGGAGGGGAGCCTGCGCGACGCGGAGGACCTCGCGCGGAGGCTCGGCATCCGCTTCGCGGTCGTTCCGATCGATCCCGTCTTCGACGCCTACCGCTCGACGCTGCGGCCCGAGCTCGGCGAGGGTGGCTCGACGCTTCCGGAGGAGAACCTGCAGGCCCGCATCCGCGGAGCGATCCTGATGGCGCTCTCGAACCGGTTCGGGCACCTCGTCCTCTCGACGGGCAACAAGTCCGAGATCGCGGTGGGCTACTGCACGCTCTACGGCGACATGGCCGGCGGATACGCCCTGCTCTCCGACGTGCCGAAGACGATGGTCTACGACCTGGCCGAGGAGCTCAACCGCGACGGCGAGCGGATCCCGCGGTCGACGATCGAGAAGGCTCCTTCGGCGGAGCTCCGGCCCAACCAGAAGGACACGGATTCGCTGCCGCCGTACGACGTTCTCGACCCGCTCATCGAGGCGCTCGTCGACCGGGCCCTGCCGCCGGAGCGCGCGGCCCGCGCCGCGAAAGTCCCTCTGGCGCTGGCCCGCGACATCGCGCGGCGCATCGACGCCGCGGAGTACAAGCGGCGCCAGATGCCGCCGGGCCCGAAGGTCACGGCCCGGGCCTTCGGAGAAGGGCGCCGCTACCCCATCGCCCAGAAGTTCCGGCCGTAGATCCCGCCCGAGAGTGCCAGAGTGACGACCGAGCGCTACGCCTGGAAGGAGATCCCCGGCTCTTCGCACGACCTGCTGCGCCGGCAGATCCGCGCGCTGCCTCCGGGCCGCCGCCTGCTGGATCTCGGCGCCGCGGGAGGCCATCTCGGGCGCGCGGTGCGCGACCGCTGCGCGTATCTCGCGGGCGTCGAGCCGGACCCGGCGCTGCCGCCCGCCTGCCGCGAGGGCTACGACGACTGGCGCGCGACCGACGCGCTCTCGGCCGGAACCTGGGACGCGCCGTTCGACGTCGTCGTCTGCGCCGACGTCCTCGAGCACCTGCCCCGCCCCGAGGAGCTGCTCGCGCGGATCCGGGAGTGGCTCGCCCCGGGCGGCGTCGCTCTTCGTCTCGCTGCCCAACGTCGCCAACGTCACCGTGCGGGCGGCGCTCCTGCTCGGCCGGTTCTCCTACGCCGAGAAGGGAATCCTCGACCGGACGCACCTGCGCTTCTACACGCGGCGCTCGGCGCGCGGGCTGCTCGAGAACGCGGGCTTCCGCGTCCGGAGCATCGACGCCACCGCCATGCCCTACGAGCTCGCGCTGCCCGCCCTCGGCCGCGCGCCGCTGGCCGGACCCGTGCGCGCGTTCGCGAGCGGCTCGGCGCGGCTCTGGCCGACGATGTTCGGATACCAGTTCGTGATGGACGGCGGTGCGGCTCTTGAAGGCGACTCTCGTCGTTCCCGCCTACAACGAAAGCACGCGCATCGAGGCCTGCGTCCGGGAGGCCGCAGCCTGGGTGCGTTCGCGGCCGGGGGGCTACGACTGGGAGGTCATCCTCGTCGACGACGGATCGACGGACGGCACGGCGGCGCGCGCGAAAGACCTCGCGTCGCGCGAAGGGCTCGACCTCCGGAGTCATGTCCTACGCCCCCAACCGGGGCAAGGGCGCGGCCATCCGGGCGGGCGTCCTCGCGTCTTCGGGGGATCCGGTGCTGATCTCCGACACCGACCTCTCGACGCCCTCTCGCGAGTGGACCAAGCTCGCCGAGCAGCTCCCGACGCATCCCGTGGCCATCGGCTCGCGCGCCCTCCAGGACGACCTCGTGCGCAAGCGCCAGGCCTTCCACCGCGTGCTGCTCGGCAAGGCCGGCAACAGGCTCATCCAGCTCCTCGCCGTCCCCGGGATCCGGGACACGCAGTGCGGCTTCAAGCTCTTCCGCGGCGACGCGGCGAGGGCTCTGTTCCGGGACGCCCGCGTCGACCGGTTCGCCTGGGACGTCGAGATCCTCTACCTCGCGCGCCGCCGCGGCCTCGCCATCGCCGAGGTTCCGGTCCTCTGGTTCAACTCGCCGGAATCCAAGGTCCGCGTCGTGCGCGACGCGATCCAGACGCTCTGGGACGTGATGCGGATCCGCTGGCTGCACCGGGCGGACGCCGACGTCTCCTCGCGGACCTCCACGCCTCCTGTGATATCTCCTCGCGGACAGGAGGAGCCGTATGACGAATCTGCGAATTCGCCGATTCGCGATCCTGGCCCTGGTCTCGCCTCGCCGCGGCCGCACCCGCTCTTCGCCCAGAGCGAGCAGCAGAAGCTGGTCGACGAGTGCCTCACGACCTGGAACAACTTCCAGGCCGATCCCAATCTGACCTGGTTCCGCGAACATGATCACGAGGCCGTCGGATTTATCATCGCCGCGAAGGTCGTCAAGGCCGGCTTCGTCTTCGGCGGCTCGGGAGGCCGCGCCGTGCTCGTCGCGAAAGGCGAGAAGGGCTGGGCCGGCCCCGCCTTCTACACGCTGGGCACCGCGAGCGCCGGATTCCAGGCCGGCGTGGACGTCTCGGAGGTCATCACCCTCGTCATGAACAAGGGGGCGCTCGACAAGCTCATGACCGGATCGGTCAAGGCGGGCGCCGACGCGAGCGTCTCCGCGGGGCCGGTCGGGACCGGAGCCGGGACGACGGCCAACAGCGACCTTCTCGTCTATCACGCGCTCGAAGGGACTCTACGGCGGCGTCAACGTCGCGGGCACGTCCATCAAACCGACCGAGGACTGGAACAAGGACTACTACGGAAAGCTCGTCTCGCCGATCGAGATCATCATCCGCGGCGACGCCCGCAATCCGGGAGCCGAGCCGCTTGTGAAGGCCATCGAGACCGCGATGCAGCCGCCGAGGAAGTAACCGGAGCGCACGCGCAGCGCTCCGGTTGCGCGCGCACCGCCGGTCGTTCCGACGGTAGGCGAAAACGCGCCCTCCGTTTACACTGGGGGCCGTGGGAAAGGCCGCGCTCGTCGCGCTCGCGCTCCTCGCGGCCGTCAGCCCCGCTCTCGCCCAGAAGACCGACGTCATCGTTCTCTCGAACGGGGACCGGGTCACCGGGGAGATCAAGTCGTACGCGTCGGGGCGGCTGACCGTCGACACGTCCCACTCGAGCTGGATCAAGGTCAAGTGGAGCCTGATCACGTCGATCTCCTCGGACAAGCAGTTCGACGTCGAGACGATCGACGGCCTCCACCACTACGGCACGCTCGCCCCCTCGGATCCTCCCGGCCAGCTGACGATCGTTTCCGGCCCCCAGACGATCACGATCGGCTTCTTCGACGTCTTCGGCCTCGCGCCCGTGTACCAGACGTTCTGGAGGCGCTGGGAGGGCTCTCTGGACGTCGGCTTCAACTACACGCAGTCGAACGACCTCATCCAGTTCAACTTCGACTTCGATGGCACCTACCGGATGCGGGAGTCCCAGTTCGTGACCGAGCTCTCGGCCTTCTTCAACCGGCAGAACGACGAGACGTCGGCCTCCCGCGGCTCCTTCAGTCTCGCCTACGAGGTTCCTCGGACCCCACTGGGTCGCCGAAGGTCTCATCGGGCTCGACCGCAACATCCAGCTCGGTCTCGACCTCCGTGAGACGATCGGTGTGGCCGGCGGCCGCTACCTCACGCGCACGAATCAGTCCTCGCTGGTGGTCCTCGTCGGCTTCACGGGGAACCACGAAATTCCGGTCGAAGGCGAGGACACGAACAGCGCGGAAGCCGTGGTCGGCGGCCGCTACACCTACTTCATGTACGACTTCCCGAAGATCACCATCAACGCGGCCCTGGCGGTTTATCCGAGCCTCACGATCTCGGGCCGCGTGCGCCTCGAGGCCGCTGGTATCGCTCAAGCGGGAGATCGTCAGCGACTTCTATCTCTCGCTCTCGACTCTTCGACAGCTACGACAGCCGCGACCCGACCACGCTCACGGCCAAGAACGACTGGGGCCCGACGGTCTCGATCGGCTGGAAGTTCTAGGGATTCGGCGCGGCGGGCGGGTCGAGCTTGCCCTTCAGCAGGTCCTTCGAGCCCACGCCGAGGTGGCGGATCACCTTGACGACCTCGCCCATCTTCACGTCGAGCATCCGGACGCGGTCCTCCGTCATGTAGAACACAGAGCCCGAGGCCGGGTTGGGGACTCCCGGCATGTACACGGTGCAGTGTCCGTCGTCGTGGGTCTCGACGACGAGGCCGATCTGCCACGCGTCCTCGATGCGAACGAGCGCGACCTTCGCGTCGTTCTCGTCCTCCAGCCCGGTCACCCCCTGGATGACGCCTTTCACGAGCGCGTATCCCGGGACTTTGCCCAGGATCGTGTACTCCAGCCACTCCCGCGTCCGCTTGCCGGCGCGTGTCCGCGCCGCCAGACCGAACAGAAAGCAGAGCAGCACGAGCACGACGATCGAGAGGATCGTCGTCATCCCGACACCCAGGAACGTGTGCTCGGGGAACTTCTTCGCGAGCGGCACGACGATCTTACGGACGAGTCCGAATCCCTTCTGGAGCACGACGATCATCAGGGTGAGCGGGACCATGAAGAGCAGCCCGCCGACGACCGTGGCCTTGAAGAAACCGGAGAAGATCTTCATAGGGCGCCTCTGCCTCCAGCGTATCGCGATCGCGCCGGCCAGCGAGCGGCGCGAGGGCGGCCGAGGTCCGGGGCAGCGCGGTCTGCACGAGCCAGTCGGGCCCGCGGACCGCGAAGGCCGGCAGGAGCAGATAGACCGCGAAGCCCGCGGCGCAGAGCGCGAGCAGCCAGCCGCCCTCCGGGACCCGCTGCCCCAGCACGATCAGCGCGGCCAGGAGCAGCAGCTGCGCCCACCCGATCGGCCCCGGCAACCGCACCGCCGCGGCCAGCGCGTCGACCGACGCGGCCGATCGAGGCCGTGCCGAAATCGAAGTCGCGCAGCGGCAGCTGACCCCGCCAGGCGAGATGCAGGCCGTGGACGAGGAGGGCCGTCGGCAGCGAAGCGAACGCCGCCTTGAAGCGGCGCTTGCCGCCGAAGAGCAGCGCGATCGCGCAGCCCGCCGCGGCGAAGAAGAGACCCTCGTTCTTGGTCCCCGCGATGAGAGCCGACGCCAGGGCGGTGCGGCGGAGGGCGCCGGGATCGCCCTCCAGCGAGTCGGCGAGCGCCGTGCCGAAGAGCAGGAGGCCGAGCGAGAGCGGCACCTCCGCCAGGCCCGTCGTGAAGGCGGAGTACAGGGGCTCGAAGCAGGCCAGGATCGCCGTCGCCCAGACGGCCGTGACGCGCGTCGCGCCGTGGCGCCGCAGCCAACCGAAGAGGGCGAAGAGCGTCGCGACCTGGAAGAGCGGAAACAGGAGGGCCATCGCGTGGTCGTCGTACCGGCCCGTGAGAAACGCCACGCCGGCATACAGGAGCGGCAGGCCCAGCGGATACTCCGGATGCGAGAAGCCGAGCTCCGGATCCTCGAAGAGCCGGGACGGAACGGTTCCCGCCGCGTGGATCGTCTTTGCCTTCAGCCCCCAGATCGCGATGTAGTCGTTGGACCACATCGGTTCGGTCAGCGCGCGCAGGAGGAAGAGGACGACGCCGAGCGCGACGAACGCGCCGAGAACGCGGACGAGCCGCACGCGAGCCGCCGAGCTCTCCGAGGCGGCCTCGGGCGGCCGCGGCGCATCCGCGCGGCGGACGCGGAAGATCCACGCGCCGGCCGCGGACGCGGCCGCCAGCGCGAGAAACGCCGGCCAGCCCGGATCGCACACGGGCGAGAAACGCCAGGGGCACCATCGTGGCGACGAGGGCCGCGCCGAGCGCCCAGCTCCATCCGATCCGCTCCAGGAGGAAATCGCGATCCTCCGGGCAGCCGGCGCGGGACGCGAACCAGCCGGCGGCCCAGGCGGCGGCCGCCACGCCCCCGACTTGAGCGAGCGCGAGGAGGAAGGCCGTCATGGCGTCGTCGCTTCCGGTTCGCGCACCACGAGCGCGCCCTCCTCCCACTCGTCGAGGACCCGCGCGTCCGGCGGCCGCGCGGCGCCATAGATCGCCGCGACCCAGCCGGCGGGAGGCGACTCGGGGGCGAGACGCACGGGGCGGGGCGCGAACACGTAGTGGGCGAGATAGACGTACGGATCGCCCGGAGGAACGCCGTAGAGGGCGACGCCTTCGGCGGACGCCGGCAGCCGGCGCCGGGCGTTCTCGAGAAACGAGTAGTACTTCCGGTCGAAGGCCGCCCCCGAGCCGCCCAGCCGCCGCACGGCCAGCTCCCGCGGGGCGAACCGGACGACCGAGCGCGCCCGGCGCGGCAGCTCCGCCCAGGGCTGCGCTGCGAGAACGAGAGCGAGAAGGATCCCCGCGGCGACGGCCGCGGCGCTCGCCCGGCTCACACGAGCGGGTAGGCGGCGCAGAGCTCCGAGACCGTGCGCCGGACTTCGGCGTGGACGGCCGCGTCCTCGCGGGCTTCGAGCGTGCGCGACGATCGCGCCGCCGATGACGTCCATCTCGGCGACCCCCATCCCCCGGGTCGTGACCGCCGGCGTCCCGAGTCGTATCCCCGAGGCCACCATCGGCGAGCGCGTGTCGAAGGGAATCGTGTTCTTGTTGACGGTCAGGCCGACCTTCTCGAGGAGCTTCTCGGCGTCCTTGCCGGACAGTCCCTTCTCTCCGACGTCCACGAGCAGGAGGTGGTTGTCCGTCCCTCCGGAGACCAGGCGGAAGCCACGCGTCGAGAGCGCCGTGGCGAGAGCCTTCGCGTTCTCGACCACGCGCTTCTGGTAGGTCACGAACTCGGGGGTCGCGGCTTCGGCGAAGGCCACGGCCTTGGCCGCGATGACGTGCTCGAGCGGCCCGCCCTGAATGCCCGGGAAGACGTTGCGGTCGAGATCCTTCGCCCGGTCGGACCGGCAGAGGACCAGCCCGCCGCGCGGCCCGCGCAGCGTCTTGTGCGTCGTGGTCGTCACGAAGGGCGCGTAGGGCACCGGCGAGACGTGCAGGCCGGCGATCACGAGACCGGCGATGTGCGCGATGTCGCACATGAGCGCCGCCCCGACCTCCTCGGCGACCGCGCCGAACTTCGCGAAGTCGATCTCCCGGGCATAGGCCGAGGCGCCCGCGATGATGAGCTTGGGCCGCTGCTCGCGGGCGACGCGAGCGAGCGCCTCGTAGTCGATGCGTTCGTCTTCGCGCCGGACGCCGTAGGCGACGACCTCGTACTCGCGCCCCGAGAACGAGAGCGGGTGCCCGTGCGTCAGGTGCCCGCCGTGCGACAGGTCCATGCCCAGGACCTTGTCGCCCTTGTCGAGGGCCGTCATGTACACGGCCATGTTGGCCTGGGAGCCCGAGTGCGGCTGCACGTTCGCGTGCTCGGCCGAGAAGAGCGCCTTCGCCCGATCGATCGCGAGCCGCTCGACCTCGTCGATGAACTCGCAGCCGCCGTAGTAGCGCTTGCCCGGGTAGCCCTCGGCGTACTTGTTGGTCAGGACCGAGCCCTGGGCCTCGCGCACGGCGCGGGAGACCCAGTTCTCGGAGGCGATCAGCTCGATTCCCTCGTTCTGGCGCCGGCGCTCCGCCGCGATCCAGCGGGCGATCTCCGGGTCCACGACCTCGAGGTCGCGGTCGAGCAGCGCGGGGGCGGGGAAAACGGGGGGCATCGGGCTCCTTTCGCCGGCTCGGCTACTCCACGACGAGCTGGCGGTATTCGCTGTTGCAGTAGCTGTCGGTCATCCCCGCGATGTGGTCGGCGATCGCGCGGTAGAAGTCGGGTCGGCTGCGATACCGCTCGTCGACCTCCCGCTCGATCTGCGAGAGGGGGACCTCCCGCAGAAACGCCGTCCCGAGCTCGCGGGCCAGGCCATGGAGCACGTCGTCCGGGAGAAGCCGCGGATTGTCCCGGTACGCCGCGAAGATCCCGGCGAGCACGCGGCGGGCGTGGCCGTCGTGGCGCGAGACCGGGAAGGAGTGGATGATGTGGCGGTACACGAAGGCGCGGAGCTCGACGTAGAGCTTCTTGCCGCCGTCGGTGAAGCCGACGAGATCCCCCGGGATTCGCGCGCGCCGGGCGTAGAACTCGTCGGAGGTCGTCACGCGCTCGCGCTCGAGCCACCGTTCGATCCTGGCCCGTGAGCCCTCGATGAGATCGGAGCACAGGGCGCCGATCATGCCCCGGATGAGCGAGGCGCGCCGGGAGGCGGAGTCGCTCCCCGATCCGCGCGCGGCGCGGACCTGGCGGGCGATCGCGAGCTCCTCGATCTCGGTCTCCTCGGTCAGGGGCAGGCCGTCCTCCAGGTCGTGCGTCTGCTGCGCGATCTCGTCGGACCAGTTGACGACCTGCGCCTCGAGGCTCCCTCCCGACTCGAACCGGAGGCCCTCGGGGAAGTCGAGAGGGAACGGGAAGTCGCGCGGCCACGCGGTGTGCTTGAGGACGCCCTCGCGCACGTCGTGCGTCAGGTTCAGGCCCGGCTCGTCGTAGCGCTTCTCGAGGCGGTCGATGACGCGCACCGACTGGTAGTTGTGCTTGAAGCCTCCGGCCTCGGGGTGGCTCTCGCGCAGCAGCCGGTCGAGGACGTACTCCCCCGAGTGGCCGAAGGGCGTGTGCCCGAGATCGTGGCCGATCGCCACCGCTTCCGTCAGGTCTTCGTTCAGGCCCAGCGCCCGGGCGACGCTGCGGGCGATCTGGGCGACCTCGAGCGTGTGCGTGAGGCGGGTGCGGAAGTGGTCCCCCTCGTAAGGGATGAAGACCTGCGTCTTGTGCTTGAGCCGGCGGAACGCCCGCGAGTGGATGATCCGGTCGCGGTCCCGGGCGTAGTTCGTGCGGGCGTCGCCGGGCGAGGAGGAGACGGGGCCTCGCGGACGCTCCGCGCGGGCGCTCTTCGACGCGAAGACCGCGAGGCGCTCCTCCTCCAGCCTCTCGAAGTGCTCGCGTGTGAAGGGGGCTGCGGCGGTGGTCATCGTTCCTCGTCGAAACGGCCGGAGAGAAGCCGCGTGCGCGCCTCGCCGACCAGGTACAGAGAGCCCGCGACGATTATAGATTCGGTCGACGGATCCTCGAGGAGCTCCCCGAGCGCGGACGCGAGGCTCGGGGCCGCCACGGCGTCGGGCCGGGCCGCGGCGAACCGTCGCGCGAGATCCTCGGGGGTCGCGGCGCGCGGAGAGCCCGCGGGCACCAGTCGGATCCGCCGGACGCGCGGACCGAGGACGGCGGCCATGGCTTCCACGTCCTTGTCGGCCATCGCGCCGAACACCAGGTCGGCGCGGAGACCGGTGCTCCCGAGAAAGCGCGCCAGCGCCTCGGCGCCATGCGGGTTGTGGCAGCCGTCGACGAAGACCGGTCTTCCGTGCGCTTCGAAGCGCTCGAGCCTTCCCGGCCAGCGCACGGACGCAACGCCGCGGATCACGGCGGTCTCGTCGAGGGAAGGCCGCCAGAGCTCCGCCGCGCGTATGGCGACCGAGGCGTTCTCGGCCTGGTGGGCGCCGAGAAGCGGCGTTTCGAGCGTGTAACGCCTTCGAGGCGTCGTCAGCCGGAAGCGTGTCGAGGCGACCGCCTCCTGCCCTCCCGCGCCGTCGGGCTCGATCCGCGTCTCCCCCGCCATCTCGTGCAGCGTCGCGCCCGTTCGTCCGGCCGCTTCGCGAAACACACGCAGGAGCTCCGGCTCGCGGCTCGCGACCAGCGCCGGCCGCCCCGCCCGAAAGATGCCGGCCTTCTCGACGGCGATGGCCTCGGCCGTCGGGCCCAGATCCTCCGTGTGGTCGAGGCCGATCGCCGTCACGACGGACACCGATGCCGGCGCGACGTTCGTCGCGTCCAGGCGGCCGCCCAGTCCGACCTCGAGGACGGCGAGCCCGAGCCGCCGCTTCGAGAACGCCAGGAACGCCGCCGCCGTCATCGCCTCGAAGTAGGTGACCGCCACCCCGGGCGCGCGATCCGCGGCGGCGAAGACGTCGGCGAGCATCGCGTCGAGCTCCTCGGGGGCGATGTCGTCCCGTCCGATGCGGATCCGCTCGGTCACGGATTCGAGGTGGGGCGACGTGTAGAGCCCGGTCGGGACGCCGGCCGCCTCGCCGATCGACGCGAGCGTCGCGGCCGTCGAGCCCTTGCCGTTGGTCCCCGCGATGAGAATCGACTCCACGGCCCGTTCGGGCCGGCCGAGCCGCTCGCAGATCTCGTCGATGGCCGCGAGCCCGAGCTTCATGCCCCGCAGGTCGAGGGACTCGAGCCGGGAGAGGGCCGGCAGCCGCGTCATGACGGCAGCGTCGGCTAGCCGTGGAGCATGCGGAGGCAGCGCGCGAGCGTGGCTTTCATCTCGGAACGGTCGACGATGAAGTCGAGCATGCCGTGCTCGAGCAGGAACTCCGAGCGCTGGAAGCCCTCCGGCAGCGTCTGGCGGATCGTCTGCTCGATCACGCGCGGGCCGGCAAAACCGATGAGCGCGTTGGGCTCGGCGACGTTGAGGTCCCCGAGCATCGCGAAGGAGGCGGTGACGCCTCCGGTCGTCGGATCGGTCATCACCGAGATGTACGGGATCCTGCCCTCGGCGAGCCGGCCGAGCGCGGCCGAGATCTTGCCCATCTGCATCAGCGAGAGGATCCCCTCCTGCATCCGGGCGCCGCCCGAGGTGGAGACGAGAATCAGGGGTTTCCTCTCGGCGAGGGAGCGCTCCGCGGCCCGCGCGACCTTCTCGCCGACGACCGAGCCCATCGAGCCCGCCATGAAGAAGAACTCCATGGCGCCGATGATGAGGGGCATCCCTTCCATCGTTCCGGAACCGACGACGATGGCGTCGGAGGGGCCCACGTTTTCCTCCGCGTCCCGCAGGCGGTCGCGGTACTTCTTGGTGTCACGGAACTTGAGCGGGTCGACCGAGCGCAGGTTGCCGTCCAGCTCGACGTATTTCTCGTCGTCGAAGAGCATCCGGAGCCGCTCGGGAGCCGAGAGCCGGAAGTGGAAGCCGCACTTCGGGCAGATCTTGAAGTTCCGCGCGAGCTCCTTGTTGTAGAGGATCTGCCGGCAGTTGTCGCACTTGACCCAGAGGCCCTCCGGGACCTTGCTCGTCCGGCCCTCCCGGACCTCCTTGGGCGCACGATCCTTCTTGAACCACATGGGAAGCTGCGAATGCTAGCAGACCGGGGGAAGCGGTCCGGGGCGCTCAGGGCTGGAGGGAGCGGGAGGGCAGGACGTCGCTCCGGAGCGAAAAGCTGTCGCCGCGCCCCTCGAACGGCACCCCGAAGGCGCTCCCGAGGTTCTCGGCCGTCAGGACCGTCTCGCGGGGGCCTTCGGCCACCGTCCGGCCGTTGCGCAGGAGCAGGACCCGGGAGGCCAGGGACGCCGCGAGGCCGATCTCGTGGGTGACGAGCAGCACGGTCGTCCGCCTCTCGCCGTGGACGCGCCAGAGCGTCTCGAGGTACTCCAGCCGATGGCGGGGATCGAGCCCCGCGGTCGGCTCGTCGAGGAGCCAGACCTCGGCCTGCTGGGCGAGGGCGCGCGCCAGGAACACGCGACGCCGCTCCCCGCCCGAGAGCGCCGCCGCGTCGCGCTCGGCGAGAGCCTCGACGTCGCAGGCGCGCATCGCCTCCAGAGCCAGGCGCCGGTCTGCGCGGGATTCCGCGACGAATCCGCGCCCGTGCGGCGCGCGGCCCTGCAGCACGAGGTCGAGGGAGCGGATCGGGAAGACGAGATCGACGCTCTGAGGCACGTAGGCGATCGCCCGCGCGGTCTCGCGGCGCGGGATCGACTCGAGAGGCCGTCCGTCGAACCGGATCTCGCCCCCCGAGGGCGCCAGGACGCGGGCGAGGACCTTCAGGAGGCTCGACTTGCCGGAACCGTTTTCTCCGAGGACCGCGACGACTTCGCCGGACGCGATCTCGGCGTCGAGCCCCGAGAGCGCCGGGGCCTCGCCATACCGCGCCTCGAGCCCTCGCGCTTCGATCCGGACGTTTGCGCTCACGGATTCCTCAGAAGCAGCCAGGCGAAGAGGGGCGCTCCGAGCGCCGCCGTGATCGCCCCGATCGGCAGCTCCGCGGGCGCGACGGCCGCGCGAGAAACGGCGTCGGCCGCGACCAGAAGGGCGGCGCCGGCGAGGCCCGAGAGCGGCAGCAGCGCGCGCTGGTCGTTGCCCGTGACCAGGCGCACGCCGTGCGGAACGAGCAGGCCGACGAAACCGATGACGCCGGCGAACGCCACGGCGGCTCCCGTCAGAAGCGACGCGGCGAGGAATACGACGCGCTTCGAGCGCTCGACGTTCACGCCGAGCGCGGCCGCGTTCTCCTCGCCGACGGCGAAGAGATTCAGGCGGGGGGCCATGACGGCGAGGACCGCCGCTCCGGCGAGCGCGTAGGGCAACAGCACGGCGTCGCGGCCGGGCGTCGCGTCGGCGAGGCTTCCCATCATCCAGAAGAGCATCGTTCGCGCGGCTTCGCCGGACGCGATGGAGAAGGCCGCGAGAAGCAGCGCGGAGAAGAACGCGTTCGCCACGAGCCCCGCGAGGAGCAGCCGCTGGAGGTCGAGCCGTCCGCCGCGGCGGGCCAGCGCCGCGACGCCCACCGAGGCCGCGGCCGCTCCGACGAAGGCCGCCGCCGGCGAAACGAGAGGCGAGGCCCCGAGCAGCGCCGCGCCGGCGGCTCCCGCGGCCGCGCCGCCCGAGGTCCCGAGAAGGAACGGGTCGGCGAGCGGATTCTTCAGGAGCGCCTGGAGCGCCGCGCCCGCGAGCGCGAGACAACCGCCCACGAGCGCCGCGAGCACGACCCTCGGCCAGCGAAGCGCCGCGAGAAGGCGGGCCCGCTCCCCGGCCGGCCCCTCCCCCGAGAGCAGGTCCGGAATCGAGAGGGACACGCCCCCCACGGCGAAGGCGAGCACAGCCGTCAGGAGCAGGAGCGCGACCGCCGCCGCGAACACCGCCGCCCGGCCGGCGCCGGTTCGTGGGCCTCTCATCGCAGCGTCTCGGCCTGCGAGAGCCGTTCGAGCATGTCGAAGACCCGGGGACCCGGCCGCGTCAGCGCGGCCTCGTCCAGTCGCAGCACCGCGGCGCGGGTGATCGGTCCCCGCGAGAGCGGGCCCGTGGAAAAGGCGCGCTCGTAGGCGGGCCGCGTCTCCGCCGAGTCGGGCACGACGAGCAGGTCGACCGGCGCCGTCGCGAGGAACTCCTTCGAGAGAATGGGCCAGCCCCGCCGGTTCTTCATGATGTTCTCGGCGCCGGCCTCTTCGAGGAGGTCGTCCAGGAACGTTCCCCCGCCGGCCGCCTGCGGCGGGTCCGGCCACACGAGCAGAAGCGTGCGCGGCCGCTTCGACGACGCCGCCCGCTCCCGCACGGCGGCTCTCTTTCGGGAGAGCTCCTCGACGAGAGCCTGCGCCTGCGCCTCCCGGCCGAGCCCTCGACCGACGGTGCGGATCGCCTCGAGCACCGCGTCGAGCGAGCCCGACGGCACGACGACGACCGGCACACCCGCCGCCTCGAGCGCCCCGACGGCACCGCGGCCGCTTCCCTCGGTGATGGCCAGGACGAGATCGGGCGAAAGCGACGCGACCTTCTCGGGATCGACCTCGAGCCCTCCCACGCGCGGGATCGCGCGCGCGGCCTCCGGGTAGTCCGAGTACTCGGACACCCCGACCAGCCGGTCTCCCGCCCCGAGCGCGAAGACGATCTCGGTCAGGTTGGGAGCGAGCGTGACGACGCGCGAGGGCCCGGCGGGGGCCTTCGGCGTCGGTGTGGAGAGCGGCTCGGAGGCGCGACGCTCGGCGCGGCATCCGCCGAAAATGCCGGAGAGCGCGAGGGCTGCGAGGAGGGCGCGGAGCAAGTGGAAGCGGCGGCGCCGGACGGCGCCGCCCCCGCCGAGACCGATCAGCCCTGGGATTCGGCCTCTTCGAGCTCGTTCCGAACGCCCAGACGCTGGCAGGCGGCGTCGTACATCTGCCGCGCGGCCTTCTGTGCGTTCTGCAGCTCGGCCAGGCGGTCCTTGACCTTGGCGAGCTCCTCCTGGATCTCGCCTTCGAGCTCCTCGATCTCTCTCTTGGTTACGGTGAGCGTGTTCTCGTAGAACTTCTTCTGGTCGCCTGAAAGGGCCATGCGGGCTGACCTCCTCAACTCTTCTTTGGACTTCTGAGAGCCTCAGGACACCACGTAAGCCTAAGGCCTGACTTCCACGATCAAGGGCCGCCACATCTTCACCGCGAGACCGTTCTTGGTGGCCGGCCGAAACTTCGCGCTCTTCGCCCCCGCCATCACGGCGTTATTGACCAGCGTCTGCGAGACACCCTGCTGGAGACGAGTCTCCGTCACGTTGCCGTTCTCGTCGACCAGCACGAGGACGACGACCTTACCCTCGATGCGCTGCTGGCGCGCGATCGCAGGATAAACGACTCGGGGCGGGGACACGAGGACCGGTTCGACGACCCCGGCGCCCGGACCCACGAGGTCTCCCCGGCGGACCTCGACGGTGGCCTCGGCGAGCGTGGGGATCTCCGTGGGAACGGCGGTCGGCTCCGGACGCGTCGGCACCGCCGTCGGAACGGCGGTCGGTTCCTCGGTGGGCGCAGGCTCGGCGGTCGGCGCGGCCGCCGCTTCGCTCGCGGCCTTCGCCGCCGCGGCCTTCTCGAGCTCCCGGCGCTTCGCGGCGACCTGGCGCTGGACCTCCGCCTCGACCGCTTTGGGATCGATCGCGGCCGGGGCCGGGGCGACGGGTGTGAGCGACTCCGGCGCGACCGCCGGCGTCGGCGCGGGTGCCGGGGCCGCGGCCGGCGTTACGGGCGCGGGCGCGGGGACGGCCGATGGCGCGGAGCGCGTCGTCTGCCAGATCAGGAAGCCCACGAGAGCCGCGGCCGCGACGCCGATGGCGGCATACAGCGGCGTCCGGCTCTTCCTCTCGGCCTCCGCCGATTTCGCCTCGAGCGTTCCGAACACCTCCGGTGTGGAAGGCGGAGCTTCCCGACGCGTCGGCGCCGCGGCCTCGCGCGGCCTCGCGGGAGACTCGGCGGGGGCCGCCTCCGAAGGGGCCGGGGCGGCGCGGGCGTCGATCCCGGACGACGAACGATGGGGACGCTCTTCGATTTGGCTTTCCTGGAGGGTTCCTGGATCTCTTCCGACTCCGCCCGCGCGGCGGCCTCGCGCGCCTTCGAGTCCGCCAGGGCCGTCTCTTCCGACTGGAGCCGATGGAGGTAGATCGCGACATCGGCGCTGCCCGGCGCCGGCGTATACGAGTAGAGGACCGACTCGAGGTCCCGCAGCATGTCCGAGGCGTTCGCGTAGCGGTCGTCGGGGTCCTTCGCGAGCGCCCGCAGAACGACGGCGTCCAGATTCTGCGGCACTTCCGGATTCAGGCGCGAGGGCGGAGCCAAGTCGGCGGAGCGGACCTTCTCGAGAACGCTGATGTCCGAGTCGCCTTGGAAGAGCCGCTCGCCCGTCAGGAGCTCGTGGAGCACCACGCCGAGCGAGAAGATGTCGCTGCGCCGGTCGATGGGCTTGCCCCACGCCTGCTCGGGCGACATGTACTGGATCTTGCCCTTGAGGGCCCCCGACTGCGTCTTCGAGGCCTTCGAGGCGGCCTTCGCGATCCCGAAGTCGCAGAGCTTGATGTCGCCCTCGTAGGAGATGAGGATGTTCTGGGGCGACACGTCGCGGTGCACGATGTTGAGATCGTGGCCTTCGGCGTCGCGACGCCGGTGCGCGTAGTCGAGGGCCGAAGCCACTTTCGACGCGACGTACACGGCCAGCGAGACCGGCAGAGGGACCGAGTGCTCGCGCGCCGACTGCTCGATCGACCGCAGGTCCCGGCCGTCGACGTGCTCCATCGCGATGAAGTAGCCGCCCGCCTGGATCTTGCCCAGGTCGTAGATGTGGATGATGTTGGGATGGTTGAGCTGCGCGGCGAGCTTCGCCTCGTCGGCGAACATCGTCACGAACTCCTCGTCGTCCGCGATGTGCGGCAGGATCTTCTTGATCGCGACGATCTTCTGGAAGCCTTCGACACCCGTGCGTCGGGCCTTGTAGAGCTCGGCCATGCCGCCGCTCGCGATCTTCTCGATGATCTCGTACTGGCCGAAACGGTCCGGCCCGGAGGCCGGCACCGCGGCCGCGGGCTCCTGCCGGATTCGGGGAGTCGGGGCGGGCGTTCCCGCCGAGGGCGGCGGCGTGGCCCCGGCCGGCGGGCGCGGTTTCGGCAACCGTAAGGCCCGAGAGCGTGTCCGAGAGAATCCGGTCGACGTCGGTGTCCGACGAGAGCTTGGGCTTCGGCGCAGGCGCGGGAGGCTGGGGCATGGGGATCGCGATCGGCGGCGCGGGCGCCGCCTTCGGCGCGACGCCGGGCCGCGACCCGAGGTTCAGGCCCGAAAGCGTGTCGCGAAGGCGCTTCTCGACGTCGCTCTCGCCTGCCGAGGGCCGCGCGGGCGGCGCGGCGGGCGGCGAGGCGGGAGCGGAAGCCGCCGGAGTCGGAGCGGCCGCCGGCGCGGATGCGGCCCCCGGCGCGCGCCGGCCGCGCCTCCCCGGTCAGATCCGAGAGAACGTCCGAGAAGATGTCGTTCGAGGTCAGCGGCGACGCGGACGCCGCGAGCTGGGCGGTGTCGATTCGCATCGTCCTCGCGCCGATGTCCGAGGAGTCGAGGGCGTCCCGCACGGAGCCCACGAGATCCTCGTCGTTGAAGGGGCGCGCGAGGATGTCGAAGGCGCCGACCTTCTGCGCGTCGGCCTTGCGGTTGGTGCCTCGATAGCCGCTCATCATCAGGAGGATGGGCGGGGCCGTGGCGCCGCCCTTCTTCCGGATCTCGCGGATGACCTCGGCGCTCGGCAGCCGGGGCAGCATTCCGGAGAGCAGGACGACGTCGAACTTGCTCGTTCCGAAAGCCTGGAGACCGGCCTCGCCGTCGTGGGCCTCGGTCAGGGTGTGCCCGAGGGGAGAGAGCAGGGTACGAATACGCTCGATGTAGCGTGGCTCGTATTCGATCAAAAGAACTTTCTTGGGCATGGACTGAAACCTATTGTCGCCGAAAACCCAATAAAATCAAGGAGAAGCACCGACTGGCCGGAGCCTCGCGTGCTCATATAATCCGCTTCCGGAGTTCGATTCGAGGAGCGTACGCATGTCCGGACACAGCAAATGGAGCACGATCAAGCACAAGAAGGGCGCCGCCGACGCCAAGCGCGGGCGCGTCTTTACCAAGCTGATCCGTGAATTGACGATGGCGGCCAAGCAGGGCGGCGGCGCGCCCGAGTCCAATCCGCGGCTGCGCAAGGCGATCGACGACGCGAAGGCCGTCAACATGCCCGCCGACAACATCAAGCGCGCGATCCAGCGCGGCACCGGGGAGCTGCCCGGCGTCACCTACGAAGAGGTGACCTTCGAGGGCTACGGTCCCGGCGGCACCGCCATTCTGATCGAGGCCCTCACGGACAACAAGAACCGGACGCTGCCCGAGATCCGGACGATCTTCTCGAAGCACGGCGGCAACCTCGGCGAGTCGGGCTCGGTCCGCTTTCTCTTCCAGAAGATGGGCTACATCGCGATCGAGAAGGACAAGGCCAGCGAAGACGCGGTCATGGAGGCGGCCATCGAGGGCGGCGCCGACGACGTCGAGACGACGGACCAGTACCACGAGATCAAGACGACGACCGAGGGATTCCCCGGCGTCAAGTCGCACCTCGAGTCCAAGGGGCTTCCGCTCGCGGTGGCCGAGATCTCCATGATTCCTTCGACCGAGGTCGCTCTCGACGCGCGCAAGGCGGATCAGATGGTCAAGCTGATGGAAGCGCTCGAAGACCACGACGACGTGCAGCACGTCTGGGCCAACTTCGACTTCGAAGAGACCCCCGCCACTCCGTGATCATTCTCGGGCTCGATCCCGGAACCGCCGCGACCGGTTTCGGAATCGTCGCCTTCGACAGCGGCCATCTCCGACTCGAGAGCTGCGGGGTATGGCGTCCTGCGGCGCGCTTCACGCTTCCGGAGAAGCTCGAGTTCCTCTTCACCTCGGCCGCCGAGCTGCTCGGCCGCGTCACGCCGGCGGCCGTGTCGGTCGAGACGGTCTTCGCCGCCAAGAACATCTCCTCGGCCCTCAAACTGGCTCACGCCCGGGGCGTCCTGCTCGCCGCCGCGGCCCGGGCGTCCGTCCCGGTCTTCGAGTACGAGCCCCGCCTGGTGAAGAAAGCGCTCGTCGGCTACGGCCAGGCCGAGAAGGAGCAGGTCCGGGCGATGGTGCTGTCGCTTCTCGCTCGCCAGCGCTCGCGTGTGCCCATCGACGCCGCCGACGCGCTGGCGCTCGCGATCTGCCACATCCACGCGGCGCCGACCTCTAGCGGTCCGCTTCGCGGACCGTGGAAATGAGAGGGGAAGCGCTTCGGCCCCCTCTCCCGAGAAGACCCCCGTCTCCCCGCGCCCCGTGAGCTCCCCGGGGCTCCAGTCGAAAGACGGCCTTTCCCGGCGGGTGCTAGCATTTCTCCCGTATGTCGTTTCAGGGGTCCATCCAGGAGCTCCCCGTCCCCGACATCATCCAGCTCGTATCGGTCTCGGGAAAGACCGGGATGTTCATGCTGGTGCGGGGCGGAGAGCGGGGCTACATCTACCTGAGGAACGGCCGGATCGTCCACGCGGAGCTCGGGAACCTGCGGGGCGAGGAGGCGGTTTACGCCCTGGCCATCTGGTCGACGGGAGATTTCCAGTTTTCGCCGGGCAAGGAAATCGAGACCGTGACGATCGAAAAGACGAACACCTCTCTGCTGATGGAGGCGGCCCGGCGCCTCGACGAGTGGAAGGTCCTCGCCCGGAAGATCCCGGGCGTGGAGTACGTGCCGGTGTTCAAGACGCGCGAGATGGGCGAGCCCATCACGCTCTCCCCTCCGGAGTGGAACCTCGTCACGCACATCGACGGCCGCCGCACCGTCGAGGAGCTCGCGCGGTCCATGAACTCGAACTCCTTCGATACCGCCAAGATCCTCTACGGGCTCGTGACCGCCGACCTCGTCGAGATGCGCAACCGCGAGGCCGTCGCCCGATTCGCCGCGGCGGTGGCCCCGGCCGGCGGTGAGAGCCGGTTCTCCGCTCCTCCTCCGCCGGTCCGCACGGGTTTCGGCGCGACGGCCGCGGCGCATTCGGTCGCTTCCGTCGCGTCCGTCGCCTCCGTCGTCACGGCGCCGCCTCTCCTCGGGGACGAGAAGAAGATCCTCATGATCCTCTGCACGCGCGTGAAGCAGGAGGCGGAGACCGCGATCGGCGAGTCCAACCTCCCGGGCATCGACCGCCCCTACAAGCAGGCCCTCGCGGAGATCGATCGGGGGCGCGGCGTCGAAGCCGTCCGCGACCTCATCCGCCATACCGAAAAGGCCATCTCCTCGATCCGCGGCCCGGCGATCATGAAGGCCTTCCAGGACAAGATGTCGCTGGTGATGCAGCCCAAGGTTTAGTCCGGCGCACCGGGAGTTCCTCGTGAGCACCGAAGCGCTCGTCACAGAGCAAGAACGCCGGCGCCTCGCGACGGAGCGCCTTGAACTCGTTCCAATCTCAGCTCACCACACCGCCTTTCTTCATGCGCTGTGGGCGGATCCGGACGTCCGCCGCTTCCTCTGGGACGATCGCGTGATCCACCGAGACGAGGCGACAGCCGTCGTAGACGCCAGTATCGAGTCTTTCGAACGACATGGCTTCGGCATGTGGCTTCTTTCTCTCAAACCGCAGCTCGTTCCAGTGGGTTTCTGCGGCCTCCGGCACTTCGGCGAGACGTCCCAGGAAGTTGAGATCCTCTATGGTCTATCGCCGTCGCAGTGGCGGCGCGGCCTCGCCACTGAGGCGGCCTTCGCGGTCCTCGCCTTCGCCTTTCAGCGGGCTCGCCTCGGTCGGGTCTTCGCCGGTACGGACCCGCCGAACCTCGCCTCACAGCGCGTGATCGCTCGCCTCGGCATGACCTACCATGGCAACCGCACCGTCCATGGGCTGGACGCTGTCTACTTCGCCATCGACTCGGAGTCCTTCGCTGCGCTCGACTGCGGTCCGAGCGTAGCGCCATATGCGTGACGGTGCGCCTAGCCCCTCGTTCCAGGTCCGTCACCGGCCCAACCCGCGTGTGCAGCTGAAGCGCCTCCGCATCTCGGCAAGACGCGTAGCCCTGCCCCTGAAGGCGAGTTAAGCTGCGGCCGGACGACGGGAAATCCCATACCCGCACAGACCCGTCCGGCCGACACCTTCAACTCGCCCCGCGCCGTGAACCCTGGCACCTGACCGGATGGCCGGTGCCCTGTCCTAACAGAAGATGTTTGGCAATACAGGACTTTTGGCTTATTCTATTCGGCAGTTACGTTCCCCGGACAGGCTCGAAAGGAGACATTTTCATGATGGCGAAGCGGACCGTCCTCGGGATGCTGATCTGCGCCACTTCGGTCGCCGCCTTCGGGCAGCCCGCGGTCGTCGCCCCGAACGTCGGAGGCGACATCGGACTCCTCACCATGTCCACGGGGGACAACCCCCGGGGCGGACAGTTCACGTTCGGCGCGTACGCGTGGTACCAGCCGCAGACCGCCGGCCCCTTCTTCGTCGGCCAGTCCGACGCGACCCGGTACTTCAACCAGTACGGCGGCACCGTCTCGCTGGGCCTCGGCCTGACCGACTGGTGGTCGGTGTTCGTCGCCGGAGGCGGTCAGGTGACCCGCAGCGGCGGGGGCTGGGCGGCGGGCTTCGTCAACTCGCTCGGCATCGTCGGCCCCTTCGACGCGTCCGAAGGACAGAAGATCCGGCTCGGCACGAAGTTCAACTACGCCTCCGAGGTCGACCCCGACTTCCGCATCGCCGGCTGGTTGGCCGGGCACATTCCGATCACGAAGATCGACCAGGTCGGTGGCGCCGGCGACACGATCGAGGGCGTGAACTCGCCGCGCGCCGACTGGGAGTGGGGCGCCGCGATTTCGAAGTCCTGGTTCACCGGTATGGTCTCCTACACGCTGTCGGGCGACCAGGATGCACCCGCGCCCCAGGACGACGAGATCCGCGTCGCCAACATCGTGAAGTTCGGCGTCGGCGCGACGATCCCGGTCGGGACCCCGATGCTCCAGGTCATCATCGAGGCGCTCTACAACGTTTACGACGGAGGGGACTTCCCCCAGAACGACTACGCACAGCTGAACGGCGGCGCCCGGTTCTGGTTCGGCCGCTCGGGCTGGGCGCTTTCCGGGGCGTTGGGCACGAACCTGTCGATGCTCTTCGCCGACGGCACCAGCCAGAATCCGTTCGGCGGCGTTCTCGGCGTGACCTACGCCGCCTGGCCGCCGGAGCCCCCGCCGCCGGTCGTCGTTCCGGCCCCCGAGCCGGTCACCGAGGTACCGCCGGCCCCGGCGCCGGCCCCCGTGGCTCCGCCGCCGCCTCCGCGCCCGGGGCCCCGGACGACCACCGACGAGATCGTCTTCGACGGCACGAGCGCCCGGCTGACCAACATCGCCAAGGCCGTGCTCGACGGAGTCGCCCTGCGCATGAAGAACGACCTGAACGCCACGGCCGTCGTGACGGGTTACACGGACAACACCGGCTCGGAGCAGTCGAACCTCGAGCTCGGCGCCCGGCGCGCCCAGGCCGGGAAGGACTACCTGGTCACCCGCCACGGCATCGACCCGGGCCGCATCACGACCTCGTCGATGGGAGCCGCCCAGCCGGCCTACGACAACGCGACGGCCGAGGGAAAGGCGAAGAACCGGCGGGCCCAGATTGTGGTAACACTCGTCTCGGGAACGTGATCGCGAAACCCTCCAGACGCGCCTCGACCAAACCCCCTCCCCCCGAGGGGGTTTTTTGACTCTGCGAACGGAGGCCGAGTCCCGGCCCGGGCCGCCGCCTCCGCGCGTCGTCGGGCTCACGGTCGTCTCGACGGCCGCCGTCATCGCCCTGCTCTACTACGGCGAGCCGCTGCTGGTGCCCCTCGCCTTCGCGCTCTTTCTTTCGTTCGCCCTGCGCCCTTTCGTCTCCCTGCTCGAGCGCGCGGGCGTGCCGCGCGTGGTGGCGATTCTGCTCATCCTGTTCGTGATCCTGGGCGGCGTCTCGCTGCTCGTCATCAACGTCACCGCGCAGATCAATCAGTTCTTCGCCGAGCTGCCGCGCTACCAGACGCGGATCCGGGACCTGCTCGCCGGGATCATGAACTTCGTCAACAGCGTCCGGGAGCGCATGGGCTCGATCCTGCCCGAGGAGGCGCCGGGCGTGCGCGAGGTCAAGATCACGGAGTCGCAGCTCGAGACCACGCGCACCTTCGTCAGCCGGCTCGGGGCGACGGTCGGGATCCTGCTCTACGCCGCGACGATCCCCTTCCTGACGTTCTTCATGCTCAAGGACCGCGAGAAGTTCGGGCGCGTGCTCGCCGGCATGCTCATGCGCAACGAGCGCCTCGGGGAGAGCGACGTCACGGGCGCGATCTCGCGGACGATGACGGCGTACGCCCTCGGGCTCTCGTTCGTGATGCTCATCATGGCGGGGGCCACGACGATCGCCCTGATGCTGCTTCGCATCGACTACTACTACGTGCTCGGCCCGCTCGCGGGAGTCGCCATCCTCCTCCCGTACGTCGGCGTCATCCTCTCGACGATCCCCGCGGTGGCGGTCGCGTTCTTCCAGTACGACGGCGAGCGGGCCCTCCTCGTCTTTCTGGTCTACAGCCTCATGCAGTTTCTCGAGGGCAACGTCCTGACGCCGTACATCGTCGGCAGCAAGGTCCGCCTTTTTCCCCTGACCGTCATGATCGCCTTCATCTTCTGGGGGACGATCTGGGGCGTTTCCGGCGCCGTGCTCGCCGTGCCGCTGACCTCGGCGATCAAGGTCGTCTGCGAGCACGTCCGCGGGTGGGAGGGCCTGGCCCGCCTCCTGGGTGAGCCGGACCTCCCCCACTTCAAGAAGAAACCGCGCGAAACGGCCGCCGAAGCGAGCTAGGGAGCCGGCGGCCGGGCGAACTTTCGCTCGATCGCCCGATAGGCGAGGCGCACCGGAATCAACCCCGCGAGGAACACCACGATCAGGATCAGTCCGCGCCAGAAGGCGTGGTCGACGACGCGCTTCAGGTCTTCGCCCGTCTGCTGACCGATCTTCGCGATCGCGGGAGCGGTCTCGTTGGCCGAGCGCAGGAGCGTGTTGAGGTCGCGGGCCATTCCGCCGACCTCCGTCGCCGCCTTGCCGAAGTCGAGGGGGTCGAACGGCTTGCCGGCCGGCTTGGGAGGCGCGTTCGGGTCCGGCGGCGGCGAGACGTAATGGACGAAGGCGTCGAGCGAGCGGATCGTCTCCGTGAGCGACGTGCCCATCGCGCCGCCGGCGTTCATGGTCTCCCGGAGCTGGCCGAGGAGGGTCTCGACCGTCGACGTCTTCGCCTCCAGATCCGCGAGGATGGCCTCCCGTTCGGACGCCACTCCCGCGAAGAGCTGGGCGATCGCCGCCTCCCGCTGGGCGTTCACGAGCTCGGGAAGCCCTTCGACCGTCTTCGAGATCGTCTCGATCGAGCGCGAGACGCGCGTGGTGTTGGCGAGAAGCTCCTGCGGCGCCGGCTGCTCCTGGACCTGGAGAGCCAGGAGCTCCGCCTGCCAGCGCATCAGGGTCGGCGCCCGCTCCGCGTAGGCGACCACGCGCTCCGCGAGCTCGCGGCTCTGCTGAATCGCCACGGTCGTCGGGGAGAGGCCCGCGAAGGGGTCGAGGTAGAGCATGCTGAAGATGCTGGTGGGCTTGGCCTGTCCGGCGGCCTGGGCCTTTCCGAGGTCGACGACGAACTCGCGGAATCGGGCCCCGGACACGTCGCGCTCCGACGGGTTCTGCTTACGCCACTCGACGATCAGGTTCCGGAGCTCCTCGGCCTGCTCGGGTGACAGCAAGACGCCGGCGAAGGTCCAGGCGCGCTTCTCGAGCGCGACGTGGGTCGCGACGAGCGGAACGACCGCATCGCCGAACTCCTCGCGCGCGGTGGCGTCCTCGACGACCATCCGAGAGACGGTGGCGAGCACGGTCAGGTCCAGGACGTTCCAGACGGGATTTTCGCCGGTGGCGTCGGCGTAGGCCGCCGTGGCCTGGTCGATCTTCCACTTGAGCGCCGCGACCTCGGCCTCCCGCGTTCCGAGCGCTTTTGCGACGCCGTCGGCGGCGTGCGACACAGACTCGACGTAATCGTCTGCGAAATGCAGGACCTCCGTCTGGAGCGAGTTGATCGTGAGGCCGCTCTCATTGAGGCGCTTCTCGATCGGCGGTGGCTTGTGGAAGATGGAGGACAGGGTCGAGCAGCCGGCGGCGAAGAGAAGCAGAGCACCGCGGCGGCACCGGCGACGGGGCCGGGCCGGCGGGCCTCGCGCAGCATCCTCCCCTGGGGATCTTTCCTCATCAGTTTTCGGCGCCCATGATAACCGCGCCGCGTGTCTCGCTCGAAGCGCCTCAGAAGTGGACGCGCACGCACGGCCGCCCCGCCGAGCACCTCTCGGTCTGGCTCCCTTCGATCAGTCGAACAACGTTCCCTGGATGAGCTTCGGCAGCACCGGCGTCAACTGGATCTGGATGTTCCACTGCTGACCGACGGGCTCGGGCTGCGTCACCATGTACTGGCCTGCCAGCGATACCTTGACGGGCAGCCGACCGAACTTCACCACTTTGCCGAAGCCGAGGCCGATGGGCACGGTCCAACGATTGTTTGAAGGCGCCTCCCAGTCGGCCAGGATGTTCCCCGAGTAGCCGACGTTCCAGCCGCCCTCGAAGAAGAAGTTGATGATGGGCTGAAGATTCATCTGGTTCGTGTCCGGACGGCTCGCGTCGCCGGCATAGGACCACCACTGCTGCGGGAAAACGCCGAGGATGTACTTCTTCGTCATGTAGGCGACGACGAGCGCGGGCCCGACCTGGAACTTTCCCTGGCTTGTATAGACGGACCCGCCCGTCGGAAAGATGAACGTCGGACCGGCGCCGAGCAGCCAGTCCCCGGTGCCCACCGGCGAGAAGAGCTCGAGCTGTGTCCAATCACCGAAGTTGGTCGTCCGGGCATCCGCTCCCGTGGAGGTCTGGTAGGGGGCGCTGTTGTAGACCTGGATCACGGGGCGCGTGATGAGATTCCAGCAGCTTGTCAGGCTGACCGGCATGACCGGCTGGAAGTTGAGGTTGTAGTTCCACCGATCGTTGGTGAGCTGGAAGTTGTTGAACTGGAACTGCAGCGACCAGAGGTTGGCCACAGGATTGGCCAGCTCCTGAGCCAGCTTGTTGGCGTCCGCCGGCTGATCCTCGTCCTGAGCCATCGCCGCGCCCGAAACGAGCAGAATCGAGAGAGAGAGCAGGATCCTCTTCGAGTTCTTCATAGTCCCTCGCGTCTCACAGTTGGAACTGGAGGCGGAGCTGGTAGAAATGCGTGTGGCCCACGAGCCCCGCGCGCTCGAGCCGTCCGTATCCGTAGTTGAACTCGAAGCGCCACCGTTGGTTCGGATACCAGGAGAGCGCCCCGCCCCAGCGATCGAACTCGACCGCCATCGATGGAGCCGCTCGTCAGGTCGATGCTCGAGTAGCGCGCGGCCAGGACCCAGGCGCCCGGGCCCCCGTGTTTGAACGAAAAGGGAGCCGTGGGAAGAATTCTCCCGAACGTTCCGCTGGAGCGGTCGTACGGCCGGGTCTCTCCGGTCAGCGACCAGGAGGCCACGACGTAGAAGCCCGAGAAGTCGGGGTTCCCGGTCTGCGGCGACGATACGTGCGTCCCCGTGTATTCGGCCGAGACCGTGAAGGGCCCTTCGACCGCCGCGAGCTCCCCGCCCACCGATGCGGCATGGTCCGCCGGGAACGTGCCCGTGTCCACGAAATCCGGGGCCTCGTAGACCTCGGGAGTGCTCCTGGACTTGAGGCTCCCGTTCGGGGCCTCGCGGTAGACGGCCGAGACGCCGAGGTGCAGGAGCCGGCGACCGCCGCCGGCCAGGATCGGCGTGCCGGTGACCCTGCCGGCGGCGATCTGGCCGCTCTCGGAGAACGACAGGTCGTCGTCGAGCCAGTTGTTGAACCACCCCGCCGACCAGGTCATCCGCTCGCACGCCGCGGTGCCGGAAAACCGGACGCCCACGATGTGCGATTCGAAGAACGTGGACGCCGTGGTCATCGTCGACAGTTCCATGAAGTCGATGTCCCGGGCGTTCGCCATCATCTCGAGGCCGACTCCTTCCTTCTGCTTGCCGAGCGTGACCCACGCCAGGGCGCCGATCGGGATGGAGAGGTTCAGGTCGGTCGACGTCCATGTCCGCGAAGACCGTCGGGTCGAGGCCTCGGTAGTTGCCTGCGAACGCGTACCGCCATGGACGGCGCAGCTTGATCTCGCCGGAGATCGAGAGGTTGTCGAGCCGGAAGAGCTGCTCGGCGGACAGATCGCCGACCTGCTGTTTGCTTCTCGGCATCCTGCGAGTAGAAGGCCCCGTCCTCCATGGCGGCGAAATCCAGCCGAGCCGAGATCCACGGAAGGTCGAGCTCGTTCCAGGGCCGTTTGGGGCTCTCCTGCGCCGCCATCGCCGCCGTCACGCAGATGCCGAGGGCCGAAAAGAGGATCCCGCTCTTCCCAGTCCTTAGCCGCGAGCGCTTCGGCACTTGTTGCGGCGCCTCGACGCCGTCAGAAGGTCAGTATGACGTAGGCTTTCGGACCGTAGTAGTGGTAGGAGAAGTCGACGATGACGTTGTTGTTCTCGTCTTCCCTCTTGATGTTGAACTTCGTGTAGTCGAACGCCCCTCCCACGCCGAAATTGGGCGTCACGAACCAGTCGATGTGCGCCTCGGCGACGAAGATGGATCCCACATACGGATGCACGGGCGCGAAGATGCCGTTGAAGAGCACTCCGGCGGAGACGCGATCCCCCAGCCGGGCATCGAACAGGAGCCCGAGAAGGGGCACGAACGTCGATATCTCCGCTTCCCGGGTCACCGTTTCTTCGATGACGGGCCCTCCCGGCCCGACCACTGTCGCCTCGCCAGTCACTTCTGCCTCGAGGATCGGGTAAGCGACTCCGAGCGTGAGTCCGAACTGCACGGCATCGTTCTTGACGAAGTTCCAGCGAAAATCGAGATACGGAAGGTGAGAGTCCATGGACGCTTCGACCGACGCCCCTGCGGTGTAGATCACATCCCCGAACGGAATATCCGCCGAAATTGATTCCGTGCGTTTGCGGAAGAAGCCGGTATAGCCGAAGTCGATGAAGAAGCGGCCGAAGGGGTTCCAATAGCCGCGAGCGGAGAATCCGGGTCTCGAATCCGCCAGGCCGAAGACATCTTCCATGTTGATCTCGCCCGAGATGGGTCCTTCGGGCTGCTGAAGCGTGACGTCGGTGCCGAACCAGGCGTACATTCCGCCGAGGTTCAACCGGAAGGTGTCGGGCACGTCGCCGGGAAACTGCGCCTGTGCTCCTGCGGCGACGAGTAGCAGACACGAGGCGGCCGCGAGCAGGCGCAGCTTCGAATGGCTACTCTTCCGGAAATCTTGTCTGTGGGTCGCATGGACATCTCCTGTTCTGGACTTCGTTCGAGCGCATTCATGATCGTGATTCCTCGCCGGCAGTCCACCCTAGACCAGCACCTTGAAGATCATCTCGAAGATCTTCTGGGGCGGGAACATGGTCAGCGCCAGGGGCGTCATCGGAATCAGGGCCGCCAGTCCGAGCGCCAGCGCATCCCGCGGATCGAAGGGAACCGGCCTCATCCTGTAGAGGACGTCGGACGCGCCGGCGAGGTCCGCGAGCGACGAAATTTCAGGCGCGCCGAGCGGCACCTCGTCCTTTCGCGTGGCCGCCCCTGCACCCACTTCTCGTCGAAGAGCCGGTTGTGCAGGACCGCGAAGGCGCTGTAGTCGTGCATGCTCTCGAGCTTGGCGCGGCTCATCTGCCCCGAGAACATCGTCAGCGGCAGAAGAAAGACGATGAGCACCAGCACGACGTAGCCCGCCAACGCGAACCAGAAGCTCGCCAGCGGGACTCCCCCATAGACGATCTCGTCGCCGAGGACTCCGGCGGCCGTGAACGAAAAGGCCGAGACGATGATCCAGAAGAAGCGCTGGGCGTCGCCCAGGAATCCCGAGCCCCGCCGCGCGGTCGGGGTGCGTCGCGATCAGCCGGAGATCGAGCCTCGACATGCGCCAGAGAAAGACGTACCAGATGAAGAGCCGCCAGAGCCACCGCCACAGGAGAAACTCGAACAGCGCCACGCCGACGACCAGGTACCACCAGCCGGCCAGCGTGCGGGTGTGGCCGGAGGCCGACACGAGCGATCGCCACGTCGAGAAGTCCAGCGGGAACACGTCGAGGACGGCGATGGCGCTCGCGCACGCCAGAACGAAATGAACGACTTCCGCCAGCGACCGAGTCCCGCATCCTCCTGCCGCGGTCCAGCGCCGCCTCGTATGCGGGCCGGTCGGATTCCGAGACCAGGCCGGAGCGGCCGAAGTGGGCTGCGACCCGGGCGATGCGGGGCCCGATGAACCCCTCGGCGACGATCAGCATGGGAATGGCGATGAGGAACCTCGCGTAGGCCGCGTAGTCGTAGAGGAAGGGGATCTTCACCCCGCCGCCGATCGCCAGACCCTGCACGGCGGAGAGAACGAGGAGGGCGACCCACGTGAGGAGAATCGAGACCAGCGCTCTCCGGACGGGATGGAACGACGCCGGGTCCACGAGGCCCAGCCGTTGCTGCAGCCCGTGCGCGGGCCCCCCCGCCACGAGGGAGAAACCCGCAGTCGACGGCGGTTGAGCGCTCATTTCACCCGGGAGGGTAGCGGAAGCGTCTGGGTCGGCGCTTGCTGCGCGTCTCCTCGTTGCGACAGACTCTCGCCGCCAGCATGAGCGCCCTGTCGATCGTTCTCCCCATGGCTTTCGTCATGGTCGCGGGGCCTCAGATCGTGACGGCCATCCTGCTCGCCACGGGAACGCGCCCCCGCCGCGATTCGGCGTTCTTCCTCCTCGGCGCCGGTGTCGCGACGTTCATCGGCGTCACGGCCTCGTACTTTCTGACCGGGCTCGTGAAAGGACGCGGGGCGGCGTCGGGCGGAGATGCTCGAGTGGAGCGCGCCATCGAAGTCGCGATCATCGTTCTGCTGGTCTTTCTCGCCTGGAAAGTGTCGCGGGAGAGGGGCCGCAGTCAGCCGCCTCGATGGATGGCGAAGCTCGAGAGTGCGACCCCGCTCTTCTCGCTTCGGATGGGCCTGCTCCTCTTCCTGCTCCTGCCGGGGGATCTGATCAGCATGTTCACGGTGGGCGCGTACCTCGCCCATCACGGCGCCCCCTGGTGGCACGGCCTCGTCTTCGTGGCGCTCACCGTCGCCCTGGCCGGCGTTCCGCTGCTCCTTCTGCTGGCGCTCGGCAAACGGGCGCAGGCGCTCCTGCCCAGGGCCCGCGACTGGATGACGAAGAATTCGTGGATCGTCAGCGAAATCGTGATCGGGTTCTTCCTGCTGATGACGTTGAAGGACCTCCTGGGAGGTTGAACCGTTACTCGAAGGCGAAGATCTTCTTCCAGTCGTTCTTCATGCTGATGACCGTCCAGCCCTTCTTCTTCGCCTCGTCGTAGAGCGCCTGGGAGAACGTGCCCACCTTGGTGTCCGGCAGCCCGGTGGCCGGGCCGTAGGCGTACTCGCGCTTCGCGTCGTCGTGAAGGACCAGCATCATCAGCCGCGCGCCGTCGCCCGCCCCCGTGTACTCCAGCATCTGCTGGTCGCCGGCCGTGTTGCCGAACGCCGCGTGGGGCCGGCGGCCGATCATCAGGTGGATGCCTTCGGCCTTGCCGGCATTGTTGTCGTTGAGAACGATCCTGGGCTCCTTTGTCAGAAACGGGCGGCCGTCCTTGTCGTAGCCGTACTTCGTCGCTCCGGCGGTGCCGACGACCTGCTCGGGAGGGATGCCGTAGACCCGCTCCGAGTAGGTCCGGACGAAGTCCTGCCCGCCGCCTGTGACGATGTAGGTCTTGTAGCCGTTGGCGCGCAAGATACTTCAGAACCTCCTGCATCGGCTGGTACGTCAGCTCCGTGTAGGGCCGCTTCCAGCGGGCGTCTTTGGCCGATGACGTCCACTTCGTCGCCTCGGCGGTGAAATCGTCGACGGACATTCCCGTAAGCGTCGCGGCGGCGATCTTCACGAGGTCGTCCTCGGAGAGCTTCGCAATGGCCTCGCGATTGCCCGACATCACGGTCTTGAACGGCTCGACGTTGGCGAGCTCCGGCTTCGCCTTCACGACCGCCGGCACGCGCTCGAGGCAATACATCACCTGCGAGTAGATGGGGTGCTCGACCCAGAGCGTCCCGTCCTGGTCGAACGTCGCGATGCGCTCGGCCTGAGGCACGAATTTCGGGCTCCCCTGCGTCGTGGTCGTCTGCACGAACTCCACGATCGCCTTCTTGGCCGCGCCGTCGTTCCAGGACGGCAGCGGGTCTTGCGCCCATACCGTCGTCGAGCTCGCGGCGAGGACGAGAAGACTCGTCAGAATCATGCGGACTGCTTGCCATGCTTCCTCCTTAGACTGGCACGATGAGGCGTCCGCCTCGCCTAGTTCCCCGTCGCCTTCGGCGCGTTCTGCAAATTCTCCAGAGCCTGATCGAGGCTGAAGCTGCCCGGCTTCTGGCTCGGGGGGAACTCCTTGAAGGTGGCGAGAAACTGACCCACGTACTGCTGTGCCGGCACGAGCACGAACGCGTGGTCCACGCGCCACCTTCCGTAATCGATGCTTTCGTGGTCGGCGATCTCGAACGGATCGGAGCGGAGGTTGAAGAGTTTCGGAAAACGCAGGGGCACGAACGGGTCCTGCCAGACGTCCAGACCTTGCGCGCGCTGTTCGGCGAAGACGATCTTCCACTGGTCGTAGCGCAGGCCGACCAGCGAGCCGTCGTCGTTGAAGTAGAAGAAGTCATGGCGAGGGCCCGGGGACTTGCCGGCGAGCGCATCGGTGATGTCGTAGCCGTCGATGTGGACCTTGAAGGTCTTGTCGCCGACTTTCATGCCCTTCAACAGCTGATCCTTGACATTCGGCACGCCGACCGCCGCGAGCAGGGTGGGCAGCATGTCTTCGTGCGCGAAGACGTCGTTCAGGACCGTGCCGGGCTTGATGACGCCGGGCCAGCGGATGGCGCAGGGGACGCGGTAGCCGCCTTCCCAGTTGCTGGCCTTCTCGTTGCGGAAGGGCGAGGTGCCTCCATCGGGCCAGGAGAACTTCTCCGCGCCATTGTCCGTCGAGTACATGACGATCGTGTTGTCCTCGATGCCCAGCTCCTTGAGCTTGTCGAGCAGCAGGCCGACGTCGTGGTCGTGCTCGAGCATCCCGTCGGGATAGACGCCGAGACCGGTCTTGCCCTTCCACTGGGGCGAGAGATGGGTCCAGATGTGCATCCGCGTGGCGTTCCACCACAGGAAGAAGGGCTTGCTCTCTTTCTTGGACTCGTCCATGAAGCGCAGCGCTTCCTTCGTGAACTCGTCGTCCACCGTTTCCATGCGCTTGATGTTCAGCGCGCCGGTGAGCTCGATCTTCTGCGTCCCGTCCGGATTCGCCCAGGTGTGGATCACGCCGCGCGTGGCGTATTTCTTCTGCATTTCCGGGTTCTTGAAGTAGTCGGGGTGCTCCGGCTCCTGCTCGGCGTTCAAATGGTAGAGCGAGCCGTAAGAACTCGTGGAATCCGTGCACGGTCGGCAGATGCTCGTCGCGATCCCCGAGGTGGTTCTTGCCGAACTGACCGGTCTTGTAGCCTTGCGCCTTCAGCAGCTCGGCGATCGTCACGTCCCGCGCTTGAAGCCCCTCCTTCGCGCCTGGCAGTCCAACCTTGAGAAGGCCGGTGCGGAAGGGCGACTGGCCCGTGACGAAGGCCGCGCGCCCGGCGGTGCAGCTCTGCTGGCCGTACCAGTCCGTGAACAGCGCGCCCTCCTTCGCGATGCGGTCGATGTTGGGCGTCTTGTAGCCCATCATGCCCTGGTTGTAGGCGCTGACGTTCCAGTAGCCGATGTCGTCGCCCCAGATGATCAGGATGTTGGGCTTCTTCGCCGGCGCCTGCGCAAGCGCCGACGGTGGCCAGGGCGAGGAGCGAGGCCAGAAGCAGACCGAGGCGTTTCGAGAATTGCCCGTATTCATTCATGGTCTTTCGGATCTCCCTCAAAAAAATGTCGGTCTTCGCTCGCCTCAGCCCTCCGCCGCTCGCTCCCGGAAGAAGAGGTCGGCGATTTTCTTGTCTCCGACCAAACGCCCGAGCTCCCAGAATGCAAAGAACGGAATGAATGCGACGAAGAGGACCAGCACCCGCCCCAGAATCTCGTCGATGCCCTGGTGCAGCATGGCTTCCACGCTCGCGGCCAGGGTCTTCCCGTGCACGAGGCCTTCGACGATGTGCTCGAGAACGGTGAAGACCGCGACGAGCGCTCCGTAGGCCAGGGAGGCTCGCAGGACCGAGAACGCCAGCGACCGGCGGGTGGCCTGCTTGCCGAGCCCGAGGGCCTTGCCGATCAGGATGACCTTGGCGATCACCAGGGCTTCGAGCAGCGCATAGCCGTAGTGGAAGGCCGTGACGCCGAACTCGCGCGAGATCAGCCTCCGGTAGGTCAGGAACGCGACGAAGAAGGCCGCGAGATAGGCGGTGATCCACAGGAGCAGCCGGAGCTCTTCCGCGGCTTTTTCCTTGAGCTTGCTTTCTTTTCGCTGGTCATGCGCGGACCTCCCCTGCGTCCGTCGCCATACGAAGCGGGCGGCCCTTTCGGACCGCCCGCGGAGTCACGAATGCGCCGGTCTCCCCGGCTACTGGCCCGGTGTTCTCGCCGGCTTCTTGAGCTCGTTCATGACCTGGGTCAGGTTGTAGCTCGCCGGATCCTGCATCGGCGGGTACGTCTGGTAGGTCTCGAGCTCCCTAAGCCACAGCGACTGACCAATGGGCAGCATGTTCCAGTCGTAGAGGTAGGCGGTGAACGGTCCGGCCAGAGTGCCGCCCATCCCCATGAGCGTCTTGTACTGCTGGCCGATGGACGTTTCGAAGGGATCGCGCTTGATGTTGACGACCTGGGCCCAGGAATACGGCATCACGCCCGCGATGAAGCCGGCCGGGTCGTCGGACACCATGGCGAAGTAGATCTTCCAGTTCTTGTACCGCACCGCCGAAGGATGGGCGCCGGAGTAGTAGAAGAAGGTATCGCGCGCCGACTTCTCGGTCTTGCCCAACAGGTAGTCGGTTTGATCGACGCCGTCGAGCGTCGTCTTGACGATTCCGGGGTACGTGCCGGACTCGATCTTCTTCTTCAGGCCGTCGCCCTTGGGGCCGCCGGCGATGTTGACGAACGTGGGCAGCCAGTCGAGGGAGGCGAAGATGTCGTTCTAGATCGTGCCCGGCTTGATGTGTGCCCGGCCAGCGCACGAGCATCGGAGCGCGCATGCCGCCTTCCCAGGTGGAGAGCTTGCCGCCCTTGAAGGGCGTCGTGCCGCCGTCGGGATAGCTGATGGTCTCGGCGCCGTTGTCGGTGGTGAAACAGAGGATCGTGTTGTCGAGCTGGCCCATCGCCTCGAGCTTCGCGATCACGAGGCCGATGTTGTCGTCCATCTGCTTCATGCCGGCCTCGTTCATGCCCCAGTCCTTGCCGCCGGGCTCGCCGACCATGGCCAGGTACTTGTCCGACAGCACGGTCGTGACGTGCATGCGCGCCGGGTTGTACCAGACGAAGAACGGCTTGTTGGTCTTCTTGGGGTCGTTGCGGTCGAGGAAGTCGATGACCTTGGCCGAGATCTCCTCGTCCACGGTCTTGGAGCGCTCGAGCGTCAGCGGGCCCTGGTCCTGGCAGGTCTGGTTCTTCGACGTGCCGTCGGAGGACTTGCACCAGATCACGGGACGCGGCGGCGTCAGGCAGACCGTCGTCGCCGGATCCACGGCTCCGGCAACCTCGGCGAGGCCGGGGATCGGCGTGTTCTTGCACGGCGGCGCGACGGTCTGCAGTGTCGGGGTCTTGTTGATGTCCGGGAAGCTCACGCCCTGCATCGCGTCGAGGTGATACAGGTAACCCCAGAACTCGTGGAACCCGTGCGCCGTCGGGAGCGCGTCGGTGTGATCGCCCAGGTGGTTCTTGCCGAACTCGCCGGTGTTGTAGCCGAGGTCGCGCAGGAACCAGGCGAGCGCCGGGGTGCCGGGCTTCAGGTAGGACGGGCTGCCCGGCAGCTGCGGCGGGATCATGCCCGTGCGCAGCGGGTGCATGCCGGTGAAGAAGGCGTTGCGCCCGGCCGTGCAGCTCTGCTCGGCGTAGTAGGTCTGGAAGAGCGCGCCTTCGTGGCCGATGCGGTCGATGTTCGGCGTCTCACCGACCATGAGTCCGCGGTGGTAGATGCCCGGCTGCATGATCCCGATGTCGTCTCCCATGATGAACACGATGTTGGGCTTCTGCCCAGCTGAGCGCTTCTGGCTCTGGCGGGCGTCTGAGCCAGGACCATCCGCTCGTCGCCAGTCCGAAGAGAACGGCGAGAAGCGTTCGTGAGTAGGTCCTCGACATAGCTCTCTCCTTGAAAGACGAACCGATTTACTTCTCGAGCTTGACCTTCAGCCCCTCGGCCGCGACCTTGAGGGTTGCGCCCTTGGTCTGGCTCGTGAGGACGATCTGCACCTTCTTGGTGTTGATGAGGGCCGTCGCGCCCTTGCCTTCCTGGACCGTCGATCCCCGCGCCGGCGGCGCCGTAGACGCCGTCGAAGTCGTCCAGGCTCTTCAGGTCGTAGACGTTCCCGGTCGCCTTCGCCGTGGTCATGCCGACCTCGCCGACCGTGAGCCCCTCGATCTTGAACCTGTAGTCCTTGCCCATGTAGTGGAGTGTGCCGTGACCCCAGCTCCAGCCGATGCCTGCGGCCACGGAACCCTCGGTCAGCGTGACCGTGGCGTCCGGTTTCTTGTCCGCGCCGTAGGATTCCGACGCCCATCCCAGACCGACAACCGCCAGGACCGCCGTCAGTACGAATCCGACTCTCGAGAGCTGCTTCATTGCTCCAACCCCTTTCGTTCGTTTCGGTTCGTTGACTCTAAGTTTTGCCGTAGAACCTATATCGCCAATGTGAAGAAGGAGTAATTGGACTTAGGTTCAATCGCTCTGAAAACCCGGGGTCAACTAGCGGAGCCCGGCGCAGTCGAGCGCGTGCTGCCGGGCTAGGGCGCGATGCCGGCCCGTCCGGCCATGCGCACCAGATCGGCGAGCGAGCCCGCCCGCATCTTTTCCATCACGCGCGCCCGATGGACCTTGATGGTCTGCAGCGACGTCCCGAGGCGCGCGGCGATCTGCTTGTTGGGCAGGCCCTCGCGCGACCAGCGGCAGGACTTCCCGCTCGCGCGGCGTCAGCGAGCGGAGGCGTGCTTCGATGGCCTGCCGGTCGGAACGATCCGCGAGCGAGGAGACGCTCTGCGCGATCGCCGTATCGACGGAGGCAAGTAGTACGTCGTCCGGGAACGGCTTGGTCAGGAAATCGATCGCCCCCGCCTTCATCGCGCGGACGGCGGCCGGAACCTTGCCGTGCCCGCTGATGAAGACGATCGGAAGATCGCGGGCGCTCGAGAGCAGCGCCTCCTGCACCTCGAGGCCGCTGAGGCCGGGCATCTTGAGATCGAGCACCAGACAGCCCGGCCCGTCATGCGCGGGCCGGGCGAGGAACTCGCGAGGCGACGCGAAGGCCTCCACGTCGCGCCCGGAGGCCTTGAGAAGTCGGGCCAGGGCGCGGAGCATCGAGGGGTCGTCGTCGACCACGAAGACGACCGCTCCAGGAGGGCTCACGCCGGAAGACTCTCCGCCGCCGGAAATGCGCAGCGGAACGCTGCGCCGCCGTCCGCGCCGTTCTCCGCCCGGATCTCCCCTCCGTGCGCCTCGACGATCGAACGGCAGATCGAAAGCCCCATGCCGAGCCCGTGCTCCTTCGTCGTGAAAAAGGGTTCGAAGACGAGCTCGAGGTCCGGGCTCTGAATTCCGGGGCCCGTATCGCTGACCGACACCTCCACACTTCCGTTCGACGACGCTCGTGGAGACGCGGACCTCGCGCTGCCCCGGCGTGCGTTCCGCCACCGCGTCGAGGCCATTGAGGACCAGGTTGAGGAAGACCTGCCCGAGCTGGACCCGATCGCCGAAGACGGCCGGCGAAGAGGACGCGAGGACCGGCTGGATCGAGGCGCCGCGCAGGCTGGCCTCGCCCGCCACCATGCGCAGCACCGAGCGCACGACCTCGTTCACATCGACGGTGTCCCGGGGAGTCTCTTCCGCGCGGAGCAATGCGCGCACCCGCTGAATGACGTGGCCGGCCCGCTGGTCGTCCTCGATGATGTCGCTCAGGCTCGCCCGCACCTCCTCGAGATCGGGCGACGGCCGCGAGAGCAGGCGCCGGGCGGCCTGCGCGTTCGCGAGGATCGCGCCGAGAGGCTGGCCCAGCTCGTGTGCCAGGGACGAGGCGAGCTCTCCGATGGCGCCGACGCGGTTCAGGTGCGCGATCTCCCGGTCCCGCATACGGACTTCCGTGGCCGCCTGACGCCGTTGCGTGACATCGACCTGAACGACGACGGCCCCGCGACCCGGAGGTCGCAGCTCCTCCACGTGCATTTCAAACCAGCGGTCCCGGCCGCCTTCGGGCAGCGAGTACTCGAGAGTGCCGTGCTTCGCCGAGCCCTGCAGCACGTCCTGCACCTGGCGAAGGCCGGCTTCGGCGAGCGGGCCGACCGAAGCCCGCGCCCGCCGCCACGCCTCGAGGTAGTCCTCGCCGACCGGCACGCCGCCGGCCGGGCTGCGTTCGCCCGCCGCGGCGAAGGCCTCCCAGTTCTCGTTGACCTGCACGACCCTTCCACCGCCGTCGAGAACGGCCACCTGTCCCGGAAGGGAGGCGAGCGTGGCTCCGGTGAGGGCCTGCGCGAGGCCGCGCCGGCGCCGCTCGAGAAGCAGCGTCGTGATGAGGGCCGTCTGGAGGACGAGCGCGGCGACGGCGCCCGCCACGAGATGCGGGTATCGCGTCCAGAGGGTCTCCTTGCGAAACCGGACATCGCTCCCCGCGGGAAGCCGATCCGCCGGGATGTCGAACCTCCGGAGCTCGCGGTCGTCGAAGACCGGGTGGCTGAAGCTCTGGCGAATCGGAGCGATCGAGGACGCCGGCTCGCCCGCGAGGATCCGCTGAACCGCTCGACCGCCTTCTCTGCCGAGCTCGACGTAACTGAGCAAGTGCCCGCCGACGAGCCCGTAGCCGATCATCGTGGCGTGCGTACTGAAGATCGGACGGTTGGAGTGGGGCGCGAACAGCCGCAGCGCCTCGCGGGGAATGAAGCTGCGCCCCGCACCGTCGACCCGAATTCCCCAGTAGAACACGACCGTGTCCTCCGGCAGACGCCCGATTCGCTCCTGGAGCCCGGCCATCGGAAGGCCCGTGAGGTCGATGAGCTCGAGCCCGTCGCCGCGGGCCCGAAAGTCCTTCCGAAAGTACTCCGTCTCGGCCACTTCGACGTCGGGAGCCCCGTTGACGAAGGCGACGCTCCTCGTTCCCGGGAAGAGGGCCTTCGCGAGATCGATCGTCTCCGCGATCTCGAAGCGAGCCAGGACGGGAAAGACTCTCTCCGGCAGCGGCACGTCCCGGACCAGGCGCTCGTTCTCGATGAGCACGATCGGAACGCCTGGCCAGAGCTCGCGGGCCAGCGGCGCGATGAAGTCCAGACCTCCCTTCGTCACGACGAGAATGGCGTCCATCCTCTGCTGCCGGTACTTCTCCATGAGCCAGGCCGCGTGGGCGCGAATCTGGACCGGCTCCGGGAAGCGCGCCAGGTCGAGGTGTTCGACGTAGATGTCCGGCCGGCCCGCCGGATCGGCCTCGAGCACTCCGTAGATGCCCGCGGTCACTTCGCTGACCCAGGGAAGGTAGGGGTCCTCGCCGTGCACCAGGAGGACGGCCCTTCCGGTACCGGGCTCGGTCGCCGTGAGGGTCGCCGGCGCACAGGCCGCCAGGGCCAGGCCGACCGCGATGATCCGAAACAGCCGCATTCGGGCGGAAGTCTATTGCGGCTGCGATCCCCCAGTCACGGCGCTGATGGCCTCGAACAGCAGCTCTTCGTCGAAGGGCTTCCGCAGGCAGGGCACGCCCGGAGCCGCCCGGGCGACGACACCGACATCCTCGTGGGCGGTGATGAAGACGACGGGGATGTGAATGCCGCTCTCGGCGAGCTCCGTGCGAAGGTCGAGCCCGCTCTTCCCGCCGAGATAGACGTCGAGAATCAGGCACCCGTGGCGAGGACCGTCTTCCCGGGCCAGGTAGTCCTCGGCCGACGCGAAGGTGTCCACCGAGTAACCGGCACCGCGCAGCAACCGCTCGAGGGCCCGGCGAAATGCCGGGTCGTCGTCGACCACAGCGAGCGCAGGCGAGACTGGGTTCATCGAACTAGCCCTTCGGAGAGACATTTCGCAACGAGACTCCTGCGAAGGTAGTGCCACCCGAGGGCGGGGCGCTATTGAACCTTGGGACTACGCCGAGAATCGACGCGCCGGTTTCAGGCGATGCGCGTGACTCGCCGCGTGTGCTTTCTTCCCAGGGAGAGAAGGCTCCCCGCGAGCCCCGCCGCCGCTCCCGCCGCGGGCAGCAGCAGCGCGACGGGCAGGGACAGGAATCCGACCCAGAAGACCGAGAGCACGGGGTGCGGATCGCGCGCGAGCCACACGATCGCGAGGCGGTAGGTCGCGTAGAGCAGGCCCAGGGCGATCCCGCCGCCGAGCAGGCCCTCCGCGGTGGCGTAGAGCCAGAACGGCGCGCGGATGGCGCTCTCCGTCGCCCCCATCAGACGCATGATCCCGACTTCCTCGCGGTGCAGGTCGAGGGCCAGTCGGACGGCCGAGGCGACCGACAGTATCCCGGCGAGCGTGAGGATGCCGCCGAGGACCAGGCCGATGTTGCGCATCAGGGCGACCGCGTCGCGGAACTTGCGGGAGAACTCTTCCTCCGACTCGGCCGACTCGACGCCGGGCCAGAGCCGCGCGGCGCCGGCGATCTGCGCCGCCGTTCCCGCGGCCGCGGCGGGCTTCAGGACGATCTCGAGCGACGGCGGGAACGGCGCGTCCGGGAGCCCCACGAGGGCGCTTCCGATGTCGGGAAACGCCCGTCGGAATCGCTCGAGCGCGGCGTCGCTTCCGACGATCCGGATCGTCTTCACGCGCAGGTCGGACGTGAGCCGTTCCGCCAGCGCCCGGGCGTCGGCCTGCGGCTGCAGCGTGATCACGACCGCGGCCGGCTCGCCGGTGTCTTCGACCGTGAGGCGGGAGAGGTTGCGGGCGAGCAGCGCGAGCAGGCCGGGCACGTAGACCGCGATCGCAATCAGGACGATCGCCGCCGCCGTCTGGCGCGGGCTCGTCTTCGCGATCGACCAGGCCTCGCCGACGACGTAGCGGGGTTTCACCATCGCTGAGCGATCCGAGTCGTCCCGAGGCTCACGAGACCGGCAGGAACGGGGCCTCCCGGACGATGGGCGCCGCTTCGCGGGGCCGATCGGGGTCGTGCAGCCGGCCCCGCTCGAGCGTGAGCGTGCGCTTGCCCATGCGGCGGATCAGCTCGAGGTCGTGCGTGGCCACGACGACCGTCGTGCCCCGGATGTTGAACTCGACGAAGAGACGCATGATCTCCTCGGCCAGCACCGGGTCGAGGTTGCCCGTCGGCTCGTCGGCGAGAAGCAGCGTCGGCTCGTTCACGATGGCGCGCGCGATGGCGACGCGCTGCTGCTCCCCTCCCGAGAGCTCGTCGGGATAGGCATTCATCTGGTGGTGCAGGCCGACCCGCTTGAGCACGTGGTACGCGCGCCGCTTCTGTTCGGCCCGCGGCAGGCCCAGCACGTTCTGGACGTACGAGATGTTCTCGAAGACGGTCTTGCGGGCGATGAGCTTGAAGTCCTGGAAGACGACGCCCATCGTGCGCCGCAGGTACGGCACCTGCGAGGGCGGAAGGACGCCGATGTTGCGGCCGTTGACGATGATCTGGCCGGTCGTCGGCGGCTCCTCGAGAAAGAGGAGGCGCAGCAGCGTCGACTTCCCCGCTCCCGACGGTCCCGTCAGGAAAACGAACTCGCCCGAGGCGACGTGGAAGGACACGTCCAGCAGGGCGTCGCGGAACGTCCCGTACTTCTTGGAGACGTTGAAGAGCTGGATCACGGCTTCACGGCTCGCCGCCGGAGCCGCTCCAGCGCCCGCGTCAAGGCCTCCCGCAGGGCCGCCGGATCCGCCCGGCCGCCCGTCTTCTTCATGGCCTGCCCGACGAACCAGCCGAAGGTCTGGGTCTTGCCCGGACCGGTAGAGCGCGACCTGCGACGGGTTGCCGGCGACGATCTCCGAGACGATCGCCTCGAGCGCTCCCGTGTCGCGCATCGCCCCGAGGCCCTTCTCGGCGACGATGGCCTCGGCCTCCGCCGGCGAATCGAGCATCGCGGCGAAGACCTCCTTGGCCGAGGCGGCGGAGATGGCGCCCGCCTCGGCGAGCCTCAAAAGGCCCGCCAGCCGCGCCGGCGAGATCGGGAAGCTCGAGGCTTCCTCCGCCGAAATCTTCCGCTCCTTCATGTGGCGCAGGGCCTCACCGGTCACCCAGTTCGCCGCGAGCTTCGGAGAGACCGCGGGGGCCGCTTTCAGCGTCGGCTTCGAAGTAGTCCGCCAGCTCGCGGGCCGAGACGAGCGTTTCGGCGTCCGCGACCGGCAGCCCGTAGTCCTTCACGAAGCGCGCCCGCCGTGCCCGCGGCAGCTCCGGCATCTCTCCGGTGGCCTCGGCGAGCCAGGCGTCGTCGACGACGAGAAGGCCGAGGTCGGGCTCGGGGAAATACCGGTAGTCGTGGGCCTCTTCCTTGCCTCGCATCGAGACCGTCCGGCCGGCCTTCTCGTCCCAGAGACGCGTCTCCTGGATGATCTTCTCGCCCCGCGCGACCGCCTCGGCCTGGCGCTCGATCTCGTGCTCGATCGCCTTCGCGACGAAGCGGATCGAGTTGACGTTCTTGATCTCCACCCGCGTCGAGAGCGGCGCTGTCTCCGGACGCCGCACCGAGACGTTGGCGTCGCAACGGAGGTTCCCCTTCTCCATGTCGCCGTCGCAGACGCCCGTGTAGCGCACGAGGCGCCGCAGCTCCGTCAGGTAGGACGCCGCTTCCTCGGCCGAACGGAGGTCCGGCTCGCGAGACGATCTCGATGAGCGGTACGCCCGCGCGGTTCCAGTCCACGAGCGAGACGTCCGTGGGGACATCCGGGAACGGCGTGTCGTGGAGGAGCTTGCCGGCGTCCTCTTCGAGATGGATCCGCACGAGGCGGATCGCCTTCTCGCCCGAGGGCGTGTCGATCGTGATCGCGCCGCCGGTCGAGAACGGCCGGTCGTACTGCGAGATCTGGTAGCCCTTGGGCAGGTCCGGATAGAAGTAGTTCTTGCGGGCGAACTGCGACTCCCGGTGGATGGTCGCGGCGGCGGCCGTCGCCAGGCGCAGGCCGAGCGTCACGGCGCGGCGATTGAGGACCGGGAGCGTCCCCGGGAACCCGAGGCAGACGGGGCAGGTCGCGGAGTTGGGGGGCGCGCCGACGGTCACCGGGCAGGCGCAGAACATCTTGGAACGGGTCAGGAGCTGGGCGTGGACTTCGAGCCCGATGACGGGAAAGACCCTGATTTTACTGGGCGTTTCGATGGCCGACACCGACGAATATTAGCACGCGGGAGACGCTGTCGGCCTTCGACTCTCCGCCGCCGGCTCCCCTAGAATGCCGTTGTGACCTGGATCGAGGAGTCTCGCGAAGAGGTGACTGGTCCATCCGGCCGTCCGAGACGCCCGAAGGCCTCGTCGTCGCGTTCTCGGGGCGAGGACACGCCCCCGAAGGCGAGGAGACGCCGACGGCCTGGCTCTCGCGGCGCTTCTCGCGGGCGCTGGGTCTCGACGGCACGCCGATCCACTGGGCGCACCAGGTCCACGGCAACGACACCACGACGGTTGTCGATTCGGCGGCCGCGGCGGAGTGGAACGTCGGACGCTGCGACGCGCTCGCGACGGCGCTTCCCGGCACCGCCCTCGTCGTCCAGTCGGCGGACTGCGTCCCGATTCTTCTGGCGGGGCCCGCCACGATCGGCGCCGCCCACGCCGGATGGCGAGGATCGGCGAAGAACGTCGCGAGGCAGGCCGTCCGCGCTCTCGAAGCCCT
>CAVRRE010000012.1:0-87622 GCA_963723535.1 uncultured Acidobacteriota bacterium
ACGGAGCCCTGCGCCGGGACGAGCGGCAGAACGTCCGCCGTGAGCATCGCGAGAAGGGTCTCGACCGTCGACACGCGGATGCCGGAGTTCCCGCGCGCCAGGGCGTTGACCCGCAGGGCCATCATCGCCCGCACGACGGGATCCGGCAGAGCCGGACCCACGCCGGCCGCGTGGCTGCGGATCAGGTTGCGTTGGAGGCTCTCGATGTCGCCCGGCGGGATGGGCACATCGGCGAACTTGCCGAAGCCCGTCGTCACGCCGTAGACGGTCTCTCCCGACCTCACGGCGTGATCCACGACACGGCGCGAAGCGGCGATGGCCCGCCGGGCCCGCGGGACAGCGCCACGCGCGCCTGCCGCTGCGCGACCGCGACCAGATCGTCGAGCGTGAAGCCGTCGCCGGAGAGCCGTAGGATCCTCATCGCGGGCCGATTCTAAGCTGACAGGGCGGCCCGAACTCTGTTAGCCTGCGCTGCTTTTCCGCCGCCGGAAGGAAGAGGGGAACAACGCGTGAAGGTCCTGGCCGTCCTGGGCGGGCAATGGGGAGACGAGGGCAAGGGCAAGCTCGTCGACCTGTTCTCGAACCGCTTCGACATCGTGGCGCGCTATCACGGCGGCCACAACGCCGGGCATACCGTCAAGTTCGGAACCCAGCACTTTGCCCTGCACCTGCTTCCCGCCGGTATCGTCCGCGGGCGCCCGTCCGTGATCGGCCCGGGCGTGGTCGTCGACCTCGAGGCCCTCCTCGAGGAGATGGGCACCGTCCGCGCCGCGGGCGTCGAGATCGGTGAGAACCTGCTCCTCTCCGACCGGGCGACCGTCATTCTCCCGTATCACCGGCTCCTGGACGCCGCGCGGGAACGCGCAGCCGGCGACGCCAAGATCGGGACCACGCTCCGCGGGATCGGGCCGGCGTACGAGTCTCTCGCCGCCCGTCGCGCCATTCGCGTGGCGGAGCTCTATCGCCCCGAGACTCTGGCCGCCCGGCTCGGGGCCATCGCCGAGGAAACGGGCGGACTCCTCCGCGTGCTCGGCGAGTCGCAGGTGCCCTCCGCGGAATCCGTCCTGGCGCAGCTCGCGCTTCTCGCCGAGAAGGTCCGGCCGCATGCGCCGACACCGGCCGCTACCTGCGCAACCAGCTGCGATCCGGCGCGACGCTTCTCGCCGAGGGGGCCCATGGCGCGATGCTCGACCTCTCCGCAGGGACGTATCCGTTCGTGACGTCGTCGCATTGCACCGCCGGCTCCGTGGCGAGCGGCCTCGAGATCTCGCCGCGCGCGCTCGACGCCAGCCTCCTCGTGATCAAGGCTTACACGACCCGTGTCGGCGCCGGCCCCTTTCCGACCGAGCTCCACGACGACACCGGGGAGTTCCTTCGCAAGCGCGGAAACGAATTCGGCACCTCGACCGGCCGCCCCCGCCGCACGGGCTGGTTCGACGCGGTCGTGGCGCGCACGGCGGTCGAGCTCTCGGGGGCGGAGGCCGTCGCGGTCACGAAGCTCGACTGTCTCGACGAGCTCGAAGAGATCCCGATCTGTCTGGGCTATCGGCTCGACGGAAAGCCGGTCTCGGATCTTCCGGCCCTCGCCGAAGACATCGCGCGCCTCGAGCCCGAGTACGAAAAGCTTCCGGGCTGGAAGGCGACGACGACGGGCGTCACCCACTACGAGGAGCTTCCTTCCGCCGCCCAGCGCTACGTGCGCGCGCTGGAGGACGCCGTCGGAGCGCCGGCCGTGCTGATCTCGACCGGACCGCGCCGCGAAGAGACGATCTGGCGTGCCGACACGCCGTTTCTCGCGGGGCTTCCTCCGTCGAAGTAGACGTCCCCTCGGGAGGCCGCATCGAGAGTGTCAGCCTGCGGGGCTCGTGGCGGTGCGGGAGACGGGCCTGATGTGGGCGAACATGCTGCGGGCGTTCCAGGTTGGGAAGGCTCTGACCAGCGACGGGGTGCCGTCGAGTTGGATGCGGCCCTCGCGGGTGGCCTGGGCCCAGGTGAGCTGGCCGGCGTGCCATTTGACGAAAGCTTCGGCTTCCGCCGTGATGTACAGGTCCTCGTCGAGGCTGGGGTTCGTCTTGCAGATCTCGGTGTCTCCGAGCTCGATGAGTAGCCAATAGCGCTCACGGTGCGGGCGGCCGGTGAAGTCGAAGCGGATGACGACGCGTCGATCCGGGAGCCGGTCTCGGCGGAGCGCGTTGCACATCGACCACAGGGCCACAAAGGGGTCGAGGTTCTCGGGGGCGATCTCGAGCCAACGCGCACCCCACTCGCCGAGCGACCGGCAGACCCTGAAGAGGTCGTGGCCCGCAGGCGTGAGCTCGTAGTGGTGCCCGCGCCCGTCGGGCTTGGGTGCCGACTCGACGACACCGAGCCGTTCGAGCTGCTTGAGCCGCTGTGAGAGCAGGGTACGGGAGAGTCCGGGCGCGCCCTCCAGGATCTCACTGAAGCTTCCGCAGCCAAGGTACAGGTTGCGGATGATCAGCGGTGTCCAGCGCTCGGCGAAGATCTCGGCGCCACGGGCGATGGGGCAGTACTGGCCGTACGTCCTCACAACGCCAGTGTTGCGCACCCGCCTTCGGTTGTGAAGTCCAGATTCTTGACTTTACGGCCGCGGTCCGCGGTGGTCCGATGTGGCCCTCGAGAGGAGGACACGATGACAACACCGACGACCGCGGAAGTCGGCCACGAGAACAAGGAGCCCACCGTCGTGGAGATCGACGGGTTCCGAGGCCGGCTGATCCGTGCCGACCACGCCGACTACGACATCGCCCGTGCAGTCTGGAACGGTGCCATCGACCGGCGCCCGCGCCTGATCGCCCGATGCATCGGGACCGCCGACGTGGTCGCGGCCGTGCGTTTCGCCCGCGACCACGATCTGGAGATCGCCATACGGGGCGGAGGCCACAGCGTGGCGGGCACCTCCGTTTGCGACGACGGAATCGTCATCGACCTCTCCGCCATGCGGGGCGTGCGAGTCGATCCCGCCGGCCGCAGGGCCTGGGTGCAGGGTGGTGCGCTGTGGGGCGACGTCGACCACGAGACGCAGGCGCACGGTCTGGCCACCACCGGCGGAATCGTGAGCCACACCGGAGTCGGCGGGCTCACCCTCGGCGGTGGCCTCGGCTGGCTGATGCGCAAGCAGGGCCTCGCGATCGACAACCTCCTCGCCGCCGACGTCGTGACGGCCGAAGGCGAGCTGCTGCGGGCGTCCGAGGACGAGCACCCCGACCTGTTCTGGGCGTTGCGGGGCGGCGGCGGCAACTTCGGCGTGGTCACCTCGTTCGAGTTCCGCCTCCACGCCGTCGGGCCCACCGTCCTGGCCGGGCCCATCCTCTGGGACGCAACCGACGCCGGCGAGGTCCTCCGCTTCTACCGCGACTTCGTTCGCGACGTTCCCGACGAGCTCGGCACGATCGTGAAGTTCGTCGCCGCGCCGCCGCTGCCGGTCATCCCCAAAGATCTGCACGGGCGCCAGGTGGTGATGGTCGGTACCTGCTACGTCGGGCCGATCGAGAACGGTGAGCAGGTGCTCCGCCCGCTCCGAGCATTCCGGACGCCCCTCCTCGACCTGGTCGGGCCCACGCCGTACGTGGGACTCCAGAGCGGGCTCGACTCGACCGTCCTCCACGGTTGGCACTACTACTGGAAGGCCACCCACCTCCCCGAGCTCAGCGACGACCTCATCGACGTGATCGCCGAGCACGCGTTCTCCTGCTCGTCGCCGCGGTCGTACGTGGCGATGTTCCATCTGAAGGGGGCGGTGAGCCGAGTGGCCGAGGGCGGGACGGCGTTCGGGAACCGGCAGGCGTCGCACGCGATCATCCTCCATGGTGCGTGGCGGCCTGGCGAGGACTTCGGCGACCGCGAAACCGCTTGGGCGAGGGAGTTCTTCGCCGCCCTCGGCCGGTTCCGCGAAGGCGTCTACGTCAACTTCCTCGCCGGCGACGAAGACCCCGACCGGGTCCGCGAGGCGTACGGCGACTCCGTCTACGACCGGCTGGTGGACGTGAAGACCACGTACGACCCCGACAACGTCTTCCACCACAACCAGAACATCCGCCCGAGGTCGAGATCAGCCTGATTCCACAGTCGATTGGAGCCGGTGAGGTCATCGGGGTGTCCTGAAGAGCGGCAGGCAGATGCATCACCCGGGCGACTGTCCCGGTCCCGTCAAGGCGCGGATAAGTGGCGTAAGTTCGTCTGATCTCGTAGGCCGACGAACATGAAGACCTTGCTCGTGCGGACACTGGAACAGTGGCGCGACTGGCTCACCGAGCACCGTTCGTCAAAGTCAGAGGTCTGGCTGGTCTTTCACAAGCGACATACCGGCCTTGCCTCAATCGAGTACAAGGACGCGCATGACGAGGCGCTGCTTTTGGTTGGTGGACAGTCTCGTCAAGCGCCTGGATGACCGGCGGTAAAGTTCACGCCGCGGAGAGCGGACAGCCATGGTCGGCCGTGAATCGGAAGCTTACGCCGAGCTCAAGGCCGCGGGGCGATTGAAACCGCCAGGACACGAACGCCCCCCGACCGACCGTGGCTATGGTCCTCGGCCGCCGCGGCTTCCGATGCCCTCTCGGCTTCCGGCGTACTGCCAGGCGGCGCTGAGGAATCACCCGACAGCCTTCCGCCACTTCAAATCGCTGCCAGCGTCGCAACGCCGGCGGTATTTCGCATGGGTTGAGTCCGGCAAGCGCGAAGAAACGAAACTCAGGCGTCTCAAGGAGGCGATTCGCCTCCTGGCCAGCGGCAAAGTGCTGGGACTGAAACGACAAGCCGCCCGACAACCGCCTGCGGGCGACGGCCGGGCGCGATCGTGAGCCGCCGCGGCGAAGCGGCTCGCGCGGCTCGCGTAAATGGCTCGAGACCCGATGTATCCTCTTTTCCCGTCTAACGGATGGGCCGTTAGCTCAGCTGGTTAGAGCATCGGCCTTTTAAGCCGGTGGTCCTGGGTTCGAGTCCCAGACGGCCCACCAATTCGCCTCAGCGCGGCTCGACGTAGTACTTGCAGCCTCCGCGCACGTCGCCCGGGCAGTCGACTTCGATGAACGTCTCGACGTTGGAGGAGTGCGGCCCGATGGGCGTCTGGAAGCTGCCGGTGGCACGGCCGGCGATGCCCTGGCCGCTCGAGGGCATGGCGGTGATCTCGAAGAACGATTCCTCGATCGGAATCCAGATGGCGCAAGCGTTGCGCACGCGGACCTTGACGCGCCGCGATTCGCCGAAGGTCTCCCGTTCGACCGTATAGGTGAGGCAGCGCGCGCGTTGCTCCGTGGCGGACACCGGAGTGGGCTCGGCCGGGCGATCGAAGTTGGGTATCGAGCCCACGTCGACGGGTGTGGGCGTGACCACGCGGACCTCGATGAGGCTGGTCTGCAGAGCTTCCTCCGTCGGCGAGGGAGTCGGCTCCGGCGCGACAGTCGGTACTGGAGTCTCCGCAAACGTCTGGGGAGCGGGCGACGGCGCGGCCGCCGGAACGTGCGACTCCCCGCGGCTGCAGCCGACGATGAACGCGACGAGGAGCAGCAGCCGCCGCACGTTCGCACGATTGTAGCGCCGACGCGGCCGTAGACACCGCGCGCTCCGCATGCGAGAGTCCGCCGCATGCAAAAGTCGTTCGTCCGGCTCGGAGCCCTCGCCGCCGCGGTCGCCGCCCTGGCCTCCCCCGCCCGCGCGGATCGCGAAGCCGTCCTCAAGCAGATCCAGGTCCCCCACTCCTACTACTACCGCGAGATGTATCTCCCGCAGGTGACGAGCGGACCGAGCGCCGCCGCCTGGTCTCCCGACGGGACGGAGCTCGTCTACGCGATGCAGGGCTCGCTCTGGCGCCAGAAGCTCGGATCCACCGAAGCCGTGCAGCTGACGGACGGGCCGGGCTACGACTCGGAGCCGGATTGGTCGCCCGACGGAAAGTGGATCCTCTACACGTCGTACCGGAGCGACGCGCTCGAGCTGTGGCTGCTCGAGCTCGCGACGGGCGCGACGCGGGCCCTGGCGGCCGACGGCGCCGCGAACCTGGATGCGCGCTGGTCGCCGGACGGGTCGAAGGTGGCCTACGTCTCGACGGCCTTCCACGGACGCTTCCACGTCTTCGTCCTCCCCATCGCCGGCGGGAAAGCCTCGGGCGCGCCGGTGAGGATCACGGAGGAGCGTGACAGCGGCCTGCCGCGTTACTACTACTCGAAGTTCGACCAGTACCTCTCCCCCACCTGGTCGCCCGACGGGAAGGAACTGATCCTGATCTCCAACCGCGGCGACATCTGGGGCTCCGGCGATCTCTGGCGCATGGAGGCCCGTCCGGGCGCGCCCATGCGACTCGTCCGGAAGGAGGAGACGAACTGGAAGGCGCGGCCGGACTGGGCCCGCGACGGGCGGCGCGTGGTTTACAGCTCGTACCTCGGCCGCCAGCGCAACCAGCTCTGGCTGACGACGGCGGAGGGCGGAGATCCCTTCGAGCTGACCTATTGCGAGTGCGATCACACGCGGCCGCGCTGGTCGCCCGACGGCCGCCGGATCGCCTTCGTCTCGAACGAGGACGGGAACGTGTCCCTGCGGGTGGTGACGATACCCGGCGGGGCGATCGAGCGCGTGGCTCCGGGGTCGCGCCGCTACCTTCGACCGACCGGGTCGCTCCGCATCGCAGTCACCGACGAGGCCGGCGCCACACTCCCCGCCCGGCTCTCCGTCACGGGCGAAGACGACCGCGGCTGGGCCCCCGACGACGCCTGGCGACACGCCGACGACGGTTTCGACCGAAAGGTTCGCCGCTTCGAGATGACCTACTTCCACTCGACGGGGTCGGCGACGCTCACGCTTCCGGCGGGCAAGTACCGGGTCCTCGCGACCCGGGGGCTCGAGTACGCGCCCGTGACCCTCGTTGCGACGGTGATCCCCGGGGTCGAAGCGACCGCCGGGGTCCGGCTGAGCCGGCTGCTCGATCTGCCGGGATCCGGCTGGTGGAGCGGAGACCTCCACGTCCACATGAACTACGGCGGCACCTACCGTACCGACCCGGCCCGGCTCCGCTTCCAGGCCGAGGCGGAAGACCTCCACGTCGTCGAGAACCTCATCGTCAACAAGGAGCAGCGCATCCCCGACGTCGCCATGTTCCGAGCGGACCTGGACCCGGTCTCGACGCCGACCACGCTCCTCAAACACGACGAGGAGTACCACACGAGCTGGTGGGGGCACACCGGACACCTGGGCCTCACGAAGTACCTGGTCCTTCCGAACTACGCCGGCTACGTGAACACCGCGGCCGCGAGCCTTTTTCCGGACAACGCGACGATCGCCGACCTCTCACACGGGCAGGAGGGACTCTCGGGCTACGTCCATCCGTTCGATCCACCGCTCCCCGATCCCGCCGGGGCCGACCCGCTGACCAACGGCCTTCCGATCGATGTCGCGCTCGGCAAGGTCGACTACCTGGAAGTCGTCGGCTTCAGCGATCACAAGGTCACGGCGGAAGTCTGGTACCGGCTGCTGAACTGCGGCTTCCGCCTCCCGGCCGGCGGCGGTACCGATGCGATGACCAACTACGCCTCGCTGCGCGGCCCGGTGGGCATGAACCGCGTCTTCGTCCGGTCCGGCGGAAAGCTCGACTATCGTGGCTGGCTGGCGGCGCTCAAAGCCGGGCGCACGTTCGCCTCCAACGGGCCCGTCCTTTCCTTCTCGATCGCCGGCAAGGAACCGGGCGACGACATCTCTCTGCCGGCCGGCGCGGATCTTCGGGCGAAGGTGAGCCTTCGCTCGATCGTTCCGATCGAGAAGCTCGAGATCGTCTCGAACGGCGCCGTCGTGGCGACCATCCCGACGCGCGACGGCGGTTTGAGCGCGGACGCCGAAGTTCCGCTGCGTGTCGCCGGGAGCTCCTGGTACACGCTGCGGGCCTGGTCGCCCGCGGCGAAGGAGCCCGTCCTCGACATCTATCCCTTCGCGACGACGAGCCCGATCTATGTCACGGTCGCGGGCCGGCCCGTACGCAGCGCCGACGACGCCCGGTACTTTCTCGCCTGGGTCGAGCGCGTCGAGGCCGCGGCCACGGCGCACGCCGGCTGGAACGACGCGCGCGAAAAGGCCGAAGTCCTCGACCGGCTGGCGCAGGCCAGGGCGGTATTCACCCGGCGGGCCGAGGAGGCCCGCTAGGCCCGCTCGTGCGGGTCGGGCCTAGGGGCCGTAGAGCTCGAGGCCGAAAGTCTTGACGAGAAACACGGCCATCTGGCCGCGCGTGATGAAGCTCCTCCGGGCAGTAGTTGTTTCCGCCGCAGCCGCCCGTGATCTCCTCTTCCGCGAGCTGCTGGATAAACGCCGCAAACTGGCTGGGACACGGAACGTCGTCGAAATAGCCGGGAGTGCACGGGGGCGGCACGTACGCGGAGCCGTGCTTGGCTTTCAGCAGGAATGCGGCCATCTGGGCGCGGGTGACCGAGTTGTCGGGACAGTAATTGCCGCTGCCGCACCCCCCGTGATCTTGAAGCCGGCGAGCGACTCGATGAAGCTGGCCCCGAAGGTGAGCGTGTTGACGTCGTTGAACACCGTGCCGGTCGCCGGAGGATAGAGCTGGGCCTGGCCGAACTTGCCCTTCATCAGAAAGATCGCCATCTGGGCGCGGGTCACCGAGTTCCCGGGACAGTAGTTGCCGAGGCCGCATCCTCCCGTAACGCCGCTGTGAATCAGGGTCTCGATGAAGCTGTAGAACTGGTTCGACGTCGGAACGTCCGGGAAGGTCCCGCCGATGTGGAGCGTCCAGTTCTTCGCGATCGGTCCGCTCACGGTCTCCGTGAACGAGGCGTCCCAGTGAGGCACCGGCCGGGCTCCCGTGACGGACATCGTGTAGCAGTCGCCGGTGTCGTTGCAGTTCGCGGTGGACTCCGCCGGCACCGTGCCGTAGTCGGCCGCCGCGTCGGGGATCGAGTACGTCGGGCCCGCCGGGCCCGTCAGGCCGGAGGCGGTTCCGTCCAGGTCGGCCGGCGACGTCAGCGTGTTTTCCCACGTCGGCGCGACCGGGACGCTCTCTCCCGGTTCGAAAACGCCGTTGCCGGCGGCGTCGATGACGAGCGCCTTCGGCACGGACGGCGCCGTCGTGATCCGGCCGATCTGGTTGGCGATGGCCTCGTTGAACCACATCGCGCCGTCGGCGCCCGTGGTGATCCCGTACGGCTTGCTCCCGACGCCCGGAACCGGGAAATCCGTGATCACGCCGGCCGGCGTGATCCGTCCGATCATGTCGCCGTGGTACTGCGAGAACCAGATATTGCCGTCCGGGCCGGTCGTGATGTAGTCGGGCGTCGCTCCGGGGGTGGAAAGGGGGAACTCGGTGATCACGCCGCCGGGCGTGATGCGGCCGATCTTGTCGCCGCTTCCTTCCGAGAACCAGAGGTTGCCGTCGGGCCCCGCCGTGATGTTCCAGGGATCGCTGTCGACGGTCGGGATCGGAAACTCGGTGATCACGCCCTGGGTCGTGATCCGGCCGACCTTGTTGCCGGCCTGCTCGACAAACCAGAGGTTCCCGTCCGGTCCCATCGTGATCCCTTCGGGCCGGGAGTTCCCCGTCGGAACGAGAAACTCGGTGAAAACACCGTCCATCGTCAGCCGTCCGATCTTCCTGACGGCCGCCTCCGTGAACCAGATGTTGCCGTCCGGGCCGGTCGTGATGCCTTCCGGCTGGCTGGCCGGCGTCGGGATGGAAACTCGGTGATGACGCCGGCGGTCGTGATGCGGCCGATCTTGTTGCCCAAGCGCTCCGTGAACCAGAGGTTGCCGTCCGGACCGACGGTGATCGTCTCGGGCGCGCTGGCCGCCGTCGGGACCGGGAACTCGGTGATCGTCCCATTGGGCTCCCGGCGGCCGATCTTGTTGCCGAGCTCCTCCGCGAACCACAGGTTGCCGTCGGGACCCGTCACGATGCCTTCGGGTCCGGAGCCGGCCGTGGGAATCGGGAACTCCGTGATCACCTGCGCGCTCGCAACGCCGCCGAGGGCGGCCACGACGAGCACCAGGGCGAAGGCCAGGCGGGTTCCGCCGAGCCATGAGTACACTTTTGAGTGTCGCGTCGTCATTCGAACCGTCCTCCCCTTGTTCCGGCTAGTCGATTTTCAAACGACGTAGCAAATGGCGTTCCCACGGCGAAAAGAGCCGGGTTTCCTGTGTTCCTTCGGAAGCGGCGAGATTATCAGCTTCGGGGGCTGTTACCCAGGGAAACGTTGCGGGGCCCGGAGCATCCCTGGCCGAGTGCCCCCGGTCAGGCCGGGACTTCCGACTCGCCCACCGTACGCACCGCCGGCTCCGTGGGAAGAACCCCGATCAGGCGGCGTACCGGCCCCGAAAAGGCCAGCAGGAGCAGGCCGCCGAGCCCGGTCACCCAGGCGATCGTTCCGAAGAGCCGCGGCAGGGGCATGGTCGAAAACTCTCCCGCGGTCAGTCCGGCGATGAGGTTGCCGAGGGCATTGCCCATGAAAAAGGTTCCCATCATCTGTCCGACCAGCCGGCGCGGCGCGAGCTTCGTCACGCTCGAGAGACCGACGGGCGAAAGGCACAGCTCTCCGACCGTGTGGATGAAGTAGGTCGTCACCAGCCACCACGGCCCGACCTTGTCGGCTCCCCCGTGCGTCTTCTGCGCCGCCACCACCATGACGAACAGACCGATCGAAAGGAGCACGAGCCCGTAGGCCAGCTTGGCGGGCATGGACGGCCCGCGGTCGCCGAGTCGCAGCCAGACCCAGCTGAAGACCGGCGACAGGATGATGACGCACCAGGGCGGGACCGCCTGGAGCCAGGAGGCGGGCATCTCCCACCCCCCGATCATCCTGTCGGTCAGGCGCGACGCGAAAAGGTTGAACGACGAGCCGGCCTGCTCGTATCCCGCCCAGAAGAGGGAGGAGGCCAGGAAGAAAATGAAGATCACGACGGTGCGCTTCTTCTCCGCGATCGTCAGGCCGCCCCCGAGGAGGATCGCCCCGAAGTACAGGAGGACGCTGCCGACGATCAGGACACCCGTGCCCTTCGCGGCGGTCTCGACCGTGAGGTTGGTCGCCAGGAACACGCCGGCGACGAGCGCGGCGACGATCCCCAATCCGGCGAGCGCCTGCTTCACGGCCCGCTCCCGGACTCCCGGCGCCAGCGCCTCGGGCCGCAGCAGCCCCGCGGAACCCAGGAACTTCTGTCCGTAGCGGTACTGAATCAGGCCGAGAACCATGCCGACGCCCGCGGCGCCGAATCCCCAGTGCCAGTTGACCTTCTCTCCGAGGAAGCCGCAGATGAACGGTCCGATGAAGGCTCCCGTGTTGATTCCCATGTAGAAGAACGAGAAGCCGGAGTCGCGCCGCGCGCCGCCCTCGGGATAGAGGTCGCCGACCATCGCGCTGACGTTCGGCTTCAGCAGGCCCGTGCCGCAGACGATCAGCCACAGCCCGAGATAGAAGCTCCAGACGGCCGGGATGGCCATGCTGAAGTGGCCAGCGGCGATGAGGCACCCGCCCAGGAATACGGCCCGGCGCTGTCCGAGGATGCGGTCCGCGATCCATCCGCCCGGCAGAGCCATCAGATAGACGCCGGCCGTGTAGAGGCCGTAGATCGCGGCGGCCTTCGCATCGGTCATCCCGAAGCCGCCCGTCTGCACGGACGCCACGAGGAAGAGGATGAGGAGCGAGCGCATCCCGTAGTAGCTCAGGCGCTCCCACATTTCGGTGAAGAAGAGCGTCGAGAGACCCCGTGGCTGGCCGAACCACTGCCGGTCGGCGGGCGGCGTGGACGCGCTCGTCGAGCTCATGAAGTGGCGCGAGGCTACCAGAGAACCCCAGGCGGTCATAATGGCCGTGCATGCAGGCCCCGGAGTTTCTCGGGCCGTTGGCGCTGATCTTTCTCGCGGCGCTCGGCGCGGCGTTCCTGCTCCACCGTGTCGGCCAGCCGCCGCTCATCGGCTTCCTCGTGGCCGGCGCGCTGTTCGGCCCCTTCGGGCTCGGGTTGCTTTCCGACGTCGAGGTCGTCGAGGTCCTCGCCGATCTGGGCGTCGTGCTCCTCCTCTTCACCGTCGGCCTCGAGCTCTCGCTCGGCAATCTGCGCCGCCTCGGCAAGCTCGTGTGGGTCGCGGGAGGCATCCAGGTCTTCGGCACGATCGCGCTCGTGCTTGCGGTTGCGGCCGCGGGGGGCTACCCGCTGTCGCGCGGGCTTTTCTTCGGGTACCTCGTCGCCCTCTCGTCGACGGCGATCGTCCTCAAGCTGCTGCTCGACCGCCACGAGGTCGACTCCCCGCACGGCCGCTCGCTCATCGGCATCCTCATCTTCCAGGATCTCGCCGTCGTGCCGATGCTGCTGTCTCTTCCGACGCTCTCCGGCGGGGGCTCGTCGGGGCTGCTCGCGGTCCTCCTCGCGACCGGCAAGACGGCGCTCACGGCCGGCGTACTCCTCCTCGTCGCGCGCGTCCTCGTGCCGCGCTTCATCGGCGCCCTCGCGGGCACCCGGCAGAAGGAGATCTTCGTCGTCGCGGTCCTCTTCCTCGTCCTCGGCTCGGCGCTCGCGACTTCCTGGGCCGGCCTCTCCGCGGCGCTCGGGGCGTTCCTCGCGGGTCTGGTGCTCTCGGAGTCGGAATACGGCCACCAGGCACTCGCGGACGTGACGGCGTTCCGGGACGCCTTCAACGCCATCTTCTTCGTCTCGATCGGGATGCTGTTCGACCCCCGCGTGATCCTCCAGCAGCCCGTCCTCGTCGCGGTGCTGCTCGGGCTGATCCTCGTCTGGAAGACGGTGGCCGGCGGCGCCTCCGTCCTCGTGATGGGCTACGGGTTCCGCGTGGCCACGGTCGTGGGGCTCTCCCTGGCGCAGATCGGCGAGTTCTCGTTCGTCCTCCTCCGCCAGGGCCAGGCCGCCGGTCTCATTTCGAGCGTCATGTACCAGACGTTTCTCGCCGCGGCGATCATCACGATGATCGCCACCCCCTTTCTCTCGGAAGCCAGCCATGCCCTCGCGTTCCGCCTGGCGAGCCGGGAAGCCTCGCCCCGCGACGCGAAGGCGCCGCGGAGCGCCCGAGGGGCTCATCCTCGTGGTCGGCTTCGGACACACCGGCGAGACCGTGGCCCGCGTCCTGGAGCGGGCCCGAGCGCCCTTCCGCGTCATCGACCTCGATCCGGTCCGCGTCAAGAAGGGCGTTCGGAAGCTCGTCCCGATCGAGTACGGTGACTCGACCAACGACGTCGTCCTCCGGCGGAACGGCATCGAGAAGGCCCGGGCGGCCATCATCCTGGTCTCCGATCCCCGCGCCACCCGCCAGACGATCCGCCACTGCCGCATGCTGGCGCCGAAGCTCTTCGTGCTCGCCCGCACCCGCTACGTCGCCGAAATCCCCGGCCTCGTGGCCGCCGGAGCGGACGAAGTGATCGCGGAGGAATTCGAGACCTCCCTCGAGATCGCGCGTCGCGCGGTCAAGCGGCTGGGCCTTCCCCTTCCCTGGGTCGAGTCCGAGACTCAGGAGATCCGGCGAATCCGGGAGGAAGGCTTCCGGAGCGTCACGGTTCCGCGTCTGCCCGAGATCTAGCAGGTTGCTGAAAAAGGGTGTGGGATGGGTAAACGCTGCGGGTACGCAGCGTTCCCTACTGCCGGGGGTTTGCCGTTGGTGGCCGGGTGTCGAGCGCCGCGGCGTCAGATGCAAGGAAGCGCGACGACGGCGATGCCTTCAGCAGCCTGCTAGGCGAAGGCCGCGTCGAGCGCCGCTCCAGCGGCCCTCGCCGTTTTGCGGATCGCGTCCGCGTCGTGCGCGATCGACACGAACCACGCCTCGAACTGGGCCGGAGGCAGGAAGACGCCGCGCTCGCGCATCGCGTGAAAGAAGGCGGCGTAGCGCGTCGTCTCGCAGCCCCGGATCGAGGCGAAGTCCAGGAGCGGTCCCCTGGCGAAAAACAGGGTGAGCAGGGAGCCGAGCCGGGCGACCGTCAGCCGGTCGTCGAGGCCCCGGCTCACGATGGCCTCGCGCAGCAGCGACTCGAGGAGCGCTCCCTTCGCGTCGAGCTCCGCGTACGGCGGCCGGCGCTCGATCTCGGCGAGCATCGCGAGGCCTGCCGAGGTCGCGAGCGGATTGCCCGAGAGAGTGCCCGCCTGATACACCGGCCCCGACGGCGCCATCCTCTCCATCAGCTCCCTCGGGCCGCCGTAGGCCCCGATGGGAAGACCCCCTCCCAGAATCTTGCCGAGCGTCGTCAGGTCGGGGCGGACTCCGTAGATCTCCTGCGCTCCGCCCGCGGCGAGTCGAAAGCCCGAGATCACCTCGTCGAAGACGAGCAGCGCTCCGTGGCGGCGCGTGAGCTCGCGCACGGCCTCGAGGTAGCCGGGCGACGGAGGAACGAGCCCCATGTTGGCCGCGACCGGTTCGACCACGAAGGCCGCGATCTCGCCGGGGAATCTCCGGAACGCGGCTTCGAGCGCCGACGCGTCGTTGTACGGGACGACCGTCGTGAGAGACGCGACCTCGTCCGGAACGCCGGGGCTTCCCGCGATCCCGAGCGTCGCGACGCCGGACCCCGCGGCCACGAGAAATCCGTCGGCGTGGCCGTGGTATCCCCCGTCGGTCTTCACGATGCGCTTGCGGCCCGTGGCGCCGCGGGCCAGGCGCACCGCGCTCATCGTGGCCTCCGTGCCGGAGTTGACGAAGCGGACCATCTCGATCGACGGAACGAGCTTCGAGACCTTCTCCGCCAGGCGGACCTCGAGCTCGGTCGGGGCGCCGAACGAGGTGCCGCGCCGCGAGGCGCGATCGAGGGCCCGGCGAAGAAAGGCCGGAAGGTGTCCGAAGAGGTGCGGGCCGTAGGACATGACGAAGTCGATGTACCAGCGGCCGTCCGCGTCACGAACCCGGCATCCTCGACCGGCGGTGACGAAGAACGGCTCCCCGCCCACCGACGCGAAGGAGCGCACCGGGGAGCTCACGCCGCCGGGCATCACGCTCCGAGCGCGGCGGAAAAGCGCGGCGGACCGCGAGGAGGACGGTGCTTTCCGGGTCCGGTTCAACGTTTCAACATTTCGACGCTTCAACCGTCCAGGCCGCCCTCGCGGAGCCAGCGCGCCGCGTCGGCCGCGTGGTACGTGAGGACGAAGTCGGCTCCGGCCCGGACGATGCCGGTCAGGATCTCGAGGACGATGCGCCTCTCGTCGATCCAGCCGTGGCCCGCGGCCGCCTTGACCATCGCGTACTCGCCCGAGACGTTGTACGCCGCGATCGGAGCGTCGAAGCGCTCGCGCGCGTCGCGGATCACGTCGAGGTAGGCGAGCGCCGGCTTCACCATGACGGCGTCGGCGCCCTCCTCGAGGTCGAGGGCGATCTCGCGCATGGCCTCGCGCCGGTTCGCCCCGTCCATCTGGTAGCCGCGCCGGTCGCCGAACTTCGGGGCGGAGTCGGCGGCCTCGCGAAACGGTCCGTAGAAGGCCGACGCGCTCTTCGCCGCATACGCCAGGATCGCGGTCTGCTCCCGCCCTGCGCCGTCGAGCGCCCCGCGGATCGCGGCGACGCGCCCATCCATCATGTCGGAGGGGGCGACGACGTCCGCCCCGGCGCGCGCGTGCGAAACCGCCGCCCGGGCCAGCAGAGGCAGGGTCGCGTCGTTGTCCACTTCGCCGTCCCGGATCACGCCGCAGTGGCCGTGCGAGGTGTACTCGTCGAGGCAGACGTCGGTCATCACGACAATCTCCGGCGCCGCTCCCTTGATCTCGCGGACCGCCGCCTGAACCGCGCCGGCGTCGTCCCAGGCTTCGCTCCCGGTTTCGTCCTTGCGCTCCGGCAGGCCGAAGAGGATGACCGCCGGAATGCCGAGCGATCGCAGCTCCTGCGCCTCGGCGGCGGCCTCGTCCGGCGAGACCCGGGAGACCCCCGGAAGCGAAGCGATCGGTTCCCGCAGGCCCTTCCCCTTCCGGACGAAGAGCGGCGCGACGAAACGGTCGGCGGTCAGGCGGGTCTCGCGCACCAGGGCGCGCAGCCCCGGAGTGCGCCGGAGCCGGCGGAGGCGGGTCGCCGGGAATCGCGTCATCGGAGGCCGCAGCCTATTCACACGCGCATGAAGCTGCAAGGGAAGCTACGGGGCATGCGCTTGCAGCCTATGCGCCGTGCGCCGGCTCTCTGGCAAGCCGCTCGAGAAGCGTTCCGGCGCTTCGAAAACGCGCTTCCGGCGCGGCGTGGACTCGCTCCACGCCGAGAGACGCGAGCCGCTCGAGCGTGGAGTTGCCGAGCGCCACGGCGGGAGTCGCCCGCAGCCGCTCGGCGGCCTCGGGGCTCAGGCCCTCGAAGAGCCACTCGGCCGCGGCCGGGGACGTGGCGCAGAAGGCGGCCGGCTCGCGCGCGAGGACCTCGGCGGACAGCCCGGGGCCCTGCGCCGTCGGACGTTTGCGGTAGAGGACGATCCGGCGAACTTCGGCTCCGCGCTCGCGGAGCAGCGACGAGAGATCGAGCGACACTTCCTCCCCGCAGGGCCACAGCACGCGGCGGCCCGCGACCGACTCGGACAGCCCCTCGAGAATGGAGCGCGCGGAGCCGGCGGCCACGCGGTCCGGCGCGAATCCCTGAAGCTCCAGAAGCTCGGCCGTGGCCTCGCCGACGGCCACGAGAGTCGCCGACTCGAGGACGGCGCGCAGGGCTTCGGCATGCGCCGCGTCGCGGGCGACCCGCTCCACGGCCGTCTGGCTCGTCACGATGACCGTGTCGAATCCGCCGGACCAGTCGGCCGCGTCGGGAGGCGACCGGTTCGATCGTGTGGCTCACGTACTCGATCACCTCGGCGCCGGGCACGGTCCCGAAGGGCCGGGCCCCCGACCGCACGATCGAGAACGCAGCGGTGGTTCATCGGGACCCCTCGGCGATGAGCTCGGCCGCTCCCAGCTCCAGGAGACGTTCGGCGAGGGCCTTCCCGATCCCGGCGGCGTCGGCGGCGTCGCCGGATCGGGTCTCGCGGATCGAGCGCGAGCCGTCGGCGGAAAAGACGGCCGCTTCGAGCGTGAGGGCGCGGTCGGTCGCGCGCGCGAGCGCCGCCACGGGCGCCCGGCATCCGGCTTCGAGCGCGGCGAGCAGGCTTCGCTCGGCGAGCACCTCCTCGTGGGAGGCGAGATCGTCGACATGGGCGAGCAGCGCGCGCGTCTCGACGTCGTCCGCGCGCGTGACGATCCCGAGGGCGCCCTGGCCCGCGGCCGGAAGCATCCGGCTTTCGGGGAACACCTCGACGATCTCTTCCAGACGCGAGAGGCGGGCGAGGCCGGCGCGGGCGAGCACCAGGGCGTCCCACTTACCCTCCCGCAGCCGGCGGAGACGCGTGTCCACGTTGCCGCGGGCCGGCGAGACGGAGAGATCCGGCCGCGCGGCCAGAACCTGGGCGGCCCGGCGCGGGCTCGACGTGCCGATCCGGGCTCCCGCGGGGAGATCCGCGAAGGCGAGCCGCGGGCGCGAAACGAGAACGTCCCGGGGGTCCTCCCGTTTCGGCACGGCGGCGAGCACGAGGCCGTCGCGCAGGGCGGCGGGCACGTCCTTCAGGCTGTGGACGGCGGCGTCGATCCCGCCCGCGACCAGCTGCTCGTCGAGCTCCTTCGTGAAGTCGCCCTTCCATCCGATCGGCGCTCCCGCAGCCGAGCGCCGGTCGCCCGTCGTGCGGACCTCGACGATCTCGACCTCGGCGCGGTCGCCGAGAGCCGACGCCGTCAGACGCGCCTGGACCAGGGAGAGAGCGCTTCCGCGAGCGCCCAGGCGCAGTTTCATTCGTCGAGGCGGAAGAGGTGGCGGATGGCCTCGACCCGGTCGAGCTTGCGCGAGGCGTCCGGCTCGTCTTTCAGCCTCCGCAGCGGCTCGTGGAGGAGGCGCGCCGAGAAGGCGTCGGCGAAGGCGCGAAAGCGCTCCCGATCCGCGGGCGGGAGGCGCTCGAGCTCGCGGTCGCGAAGCGCCGCGAGGCGCTGCTGCAGCCCGTGCAGCGTCGGCACGACGGCGAGGTTGCCCAACCACGAGAGAAAGCGCGCCAGCTCCTCTTCCAGGATGGCCTCCACCTTCGGGATCTCGCGGGCCCGGCGGCGGCGGTTCTCCTCGGCCACGCCCTCGAGGTCGCCGAGGCCGTACGCATACACGTTGTAGATCTCGCCGACCGACGGCTCGATGTCCCGCGGCACGGCGAGGTCGAGAAACATCATCGGCCTTCCCCGCCGCAGCCGCATCGCCGCCTCGACCTCGGCCCTCCCCACGACCGGCCCGGGGCTCGAGGTCGTGCCGACGACGAGGTCCGCGTGCGACAGGGCCTCGGCCAGAGATCCCCAGGGCACGGCTCGGCCGCCCAGCGATCGGGCGAGCTCCTCGGCGCGCTCGGGCGTCCGGTTGGCGATCCGGACGTCCGTGACTCCCGCTTCGCCGGCGAGCTTCGCGAACAGCGTCCCGGTCTCGCCCGCGCCCAGCACGAGGACCGTGCGCTCCGACATCTTTCCGAAGACGCGGCTCGCGAGCTCGTAGCCGATGGAGGCGACGGAGAGAGGGTGGTGCGAAATCTCGGTCTCGGATCGCACGCGTTTTCCGGCCGCGACGGCGCTCTCGAACATCCGGTGGGAGACGGCGCGGGTGGCTCCCGCCTCGCGCGCGAGCCGAAGGGCGGAGCGGACCTGCCCGAGAACCTCGCTCTCCCCCAGGGCCATCGACTCCAGGCCGGCGGCCACGCGGAAGAGGTGGCGCGCCGCGTCCGGGCCCTCGCGGTAGAAGCTCGCGCTCAACACGTCCACCGGGTCCAGGCCCCGCCAGCGCGAAATGAGCCCGGCGATCTCCTCCTGCGGGTCGCTCGCCGTCGGAGAGCGCGTAGATCTCGCTGCGGTGGCAGGTGGCCACGATGACGCTCTCGCTCGCGAGCCCGTCGCGGCGAATCCGCTCCAGCGCCTCGCGCACCTCGTCGGCGGTGAAGGCGATCCGCTCGCGCACCGCGGCTTCCGCGCCGCGGAAGTTCCAGCCCAGCAGGAGGAGGCGTGACTCGGCCACGCTCATCGGAACCGGTGGGCCTGCGTCAGGTACATGTTCACGACGGTGTACGAGAAGAGTACGACGGAGAACCCCAGGATCGACAGGAGCGCGACACGGGGCCCTTCCCAGCCGCGGCGGTCCATCCAGAGCAGGAGCCCGTAGATGAGCAGCGTCAGGACGGCCCACTCGACCTTCGGGTCGGACGAGGGTCGTCCAGAAGCGCTCCGCCCAGACGAGGCCGAGGACGATCGAGAGGGCGAGCACGCCGAGGCCGATCGACACGCTCGTCCGGTTCATCCGCCCGAGCACCTCGAGGGGCGGCAGCCGCGAGAAGAGCAGCCCCGTCCGGCCGCGCCGGATCTGCCGGCTCTGGATCAGGTAGAGGATCGAGAGGACGAAGGACAGCGCGAACGCCGCATAGGCCAGGATCGCCAGGGTGACGTGAAACGCGAACACCGAACCGTGCGTGCCCCGCCCCGGAGCCGAGGGCGCATCCGGCAGCAGGAGGCCGACCACGGTCGCCAGGATGACGACCGGGATCAGAAACGGGCCGGTCGCCCGCTCGCGGTGGCGCAGCGCGAGCGCGAGGTAGGCGATGCCCAGCATCCAGCCGAAGAAGGAGACCGAGCCCCCGAGCGTGCGGTAAGGGACCGACGAGAGCTCGCGCGCGCGGTGCAGCAGGTCGGCGAAATGGAGAGCGAGGCCGCCCGCGACGAGCAGCGGGGTCGCAGCCGCGACGACGCCCCGCGGCCGCACGAGCGAGACGATCGCGCAGATCTGGGCGGCGAGGTAGAACGCCACGGCCAACCAGCCCAGGGCATGGGATCCCATTCGAACGGCCGAGTCTATCAAGCGCGGCGCGGCCGAGCGGCGTAATACGATAAACCGATGAGCTCCTTCACGCGCGCGCGCCAGACGTTCTCTCCGTCGACCGGCAAGATCGGCACGCTGTATTCGCTGCCCCATCTCGAGAAGGAGGGCCTCGGGCGCCTGTCGCGTCTTCCCGCGAGCCTGCGGGTCGTCCTCGAGTCGCTCCTCCGCAACTGCGACGGCAAGCGCGTCAAGGAGGACGACGTCCGCGCGCTGGCCGCCTGGCAGCCGCGGGGCGAGCGCACGGCCGAGATCCCGTTCGTCGTCGCCCGCATCGTCCTCCAGGACTTCACCGGCGTGCCGCTGCTCGTGGACCTCGCGGCGATGCGCTCGGCCGTCGCGCGGCTCGGGAAGAGACCCCGGCGTCATCGAGCCGCTCGTGCCGGTGGACCTCGTCGTCGACCACTCCGTCCAGGTCGACGAGTGGTCGACGCCCGACGCCCTGCAGGCTCAACATGGAGATCGAGTTCCGGCGCAACCGGGCGCGCTACGAGTTCCTGAAGTGGGGCACGCAGGCGTTCCAGGGCTTCGACGTCGTGCCGCCGGGCGTCGGCATCGTGCACCAGGTCAACCTCGAGTACCTCGCCCAGGGCGTCCTGCGAGCGGGACGGCGTCTACTACCCCGACACGCTCGTCGGCACCGACTCCCACACGACGATGATCAACGGCCTCGGCGTCGTCGGCTGGGGCGTCGGCGGCATCGAGGCCGAGGCCGGCATGCTCGGCCAGCCGGTCTATTTCCTGACGCCCGGACGTCGTCGGCGTGCACATGACCGGGCGCCTCGCCGACGGCGTGACGGCGACCGACCTCGTGCTCGACCGTCACCGAGATGCTCCGCAAGGCCAAGGTCGTCGGCAAGTTCGTCGAGTTCTTCGGCGAGGGCGCCGCGTCGCTGCCCGTGACCGACCGCGCGACGATCGCGAACATGGCGCCCGAGTACGGCGCGACGATGGGCTTCTTCCCGGTCGACGAGGAGACCTGCCGGTATCTGCTCGCGACCGGGCCGCACCGTCGAGCAGGTCGACGCCTTCCGCGCCTACTACGAGGCCCAGGGGCTCTTCGGCATCCCGCGGCCGGGCGAGTGCGACTACACGCGAGGTGCTCGAGCTCGACCTCGGCCGCGTGCGCGCGAGCGTCGCCGGCCCGAAGCGCCCGCAGGACCGGATCGACCTTCCGGAGCATGAAGTCGCGCTTCCACGAGCTCTTCTCGAAGCCGGTCGCCGAGAACGGCTACGGAAAGCCCCCGGCGCGCGCTCGCCGAGCGGTTCGTCGCGACGCTCGGGCGCGGCCGTGACGCCCGGCGGCGGCAGCCAGGCAGCCTCCGAGCGTCAGCGGCGCCCTGGCGCGAGGACACCAACGTCTGGACCGAGGCCGAGATGGTCAACAACCGCCCGACGCCCGACCGCGTCGGCAGTGCCGCTCGGAGCCGCTCGCGCCGCGGTCGAGGTCGGCCACGGCGACGTGCTCATCGCGGCGATCACCTCCTGCACCAACACGTCGAACCCGAGCGTCATGCTCGCCGCCGGGCATCCTGGCAAGAAGGCGGTCGAGCGCGGGCTCACCGTCTCGCCGCGCGTCAAGGCCTCGCTCGCGCCGGGCTCGCGCGTCGTCACCGAGTACCTCGCGCAAGACGGGCCTCCAGCCGTACCTCGACCGGCTCGGCTTCCACCTCGTCGGCTACGGCTGCACGACCTGCATCGGCAACTCGGGCCCGCTCGACGCCGGGATCGAAGAGGTCGTCGACGAAGAACGACCTCGTCGCGGCGAGCGTGCTCTCCGGCAACCGCAACTTCGAGGCGCGCGTCCACCAGTAGCATCCGGGCCAACTTCCTGATGAGCCCGCCGCTCGTCGTCGCCTTCGCGCTCGCCGGGCGCGCGTCGACATCGACCTCTCGACCGAGCCGCTCGGCCGGGACGCGCAGGGCAGCCCGGTCTATCCTGCGCGACGTCTGGCCGTCCGCGGACGAGGTGCAGTCGGCCCTGCTGGCGTCGGTCGACGCCGGACACGTACCGGCGGCTCTACGCGGACCTCGCGGCCGCCGAACCCGCTCTGGAACGAGATCCCGTCGGCCGGCGGGACCTGCTACGCCTGGGACGTCGGCTCGACCTACATCCAGGAGCCGCCCTTCTTCGAGGGCTTCAGCCTCGACGCCGGCCGCGCATCGACGACGTCCGGCGCGCGCGCGCCCTGGCGATCTTCGGCGACTCCGTGACGACCGACCACATCAGCCCGGCCGGGCGCGATCAAGCCGACCTCGCCCGCCGGCCTCTACCTGCAGGCGCTCGGCGTCAAGCCGGAGGACTTCAACAGCTACGGCTCGCGCCGCGGCAACGACCGCGTGATGACGCGCGGCACGTTCGCCAACGTCCGGATCAAGAACCTCATGGTGCCGGGCGTCGAGGGCGGCGTCACGATCCACCAGCCCTCCGGCGAGCAGATGACGATCTACGACGCGGCGATGCGCTACCAGGCCGAGCGCGTGCCGCTCGTGATCTTCGCCGGGCAGGAGTACGGGACGGGCAGCTCGCGCGACTGGGCCGCGAAGGGCACGCGCCTGCTCGGCGTGCGCGCGGTCGTCGCGCAGAGCTTCGAGCGGATCCACCGCTCGAACCTCGTCGGCATGGGCGTCCTGCCGCTGCAGTTCCCGGAGGGCGTCAGCGCGGCGACGCTCGGGCTCGACGGCTCCGAGACCTTCGACCTCCTCGGGCCTCGGAGGCAACGCTCGAGCCCCGGCAGGAGATCGCGCTGACGATCCACCGCGCCGACGGGACCGAGCGCAGGCGTCCCCTCCGCGTCCGCATCGACACGCCGATCGAGGTCGACTACTACCGGCACGGCGGGATCCTGCCCTACGTGCTGCGGCAGCTGCTCGGCATGAGCCGCTCAGCGCCTCGCCTGGCGCGCTATATTCCGAAGGGATGGACGCCCCTTCGCTTTCGTCCGCTGCGCGATTCCTCGACGCCTGCCGGCTCCGGCCGGTCGACCGGCCGCCGGTGTGGATGATGCGCCAGGCCGGGCGCTACCTGCCCGAATACCGGGACGTGCGGCAGAAGGTGTCGTTCATGGAGCTCTGCCGCTCGGTCGAGCTGGCGACGGAAGTCTCCCTCCAGCCCTTCCGGCGCTTCGATCCCGACGGCGTGATCTTCTTCTCGGACATTCTCGTTCCCGTCGCGGCCATGGGCGCCCGCGTCGAGTTCGGCGACGGCGGCCCGACGCTGCCCGAGCCCGTCCGCACCACCGCGGCGGTCGAGCGGCTCGCCCGCTTCGATCCCGCCGCCGAGATCGCCTTCACGGGAGAAATCCTGTCGAGGCTCAAGCGGGAGGTCGGCGGCCGCGCGGCGGTGCTCGGCTTCTGCGGGGCGCCGTGGACGCTCGCCTCCTACCTCGTCGAGGGCGGCGCTTCCCGGAGCTTCGCGGCGCTGAAGACGATGATGGGACGCGACCCCGGGACGCTGCGGAAGCTCCTCGATCTCCTCGCCGACGTCGCCTCGGACGTGCTCTCCTTCCAGATCGCTTCCGGCGCCGACGCCGTGCAGCTCTTCGACACCTGGGCGGGCGAGCTCGCCGCCGAGGACTACCGCGAGTGGGCGCTTCCGGCCGCCGCCCGCGCGATCGCCGGAATCCGGCGGCAGGGCAACGCCCGTCATCCTGTATGTCAACGGCTGCGGCCACCTGCTCGAGACGATGGCGGAGACGGGGGCGGATGTCCTGTCCATCGACTGGCGCGTGGCCCTCTCCGAAGCGCGGCGGCGGGTTCCGGGCCGGGCCCTCCAGGGCAACCTCGATCCGGGCCTCCTCCTGGGCGAGCCGCCGGAAGTGGCGCGGCGCACCCGGGCCATGCTCGAGGAGACCGGAGGCGAAGGGCACGTCGTCAATCTCGGGCACGGCGTGCTGCCCGGGCTCGCGGCTCGAGTGCGTGGAGGCGTTCTTCGACGCGGCGCGGCGGCCCGTCGCGGCCGCGGCCTCCGCATGAGCGTCCTCGACGTCCCTCTCGAGCTGCTGCGGCGCTACAACGTCCCGGGGCCGCGCTACACCTCCTACCCGACGGCGCCGATGTGGAAGGAGAGCTTCGGCGCCGGCCGACTACGCCTCGATTCTCGCGGAGAGCTCCGAAGCGGAGACGCCGGCTCCGCTCTCGCTCTACTTCCATCTCCCCTTCTGCGAGAAGCTCTGCTTCTTCTGCGGCTGCACCGTCGTGATCACCGGCACCCGCCACGCCGCCGAGTCCGTCTACCTCGACGCGCTCGAGAAGGAGATCGACTGGGTGGCCGCGGCCCTCGCCGGCGGCGGTCGAACGCCAGGGCGCGAGCGGCGCGACAGTCGTTCAGCTCCACTGGGGCGGCGGGACGCCGACCTACTTCCCGCCGCCCCTGCTCGAGCGACTCGGGCGGGCCATCCGCCGGACGGTTCGACGTGGCCGCCGACGCCGAGCTCGGCGTCGAGGTGGACCCGCGCGTGACGTCGCCGGAGCACCTCGAGACCCTCGCCGGCCTGGGCTTCAACCGTCTGAGCATGGGCGTCCAGGACTTCGACCCGCGCGTCCAGGCGGCCATCAACCGGATCCAGCCCTTCGAGGCCACCCGCGACCTCGTGCGCGAGGCGCGCGCGCCTCGGCTTCCCGAGCATCAACATGGATCTGATCTACGGGCTGCCCCACCAGACGCCCGCGACCTTCGCGGAGACGATCGACCGGGTCCTCGAGATCGACCCCGACCGGCTCGCGGTCTACTCGTACGCGAACGTGCCGTGGATGAAGAAGCACCAGGCCGTCCTCGAGCCGCACCTGCCCGACGAGGCGACGAAGTTCGAGATCTTCCGCACGGCGCTCGAGCGGTTCACCGCGGCGGGCTACGAGTACATCGGCATGGACCACTTCGCGCGGCCCTCCGACGAGCTCGCGCGAGCCCGGCGCGACCGGACCCTCCACCGCAACTTCCAGGGATACACGACGAAGGCCGGCACGGACCTGCTGGGCTTCGGGATGAGCGCGATCGGCTCGATCGGGCGCCGCTACGTCCAGAACCGGCGGGAGCTCGCCGGACTACGCGAGGCCGTCGATCGAATCCGGCGGCGCCGCGACGTTCCGCGGGGCCCGCCTCATCGGAGGACGACGCGCTCCGCCGCGACGTGATCAGAGCCTCCTGTGCCACGGCGTCGTCGTTCAAGCGCCGAGATCGAGGCCGCGACTTCGGGATCCGGCTTCGACGACGGACGTTCGCGGCCGCCCTCGACGGCTCTGGCTCCCTGCGCCGCCGACGGCCTCGTGGACGATCGACGCGCGCCGAGATCCGCGCGACGCCGCTCGGCCGGATCTTTCTCCGCAATCTCGCGATGCCGTTCGACGCCTACCTCGCGGCGGCCCGCCGAGAAGCCGGTGTTCTCCCGGACGCTCGTGACGCGTGGCCGGCGGGCCATCCTTTTTCTCCAGCTCGGCGGGCCCGAAACCCTCGCGGACGTTCCGGGCTTCCTCTACCGGCTCTTCTCCGACCCCGACGTCCTCCGCATCCGCCCCGCGCTCCTCCGCAAGGCCGTCGCCGGCGCGATCGCCCTCGGCCGGCGCCGGACGCCTCGCGAAACCTCTACGCATCGATCGGGGGCGGGTCGCCGATCCGCCGCCTCACCGAAGAGCAGGCGGCGGGCGTCGAGAGCCTGCTGCGCGCCGGCGGGGGCGACATCGTGGTGCGCGCCGCGATGACCTGCTCGAAGCCGCTGGTCGAGGACGTCGTGCGCGAGCTCGCGCTGGCCGGCATCGACCGCTTCCTGGCGTTTCCCCTCTACCCGCAGTACTCCCTGACCACGACGAAGGGCGCCCTCGGAGCGCAGCCGGGCCGCGGTCGAGCGCTTCGCGCCGCGGGCGTCCTTCCACGAGATCGGCTCCTTTCCGACCGATCCCCTCTTCGTCGAGGCGCACGCCGAATCCATCCGCGAGGAGCTCGCCCGGTTCGCGGACCCGCGGCCCGAGGCCGTGCACCTGCTCTTCTCGGCGCACTCGATCCCGAAGAAGCTCGTGACCGGGAGGGCGATCCCTACGCCATCGGAGATCGAGGCGAGCGCCCGCGCGATCCTCGACCGCGCTCGGCTGGAAGGGACCGTGGTCCCTGGCCTACCAGTCGAAGCTCGGTCCCGTCGAGTGGCTCGGTCCCGCCGACGCTCGACGAGATCAAGAGGCTCGGCGCGGCCGGCGCCCGTCAGGTCCTCGCCGTCCCGATCGCCTTCGTGACCGATCACGTCGAGACGCTCTACGAGATCGACCAGCTCTTCGCCGGCGAGGCGCGCTCGGCGGGGATCGCGTCCTTCCGCCGGACGCCCGGCCTGAACGATCGGCCGACGTTCCTCCGGGCCCTGGCCGCGCTGGCGAGGTCGGCCGACGGGTTCTGGAGCGGCTGATGCCGAGAACGGTCGTCGTCGGCGCCGGCATCGGCGGTCTCGTGGCGGCGCGGCAGCGGGCGCGGGCGGGCATCGAGACGCGTGCTGCTCGAGCGCGCGCCGGAGCCCGGCGGCGTCATGCGGACCGTGCGCCGCGACGGCTTTCTCCTCGAGGCCGGGCCCGAACACGGTTCGCCCGACTCCGGAGCTCCTGGATCTCGTCTCGGAGCTCGGCCTGGGGTCCGAGCTCCTCGTCACAGACCCGCGGCTTCCCCGCTACGTCGATTTTCGCGGCCGGCTGCACGCGCTGCCGATGTCGCCGCTCGCCCTGCTCACGACGCCGCTGCTGTCGGTCTCCGGCAAGCTCCGGCTCGCGGCCGAGCCCTTCCGCCGAAGCGCCGCGCCGCCGGATGAGAGCGTCTTCTCCTTCTTCGCTCGCCGCCTCGGACCCGAGGTCGCGGAACGCGTCGTGGCGCCGTTCGTCTCCGGCATCTTCGCGGGCGACGCCAGTCGCCTTTCGGCCGCCGACGCGTTTCCCGCGGTGACCCGCTGGGAGCGCGAGACCGGCAGCATCCTCCGCGGTGCGATCCGCGAAGCCCGGGCCGCGGGCGCCCGATCGAAGCGCATCCGGGGGCTCGTCTCGTTCCGCGAGGGGCTCGCGGCCTTGCCCCGGGCGATGGCGGGCGCTCTCGGCAACGCTTTCCGTCCGGGAGCTGCCGTCGTGCGCATCGGGCCGGCGGGCGGGCGTTTCGCCGTCCGGGATTCCGCCGGCGAGGCCGAGGCGGACGAAGTCATCCTCGCGACGCCCGCGGCGGAGACCGCGGATCTCGTGCGTCCCTTCGCCCCCGAAGCCGCCGCCGCGCTCGCGGCCATACCCCACCCTCCGCTCGCCGTGCTGCATCTCGCGTGGCCCCTCGCGGCGCTCCGCCGTCCGCTCACCGGCTTCGGTCACCTCGTCGTTCCGGATCCCTCCCGGCGGATCCTCGGAGCGGTCTGGAGCTCGAGCCTCTTTCCCGGCCGCGCACCGGAGGGCCAGGCGCTTCTGACCGTTTTCCTCGGCGGCGCGCGCGAGCCGGACGTCCCGCGCCTTTCCGACGGCCGCCTCGTCGACCTCGCGACCCGCGACCTCGAAGCGCAGGGGCTCGTGAGGGGCCAGCCGTCCCTTCTCATGACGACGCGCTGGGAGCGCTCGATTCCGCAGTACACGAGCGGGCACGCGGCACGAATCGAAGCTCTGGCTCGAGCCGAAGCCCGCTGGCCGGGACTCCGGTTTCTCGGAAACTACCGCGGCGGCGTTTCTGTGGGGGATGTCGTCCGGGCGGCGCTCGCCGTCTGAACCTCGAGCGGGCGCTCGACGCGCCCGACCGGAGCGGAGAATGGTCGTCGGCTGGATGCCTCGCTAGGGCGCCCGCTCCAGGGCCGCCTCTTCTTCCGTCGTCAGCTCGGGAAGGTGGCGGAGGAACGCGACGAGCGCCCAGATGTCCTCGTCCTTGTGCGTGGGACCGAAGGCCGGCATCCCGGTCATGCGGATCCCGTTCTGCACGAGCCAGAACAGCTCGCCGTCCGTGCGCTTCTGCACGCTCGGCTGCGTGAGGTCCGGGGCCGGCGGATTGAGCCCTTCGCCGATCGCGGACGGATCGACGCTCCCGGCTCCGTGGCAGGTCAGGCACATCGTCCGATAATGCGCGAGCGCCTTCGCGAGGTTCTCCGGCGTCGCCGTCACCGGGTTGGCCGTGCGCGGAGCGCGGCGGGCGACCGAGCGGTCGACGGCGAACGCGGCCACCTTCTTCTCCAGGTCTCCCGGGGGATCGATCGCTCCGATCGACACGGCTCCGGTCGCGATCACGAAGGCCGCCGCCGCGGCCACGCCGGCGATGCCAAACACGATGCCCAGCAGGAACTTCATGGCTCCTCCGCGTGTCGGGCCCGATGATACGCTGCGCGCCGTGGCGGAGACCCCGCGCTTTCTGGTCGGCATCGACTTCTCGGCGGGCTCCCGCAAGGCGCTCGCCGAAGCGCGCCGGCTCGCTTCGCTCTGCGGCGCGTCCCTCACGCTCGCCCACGTGCGCCCCTTCTCGGACATTCGCGCCGCGGTCGTCGAGGAGCGGGGCGATCTCCTGCGGGCCGGAGGACGGGCTCTCGCGCGCGAGATCGACGGCCCACTACGAGAGCCGTCTCGGGAGCTGGGCGCGGGTCGCCGAGGGCGAGCGGACGATCATCCTGCGCGGCGCTCCCGACGTCGCCCTGACCCGCGAGGGCCGGCGGGGCTACACGCTGCTCGTGCTCGGGACCAAGGGCTCCAACGCCGTGGCGACGCTCCTTCTCGGCGCGACCGTCGAACGCGCGCTGGCGCGGTCGACGATCCCCGTGCTCGCCGTACCCGAGTCCGCCCGCGCGCCCCGCCGCGCCCGCTAGCGCTCAGAGCAGCGGCGACAGCGTTCGCGCGAAGCGATCGCCGGTCCGATGCAGGCTGCCGCGCCGGCGCCACGGGCCGAGCCGGATCTCGCGCGCGCTCCCGAGATCGTTCTCGAAGGCCTCCTCCATGCGGTTCCCCGTGGTCTCGTCCAGAATCAGGAAGTTGCACTCGCCGTTGAACTCGAGCGAGCGAAAGTCGAGATTGCTCGAGCCCACGATCGACACGTACCCGTCGGCGACCAGGGTCTTGGCGTGGAGAACCGCGCCTTCGTATTCGAAGATCCGGACCTTCCGGCGGAGGAGCGCCGAATAGAGCGCGTGGCCGGCGTGGCGGACGATGGCGACGTCGGTCTTGCCGGGGAGCAGCAGCCGCACGTCGACACCGCGGCGCGCCGCGGCGCCCAGGATCCGCAGGGCCCGGTGGCGGGGAGCGAAGTACGCGACCGTGATCCAGAGCCTCTTGCGGGCGGCCGCCACGACGCTCGCGAACACCGAGGCGAGCTCTTTCTGCCCCCGGCCCGGGCGCGAGTCGAGGACCAGGAGGCGCGGATCGTGGTCGGGCCCCCTCGGAACCGCGGAGATGGCGAGAGGCGCTCCGCCCGACTCGAGCCAGGCTTCCTGGAAGACGAGGGCCATCTCCCGGGCGGGCGCGCCCTCGACGCGCGAGTGCGTGTCGCGAAAGAGGGTCTCGCGGGGCAGAAGCGACGAGCCGTACTCGTCGCCGATGTTCATGCCTCCCGTGAAGGCGACGCGCCGGTCGGCGACCAGGATCTTGCGATGGTCGCGTCGAAAGAGGAGCCGCAGTGGCTTGAGACCGATCGGGCGGAAGAGCCGCGCCTCGACGCCGACCTCCGTCATCTCCTTCCAGAAGCCCCGCCGCGTCTCGAGCGATCCGATCCCGTCGGCCAGGACACGCACGGTCACGCCGCGGCGCGCGGCCGCGATCAGGGCCGCCTGGAAGCGGCGGCCCGTCGGATCGTCCTTGAAGATGTACGACTCCAGCAGCACCTCCTCGCGCGCCGACTCGACGGCCTCGAGCATGGAGTCGAAGGCCTCGGGACCGTTAAAGAAGACGTCCACGCGCCGGGCGCCGAGAACGGCGTCCTCGTCGATACGCTCGAGCAGCTCGAGGAAACCGGGGTCGCGGACGCCGTTCGGGAGTGCCGCCGCGATCCGGCCCACGCGCCCCGCCTCCAGCTCCCGGGGCAGGCGCCGGCCCGCCCAGGGACGCAGGCGGGGAGCGAGGGGCCGGCGTCGGCCGAGGCTCTCGGGAGGGACCGGCGCCCGACCCGCGCCGGCCATCTTCAGACCGCGACGCGGACGGACCGGACGGCCGCCTCCGCCCGCCGGCGCGCCGATTCCACGGCGCCTCGCGCCACGGGAAAGAGGAGGCTCTTCCAGAGGCTCGGGGCGTAGAAGCGGCGGAGCCAATCGCGGGCATCGGTCGCTCGCGCGATTCGGCGCAGGAGCCACGCATACCCGGAGTCGCCAAGCCGCTCGTAGATGAAGCGGTTCACGACCGACGTTCGCAAAACCCCTTCGAAGCGCTTCCGAAGCGACTTCTCGTAATCGCGGGGCTTCCGCTCGACGAGCGCGCGAGCCGCCATGTGCCCGGAGACCAGAGCGAAACGCATGCCGAAACCCCAGAGCGCGTCCTGGAGGCCCGCCGCCTCTCCCGCGTACAGGACGGGGCCCCGGCCGGCGATCGGTGCCGCGCGAACGTTCCCCGTTCCTCCGAACGTGCGCTCGGCACGCATGCGGAGGCCGGCGTTCTTCTCGAAGAACGACCGGGCGCGCTCGCGGTACTCGCGCGCGTTCGCGTAGTCGTCGAAGAGGCAGGAGGCGACCGTGCCCCAGCCGCGGCAGACGAGGAGATAGGCGTATCCCTTCGGCGCCAGCCGGTCCGACAGAACGGCGAAGACTCCGTCGGGCATGTCCGTCTCGAAGACGTACCCGACCGCCAGGACGTCGCAGCGCTCGGGCCCGGGCGTGTGGATGCCGCCCTCGGCCGGAATCCCTTCCGTCTCTCCGAACCTCAGCCGGACTCCGGCCTTGAGAGCCTGGGTCTTGAGCGCCTGGTCGAGCGTGCCGGCGCCGACTCCGCGCCGAACGAGGTAGAACGCCGGGCGGTCCGACCGGAGCCGGCGCTCCCGTCCGTCGGGCCCGAAGAGGACTCCGTCTCGAATCGCGAAGTGGTCGAAGGTCGGAGCAATTCCGATCGAGGCGAGCTCCTCGAGCACGTCGCCGGGCGTCGTCCAGTTCTCGAGCCCCTGCAGGTCGCCGTGGAACCGGCTCCCGCATTCGGCGCGGCGTTCGTAGATCTCGACCTCGCGCCCGGCGCGGGCCGCCGTCAGGGCCGCGGACAGGCCCGCCGGACCCGCCCCGAGGATCTCGACGGGGCCGCCGTCCCTGCGGAGCTCAGGCATGGCTCGCGGCGGAATGGCAGTCGGCATCGGCCGCGCCTTCGACCTGGACGGTGGCGTGATCGACGCCCGCGCGCTCCCGAAGCACGCCCTGGACGCTTCGGAGCAGATCCTCGCGGGCGAAGGAGGCCGCGGCGCGAATGTGCAGGCTCGCCGAGTGCTGGCCGGACGTCAGCGTCCAGAAGTGGAGATCGTGGATCGCCTCGACGCCGGGAACCTCGAGGATGGCGTCTCGAAGCCGTCCCACGTCGATCTCGGCCGGGGCGCCCTCCATGAGGATGTGCGCCGCCTCCCGGAGGATGCCGACCGCCCGCGGGAGAACCAGCAGCGCGACGCCGGCCGAGAGGATCGGATCCAGCGCGAACCAGCCCGTTCGCGACATCACGGCGGCGCCGATGAGGACCGCGACCGAGCCGAGCGCGTCCGTCGCGACCTCGAGATACGCGGCGCGCATGTTCAGCGAGTCCCGCCGGCCGGCCTTCAGGAGCCCGAGGGCCACGAGGTTGGCGAGAAGGCCCGCCGCCGCGACCACCAGCATCAGGCCCGTCTGGACGGGCTCGGGCGCCTGGAATCGCCGCCACGCCTCCCAGAGGATCGCCGCCGCGGCCACGAGCAGCAGCTGCGCGTTCACGAAAGCCGCGAGCACTTCCGCGCGCGCGAGACCGAACGTGTGCCGGCGGGTCGGCGCCCGGTCTCCGAGGGCCATTCCCGCCCACGCGAGGGTCAGCGCCGCGACGTCGGTGAACATGTGCGTCGCGTCGGCCAGCAGGGCGAGGCTGCCCGACAGGATGCCTCCGGCGACTTCGAGCACCAGCACGCCGACCGTGAGCAGGAGCGCCGCGCGCACTCGCCGGCGGCGCCAGGCGCGATCGGTGATCGGCGCGGAAGGGAGGCCGGCCGCCAGGCTCGAGGATCCGGTCATGCCGTCGCCGCCCTCTCGACTTCGACGCGCGCATCGTTGAAACACGCGCCCCCCGCGATGTCCGTCAGCGTGTCGGGAGCGAGCGCGGTGGCGGTCGTGCCGCTCTCGGTGTTGTGCGCCCAGATTCCCTTGGGAAGCAGGACGACCCCGGCCTTCAGCGCGGCGCTCAGCCGGGCGCGGCAGCGAACCTCGCCGAGCTCGTTGTAGACGCGGACCGGCGCGCCATCCTCGATCCCGCGCGCGGCGGCGTCGTGCGGATGAAGCTCGAGGGGGACGAAGGCGCGATGGAGCTCTCCGAGCGTCGAGCTGATCGTGCGGTCGGTGGCCGGAGAGATCAGGGCCAGGGGAAACCGGGACGTGGCGGGGTCCGGGCGGTAGGCATAGAGACCGCCGGGCGCTTCGCGATCGAGCTCTTCGGGCAGCAGACGCACCTTGCCGTCGGCGGTCCGTGGGAAGACGTCCACGAACTGCACCGGGCGCGAGCCTTCGGGGGGAGCCGGCGGCTCGCCGCGGTCGAGCGCGGCGCGCAGAGCCCCTCCCCGGGGCGTCGAGGCGAGGAGAGCCTCGGCCAGCGCATCGTCGGTCTCGGGATCGCCCGGGAGCGCCACACCCGTGCGGCGGCAGAGCTCGCCGAAGACGTCCTGGTTCGAGCGGGCCTCGCCGGCGGGCTCGACGACCGGGCGTCCATCCTGGAGAACGAGGGCTCCGTACCCGCGGGAGATCTCGCGGCGCTCGAGAAACGTCGCCGCCGGCAGCACGACGTCGGCGTACCGCGCCGTGTCCGTCCGCACCGGATCGAAGACGACGGTGAAGAGGTCCTCGCGCGCAAGCCCCGCACGGACCTTCTCCTGCGCGGGCATCGTCATGAGAGGGTTGCAGTCGTAGACGAAGAGAAGCTCGACCGCCCCCGCGCCGCGCACGGCCAGCGCGTCGCCCAGCAGGTTCATGTTCACGATGCGCGTGGCCGGCTCGGCGGCGGCCGCGGGGGCTTCGCCGTCGATCTCCCGCCACGCAGACGAGTTCGAGATCGTGTAACCGCCGCCCCGCACGCCGAACTTTCCCGCCACGGCGGGCAGCGCGAGAATCGCGGCGGTCGCCGAGCCGCCGTTGCGGTTGCGCTCGGGGCCCCAGCCGCACCGGAGGGCCGCCGGGCTCGAGTCCGCATAGAGCCGCGCGAAGCGCTCGATGTCGGCCGCGGGAACGCGGGTCTCCGCGGCGGCCCGTTCCAGGGTCCAGGGCGCGGCCCGCCGCTCGAGCTCCTCGGCTCCGGTGGCGTGCGCCTCGAGAAACGCGCGGTCCTGCCGCCCGTTCGCGAACAGCCAGCGAATCACGGCGAGAGCGAGCGGGAGGTCCGTGCCGGGGTGCGGAGCGAGATGCAGGTCGGCGCGCTCGGCCAGCCGGGTGCGGCGAGGGTCCACGACCACGAGCCGGCCGCCTCTCTTCTGCGCCTGCTGGATGTACGGGACCAGATGGATGCCCGACACGGAGGGGTTGACGCCCCAGAGCACGACGAGCCGCGCCTCCGCGTAGTCCGGATACGCGATGCCGGTCATCTTGCCGTAGAGAGCAGCGGTGGCCGCCGCGGTGGGAGCCGCGCAGACCGTGCGCGCGAGGCGGGACGCGCCCAGGCGGCGGAACAGTCGCGCGTCGGTCGTGCCCTGCGACAGATAGCCGTTCGAGCCTCCGTAGTAGAAGGGCAGGATCGCCTCTCCCCCGCTGCGGCTCCGCACCTCGAGCAGCTTCCGGGCGATCAGCGAGAGGGCGTCGTCCCACGAAACCGGCCGGAACCGACCCTCGCCCTTCGGCCCCTCGCGCACGCCCGGATGGAGCAGGCGCGCCTCACCGTACATGTGCCGCGGAAACTCGCGGACCTTGGCGCAGATGTAGCCGTGCGTGACCGGGTTCGCCGTAGAGCCGCCGATCGCGACGACCCGGCCGCCCGCGACCGTGACGTCGAGGCTGCAGGCGTCGGGGCAATCGAGCGGACAGGCGCTCGCGACGTGCCGCCCCGAAGCCTCCGCCTCGGAGCTCATCCCTTCCAGGCCAGGATGCGGTCCATCGTGTCCACCGCTATGGGATGGTATCCCGGACGCGCCTTGCGGTAGATCGCGAGCGCCCGCTCGCGCCCCGCCGGCGTCTTTGCGAGCTCTTCATACAGGGGCTTGATGTACTTCCGGCGCCCGATCGAGACGAGAAAATCCTCGAGCCGCGCATCCGCCGCCGAATAGCCTCCGCGAATGGCCATCAGGAGCCACTGGAACGCGATCTCGTTGTTCCCGGTCGCGGTCAGGCCGAACGCCGCGTCCAGCTCCGCCATGCGGGCGGTGGGCAGCGGCGTCGGCAAGCCCCGCAGGAACGCCAGCCGCTCCTGGGTCGTCCAGCTCCCGAAGGGAACGTCCGAGGTCCGCGTGCTCCCCGCGCTCCAGTCCCCGGCCATCGCCGCGACGGCCTGCAGGCGCGCGGAGACGGGGCGGGGCGCCCCCGGGGGAAGACCCGGCTCCTCGAGCCACCGCTCGAGCGGCACCCTGGCCGCCCGCTCGCCGTCCGTCGCGAAAAGGTTCTCCCGCAGATAGCGCACGAAGTCCGCCGTCGTGATGCTCTGGAAGGCGAAACGGTCGAAGTAGCAGCGCAGGAACTCGTCGAAGCGTTCGCGCCCGAAGAGCTCTTCGAGCTGGCGCAGAAACAGCGCGCCCTTCTCGTACGGCAGGCGCGTGGCGCCGTCGTCGGGGTCCCGGCCGGACAGGTCGATGTGGAGGAGCTCGTCGCGGTCCTCGAGACGCTCGAGCTCGTCGTCGAGGTCTTCGCGGCCGAGCGCCGCCTCCATGCCCGAGAAGTCCGCTCCGTAGACGTCCTCGTCGATCCGCCGTTCGAGATAGGTCGTGAAGCCCTCGTTCAGCCAGAAATCGCTCCAGGTCGCGTTGGTGACGAGGTTGCCCGACCAGGAATGCGCGAGCTCGTGGGCGATGAGCGAAACGAGGCTCCGGTCTCCGGCGAGGACGGTCGGAGTCGCGAAGGTCAGCCGCGGATTCTCCATTCCGCCGAAGGGGAAGCTCGGCGGCAGCACGAGGATGTCGTACCGCTCCCAGCGATACGGCCCATACAGGCGCTCGGCCGACTGCATCATCTTCTCGGTGTCGGCGAACTCGTGAGCCGCCCGCGCGAGAAGAGACGGCTCGGCATAGACGCCCGACCTCGGCCCGAGCGGCGCGAACGCGAGGTCGCCGGCGGCGATCGCGAGGAGGTACGCCGGGATCCGCTGCGGCATCGAGAAGCGGTACGTGCCGCCGCGCTCCCCGGTCGGGTTTCCGGCGGCGCTCATGACGGCCACCAGATCCGGCGGCGTGCGGACGGTGGCGCTGTACGTGATCCGCACGCCCGGCGTGTCCTGCATCGGTATCCAGCTCCGCGCGTGGATCGCCTGCGACTGCGAGAAGAGGAACGGGTGCTGCTTGCCCGCCGTCTGGGCCGGCGTCAGCCACTGGAGGCCCGAAGCCGTGGGGCGCGTCGCGTAGTGGATCCGGACCTGATCGGCGCCCGGCGGGAGCGGAATGATCAGGGGCGAACCGAGAATCGAATCGGCGGGCCCGAGATCGAACCGCGCAGTCGTCCAGCGCCCGTCGCTGCCCGGTCTCGACCGAATCGACGTCGAGACCCCGCGTGTCGAGGACGAGCCGGTCGGCGGCCGGGTCCACGCGTTCGAACCGGAGGGTCGCGGTGCCGCGCAGGATGCGCTTCTCGAAGTCCACCGTCAGATCCAGATCCGCGTGCCGCACGAGCACGCGGGCGGGCTCGGCAAACGAGTGGACGTCGGCGGTGGACGTCACGGGAGAGCGAGATTAGCAAAACCGCCGGATCGCCCCGGGCGTTACAATCGCCCGCGCCCCGCACCCGACACGAACAGGAGCACCGATGCGCCGACTCTCGGTCCTCGCTCCCGCGACGTTCGCCTCCGTCCTCATCGCCTCCCCCGGCACGGCCGCCGACCCGGCCGGCCCGCCGGTCGCGCCGCGGCGCCCCGTCACGGATCGGTACTTCCAGATCGAGGTCGTCGACGACTATCGCTGGCTCGAGAACGGATCCGACCCGGCGGTGCGGAGCTGGAGCGACGCCGAGAACTCCTGGGCGCGCGTCGTGCTGGACCGCTATCCGAGCGTCGCGGAGATCCGAGCGCGGGTCCGGGAGATCGCCGAGTTCCCCTCTCCCTCCTACGCGAAGCTCGTGCGCCGGGGCGGCCGCCTCTTCGCGCTGAAGAGCCAGCCCCCGAAACAGCAGGCCTTTCTCGTGACCCTTCCGGCCGCGGACGATCCGCAATCGGAGCGCGTCGTGCTGGATCCGAACGTCCTCGATCCGAAGGGCGGAACTTCCATCGACTGGTTCGTTCCGTCCGGGGACGGCCGGCTCGTCGCGGTCTCTCTCTCCGAGGGCGGAAGCGAAACCGGGACGGTCCATGTCTACGACACCGCTTCCGGCCGCGCCCTTCCGGACGTGATCCCGCGAGTCAACGGAGGCACGGCGGGAGGGGACGTGGCCTGGACCGGCGACGCCTCCGGTTTCTTCTACACCCGCTATCCCCGCGAGGGCGAACGGCCGGCCGCCGATCTCGACTTCTACCAGCAGGTCTTCTTCCACCGGCTGGGCGCGCCCGGAAACGACGACGCGTACGCGCTCGGCAAGGAGCTTCCGAGGATTGCCGAGACTACGCTCGAATCTTCCGAGGACGGCCGCTTCGTGCTGGCCACGGTGAAGAACGGCGACGGCGGCGAAGCCTCTCTCTACCTTCGCTCTCCGGACGGTGTCTGGAAGCGGGTCGCGGCCGACGCCGACCGCGTCGTGCGGGGACTCTTCGCCTCGGACGGATCCCTCTATCTGCTCTCCTACAAGGACGCCCCGCGCGGGTCGATCCTCCGCCTCGCGCCGGGAGCGACCGATCTCGCCGGGGCGACCGTGGTCGTCGCCGAAAGCGACGCCGCGATCGACGACTACTGCCTGACCGACACGCGTCTCTACGTGGCGGAGCTCGTCGGCGGCCCTTCACGCATCCGGGTCTTCGCGCGCGACGGCCGGCCGACCGGAACCGTCCCGATCCTCCCGGTCTCTTCGGTCGAAGGCATGACCCCCGCGGGCGGGGACGCCGTCCTCTTCGAGAACCAGAGCGCCCTCGTCCCACCCGCCTGGTACCTCGCCGGCTCGGACGGCAAGGTCACGGAGACGCGTCTCGCCCGGAAGTCCCCGGTCGACTTCGCCGACTGCGAGGTCATCCGTGAGTGGGCGGTCTCTCGCGACGGGACTCGCATCCCGATCGACATTCTCCGCCGGAAGGGTGCGAAGCTCGACGGAACGAACCCGACTCTCCTCTACGGTTACGGCGGCTACGGCATCAGCCAGCGGCCGGAGTACTCGGCGCTGCGGCGCGTCTGGCTCGAGCAGGGCGGCGTGTTCGCCGTGGCCGTGCTGCGGGGCGGTGGCGAGTTCGGCGACGGCTGGCACCGCGCCGGGCACCTCACGAAGAAGCAGAACGTCTTCGACGATTTTGCGGCCTGCGCGAAGCGCCTGGTCGAAGCCGGCTACACGAAGCCCGCGCGCCTCGCGATCGAGGGCGGCTCGAACGGGGGCCTGCTCATGGGCGCGGCCTTCACGCAGCACCCCGAGCTCTTCGGCGCCGTGGTCGCGCACGTCGGGATCTACGACATGCTCCGCGTGGAGCTTTCCCCGAACGGCCAGTTCAACGTCACAGAGTTCGGGACCGTCAGGAACGCCGACGAGTTCCGCGCCCTCTACGCGTATTCGCCGTACCACCGCGTTCTCGGCCGCGTCGTGTATCCGCCGGTGCTCTTCCTGACCGGCGCGAACGATCCGCGGGTCGATCCGATGCAATCCCGAAAGATGACGGCTCGCCTGCGCGCGGGTGGCGCGCCCAGGTCCGCCGTGCTGCTTCGGACGAGCGCCTCTTCCGGACACGGCATCGGAAGCTCCCTCGACGAGAAGACCTCCAAGGCCGTCGACGTCTACGCCTTCCTGTTCGCGAACCTCGGCGTGACGTACCGGGCGCGGGCGCCGCGGCCCTGAGAGCCGCCGGCTTCTACTAAGGAACCGGAGTGCCGGACGGAGGCAGCGGGCCCTCGCGCCGGGTCCCGTCCGGATTGAGCGGGCCCGGACCGCAAATGTAGGCCTCGCCGAGGCGTCCGTTGACGCGCACGAGCACGGTGTCGGCTCCAGCGAGCACGGCGTGGTACCGGTACCAGTCCGAAAGCTGCGACGGCGCCGGGATCAGCACGGGATCGTATTGGGGCTCGAGGTTCTTGATGAATTTGCAGGTGCCTTCGACCTTCTCGGCGTTGTCCGTGATGGTCACGGCGTACTTGCCCTTGGTCGATGCCTCCTCGCTCGCCTTGTCGGACTCCTTCAGATTCGTGCAGGCCCAGGCGAGCGCGGCTATCGCGAGCGCCGACAGCAGGAAGCGCATCTTCATGCGACGAGTATCGCACGGAGGGTGAATCGCCGGCACGCGCTCCCGGAGGATGAGCTCGACATCGCCGAGTCCGGAGACCCCCGAACACCACGGTGGCACGCCGCCGCGGCGGCGGGGGCCTCCAGAACGACTTCAGTCTTTGCCGGTCACGGCATCGGCGACGTCCCCCGCGACATCCACGGCGCCGTCGACAGCGCCCTTGCCCACGTTCGCCGCGGTCTTCCCGGCCGCGCTCGCGGCATCGGCCGTCGCGCCGGCCACCGCACTGGCGGCGTCCGCCGTCGCACCGGCCGCGGCTTTCGCCGCACCACCCACCGCATCGCCCACGTCACTCGCGACTTTCTTCGTCCCTTCCCACAGGTCGGCCATAAACGCTCCATCTCTCCAAAGGGACCGAGCGGACTGCCCGGTCGAGAAAAAGACTGGTTGAGCTCAGGCAGACGCGCGCGGAGGATCTCGGGCGTGGCCGGGGCGCGGCGATATCCACCAACACCGTCGGGACCTCGAGCCGGCACAACCGCGGATCCACACCGGTCACCTCGAATCGCTTCGCGGTCGAAACCCGAGCTTCGACTGATATCACGAACTCACCACAGCGAGCAGACTTTCTGGGAGCCGTGAGAATTGGCGGCCCCGGCGGGACTCGAAGCCTCGCGCCCGCAAGCGATGTCAGTAGACTCAAGGCGATTCGCCAGAACAAAGTCAGGGAGGCAAAAGGACAGAGGCACTCGGCCATTCGGTTCGCAAGATTTGGAGGGACATCTCATGCTCTACGGCATGATCGTCAAGACGAGAATCCGACAGGCCTTCGACCACGTGAACAACCATCGCTGGGATGAGCTGATGAAATCAATCACCCCGGATGTCCATCACCGCTTTGGGGGCGCCCATGCGATTGGTGGTGAGCGCCATGACAGAGACACTTTGCGCCTCTGGTTTGAGCGCCTCGCGCGCGTCCTGCCCAGTCTCCATCTCAAGATCAACAACATCTGGGTCAAAGGCTGGCCGTGGCATACCATGGTGTTTGTGCAGTGGGACGGGACCGCAACGCTGCTGAACGGCGACGCCTCCTACTTCAATCGTGGTCTTCATGTGATCACCCTGCGGTGGGGCAAGATCTCCAGGCTCGATGTCTTTGAAGATTCGCAAGAAGTCGCCCGTGGGCTTGCCGCCCAAGCGGCAGCTGGCCTCGACGAGGCTGTCGCCGCACAAATTGTGAGCTAGCAGAAGCGGCGCCAGAGGCCCATCGCAGCGCTCCCCGTAGGGCGCGAGGGCGTTGGATCCCTTGGAAGGGAGACTGAGGATGACCTTCACCAAAATCACCACCGCGGGGGCCGGCACCATGGGCTCACAAGTCGCCTGGCAGATGGCCTTTCACGGCAAGCACGTGACCGTGTACGACGCCATCCCCGCGGGCCTGGAGAAGGGCCAGGCGTTTCATCGGGAGTACGCGGAGCACTTCTTGAAGCAGCGGGGCGCCACCCGGAAGCAAATCGATGACACCTTCGCTCGCCTCACGTACACCACCGACCTGGCGGCGGCGGTGCGCGATGCCGATCTGATCAGCGAGTCCGTGCCCGAGTCCCTGCCCATCAAGGAATCCTTCTGGCGCGAGGCGTCGAGGCACGCCCCGGCGCGCACGGTGTTCACCACCAACACCTCCACCCTGCCGCCGAGCGCGTTGGCGGGCTTCGTCGACCGGCCGCAGAATTTCCTGGCCTTGCACTTCGCCATCGGCGTTTGGGACTCCAACATCGGCGAGGTCATGGGCCATCCCGGCACCGACCCCGACGTGTTCGAGCGCCTGCTGAAGTTCGCCGAGGAAATCGGCCTGGTGCCCATCCCCATTCGCAAGGAGCAGAACGGCTACATCATCAACAGCCTGCTCGTGCCCTGGTGCACCGCCGCGCTGGACCTGCTGGTGCGCGGCGTGAGCGACTTCCAGAGCATCGATCGGACCTGGATGATCACCCTGCAGACGGGCATGGGCCCCTGCGGCATGATGGATCGCATGGGCCTCGGTGTCGTGTACCACGTCGCGAAGCTCATCGGCGAAACCACCCCAAACACCCAGGCACTCGAGTCCGCTCGATACCTCGACGAGCACTTCATCCAGAAGGGCCGCCTTGGGGTCGCCAGCGGCCAGGGCTTCTACAGCTACCCCAATCCGGCCTTCGCCCAGCCGGGCTTCATCTGAACCAGTTGGCTCAAAGGGCGCGAGGCAGAAGACCCCGCTCCGAAAACGGCGGAAGGCGAATCGCTGCTGAGTCCAGCTGGAGAAAGTTGGCGGCCCCAACGGGACTCGAACCCGTGCCGCGGCCTTGAAAGAGCCGTGTCCTAACCTCTAGACGATGGGGCCGAGTGCGACGAGGAAAATAGCACGCGACACTGCGGACTCGAACCCGTGCCGCGGCCTCGGGGGGTTCGGGGGGCCGCAAGGCCCCCGCTCAAAGGAGCCAGCCGTCTTCGGCCGCGAAGCGGCCGTGTCCTAACCTCTAGACGATGGGGCCGAGCGCGACGCAGGAAAATAGCACGCGACACTGCGGACTCGAACCCGTGCCGCGGCCTCGGGGGTTCGGGGGCCGCAAGGCCCCCGCTCAAAGGAGCCAGCCGACTTCGGCCGCGCAGCGGCCGTGTCCTGACCTCTGGACGATGGGGCCGGCGGGAGAAAAAACAGCACGGCGGGCGCTGCGACGCAGGCGCGGGAGCCGGGCGAATTGACTTGTCCGGACCGCGGCTAATGAATAATCCCGTCCCGCGCCCCGAGGGGCGCACATTTTGCCCACCACAATCAAGGACATCCTCGTCGGCAAGGCCCGCGATCCGATGGATCCGCGGATCTTCCACACGGTCTCACTCGCCGCGTTCCTCGCCTGGGTCGGTCTGGGGGCCGACGGACTGTCTTCCTCGGCGTACGGTCCCGAGGAGGCGTTCAAGGCGCTGGGTTCGCACGCCTACCTCGCGGTCTGGCTCGCGGTCCTGACCGCGGTCACCGTCTGCATCATCTCGCTCGCGTACAGCAAGGTCATCGAGCTCTTCCCCGCGGGAGGCGGCGGTTATCTCGTGGCGACCAAGCTCCTCGGGCCCAAGCTGGGTGTCGTCTCGGGTTGCGCGCTCGTCGTGGACTACGTCCTGACGATCTCGATCTCGATCGCCTCCGGCGTCGACCAGCTCTTCAGTCTGCTGCCCCCGTCCCTGGCGCCCTGGAAGTTCCGCACCGAGTTCCTCGTCGGGATCATCCTCATCGTCCTGAACCTGCGGGGCATCAAGGAGAGCATCCGCGTCCTCGTCCCGATCTTCCTGCTCTTCATCGGGATGCACGCCCTCCTCATCCTGACCACGATCGTGACCCGCCTGACGCAGCTCGACGACATCTTCGTGGCCGCCGCCCAGGACGCCGGCTCGACCTCGACGGAGCTCGGCTGGTTCGCCCTGGCGCTGATCATGATGCGGGCCTACTCGCTCGGAGGCGGCACGTACACCGGGATCGAGGCCGTCTCCAACAGCGTGCAGGTGCTCCGGGAGCCCCGGGTCGGCAACGCAAAACGCACGATGCTGTACATGGCGGTGTCGCTCGCCTTCACGGCCGGGGGAATCATCCTCGGGTATCTGCTCGTGGGCGCCCGGCCTGTCCCCGACCGGACCATGAACGCCGTCTTCGCGGAGAGCGTCTTCGGGCACTGGACGGTCGGCGGCCTGGCCGTCGGCCCGGTCCTCGTGGCCCTGACGCTCATATCGGCCGGCGCCCTGCTGTTCGTCGCCGCCCAGACCGGCTTTCTGGCGGGCCCGCGGGTTCTCGCGAACATGGCCGTCGACTACTGGGTGCCGCGGCGCTTCGCGCAGCTCTCGGACCGCCTCGTCGCGAACAACGGGATCTACCTCATGGGGATCGCGGCGCTCGCGACGCTCTGGTACACGCACGGCTCGGTGGCGAAGCTCGTCGTCATGTACTCCATCAACGTGTTCCTGACCTTCAGCCTCACGCTTCTCGGGATGGTCCGGCACTGGACGCTCCACAAGGGGACTCCCGACTGGAAGCGGAACCTGGCGCTGCATCTGCTGGGACTCGGTCTCTGCCTGGTCATCCTCATCGTCACGGTCTACGAGAAGTTCGACGAGGGGGGCTGGCTGACGGTCATCGTCACGGCGACCTTCGTGACGCTCGCCTTCCTCATCAAGCGGCACTACGTCCGCGTGCGCAACGCCATGCGCCGCATCGACGAGACGCTGCTCGATATCCCCGTGCGGCCACACGCCGAGGCGGACCCGAAGATCCCCCGCGACGAGCCCATCGCCGTCATGCTCGTCAACGGTTTCACCGGAATGGGCGTGCATACCGTGCTCTCGGTCCAGAACCTCTTTCCCCATCAATTCAAGAACTACCTGTTCATCTCGGTCGGCGTCATCGACTCCGAGAACTTCAAGGGCGTGGCCGAGATCGATGCCCTGAAGCGCCAGACGGAAACGGACCTGATCAAGTACGTGGCGTTCGCCCGACAGCTCGGGTTCCGCGCGGAGTACCGGTACGACATCGGAACGGAGGCGGTCGAGGAGGTCGTGAACCTCTGCGAATCCGTGAGGAAGGACTATCCGCGCTCCATCTTCTTCCTCGGCCAGCTCGTGTTCGAGAACGACCGCTTCTACTACCGCTTCCTCCACAACGAGACGGCGTTCGCCATCCAGCGGCGGCTGCAGTTCGGGGGTCTGCAGGCGATCGTCCTGCCCATCCGCGTGATCGAGCCCAAGAAGAAGCTGAAAAAGGCGTCCTGAGGCGGCCGGCTCACTCCGTCCGGAGCGCCCGCGTCATGAGGCGCTCGACCGCCTCCCTCGGAGGCACGTTCTCGTACAGCACCTGGACGACGGCATCGGCGATCGGCGCCTCGACTCCGGCCGCGGCCGCCATCCTCGGGACGGCGAGGCAGGTGCGCGCGCCCTCGGCGACTTCGGGCATCTCGACGAGAACCTCCGAGAGCCTTCTCCCGCGCCCGACCTGTTCCCCGACGAAGCGGTTTCGGGACTGCGTCCCGGTGCACGTCAGCATGAGGTCGCCGATGCCGGCGAGGCCGTGCACCGTGCGCTCCTGCCCGCCGCCCGCGCGCACGATGCGGGCGATCTCGGCGAGCCCGCGCGTCACCAGCGCCGCGAGCGTGTTCGGGCCGAAGCCCAGGCCGGCCACGATCCCCGCGGCGATCGCCACGACGTTCTTCAGGGCGCCGGCGAGCTCCACGCCCACCACGTCGTCGGATCGGTAGAGCCGGAAGGCCGAGCTCGAGAGAGCCGACTGGAGGCTCTCGGCGCAGGCCGCGTCCTTGGAAGCGATGACGGCGGCGGTGGGGTCTCCCCGCGCGACCCCTTCCGCGAACGTGGGGCCGGAGAGGGCCGCCACGGCGGCGTCGGGATAGCGCTCCCGCATGATCTCCGTCATGCGCTTGAGGCTTTCGGGCTCGATGCCCTTGGAGGTCGAGACCAGGCACCGGGCCGACCCGTCCGAGGCGGGAGTACGGGCGAGCAGGGGGCGGAACGACGCGCAGGGCACCGAGACGAAGAGAGTCCTGGCGAACGCGAACGCCTCCTCCAGATTGGAGGATCCGCGAACCGAGGGCGGAATCGAGAAGCCCTCGAGCCGTCTCGGATGCCGGCCGTCCGCCTCGATGCTCGCCGCCACCTCGGGGTCGCGGCCCCACAACAGGACCTCGTGCCCCGAGCGCGCGAACTCGATCGCGAGCGCCGTGCCCCACGACCCCGCGCCGAGGACGCCGACTCTCACTTTGCCCCCAGCCGCCGCTCCTTGCCCGAGGCGAGCCGCTTGAGGTTGTCGCGGTGCTTGAGCACGATCAGGACCGCCGCCCCCGCGGCGGCCATGACGATCGGCCGCGGGGCGCCGAAGAGGAGGCCTGCCACCGGCGGCAGGAGCGCCATCGCGATCACCGAGCCGAGAGACACGTACTTCGTGACGGCCACGACGAGGACGAACACCGCGATGCAGACGAGCGTGGCCCACGGCGCGAGGACGAGGAAGGCGCCAACCGCGGTCGCGACGCCTTTGCCTCCGCGAAAGCCGTAGAAGATCGGGAAGACGTGGCCGAGGATGGCGGCGAAGCCCGCCGCCGCGGCGTAGCGTGAGTCTCCCGTCACGAGCCGCACGAGGAACACGGCGAGCGCCCCCTTCGCGATGTCGAGCGCGGCGACGAGCAGCCCCAGCCGCTTGCCGTGCGCTCGGAGCACGTTCGTCGCTCCGGCGTTGCCGGAGCCCTCGGCGCGAATGTCCTTTCCCGTCGCCACCCGGACGAGCAGCACGGCGAACGAGACCGAGCCGAGCAGGTAGGCGAAACCGACCAGCGCGGCCGCGGCCGGGTTCATGCTCCGACCTCCTGCGAAGGCCGGGCGAGCGCGAACGTGCGGAGAGCCGTGTGCGTCGCCCCGGCCGGCCCGAGCCGGCTCTCGTAGAGCACGAGCGCGACGAGGTGAAACGGCGGCAGCTCCCACGCGTCGGCTTCCTGCCGAAAGCGCTCGACGGCCGCGGGAGGCCAGGGGGAACGGATCCGCGCGAGCGTCACGTGCGGATGGTAGCTCCGCTCCTCGGGCGCGGCTCCGGCGCGGCGGGCGGCGGCCTCCGTCGCGGCGGCCAGGGCCTCGACCGAAGGCGACGGCGCGAAACCGAGGCCGAGCACTCGGGCGCGGCCCCGCGGCGGAAACACGAGGCTACCGGCCGTCGTCAGTTCTCCCCCGGACGAGCCCCCCGCCGCGTCAAACGTTTCCTCCGCGCATCGCTCGGCCGCCTCCGAGGCGATCTCGGCGAAGAACCGCAGGGTGAGATGCCACGTCTCCGGCCGCGTCCAGGAGGCCGCAGGCAGCGAGGGTCGCAGCTTCGCGGCGAGCTCGTCGACCCGCGCGGCCCAGGCGGGATCGGGCGGGATGGCGAGAAACGCCCTCATGCCGCGCCTTCGCCCGAGAGATGCCGCCGCAGAAGCTCGAGCGCGTGAATCGCCGCCGCGCGTCGGATCACCAGGCGGTCGCCGACGAAGAGCCGTTTCTTCGACAGCCCGTCGCCGTCCCGGCGCGCGAGTGCGAAGAAGACCGTGCCGACCGGCTTCTCGGGAGAGCCGCCGTCGGGCCCGGCGATCCCGGTGATCGCCAGCGCGACGTCGGAGTCGAAGCGCGTCCGGGCGCCCCTGGCCATCTCGGCCGCGGATTCCGCCGAAACCGCGCCGTGTGAACGGAGGGTCGCTTCGCTCACGTCCAGCAGGTCTTCCTTCGCGGAGTTCGCATAGGACACGACGGCGCCCAGGAAATACTGGCTCGAACCGGGGACGTCGGTGAGCATGGCGGAGGCGAGGCCGCCCGTGCAGGATTCCGCGAGGGCGATCGTCGCCTTCGAGTCGCGCAGCAGCCGCCCGACCACGGCCGCGAGCTCCTCGCCGTCCTGGCCGAAGATCCGGTCGCCGAGGACGTCGCGGAAGTCCTTCTCCATCGCCGCGAGACGGGCCTCGGCGATCTCCGGCTCCCCGCGAACGGCGAGATGCAGCTGAACCTCCCCCGGAGCGGCGAGGATCGTGACCGGATCGTCTTTCCACTTCCGGTAGACCGGGGAGACCAGCTCCTCGACGGCGGACTCTCCCATTCCGGCGACGCGCAGGACGCGTCGACGTCCGACGATGCCGCCGCCGCGCTCTTCGAGCACCGGGAAAACGCGGTTGTCGAAGATCTCCTTCATCTCGGAGGGCACGCCCGGGAGGATGACGATCTCGGTCTCCCCGCGGCGCGCCCAGAAGCCGGGCGCGGTCCCGTTGGGATTCTCGAGGACGCGCGCCCCAACGATGAAGTCCGCCTGCTTGGCGTTGCACTCGGGCATCGCGATCCCGCGCTTCTCGAAGCGTTTCCGCATGCTTCCCAGAAACGCCTCGTCGCGCCGGAGCTCTGCCGGCAGCCACGCGGCGACCGCCGCCACCGTGACATCGTCCGCGGTCGGGCCGAGGCCGCCCGTCGTCAGGACAAGACGGGCGGCACGCGCCGCGTTCTCGAGCTCCTCGCCCACGAGCGCCGGATCGTCGCCGACGATCGATTTCCGAACGACGGGGATTCCGAGCTCCTCGAGTCGGGCCGACAGCCAGAGCGAGTTCGTGTCCTGGCGAAGCGGCCCGAGCATCTCGGTGCCGATTGCGACGATCGCTGCGGACTCCGGCCGCCTGGGGCTCACGCGCCGATCAGCTCCGCCGCGCGGCCTTCTCGGATTCCTCCGAGAGGCGGGCCCACTCTTCGACCAGCCCGTCGAGCTCCCCCCGGAGCGCCGTCCGACGCTCGGCGAGCTCGCGTGAGGCGACGGGGCCCAGCGTCAGCCCTTCCTCCCACAGCCGCGTCTCGATCGCCTCGATCTCCGCTTCCATCGCCTCGATCTTCTCCTCGAGCGTGCGGATCCGTCGCCGACGGCGAGCCGTCTCCTTGTCTTCCGGCGATTCGGTCCGCCGCGGGGGGGGCGGCGCGGGAGGGGGCGGCGCCGACTTCGGAGCCTCGGCGGCCGTCTTCGCCGGGGCGGCCGTCCCCTCCGACCCGGCCGGCTCGGGGCGTTTGCGCCGTTCGGCCCGGGCCCCCGCCGTCTCGGTGTAGTTGCCGCTGAACAGCTGCGCGCGGCCATCGCGCAGGTCGACGACGCGCGTCGCCAGCCGGTCGATGAAGGCGCGGTCGTGGGAGACGAAGACGATCGAGCCGGGGAAATCCTCCAGGGACTCCTCGAGCGCCTCGCGCGAGTCGAGGTCGAGATGGTTCGTCGGCTCGTCGAGGAGGAGCAGGTTGTGCTGCTGCCGCATGACGACCGCGAGCGTCAGCCTTCCCTTCTCGCCGCCGGAGAGGGACGAGATGCCGGCGAAGACGTCGTCGCCGCGGAACGCGAAGCGGGCGAGGTAGGCGCGCATCGCTTCCTCGGTCTCCTCCGGATGCTGGTCCCAGATCGCGTCGATCGCGCGGCGGCGCGGGTCGAGATCCTGGAGCTCCTGGTCGTAGTACCCGATGGAGACGTCGTGACCCGTGGCCGCCGAGCCCGCGAGCGGCGCGAGGCGGCCCGCGAGCGTCTTCAGGAGGGTCGTCTTGCCCGTGCCGTTCTCGCCGAGGATCGCCATGCGCTCGCCGCGCAGGAGCTCGAAGCCGACGCCCCGCACGATGGGACGGCCGGCCGCATAGCCGACGTCGAGGTCCTTCGCCCGGAGGAACGTCCGGCCCCCGATCCGGGCCGCATCGAAGCGAAACGCCACCGACGTGACGTCGCCGGTCGGCTTCTCGAGGCGCTCGACCCGCTCGAGCCGGGTCCGCCGTCCCTTGGCCTGCCGCGAGTTGACGCCCGCGATGTTGCGGCGGATGTACTCCTTCTCCTTCTCGATGAATTCCTGCTGCTTGTCGAAGGCCCGCGTCGCGCTCAGGATCCTCTCGGCCTTCTGGTTCCGGTACGCCGTGTAGCCGCCGGAGTAGTCGGTCAGCCGGCCGTTCTCGAGGTCGATGATCTCCTCCGCGACGCGGTCGAGGAATCGCCGATCGTGGGTCACGACGAGGTAGGCGCCCTTCGACCGCGCCAGGTAGTCCTCGAGGAACTCGACGGCCTGGAAGTCGAGATGGTTCGTGGGCTCGTCCAGGAGGAGGACGTCGGGCGACGACAGGATCGCCCGAGCGAGCATGGCCCGATTCTTCTGGCCTCCCGAGAGCTCGCCGAGCGGCCGATCGAAATCGGCCTTGTCGAAGCCGAGGCCGGAGAGCGCCTTGTCGACCTCCGCGACCATCTCGTAGCCCCCCTCATTCTCGAAGCGGTGCGTGAGGGCGTCGTACTTGTCGTGGAGCGCCGACGAGTCGTCGCCCTCCGCCATCCGATGCTCCATCCTGCGGAGCTCGGCCTCGATGGCGTGCAGGTGGGCAAAGGCGCCGGCCGCGAAGTCGTGCAGCTTTTCGGCCAGATCGGATTCCAGGGCCTGGTCCACGGTCGCGATCCGCACCGCGTTGGCCTTGATGAACTCGCCTCCGTCGGGCTCCTCCCGGCCGAGCGCGATGCGCAGGAGGGTCGTCTTCCCGGCGCCGTTACGGCCGACGAGCCCGACCTTCTCGCCCGGGTTGTGCTGCCAGACGGCGTCCCGGAGGACCACCTTCGGGCCGTAGCTCTTGCGGACGTGATCGAAGCGATAGAGCACGGCGGGATTGTATCCGCCGGCCGAGCGTCAGAAGCGCGCCTGCTCCGCGTCGTAGGTGCGGCCGCGCCAACGGACGCGCCGGTGGAGGAAACGCCAGGCGAGCGAGCGCGCCATGATGGCAGCCCAGACCGCGGCCGTCAGCGGCTGCGTCACCGAGGTCCAGAGCGGGTACTTCAGGTAGATGCCGAGCGCGGCCCGTGCGACCGCGGTCAGCAGGAACGCGATCGCGGCGAGGGTCACGTCCCGCGGCGGCACCGTCGAATCCGAGCACGGCCGCGAGCGAGCACGGCGGCCGGCAGCGACCAGGCGAGCAACGTGAAGAAGGTCGATACCGCGAGGAACAGACCCATGACGCCCTCGAAGACGTACGCGATGTTCTTGGTGAACCCGTCGAAGACCTCGCGGAAGCCGCGATACATGCGGAGGCGGACGCGATGATCCGCCATGGCCATCCGGCAGCGGCCGCCCGCGCGCCGGACGCGCATGGCGAGACCGATGTCATCGATGACGGACGCCCGGAGCGCCTCGTGGCCGCCCGCCGCGCGATAGGCCGAAGCCCGCACGAGCATTCCCGCTCCGCCGCCCGCCGCAAAGCGTCGCTGCGCGTCGGAGTTCACCCAGAAGGCCGGGCCGAAGAAATAGGAGACGGCGAGGTAGGGCATCAGGACGTTTTCCCAGAAGCCCTCCATCTCGAGTTTCGGAAAGAGCGCGAGCAGGTCGATCCGCTGACGCTCGAGCATGCCGACGGCCTCCGAAAGCGCGGTCGGGTCGTAGCGGACGTCGGCGTCGGCGAACAGCAGCAGCTCTCCCGTGGCACGTTGCGCCCCCTGGAAAAGGGCATGCGGCTTCCCGAGCCAGCCCTGCCGGCGGCTCCACGCCCGCGACGACTCGCAACCGCGGGTCTTCCGCGGCGAGGCGCGCGAGAATCGCGGCCGTGCCGTCGCTCGAGCGGTCGTCCACGACGACGACGTCGAGGTCCGGGTAGTCCTGCCCGAGATGCGAGCGCACGGCGGCCTCGATCTCCCCGGCTTCGTTGCGGGCGGGAACGACGACGGACACCCGCGGCCGCGGCGACGCGGCGACCGGCGGTGTCGGCCCGATGCGACGGAACCGTCAGGATGTTGATCGCGAAGAGGACGAGGCAGATGCCGGCGAGGCCGGCCGACGCGACGAGAGCGCCGTGGAGGAGGGCTACGACAGCGGAACTTTCTGCCGGGCGTCCGCCCGGTAGGGAGAGGTCGGATAGTCGGTCAGCAGCTTCTGGTAGGTCGCCCGCGCGTCGGCGGCGGCGCCGCTCGCCTCGTAGATCTGCGCGAGGGTGAAGAGGAGGGCATCCTTGGGAGCCGCCGTCGAGGAGGACTCGATCGCGCGCTTGAGCCGGTCGATGGCCTCCGCGGACTTGCCCTCGGCCGCGAGCATCTTGGCGGCGTCGATCTCGGCCGCGGCCGCGGACTCGGACTTGCCTTTGCGGGCGGCCTTCTCGAAGACCGCGACGGCATCGGCGGGCTTCTCGGTCCCGCTCGCCGCGAGGATCACGCGGGCCGCGCGCCCCGGTCCGGTGGACCCGTGGGAGGCGGCCTTGCGCAGAAACCGATCGGCTTCCGCCCGGCGCTCCGCGGCCGTCGCGAAGGTCTTCGCGGCGGCCGGTTGCTCGGCCTTCAGGGGCGTCGCGAGCACGCCCAGGGCGCGGGAAAGATCGCGTCCGGCCGAGCGTTCGATCCAGGTGCGGTACGCGAAGATGCCGGCGAGGATCACGGCCAGGCCCGCGACGATCGCCACGCCCTCGGTGACGCCCTTCTTGTGCTCGCTGACGTATCCGACGGTCTTCCCGACCGTCTCGGCGAGCTCGTTGCGCTTCATGTCGCGGCGGCTGATTCTCTGAGTCATCGCGGCGTGTTCTCCGAAAAACGGAGCATTATGTCCGAGCCCGTCGGGGCCGTCAATCGGAGGCTATACTCGGAGGGCATGGACGAGATCAAGATCACGGGCGAACCGTCGACCTCCGGAGACCGCTGCGCGTTCACCGTGGACCGGCCGGTGCTGCCCGCGGAGTCCGCCCATTTCGCCTCGGTCGCCGACGCCCGGCACTCCCCTCTCGCCGCCGAGCTGCTGGCCGTGCCCGGGATCGAGTCGGTGCTGCTGGCCGACAACCTGGTCACCGTCAACGCGGCGCACGCGGTCGACTGGCCGGCCCTCGGCATCGGGCACATCATTCGCCGGCACCTCCGGAGCGGGGCTCCGATCGTCGATCCGGAGTTCTTCGAAACCCTGCCCTCCGAGGGGGACCTCAAGTGGGCGATCCGCGACCTTCTCGACCGCGAGATCAACCCGGCCGTCGGCCAGCACGGTGGCTACGTCGAGCTCATCGACGTCAAGAAGAACAGCGTCTTCCTGCGGCTGGGCGGCGGATGCCAGGGCTGCGGGGCCGCCGACGTCACGCTCAAGCAGGGTATCGAGAAGGCGATCCGCAGCCTCGCTCCGAGCGTCGGCGAGATCCTCGACACGACCGATCACGCCGCCGGACGCAACCCCTACTACGCCCCGGCCAAATGACGCCCGTTGAGAGTTGAGAGTTCAGCGCCGAGCGTGCGGGCGCCAGAGCCTGCCCCCGTTACAAACGCTCAACTCTCAGGCTGAACCCTCAACGCCTTTCGATCCGAAACTCCAGCTTCGCGTGCGCTCTCCGCAGCGCGGCCTCCGCCGTGGCGGGATCGGCCGCACGCGAGAAGAGGAAACCGAGATAACGCGAGCCCTCGGGAAGCGGAACGAGGCGCTGGCCCGGGTGCGCGGAGATCGTGACGTCCACGACTCCCGGGACCGCGCGGGCGGCCTCCAGCCCGCCGACTTCCTCGAGCACGCCGGCCGCCGGGATCGGGATCATCATGACGCCGGCGGCACGCTCGTCGGACGACGCCTCGGGCAGCGGCCGGCCGAGGGCGTGTCGGAGAACCAGCTCCTCGAGCGACATCCCCGCGCCAAAGCTCAGCGTGCGGGCGCAGAGCCCTCCGATCGAGCGGGCGGCGATCTCCAGGATCCAGGCTCCCTCCGTGTTCCAGCGCAGCTCGGCATGGATCGGACCATCCTTGAGGCCGAGGGCCTCGGCGCCGCGTGCCGCCGCCTCCCGAAGAGAGGCCTGCGCGGTCTCCGGCAGCCGGGACGGCGTCACGTAGATCGTCTCTTCGAAGAACGGGCCCTCCAGCGGCTCCGGCTTGTCGAAAAGCGCCAGGGTGCGGAGACGGCCCCCGGTCAGCAACCCCTCGAGAGCCACCTCCACGCCCGGAACGAAGTCCTCGACCAGAAGCTCCCGAGCGGCCGCGCCGCCCCGGCGAACGAGCTCGGGCGCTTCGAGGATCGCTGCGATCCGACGCCAGGCCGCCTGGAACTGCTCGGGAGTATCGGCCCGGATGACCCCGCGGCTCGCGGCGAGAAATGTCGGCTTGAGGACGCACGGATAGCCGACCTCGCGCGACCGGCGCTCCGGCGCTTCGTCCAGCGAGAACACGCGGAAGGCGGGAGAAGGAGCGCCGCCCCTCGCGAGGAGCTCGCGCATCCTCCCCTTGTGCCTCGCGGCGGCCACCGCCTCGAGCGGGTTGTGCGGCAGCCCGAGAGCGGCCGAGATCGCGGCCGCCGCGACGACCGTGTCCTCGTCGACGCCGACGGCCGCCGCGATCGGCGTCGTCTTCGCGAACTCGGCGACGCGCCGCGCGCAGGCCGCCGGGTCGCGGAAGTCGAGCGTGAGCAGGCCCTGCCGGATCGAGACGCTCCATCGTGCTCGGCTCCTCCGAAGCGACCGTCACGCCGACGCCGAGCTTTTCCGCCGCCCGCAGGAAATCACTCGTCCGGTAGCTCGTCGTCGGGAGAAGGAGCAGGACTCGCGTCACGTTCCGATGCTAGCCCGTCGCGCCCGGGAGTACGATCCGCGCATGAAGAAGAAGGCCAGGAAGACGAAGAAGACCCCGCGGCGCCCGGCGAAGCGGAAGACCCGCACCGGCCGGAAAACGATCATGCGCCATTCGAAGGAGGGATAGACCCGGCTCGAACTTAGGAGTGCAGCTCCTCGAAGTAGCCGTGGAGATCCCGCAGCGCCTGGCGGTTGATCTCCTGGCGCCGGGCCGACTCGCGCAGCAGCTGCAGCGCCGCCATGCCCTCCGGCGCCATCTTCAGCTCCGAGATGACCGGCAACGCCGCGGCGATCGCTCGCTGGGCATCCCTGTCCAGTCCCGTCTCGAGCAGAAGGTCCGCGATGACCAGGTTGAGCGCTGCCACGTCGGCGCGCATTCCGATCGCCTCGAACTCCGCCTGCGCCGTGCGATAGGCCTCGATCGACGCGGCGATCTGGCCGGTCTCGCGGAGAAGCGTGGCCAGACCCCACTGTGTCTTCGCGAGGGCGACGCGATCGTCGAGACGCCGCAGCACGGGTATGGCTTTCGCGGAGGCCGCGGCGGCCGCTTCCGCGTTCCCCATCATCGCGTAGATGTTCGTGAGGCTCGCGTAGGCGGTTCCGAGCAGCCTGGCGTTGCCGAGCCTTTCGGCCTCGATCACGATCTCGTCGAAGACCCGGACCGCCCCGGCGAGCTCGTCGGATTCCAGCAGCGCCAGCCCCTCGAGGAACCGGCACTTGAGGGCGTCGTCGTGCATCTCGAGCTGCCGGAAGCTCTCGACGAGCGCCGGAAGCATCTCGAGCACGACGTCGAACTGACGCTCCTCGAGCCGCTCCGCGAGCCGCTGGTATCCGAGTCGGGACAGGTCCGCGCTCGCGTTGATGGTGTGGCGGAACCCGGCTTCGGCCCGGTCGAACCAGACGTAGGCTTCCTCGCGGCGGGAGAGCTGCCGGCAGGCCGTGCCGGCGAGCAGCGCCGTCTCGCCCAGAAAGTACTCCCGCTCGTCAAAGAGTCCGATCGCTCGGCGAGGCGTCTCGATGAACCTGTAGAGAAACTCGGCCTCGTCGCGCGCGACGGACGGCGTGGAATCGAGCTTCGGACGCAGCAGAAGACAGAGCGACAGGAGGGTCTCGGGATCCTCGAGCAGGAGAGACGCCGCCGCTTCGTAGCGCCGTTCGAAGGGCGTGGCGAGCACTTTTTCGGCGGCCTCGCGGCCGGCCTCCGACGTCAGGGGCAGACGCGGAAAGCGGATGACCCGGCCCGTCACCGTATCTCCTTCTCGAAGCGGAGGTCGAGATCGATGGCGACTTCTTCGGGCTCGCGGGCGAGCAGCTCGTTGAGATCGGCGTCCGCCGATCCGACGCCGCCGAGCTTCCAGAGCTGGAACGACCGTCCGTACTGGCATGCCGCCGACAGAAGCGAGAGGCGCAGCATCTTGGCGGACATGTGCCCGGATCCCCCCCTGCGCCCGAGCCTCTGGAACCACATCAGAAGGTCCTCTTCGGCTCCGCGCGCCTCGTCCTCGCTCAACCGGTAATACGAAACGAGCGCGGAGTGGATGACGGGCAGCGCCCGTTCGAAGACGCCCTGAATCTCGTCGGCCGGACGAGACGGCTGCTTTTCCGATCCCACGCTGACGACAGGTTACACCACCCGCGTCCCGGGATCGAATGCCGCCCGCGGGCGAAAGAAACGGCTCAGGAGGAAGCGCCTAGGTGGGAATCGGGCCGTACAACTTGATAACGAAACGCGTCGCCTTCCGCTCCTGACGCACTACCGTCGGACGCGGGGAGGGAACCTCGATCGTCGAAGCGGGCCGCTCGGGAACACGGACGGGAACGTTGGAGGTCGCCATGGGTCCTCATCTCCTTTCCGGAACTCGGCCGCCGGGCCGAGCGAAAACGAATCGCCCGCATTCCACCACAAACCGGGGTCGCCGGCACCTGTTCCTGGGGCCGGGGTCCTCCAGAATCGCCCCTGCCGGGAGATGATCGCTTCGATGGCGCAGGACCGGGTTCCGCACGTCGTGGTCGTGGGCGCCGGTTTTGGAGGCCTCGAGGCCGCGCGTGGCCTCGCGGGAGCCCCCGTCCGGGTGACGGTCGTCGACCGGAGGAACCACTACCTCTTCCAGCCCCTCCTCTACCAGGTCGCCACCGCGGCCCTCTCGCCGGCCGACATCGCCTACCCCATTCGCTCGATCCTCCGCCGCCAGAGAAACGCGGACGTCGTCCTCGCCGAGGTGGTCGGCATCGACCCCGCCCGGCGGGAGGTGGCGCTTCGGGACGGGGCGAAGCTCTCCTACGACACCCTCGTCGTGGCGTCGGGCGCCCGCCACGCTTATTTCGGCCACGAGGACTGGGAGACGCGGGCTCCGGGGCTCAAGAACCTCGAAGACGCGCTCGAGATCCGCCGCCGCATCCTCCTTGCCTTCGAGGAGGCCGATCGCGAGGCGAGTCCCGAGCGGCGCAATCGCCTCCTGACGTTCGCGATCGTCGGCGGCGGTCCGACGGGCGTGGAGCTCGCCGGCGCGATCGCGGAGATCGCCGACCATGTCCTCGTCGACGACTTCCGCCACATCGATCCCCGCGAGGCGCGCGTGGTCCTCATCGAGGCCGGGCCGCGGATCCTGCCGAGCTACGCGCCGAAGTCTTCCGAGAACGCGAGCGACGAGCTCCGGCGTCTCCGCGTGGAGGTCCGCACCGGCGAGCCGGTCACCTCGGTGGACGAGACCGGCCTCGTCGTCGGCGGACAGCACCTCGAGGCCGGAACCGTCCTCTGGGCCGCGGGCGTCGCGGCGTCCCGTGTCGGGAGCTGTCTCGGCGCGCCCTGCGACAAGAACGGCCGCGTCGCGGTCCAGCCCGACCTGACGGTGCCCGGACGCCCCGAGATCTTCGTGATCGGGGACCTCGCCCTCTTCACCCACCAGGGAGGCCAGCCGCTGCCGGGCGTGAGCCCGGTGGCGATGCAGCAGGGCCGCCACGTGGCCCGCGCGATCCGGGAGCGTCTCGCCGGCCGCCCGGCGCCTCCCTTTCGCTACTGGGACAAGGGCAGCATGGCGGTCGTCGGCCGCTCCGCCGCGGTCGCCGAGGTTCTGGGCCTGAAGCTGCGCGGCTTCCCCGCGTGGCTCGCCTGGTGCGCGCTCCACATCTTCTACCTCATCGGTTTTCGCAACCGCTTCATCGTCATGTTCGAGTGGGCCTGGGCCTACGTCAGCTACCAGAGAGGCGCGCGGCTGATCACGGGCAACCTCGAAGCGCCCAGGAAGCGATAGGATTCGGGCAAGGTCAACGTCTTGACGATGCGAATGGACCGGAGGACGCTCCTGAGGGGCCTCGGCGGCGGTGCGGCCGCCGCCGCCTTCCGGTCGGATGCGATGGCGCGCGTGCTCGGCGCCGGCCAGGGCGCCGCGGGAAAATCGCCCGCGAGCCTCGCCGCCGACGAGGACTACTGGTCCGAGATCGCCCGGGCCTTCGACGTCGATCGGACGCTCGTGAACCTCAACAACGGGGGCTGCAGCCCGGCGCCGTCCCACGTCCTCGAGGCCATGATCCGGGATCTCCGTTTTTCGAACGAGATTCCCGTCCAGCACATGTGGGTCGTCCTCGAGCCGCGGCTCGAGTCCGTCCGCCGTGACCTCGCCGCCGAGTTCGGCTGCGATCCCGAGGAGATGGCCATCACCCGGAACGCCTCCGAGTCTCTCGAAACGATGATCTTCGGCATCGACCTGAAACCGGGCGACGAAGTCGTCTACACGAACCAGAACTACCCGCGCATGATCACGTCCTGGGAGCAGCGGGCGCGGCGGGACGGCGTCGTTCTCCGGCCGATCAGCTTTCCCGTGCCTCCTCCGTCGGCGGCCGATGTGGTCGACCGCTTTCGGCGCGCCATCACGCCGAAGACGCGCGTCATCGAGGTCACGCACATCACGAACCTGACCGGCCAGATCCTGCCCGTGAAGGAGATCGTGCAACTCGGCCGCGAGCGCGGAATCGAGGTCTTCGTCGACGGCGCGCACGCGTTCGCCCACTTCCCCTTCCGGCGTGACGAGCTCGGGTGCGACTACTACGCGACCAGCCTCCACAAGTGGCTCTTCGCTCCGATCGGCACCGGGTTCCTCTACGTCCGCAAGAACAAGATCAAGTCGCTCTGGCCGCTCATGGCCGCGCCGGCCAAGATGGACGAGGACATCCGCAAGTACGAGGAGATCGGAACGCATCCGGCGGCCAACCACAACGCGATCTCCGTGGCTCTCGCGTTCCATCGGGCCATCGGCTCGGACCGGAAGGCGGCGCGGCTGCGCTGGCTCCGCGACCGCTGGGCGAAGCGTCTCGCCGCGGCCGACCCGCGCGTCCGGATCCTCACGCCCCTGAACGACACGGAGTCCTGCGGGATCGGGTTCGTCTCGATCCAGGGGTTCGGCCCCGAGAAGCTCCAGGCGTACCTCTGGGAGAAGCACCGCATCATGACGACGCCCATCGTCCACCCGGAGTTCGAGGGCCTGCGGATCACGCCCAACGTCTACACGACGCCCGACGAGATCGACGTCTTCTGCGCCCGCATGGAGACGACGCTGAAGACGGGTCTGCCCGCCTAGGTTGACCTGTCGCGGGAACCCGGCGGCGGGGCCCGGTGTCCCTCTCTGCCGGAGGGACGACCATGACCCGAAACGGACGGTCGCTGTTGCTGGGTGCCCTGATGGTTTCATTCGCCGGATCCCTGGCCGCTTCCGGCGGGCCCGCGTACTCGCTCTCGGTGCTCGTCGACGGCGCGGCCGTGCCGGAATACGCGGCCCGCAACCGCGTCTACGTCGAGGCCCTCAAGGGCAAGGAATTCGTGCTCCGCATCGCGAACCCGACCGGCCGGCGGGTCGCCGTGGCCCTCTCGGTCGACGGCCGGAACGTCATCGACGCCAAACGCACCGGTTCGGGCGAAGCCGCCAAATGGGTGCTCGGACCGTGGGAGACGATCGACGTGCCGGGCTGGCAGGTCTCCGGAGCCACGGCGCGGCGCTTCTACTTCACCGAGACGTCCAAGTCCTACGCGAAGTGGCTGGGCGACACGGCGAACGTCGGCACGATCGAGGCCGTCTTCTACCGTGAGCGTGAACGGCAGCCCGAAAGACCGCAGCCCCTGACGCGGCGGAAGGAAGCTCCTGCGGCTGAAGAAGGCCAGGCCGGAGCGTCGGCGAGCGCGATCTCCAGGAGGCGGCCCCCTCGGATTCGAAATCGACCGCCAAGCGGGCCGAGAGCCGACGACTACGCCGCGACCGGGATCGGCGACGCCACCGAGTTTCCCGTTCAGTGGGTCGCGTTCGAGGCGGAGTCCTCGCCCGCCGACCCGCATCGCGCTCCGATACGAGTTCCGCGCCCAGCTCGTCCGGCTCGGCGTGCTGCCGAGAGAGGACGCGCTTTTCGCCCGCGACCGCGCGCGTGGCTTCGAGCACGAGTACGCACCCGATCCGTACCGGCGCTGACGCCGGCGCTCGGATTCGCCGTAGAATCGAGGCGCCGCTTCGGCGGCGCCAATCGCCTTTGACCGAGCCCGAACGGACCGATGAAGAGCTCCTCCACTCGGCCCGCGAGGGCGACGAGGACGCGTTCGGCGCCTTCGTCCGGCGACACACGGCGACCGTGCACCGCTGGATGGCCCGGGCGGTCGGCGAGACCGATGCGGACGACATGACACAGGACGTTTTCCTGAAGGCCTACCGCGGGCTGCCCCGCTTTCGGGGCGAGGCTCCCCCGCGCGCGTGGCTCGCGTCGATCGCCGACAACGCCGTCAAGAATCGCTACCGCTCGCGGAGCCGCTTCCGGCGGATCTTCGCCGGAAGCTCCGACGCCCGGCCTGACCTCGATCCGCCCGAGACGGGGGCCGGCCCCGAAGACGACGCCCGCGCCGGAGAGTCGCGGCGCCTCGTGGCGGAAGCCCTGAAGAAGCTCGCGCCGGAGTTCCGGATGCCCGTCGTCCTCCGGGATCTCGAGGAATGGAGCTACGAAGAAATCGCCGTGTCCCTCGCGGTGCCCGTCGGCACCGTGAAGTCGCGCATCGCCCGCGGCCGCGGGCAGCTCAAGGAGATACTCACGCCGCTTCTGGCCGGAAGGTGCCCATGATCGAGACCCTGTCGCATCCCGCGCAGTCCGCCGAGTTCCTTTCGAAACTGCACGACGGAGAGCTCTCGCCCGCGGAGGCCGCCGCGTTCGAGTCTCATCGCCGCGAATGCCCGGAGTGCCGGGCCTCCGTCGCCGAGTTCGAAGGCGCCCTCGCCGCGTACCGGTCGGCGCCGGTCCCGCCGCACGCTTCGGACCTCTCCGCCCGCATCCTCCGCAAGATCCGCGCGGCCTCGCCTTCCCGCCGCCCCTTCGGAGTCATGTTCGGAATCGACGTGCGCTGGGCCGGTGCGCTGGCAGCGGCGCTGCTCGTCGTGATCATCGGGGCGCCCGTGTTTCGCCGGGCTCCGCAGGACAAGCGGGCGGTCCCGCCCGCGACGTCCTTGCCCGCCCCCATTCCGGCATACGTCCTGGACGCCGAGGAGGAGCGGCCGAAGCAGAAGCAGAACGAGGCGAACCGCGCGCCTCGCAAGGAAGCGGCGCCGAAGGCCGAAGCCGCGCCGCCGAAGTCGGCGGCCGACGACCCGACCGCGCGCGGGCGCGATCTCGACCAGTTCGCGGAGCCGCGCGAAGGGGCGCGAGAGTCTCTGGAGCGCCGCGACGAGATCGCCGCCACCAACGCCGACAAGGGAGACGCGGCCGCGACGCTCCAGAGCAACGCGGCGCAGGAGCCTCCCGGCGCCGACGCTCCAGGCCGCGGCTCCGCCGGCCGAGACGAAGGACCTCGCGAAGAGCACGACGGCCCGCAGGCAGAGCGCGGCCGCTCCGGTCGGCGGCGAGGCGGGAGCCGGCGCGTCCGCGGACGAGCCCCCGCTCGTCGTCCGGCTGACGATTCACGCCATCGACGGGGAGGGAGAGGCGCCCGATGTCGCGCGCACTCCTTCGGACGATCGTCTGGCCGCTCTGCGAGGACGGAAGTACGTCCTGGTCGTCGAAGGCGGCGGGCGCGTCGTGGCCGTCGAGGAGCGGCCGGCCGGCCGGAAGCCTGCCGGGGACAAGGCCCGGGAGGCGGACGAACAGAGGGCCGCGCGCTTGCGGCCGTTGGCCGAGTCGATCCTGCGGGAGATCGCTTTCCAGCCGGGAGACCGCTCGCGCCGCCTCGTCGTCTCGATCGAGTAGCTCGGCGAGGCGCCTTCAGGCGACTTCGAGAACCGCGGCGCCGCGTACCTCGCCTCGCTTGACCGCGAGAAGCGCCCGGTTGGCATCCTCCAGCGGCCAGCTCTCGATCTCGGCGCGCACCGGAATCCGGGCGGCGAGAGCCAGAAACTCTTCGGCATCCTTCCGCGTGTAGTTCATGACGCTCCGGACGGTGCGCTCGCCGTAGAGCACCTCGTACGGGAAGGACGGGATCGGGCTCATGTGAATGGCGTTGACGGCGAGAGTGCCGCCGGGCGCGAGCCGCGCGAGCGCGAGCGGGACGAGCTCGCCCGCGGGAGCGAACGTCACCGCGGCGTCGAGCGGCGCGTCGGGGTGCTCCTCGGCCCTCCCGGCCCAGACCGCTCCCATGCGTCGCGCCAGCTCGCGGTGGTGCGCTTCGCGCGTGAAGGCGAACACCTCGCAGCCCCAGTGCCGAGCCACCTGGATGGCGAGGTGCGCCGAGGCCCCGAAACCGAAGAGGCCGAGCCTTCCGCCCGGCGCGATTCCCGAAAGACGCAGCGACCGGTAGCCGATGATGCCCGCGCAGAGAAGGGGGGCCGCTTCGCGAGGCGGGATGCCCGGCGGCAGCGGATAGGTCCAGCGGGCGTCCGCGGCCAGGCGTTCCGCATAGCCCCCGTCCCGGATCCCGGCCGGTGAATCGGGCGGAGGGACAGAGGTTTTCCCGGCCGGACACGCAGTATTCGCATGGCCCGCAGGTCGACGCGATCCAGCCGACGCCGACGGCATCGCCCGGACGGAAATGCTCCACATCCGGGCCGACCGCGCCATCGTCCCCGCCGCCTGGTGTCCCGGCACGATCGGAAGCCGCGCACCGACTTCGCCCTCGACGATGTGGAGATCCGTCCGGCAGACTCCGCATGCCTTCACCGCGACCTGCGATTTCGCCCGGGCCCGGAGCGGCGGGCTCAATGTCGGCCGGACGAACCGGCATCTCTCGCCGGGGGCCCGTCCGCTCGAGCCGCATGGCGCGCATCGGTGCGATCCTCTCGCTCGAAACTATAATCGGCGGCGATGCGGCGCATCGACGCGCTGTTCGCGGACTACGGCGCAAGCCACTCGGTGCGCGGGAACCTGCTCTGCCACGCGGCCGGAATCACCCTGATCGTCTTCGGCCTGCTCTCGTTCCTGGCGCTCGTTCCCATCGCCGGCGTGTGGACCGCCAGCGAACTGCTCGTCGTGCTCGCCTTCGCCTTCTACGCGGCCCTCGATTTCCCGCTCGCGCTCGCCGTTCTGCCCTACGCCGGCGTCCTCGACGTCGCCGCGCGGTTCGCGGGGAGCTGGACGCTCGGCCTCGCCGCCTTCGTCGCGGGCTGGGTGCTGCAGGGAATCGGGCATGCGGTCTACGAGAAGAACCGCCCGGCCTTCCTGCGCAACCTCGTCCACCTCCTGATCGGCCCGGCCTACCTCGTCGCCGAGGCGCTGGGCCTGTGGCCGCGGACGTCCGGCGTCAGCAGAAGGTCGTCATGACCGCGTCGGGATGGTCGAGCCGGTAACCCTCCCCGGCGGGATCCGGATCGAGCTCGAGCACCGCGCCCCGAAGTTTTCGGAACGCGTGCTCGTCCATGACGACGGGAATTCCCGAGGCCTCGAAGCGGTGCCCCTCGTCGGGGGCGTTCTCCTCGACCGAGATGCGGAACCCCGTTCCGCCACAGCCGAGGATGTGGCGAACGCTCAGAACCGCCTGCGTGAAGTCGGCCTCGGCCCTCAGGCGCTCCGCCGCCTCCGGAGTGATCGTCAGGGGCGGGGCGTCGGCGGGAAGGTTCGCGGCGGACATAGGATCATTCTATGAGGATCCGGAGCATTCGACTGCCCTCGGCCGTGTCGATCGCCACCTCCGACTCGGGCGGCGGCGCCGGAATCCAGGCGGACCTGCTCACCTTCGCGGCCCACGGCGTCTACGGCGCCACGGTGCTCGCGGCCGGCACGGCCCAGAACACGCGGGCGGTCACCGGGATCGAGACCTTCTCCGTGCCCTTCCTGACGCGGCAGATCGACGCGGTCTTCTCCGACCTGCGGCCCCGCGCGGTGAAGATCGGGATGCTCTTCGATGCGCCCCGCATCCGGGCGGTCGCCCGCGGCCTCCGGCGGCACCGCGCGAGAAACGTCGTTCTCGATCCCGTGATGATCGCGAAGACGGGCGCCCGGCTCCTCCAGCGCACCGCCGCAGCGAGCCTGAAGCGGGATCTTCTGCCTCTCTGCGACCTCGTGACGCCGAATCTCCCGGAAGCGGCCGCGCTCTCGGGGCTTCCGGTCGCGACCGGAGCCGACCGGCGCGTCGCGGCGGGCGCGATCGCCGACCTCGGAGCCCGGGCCGTGCTCGTCAAGGGAGGGCACGGCCGGGGCGGAGAGGTGCGGGACCTCTTCTTCGACGGCCGCTTCTTCACCGAGTTCGTCGCGCCCCGCATCCGCACGCGGGCGACCCACGGCACGGGCTGCACCCTCTCCTCGGCGATCGCCGCCAATCTGGCGCTCGGCCGTCCGCTCGAGGACGCGATCCTCGCCGCGATCCAGTACCTGCGCGCCGGGCTCTCCCGCGGGCTCTTCCCGGGCAAGGGCTTCGGCATTCCGGATCACCTGCCCCCGCGGCCCTGGAGCTGAGCCAGCTCCTCGGGCGACTCGTAGTCGGGCACGTGATTGGTGACGGGCGGGATGGTCCTCAGGTAGGCGTAGATCGACTGCAGGTCGTCGTCCGTCATGTGACGGAACGCGCCCCACGGCATGGGAGGCGCGATCGGCCGGGACACGCCAAAATGCTTGCCGGTTCGGATCGCGCGAACGAACATGTCTTCCGACCAGATGCCCAGGCCGGTGTTCTGGTCGGGGGTCAGGTTCGCCGAGTAGCTGATGCCCCAGGGTCCGGCGAAGGCGGTGTTCGTGGCGCCCCCGCTCATCACCCACGGGCCCAGGGGCGTCGGCGCCGGCGGCATCACGACCTCCTCCGGGTGTCCCGAGAGCATGCGGCTCATGTCGTGCTCGGGCCCTTTCGCTCCCATTTTCATCGGGGTGTGGCAGTCGTTGCAGCCGTGCGTGGCTACGAGATACTGCCCGCGCTCGACCCTGGCCTGCCCGGCGTTCCGCTGCCGGTGCGTCGCCACCGCGAGATCGCGGCCCGCAAGAGCCACCAGGGCCCCCGCCGCGAGCAGCGCCGCCACGCGGGCCCAGGATCCATTCCGGTTCGTCGTCATCGCGTTCCTCCTCATCCATACGGCGTCGTACGTCTGACCGTACTGTGCCGTATGGGCCGGGAACGATACACCATACGGGTGGGTATGGTAAGCTTTTCTTGATGGAGGAGAAGAAGCGCTCCGGGCGGAGCTCGCTCTCGGGCGAGAACTGGGAGCTCGCGGCCCTCAAGGCCCTGGCAAAGAGCGGGTTAGACGCGGTGGCGATCGAGCCGCTGGCCCGGGAGCTGGGGGTGACCAAGGGAAGCGCCTACTGGCACTTCAAGGACCGCAACGACCTCCTCAAGGCCGCCCTCCACCGCTGGGGACGCGAGGCGGAAGCGGGCGGGGAGCGCCTCATCGCCGAGATCCCGGACGCCCGCGCCCGCCATCGCGTCGTTCTCGGCCTGATCACGAAGGACCCGAAGAAGCGGCGCATCGAGGCGGCCATCCTGGCCGCGGCGCACGACCCGGTGGTCCGGCCCTATCTGAAGAAGGTCCGCGCGGCGCGCCTCGCGTACCTCGAAGGCGAGTACCGGCAGATGGGAATGGGCGCCGAGGAGGCCAGGCAGGCGGCCCGGCTCACCTACTCCGTGATCATGGGAATGCTCATCACGGAATGGCAGGCGCCGGAAACCGCCCTCTCGGCCGAGGAGTGGGACCGGTTCCTGGATTTCCTGTTCGCGCGCGTCACGGGCTCTCCTCCCCCTCACTCCCAGAACGGGAACGCGTAGCCCAGGGCCCCGTAGGCGGTCTCCGAGATCGCCGTCTGCTCGGCGTCGCGGTTCTTGTCCATCTCCTTGAGGTGGCCGACCATCCGGTATTTCGCGCCGCGAACGAACGCCTTCGCGAGCCGGATCTCTTCGCCGGCCTTCGCCGCGCCCGAGCGCGCGATGGCCGAGGTGGCGCGCGACAACACCGCGAGCGAGGCGTACAGATCGATCGCGATGTTGGAGAGGCGATCCTGGTGGTACTCCTTCTGGATCACATCCTTGCCGTACTTCTTCAGGAGCGTCTCGACGGCGCCCCCGGTCGTCCGGGCGTAGCGGGCCACGATCTCGCCCTCGGGAGCGAGCTCGGGCGCGATCTTCGTCAGGCGCCCCGGAACGACGCCGCGGATCTTGCGCACGGCGTAGTCCGAGAGGATCCCGAGCGAGGAGAGCGGGGCCTTCAGGGCCCGGCCGACTTCTTTGAGGTCCTCTCCCACGTTCCGCATGCCCGACAGGGCCACCAGCACCCGCAGGATCTCGTTGGTTCCCTCGAAGATCATGTTGATCCGCGAGTCGCGGAGCGCCTTCTCGTAGGGGTACTCCTCCATGAAGCCGTTGCCGCCGGCGATCTGGAGGGCGTCGTTGATGTTCGACCAGACGCTTTCCGTGCCGAAGATCTTGCAACAGGCGCCCTCGAGGGCGTAGTCCTCGAGGCCCCGGTCGACGAGTCCGGCCGTCAGGTACACCATCGATTCGAGGGCGTACGTCGACACGACCATGCGCGCGAACTTGGCGCGGATCATCTCGAAATCCGCGATCCGTGTCCCGAACTGCTTGCGTTGCGTGGCGTGCTGCGCCGCCAGCCGGAGCATGGCCTTGGATCCCCCGATGCAGCCGGCGCCGAGGGAGGTCCGACCCGTGTTGAGGATCTCCACGGCGATCTTGAAGCCCTGCCCCCGTTCCCCCAGCACGTGCGACGCCGGCACCCGGACGTTCTGCAGCTCGATCGGGACCGTGGAGGAGCCCTTCAGCCCCAGCTTCTTCTCCTCCTTGCCCGGAACGACGCCTCCGAGATCCTTGGTCACGGCGAACGCCGTGACGCGCCGGTGCTCGTCGCTCGCGGGAAGGCCGACGTCCTTGGCGAAGACCGTGAAGAAATCGGCGAAGCCGCCGTTCGAGATCCAGTGCTTGGTCCCGTTCAGGACGAAGACGTTTTCCTTCTCGTCGTAGGCGGCGGTCGTCCGGATCGAGGCCGCGTCGGAGCCCGCCTCCGGCTCCGTCAGGGCGAAGGCCGCGATCATCTCCCCCGAAGCGAGCCTCGGCAGCCACCGGCGCTTCTGTTCGTCGGTGCCGTAGAGGAGCAGTCCCTTCATGCCGATCGACTGATGGCCCCCGATGAGGATGCCGAGGGAGGCGTCGATCGTCCCGATCTCCTCGGTGACCCGGCAGTAGGCCGAGGACGAGAAGCCGTAGCCGCCGTACTCGTCCGGAATCGTCATCCCGAACGCGCCGAGCTCCCCCAGGCCCTTCACCACCTCCGGCGGGATGCGGTGCTCGCGCTCGATTCGCGCCGGGTCGATGTGGTCGCGGGCGAAGCTCCGGAGCGAGTCGAGAAACGCCGTCACCGTCTCCTTCTGAGCGGGATCGATCTCCGGGTACGGGAAAACCGTGTCCTCCGGAATCTGGCCCCAGAAGAGCGACTTGACGACCGGCGTGAGGCGCGGATCCGCGGCCACCAGGACGCTGCCCGTGAGTCTCTCCGTCATGGCGCGACCTCCTGGGTCACCGGGGAATCGGCATAGAAGCCCTTCCGGGTGTTGGCCTGCAAACGCAGCGTCTCGGCCGGCGCGAAGCGCGGCCCGAGGCGCTCGGCGAGATCGTCGAGCCGGGTGAAGACACGGTCGGCGCCGAGGGCGTCCGCGTAACGAAGGAGCCCGCCGCGGAAGGGCGGGAAGCCCGTGCCGAAAATCATGGCGAGGTCGAGCTTCGCCGGATCGCGGACGATTTCGTCCTCGAGGCAGAACGCGGCCTCGTTGATCATGGGAAGCACCAGCCTCGACTCGATGACCTCGGCCGGCAGCGGCGAGCGCTCCGGTGGCGATACCCGCAGGGCCGCATAGGCCTCGGCCGCGGGCTGGCCCCGCTTGGTTCCGTCGTAGTTGTAGAAACCCTTCCCGTTCTTGCGGCCGAGGCGGCCGGCGGCGGCCAGGGCGTCTTCCCCGCCCATGCGCAGCCGCTCCGGGAAGGCCGCCTGCAGCACCTCCCCCGCCTTGGCCGCGACATCCAGCCCGACGTCGTCGAGAAGCGCGAGCGGACCGACGGGCATGCCGAAGCGCGTCATCGTCGCGTCCACGTCCTCGATGCGGCAACCCTCGGAAACCAGCCGCACCGCCTCCGAGAGGTACGGCGCGAGGATCCGGTTGACGAGGAAGCCCGGGGCGTCCTTGACGACGACGGGTGTCTTGCCGAGCGTCTTCGCCAGCCCGAAGACCGTCGCGACGGTTTCGTCGCTCGTCCGCTCGCCGCGGATGATCTCGACGAGCGGCATCCGGTGGACCGGGTTGAAGAAGTGCATCCCCACGACGCGGCCCGGCTCGAGCGCGCCGACGGCGATCTCCGTGATCGGCAGCGTCGAGGTGTTCGAGGCGAAGATCGCGGTCCGGGGGACGACCGCTTCCCACTGCTCGAGGACCGCGCGCTTGACGGTCAGCTTTTCGACCACCGCCTCGATCGTCACCTCGCAGCGCGAGAACCCCGAGTAGTCGAGCGTGCCGGAGAGCAGGTCCATCTTCCGGGCCATCTCGCGCGCGGTCAGACGCTTCTTCTTCAGGGTCTCCCGCCACACCGCGGCCGCGGCCGCAAAGCCATGGGCCAGGGCCTTCGGATCGACGTCCTTCATGCGCGCGGGCAGCCCCTTGTCCGCGCCGAGCTGCGCGATGCCGCCGCCCATCACGCCCGCGCCGAGCACGCCGATCCGCGAGACGTTGCGGGGCCGCACCGCGGGATCCGCCACGCCGGTCTCCTTCTTGACCTCTTCGGTCAGAAAGAAGATCGCGAGCAGGTTCCGCTGGACGTCGCCGCCGAAGATGAGGCCGATGTGCCGCGCCTCGGAGGCGAGGCCCACCGCGACGGGCTTGCCCCAGCTCTCCTCCACGACCTCGAGGGCTTCGAGCGGCGCCGGGTAGTGGCCCCCGGTCTGCTTCATCACGCTTTCGCGGGCCTTCGCGAAGATCAGCCGCCGACCGAACGGGGTCGCTTCGAGCGCGCGGGCGGAGAGCTCCTTCGGGCCGCGGCGCGGCGAGGGCTTGGCGCCGCCGAGCTTCTCGCGGGCGAAGCGGCGGGCCCAGTCCTCGAAGATCGCCGCCGGAACCGCCTCGTCGACGAGCCCGATCCGGCGCGCTCGGCGCGCGTCCAGAGACTTGCCGGTGAGGATCAGGTCGAGCGCCGCGGCGAGGCCGACGATTCTCGGAAGCCGGGTGCAGCCGCCCCAGGCCGGGAAGATCCCGAGGCGCACCTCGGGCAGCCCGATCTGCGCCTTCTTCGAGTCGGACATGAGGCGGTAGTCGCAGGCGAGAGCCAGCTCCGTCCCACCCCCGAGGCAGGCGCCGCCGATCGCGGCCACGGTCGGGTACGGAAGGTGGGCGAGCTGCTCGAAGAGCGACTGGACCCGCTCGACGCCCGGGCGCACGTCCTCCGCGCGCACCTGCGTGAACTCCTTGACGTCGGCGCCCGCGATGAAGATGTCGGGCTTGCCGCTGCGAATGAGCAGGCCGCGAATGCGGGCCTCGCGCGTCAGGCGCACGAGGACGTCGGCGAGCTCCGAGAGCACGGCGGTCGAGAACTTGTTGACCTTCTCGCCCGGCAGGTCGAACGTCAGCGTCGCGAGACCATCGTCCTCGACCTTCAGGTCGAACGCCGTCACATCTGCTCCAGGACCACGGCTCCCCCCTGGCCGCCTCCGATGCACATCGTCGCGAGGCCGAACTGGGTGCCCCGGCGCTTCATCTCCTTCAGGAGAGTCGTCACGAGGCGGTTCGCCGAGGAGCCGACGGGGTGCCCGAGGGCGATGGCGCCTCCGTTGACGTTGGTCTTCTCCCAGTCGATCTCCCCGATGGGGCCGTCCGTGTGGTATTTCGCGTGCCAGGCCGCCGAGGGAAAGACGCGCGCGCAGGCCAGCACCTGCGCGGCGAACGCCTCGTTGATCTCGACGAGGCCGATGTCCTTCCAGGCGAGGCCGGCACGCTTGAGGGCGAGAGGCGTCGCGACCGCGGGGCCCAGTCCCATCCGCTCGGGCTCGAGGGCGCAGAACGCGAATCCGCGGATCCGGCCGAGGGGCTCGTAGCCTCGCGCCCGGGCGGCCGAAGCGCTCATGACGAGCGTCGCGGCGCCGCCATCGGTGATCTGGGAAGAGTTGCCGGCCGTCACCGTGCCGAACTTGCGGTCGAAGTAGGGCCGGAGCTTCGCGAGAGCCTCGAGGCTCTGGTTCTCGCGCACGCCATTGTCCTGCGTGGCCACGCCCTCGAACTTCGGCGGGATGGGCACGGGCACGATCTCCTCGGCGAGCTTGGTCCGCGCGAGCGTGACGCGCTGATGCGAGCGGAGGGCGAAGGCATCCTGTTCCTCCCGCGAGATGCCGTGCTCCTTGGCGAGGACCTCGGCGGTCTCGCCCATGTTGAGGCCGCACACCGCATCCGTGAGACCCATCTGCAGCCCGATCTCCGGCTTGAAGTGCCGCGGCCGGAACTTCGCGGCCGCGGCGACGCGGGCCGAGAGATCGCGGGCGGTGAAGACATCCGTGAAGACTTCCTGGCTCTCCCGGGAGTAGAGGAAGGGAATGTTGGACATGGACTCGACGCCCCCGGCGACGATGGCCTCGGCCTGCCCCGCCGCGATCCGGTAGTGGGCGTCGACGATCGCCTGCAGGCCCGAGCCGCACAGACGATTGACCGTGAAAGCGGGAACGGTCCGGGGAACGCCGGCCCTGAGGGCCGCGACGCGGGCCACGTTGACGGCGTCGGGCGGCTGCGCGATGTTCCCGAAGATCACCTCGTCGATGCCCTCCGGGTCGAAGTTGGTGCGCGCGAGCAGCTCGCCGGTGACGATCCGGCCGAGCTCGTCGGCGGAGACGCTCTTGAGCTCGGTTCCGGCGCGGGAGTAGGGAGTCCGAAGACCGTCGACGACGACGGTCTCACGCGACATGCGACTTTCCGGCCGCCTGGTACATGCTTTCGATCAGCTCGTGGTACCGGGTCTCGAGGATCCGCCGCTTGACCTTCAGCGTCGGAGTGATCGAGCCGTCCTCGATCGTCAAGTCCGACGGCAGAATGGCGAAGGCCCGGATCTGCTCGTGGTGGGGCCGGTCGGCGTTGTACGCGTCGATCTCCTTCTGGAAGAGGGCGCGGATCCTGGGGTGCGCGTCGATCGTCTCCCAGCGCACGTCCGGAGCGTTCTCGGCCGCCCACTCCTTGAGCTTGTCGAAGTTGGGCACGATCAGCGCGGCCAGGAACTTCTGGCGGTCGCCGATGACGATCGGCAGGGCGATGTAGGGCGACTTCTTGAGCTCGTTCTCGATCGGCTGCGGAGCGGCCTTCTTGCCGCCGGCGAGCACGATCAGGTCTTTCTTCCGGTCGGTGATCGCCAGGAAGCCGTCCGTGAGCGTGCCGATGTCGCCGGTGTGGAACCAGCCGTCCGCGTCGATGGCCTCGGCCGTCGCCTGCGGCTTGTTGAAGTAGCCCTTCATGATGTGCGGCCCGCGGGTCAGGATCTCGCCGTCGGGCGCGATCTTGACTTCGACTCCGCGGAGCTGCCGCCCGACGGTGCCCAGGCGCCAGCGTCCCGGGCCGTTGACGGTGATGACGGGCGAGGTTTCCGTCAGGCCGTATCCCTCGTAGATCGGAACGCCGGCGCCGACGAAGAACTCGGCGAGGTCCTTGGACAGCGGCGCTCCGCCCGAGACCGCGAAGCGGAAGTTCGCCCCGAGGGCATGCCGGATCTTCTTGAAGACGAGGGCGTCGGCGATCTTCGCCTTCCGCGCGAGGCCCGACGGAAGGGGCTTTCCTTCGGTGATGAAGGGAACGCGCTCGCGCCCCACGGCCACGGCCCACGCGAAGATCTTCTTCTTGAGCGGACTGCCGGCGTCCGCCTTCGCCATGATCCGGGCGTGCACCTTTTCGTAGACGCGCGGCACGGCGCCGAAGCAGAAGGGATTGACCTCCAGGAAATTCGCCGCCAGCTTGTCGATCGACTCGGCGTAGGCGATCGACGCCGTCTTGTAGAGATACGCGTAGTCGAGCATCCGCTCGAAGACGTGGGAGAGCGGGAGGAAGGAGAGGGCGATCGAGTCCGCCGTGAACGGGATGACGTCGCAGCCGGTCACGACGTTCGAGACGAGGTTCGAGTGCATCAGCATGGAGCCCTTGGGCTCCCCCGTCGTCCCCGAGGTGTAGATGATCGTGGCGACGTCCTCGGGCTTCACGCGCGCGGCGCGTTGCGAAAAGACGTCCGGACTCATCTCGAGCGTCGGCCGGCCGCGGTCCACGACGGCATGAAAGGTCGTATAGCCGGGCTCGCCGGGAGGGTTGCCCTCGATCAGGATGACGTGGTCGAGGGTTGGGCACTGGGACTTGATCGTCAGGATTTTGCCCAGCTGCTCCAGCGTCGACACGAAGATCGCCTTCGCCCCGCAGTCGTTGAGCAGCGGTGCGATCTGGGCGGCCGGAAGCGTCGGGTAGATCGGGACCGACCAGGCGCCGGCGCAGAGAATCGCGTAGTCCGCCATCGCCCATTCCGGGCGGTTCTCGGAGAGGATCGCGGCGCGGTCGCCCGGCTGGAGGCCCAGGCCGTTGAGGCCGAGGGACAGGCACCGGACGGTGAATCCGAAATCGCCCGCCGAGATCGATTTCCAGACACCGTCGACCTTGGAGATCAGGAGATTTGGTTTCCCGCACGATGCCGCGATGGAGAAGATGTCGCACAGCGTGCGAGGCTCGGTGCCCATGGTGCGCCCTCCCGAACCGATTCTGTCCCGCCCCCCCGGGCCGGTCAAGGATCGCGGCGCGTTATAGGCTCTGGCGCGCATGGCGATCGCGCTTCTGGCGGGCACGCTGCTCGCTCTCGCCGGCTTTCTGCTCACCTCCGTGCAGGGCTTCGCGCTGACGGCCCAGCTCGCGGCCGCCCACCCGGAAGCGCGCTTCCTCGTGACTCGGCACGTCGTTTACGCGATTCCGACGGTTCTGCTGTCGCTTTTCTCCCAGTCGATGGTGATCTTCTTCTTCATCGGCACCGGCCGCCTCGTCAAGGACGAGGTGGCGGCCTTCCCGGAGGCCGAGCGAAGGACCGTGCTCGAGGCCCTGCGCGAGTTCAAGCGCAAGACCTCCCCGCCGGCCACCTTCGCCATCCTGTCGGCCATCGCGGTCTTCGTCCTCGGGGGCGCGGCGCACACGCGCGCCGTGCCCTCGGCCGTTCACCTCGTGGCCTCCCTCGTCGCCGTCGGGACCCACCTCTGGGCTCTCCTCGCCGAGTGGCAGACGTTTCTCGCGAACGGCCGGTTGATGGCGGACCCGGCCCGCTTCGCCCGTGGCTCGAAGACGCCCGCGACTCCGTCCCGACGATGAGCGACGGTCCCCTCCAGGGCCGGGTCGCCCTCGTCACGGGCGCGGGAGTCCGCGTCGGCCGCGCCATCGCTCTCGCCCTCGGCGGCGCAGGCGCCGACGTCGCCGTCCACTACAACGCGTCGGCCGGGCCCGCCGAAGAGACCGCGGCGGCCCTGCGCGCTCTCGGCCGGCGGACGGCGACGCACCGAGCGGACCTCGCGGACCCCGAAGCGTGCGTCGGCCTCGTCCGTGCCGCGATCGCGAGCCTCGGAACGCTGGACGTGCTGGTCCACTCCGCGGCCAACTTCCATCGCGCCGCCCTCGAGGCCACCGACGCGGCGCTCTGGGACGACGCGATGAACGTCAACGCCCGCGCCGCGATGCTGCTCGCGCGCGAGGCCGCGCCGACGCTCCGCGCCCGCCGGGGCCGCGTCGTGCTCATCACCGATCTTCTCGCGGTCCAGCCCGCGCGCCACTATCTCGCCCATGCCGTGTCCAAGGCCGCGGCGGAAGGGCTCGTGCGCGCGCTGGCCGTGGAGCTCGCGCCCGAGGTCTCCGTCAACGGCGTCGCGCCGGGGACCGTGCTCGTCCCGGAGGGTACGCCGCCGGAGCAGGAGGAGCGCTGGGCGCGCCGGGCTCCGCTCCGGAGAAACGGCGATCCTTCGGACGTGGCTCTCGCGGTGCTGTTCCTCTGCACGGGTCCCGCGTTCGTCACCGGCCAGATCCTGCGCGTCGACGGAGGGAAGTCGCTGACATAGCGACGCGCCGGAGCCAATGCGCTATGGCCCTCGCCTGACGAGCAGTCGAGTGATCTCCACCGCGAGCCGCCTCGGAGGTTCTTGCGCTGGAGCGACCCAGGTCACTTCCGGGACACCGCAGACACTTTGACCGACGTGGCTTCCCAGGAGTCCAGCGACCAGCCGCCACCCAAGGACTTGTAGAGCGCGACGAGCGCGAGGAGCCGGGCCAGCCGCGTCCGGGAAAGCGTGTCCTCCTCCGGAAAGAGCAGCTGCTCGGCGTCGAGGACTTCGATGTAGCTCGACAGCCCCGCGACGTAGCGGATGTTGGCCAGCTCCACAGACTCCTGGTAGGCGGTGACCGAGGCCGCTTGCCGCCTCTCCGCCGCCGCGAGCTTTTCGTAGGCCGTCAGCGCCGTCGAGACCTCGCCGAAGGAGCGCGTGACGACGGACTCGTATTGTGCTCGGGCCTGCTCGAAGAGAGCCACCTCGGCGTCATACTCGCTCCTCAGACGCCCGCCCTCGAACAACGGGCCCGCGAGTCCCGCAGCGATCGACCACATCTTGCCGGCGGTGAAGAGGTTCTCGAGGTCGGGGCTGGCGCCCCCGTAGGAGCCCGTCAGGCTGATCCTCGGAAAGAAGTTCGCCGTGGCGACGCCGACGCGGGCGTTGGCCGAGACGAGCTGCTCTTCCGCCTCGCGCACGTCGGGACGGCGCTCCAGCAAGAGCGGACGGGAGCCCCGCCGGCACTTCGGGCGGGAGCGCTTGTTCCGTCAGGTCGGTGCCCCGGGGGATCGGCCCGGGATTGCGACCGATCAGAAAGCAGATCCGGTTCTCCTGCGCGACGATCTCCCGCTCGAGGTCCGGAATCGTCGCAGCGGCCGCCTCGAGCGCCGCCTCCGCGCGGGACACTTCGAGCTGGGAGGCGATCCCTCCGGCTCGCTGGCGCGCAAAGAGGTCGCGGGTCTCCTGGAACGCATCCGTCGTGCGACGGGCGATCGCCAGGCGCGCATCGAGCTCCCGAAGCTCGAAGTAGGCCGCGGCGACGTCCGACACGGCCGAGAGCAGAACGCCCCGACGCGCCTCCTCGGTCGAAAGGTACTGGGCCATCGCGGCCTCGTTCAGCCGCCGGATGCGGCCCCACACGTCGATTTCCCAGGAGAAGGCAACCTGGATCTCCTGGAGACTCCGGGTGGCGTCCAATCTCGGCTGCACGAACTCGGAAATGCGCCCGCGCGTCCATCCTCCTCCGTATCCGATCTGCGGATAGAACTCGGAGCGAGTGATACGGGCTCGCGCCCGAAACTCCTCGACCCGCCAGGCCGCCGTCCGAACGTCGAAGCTGTTTCGGAGCGCTTCATCGATCAGCGCCTTCAGAACTTCGTCGTCGAAGATCTCCCACCAGGGCCGATCCGCCAGCGAAGCCGCCTCGGCGGCGGGCGCGCCGCGAATCGTTTCGGGCACGGTGACCTTCGGCCGCTCGTAATTCGGCCCGACGGCGCAGGCCGTCGCGAACAGCGGAATCGTAAGAAGCCAGCGCGCTCTCATGAGAGCCTCCTCACCCGCCGCCACTCGGTCTCGCCGCGTCGATGAAGACGTCCAGCTGTTGTCCGACGAAGAGCGGGAGATCCTGCCGCTCGATGCGATAGATGACCTGAAGGACCCGCGTGTCCACGCGCTCGGTGCTGTCTCCCGTCAACGACTTCTTCGGGACAACGAACGGCTCGAAGCGGACGAAGCGCAACCCGGTCTTCATGCGGGCTTCGCCCCTCACGTGCGCGGTGGCCGCGGCCTCCGGGCTCACCCGCCAGGCCTCGTGCTCGTCCACGTCCACCCGCACATTCAGCGGCCGGGAACCGCCGAGGAGGATCAAGGGCGTCGCTGTCACGGCCGCCGGCGCAAACTCGCCGACGTGGACCTTGACCTGGAGGACCTGCCCGTCGAACGGCGCGCGGACCGTGCTCCTCTCGATTTCGGTCTCGACGGACTTCACCTCGGCTTGCGCCGCCGTCGCCTGCGGCCTGCGGCCTCCGTCGAGCTGCGCATTCGCTGTTTCTACGGCCGAGCGGCGACGCGTCGTCTCCTCCGCGCTGATCGCGCGCTCGTCGAGGCCTTCTGCGAAGTCGAGAATGCCGCTGCAAATCGTCGAGGCGGGCCCGGGCAACCTTGACTGCCGCTTCTCGCGACCGCCAGGGCGCTGCGCCGGACCGCGCAGATCCGCGAGGAGCTGACGCGTGTCCAGGACGAACAGGGGGTCGCCCTTCTTTCACGGACTGCCCGACCAAAACGAAAATGTGGCTGACGACGCCGTCCAGCGGAGTGCCGATAGCAACGTTTTCGCTGCTGGCCTCGACGAGGCCCACGGCGGCGACAGTCCTCGCGAAATCTGAAACCGGCGGCGGCGCCGGGGGATTCGTGCTGTTGCGCCGGGGACGCGTTCGGGCGACCGAGTAGGCCGCCCAGAGAGCGGCCAGGATGCCGATGACCGGCAGGATGATTCGTTTCATGAGAGCACCTCCTCGCGGGACGACCCGATCTCCTCTCGCCCCTCGAGTCGGGAGAAGCCGTTCGACCCGGTGACTTTGACGATCTTTCCGTCGTCCATGTGCGCGATGCTCTGCGCATGGTGGAAGACCCGCGTGTCGTGGGTCACGACGATCACGGCCCGGTCGGGCTGGACGGCGCGGGAGGCCAGGAGCTCCATCACCGCCTCCCCCGTCGCATGGTCGAGGGCCGCCGTCGGCTCGTCGCACACGACCACCTTCGGCTCGTGGACGAGGGCCCGGGCAAGAGCCACCCGCTGCTGCTGGCCGCCCGAGAGCTTCGAGGGCAGAGCGTCGGCCCGCTTTTCGAGGCCAAGCTGTGAGAGAAGACCCTTCGCGCGGTCCACCGCCTCGGGGCGGGCGACATCGGCGGCCAACAGCGGAACCGCGACGTTCTCGGCCGCCGTCAGGGCCGGCAGCAGGTTGTATTGCTGAAATACGAAGCCGAGATTCTTCCGCCGGAAGAGGACGCGATCTCTCCCGGAGAGGGCTTCCAAGTTCTGCCCGAGGACCGCCAGCTCCCCGTCGGTCCGATCGAGGAGTCCCGTGATCACGCAGAGAAGGGTCGTCTTGCCGCACCCGCTCGGCCCGACCAGAAAGGAGAGCTCCCCGAACCGCGCGTCGAAAGTCCACGCCCCGGAGGGCGTCGATGCGAGTCGTCGCCCTCGCCGTAAGTGCTTCGTCACCGCGCGGCACGCGACCGCCAGGCCGTCGGAGGTCATCACGGTCATCCCTGGAAGACGGCGGCCGGCTCGAGAACGAGGACGCGCCGAATGCTCAGCAGGCTCGCCACGATGACCACGAGGAAGATGCAGGCGCCCGGTGATGGCGACGGACTGCCACATCAAGACGATGCCGCGGGTGGCCAGCTTGTGTTGAAAGACCTCGAAGAAGGTGGCCCCCATGCCGGTGCCGAGCGCGAAGCCGAGCGCTCCGACGCTGCAGGCCTGCAGCAGGATCATGCCGATCGAGACGCAGGTTGGTGACGCCGATGGCCTTCAGCGCGCCAAATTGCTTCAGGTTGTCGACCGTGAAGAGGTAAAAGGTCTGACCCGCGACGACGGTGCCGACGACGAGCGCCACGGCGATCGTGATGCCGAAGTTCACCGGGATGCCGGTGTTTCGCAGGTAGTAGCGCACACAGTCCCACATGAACTCCCGAGTCGTCCGGGCCCGGAGGCCCGTCTGCTTCTGGATGCGCGCGCGTGAGCTCCTCCGGGCTCACGCCGGGGCACGGGACGGGCGATCAGGAAGGAGAGCTGGGTTCGCTCTCTTCCGACGAATTGGACGGCCTCGCTGTAGCGCGTGTGCATGACTGGGAGGCTCTGGAACGGCGCCGATGCGTCGGAGATGCCGACGATGCGAACCAGGTGGTCGTTCATCTCGAGCGTCCGATCGAGCCGCAGCGGTTCCTTCGGAAAGAGCAGGACGTAGCCCGCCTTGTCGATGACCACCGAGTCGGGCTCCCGGAGTCGCTCCCAGGATCCGAGCAGCATCTTGCGCGGCGCTCCCGCGAGCGTGGCGTCGTCGAGACCGATGAGAAACGACATGGCGAACTTCCCCGTGCTCGTCCGGGCGACGGGGTTCCCTTTGAACAACCTGACCGCCCAGCCGACGCCGGGAACGCCGCGAACCCGCGTGAGGTCCGTGTCCTTGAGCGGCTTGGTCTGGTCCCAGTACTCCGTCTTGGGGTCCATGACCCAGACCTCGGCGTCGGTCACGTCGAGAATCTGGCTGGCCGTGCGCCGCAGGATGTTGGCGAAGATGGAGGTCTGGTTCTCCAGCAGGAAGGTGCAGAACGCGATCGCGAACACGAGGCCGAAGTACTTGGCCCGGTCGCCGGTCAGCATGCGCAAAGCCACGAAGTTCATGGGTCCTCTCCGCGATTAGATGATCTATGTCATCTCACCAGGCCACAAAAAAGACCTCATTGCTGAACTGCGGCCAGGTAGAACTGCCTGGCATCGTCCAGAAATCGCCGCCTGGCATCATCATCGGTGATCACCCGGGCGATCGCCAGCGTGCCCGCCATGCCGGACATCAGCGATCGGGCCTTGCCTTCGCGCTCCTCCTCGCTCGTGCCGGGCATGTATTTCGAGATCCGGTGGGTGCGGTGTCGCAATCCTCGCTCGAAGGCGAGCCGCACCCGCGAGCGGGGCGAACGGCGCGCAAGCTCGGTCGCGAGAGCGGCGAGCGGAACAGCCCTCGCCGGGGTTGTCGCAGTGCTCGGTGCTCAGGTACGTTATCGATGAGGGCCTTGACCTCCCCCCCTTTCGGCGCCTGTTCGATGGCCGAGAGCGATCCGGGCGAAGATCTCGCCGTGGCCGTGCTCGAACGCCTCGGCGAAGAGTTCGTCCTTGCTCTTGAAATGGCGATAGAAGCCGCCATGGGTGAGGTGGAGATCCTGCATCAGATCTCCGATCGCCGCACCCTGGCTGCCACGGCTGCGAAACCGTCGGGCGGCGGCTCGGACGATTCTTTCCCGTGTCCGTTGCTTTGTGCTCCGGCGGGTATCGCATCGGTCTCCCCGAGAGATGATCCATATCATCTAATGGTACGCACCGGCAAGGGCGAGGGGTTCACTCCGCGCCACTTTCCTCGTATGTCCTTTGGATACCGTCTTTGGAGAGAGGCCGAATCGCGGAAGAACGGGTCAGCAGCACCCTGGCGCCGCATTCGATCGACCGAACGGCGCGCGCCCTGGCCGTCAGCCTCTCGCGAACTCGGCGTGCTCGGCGCGGAGCCGGGAGGCGAACTCCCGCATGAGGGATCGCCGGCCCGCCGCGAGGCGCTCGCCGGCCTCCGTCCTCAGCGGCATCGCCGCAGCCTCTTCGATCGCCTGCGCCATCTCGAGGATGTCGAGCCGCTCCCGGTAGGCGTCTGCGAGGCCGCGGGCGACGCCGTAGGCTCCCATGGCCTCGAGCTTGAGGGCGTCGTGGACGATCTCCTCCTCGGCGGCCGCCGGAGCGCTCTCGAAGCGGCCGAGCGACTGAAAGAGCCGGCGCACGACCTTCGGCGAAACGCCGAGCGAGCCCAGGAAGATCTCGGTGCGGCTTCGGTGCCCCATGCGCGAGACCCACTTCTCCTGCCCCGAGAAGACCGCCAGCAGAAAGAGCAGGTCCGCGTCGAGCCCCGCCCGGCCTTCGGCGATCGTCTCCGAGGCCGAAACCATCCGCTCGACGTCGCCGTAATTGGTCACGCCGTCGAGCCCCACGGCGAGGGGCTTGACGTAGTCGAGGATCGCTTTCTTCGCCGCGCCATCCACGGAGGGCATACTAGTCTCCATGATCATCCGGAAGAACCCGAAGATCCGCTTCCCGAACCCGGACCCCGTGCGCGTTCCGCCCGGCCAGTTCGTGACGCAGCAGTGGCCGGTGCTGCACGCCGGGTCGATCCCCAGGGTCGACCTGCCGACCTGGAAATTCTCGGTGTGGGGCGAGGTCGAGAACCCGACGTCCTGGACCTGGGAGGAGTTTCAGAAGCTTCCCCGCGCCGTCCGGAAGAACGACGTCCATTGCGTCACGCACTGGACGCGCCTCGACAACGAATGGGAGGGCGTGCCCGTGCGGGAAGTCCTCGCGATCGTGCGCCCGAAGCCGAGCGCCCGTTTCGTCATCGAGCACGCCTTCGGAGGCTGGACGACGAACGTGCCGCTCGCCGACTTCGACCGCGACGAGAACCTTTTCGCGACGCACCACGGCGGCAAGCCGCTGTCCGTCGAGCACGGAGCGCCGATGCGGATCGTCATTCCGCACCTCTACTTCTGGAAGGGCGCGAAGTGGGCGAGCGGCCTCGAGCTGACCGCCGAGGATCAGGCCGGCTTCTGGGAGGTCAACGGGTACCACATGCGCGGCGACCCGTGGAAGGAAGAGCGCTTCCGGGACGACGTCTGACGGCGGCACATAGAGACGGCCCAGCCCCGGCCATCCGGGACCGGGCCCCTTCCGTCAGTCGGGACAACCGTGGCGGTCGCATGCGCCGCAGTTCTCGGCTGGCGGCGGATTCCCCTGGATGTACGTCTGCGCCTTCTGCCACACGACGCAGCCAACCTTGCGACCCATCGCGCGCGCCCGCAGATCTCCCTCGAGATAGTGGATGCCTCCGAGCCGCCTCGAGATGCCCGCCTCGTCGGCGGCCGCCGAGAACGTGTCCCACGAGAGCGTGGTCGTGTTCTTCGGCGCAAACCCCGGCTCGAGACGGCCCGTGCCGGGCTCGAAGGTCACCGAGGCGCCGAAGGCATCACTGCCCGTGAAACGCTTGAGCACCTCGGCCGACGCGGCCGAGAACGTGCTGTGGCCGGACGTGTACTCGGCAAACGGGGGCGTGATGAAAGTCAGCGGCTGGTACGGCAGCCATTCCTCTCCCTTCACGAGCTTCACGCCCTCGAACGGCACCGTATTCGGGATCCGCCGGCCCTTGAAAAGGAACCGGATCGACGTGATCGGCCGCTGCGAGTCGTAGAAGATCTTCGTGTCCCAGCAGCCGATTCCCGCGTCGAAGACGGCATTACCGAGAATGAAGAACATCTGGACGTCCTGGTCGAACGAGTGGCCGTCCCGCCGCGAGACGAACTCGGCGAAGAGGGTCCAGTGCCCGGGAGGAAGCTCCGAGCGCGGCCCGTCGGCCCAGTATTCGACGATCATCTTGCCCCGGTCGTTCAGGGTCGCGTTGAACACGATCTCCTCGAGCGCCTGCGCGAGGTAGCCGAGCGAGGGAAAACGCTGAGGCGGCCCAGGCCGGAACTGCGAGGCCGATTCCAGGGCGAACGGCGTGACGTTCAGCCAGTGCGGCCCGACGAAACCGGGCACGACGAAGCCCCCCTGGCCGTCCGAAAAGCGCAGCGGCTGCCAGCGGTTGGGGTCGTTGATGTTGTCGGGATCGTTCGACCGGCAGATAACCCGTGTAGTCCGAATAGGGGCCGGGGTTGAGGTCGCCGAGCTGGTTCGAGCCATCCTGATGGCGGAACTCCAGGACGGCCGCCGCCGCGAGGTTCCCCACGCCCTGCGGCGTGGCCGGATCGGTCGACGCATCGTCGGGGTCGAACCCGAAGCTCGACATCTGCGAGCGCAGGAAGTCGCTCTGTGTCGGAAAGAGATCGAGCAGGCATCGGTACTCGCCGTAGCTGTACGCCTTCTGCGGCGTTTTCGGTAGTGTCGCTCCTGCGGCGGCCGGCGGAGAAACTCGGCCGAGCTGGGTGCCGACGCGCGACGTCGTCGTAGGCGGCCCAGGCGTCGAAGCCGCACGTGTGGACCACGCCGATGGCGCGCGCCACCATCGGCGGCCCGAGCCGGCTGTTGCGGACAGCCTCGAGGAGGACGCCGTTCCAGCGCACGGCCAATGTGTCCTCCGCAAGGACGACGCCCGCGGGCGGGGCGAGAATGAGCAAGGCCAGAATCGAGACACGCGCAGACAGAAACCGATTCATGGGAGCACCTCCGGGGTTTGGTCAGTCCTGGCGGGCCGGATCGGAGAGGAGACCGTCGATGCGATGCTTCTCGAAACCGACGATGCGAAAGGGGGGAGAGGGAGGAGGTGCGCGGCCGTTACTCCGGGACCGACACCGGAACGGGAGCCACGCGGACACCGCCCTGGAACCTGAACACGCTCGAGTACGGACGTGCAGGCTCTACGGATTCTTTTCCGGGAGCTCCTCAGCGATTCTGCTTCGGCGTAACGACGCGTTTCTCCCGCTCGGCCGGCGCCGCGTCGGTCTCGCCGCCGTCGAGGGCGGAATCTCGCATGCGCCGGCGCTTCTCCTGGACGAGCGCCCGCGCCTTCTCCCGCATCTCGACGAGCTTCTCGCGCTGCTCGGGTGTCAGCACCTTCTTCATGTCGAGCTCCATGAGGGCGAGCTCCTTCTGAAGAGAGGCGCGCGCCTGCTCGCGGGCTTCGATCTTGTTCTCGAGCTCTTTGCGGTCCACGTCGTCGGTCTGCATCGCCTGGTCGTAGTCGAACTGCTTCTTCTCGAAGTCGGCTCGCAGGTCGATGAGCTTCGGTTTCGACTGCGCGAAGATCTTCTCGAGCTGCGCGACCTGGTCGGCCGAGAGATCCAGCTGCCGGGCGACACGCGGCCGCTTCCACCACTTCCCTTCGGCCGGTCCCTGCGCAACCATCCCGGCAGCGTCCAGGACGAGGATCGACGCAACGACGAGGGCCGCCCGGAGACGCCTCACAGGCTGTCCTCGAGAGCGAGGTCCACGTGGTCGTCGCCGCCCTGGGCCAGGTATTCCGCGTCCCGCAGCAGGGCGTCGTCGGCTCGGTCCGCGGCCGAGGCGAGCGCGAGGTCCGCGGCCTCCGCCGGCTCCCCCGCCGTCGCCGACGCCGCCGGTGACGCGGGCGCGCGCCGGAAGGGCATCGCGAGAGCCACGAGCAGCAGGGCCGCGGCGATCCCGATCGCCCAGCGCACGGCCGGCGCCGCGCGGCGGGGCCTGGCCCGCCGGATGGCCGCCATCGTGGCTTCTTCGGCTGCCCGCCACTCCTCGGGTGAGCGCCGCTCGAGCTCTGCCACGTCGTCGCGGGCGACCTCCTGCATGGCGCTCCGCCACTGCTGGAGCGCGCGGCTGCAGGCCTCGCATCCGGAGAGGTGCCGCGGCAGGGGCTCGGGCTCGCCCGAGGCCGGAGCGGCGAGCGCGAGAAGCTCCGCGTCGGTCAGGTGGGTTTCGGAAACGGTGCGATCCATCGACTCCCTATCCCCTCACGCGTGAAAATCCGAGAGCCGCTCGCGCATTTTCTGGGCGGCCCGGAAGAGGTGCGACTTGATCGTCCCCGCGTCGAGGCCGGTGACCTCGGCGATCTCGGGGATCGACATTTCCTCGAAGTGCTTCATCACGAAGATGGACCGCTGGCGCGGCGACAGCGCGCCCATCGCCATGCTTCAGCCGCTCGCGAATCTCCCGGCCGGCGGCCCGGCGCTCGGGCGAGGGGTCCCGGTTCACCGCGAGCTCCTGAGGATCCTCGCCCGGCTCCGTCTCGCCGGGGGCCCTGGTGGAAATAGAGGACGAGGCGGCGCCGCTTCAGGCGGTCCTTGCACCAGTTGATACAGATCCGCGTCAGCCACGTTTCGAAGGTCGAGCCTTCGCGGAAGCTGTCGAGGCTCTGGTAGGCCCGCAGGAAGCTCTCCTGGGCGGCGCAGTCCGCCTCGCCGACATCGCGCAGAAAGCGGTAGGCGAGCCGCGTGATCTTCTTCTGGTACTGGCGGACGAAATACTCGAAGAGCTCCGTGCGCCCGGCCCGGATTTCGCGGATGAGCCGCCCTTCGTCCGGCGGGGCTTCGGTCGGATGGGGAATCATGGCGAGGGCATGCACGAGGAATAGACGAATCCGCGCTTGCCCGGTTTACACCGCTCCGCCCCCACCGCATGCAGGCAACCCACGGTCCCGGAGTCGCTTCCGGCCATCCCGGGCAAGGGTAACATCCGGGCGTGGCCGCCGCGCGGGTGATCCTGGTCACGGGTTGCTCCTCCGGCATCGGGCGCGCCACGGCGTTCGAGGCCGCCCGCCGGGGACACCGGGTCTTCGCCACGGCTCGAAACCGCAACGACCTGGCCGAGCTCGAGCGGAGCGCGAACCTCACAACCCTCGCCCTCGACGTCACGGATCCGGCGTCGGTGCGGGCGGCCGTGGCCGAGGCCCTGACCCGGGCCGGCCGCATCGACGCGCTGGTCAACAACGCCGGCTACGCCCAGTACGGCGCCGTCGAAGAGGTTTCGTCCGAAGAATGGCGCGCGGTCTTCGACGTCAACTTCTTCGGCATGCTGGACGTGACGCGCGCGGTTCTTCCCTCCATGCGGGAGCCCGGAGGCGGGACGATCGTTCTGATGTCCTCCCTCGGCGGACGCGTGAGCGTCCCCTTCGCCTCGCCGTACTGCGCATCGAAACACGCCGTCGAGGCCGTCGCCGATGCGCTCAGGGTCGAAACCGCGCCCTTCGGGGTACGCGTCGTCACGATCGAGCCCGGCCCCATCGACACCAAGTTCGCCGAGCGGGCGCGGTCCATTGTCGGCCCGCTGATCGCCCGTCCCGGGCCCTACCGCGGCTTCTACGCGAACGCCGAGAAGGCCATGGACGGCGACTTCCGCCGCGGGCACCTGCCGCCCGAGTCCGTGGCCCGCGTTGTGGTCGACGCGATCGAGTCGCCGCGCCCCCGCACCCGCTACAGGATGACCTGGCTCGCGCGGTCGCTGATCGCCTTGAAGCGCGCGCTTCCCGACCGCTGGTTGGACCGCATGATGCGCTTTTCGCTCAAACTCCCGTCCGGGCCGGGCTGAGGACCGGGTGCCGGTCCGCAAGATCCTCGACTCTCGGGTCCCCGTGAAGGTCTGGACGGAGGACGTCGAGGCCTCGGCTGCCGCGCAGCTCGTCCGCACCGGAGCGCTCCCCTTCGTCTTCCGCCATGTCGCGGCCATGCCCGACACGCACTGGGGATGGGCGCGACCGTCGGCAGCGTCATGGCGACGAAGGGCGCGATCTGCCCGGCCGCCGTCGGCGTGGACATCGGCTGCGGGATGGCCGCCGTCAAGACCTCGCTCCGGCCTCGGCGCTCGAAGGACGCCTCGCCGACGCTGCGCGCCTCGATCGAGCGCGGCATCCCGGTCGGTTTTCACCAGCGGAAGGAGCCTCATCCCGTGGCGCCGCCCTGCTCGCGACGCCGCCGAGACGCAGACCTTCCGAGCGTCGCGTCGGAAGCCGAAAAGAAGAAGGCCGCCCTCCAGTGCGGCACTCTCGGAGGGGGCAACCACTTCATCGAGATCTGCGTCGACGAGGACGACGCGCGCGTCTGGGTCCTCCTCCACTCCGGATCCCGCAACATCGGCAAGGTCACGGCGGAGCGGCACATCGGGAGGGCCAAAGGAGTCATGAAGCGGCTCGCCGTGGACCTCCCGGATCCGGACCTGGCGTATTTCGCGACCGCCACACCCGAGTTCGACGCCTACGTGCGGGACTCCAGTGGTGTCAGGGCTTCGCGCGCGTCAACCGCGAGATCATGCTCGAGGAGGTCCTCAAGGATCTGCGTCACGAGGTGGGCGAGTTCGAAACCGAGGCGCGCCGTGAACTGCCATCACAACTACGTCGCGTGGGAGCGGCACTTCGGCGAGGACGTGATGGTCACACGCAAGGGCGCGATCCGAGCGGGCCGCGGCGATCTCGGCATCATCCCGGGCTCGATGGGCACCGGCTCCTTCATCGTGCGAGGCCTCGGCAACCCTGAGTCCTTCGAGAGCGCTCCGCACGGCGCCGGCCGGAAGATGTCGCGAGGCGAGGCCCGCCGCCGCTTCACGCGCGAGGACCTCGCCCGCCAGACCGAGGGCGTCGAGTGCCGCAAGGAGCCGGCGTCCTCGACGAGATTCCCGGAGCCTACAAGCCGATCGGCGAGGTCGATCGAGAACTCCTCGGACCTGGTCGAGGTCGTCGCGCGCTTGAAGCAGGTGGTCTGCGTCAAGGGGTGACCGGCCACGGTCGAGCAGTCCCTACGGTGTATGCGTCCTTGCGGATCGTCAGCAGGCCGTCAGGAAGACTATGCCCGCCGCGTCGTCGGTCTCGTAGACACGCGCCAGGAACCGATCCGAATGCCGCCAGGTCGAGCAGCATCCGATCGCGCAGTCTCTGAGCGGCACAGCTTCTCGCGGGGCAAGACACCGAGAACCGGGTACAGCCGACTTCGCAGGGCGGCGCGGAGGGCGACGCTCGGCCGCTGCGCCGAGCTTTGCAAGCGTCTCTCTGGAAGTCCATCGTCTCAAAGAGCCGATACTCAGGCAAAGCGGCCCCGCCGCGCGACGTCGTCGCGGTGACCCCGCTTCGAGCCGGGCCAGACCAGACCCTTTGCTCTGCATCATATCTTCGACCATCTCGCCCTTCGGGCACGATTATCTACCTCGATGGCCCGCTCGCGGCTGCCGTCTCGATGAAGTTGGACACAGAACAGTTCTTGGCCGCGGCAGCATCGGCGATCAGGGCGTATGTAGCATCATCGATGCGAACTGTGCGGCTCGACTTGGGCATTGCATCAGCTCCTTACATGACAATGATCATCAGAGTGAAAGCAGCAGCCGCGCCGGCGCGGGTCCAGGCCGATCTAGCGCGGCGAGATCGAAAAGTCTCCGCTCGACGTCGTCACCCGGATGCCAGCGCCGCCGGTTCCACGGCGGAACCCGACCAGCGCCTCGTCGTCGTGCATCGCCGTGCCTTCCGCGAAACCCACGACCATGTCCCCGCTCGACTGGTCCGCCGTGGCGTCGAGGGAGCCGTCGGCCCGGCAGCCCGAGGGACACATCGCCGCTCGAGGTCGAGGCGTCGAAGGACGCGCAGGCGTCTTCCCGTCCACAGAATCTACGGCCGGACGTCTCCCGACGAGCTGTCGGCCCGGAACTCCTCGATGTCGGCGGAGGACACGTGACGTCGCCCGGAGCTCGTCTCGGTCTCGAATCGCGGGCCCGGACACCCCGCACGACCAGGTCGCCGGAGGAGCGCGTGAAAGCGAACTGCTGGCCGTCGAAGTCGTCGACGGCGACAGTCGCCGCTCGAGGAGTCGAAGTCGAAGCTGCCCTTGAGGTCGCTCGCCTGGATGTCGCCCGAGTCCCCGGCCACCGAAATCTCGCCGTCCAGGCGGCGGAGGCGAAGGTCCGCGCTGCCGACTTCGAACCTCAACGTACCCTGCAGCCCGTCGGCCTCGATGCGGCCCACCAGGTTCCGGAAGGACGCCTTGCGGCGGCCGGCCGGCACCTGGATGGCCAGGTCCACGGACAGGCGGTCGCCGCGGCCGGGATTCACGCGCATGCGGCGGCCGTCGTAGTCGTAGCTCTCCGAGGAGCCGACGTCCCCAAACGGCCAGTCCCTCTCCCGACCCGGCTCGACGTAACGAACCGTCGTCACAGAGGCCGGATACCGGACGCGCAGTGTCGCCGGCGCTCCCCCGTTCGAGACTCGCTCCAGGCGCACCCCATCGGCGAGCCCGGCGTTTTCCGCGCGCACCGTCGCGACGACCGTCAGCCGGTCACCGGCTTCCGACGGAGATCCGCATGATTCCGGCGAGGCCTTCGACTTGAAAGTCCGCGAGATCCGCACCCGAGAGCTCCGCGCGGAGGGTCCTTCGGTCTCGCGCCTCTCGCGGCGAGGGCCAAGCCGAATCCCAGCAGCAGAACGAGCGCACGCCGAATCATGCGAAACCTCCTCGGCCGGCGCAGCCGGCCCCACAGAACGGTTACGCCGGTGCGCCAACAATGTTCCGATCGGCATAGAATGCCGCCGTGCCCTGGAGAGTGGCCGGCGACGGCGTCGAAGCGACGAAGAGGTCCGACGCCTCTATCTCGAGACCTACGGCACCCGGCGCACCGACGTCGAGCGGCTTCAGCGAACGCAAGCCATCGAGATCCCGTCCGGGGATGGCCTCATCACGCTGACCTGGGAGCCGGACCAACCCGGGCGACGCTACGGCTTCTGACTCGGCCGTTCGGGCGGAGGCGGCGATGAGCGATTCGAGTAGCCCCTCCGATCGGATCAAACCTTCCTTCGGTCCTGGCCCTGGCCGTCGCGGCGCTGTTTCAAGATCATCGTCACGGTGGACGTCAAATGAGAAGAGCCCTACTGCGGTAAGAAGCGCGACCCAAGAAGAGACAAGCGAGGCTGACAGCCGTGAACATCGATTCCATACCCATCTGGCCATTTTCGCCGCGACAGTCGTCGTCGTGATGGCGACCATCGAAGTGGGTATCGGCTGGGGCAGGCCGCGCACCGCCGGTCCGAGGATGAAAAGGAATCGCCGGTCTCCGCGATTGCCGGCACGATCCTCGGGCTCGCGGCGTTCATGCTGGCCTTCTCGTTCGGAATCGTCTCGGAGCGCTTCGACGCCCAGAAAGCCCTGGTCCGCGAGGAGGCCGTCGCCATCCGCGCCGCCTGGAAGCGATCGAATTTTCTGCCGGAAGCCGACCGCGCCGAGGCCTCCGCCTTGCTGCGGCAATACGTCGACGCGCGCGTGAAGTTCACGGAGACGGACAGACATCAAACCGAGCGCGTGAAGCGTTTTCTGACCAAGACCAGCGGCTGCGAGACCGCCTTGGAACATGGCGGTCGCCAATCCAGGAAAGACATGAATTCCAACGTCGCCGCGTCTGTACAACGACTCTTTGAACACAGTGAAAGAAATCCATGCGTCGCGAGTGGCGCTCGGGATTAGAGCCGGATTCCCAACGAGATCTCGCTCGTCCTCTATTCATCACCGCTCTCGGCATGATCGCCGTGGGCCATCGGACCGGAATCGCGGGATCGAACAGTCCATGGTGCGGCCGAATCCTGGCCCTTTCCTTCGCCCTGGTGTTCGCGCTGATCGCCTCGCTCGATCGCCCGGACAGCGGCGTCATGACTGACAGCCAGCGCCCGTTGACCGACCTTCACGATGCGATGACCGCGGCCACCGGGAGCGCCGCGAGCGACTAGGGGGTCACCGGCTGGCTCGAGATCGTGTGGTGTGCGGTGCGCGCGGTGCCGGAGCGCCCGGCCCCGCCGCCCGGGCCGCATCGCGGGGCGACCCGCCCACTGCGGTCCAGGCACGGCGCAGCTGCAGGTCGGAGCCGAAGCCGCCTCTTCGGCGGCCGCGTGACCGTCGCGCCGTACTCCAGGGACTGGCGGGCGCGCTCGAGCCGGATCAACCGGAGGCGTGCAACGGCGAGATGCCCGCATGATCGATGAACGGCCCAACAGGTGACGCTCGGCCGCGTGGCCAACGTGGGCCAGCGATGCCATGTCCCAGTCGCGCTGCGGCTTGGCGACGATGGCGTCCTGGACCCAGTGCACGGTGGGGTGAAGATGGCGGCGGTGCATGTGGAACGGCGACGGCTCGGTGTCGCGGGCGAACGCCGCAGGAAGACCACCATGTCCTCGGCGACGCTGGCCGCCAGGGCCTCCCCGCACTCCTCGGCGATCAGTCCCAGCGCAACTCGATCCCCCCCGTGATGTCCGCGCTCGAGGCGAGTCACCGTCCACCACGAACACGCATTGTCGATGACCTGCGCCTGCGGCGCCAGGGCGCGAAGCATGGGCAACAGTTCGTGGTGCGTGGTGCAGCGCACGCTGGCCGAGCACGCCCGCCCGCGCGGCCAGCAGAGTGCCCGAGCAGATCGTCAGCAGGCGGTGCGGCGTATCCGCGTCGAGGAGCGCGTCGC
>CAVRRE010000013.1:0-90597 GCA_963723535.1 uncultured Acidobacteriota bacterium
CGTGCGCGCCTCGCCCATCCAGGGAAATCAGCTGGGCGAGCAGCGGCCGGTCGTGCTCGCTGAGCAATCGGTCAAATCGCTTTCCTTCGACCTCGTCGACCCGGTATCCGAGGACGCGTTCGATCGACGGGCTCTGGTACGTGACGAGGCCGTCCGCGTTGAGCACAGTGATCAGGTCGCTCGAGTGTGCGACGAGAGAGCGGAAACGCGCTTCGCTCTGACGCCGGTGCAAGTCCTCGGCGAGTGACGCGCCTTCGACCGCGAGCGAGACCTGAGTCGCCAACGCGCCGAGGGCGTCGACGAGGTCAGTTGTCACGCTTTCCGGCGACGACACCACCAGAGCGCCGCGCACGTCGCCGCGGACCGTGAGCGGAGCGATCACAGTCGAGTGTCCCTCGGGAAGCCTGAGGTCACCGCGCACGTGAGGCGGTAGCTCAACGTGAAGCCTTCGCCTCGACGCAGACGCCGAGCGGAGCCATTCGCGCGTCGCGTCGCCTACAGGGCCGCCGGCTGCGCCGTCGGACGAAGCTTCGACTACGGCCTGGTCGCCGGAGACGAGGACGAGTCGCACGGGAGGCTCGGCGGCGAGCAGACGGTGGACGGCAGAGATTGCTGCCGCGGCGACCTGTTCGTGACCGGCGGCCGCGACGAGTTCGGCGCCGGCACCACGCAAGGCGCGCTCGCGGGAGACGACGCGCGCCTCCTGCCGCACGAGGCCGGCCATGCGGGCGACGACGAGGAGGAAGAGCACGGCGGAGCCGACAATCAGCACGAGAACGTCCGGGTCGTGAATCGACTGAGCGAAACGGATGCCAGGCGCGATCAGGCATGCGCCGCCCAGCAGCATCAGCCGCAGCGGCGTCAGACGCGTTCGCGAATCCTCGGCCGGCTCTTCCAGCGATCGCATCGAGGGATGCAGCGCCGCGGCGCCCCAGAGCAGGTAGTAGAGGATCCAGCCCGCGTCATACGAAAGCTGGTAGTTGAACGTGCCCTGCAGCAGCGCGAGGTTGTAGGCGGAGTCGGTCGCCAGCAAGCACACGATGCTGCTCGTGAGCAGCCAGAACGCCGGCGTACGCCGACCGCCATCAACGGCCAGCCGGATCAGGCCGGCAATCAGCAACACGTCGCCGAGCGGATATGCGACCCCAACGCTGGTCTGCAGCCACGTCTGGCCGGTCAGGTGGGCGTTCGGGGCGATCACGAACACCCAGGAGAGGAGCCCGACCCCAATCGTGAGGATGAGCGCGTCGATCAGCGCGGAGCGATCGCGCCGCGGGTTCCTCCGCTTGACCAGTACGAACAGCCCGGCAAGCAGCACGGGGTAGACGGCGAGGTAAAACGCGTCACCGATCGACGGAAACGGAACGTCGGCGCCGAAGACTTTGCGATAGCCATACGTGTAGAGGTCACCGCTGAAGTACAGGAACTGCCCCGCCGCGAACAGCCACCACGCTGCGCGGGCGGTCGGCCTGTGCATGCGGATACCGACGACGATCGCGACGACGCCGGACAGGCCGAGAAGGTTGATGAGGGGCCATTGCCGGCAAGCGGGGAGAGAAGAGGTAGAGACCGGTCAGCGCGCCCGTGACGAGCAGGTACCAAAGCCATGCTTTTTCGCGTGGTCTGCCGTTTACGAACGGAACGCTCACGCTGCTCGCTCGCTTCTTTGCGCGGGCTGCAGGTCAAATCGATTCGCGAGCCGGCCGAGGACGTCGAGCAACTGCTCGACCTCGGCATCGCTGTTGGCCGCGGTCATCTGAATCCGGAATCCGACCTCGCTGCGGGGAACGAGCGGATAAGCCGCGAGCGTGACGTAGATGCCGTTCTCGAACAGGAACCGCCCTACCGCGTCGACGTCGCCGTCGCGCGCGAGCGGAACCTCGATGATCGGAAACCCAGAGCGGTTCGGCGTGTGTACGCCGAGCCGATCGAGGTACTCCAGGACGGCAGAGGTCTTACGCCAGAGAGACGCCCGAATTGCATCTCCCCTCCGGTCGTTCACCCCGAGCCCGGTCAGCACCGTCGCGAGCGCCGCGATTGGCGACGGCCCGGAGTACAGGTAAGGAGGGGCCGCCGTCTTGAGCAGGCGCTTCAGCTCGGGAGGGCACGTCAGAAAAGCGGCGAGTGAGGAGTACGCCTTTGAGAGACCCGCGACGAGTAGGACATGGTCGTACGTTTCGCCGGCGTACTTGACGATGCTGTTACCACGCGAGCCGTACGGCGAAAGCTCGTCGTCGCTGCGCTCTCCGATGATGCCGAATCCGTGCGCGTCGTCGACGTACAGAAGAGCGTCGTACTCGCGTGCGAGGCGCGCGAACTCAGCGAGGTCAATTGCGTTTCCAGTCATGCTGTTGACGCCGTCGACGCAGATCAGGCGCGGCATCGCGCCACCTTCCTTGAGCAGCCGCTCGAGGTCGTCGGCGTCCTCGAACTGGAACCGTTTCACTGTCGCGCCGCGAGCCCCCGCAAGCTGGCAGCCCTCGTAGATCGTCTTATGCGCGCGCGACTCGACGTAAATCGTCCCCGATCCGGCAAGGACCGGGATCACCGACATGTGGATGAGCGTGATCGTGGGGAGGACGAGCGTGTCCTCCGCGTCGAGCAGCGCGGTTAGCCGCTCCTCGATCTCCGGGTAGAGGGCAGGGCTACCAAGCAGGCGCGACCAGCTCGGGTGCGTCCCCCACTTCTGCACGTATGCGGGGATCGAATCGATGACCTCGCGGTCGAGATCGAGACCGAGGTAGTTGCACGAAGCGAAGTCCGCGAGCCAGCGATCGCCGACCCGGATCATCCGGCCGTCGATCTCCTCTATGACCGCGTCCGTCATCGGGTTGGAGCGCTCGAGCTCGGCGAGGTCGTGGCAGGCCGACAGCCACTTGTCGATCCAGGCAGCTGGAGATGCCGCAGCACGGGGGCCCGCGGATAGGCGCGCAGACATGGGGACTCCATCGACCGAGGCGCCTCATGTCTTTAGCCCTGTTTGCTGACAGATGTCAGCTAGCTCGGTCGGTTGGATGGTGACACGGAACGCGATGACCCGAGGTACTCGCGCCGATGCCGGCCCAGCCCGCGTGGCCTCGCTGGGATCGGAATCGAAAACGTGAGTGCCGACTCGAACCGGCGACCTCTTGCGTGCGATGACGACCCCAGCGAGATACGCGGACTGGGATCAGGCTTGTCAGGTCCTCTCTGTGCAGCGCACTCCGTGCCGCCTCGTCTGGCGAGACCGCTGGCCCATGGGCCGTCCTCTCGCCTGGGCGCCTACGACGGATACCGAGATGTGCCACCGCACCCGTGCAAGGCATATGGTTCGGGCACCGATCGGCCATGGCGTTCAAACATGAGGAGATTTGATGCCCACTGTAATGGCCTACCACGACGTGAAGGACAAGGATCACTGGCTCGCTTCCCCGAAGCGTGAGGAGTTTTTCGGGCCCCTCGGAGTCACCAACATCCGGACATTCGTCGATCCGGAGAAACCAACCCGAGTCGGGTTGGTGATGGACGTTGCCGACATGGATGCAGTCATGGCTGCGATGGAGACAAAGCCAGCTGCAGACACGATGGCACACGACGGCGTCCTTCCCGAGACGCTGGTGATTCTGGTCGAGGCGTAACCCAAGCGATCCCGAGCTCGACTGCGAAACCCCGCTCGGGGACATTCCTGAACACTCGCGCAGGCTGTGCTAATCGCGCACCATTCCGGTCCCGACGAGTCGCGCCCCTTCGTAGAGCAGTACCGCTGGTGCCAGTGTTGTGTCGCCGTCGCCTTCCCGAAGACCGCCGAGCGTGACCTGATAGGAGCTTGGCAGCTTGCCTCGATTGAGGTCTGTCCGCTCGCCGGTCGCCCCCAACGGTAGGAGGCAAGCACCATGATCGTGATCGGAGTGGACGTACACAAGCACTCGCTGGCCGCCCTGGCCGTCGACGAGCTCGGACGCGAGTGCGCTACGTGGAGCGGCCCGATCGGTGGCGGCGAGGTGGTCGCGTGGGCGCGGTCGCTTGCTGGGGAACGGCTGTGGGCGGTCGAGGACTGCCGGCATGTCAGCCACGGACTCGAGCAGACGTTGCTCGAGCAGGGCGAGCGGCTGGTGCGGGTGCCGCCGAGGCTGACCGCTCCGCAGCGCCGCCGCGGCCGCAGTCGCGGCAAGTCCGACCGGATCGACGCTGCCGCGGTCGCGAGAGCCGCGCTGCAGGAGCCAGAGCTGCAGGATCCGCACGCCGGAGAGGAGACGCTGCGCGAGCTGAAGCTGCTGGTCGACCACCGTGAGGATCTCGTCGATGAGCGCCGCCGCTGCCAGCAGCGTCTGCGCTGGCACCTGCACGCGCTCGACCCCGCACTGCAGGTGCCACTCGGCGCCCTCGACCGAACGATCTGGCTGGAACGGCTTGCCCGCCAACTCGGACGACGCGAACAGACGACCGAGCTGCGGATCGCACGCGACCTGCTCGCGCGCTGCAAGACGCTGACTCGCCCGATCCTCGCGCTCGATCGCGAGCTCGAGCAACGAACGCAGGGACTCGCACCGCGGCTGCTCGCACTGCCCGGCTGCGGACCATTGAGCGCCGCCAAACTACTCTGCGAGATCGGACCAATCGAGCGCTTCCGAAGCGACGCGCAGCTCGCCCGCCACGCCGGCGTCGCACCCCTCGACGCCAGCAGCGGCAAACACCAACGCCTCCGCCTCGACCGCGGTGGCAACCGCCAACTCAACTGCGCCCTGCACCGAATCGCCATCACACAGGGACGCGTCCACGCACCCGCACGGGCCTACCTCGAGCCCAAACAGAACGAAGGCAAAAGCCGCCGCGAAGCGCTCCGCAGCCTCAAACGACAGCTCGCCCGCACCGTCTACACCACGCTCAAAAGCGAGCCGCTATTGACATAGGAGCAACACTGGCGCAGCCCAACGTCGCCTCGTTTGAGCGTAGATTGGTCCTGCCATGTCGAGCTGGTACGACTCCTGGGCGGATCGATATGCGGAGTGGTCGACTGGCGCCACTGCTGACGTCCCCTTCTACGTTGGGCTTGCCCGTCAGGCTGAAGGGCTACTGGTCGAGCTTGCGGTTGGTAACGGGCGCGTTGCGATCCCGGTTGCTCAGGCAACGGGCAGGCGTGTGGTCGGGATTGACTCTTCGCCGGCGATGCTCGCGCAGGCTCGACTGCGCGCGGCTGAGGAGGGAGTCGAGCTCGACCTGCGCGAAGGTGACATACGAGACCTTGAAATCGACGAACCGGCGGCCTTGATCTACTGCCCCGGGCGGTCTCTGCTGCATCTGCCCACCTGGGCCGCTCGTCGCCGCTGCTTTGAGCGGGTCGCGGCGTCGCTTTTGCCTAACGGCCGCTTCGCCTGGAATGCGTTCGCCTTCGACCATCACCTCGCATCCGCCATAGACGGCCAGCATTCCGACACGCCGTTGCCGCACACGAGCCACTACAGCGTCAGCGATAACCGAGTCGACATCACCTTGGACGATGGTGGAACCGGTTCGCTCTGGTGGGCAACCAAGAACGAATGGCTGGGGCTTCTGGACGTCGCAGGCCTGCGTCTGGAAGCTCTCTATGGCGGATTCGCTGGCGAGCCGCTCCACGACAACAGCCCCGAGTACGTCTTCGTGGCCCGTCGCTAAGTCGCTCAGCCTGGCCGTCCCGACAGCGCCGGGGAACATTCCCGAACGCTGGCCCAGCCGGATCCCTCCGGGTTCGGCGAGCTTGGCGTACGCTGGCGCGCCGTGGAGCCGTATCCGCCCGTTGAGCCATTCGCGCACGGCCTACTCGACGTTGGCGATGACAACTTCGTCTATTGGGAAACCAGTGGTAATCCGCACGGCAAAGCCGCGCTGGTAGTGCATGGTGGGCCTGGCTCCGGTAGCGGCCCCGGTAGCCGGCGCTACTTCGACCCCGATCGCTACCTGGTTGTGCAGTTCGACCAGCGCGGGTGTGGACATAGCACTCCGCATGCCAGCGATCCCTCGACCGACATGAGCGTCAACACCACGTGGCACCTGATCAGCGACATGGAGCTACTGCGCGAACATCTCGAAATCGAGCGGTGGCTGCTGTACGGGGGATCGTGGGGGTCCACGCTGATCCTGGCTTACGCTGAACGGCATCCTCAACGCGTTGCTGCGATCGTGCTGCTTGGCGCAACGATGACTCGTCGGTCGGAGATCGACTGGCTCTATCGAGGCGTCGCGCGGTTCTTTCCGGAGGAATGGGCGCGGTTTCGTGCCGTCGTCGACGATGACGACGTGGTCGCGGGATACGCACGCTTGATGGGGTCGAGCGATAGCGGCATACGGGAACGCGCTGCGCAGGCTTGGCTGGCGTGGGAAGACGCTGTGATCTCGCTCGAGCCCAGCGGCACGCCGAACGCCTACAGCGATAGGCCGCCTGATGCCCAGCTCGCCTTCGTGCGCATCTGTACCCACTACTTTTCGCACGCCGCGTGGCTCGAGGAGGGGCAGCTCCTGCGAGACGCGCATCGGCTGGTTGGAATCCCCGGCATCGTGATCCACGGCAAGCTCGATCTCGGCTCCCCGCTTGCAACAGCGTGGGAGCTAACGCAGGCGTGGCGGAATGCCCAACTTGTGGTCGTCGGTGACTCCGGCCACACAGGCAGCGACACAATGCGAGAGGCCGCGCTCGACGCGACCGAGCGGTTCAAGGATCTCCCGGCCTAGCGGCAGCGCGTCCGTCGCATCAGGGCCGAACCGGATGCCGCCAACGTTGTTCGGCGGCCGGCACGCTCTCCATTGCCGGAGCGCGCTCGCGTGGGTGCGACTCGTACCAGGCGACGTATCGGCGGACGAGCGGCGCGGCCGACACACCGTGGGCGACGACTGAGAGTGCGACCGTGACGAGCGTCGTCGAGACGATCACGTCCGCGTGTGGTAGGTGGGACTCCTCAACCACGATCGCTGCGAACACGATCGAGGCGAGCCCACGAGGCCCGAACCAGCCGAGGAAAGCGATCGTCTGCCGCCGTGCGCCGGTGCCGAGCAGCGAGATGGCGACCGGGAGCATGCGGATCACGGTCAGGCTGAGGACGGCATAGACGACGCCCGTGCTGTCGATGGTCTCGACGGCCGGAACGAGCAGCACGGCGCCGAAGATGAGAAACGTCACTGCGTCGAAGAGCCCGCCCAACTCTTCGAGCAGCCGCTCGACCTCGCCAGCGAAGCGGCGCCGCAGGAATCCGTAGACGCCGCCCCCGACGAAGGCAGCGATGAACCCAGACCCCCCGAGTCCGAGGGCGACCCCATACGAAGCCGCTGCGCCCGCAACGGGAACGACCTGCAGCCATGCACCGTCGATCCAACCGCGCCTTCCGGCCGTCAGCAGCACCGACGCCGCGGCTGCGCCACCCACGACGCCACCGAGCAGGCCGTAACCGATTTGCTCGGCCACGATCTTGACAGCGCCTCCCGCCGACTCGGTCGACGATTCGATTTCTGCCGATGCCAGCGCGACCAGGAGCAGCGGCACGCAGATGCCGTCGTTGAGACCGCTCTCGACGTTCAGCCCCTGGCGGATGCGCGAAGGCAGTCGCTCTTCGGTCACGACCACGTTCTGATCGACTACAAGAGAGAGCGCTTCGAGAAGAAGGTCACGGGCGTGGACGTCGTGATCGATCCGATCGGCGGGGACACGCAGGCGCGCTCCTGGAAGCCTTGATGAAGGGCGGCATGCTGATCAACCTGATCGGCGAGATCGACCAGGCGGCCGCGCGAAAAGCCGGCGTGCGCGCCGTCGACTTCGGCTTTCACTACGACACGCGCGACCTGAAACAGATCGCGTCTCTCGTCGAGCGGGGCATCGTCCGTCCCCACGTCTCGAAGGCTCTCCCACTCTCCCGGGTCCGGACCGCCCTCGACATGAACGAGGAGGGCCGCTCCCACGGCAAGATCGTGCTGAAGGTGGCCTAGCCGGAGGCTCGCGACCGGGCGGCCGCCGCGCCTCCGTTTCGGGCGGCGACGATCTCGGCGAGGATCGCGACGGCGATCTCCTCGGGCGAGCGGCCGCCCAGCGGGAGGCCGATCGGTCCGTGGAGCCGGGCCAGAGCGTCCGGCGCGATTCCCGCCTCGACGAGACGCGCGCGCCGCTTCTCCTGCGTGCGTTTCGAGCCGAGCGCGCCGACGTAGAAGGCGCCGGGAGGGGAGGGCGGCCAGGAGGGCCGGGTCGTCGAGCTTGGGGTCATGCGTCGAGGACGGCGACGGCGCTCGAGCTGTCCAGCGCGATGCGGGCGAGCGCCGCATCCGGCCACTCGTTCACGATCTCGTCGGCGTGGGGGAAGCGCTTGGCGTTGCCGAATGCCTCGCGGGGGTCGACGAGGATCGTCCGGAAGCCCAGCGTCTTCGCGAGCGACACGAGAACGATCGCGATGTGCACGCCTCCGACGATGACCAGCCGCGGGGCCGGTCGCTGCACGTCGATGAAGAGCTCGCGCTCGCCTGAGGGCGCACGGCGGCTTGCGCCCTCCTGCAGGGCCGCGCGCGCCTCGGCGAGAGCGGCGTCATCGATGCCTCCCGCCACCGTCCCGTCCTCGAAGAGCGCGAGCTTCCGGCCGAGCTCTCCCTCGGGTCCGCGGATGACCGTGGCGATCGCCACGGGTTTCTCGGCGCGGAGCGCCGTGTCGACGGCCGCGAAGAGGGCCGGATCCAGCCGATCCACGAACACGTCGAGCGACCCTCCGCAGGCGAGGCCCACGCTCCAGGCCGTGTCGTCGGAGATGCCGAAGTGCAGGAGCTGGGGCCGGCCGCTCGTGAGCGTCTTCTTTCCGGCTTCGACGACGGCGTTCTCGACGCACCCGCCGGAGACCGAGCCCGCGATCCGGCCGTCCGCCGTCAGCGCCATCTTGCCGCCGGCCGGCCGCGGGGCCGAGCCCCAGGTCTCGACGACCGTGGCGATCGCAACCTGCCGGCCCTCGCCCTGCCAGCGCTCGATGTCGGAAAGGATGTCTCTCACGGAGGGTTCCGGGGTGGGCCTCCGAGCCTACGCGCGCCCGGCGGCCGCCGCGAGGGCCCGGCCGGCGAGAACCGTCGCGAGGTGGACGCGAAACTCTCCCGACGCGTAGTTGTCGCTCAGGGGGTCGGTGATCGCGGCGGCCACTCTCTCGGCGGACTCCGACGCGGACCGGGTTCGGCGTTGCTCCGCCGACGACGAGGCTCGATCGGACGACCTTGCCGTTCTTCACCTCGACGATCGCCGCGACGCCCACGACGGCGTAGCGGGAGGCGGGATGGGGGTGCTTGAGGTAGGCGCCGCCGGTGCCCTTGCCGTACGTCGGAACGACGATGGCCGTCACGAGCTCGCCGGGTTTCAGCGCCGTCGTGAAGAGGTCGACGAAGAACTTGTCCGCGGGAATCTTGCGAGCACCCTTCGGGCCTTTCGACGAGGACGGTCGCGCCGAGCGCGACGAGAACCGTCGGAAAGTCCGCGGCCGGATCCGCGTGCGCGACGGAGCCGCCGATGGTCCCGCGGTTTCGAACCTGGATGTCGCCGATCTGCGAGGCCGCTTCCGCCAGGATGGGGCAGGACTTCTTGACGAGCGTCGAGGCCGCGATCTCCGCGTGGGTCGTGGTGGCCCCGATCTCGAGCGCCTTGCCCTTTGCCTTGATCCCGGACAGCCCCTTGATGCCGCCGAGATCGACGAGAGCTTTCGGCGTCGCGAGGCGAAACTTCATGGCCGGAAGCAGGCTGTGCCCTCCCGCGAGCAGCCGGGCGCCCTTGTGCTTCTTCAGAAGCTGCGCCGCTTCGGCCAGCGTCTTCGGGCGGAAGTACTCGAAGCTCGAGGAGTACATCGGCGACCTCCTACTTCCGCGCGTCCCGGATGGCGCGCCAGACCTTCTCGGGCGTGAATGGCATGTCGATCTTCGCGACGCCGAGCGGGGCGAGGGCGTCCATCACGGCGTTGTACACGGCCGCCGTCGAGGCGATCGTGCCGGTCTCGCCGACGCCCTTGACGCCCAGCGGATTGACGGTCGTCGGCGTTTCCGTGGCGCCGAGCTCGAAGTCGGGGAAGAACTCGGCCTTGGGCACGACGTAGTCCATCATTGATCCGGTGAGGAGCTGGCCGCTCTCGTCGTAGGCCGCGCCCTCCCAGAGCGCCTGGGCGACTCCCTGGGCGACCCCTCCGTGGACCTGCCCGCTGACGATCAGCGGGTTGATGACCTTGCCGCAGTCGTCGACCGCGACGTAACGCTCGAGCTTGATCTCGCCGGTTTCCGTGTCGACGCGGACCACGGCGATGTGGGAGCCGAAGGGATAGACGAAGTTCGGAGGATCGAAGAAGGCCGACGCCTCGAGGCCCGGCTCGAGCCCCTTCGGGTAGTTCCAGGCCACGTTCGCCATGAGGGCGACGTCCTGGATCGTCTTGGACCTGGCGGGAGCGCCGCGGACGAAGAACTTGCCGTCGGCGTACTCGATGTCCTCGACCGCGGCTTCGAGCAGGTGCGCCGTGACGGTCCGGGCCTTCTCCTTGATCTTCCCGATGGCGCCCATGAGGGCGCCGCTGCCGACCGGCGTCGAGCGGCTCCCGTACGATCCCCATCCCATGGGCGTCCGTTCGGTGTCGCCGTAGTGGATCTCGACGTCGTCGATCGGGACGCCGAGCTGGTCCGAAACGATCTGGGCGAACGTCGTCCGCTCGCCCTGGCCGTGAGGGCAGATGCCGAGCATCACGTTGACCTTGCCCGAGGGGTGGAAGCGCACGATCGCGCTCTCCCAGAGTCCGCCGCCGAACCCCACGGCGCCGGCGACGGCCGAGGGCCCCAGCCCGCAGATCTCGCTGTACGTCGAGAATCCGACGCCGAGGTGTTCGCCCTTCGCGCGCAGCTGGGCCTGCTTCTTGCGGAAGCCCGCGTAGTCCAGCATCTTCAGGGCCTTGTCGAAGGCCGCGATGTAGTTGCCGGAGTCGTACGTCAGCCCGGTCGCCACCGTGTGCCCGTCCGTGAACGGCGGGATGAAGTTCTTCTTGCGGATCTCGGCCGGATCCATCTTCAGCTTCTGTGCGACGAGGTCGACCAGCCGCTCGACCATCAACGTCGCCTCCGGCCGCCCCGCGCCGCGGTAGGTATCGACCGGCGTCGTGTGGGTGAAGGCGCCGTAGACGTCCTCCCGGATGTTCTTGATGTCGTAGGCGCCCGAGAGCATCAGGCCGTGGAGGATGGTCGGGACGCCCGTCGACGCCGTCGAGAGGTAGGCCCCCATGTTCGCCCAGACCTTCGCGCGGATCCCGAGGATCGTGCCGTCCTTCCTGGCCGCCATCTCGGCGTCCTGCACGTGGTCGCGGCCGTGGATCGTGCCGCGGTAGTTCTCGCTCCGCGTCTCCGTCCACTTCACCGGCACGCCCAGCTTCTTCGAGGCGAAGATGACCATGCTGTCTTCGGGATAGTGGGGGAGCTTGCTCCCGAAGCCGCCCCCGATGTCGGGCGAGATCACGCGGATCTTCTGCTCCGAAACTCCCGTGTCGAGGGAGAGGAGAAAGCGGGCGATGTGAGGATTCTGCGACGTGACCCAGAGGGTGACCTCGTCGGTCGCCCGAAGGTACTGGGCCAGCGCCACGCGACACTCGATGGCGTTCGGGATCAGGCGCTGATTCCGGATGCGTTCCTTCACGACGACGTCCGCCGCTTTGAAGACGGCATCGACGTCGCCGCCCGAGACGTTCCAGTGGAAGGCCTGGTTGCCCGGCGCGTCCGCGTGGACCTGCGGCGCGCCCTTGTGGGTCGCCTTCTCGGGGTCGGTGACCGCCGGGAGCGGCTCGTAGTCGACTTCGACGGCGTCGGCCGCGTCGCGCGCAAGGTAACGGTCGGTCGCCACGACGATCGCGACGGCGTTGCCGGCGTAGCGGGCGACGTCGATGGCGATCGGGGGATAGGCCGGCGTCTTCGCGTCGGAGCCGGGCACGACCCATGCGCAGGGGATCGGGCCGAAGCCCGCGTCCTTCATGTCCCGGCCGGTGAAGACTCCCAGCACGCCCTCCATCGCCGCGGCCTTCTTCGTGCGGATGGCTTTGATCTCGCGTGGGCGTACGGCGAGCGGACGACCGCAAGGTGCGCCATGCCCGGCAGCACGAAGTCGTCGGTGAACTTGGCCTGGCCGGTGATCAGGCGAGGATCCTCGCGCCGCTTGATCGGAGAACCGAAAATGCGCGCTCCCATGTTCGGCCTCCTCTATGCCTTCGCCATGCGGCCCGCGGCGTCTTTGACCGCGGCCACGATGTTCTGGTAGCCGGTGCAGCGGCAGAGGTTGCCCTCCAGACCGACCCGGATCTGCGCATCGGTGGGGTGCGGGTTGTTCTCGAGGAGATCGCAGGCGGTCATGATCATCCCCGGCGTGCAGAACCCGCACTGGAGGCCGTGGTTCTCCCAGAAGGCGTCCTGGAGCGGATGGAGCTTCCCGTTTTTCGCCAGGCCCTCGATCGTCGTGATCTTCGCGCGGTCGGCCTGGACCGCGAGGACGTTGCAGGATTTCACGGCCTTGCCGTCGATGAGCACCGTGCAGGCTCCGCACTGGCTCGTGTCGCAGCCGATGTTGGTGCCGGTCAGGCCGAGGGTGTCGCGGAGGAAGTGGACGAGGAGAAGCCGCGCCTCGACCGGGTGTTTGCGCTGGATGCCGTTGACCGTGATCGAGACGGGGTACTGCATGAGACCCTCCCGCTCAGGCGCGGGAGTTTACACCGGGTCCGGTCTACGCCGTCGTTTCGATCTCGTCGCGGACCTTGTCGAAGAAAGCGGACGTGAGCTTCTTCGTCACGCCGCCCATCAGCCGCGCCGCCATGCTCGCCACGGTGCCGACGACCTGGATGTCGGCGGACCACGCGAGGTCCGTCGCGCCGTCCTGACCGTCGGTCAGCGTCATCGACGTCGTCGCGTCCACGCCGGAGCCCGGCGCGGTGCCGTGGGCCTTCATGCGCGCCGTCGAGGGCGGCGTCATCTCGACCCACTCGACGTCGTTGACGAAGCGCACCTTGACCGCGCCGAAACCGACCGAGGTCGTCGCCCGGAACTTCTTGCCGGGCTCGACGATCTCGAGCTTCTCGAGTCCCGGGGCCGCCTTCGACACCTTTTCGGGGTCGGTGAGGAAGTCCCAGACCTTCTGTCGGGGAGCCTTGACCGAGACCGTTCCTTCGAAATGCATCAGTAGCCGGCCAGGGCTCGTGCCGCCTTGCAAAGCTTCTCGGCGTTCGGGAGGAAAGCCTCTTCGAGCGGGGGCGAGTACGGCACGGGCGTGTCGGGTGAGGTGACGCGGACGAGCGGCCCATCGAGGTACTCGAAGCAGCGCTCCGAGAGAACCGCCGCGATCTCCGCGCCGATGCCGCCCGTCCGGGTCGCCTCGTGCAGGAGGATCGCCTTGTTCGTCTTGGCAACGGAGTCGAGCACCGTCTGCTCGTCCATGGGAAAGAGCGTCCGCAGGTCCACGACTTCGGCGTCGATGCCCTCGGCCTCCAGGGTCTTCGCCGCCTCGAGCGCGGTCCAGACCATGGCGCCGTACGTGATGATCGAGAGGTCCCGGCCCGTCCGCCGGACCGCGGCCTTGCCGATCGGGACGATGTAGTCCCCGGCGGGAAGCTCTTCCTTGATCCGGCGGTAGAGGAACTTGTGCTCGAAGAAAAGGACGGGGTCGTCGTCGCGGATCGCGGCCTTGATGAGGCCTTTCGCGTCGTAGGCCGTGGCCGGCTGGACGATCTTGAGCCCGGGCGTGTGGGCGAAGTAGGCCTCCGGGTTCTGGGAGTGGAACGGGCCGCCGTGCACCCCTCCGCCCGAGGGGCCGCGAATCACGAGCGGCACGCCGACGCCGGTCCGGTACCGCGACTTGGCGGCGAAGTTCGTGATCATGTCGAAGGCGCAGGAGATGAAGTCGATGAACTGCATCTCCGCGACCGGGCGCATCCCCATCATCGCGGCGCCGACGGCGGCGCCGACGATCGCGGTCTCGGCGATCGGCGTGTCGATGACGCGCTCCTCGCCGAACTCGGCGATGAGGCCGTCGGTCACCTTGAACGCGCCGCCGTAGACGCCGATGTCCTCGCCGAGGAGGAAGACCCGCTCGTCCCGCTGCATCTCCTCGCGAATACCCTCGCGGATCGCGTCCACGTAGGTCGTCTGGCCCTTCGACGGAGTGGCGGCGCCGTCGGCGCCGAGGTGCGGGGCGCCGCTCATCGCTGCCTCCGTGAGCCGGAGGGCGCCGGCACGGCTTCGAGCGGGCTCTTCGCGTAGACGCCCTCGAGGGCGAACTCGGGCTGGGGCAGCGGGCTCTTCTCGGCGAACTCGACCTCGCGATCGACTTCCTCCGAGATCGCCTGGTCGATCGCGGCGAGCTCGTTCGCCGAGGCCGCGCCCGACTCCACGAGGGCGCGGGTATAGCGCTCGATCGGGTCCTTCGAGCGCCACTCCTCGAGCTCCTCCTTCGGCACGTAGGCCTGGGCGTCGTGCTCGGCGTGTCCCTTCATCCGGTACGTCACCGACTCGAGGAGCGTGGGTCCGCCGCCCGAGCGCGCCAGCTCGACCGCGCGGCGCGCCGCGTCGTGGACGGCCAGGATGTCGTTGCCGTCGACGGTCTCTCCCGGAATGCCGTAGGCCGCGGCCTTGTCCGCGAGGCGGGGGGCGGCCGTCTGCTTTCGCACCGGCGTCGAGTACGCCCAGCCGTTGTTCTCGGCGACGATCACGAGGGGGAGCTTCTGCACCGCCGCGAAGTTGATCCCTTCGTGGAAGGCGCCGGTCGAGGTCCCGCCGTCGCCGATCCAGGTCATCGTCACGATGTCCTTCTTCTGCATGCGCCCGGCGAGGGCGATCCCGGCCATGACGGGAACGAGCGCTCCGAGCATCGAGATGGGGGAGATGACCCCGCGCTCGGGGCGGCCGAAGTGGAGGTTGCAGTCCTTGCCGCCGGAGGGCGAGGTCGCCCGCGCCATGTACTGCGTCATGACGTCGCGGGGCGAGTAGCCCATGACCAGGACGACCCCGAGGTTGCGGATCAGGGGGCCGACGATGTCGCCCTTCCGGAGGGCATAGGCCGTCCCGACCGACGTCGCTTCCTGGCCGAGGGAGCGGTAGAGGCCGCCGACCACCTTGCCCTGGCGGTAGAGGTTGACGAGCCGCTCCTCCACGACGCGGTTGAGGCGCATGAAGCGGTACAGCTCGAGCTTCTGTTCGCGGGTCAGGTCCAAAAGAGCCTCCGGCGCGTGAAGATTATACGAGGCGGAGCCCTCCGTCTCGGGACGCGGCATCGCATCCGAGCGCCCGCCGAGGGCGGGGCCCGACTATCATCGCGGGATGGAGCCGGCCATCTCCGTCCTCATCGCCTCCGACCGCGTGCGCACGCTGCTGCCGGAGTGCCTGCGGTCGCTCGAGGCGCAACGCGGAGGGCCGCCGCTCGAAGTCGTCGTGTGCTCGTCGGAGGCGCCCGCCGTCGACGGTCTTTCGATTCCGGTCCGCTGGGCCGCATCCGATTCCGGCAATCCCGCGCGGCGGCGCAACGCGGCCGCCCGCGAGGCCCGCGGACGGCTCTTCGCCTTCCTCGACGACGACGCCACCGCGGAGCCGGGGTGGCTGGCGTCCGGCGCTTCCGCGCTCGTCGAGGCCGAGATCGCCGGCGGACCGGACCCCGGGCCGCGCGACGCGCCGTGGGGCGAGCGCCTCGCGAACCTCCTGCTGGCGACGCCCTGGATCGGCAGCGGCGTGCCGGCGCACGAGTGGAACCCGCGCGGAGGGCCGGTGCGCAGCGCGCACGACGTCGCGCTGTGCAACCTCTTCGTGCGCCGCGAGACCTTCGAGCGGCTCGGAGGCTTCGACGAGTCCTTCGGATACATCGGCGAGGACACGGACTTCGTGCGGAGGGCGCTCGACGGCGGCGCGCGCGTCGTGCTCGAGCCGTCCGCGCGGGTGCGGCACCGGAGGCGCGCCTTTCCGGGCCCCTACCTCGCGCAGCGCTGGCGGTATCGCGTCAAGACGGGCCGGCTCCTCGTGGAGAAGCCGGGGCTGCACGCGCGCGGGCGCGTCGCGGCGTTTCTCGCCACGGCCTTCGCGGCCTCGGTGGCGCTCGTCCTCTTCGGGGCGCGGTTTCTGCTCCCGGCGGCGGGCTTCTACGCGATCCTGACCTGGGCGCTCTCGTTTCCGATCTGGCGGCGGGACCTCGCGCTCTTCCCGGCGGTCCCCTTCGCGTTCGCCGCGCACCACCTGACCTACCTCGCGGGGCTCCTCGCCGGCATCGGCCGGGGAGTCTTCGCGCCGGCGGCGCGATGAACAACCTCGAGCTCGCCGCGCACTGGCTCCGCGGGCGGGACACGCTTCCGCGATACCTGATTCTCGGGATGACGAACCTCTGCAACTCGAAGTGCGTCACCTGCTTCTACTGGGATCACCTCAACGTCAACCGCCACCTCGAGCTGAAGCTCGAGGAGTACGACCGGGCGCTTTCGGACCTCGGCGCCCTCTACTCGGTGGTGCTGACCGGCGGCGAGCCGACGCTCAACCGCGAGCTTCCCGGAGATCACGAAGCTCCTCTATCGCCGCCACGACGCGTCGAACGTGACGATGCCGACCAACTCGATCATCCCCGAGCAGGTCGAGTCGATCGTCGCCCGCGTGCTCGAGTCGCGAAAGGACGAGCGCCAGACCTTCACCGTCGGCCTCTCCCTCGACCACCTCGGCGAGCGGCACGATTTCATCCGCGGCGCGCCCGGCAACTTCGTCAAGCTGGAGGAGACCTACCGGCGGCTCGCCGCCCTGAAGTCCCGCTCGCGCGGCTTCACGCTCAACGTCCAGACCGTGCTCGCGTCCTTCAACAAGGACGACCTCGCCGAGATCACGGGTTGGGTCGCGCAACATCTGCCCGCGATCAACTTCCACTCCTTCGAGCTGCTGCGCCCGCCGTTTCCGGATCCGACGATCCGCGCCCTCACCGCCGGCCGAGTACGCCGAGGCCCTCAGGTTCCTCCGGCCTTACTGGGCGAGGTTCGGCGACTACAGCCCGGTGCTCCGCAACCTGAAGGTGGGGGCCCGCACGGCCGAGCTCGAGACGCTCGAGCAGGAGCGCATGGTCTACCCGTGCTACGCGGGGACGATCTCCGGCGTGCTCAATCCCGAGGGCACCGTCTCCCTCTGCGAGGTGCAGTGGGAGATCGGCAACATCCGCGACTTCGGATACTCCTTCAAGAAGGCCTGGTTCTCGGAGAAGGCCGGGGAGATGCGCCGCCGCATCGCCCATCGCGAGTGCTGGTGCACCCACTCCTGTTTCATGACGTCCTCGCTGCCGTTCTCGGTCAAGGGCGTGGCGCACCTGGCCCGCGAGGCGATTCTCCCGACCGTCTGAGTCGCGGCTAGGCGCCGCCCTCGATCTGCTGGGCCAGGTAGTTCTCGGCGCCGACGTCCTTGATCTGCTGCATCTGGGCCTCGAGCCAGTCGATGTGCTCTTCCTCCGAGATCAGGATCCTCTCGAAGAGCGAGCGCGTTCCGTTGTCGCCCTTCTGCGTCGCGAGGTGGATCCCGTGGTTGAGGCGCTTGACGGCGTCGTGCTCGAGGTCGAGGTCGACCTTCATCATTTCGGGGACGGTCTTGCCGACGTTGATCTTCATGTACTTCTGCATGTTCGGGATGGCGTCGAAGTAGAGGATCCGGTCCATGGCCTCCTGGGCGTGCTTCATCTCGCCGATCGACTCCTTCTCGGTGTGGTCGGCGAGCTTCATGTAGCGCCAGTTGCGGAGCATCCGGGCGTGGATGAAGTACTGGTTGATGGCGGTCAGCTCCGCCGAGAGGACTTCCTGCAGGACCTTCAAAATATCCGGATCACCCTTCACGCGCACCTCCCAAACTGCGGACTGCGGGCATCTTATCCTCACCCGCCGCCCGTCGTATCATCTGCTCCATGAGCGAGAAAGATCCGCTGGTGCCGCCGTCGGTCGCGGCGGGGCGAAAGCGTCACGCGGAGAAGGTCGGGAAGGCGTTCGAGAAGACGCCCCCCTGGAAGAAGGACTGGACGACGGTCTCGGGCGCTCCGGTCGAGCCGCTCGCCGCGCCCGACACGCAGCCCGGGTTCGACTTCGAGCGGGACCTCGGCTGGCCGGGTGAGTTCCCGTTCACCCGCGGCGTCCAGGCGACGGGCTACCGCGGCAAGCTCTGGACGATGCGCCAGTTCGCCGGCTACGGCACGGCGAAACAGACGAACGCCCGCTTCCACTACCTGCTCGAGCACGGCCAGACGGGGCTCTCGACGGCGTTCCACCTGCCGACCCTCTACGGCTACGACTCGGATCACGAGATGTCGCGAGGCGAGGTCGGCAAGTGCGGGGTCGCGATCGACTCGCTCCGCGACATGGAAGTCCTCTTCGACGGGATCGACCTCGGCCGCGTGACGACGTCGATGACGATCAACTCGACGGCTCCGATCGCCCTGGCGATGTACCTCGCGGTCGCCGAGAAGCACGGGACGCCGTGGGAGAAGGTCGGGGGCACGCTCCAGAACGACATCCTCAAGGAGTACATCGCCCAGAAGGAGTACATCTTCCCGCCGAGGCCCTCGATGCGCCTCGTCACGGACCAGTTCTCGTTCTGCGCGAAGCACGTCCCGAAGTGGAACACGATCTCGATCTCGGGCTACCACATCCGGGAGGCCGGCTCGACGGCGCTGCAGGAGCTGGCCTTCACGCTGCGGGACGGCGTCGAGTACGTGCAGTACGGGATCGAGGCCGGGCTGCCGGTGGACGAGTTCGCGCCCCGCCTCTCCTTCTTCTTCAACTCCCACAACGACTTCTTCGAGGAGATCGCCAAGTTCCGCGCCGCCCGCCGGATCTGGTCGAAGACGATGCGCGAGCGGTTCGGCGCGAAGGACCCGCGCTCGTGGATGTGCCGCTTCCACACCCAGACCGCCGGCTGCTCGCTGACGGCCCAGCAGCCCTACAACAACGTCGTGCGGACGGCGATCCAGGCCCTCGCGGGCGTTCTCGGCGGAACGAACTCCCTCCACACGAACTCGCTCGACGAGACGCTGGCCCTGCCGACGGACTTCGCGGTCAAGCTGGCGCTGCGCACCCAGCAGGTCATCGCCCACGAGTCCGGCGTCGCGAACACGATCGATCCGCTCGGGGGCTCCTACTTCGTCGAAGACCTGACGACGAAGATGGAGAGAGGCTGCTTCGACTACTTCCGCCGGATCGACGCCCTCGGAGGGATGGTCGAGGCCATCGAAGCCGGGTTCCCCCAGAGGGAGATCATGGACGCGGCGTACGCGTATCAGCGGGCCGTCGATGCGAAGGAGAAGCTCGTCGTCGGCGTCAACGAGTTCGTCGACGAGGAGGAGCATCCGCTCGAGATCCTCTACATCGACGACGCCGTCGAGGACCTGCAGAAGCAGGCGGTCGCGGAGCTGCGCCGGACGCGCGACGGCAAGGCCGTGACCACGGCCCTCGCGGCGCTGCGCCAGGCCTGCGCCGACGGGAAGAACGTCATGCCGCCGCTGATCGACGCGGTGAAGACCTACGCGACGGTGGGGGAGATCTCCGACGTCATGCGCGAGGTGTTCGCGACGTACGAGGAGCCTGCGGTTTTCTAGCGACGTAGAATAGAGGGCTCATGTCGGAAACCCCTTTCGCCTCCATCGAGCGGGCCGTCGAGGACCTGCGCGCCGGCAAGTTCGTCGTCGTCGTGGACGACGAAGACCGGGAGAACGAGGGAGACCTCGTGCTCGCGGCCGAGAAGGCGACACCCCAGGCGATCAACTTCATGGCGCGCGAGGGGCGGGGCCTGATCTGCCTGGCCCTGACGGAGGAGCGGTGCGCCGAGCTCGAGCTGCCGCCGATGGTCGAGGAGAACACCTCGAACTTCGGGACGGCCTTCACGGTCTCGATCGAGGCCCGGGGCCGGACGACGACGGGCATCTCCGCCGCCGACCGGGCGGCCACCGTCCTGACGGCCATCGACCCGGCGACCCGGCCGTCGGACCTCAACCGGCCGGGGCACATGTTCCCTCTCCGCGCGCAGGCGGGCGGCGTGCTGAAGCGCGCCGGCCAGACCGAAGCCTCCGTCGACCTCGCCCGCATCGCCGGGCTGAACCCTTCGGCGGTCCTCTGCGAAGTGATGAACGAGGACGGGACGATGGCGCGCGTTCCGGACCTGACGGCGTTCTGCGGGCGCCACGGCCTCGCGATGGTCACGGTCGCCGACCTGATCCGCTACCGGATGAAGACGGAGCGGCTCGTGCACCGCATCGCGTCTCCGCACCTTCCCACGCGCCTCGGGGACTTCCAGCTGCACGCCTACAAGAGCGAGGTGACGCACGAGGAGCACCTCGCCCTCGTCCACGGTGAGATTCGCGAAGAGGAGCCCGTGCTCGTGCGGGTCCACTCGCAGTGCCTGACGGGGGACGTCTTCGGTTCCTCGCGATGCGACTGCGGCGAGCAGCTCGAGCTGGCGATGGCGAAGATCGTCGAGGCCGGCAAGGGCGTGTTCCTCTACCTGCTCCAGGAGGGCCGCGGCATCGGCCTCGTCAACAAGCTGAAGGCCTACGAGCTCCAGGACCAGGGGCACGACACCGTCTCGGCCAACGAGAAGCTGGGATTTCCGCCCGACATCCGCAACTACGGCGTGGGCTGCCAGATCCTCCGCGACCTGGGTGTGCGCAAGATGCGCCTGATGACGAACAACCCGTCCAAGTACGTCGCGATCGACGGCTACGGGCTCGAGATCGTCGAGCGCGTCCCGCTCGAGGTGCACCCGACCGACCGGTCCCGCAAGTACCTCGAGGCCAAGAAAAACAAGATGGGGCACCTGCTGAAGCTCGTCTGAACTGTCGCGCTTCGCGGTTCACCCCGGGAGGAGACCACATGGCAAGGACCTTCGAGATCGTTCCGCCCTCGGGCGTCGGCTCCCGCTTCGTCCGCAACGCGATCATCGGCCTGATCCTCTTCGTCCTTCTGATCATCGGCGGGCCGATCAAGGTCGTGCCGGCGGGCCACGTGGGCGTCAAGGACCTCTTCGGCCGCGTGTCCCCGAACGTGCTGACGCCGGGCGTCAACCTCGTCTTTCCATTCACCCGCGTCATCAAGATGTCGATCCAGACGCTGGAGGTGAAGGAGACCGCCGAGGTCCCCTCGAAGGAGGGCCTCATGATGGAGCTCGAGGGCTCGCTCCTGTACCGGCTCGACCCGACGAAGGCCGCGGAGATGTACAAGACGGTCGGGCGCAACTACCAGGAGATCGTCGTCCACCCCCAGATGCGATCGGCCATCCGGGAGATCACCGCTTCCTACGACGCGAAGGCTCTGTACTCCGCGCAGCGCGAGAAGATCGCGAGCGAGACCTTCGACCTCTTCCAGAAGATGGCGGGCGGCCGGGGCATCATCGCCGAGGCGGTGCTCCTGCGGAAGATCGGCCTGCCGCCGATCGTGGCCAACGCGATCCAGGAGAAGCTCAAGCGCGAGCAGGAAGCCGAGCAGATGAAGTTCGTGCTCCAGAAGGAGTCGCAGGAAGCGGAGCGAAAGCGCATCGAGGCGCAGGGCATCGCGGACTACCAGAAGATCGTGGCGCTGGGGCTTCGCCCCAGATTCTGGAGTGGAAGGGGATCGAGGCGACCGAGAAGTTGGCGACGAGCCCGAACGCGAAAGTCATCGTGGTGGGCAATCCCAAGTCGGGGTTGCCGATCATTATCGGGAGCGACTCGAAGTAGGGACGTCTCCGTAGTACCAGCGCGCGAGCCGTTCCGGCGAGACGCCGGCGTAGTAGCCCGAGGAGCACCCTCCAGACCCGGAAGACCTGCGCGGCCGCGCCGCCCCGGTAGCGCCGCGGCGAGGTGCGCGTCGCCTCGGGCCGGATGACGAAGCGGCCCTGGCGCTTGAGCCTCCGGACGAGGTCGAGGTCGTCGCACACGGCCATGTCGCGGAAGCCGCCGGCCCTTTCGTAGGCGTCGCGCCGGCAGAAGATCCCCTGGTCGCCGAAAGGCAGCCGGAGCAGGCGCGAGCGGCGATTCGCCCACCGGGCGATGCGCCGCATCGCCGGATCGGGGGAATCGTATTCGAGGGAGAAGGCGCCGGCGGCCGCTCCGGCGTCGGTCTCGCGGCGGATGATCGCGAGCGCGTCCTTCGGCGGACGGGAATCCGCGTGGACGAAGAAGAGCAGGTCGCCCCGCGCCCGCGCGGCCGCGGCCGCGAGGCTCGCGCCGCGGCTTCCCGCGGACGCATCGGCGAGCACGACCTCGGCCTCGGGGTCCTCCGCCAGCGCGAGGAGTCCGGCGATCTCGGCCGGGGGTTCGTCCCGCACCGGGACGATCACGGAGATCATGCGGCGGGCGGATGCTAGCATCCGTTCTGTCATGCGGATTCCGATGCCCGCGGCCGTGCTCGCGGGCGGCGCGTCGCGTCGGATGGGGCGGTCCAAGGCGGCCCTGCCCTACGGTGCGAGCACGCTGCTCGAATTCCAGACGGCCAGGCTCGCGAAGATCTTCGAGGAGGTCTTCGTCGTCGCGAAGGAACCGCCCTCGTTCTCCCCGGGGCCGGCCGGCATCCTGCTCGACGGCGCCCCGGAGCACGCCGCGATCCACGGGCTCGTCCGGGCGATCGAAGAAGCGCCGGATCGGATCTTCGTGCTCGGCGTGGACCTGCCCGTCCTTCCCGACGCGTTGATCCGGGAGATCGCGCGCCGAGGCCTCGCGTCGGAGGCCGCGGCCGTGGTGCCGAGGGCGGCCGGTCGGCTCCAGCCTCTCGCCGCCGTCTGGCGCCGGTCGGCCTTGCCGGCGGCGGCCCGGCGCCTCGCCGCGGGCGAGCTCTCGCTGCACGGGCTCGTCGAGGATGTCGGCGCGGAGATCCTGGAAGAGCGCGAGTGGCGGACGCACGATCCCTCCGGCAACGCCTTCGAAAATCTCAACACCCTCGAGCAGTACGTGGCGTTGCGGGAGAGGGCGTGAGCGCTTGAGCGAAGACGGAAAGCCGCGGACCGGAAAGCCCCGGCGGCCGCGCGACGTCTCGCGCCTCCGAGGGAGCGTCCTGCACGTGGACGCCCGCGGCCGCGCGCGGATGGTGGATGTCGGCGGCAAGCGCGTCACGCGCCGGAGCGCCGTCGCGCGCGGCGTCGTCGCGATGGGGAGGCCGGCCTTCGAGGCGCTCGCCGGGGGCCGGCTCGCCAAGGGGGACGCCCTCGCGGTCGCCCGCCTGGCCGGGATCCAGGCCGCCAAGCGCACCTCCGAGATCGTTCCCCTCTGCCACCCCCTCGCTCTCGAGTCCGTCGAGGTCGACGTCGCGCTCGACGCGTCGCGCCGCGAGGCCGTCGTGACCGCGACCGCGCGGATCACCGGGAAGACGGGCGTCGAGATGGAGGCCTTGACGGCGGTGTCCGCGGCCTGCCTCGCGCTCTACGACATGATCAAGGCTCTCGACCGCGGAGCGGCGATCCGCGAGATCGTGCTTCGGGAGAAGTCGGGCGGCCGGTCGGGCGTGTATCGCCGGGCCTAGTCCGGGCGCGACGAGCGAATGCGCTACCGCTACATCCTCTGCGACGTCTTCACCGACCGCCTCTTCGGCGGCAACCCGCTCGCCGTCCTGCCCGACGCCCGCGGCCTTTCGGACCGCCGGATGCAGCAGATCGCCCGGGAGTTCAACTTCTCCGAGAGCACGTTCGTCCTGCCGCCCGAGGCCGGGCACACCCGGAAGGTCCGGATCTTCACGCCGTCGGCGGAGATTCCCTTCGCGGGTCACCCCAACGTCGGCACGGCCTTCGCGCTGGCCATCTCCGGCGAGCTCGGCCCTCTCGACGCGCCGCTCTCCGTGACCTTCGAAGAGAAGGCCGGCCTCGTTCCGGTCGCCATCGTGAGGCGCGCGGACGGCTCGATCGCCTGCGAGCTCACGGCGCCGCAGCCTCTCTCCCTCGGCCCGGCCGTCTCCGCGGAGGAGGTGGCCGCCGCGTTGTCGCTCCGGCCGGAAGACGTGAGTGTTCGCGCACACCCGCCCCGCGTCGCGTCGGTGGGGTTGCCGTTTCTCATGGCAGAGCTCGTCGACCGCCGCGCGCTGGAGCGGGCCCGGTCCAACGCGAGCGCTCTCGACGTCGTCGCCTCCCGCGGCGTCACGCCCGACATCCACCTCTACGTCCGCACGCCCGGCGAGGGAGACGGCTTCGACGTTCGCGCCCGGATGTTCGCGCCGCTCGACGGCGTCCCCGAGGATCCGGCCACCGGCAGCGCGAATACCGCGCTCGCGGCGCTGCTGGCATCGCTGGACCCGAGGCCCGACGGGACCTTCCGCTTCCGCATCGCCCAGGGCGTGGAGATGGGACGGCCGAGCGCCCTGGAGGCCCGTGTCGAGAAGAAGGCCGGCGCCGTCGTCTCGGCGCACATCGGCGGCACGAGCGTGCGGGTCGGCGAGGGCTGGATCGAAGTGCCGGAGGAAGGGACGCGCTGAGGCGCTGTGGTTTAGCCGCCTCGAGTGTGCATCTCGAGGTGGGGGTCTCGCGCGAGCTCGGCGCGGGGGAGAAGAGGGGAGCGGGCGGCGAGGGCGAGCCGTTCCTCGGCGCCCCGGTCGTCGCGGCTCCTCCACGTGGAGGCGAGGATCTCCTGCAGCTCGGCGGCGTTCGCCCCGGCGCGCAGCGGCGCCCTCAGATCGATCCCGCGCTTTGCGTAGAGGCAGAGGTACCACTGGCCATCGGCCGTCAGCCGGCTGCGATCGCAGGCCCGACAGAACGGCGCGGTCGTGGAAGCGATGATTCCGAAGGTCGTTCCGTCCGGCAGACGAAACCGTTCCGCCGGAGCCGAGCTCTGCTCGACGATCGGAGCGATCTCGCCGTAATCGGGCGGCGATGCGACCCAGGATCTCGGCGCGGGAGACGACGCGCTCCGGCGACCACTGCGTCGCGCCCCCGACGTCCATGTACTCGATGAAGCGGACCTCGGCGCCCCACCCGCGCCCTCGCTCGAGCAGCGCGACGAGCTCGTCGTCGTTGACGCCCCGGATCACGACGGAGTCGATCTTCAGGGCGCCGAAGCCGGCGGCGACGGCGGCGTCGATGCCTTCGAGAACGCGCGGCAGCTCGTCGAAGCGCGTCAGCTCGCGAAAGCGTCCGGGATCGAGCGTGTCGAGGCTGACGGTGACGCGGTGAAGCCCCGCGGCCTTGAGGGCCGCCGCCTGCCCGGCGAGCAGGACCCCGTTGGTCGTCAGGGCGATGTCGCGGAGGGCGAGCTTCGAGGAGAGGATCGAGACGAGGTGGGCGAGGTCCCGGCGCACGAGGGGCTCGCCGCCGGTGAGCCGGACGCGGTCGACGCCCAGTCCCGTGAACGCGTCGACGAGACGGCCGATCTCCTCGAAGTGGAGGATGTCCTGCCGCGGCAGCCAGGCGTAGTCCGCCTCGGGCATGCAGTAGGCGCAGCGCAGGTTGCACCGGTCCGTGACCGAGATCCGGAGGTTGCGGAGCGGCCGGCCCGAGAAGGTCGCGCGTCGCCATGAGCGGTCTATAGTACCCGCGTGAGCGTCCGCGTGGCGATCGTCACGGTCTCCGACGGCGTGGCCGCGGGGGCGCGGGCCGATCGCGGCGGTCCGGCCTGCGAAGAGGTGCTCCGCGGCTCGGGCCTGGAGCATCGGATCGTTGCCCGCGAGACCATTCCCGACGAGCCCAAGCAGGTGGCCCGGGTCGTGCGGTTGCGGGCCGACGCCGACGAAGCGGACCTCATCGTGCTGACGGGGGGAACGGGCGTCTCGCCGCGCGACCGGACGCCCGAGGGCGTGCGCGAGGTCATCGATTTCGAGGTGCCCGGGCTCGCCGAGAAGATGCGTGCGGAGACCTCGCACGGCTTTCCGGCGGCTTACCTGTCCCGGCAAATCGTCGGCGTGCGGCGGAAGACGCTGATCGTCGCCCTCCCGGGTTCGCCCAAGGGCGCGGCGGACTGTCTGACCTCGATCCTCGGGCTTCTTCCGCACGCGCTTGCGCTCGTTCAGGGGAACCGGCCCGACCATCCGGCCGCGCCGTGACCGGCGGTCGCGGTCGCGACAGGTAAGATCGTCGCGTCCATGAGCAAAGCGCGCTTCGGCATCGACGTTCTCCTGGAGAATCTCTGGCCCGTGGCCGGCCGGCGCATCGGTCTCATCACCAACACGTCGGGCGTCACGGCGGCCGGCGTGCCGACCTGGAAGGCGTTGCGAGCGATTCCCAACGTGCGGCTCGTGCGGCTCTTCGGGCCGGAGCATGGCCTCGAGGGCGGCGCCGTGTACATGGAGGCCGTGTCGTCGGCGATTCACAAGCCCTCGGGTCTGCCCGTCGTGTCGCTCTACGGCGCCACGGCGGAGCAGCTGAAGCCCCGGCGGGAGGACTTTGCGGATCTCGAGGCGATCGTCTTCGACGTGCAGGACGTCGGGAGCCGCTACTACACCTACATCTGGACGATGCTCCTCGCCATGGAGGCCTGCGCGGGCTCGCGGCTGCGCTTCGTCGTCTGCGATCGCCCCAATCCGATCGGCGGCGCCATCGAGGGGGCGCCCCAGTCCACGGGTTACCTGACGTTCGTCGGCCTCCATCCGATCCCCGTGCGCCACGGCATGACGGCGGGCGAGCTGGCCCGGCTCTTCGCCCAGGAGCGGAGGTTGGATCTCGATCTGGTGGTCTGCCCGGTGGCGGGCTGGACCCGCGAAACGCCGTGGGAGCAGACCGGCCTGCCGTGGGTCGCGCCGTCGCCCAACATGCCCACGGTCGACACCGCCCTCGTCTACCCGGGCATGTGCCTGCTCGAGGGGACGAACCTCTCCGAGGGGCGGGGAACGACGCGTCCCTTCGAGGTCTTCGGAGCGCCGTGGCTCGACGCCACGGAGCTGACCGAGACGCTCAACGCCCTCGCGCTTCCGGGCGTCCAGTTCCTGCCGCACCGGTTCCGTCCCATGTTCGACAAGCACGCGGGCACCGTCTGCGGCGGCGCGCAGCTCCACGTCACCGACCGCGCGGCCTTTCGGCCGTTCCAGACCGGCCTGCGCGTCATCGAGGCGGCGCGGCGCCTCGCCCCGCTGGACTTCCACTGGCGCACCGAGCCCTACGAGTACGACACCCGGCCGGCGATCGATCTTCTGACGGGCTCGGATCGCTTCCGCGACATCGTCGAGCGCGGAGGAAACCTCCGGGCCGAGATCACGCGCCACTTCGACGCGGCGCAGCCGTTCCACGCGCGCCGCGAGCCCTGTCTCCTCTATCCGGACCGCAAGCCCGCCGCGGTCGCGTTCGTGGGCGGTCACGATTCCGGAAAGACCTCGGTCATCGTCGAAATCGTGCCGAGGCTGCGGGCGCGCGGGCTCACCGTGGGCACGGTCAAGCATTCCACCAAGGACGCCGAGGACGATACGCCCGGAAAGGACTCGCAGCGCCACGCCGCCGCCGGCGCGGCCACCGCGGCCTTCGTCACACCCGAGCGCACGACCGTCCGGCGCTTCCGCGAGACGGAGCCGCTGGAGACGCTGCTCCGGCGGAGCTTCGCTCACTGCGATCTCGTCATCGTCGAGGGCTACAAGTCGCTTCCGATTCCCAAGATCGAGGTCGTGCGGACGGGAGTGTCGCGGCCCGACGTCATCGAGCCGGCGGCCCGGGTGTCGGACGGTCCCTTCTCGGGCTCGGTGCCGACACTCTCCTTCGGGGACTGGGACGGGATCACCGCGACCGTCATCCGGCTCGCGGGGCTCGACCGCCGGGATTCTCCGGTGAGCGCCGGGGCGGCGTCGGCGACCGGGCCGCGGACGAGCCGCGGCGCGCCCGTCCTCGCCGGGGGGACCGCGGAGCCGGCGCCGTTGCCGAAGGACGCCCGGAAATCGAGTTGAACGGCCGCCCGTTTCTGGTCTTCGACCTCGACGGCACCCTGATCGACGGCTACGAGGCGATCGCCGATGCGCTGACCCATGCGATGGAGCGGCTGGGCGAGAAGCCTCTCCCGCTCGTCCGGGTCCGGGGAATGGTCGGGCACGGCCTCGAATCGCTTCTCGAGGAAGCGGTCGGACGGGAGCGCGCCGCGGAGGGTGTGCGGCTCTTTCGCGAACGGTATCCGGAAGTCGCGGTCGGGAAGTCGCACCTGCTGCCCGGCGTGTCCGAGACGCTCGAGGCGCTGGCCTCGCGGGGACACCGCATGGCGCTCGCTTCGAACAAACCTGCCGCTTTTTCGAGGATGATCCTGGAGGCGAAAGGCGTGGCCGGGCACTTTGCCGCGGTCGCGCCGGACGGCGCGCCACTGATCGTCGGTCCGGACGCGCAGACTCCCGCCAAGCCCGATCCGACGATGCTGCGCCGCCTGATGGCCGGCGCCGGCGCGGCGCCGGGCGAGACCGTCGCGATCGGAGACATGGAGGTCGATTCCGCGTTCGCGCGCGCGGCCGGCTGCCGGGTCGTGCTGATCCCGGGCGGCTCCCGCTCGCGTGAGGAGCTTCTTGGCGTGGACGCGGACGCGCTCCTGGACTCGATCGCCGCGCTGCCGGCTTGGCTCGCGTAGAATCGCGGGCCTCATGACGACGGCCTTCGATCCGACCGGGGGAGCCCCGGGCCAGGTGCGGTTCTTCCTGCCGGGGCCCGTATGGGTGCGGGCCGCCGTGCGCGAGGCCATGGCCCACGAGGCGATCGGCCACCGCGGCAAAGCGTTCGCCGACCTCTACTCCAAGATCCCGCCGCGCCTGCGCCGGGTGTTCCGGACGGAGGGGTTCGTGTTCACGGCGACCTCGGCGGCGACCGGGCTCTGGGAGGCGGCGCTTCTGAACCTCTCGCCCGAGCGCACGCTCGCGATCGTTTCCGGCGCCTTCTCGGAGCGGTGGGCCGGCTGCGCCCGCGATCTCGGCCTCACCGTCGACGTCCTCGAGTCCGAGTGGGGACGTCCGGTCGACCCCGAAGCGATCGCCGCCGCCCTGAAGAAGGCGCGCTACGACGCCGTGACGGTCGTGCACTCGGAGACTTCGACCGGCACGCTGAACGATCTCGAAGCCATCAGCCGAGCCGTCCGGGCCGGGTCGGAGGCGTTCCTGCTCGCCGACGTGGTCACCTCGCTCGCAGGCTCGCCCGTCGAGAGCGACGCGTGGAGCGTCGACTTCGCCCTGGCCGGCTCCCAGAAAGCCCTCGCCCTGCCTCCGGGCCTCGGCGTCGCGTTCGCCTCGGATCGATACCGGGCGCGCGCCCGCGAGCGCTCCCGCGCCCACTACCTGCGCCTCTCGGAGGCCGAGAGCTTCGCCGAGAAGCACCAGACGCCCTACACGCCGTCGACGCCGCATCTCTTCGCGCTCGACGTCCAGCTCGACCACATCCTCGCGGAGACGGTCGAAGGCCGCTGGGCGCGGCACGACGCCATGCGGCGGCGCGTCGAGGCCTGGGCGGCGGAGCGCGGCCATACCTTCGCGCCTCCCGCCGGCGCCCGCTCCTGGACGGTCTCGTGCCTGAAGCCCCGGGCGGGCGTCTCGGCCGAGGCGCTCGTCGCGAAGGTGAAGGAGCGCGGCTTCACGATCGGCGGCGGCTACGGCAAGTGGAAGCCCTCCACGTTCCGGATCGGCCACATGGGCGACGTGGACCTGGCCTCGCTCGAGACTCTTCTCGCGGCGCTCGACGCCGCGGCCGGAGACGCCGCCGCGTGAGCCGTGTCGTCGTCGCGGAAAAGGTCTCGGAGGCCGGCCTCGCGCTCCTGCGCGCCGCCGGTCACGAGGTCGTCGACCTCTCGGGCACCCCGCGCGAGAAGCTCCTCGAGGCCCTGGCCGACGCCGACGCGCTGCTCGTCCGCAGCGCGACGAAAGTCGACGCGGCGCTCCTCGGCGCGGCGCCGAAGCTGACCGTGGTCGGGCGCGCCGGCGTGGGCGTCGACAACGTCGACGTCCCCGCGGCCTCGGCGCGCGGCGTGCTGGTCCTCAACTCGCCGACCGGCAACGTCGTGTCCGCGGTCGAGCACACGTTCGCCGTGCTGCTCGCGCTGCTTCGGCGGATTCCGGAGGCCTCGGCCTCCATGGCGCAGGGACGCTGGGAGAAGTCGAAGTTCGTCGGCACGGAGCTCGCGGGCAAGACCGTCGGCATCGTCGGCCTCGGGCAGGTCGGCTCGCGCGTCGCGTCGCGGGCGCGGGCCTTCGAGGCCCGGGTCCTCGGACACGATCCGTTCCTGCCCGCGGAGAAGGCGCAGGAGATGGGCGTGCCCCTGGTGCCTCTCGACACTCTGCTCGCCCAGTCCGACGTCGTGACGCTGCACTCGACGGCGAGCGACAAGGGCAAGCCCCTCATCGGCGCCGCCGAGCTCGCGCGCATGAAGCCGACGGCCGTGCTGGTCAACGTGGCACGCGGGAGCCTCGTCGACCGGGTCGCCCTGGCCGAGGCCCTCCAGGCGAAACGCCTCGCCGGCGCGGCGCTCGACGTCTTCGACCCGGAGCCGCCGGATCCGAACGATCCCCTGCCGAAGCTCCCCAACGTCGTGGCCACGCCGCACCTCGGCGCATCGACCGTCGAGGCCCAGGAGCGCGTTTCGATCCAGACGGTCGAGGCGCTGCTCGAGGCGCTCGCCGGCGCGGCATACGTCCCCGCGGTCAACAACCCGTTTCGGGGGCCCAAGGACGCGAGCGGAGCCACGGGTTGGATGCGTCTGGCGGAGCGGACGGGGCACTTTCTGTCGGCGATCTCCGCCGGGCAGCTCTCGCGGCTGGCCGTGGAGACCTGGGGGCTCCCGGAGGATCTGGTGCGGCCGGTGGCCGTGGCGGCGGTCAAGGGCGCGATCGAGGCCCAGACCCCGGACATCGTCAACTACGTCAACGCCCTCCACATGGCGAGCCACCGCGGTCTCGCGGTGAGCGACACCCGTCACGAGGAGCCCGGCAACTACGCGCGCTCCATCCGCGTGACGCTCACGGGCGCGCGGTTCGAAGGGGAGCGCGGACGCGACCCTCTTCACGGGGCGCGACGCCCGGGTCGTGGAAGTCGACGGCCTGCCGCTCGAGTTCCGGCCCGAGGGAACGGTCGTCTATCTGCGCAACCACGACGTGCCGGGCGTGGTCGGCGGCGTCGGCACCATCCTGGGGGAAGCGGGGATCAACATCGCCGACTTCTCGCTCGCGCGCGGCGACGGGTCGCGAGCCGCGGCGGTCATCGCGGTCGACACGGCGCCTCCTCCGGCCGTCCTCGACCGGCTGCGGAGTCTTCCGGCCGTCGAGGAAGTCCGCGTCGTCACATGGTGAGCCACGGGTGAGCCGACCGGTGAGCCGGACGCGCGTCGCCGTTCTCTTCGGCGGGCGGTCGGTCGAGCGCGAGGTCTCGCGGATCTCGGCGCGGACGATCGCGGGGGCCCTCGACCCCTCGAGGTACGAGGTCCTGGCGGTCGCGGTCGCCGAGGATGGCCGATTCCTGCCGGCGGCGGAGTCGGCGAAGCTGCTCGCCTCGGGTCCCGTGCCGGAGCGGTTCCGCCGGTCGGATCCGTCGACGGAAGCCCTCGTTCCGGCGGAGATCGCTCCGGGGCGCGTGGACGTCGTCGTCCCGATCATCCACGGCACGACCGGCGAGGACGGCGCCCTGCAGGGCTTCCTCGAAACGCTGGGCGTACCGTACGTCGGCGCCGGCGTCACGGGCTCGGCGATCGGCATGGACAAGTCGATCTTCAAGGCGGTCATGCGCGACGCCGGAATCCCGACGCCCCGCGCGGCCGTGGCCGACTCCGTGAAGGACGCCGAGCGGGCGCGCGGGGAGCTCGAGCGCGCGGGCGTCCGGCTGCCGGTCTTCGTGAAGCCGTCCAACGGAGGCTCGTCGGTCGGCGTCACGAAGGTCAAGCGCTGGGAGGATCTCGCGGCGGCGATCGCGGCGGCGCTCCGCTACGACGAGCGGGCGCTCGTCGAGGAGGGCATCGACGCGCGGGAGCTCGAGTGCGCGGTCCTCGGCGACGAGGACGTGCGGGCGACCGTGCCGGGCGAGATCGTGCCCGGCCACGAGTTCTACGACTACGACGACAAGTACCGGGACGACAAGGCGAAGCTGGTCATACCGGCGGACGTGAGCGCCGAAACCCGGGACGAGGCCCGGGAGCTCTCGATCCGGGTGTTCCGGGCCTGCCGTCTTTCGGGAATGGCGCGTGTCGATTTTTTCTTGGAGAAGGGGACCGGACGACTTCTCGTGAACGAGGTGAATACACTGCCGGGATTCACGGCGATCTCCATGTATCCGAAGCTCTGGGAGGCGAGCGGTTTGCCGCTTCCGAAGCTCCTCGACGAGCTCGTGCGTCTCGCCCTCGAGCGCCACGCGCGGAGGACGCGTCTCCTGACGACGCCGCCGGCGGAGCTGTCGTGAATCTTCGGAGACTTCTTGGGACACCTCTTGCAATAGGGGGGCTCGTTCTCGGCGCCACCGTTTCGGCAGGCGCGCAGGAGCCGGTCCGCGAGGACGTCACGGTCTCCCTGGTCGAGGTGACGCTCCACGTGACCGACAAGCAGGGGCGCGTGGTCCCGGACTTGAAGAAGGAGGACTTCCAGCTCTTCGTCGACGGCACGCCCGTCCCGATCGAGTCGGTCGAATGGGTCGGCAGGGTGTCCGGCGCCGTCCCCAGCCGCACGGAGACGCGCGAGGTCGTCGGTGGCGCGGCGCCGGTCTCCCCGGAAACGCCGGCCGAGCCGACGGGCCGCCTCTTCGTGATGGTCTTCCAGTCCCACATCGAGGGCCAGAAGGACGAGGGCCTGATGCGGATGAAGCGTCAGGCGCTCTCTTTTCTCGACACGCTCGGGCCCTCCGACGAAGTGGCGCTCCTCGTCTTCGGCTCGCGGCTGTGGCTGTCGCAGGACTTCACCTCCGACAAGGCGGTGCTCCGCAAGGCCATTCACGCGGCGCCGCGCAAGGAGGAGACGGTGCGCGCGGCGCAACCCCGAAGGTGTTTCCATCGGCGCGTACCTGTCGCACGAAGACGAGCGAGCTGCGACGTCGATGGAGAAGGGCCTCGCCGCCCTCGGCCGGGCGTTGCGTCCCCTGCCGGGCGCCAAGGCGATCCTTTTCTTCGGCTACGCCGTGGGCCGCTGGAACGCCCTGTCGGAATCTGCGTCCAACGCGAGCATGGGGCACTTCGCCTCGACGCGGGACCTCGAGGCGGCACAGCGGGCCCTGGCCGCCGCCCAGTCGCCGGTTTTCTCGCTCGACATCAGCTCGGGAGCGCACCAGCTCGGCGCCGGGTTGAAGCAGCTCTCCTTCGAGACCGGCGGGTTCTACATGAGGACGGAGACCTTTCCCGACTGGGCGATGGGCGTCGTGCGCGAGGCCGTCAAGGGCCACTACGCGCTGACCTTCTCCAAGCCCGCGGGGCCGCCCGGTCCGCACCGTATCCGGATCGACAAGATGCGCGGCGCGGACCCGTGGATCCTGCTCTACCGGCAGGAGTACGACGACAGCCAGCCGGTCGCGACGGCCGGCTCGTAGGTCGCTCCTACTCCCCGTCGACTCCGGCGGCGTCCAGGACGAACTTCGGGACGGTCGGCTCGCCGGGAAGCACCGCCCCCTTGCCGCCGCGCGTCAGCGCCCAACGGTGCAGCCAGCTGATGCCTCCGGCGCCGGTGAACGTATCGGGCGTGTCGCGGAAGACGGGATCCTTCAGTGTTTCGGCGAGCGGGACGAAACGATACCCGCGGTCCCTCATCATGCGGGCGAGCTCGGGGTAGGCGTCGGCGTTGAGCGAGTTGGCGTGGATGAGCAGGATCTGCGGGATCTCGCGCGAGAAAAGCGCCTTCGACTCGCGTTCGAAGTAGTCGAACTTGGCGTCCATGTACGGAACGTAAGCCCCGAGCACCTTCTTCTGAGCGGCCGCGTCGCCGGCGTTTCCAGCATTGGCGTACGCCACGGCAAAGATCCATTCGCCGTTGTCGTGCGTGACCGGGAGCGACCTCGTACCCGCGCTTCGCCAGGAACGCCTCGAGGCCGCGCTTGACCTCGAGCGAGCGTCCGGTGTGCAGGAAGGGATGGCGGAAGTAGCGGAGCGCCTTGTCGCGCGCCGAGAGGAGCTTCTTCGTCGTCTCTTCCCCGCGCACGGTGTCCTTCTCGAAGTCGTCGAGCGGCGTGCGGTTGAGGGAAAGGTGCGAGTAGGTGTGGTTGCCGAGCTCCATTCCCGCCTCGAGCCAGGCTTCCAGAAGCGCGACGCGGGCGTCCTCGCGTTCACCCTGCGGGCGCGAGCTTGCCCTCGTTGACGAAGCCGATGGCCGGCGTGCCGCTCGCCTTCAGCGCCGCGAGGAGCTTCGCCGTCATGCCCTGCAGCGCCGCGAGGTCGCCGCCGGCTTGCTTTACGACGGTTCGCGGCGGCCCCGGCAGGTCGTCGATCGTGACCGCGACGCGGCGGTCCGGGGCGGCCGCCGTCCCGGCCGCGATGACGGCCACCAGGGCGGCAGCGAGGAACGTCATTCGCCGAACGCGCGAACGTTTTCGCGAAGGAACACGTCGAGGGTCCTGGGCGCGCGGCCGAGCACCTCTTCGACGCCGCGGGAGACGGCCGCTCCGTTGCCCGAACCCTGCCGGAACCACGCGAGGAGCTCGATCCACGCGTCGGCGCTCCACTCGCTTTCACCGGCGGAAACGAGCGCCCGACGGCCTTCCTCGGGAGACAGGTCCACGAAGCGCACGGCTCGACCGGCGATCTTTCCGATGCGGCGGGCCACATCCTCCAGAGAGTAGGCCTCCCGTCCCGTGAGCTCGTACGCGCGGCCGTCGTGGCCGGTTTCGGTCAGCACCCGGGCGGCGACTTCGCCGACGTCCCGCGCGTCCACGTCCGCATGGCGGCCGGCTCCCGCGTGCGAAGCCAGGACGCCCTGGGTACGGATCGCGTCGGCGAAATCGAGGTAGTTCTGCATGAAGAAGTTCGGCCGCAGAAACGTCCAGGCGAGGCCGGACGCTTCGATGTGGCGCTCGGAGTCGCGGTGAAGCTTCAGAAACAGCGGCGGGTTCGCGGCATCCGCGCCGGACGAGGACAGCTTGACCACCTGCCAGACGCCGGCCTCCTTCGCCGCGTCCACGAGCCGCGCCTCGGTCGCCGGCTGATCGGGCAGGGAGTTCGTCAGGACGAAGAGTCTCTCGGCGCCCTGGAGCGCCTCGGCGACCGCCGCCTCGTCCGCGAGATCCCCGACGACCGCCTCGCCGCCGGCCTCGCGGATGGCCTGCGCCTTTCCGGAGCTTCGCACGAGCGCGCGAAAGGCCACCCGCGCCTCCGAGAGCCGGCGGACGAGCTCCTGCCCGACCTTCCCGGTCGCGCCGGTGACGAGGATCATGGGGAAGGGGAGTTTAGCGCGGAGGAGCGGCCGTCCGCGTCACGTCGGCGACTTCTCAATCGCCGGCGGTCGGCGGCCGGAAGCGGTCGGCGCCCGGCTCCGCGATCTCGCCCATCTCCGTGCACTTCGCCGAGCTCCTCCTCGCCGGCATCGGGGAGATGCCACGGCGTGAAGGCGGTCAGCGCCTCCTTCTCGCGGACGCGGTCCCTGGGCTTCGTCGCGATCGCTTCGCTGTAGACCTCGGCGCCGTCGCCGGGCGTTCCCGCGGCGAGCTCCATGAGGTCGGCGAGACCCAGATAGCGCAGGCGTGACTTCGACGCCCTCCTCGTCGTGAAGCGTGTCGACGGCCGCCTCTCCGAGCGCCACGGCCTTCTCGTAGGCGGCCTCGGCATCCGGGCGCCTCGACGAGCTTGTAGAGCAGATCGCCCATCCGATCGCGGTCGTAGCCGTGCTCCGTGAACGAGCCGCGGACGATCACCGCCATGTACCAGCTCATGTCCGTGCGGCTACCGGAGGAGCCTCCGCCATCTTCACCGGCGAGGCTGGCAGCCGGTCGAGCACCGGCAGCCCATTCCCACCGTAGCGCCCGAACGACAGGACGCCCGTCGGGCACATCTGCACGCAGGCGGAGCAGCGGACGCACTGCGGGTCCTCCATCGGCAGGCCTTTGTTGGCGAAGTTCATGACGTCGATGCCCTGATGGCAGACGGACGTGCAGACGTTGCACGAGATGCACTTCTCCTTCTCGGCGAAGATGCGGAACCGCGAGAAGCGCGTGTAGATGTGCATCAGCGCCGCGAGCGGACAGGCGAAGCGGCACCAGACGCGGCCGGAGAACCAGAAGTAGAAGCCCACGCCGACGATGCCGGCGAGGAAGAGGTCGACGACGTGGTAGTAGTTGAGCTCGATCCCGAAGAGGCTCCAGCCCGAGAGCATCCCGTCGTAGAGCTTCCGCGCGGCCTCGCCGACGCGCGTGCCGGGCCAGGTCCAGGAGATCGCGCGCCCGACGAACAGCAGGAGCGCCAGCGCGAGGATGACCTGGCCGACCATGTTCATCCGATTCCAGACGGGCCGTGCGGCATCTTCTGGCGGTGCGCGTCGCCGAGCGTCTCGGCGAGCGCGCCGCAGGAGCAGATCCAGCCGCAGTAGGCGCCCTTGCCCCAGCGCCGGATGATCAGCGGGATGAGGACGAAGGTCTGGACGAAGCAGATGACGAGCCACCAGGCCAGCGGCTTCCAGGTGAAGACGTTCCAGATGAAGAGCGGCCAGGCGAGGATGAAGCCGAACGCCCGCCAGTACTCGCGGCCGTGCAGCCGCCGTCGGCCTTCGGGAAGAGGTTGTCGGCGAAGGTCTGACCGAAGCCCGACGTCGAAGAAGCCGTTGTGTCCGAGCCAGGGCAGGACGAGGAACGGGAGCAGGAACGAGCGGGATCCACTGGATCGCCGATCAGCGCGATCGTCTGGAGGCGGACGTAGGGCGTCTTGCGGCGCCGGATGCGGCGGATGCCGAAGACGAGGATCGCCATGCAGTAGGCGAAGCGAGTAGTAGAAGCCGGGGTCCCGGAGCGAGATGGAGAGCGTTCCGGCGAGCGTCGCCGGATCGCTCGAGAGCGGGCGGACGTCGTAGGGGAAGAGTCCGTTCTTCTGGAAGTACTGGTTGAGCGAGCCGTCCGCCTTCCAGTTGAAGAGGAAGACGCAGAAGAGGAGGAACGCCGCGAAGGCCAGTCCCGGTCGTCAGCTTCCACTCGCCGCGGATCGGGATCCCCGAGCGGCGAAAGAAATCGAGCGGCGCCTCGCGCCCGATCATCGTGAAGACGACGTCGTTCTCGAGGCGGGACTCCTTGCCCTCGTCGTCCTTCGAGGACGACATGCTTCGGCTCGATGCGCACGACCTGCGTCGCGAGGGCCAGGCGCACGGAGCCCGCGTGCTTCGGGTCGGCCTTCTGGTACCGCCGGTGGCCGTCGTGACGCGCTCGGAGCTCGGGTGCTCGACGGCCACGTCGGCCGACGGATTCTTCTCGAGGGCCCGGAGCATCTCGACGTTCTCCGGCTTCGGCCGCGAGAATTCCTTCTTGCGATAGGAAAGCGTGACCTGCGCGCCGGAGGCGGCGAGCGCGATGGCGGTCTCGAGCGCCGAGTCGCCGCCGCCGACGACGAGCACGCGCTGCCCGGCGAACTCCTTGGGGTCGTGGAGGCGGTTGAAGACCTTGTCGAGCTCCTCGCCCGGCACGCCGAGGCTGCGGTGGTTGCCGCTCTTGCCGATCGCGACGATCACGCGCCGCGCCTCCGTAGAGGATGCCGCGCCGCCGCTCTGCCGTGGTGCAGGACGAGCCGATCTCCCCGGCGCTCGATCCGCTCGATGCGCGCGGGCGTGACCTCGATCCCGGCCTGGCGCCGCTCCTTCTCCATGTCGGCGAGGAGGGCTTCCTTGGGATGCACCTCCGAACGGAACTGCAGGCCGCCCGCAGGCGTCATGCCGACCGGGTAGGTGTAGATCGGTTTGGCTCTCGGGAAGTTGACGACGGTCGAGAAGGTCTCGGTCGCCTCGAAGACGCGGAAAGCGAGGCCCGCCTTCTTCGCCTCGATCGCGGCGGAAATGCCGGAGACGCCCGCGCCGACGATCGCCAGATCGAGGACGCCGGATCCTCCGCGACGGACCGCGGGGCGCCTCCCGGAACTCGGGCTCCTCCAGAATCGCGCGCACGGCCCGCGCCCCCGTGTCCGAGGAGAACTTGAGCAGCGGGACGCCCGGTCAGATCGCCCGTGATCCGCACGCCGGGGATGGCGGTCGTTCCGTCCTCGCGAACCTCGGGGAGCTTCTCGACCGTCCCGGCCGGCCACATCGTGTGCAGCCACCGCGTGTAGCGGGCCAGGGCATTCATCGCGTCTCCGTTTCCGATTTCGGATTGTAAGCTTCGGGCCGTGCCGGAGCTGCCCGACATCCTCGGCTACCTGACCGCTCTCGAGCCCCGCGTCGTCGGCCGGCGCCTCGAAGCAGTGCGGCTCGTCGAGCCCGTTTCTCCTGCGCTCGGTGGCGCCGCCGGTCTCGGAGGCCGAAGGCCGCGAGGTCGTCGCGCTGCGCCGCATCGGGAAGCGCATCGCCTTCGTCCTCGAGGGCGGCCTCTTTCTCGTCCTGCACCTGATGGTCGCGGGCCGCCTCCACTGGAGAAAGCGCGGAGCGAAGGTCGGCGGCCGCGGCGCGCTCGCCGCGTTCGACTTTCCCGACGGCTCGCTCGTGCTCTCCGAGGCCTCGACGAAGAAGCGTGCCTCGCTCCACCTCGTCGCGGGCGAGGCCGGCCTGGCGGAGCTCGACCGCGGCGGAATCGAGGTCCTCGGCGCGGACCGGGCCCGCTTTCGCGAGGCGCCTGACCCGGGAGAACCACACCGCCAAGCGCGCGCTGACGGATCCGCGCCTCTTCTCGGGCATCGGCAACGCCTACTCCGACGAGATCCTGCATCGCGCCCGCATGTCGCCCGCGAAGCTGACGCAGAGGATGTCGGAGGAGGAGATCGACCGGCTCCATGCCGCGGTCCAGGGCGTGCTCGGCGAGTGGGTCGCGCGGCTCTCGAAGGATGCGGCCCGCGCGTTCCCCGAGCACGTCACGGCCTTCCGCGAAGGCATGGCGGTCCACGGACGCTACGGCAAGCCCTGCCCGGACTGCGGCTCGCCGGTGCAGCGGATCGTCTACGCCGAGAACGAGTCGAACTACTGCGCGACGTGCCAGACCGGCGGAAAGCTCCTCGCGGACCGGGCCCTCTCGCAGCTCCTGCGCGGTGACTGGCCCCGGACTCTCGAGGAGCTCGAAGAGCGCAAGAAGGCTCCGTCTCCGTCGGCCCAAACCGGAGGATGAGGCTCCGCGGAGTCATCGGCGCTCTCCTTCTGAGCTGCCCCGGGTTCCTTGCGGCACAGGGATCGTCCTTGCCCGAAGCCGGGGGCGCCAGGACGGAGCGGCGTCTGAGGTGGTCGCTCGCGGCGGGCTACGGCTTCAGCATTCAGTTGAGCCGCGGCCGGGCGGAGGAGCAGCTCGTCCTCGTCGCGCCGGCCGTCGCCTATCCGTTCTCCCGACACTTCGAGCTCTTCGTCGAGGGCCACCTCTCGGGCTTCTTCACGCCCGACGGTTACATGCTCGGCCTGGTCCCGATCGGCGGCCGATACTATTTCTCCGGCGGCAAGACGCAGCCGTACCTCGCTCTCGGCGCCGGCTTCGGCTGGACGAACCTGGACGAGCTCGAGGAGCTCGACCGCCGGTTCAACTACATCCTGCAGGCGTGCGTCGGTGTCCGATGGAACCGCCCGGACGAAAGCGCGTGGACACTCGAGGCGAGGATCAACCACATGTCGAACGCGGGCACGGTCCTTCCGAACCTCGGCTTGAACTCCATCGTCTTTCTGGGAGGCTGGCGCTTTCCGTAGAGGGCCGGTGTCGTAGGATCCCGCTGCGGATCGGGCCTCTTTCCGTCTCCAAAAGGCAGGCATGCGTCGAAACGCGATCGCTGCGACTGTGCTCGGACTGGCTCTCGGGGGCGGTGGGACGATCCTCGCTCAGCCGATTCCGGAAGGACGGCCGCCCGAGTGGGCCGTGGCGGCGGGTTACGGCACGCACGTCAAGATCGGACCCGGCACGACCGATTTCGGCGTCGCGGTCCTTACGCCCTCGGTCGGATTCCGTCTCTCGTCCCGTCTGGAATTCGTGAGCTCCGCGACGTTCGAGCGCTATGCGAGCCCCGGCGGCTACTTCGTCGGCCTCGTCCCGGCGGGCGCGCGCCTCTCGATCGGAAACGGAAAGGTCCTCCCGTACCTCGGCCTGGGCGTCGGATTCGGCTGGATCGACCTGGACGAGAAGGTCCCCGAGATCAGCCGCCGCTTCAACTTCCGAATCGAGGGGAGCTTCGGGTTGCGCATTCCGGCCGGCGAGAACTCGGCCTGGACGGTCGAAGGCCGCTACCAGCACACATCGAACGCCGGGACGTCGTTTCCGAACCAGGGCCTGAACTCGATCGTCGGCCTCGTCGGCTGGCGCTTCCGATGACGCGCGTCTAGCCCGAGGCGCCTGCGAGGATGCGCCCGAGCACCGCCGCGTCGATGTTGCCGCCCGAGACGACGCAGACGAGCTTTCCCGCCGGCGCGCGGCCCCCGGGGGTTTGGGGGGCGCCCTGCGCCCCCCGCGGAGGTTGAACGCGGCGGCGACGGGCGCGGCGCCGGCGCCTTCCGCCACGACGCGCGCGCGGCCCGCGAGGTGTCGGACGGCCGCCGCCGTCTCCGCGATCGAGACGACCAGGGATCCGGCGAGGAGCGACGTCGCGAGCGGCCACAGCTCGGGGAAGACACTCCGGCCGCCGATGCCGTCGACGAAGCTCGCGGTGTAGGCGATCGTCGTGGGCCGCCCCGCGGCGAGCGACGCCGCGAAGGGGGCGGCCGTCTCGACTTCGCAGGCGAAGACCTTCGCCGCCGATCCCGCGCCCCGCAGGCCCGACGCAATGCCGCAGGAGAGGCCGCCGCCTCCCCACGGCACGAGCACGGCGTCGGGATCCGGGAGGTCTTCGAGGATCTCGAGGCCGATCGTTCCATTGCCCGCGACGACGGCCGCGTCCGCCGTCGGGTGGATGAAGAACCCTTCCATGCCGGGATAGTCGTGATCCACGAGGATCTGCCACCAGCGCTCGAACGGCACCTTGACGATGCGCGCCGACAGCCTCGTGATCGCCGCGAGCTTCGTCTCCGGGGCGGTCTCCGGGACGACGACCGTGCAGGGAATGCCGCGGCGGCGGGCCTCCCAGGCCAGGCCCTGGGCCATGTTGCCGGCGCTCGCCGTCCAGACGCCGCGGGCGAGCGCCTCGGGCGGCGCCAGCCCCATGGCGTTGCCGGCTCCCCGGACCTTGAAGGAGCCGATCGGCTGAAGGCATTCGAGCTTGAGAAAGATTTCGGCCGGGGACTCCGTGTCGAGCCGGACGAGAGGGGTGCGGAGCGCCGATCCGGAGATCCGCGCGCGCGCGGCGCGGATCGCCTCGATCCCGGGCCGCTCAATCGGCGTCGTGACGGCCTCCGCCGAACTCCACGAGCTTCCCGAAGCCCGAGCCTCGCGCCTTCGAGTAGATGTGCTGCGCCGCGGCGACGTCCTCGATCGCGAGCCCGACCGACTTGAAGAGGGTGATCTCCGTGGGCGACTGGCGCCCCGGAATCTGCTGCGTCACGAGCTCGCCGAGGTTGCCGAGGATGTGGGCATCGTCGACGGCGCCCTCCGCGCGCGCGAGCAGGAAGTCTCCGGCTTCCGCGAGCGCCGACTCGCGGTGGTCCACGAAGAGGCGCGCCTTCGCCACCGCCGCCGAATCGAGCTCCCGCGAAGTCGCGACGCTCGAGCCCACGGCGTTGACGTGCGTTCCGGGCGCGAGCCACGCGCCGTGGACCACCGGCTCGCGGGAAGACGTGACCGTGCAGACGATGTCGGCGCCGGAGACGGCTTCCTCGACGGTGCGGCAGGGCGTGATCGTGACGCCGTGCCGCTTGGACTCGCGATCCGCGAAGCTCCTGGCCTTCTCGAAGGTCTTGCTCACGACGCGGATTCGCTTGAGCGTGCGGACGGCGAGCATGGCCTCGAGATGCGTCCGGGCTTCGACCCCGGAGCCGACGAGCGCGAGGTCGCCGGCCTCCGGACGGGCGAGAAGCCGCGTCGCCAGACCGCTCACGGCGGCCGTGCGGACCGACGTGATGGAGGTGGCGTCCATGATGGCGAGGAGGCGGCCGCGCCCGGTCTCGAAGAGGAGAACGGCGCCCTGATGCGAGTCGAGATCCGTGCCTTCGTTCCGTGGAAAGAAGGTCACGGCCTTCAGCCCGAGCGAGGCGTGGCTCGTCAGGTGCGCGGGCATCAGGCCCAGCGCCCCTCGTTTCTCCGCCATCCAGAGGATCTGCCGGACCGGCATGTCCGCCTCGCCCCGCGCGAGGGCCGCGAAGGCCCGCGCCATGACGTCGACGCACTCCTTCATGGGGAGAAGCCGGGGAACCTCGGCCTGGTTGACGATGAGCACTTCGATCACGGTTCCCCCCCTGCGCGAACGGATTGAGGAGAAAAGCGGCGAAAACTTGGACGAGGATATGCCTTCGCGCCGGCTACTGCCAGCGGAAGATCCAGAGGGCCACGGCGAAGCTCACCAGGCCCCACGCGGCCATGATGGCGAGCTCGCCCGAGACGGCGGCGAGCCCGCTGCCCTCGAGCATGACGGCGCGCAGGGCGTCGTTGAGAGCCGTGAGGGGGAGCGCCCGGATGAAGGGTTGGGCCGCCGCGGGGAAGCGCTCCGAAGAGAAGAACACGCCCGAGAGAAGCCACATCGGCACCATGACGAGGTTCATGAGACCGCTCGCCGCCTCGAGCGTGCGCGCCCGGGCGACGACCAGAAGGCCCACGCCGGCGAAGCACACGGCGCCGACGAACGTCGCCAGCCCGAGGAGCCAGAGAGGCCCGCGGATCGGGACCTGGAACGCCCAGACGCCGAAGGCGAGGATCACGGCGACCTCGAGCACCAGGAAGACGAATCGCGAGAGCATCTGCGCGAGAAGAAAGTCGCTCTTCCGCATCGGAGTCGCGACCATGAGCTTGAGGGTCTTCTTCAGGCGCGCGTTGACGATCGAGAAACCGACGCCCCAGATCCCCGTGCCCATGAGATTGAGGCCCAGGATGCCCGGCAGCAGGAAGTCGATGTAACGGGAGCCCTTCTCGTGGATCTGGGCGATCCGCGGCGGCGAGGGATCCTTCCGGCCCCGGGAGCGCTGGAGGGCGTCGTCCACCTCGAGCCTCGCGAGCCGCGCGTCGGGGCGGGTCGCGTCGAAGTGATACACCAGGCCCGCCGCGGACTCGTGCCGGCTCCTCGACGAGGAGAGCGATCTTTCCCGTGCGCAGGCCGTGGAGGCCCGCCTCGCGGCCGGCATAGGGAAGCGGCCGAACGAGGCCGGACGCTTCGAGCGCCTGCGAGATCGCCGCCGCGGTCGGTCCCTCGACCACGCCGACCGGGACGGGATCGGGAGGCCGGTCGCGGAACGCGAAGCCCAGGACGACCGCCATGATGATCGGGAAGGCGAAGACCCAGAAGAGGGCCTCCGGCTCGCGCACGAACTCGAGGATCCGCGCGCGGGTCAGCATGAAGAGCGGGGAACGGCGCTCACTCATCGCGCAGCTCCCGGCCGGTCAGCGAAATGAACACGTCCTCGAGGGTCGAGCGGTGGGTCGACAGCGAGACGAGCCGCGCGCCCGCCTTCTCGAGCGTGGCCAGCAGCGAGGGCACCGTCTCCGCCAGAGAGACCGAGCCGACGAACCAGGAGCCGTCGCGGCGGCGGCGCTCGCCGATTCCGGCGACCCGGGAGAGCAGGGCGTCGTCCACGGGAGGCTCGGTCGAGAACTCCACGAAGTGCGGCGCCTGAAGTCCCGCCACGAGCTGCGCCGGCGAGCCCAGCGCGATGATCCGGCCGTGGTCCACGATCGCCACGCGCTCGCAGAGCCTCTCGGCTTCCTCCATGTAGTGCGTCGTGAGAAGGACCGTGCCGCCCGGCGGCCTTGTACGCGGCGATACGCTCCCAGAGCTGGAGGCGGCTCTGGGGATCGAGGCCCGTCGTTGGCTCGTCGAGAAAGAGGATCTCGGGGTCGCCCGCGAGCGCGCAGGCGACGGCGAGCCGCTGCCGCTGGCCGCCCGAGAGCTTTCCGACGCGGGCGTCCCGCTTCTCCTCGAGCGAGAGGTCGGCCAGGAGCTGCTCGGGCGAACGCCCCCGCTCGTAGAAGGAGCGGAAGAGCTCGAGCGTCTCGTAGACCGAGAGCTTCTCGGTGAGCCGGCTCTCCTGCAGCGACACGCCGAGCCTCTCGCGCAGCTCCCGCTCCTGGCTGCCCCAGTGGCGGCCGAGCACGGTGACCTCGCCGGCATCGGGCACCGTCAGGCCCTCGAGGATCTCGATCGTGGTCGTCTTGCCCGCGCCGTTCGGCCCGAGCAAGCCGAAACATTCGCCGGGAGCGACCTCGAGGTCGAGACCGTCGACGGCCTTCACGTCGCCGTAGTGCTTCTTCAGGCCGCGGCAGGAGATCGCGGGGGCGGACATGGGAGCGGGATTGTACCCGCGCCGCGCGGCCGGCACCACGCGCGGCGGGCACCGCAGATGATCAGAGATTCGCGGGAACGACGATGCCCTCGAAGCCCGCGTCCTCCGCCTTCGCCGAGCATCTGCTCGGCGGCTTCGCGCGAGTCGAGCGGTCCGATCTTCACGCGCGTCAGGCCTTCGTAGGGCTCGAGGAAGACGGGGGAGAAACCGGCGGCGCGCAGACGCTCGGCGTGCTTCTCGGCGCGGCCCGGCTCGCCGAAGGATCCGAGCTGCACGGCCCAGGGGCCGGCCGCAACCGAGGACGGAACCGGCGTGGGCGCGATGCCGGGCGAGAGGATGACGATGCGCACAGGTCCGACGCCGGGCCCGATCAGGTCCAGGCGACGGGCGGCCTCCTGCGACAGATCGATCACCCGTCCATGGATGAAGGGCCCGCGGTCGTTGATGCGCACGTCGACCCACTTTCCGTTGTCGAGGTTGGTGACGCGCACGAGCGTGCCGAGCGGGAGGTCACGATGCGCGGCTGTCATCTTCGACGAGTCGTAGATCTCGCCCGAAGCGGTGGGCTTGCCCTCGAACCCGTCGTCCCCGCCGTACCAGGACGCGAGGCCGTCCTCGCTCCAGCCGGAGACCGCGTCGGCGGGCGGGATCGGCTTCGAGACGGGCCGGCTCGAAGCGCAGGAGGACGCGAAAAGGAGAACGAGGAGAGCGGCGCCGGAGGGGCGGCGCACCTTCACACGCGGACGGGCGCGCTTTCCGCCGCCGTCGCTCCGGCGAGCGCCGGATCGAGCTCCTCCCGGACGAAGGTCTCGACCTGCGCGACGCTCCTCCCGACGAGGGCGTCGGCGCGGCCGACCTGCTCGAGCGCGGACCGCGTCAGGCCGAAGGCCGGGTCCGCGGCGATCCTCTCGAAGAGATCGGCCGGGGCACCCGTCGAAGCGCGGAGGTCGGCGGACGCGCGGGCATGGACGCGGAGCCGCTCATGCAGCTCCTGGCGGTCGCCGCCGCGGCGGACCGCTTCCATCATCACGTTCTCGGTGGCGAGAAACGGGATCTCGGCCTCGAGCCGGCGGCGCGCGACTTCGGGATGCACCACCAGCCCGCCGAAGACGTTCTCGGCGAGCACGAGGATGGCGTCGGTCGTCGAGGAACGCCTCGGGCACGGCGATGCGCTTGTTGGCGGAATCGTCGAGCGTCCTCTCGAGCCACTGGGTCGCGGCGGTCATCGCGGTGTCGACGGAGAGGGCGATCACATGCCGCGCCAGCCCACACATGCGCTCCGCCCGCATGGGGTTGCGCTTGTAGGGCATGGCCGAGGAGCCGACCTGCGTCGACTCGAACGGCTCCTCGATCTCGCCCTCGTGCTGCAGCAGCCGCAGGTCGGTCGCGGACTTGTGGGCGGACTGGGCGACCCCGGAGAGGGCGTGGACGACGAGGTCGTCCTGCTTGCGCGAGTAGGTCTGACCGGAGACGCGCTGGCGCCGGTCGAAGCCCGCGCGGCGGGCGAGGGCCGCGTCGAGCTCCTCGACCTTCTCGGAGTCCCCTCCGAAGAGCGCGAGGAAGGACGCCTGCGTGCCCGTGGCACCCTTGGCCCCGAGAAAGCGGAGGCCCGCGCGCGCGGCGCGGACCTGCTCGAGATCGATCAGGAAGTCCGAGGCCCAGAGGGTCGCCCGCTTGCCCACGGTCGTCGGCTGGGCCGGCTGGAAGTGCGTGTAGGCGAGCGCCGGGAGGTCCCGGTGCGCGAGGGCGAAATCGCGCAGCTTGCGGAGGACCGAGACGAGCCGGCGCTCGGCGAGCGCGAGGCCGTCGCGCATCTGGATGAGGTCGGTGTTGTCGGTGACGTAGGCGGAGGTCGCGCCCCAGTGGATGATGCCGCGCGCGGCCGGCGCGGCGGCTCCGAAGACGCGGACGTGCGCCATGACGTCGTGGCGCGTCTTCGCCTCTTCGGCCGCGGCGGCCTCGAAGTCGATGTCCGAAAGGTGGGCGCGCATCTGGCCGAGGGCCTCTTCGGAGACGGGCAGGCCCAGCCGGCGCTCCTCCTCGGCGAGCCACAGCCAGAGCCGGCGCCAGGTCTCGAACTTGAACTGCGGGGAGAAGATCGCGGACATCTCCGCCGAGGCATAGCGCTCGGTCAGAGGGTGAACGAAGGCGTCAGTCTTCATCCGGCCCGGCTTCTTCGCCGAGGTTGAACATTCCGACCTCGTCGTTGCCGCAGACGAGGCAGGTCGCCTCGACGATGCGGCTGCCGTCCATCTCGAAGACGTAGCAGGGCGTGCCGCACTGGGAGCACATCAGGTAGTCGATCTCCCGGTCTTCCTTGGAGTCTTTCTTCTTGGGAGGGCCGCTGGCTTCGGTCACGTTTTTGAACCTCGGCCCACATTCTCGCACCGCTGCCGGGGGCCGACAAGGCGAAGAGCCGCCGCGAACGCCGGCTCGGAGATTCCCGCACGGACATCATTTGTCCGCACAGGTGCTTATTCTGGAAGCTGGATGGGTACGGGGACGGTCCTGATCCTGGCGGCGGCTGCCGCGGCGGCGCTCGTCGCGGCCGTGCTGGTGTTCCTGTCGCTCCGTACGCGCGCGGCGGGCGAGTCGGCCCGGCTCGACCGGCTCCTCGCCGAGACGGGGAGGGCCCGCGAGGCGGCGCAGTCAGTGGATCGGAGGTTCGACGAGCTCCGCCGGGCCGTCGACGGGCGCGTCGAGGGCGTCGAGAAGCGCCTGGCCCAGGGTCAGCAGTCGGTGTCCGACCATCTCGGACAATCCACGCACCTCATGAAGGAGCTCGGCGAGAGGCTCGGGCGGCTGCACGAGGCCTCCCAGAAGATCGAAAAGCTGGCCGGCGACGTGACCCGTCTCGAGGACCTGCTCAAGCCGCCGAAGCTGCGGGGGACCCTCGGGGAGATGTTTCTCGAGCAGGCCCTCGCCCAGGTTCTCGCACCGGCGGCTTTCGCCACCCAGCATCCTCTGGGCGACGGCGTCATCGTCGACGCCGTCGTCTTCGTCCAGGACCGGATGGTCCCGATCGACAGCAAGTTCCCGCTGGAGAACTTCCGGCGCGCGCGAGAGACCGAGGACGAATCCGAGCGCCGCCGCGCCCGCCAGCAATTCGGGCGCGACGTCCGCAGGCACGTCGACGCGATCGCCGAGAGGTACATCCGGCCGGCGAGCGGCACGTGCGACTTCGCCCTGATGTACGTACCGGCGGAGGCCGTCTACGCCGACATCGTGGGCGACGAGGAAGGCGGAGCGCTCGCGGACTATGCGGCGACGAAGCGCGTCATCCCGGTTTCGCCGCGCCTTCTCTATGCCTACATCTCGACCGTGGCGCTCGGACTTCGAGGCATGGAGCTGCAGGAGAACGCCCGCGAGGTGCACCAGAACATCTCCGAGCTCGCCCGCCTCTGGGACCGCGTCGCGGGGCCTGTCGACAAGCTCGGTGTGCATCTGCAGAACGCGCAGAAGCAGTACGAGGAGGCCTCGCGGGCTCTCGACCGGTTTTCGACGCGCCTGGAGACGATCGCCGAGAAGGCCGCCGACGGGAGCGAGGAGGGCGGCGAGTCCGCCCAGCGCGGTCTCGCTCTGCTCCCTCCGCTCCTGAACCCGGGCCGCCCGGGATCCGTACAAGCCATCCATGAGCGTACGCAAGCGCGGGCGCCGGGCGGCGGCGCGCGATCGTTCTCGGCGTCTTGTGGCGGCCGGGCCCTCGGTTCTGCCGGCGATCCCCGACCCGGCGGCCGCGGACGCCGAGACGACGCGCGCCGTGACCGCCGTGAAGAAGGGCATCCTCGCCGGTCACAGGGCCCGCGACCGGGCGGCGCTGGACCGGCTCTACGCCGACGACTACACGGCCACGGACTCGAAGGGCGAGGTGATCACCAAGAAGGAGCTCCTCGACGGCCTGGCCACGGGTCCCGAAATCGTCGAGGGCGCTTACGACCTCGGTGACGGTCCGCCGGTGGGGCCAGCGTCGCCGTCGCGAACGGCCACGGTCGCATCGTCTACAGAAACCCCGACGGCTCGACGCGCGTCTCGGAATACGACTCGGTCAACGTCTTCGAGCTCGTGAACGGCCGCTGGCTCTACGCCGCCGCTTTCCTCCCGTGACTAGTTCGGGAAGTGCAAGCCCAGCGCGATGGACAGGAACGCCGCCATCTGTCCCCGCGTCACGGGGTTCTCCGGGCAGTAGATCCCGGCTCCACAACCGCCCGTAATGCCGGAGGCCGCCAGCGCCTCGATGAACCGGAAGAACTGGTGATTCGTGGGCACGTCCGAGAATGTCGCGATCGCCGGCGCCTCGCTGACCTGCAGCCGGTAGAGGATCCGAAAGCTGCCGGCCTTGTTGGTGGTGTCGTAACCCCCGATGAAGGCGAGAAACAGGGCGTAGACATTGTGAACGTTGTCCACGATGTGTGGCAGGATCTCGGGGGTCACCGTGAAAAGCGCGCAGCCCGGCGTCTGCACATTTCCCGTCGCGCCGATCGCCGTCACGTTGTCACCCGTCTCGCCCGGGACTTCGAATCGCGCCAGTCCGAACAGCATCTGGCCGCCCGGCGTGTCGTCGCATCCATGGAACTCCACCGCTTCGATCAGGGCGCCGTTGGGAAGGCTGACGCTTTTCCACCAGTCGCCCGACGCGGGTGCGGCCACCCGGAACTTGCCCGAAACGCCGATGGTGTCCCAGAGGGCCGAGTCGCTCGGCGGAACGAAGTCGAGCGCGCTGACCACCACGGAGGACTGTGTCGCGGTGCCGTACTGCGGCGTCTGAGACATGGAGCGCGGCGTGATGACCACCGGATGTCCGGCGGCCGACCCGGTCTCGCTTCCGACGAGCGGATCCGTGAGGGCGACGAGGGCGGCGAGCAGCAACGGTGTCACGCGGATGAACGTGCGCATCGAGAGCCTCCTTCCTCTCATTGGCGGCCCACGATATCCCCTAGCCATCAGGGTCGGAAAGACTTAGGCCTGCAAGGCGCCCTCGCGGTTTCCCGAAACCCCCGCCCCTCCTGTACTATCCGCCCTTCCTCTCGGTGCCTGCATGAGCCTCAAAGTCACTTCCGAGATCGGCAAGCTGAAGTCCGTCCTGGTCCACCTGCCCGGGCCGGAGATCGACCGCATGGTGCCGTCGATGATGGAAGAGCTCCTCTTCGACGACATCCTCTACGGCAATCGGGCCCGCGAGGAGCACCGGCGCTTCCAGCAGGTGCTCGGGTACGTGGCCGACGAGGTTCTCGAGATCCAGGACCTTCTCGAAGAAGTGCTCCAGGTCCCCGAACAGCGCAGCGCGATCCTCGACGACCTGGGCAAGACCCTGGGCTGGGGACCCGACATGGACTACCGCCTCCGGGATCTCTCCGCCGAGCAGCTCGCCTCGGCGCTGATCACCGGCATCGAGAGGCCGGCTCCGGAGAGGGCGAGTGCGGCCTCGGAGCTGTACTGGCTGCCCCCGATTCCCAACTACTTCTTCCAGCGGGACCCCCTCGTCGTCGTCGGGGACCGCGCCGTGCGCGGCTCGATGGCGACGCCCGCCCGCCTCCGCGAGCCGCTGCTCTCCGGCTACGTCCTCTCGCTCCATCCCCGGTTCGCGAACGAGGAGGGCGGGAAGTTCTGGTTCCAGGAGTTTTCGGCGGACTATGCCAAGCCTTCGTCGTACGCCCGGATGCGGCCGACGCTCGAGGGCGGCGACGTGCTCGTGCTCCGCGAGGACCTTCTCGCGATCGGCTACTCGGAGCGCACCGAGAAGACGACGATCGAGCGCCTGGCGGAGTCTCTGAAGAAGCTGAAGTCTCCGATCAAGCGCCTCCTCGTCGTGGCGATCCCGCCGGAGCGCTCGTTCATGCACCTCGATACCGTCTTCACGATGATTTCCCAGGACGAGTGCCTGGTGTACGGGCCCATGATCCTGCCCGACGGCGCCGAGGAGGCCGACGTCTACGAGTGCGACCTCGGCAAGCGCGAGATCACGTGGACCACCGAGAAGGACCTTCTCTCGGCGCTGAAGGCGGCCAAGCTCGACCTCAAACCGATCCGCTGCGGCGGGCAGGACCCGATCGCCGAGCGCCGCGAGCAGTGGACGGACGGGGCCAACGCGTTCGCGCTCGCCCCGGGTGTCGTGCTCATGTACGACCGCAACGAGGCGACGGCCGCGGAGCTCGGGCGCGCCGGGTACACGGTCGTCGACGAGGCCGACCTCCTGCTCGGCCGCAAGGAGCTCGAGCTCTGGAAGCCCAAGAAGAAATACGTGATCCTGCTCGCGGCGCACGAGCTGTCGCGCGCCCGCGGCGGCCCGCGCTGCATGACCATGCCGCTCGTGCGCGAAGACGTTGCTGCCTTGACGCGCCGGGTCGGCAGGCGACGGGATGCACAGGCGATGCAGACCGCTGACGGCCCGCGCGTCCAGCGGTCCGCACCGCCGGCGCCGGTCGATCCATGAACCCGACTCCGTTCTTTTCCTTCGTCCGGCCCCTCGCCGTCGTCGCGTTCGGCGGAAACGCTCTCCTGCGCCCGGAGGACTCGGGCACGACGGCGGAGCAGCTCGAGCGCGCGCGCGAGGCGGTCCGCAAGCTCCTGCCGATCCTCGGCAAGGGCTACGAGCTCATCGTCGTGCACGGCAACGGGCCCCAGGTCGGCAGCATCCTGATCCAGGCCGAAGAGGCGGCCGACAAGGTCCCCCCGCAGTCGCTGGACTTCTGCGTGGCGCAGACGGAAGGCTCGATGGGCTTCCTGCTCGAGCTCGCGTTCGACAACGAGCTGCCGAAGGCCGGCTTCCGCAAACAGGTCGTCACGATCATGACGCAGGTCGAAGTCGACGCCGCGGATCCCGCGTTTCTGAAGCCGTCGAAACCCGTCGGCCCGTTCTTTGCGAAGGAGCGGGCGGACGTGCTGCAGAAAACGGCGGGCTGGACGATGGTGGAAGATGCCGGGCGGGGCTGGCGCAAGGTCGTCGCGTCTCCCAAGCCGCGCGCCGTGCGCGGCGTGGAGGTCGCGGCGGCCCTGATCAACCGCGGGCACATCGTCATCGCCGCCGGGGGAGGCGGCATCCCGGTCGTCGTCACGGACGAAGGCGAGGTCCGCGGCGTGGAGGCCGTGATCGACAAGGACTACTCGGCCGCGATGCTCGCGGCCTCCCTCTCGGCGAACCTCTTCATCATCCTCACGGGCGTCGACCGCGTGTCGAAGGACTTCGGCAAGCCCACCCAGAAGGAGCTCGCGACGCTCGAGGTGGGCGAGGCCCGGCGGCTTCTCGCGGAGGGCCAGTTCCCGCCGGGCAGCATGGGGCCGAAGATCGACGCCGCCATCCGCTTCGTCGAGGCGGGGGGGCACGAGGTTCTGGTGACGCGGGCCGAATCCCTGTCGGAGGCCCTGGAGGGGAAGACGGGCACCTTCATCCGCGCGGCGCGATGAGCGACGAGGACGTCCCTTTCATCGGCGGAGCCGCCGGAGCTCGCGGAGCAAGCGCCCGAGCAGGCCGCTCCGCCCGCCCCGGACGCGCCCGAGACTCCCCGCGAGCGCGCTCCCTCCTTGCTCGGAAAGGCCTCGGCCGTGGTCACAGCCGTCGCCCTGGTGGCCGGGACTCTCATCGCCGTCTTTTCGCTGCTGCGGCCGCGGGCGAGCGGAGCGTCCGCCGCCGCGGTCGCCGGCGCGCCCGCGTTCGTGACGCTCGACGGCGTGGAGCTCCGTCGCGAGCCGTCGGCGGCGGCGGCAGCCCGTCGCGACTCTTTCGGCCGGCGACAAGATCGAAGCCTTCGGCACGCAGGGCACCTGGCTCGAGGTCGAGACCGATGCGGGCGCGCGGGGCTATCTCCCGGTCGACGTCGTCGAACGCGGCGTCGGACCGCGACGCGCGGCGCCGCCGCGAGAAGACGCTTCTCGACTTCAAGCCGGTCTACGGCGTGGTCGGCGAGGCGACCGACGTCGTGCTGGCGCCCTATCCGCTGGCGGCCCGCGCGGGACGGCTCGCGAAGGGGACGGTCATCGCGATTCACTCGGTCGATCACTCCTACTTCGCGTACAAGGACAAGACCTGGGGCATCGCGTTCGTCAGCTCGGGCGCGGTGGACCTGATCCCGCCGGATCCGCGCGAGCCCGCGATCCAGCCCGAGAAGGTCAAGCCTCTCAAGAACCTCACGGTCATCGACCTGGAAGGCGAGCCTCCGCCCGACGAGGAGTTTCTCGACGACGTCGCCGGGGAGGAGACCGCCTCCGAGCCGACGGAGACGCAGGCCGCCCGACCGGCTCCGGCCCCGCCCGCTCCGGCGGCGGGCGTTCTGGAGGGAGCGACGCTGGTCAAGAAGGTCGATCCCGCGTACCCGGATCTCGCCCGGCGCGCGGGTATCGAAGGGACCGTCGAGCTCGAGGTCTCGATCGACGCGACCGGAGCGGTCACCGACGTCGAGGTCGTGCGGGGGCTGCCCCTGGGCATGTCCGAAGCCGCCGCGGAGGCCGTCCATCGCTGGAAGTACCGGCCGGCGCGCACGGCGTCGGGCCCCGTCGCGTCCCGGAAATCGGTGCGCATCCGTTTCGTGCTGCAGGCCGACTGAGTCGCCGACCGCATCTATAATTTCGAGACCCGATGCTCCAGGTCATGTACGAAACCGAGGGGCGGACGCAGGTCTTCACCCTGTCGAAGGAGGTCGCGTTCATCGGACGCGCCAACGACAACGACATCGTCCTGAACGACTTCTCGGTCTCGCGCCGGCACGCCTTCCTCAAGCGCGAGAAGGACGGCTGGGTGATCTACGACAACCAGTCGACCAACGGCGTCCGCGTGAACGATCAGCCGGTCCCGCAGTCGGACGTGCACGACGGCGACCAGGCGGTCATCGGGACCTTCGTGCTCCGCTTCCGCGACGATCCGACGGCCGGCCAAAAAGGCGGCCGCTCGATCGACTCCACTTCGACGCGCATTCGGCCGATCGCCGAGTTCAACCAGGATTTCGGGCTCGAGAAGAGCGCGGTCCCCCTGTCCGACTCGACCGCGCAGCGCCGGCGCGCGGCTCTGGACGTCGGCTACAAGAACCGCGTCTTCGAGATCCTCGTCCAGGTGGCGAAGGCGCTCATCTCGGCCGACGACCTCTCGGCCGTGCTCGACAAGGTCATGGACCTGATCTTCGAGTTCCTCCCGGCCGACCGGGGCTACCTGCTGCTCGAAGGCGCCGACGGAACGCTCTCCCTCTCCATGTCGCGTTTCAAGTCGAAGAAGCGGCCGACCTCCGACGGCTCGACGCCGTACTCCCGGACGATCGTGGACATGGTCGTCAAGCAGAAGGTGGCCATCCTGACGTCGGATGCGCAGACGGACGAGCGCTTCGAGAGCGGCGACTCCATCCGGCTGCAGCAGATCCGCTCGGCGATGTGCGCTCCGCTCTGGAGCGGCTCGGCGGTCATCGGCGTCATCTACATCGACTCGCCCCTGCACGCCGGCAGCTTCTCGGAGCAGGACCTCGACCTGCTGACGGCGCTCGCCAACTTTGCGGCGGTGGCGATCGAGCGGGGACGCCTCCACGAGCGGGTCGCCGAAGAAAAGCGCATCCGCGGCCGCCTCGAGCGGTATCACTCGCCGCAGGTCGTCGAGGAGATCATCAGCGAGGTGACGGCGACGGGAGACCTGAAGGCGGCCCGGACGAAGGTGGTGACGATTCTCTTCGCCGACATCGTCGGGTTCACCGGCTGGTCCGAGAAGATGGCCGGCCGACGAGCTCTCGCGCCTGCTGACGGAATTCTTCACGCTGGCCTCCGACGCCGTCTTCGCCTGCGGGGGCACGATCGACAAGTTCATCGGCGACGCCGTGATGGCCTTCTTCGGCGCCCCGCTCGAGCAGCCCGACCACGCGGAGCGGGCGGTAGCCGCCGCCCTCAAGATCCGCGAGGGGATGGCGGCGTGGAACGCGGAGCGCGCCTCGCGCGGCGATCCGCCCCTCGAGGTGCGCATCGCCGTGAACACCGGCGAGGCGATCGTCGGCGACATCGGGTCCGAGCGCCGGGTGGACTACACGGTGCTCGGGAACGCGGTGAACGTCGCGGCGCGTCTCGAGGAGTTCGTCGCTCAGCCGGGCGACATCGTCGTCGGTCCCGTGACCTGGGAAGCCGTGCGCGACCGATTCGAGGTCGCCCAGCTCGGTTTCTTCGCGCTGAAGGGGCTGTCGGCCCAGGTGCCGCTCTACAAGGTTCTCTCCGCGAGGGACCCCGGCCGCTGAGTTCGCGCCGGCCTTCGGCGCGAAAGCCCAAAAAAAGGAGACCTGACCCCCATATATTTCGGGTGTGCAGGGCCTGCCGATCGTCTTCGTCACGAGCCGCCCCGAAAAGGCGCGCGAGGCCGAGCGCCTCGGCTACAAGATCGAGCGGCTCCACATCACTCTCCCCGAGCCTCAGGCCCTGGATCCCTCCGAGATCGTCGAGCAGAAGGCGCGATCCGCCTACGCGTTGCTCTCGCGGCCCGTCCTCGTGGAGGACAGCGGCCTCGCGATCCGCGCCTGGGGCGGGTTTCCCGGTGCCCTGGTCAAGTGGGTCGAAGCGAGCGCGGGCATTCCCGCCCTCCCGCGCATGCTCGTCGCCTTCGAGGATCGCGAGGCGACCGCGATCTGCGCCATCGCGTACTACGACGGCGGCCAGCTCGTCGCGGCGCGCGGCGAAGTTCGCGGCTCGATCGCGGCCGCCCCGCGCGGCAGCGGAGGCTTCGGCTGGGACACGGTGTTCGTGCCGGAGGGCGGCGATCGGACGTTCGCCGAGATGGCGCCCGAGGAGAAGGACCGCATCTCGCACCGCCGCCGGGCGTGGGACTCCCTCGCGAGCCGGCTGCCTCTCGCGCGGAGGAGCTGAGGATGCGCCGATCCGCGGCGGCCGCGCTCCTCTCGGCCCTGCTTGCGGCGTGGGCGTGCGGCGGCTCGCCCGCGGACCTGTCGGCGTCGGCGGCGTCGCGGCGGCGACGGGGGATGCCCGGACCTTCCCGACGAAAGGCGGAGGACGGCTCGAGGTCAAGACGTTCGTGTCCGGCCTCGAGGTGCCGTGGTCGATCGTCTTCACGTCCCCGACGCGCATGCTCGTGACCGAGAGGCCGGGCCGCGTCCGTGTCGTCGAGAACGGCGTGCTCGCGCCAAAGCCGCTCGCGGTCCTCGAGGACGTGGAGGCGAAGGGCGAGAGCGGCCTGATGGGAATGACGCTGGCGCCGGATTACGCGACGTCCCGCCTCGTTTACCTGGCCTATGCCTACGACGCGCCCGACGGAACGCGCGTGCGCGTGGCGCGCTACCGTGACGACGGGACCTCGCTCTCGAGCCGGACCGTCATCATCGAAGGGCTGCCGGCCGCGCGGAATCACGCCGGCTGTCGGATCCGCTTCGGCCCGGACGGGAAGCTCTTCGTGACGACGGGCGACGCGACGGACCGCAAGATCGCCCAGGACCTGAAGTCGCTCGGGGGCAAGACCCTGAGGCTGAACGCGGACGGCTCGGTCCCGCCCGACAACCCGTTTCCGGGCTCGCCCGTGTTTTCCTACGGGCACCGCAACGCCCAGGGCATCGACTGGGACCCGCGCTCGGGCGCCCAGTATCAGACGCGAGCACGGCCCGTCGGGCTTCGACGGCCCGGGAGGCGGCGACGAGGTCAATCTCGTCGAGAAGGGAAAGAACTACGGCTGGCCCGCCGTGCACCACAAGGAATCCGCGCCGGGAATGGTCTCGCCGCTTCTCGAGTACACGCCCGCGGTTGCGCCTGCGGGGGCCTCGTTCTCGACCGGAGACGCTCTGCCGTCCTTCAAAGGCGATTTCTTCTTCACCAACCTCCGGGGCGAGGTCCTGATCCGCGTCCGATTCGATCCGAAGGACCCTCGGCGGGTCCTCGAGACCGAGGAGCTCTTCCGGGACGTCTACGGGCGGCTGCGGGACGTCGTCACCGGACCGGACGGAGCGTTGTACGTCGCGACCAGCAACCGCGACGGGCGCGGGCGGCCCCGTCCGGGCGACGATCGCATTCTCCGGGTTGTCGAAGCGGCTCCCGTGCATTAGATTGGCCAGCTCCCGATGGAACTTGCGGAGGTGGTCGGACAGCTCGCCGTGCTGCGGCGCTTCCCGGTGCGTGCTCTGGGCGGCGAAACGCCGGACGAGTGTCTCGTGCAGGGCTCGGGCCTGGCCGGGGACCGCATCTACGACGTCTTCGACGAGACGCACGGCGCTCTGCTGCGCACGAGCGACGCGCCGTTTCTCCTCCGGTACCAGGCGCGCTTCCTCGACTCGATGGTCCGGGGCACCGAGCTCGCGGCCTGGGTCCGCATCACGACTCCGGACGGCACGGAGGCGCCGCTCACCGACCGCAGCTGGCTCGAAGACGTCGCTCGGCGGTGCGGCCATCCGGTGAGCCTGCGGACGCGCCCCGACGCCGACACGGACCCGGCGCCGCTTCACCTGATTTCGGTGCCGAGCGTGCGGTTCCTCGAGAAGCAGTACGGCGGGCCCCTGGAGCCCGAGCGGCTGCGTTCCAACGTGCTCCTCGACCTGCCGGACGGCCGCCCGTTCCAGGAGGATCAGTGGCTCGGACGCCAGCTCTGGATCGGCGACGTGCTGCTCGAGATCGTCGGCGGCTCCGACAACTGCGTGCTTCCGACCGTCGACGGCGGGACGACCGAACGCTCGCCCGGGATCCTCTCCGCGATCGCGCGCGGACGCGGCGGCAAGATCGGCGTCACCGCCCGCGCCCTCGCCGGCAACCGGCTGCGCGTCGGCGACCCGGTCGCGCTCGTCGACTGATACACTCCGGGTCCGCTGCAACGACAAGGAGTCCGGCAGAGAGCATGTCCCGACCGATCCGCGTCCTGATCGCCAAGCCCGGGCTGGACGGGCACGACCGCGGCGCCAAGGTGATCGCGCGCGCGCTGCGGGACGCCGGGATGGAAGTCATCTACTCGGGCCTGCGGCAGACGCCCGAGCAGGTCGTGGCCGCCGCGATCCAGGAAGACGTCGACGTCATCGGGCTCTCCATCCTCTCCGGGGCCCACAACGTCCTCTTTCCCGAGATCATGAAGCTCCTCCAGGAGAAGGGCGGGGAGGACATCCTCGTGCTGGCCGGCGGCATCATCCCGGAGAAGGACATCGCGCCCCTGAAGGCCATCGGCATCCGCGAGATCTTCCTGCCCGGCACGCCGACCCGGACGCTCGTGGAGTTCATCCAGCGCGAAGCGGGAGCGAAGGTCGGCCGGGCCTGACCGACCTCCCGATGGATCGGCTTCCGACCCGCGTCGACGTCAGGTCCCCGGAATTCGAAGAGCGGTCCCGCGCCATGGAATCCCTGACGGCCGGGCTGCGCGAGGAGCTCGCCCGGGCGCGCCGCGGGGGTCCCGGGCGCGAACGCCACGCGGAGCAGAAGAAGATGTTCGTCCGCGACCGGGTGGACGCGCTGCTCGATCCGGGCTCGCCCTTCCTGGAGCTCTCGCCGCTCGCGGCCCACGGCATGTACGACGGCGAGGCTCCCGGCGCCGGGCTCGTGACGGGGGTCGGCCGCGTGTCCGGCCGCGAGGTCGTCATCATCGCCAACGACGCCACGGTCAAGGGCGGCACGTATTTTCCGATCACGGTGAAGAAGCACCTGCGGGCCCAGGAGATCGCCGAGGAAAACCGGATGCCCTGCGTCTACCTCGTGGACTCGGGAGGCGCGTTTCTGCCGCTCCAGGCCGAGGTGTTCCCCGACCGCGAGCACTTCGGCCGCATCTTCTACAACCAGGCGCGCATGTCGTCGAAGCGCATACCCCAGATCGCCATCGTCATGGGCTCGTGCACCGCCGGAGGCGCGTACGTGCCGGCGATGTCGGACGAGGCCGTGATCGTGAAGGGCACGGGGACGATCTTCCTCGCGGGGCCGCCGCTCGTGAAGGCCGCGACCGGAGAGGACGTCACGGCCGAGGAGCTCGGCGGCGGCGACGTCCACACGCGGATCTCCGGCGTCGCGGACTACCTCGCCGAGGACGACGCGCACGCCCTCGAGCTGGCGCGCACGATCGTCGGAACCCTCCATACGTCCAAGACGCTGCCGGCCGACGTCGAGGAGCCCGAGGAGCCGGCCTACGACCCGAAGGAAATCTACGGGATCCTGCCGCGGGACCTGCGCAAGCCCTACGACGTGCGCGAGGTGATCGCGCGCCTCGTGGACGGGTCGCGCTTCGACGAGTTCAAGGCGCGGTACGGCACGACCCTCGTATGCGGGTTCGCCCGTCTCTCGGGATTCCTCGTCGGCATCGTCGCCAACAACGGCATCCTGTTCTCGGAGTCGGCGCTGAAGGCCACGCACTTCATCCAGCTGTGCGCGCGGCGGAAGGTGCCTCTCCTCTTCCTCCAGAACATCACGGGATTCATGGTGGGCAAGGAGTACGAGCGCGGGGGCATCGCCAAGGACGGCGCCAAGATGGTGCACGCGGTGGCCAACGCGGCCGTTCCGAAGCTCACGGTGATCATCGGCGGTTCCTTCGGCGCCGGCAACTACGGCATGTGCGGCCGGGCGTACGGGCCGCGCTTCCTCTTTACGTGGCCGAACTCGCGCATCTCCGTGATGGGAGGGCCCCAGGCGGCCTCGGTCCTCTCGACCGTCAAGCAGGATCAGCTCGCGCGCGCCGGAAAGCCGGCCCTCACCGCCGAGGAGGTCGCCGAGTTCGAGCGGCCGACGCGCGAGAAGTACGAGCTCGAAGGCCACCCGTACTACTCGACGGCCCGTCTCTGGGACGACGGCGTTCTCGACCCCGCGGAGACGCGGCCGGCCCTGGCGCTGGCGCTCTCGGCCTCCTACAACGCGCCCATTCCGGAGACGGAGTTCGGCGTATTCCGCATGTGAGGTAGCGTGCCGGTCCTCTTATCTCTCATCGGGCCGCTCCTCGCGGCGGTTCTCGCGGCGTCCGCCCCCGGCGCGCTGCGTTTTTCGGTCGACGTCCCCGGCGTGACGGAGGCTCGCGTGACGATCTCCGGCCCGGAGACCGAGCTGGCTGCCGGGCCGTTCCGCGGCACCGTCTCGGTCAACGGCTCCGCGGCGGAGCTGCCGATCTCGGGAACCGTCACGCACTCGGGCGGAAAGTTCGTGCTCCCGGTGACGGTCCGCTTCGCCGACCTGCCCGAAGCCTGGACCTCGGGCTTCCGGCAGGACACGTTCACCTACCACGTGCGGGGCGCGAGCGCGGGACAGCCGTCGCGCGAGTGGACGGGCACGCAGGCGTTCGAGGACGTCGAGGTCTCGGGCGGGGACTCGGACCGCTTCCTCGCGCTCAAGAACGTTCGCCTCACCGAGATGTCTCTCTTGTCGAGCGAAGGCGTCGGAGAGCTCATGATCGTGAACCCGCTCGGCTTCGACGTGCGGATCGCCGAGATGCAGTACGTCCTTTTCGCCGAGGGGGAGCCTGTCGGGCGAGGGCTCGGCCCGCGGCCTGATTCTGCGCGGCGGCCGCAAGAACACGCTCACCCTGCCCATCGGCATCGACCACGCGTCGCTCATCTCCGCGGCCGGCAAGGCGCTCGTCGCCGGAGGCGAGGTCGCGGTGCGGCTGAAGGGCAAGATCGTCCTGCGGCTGAAGGGCGGCGACGTGGTCGTGCCGCTCGATCTCTCCGGGCAGCTGACGGGCGCTTCGTGAGCGGGGCGGGTCTCGGTTATCGCAACCTCCGCGTGGAGACGGACGGCGCGGGCGCCATTCAGCGGATCACCCTCGCCCGCCCGGACGTGCGCAACGCGTTCGACGACGTTCTCATCGAGGAGCTGACGCGCGCGTTCGGCCAGGCCGCCGAGGACTCCCGGATCCGGGTCGTCGTCCTCGCGGGCGACGGTCCCACGTTCTGCGCCGGGGCCGATGTGAACTGGATGCGCAAGGCCGGCGGCTACACGAAGGCGGAGAACGAGGCGGACGCCGAACGGATGGCCGGAATGCTCCGGGCGATCGACACGTGCCCGAAGCCGGTGATCGCCCTCGCCCACGGGGCCGCGATCGGCGGGGGCGTCGGGCTGGTCGCGGCCGCGGACATCGCGATCGCGGCCGAGGGCACGGTCTTCTCGCTCGCCGAGGTCCGGCTCGGGATTCTGCCCGCGGTCGTGTCGCCCTTCGTCCTGCGGGCGATCGGGCCCCGGAACGCCCGGGACCTCTTTCTGACCGGCGACCGATTCGACGCGCGCGAGGCCCATCGGATCGGCCTCGTCCACCAGGTGGTGCCCGCGGAGGATCTCGCCGCCGCCGCCGCGCGGAAATCGGCCTCGCTTCTCGCCTCGGGGCCCGAGGCGGTCCGCGTCGCCAAGCGGCTGATCGCCGAAGTCGCCTGGAAATCGCCGGAGGACGTGGCGGCGAAGACCGTTCGAACGATCGCCGAGCGCCGCGCGTCCGCCGAGGCGAAGGAAGGCCTCTCGGCGTTTCTCGAGAAGCGCAAGCCTTCGTGGGCGGAGGAAAAGTCGCCGAGAGGGGAGAAGGAATGAAGGGGACGCAACGGCGGATGGTCTGCGAAAAATGCGGGAAGGTGTTCTTCTCCTGGCGGCCGGACGACCTTCCGGGAGCGCAGGTCAAGTGCTACTTCTGCGGCCACACCTTCGCCGACGAGGCCGCGCGGCGGCCGCCCCTTCCGGCACCGGCACCGGCCCCGGCTCCGGCGCCCGCGACCGCCTCCCGCGGCTCCCTCCCGCGGCGGCGCCCGAGCCCGCCGCGAAAGAGCCGTCGTGAAACCGGCCGCGCGCATCGCCTCGGCCGTCGTCCTGGCGGCGGCGGCCTTGGGTTCGCCTCGTCGCTCGACCCCGCCGGCGCCGCGATCGAGAAGCTCACGGGCCCCTCCTCCCGGATGGAGGCGGACTTGCGGCGGCTGACCGACGAGATCGGAGGCCGCGTCACCGGAAGCCCGGGCTACGAGCAGTCGCTGCAGTGGGGCATCGACGCGTTCAAGAGGGCGGGCGTCGGACGCCGTCAAGCTCGAGACGTACCCGGTGCCCATCGAAGTGGGCAGCCCGTTTCGGCGACCGCCTCCCTCGTCGCTCCGGTCGCGTTCCCGCTCTCGGTCGTCTCGTTCGGCCTGGCCCCGTCGACGCCGGGCCCGATCACGGCGCCGCTCGTGGACGCGGGGATGGGCGGGAAGGCGGACTTCGAGCGCCTCGGCGCCGCGGCGAAGGGCGCGGTCGCCCTGGTGCGCTCCAAGCCCATGCAGTCCTTCGACGATCTCTTCGCCGAATACCTCGCGGCTCCAACCATGATGCAGGCGGCCGTCGCCCAGGGCGCGGCCGCGATCCTCTTCCTGTCGACGCGCCCCCGGGACCTGCTCTACCGCCACACGATCACCTGGGGCACGCTCGCGCCCATCCCGATGGCCCAGGTCGCGCGCGAGGACGGCCTGCGCCTCGCGCGACTGCTCGAATCGCGAAACGGCGGCGCCATGCGCGTGACGCTCGACATTCGCAACACGGTCGGCGGCCCCTGGCAGGCCGCCAACGTCGTCGCCGAGATCCGCGGCTCCGAGAAGCCCGAGGAGATCGTGCTCCTCGGCGCCCACCTCGATGCGTGGGACCTGGGCACGGGAGCGCTCGACAACGGCGTCAACTGCGCGCTGGTCGACCGAGGTCGCCCGGGCGATCGCGGCCGGCCCGCGGCCGCGGCGGACGGTGCGTTTCGCGCTCTTCACGAGCGAGGAGACCGGGCTGCTCGGCTCGCTCGGGTACGTGCGCCGGCACCGGAGCGAGCTCGACGCCCACGTCGCCGCCCTCATCCACGACATCGGCGACGGCAAGGTCGTGGGTTACTTCACGAACGGGCGGCCCGAGCTCGATCCCCCGGTGCGGGCGGCGCTCGCTCCCGTGGCGGGGTGGGGAGCGGACACGACGAACGACGAGGCGATCCTCGGCACCGACAACTTCGATTTCCTCCTCGAGGGGGTCCCGAATTTCGTGGCGATCCAGGAGACGGACCGCTACCTCGCGGACTACCACGCCTCCTCCGACACCTTCGACAAGGTCGACCTCGAGCTCGCGCGCCGCAACGCCGCGGTCGCGGCGGTGGCCGTCCTGGGCCTCGCCAACGCTCCCGGGCGTCCCGGGCCGCGGCAGACCCGGGCGCAAGTCCAGGAGCTGCTCGTCCGGAAGGGGCTCGAAGGACAGATGAAGCTCTACGGGCTCTGGAGCGAGTGGGAGTCGGGCGAGCGCGGCCGGGCGAAATGACGCGGCGTCTCCTCATCGCCAACCGTGGCGAGATCGCCGTGCGCGTGGCCCGGACGGCCCGGGAGATGGGGATCGCGACCGCGGGCGTGTACGCCGAGTCGGACGCCGGAGCGTTCCACACGCGCAGCGTGGACCGCGCGGTGTCGCTCGGTCCGGGGTCGCCTTCGCAGACATACCTCTCGATCGAGCGGCTGCTCGCGGCGGCGCGGGAGAGCGGGTGCGGACGCGGTGCATCCGGGCTACGGATTCCTCTCGGAGAACGCCGACTTCGCGCGGGCCGTCGTGGAGGCGGGCCTGACCTGGGTCGGGCCGCCGCCCGCGGCGATCGAGGCGATGGGAGACAAGCTCCGGGCGCGCGCGGCCATGGAGAAGGCGGGCGTGCCGGTCGTGCCGGGCTCGCGCCGCGAGGCCGTGCGTGACGCGGAGCTCGCTCGAGGAGGCGCGCCGGCTGGGCTTCCCGCTTCTCATCAAGGCGTCGGCGGGCGGGCGGCGGCAAGGGCATGTCGCGGGTCGCACGGCTCGAAGAGCTTCCCTCCGCGCTGGCCGAGGGCCGCCGCCTCTCGGAGGCGGCGTTCGGCGACGGCACGGTCTACCTCGAGCGCCTCCTCGAGGGCTGCCGGCACGTCGAGATCCAGGTCTTCGGCGACGCCGCGGGAAACCTGGTCTCGCTGTTCGAGCGCGAGTGCAGCGTTCAGCGACGGCACCAGAAGATCCTGGAGGAGACGCCGAGCCCGGCCCTCGGGGGCGACGGAGCGCTGCGGCGCGCGATGGGCGAGGCCGCGGTCGCCGCCGCGAGGGCCGTCGGCTACGTCGGCGCGGGCACGGTCGAGTTTCTGCGTCGAGGGAAGCCGCTTCTATTTCCTGGAGATGAACACGCGGCTCCAGGTCGAGCACCCGATCACCGAGGAGACGCTGGGCTGCGATCTCGTGAGGGCCCAGCTCGAAGTCGCCGCGGGAGCGCCGCTGCCCGCCAGCTGGACGGACGGATCGCTCCGGCCGAGGGGGCACGCGATCGAGCTGCGGCTCTACGCCGAGGATCCCGTCGACTTCCTGCCTCGCTCCGGGCGGATTCTCGTCTATCGGGAGCCCTCGGGGCCCGGGATCCGCGTCGACTCCGGAGTCGAGGAGGGAAGCGTCGTGGGCGTCGACTACGACCCGCTTCTGGCGAAGCTCGTGGTCTCGGCGGCCACGCGCGAGGCGGCCATCGCGCGGGCGCGGCGGGCGCTCGAGGAGTGGATCGTCCTCGGCGTCGAGACGAACGCCCGGCTCCTGCGGGCGGTGCTGGCGTCGGACGCGTTCGTCTCCGGCCGTTACGACACCGATCTCATCGCGCGACTGCCGCCGCTCGGGGAGCCGGAGCCGCCCGATGCAGCCTGGATCGCGGCCGCGCTCGCGCCGAGTCCGGGCGGCCGGCGGGATGAGCCGGGAGGCCGGCGATCGGAAGCGTTGGATCCGTGGGCCGCCTATCCGTCGTGGAGGGCCGGCGCTTGAAGGCGATGCGTCTCGTCCATCGCGGGCTCGCGCGCGAGGTCCGACTCGATCGGGCCTCGGCCTCGCTCGACGGCCGCGCGTGTCCCGATCGTTCTCCCGCGCCGCGACGGGCGTCGTCGCGGGAGATCTTCGTCGAGCGGCCGGCGCTTCCGGGTCGCGACCGCCCGCGCGGGGGACCGGACCTGGGTCTGGTGCGAGGGCGTGGTCTACGAGTTCGAGACGGCGCGCGGGTCACGGCGGGCGGCGGCGGTCGAGCACCTCGACGGCCTCGCGGCGCCGATGCCGGGCCGTGTGCGCCGCCTCGTCGCGGCCGAAGGAAGCGCCGTGGCGCGCGGCGACGTGCTTCTCGTGCTCGAGGCGATGAAGATGGAGCACGCGATCCGGGCTCCCCGCGACGGCGTGCTCGAGCGCTTCCGCGTGGCGGAGGGCGACCTCGTCGAAGCGGGCGCCGAGCTCGCCGAACTCGGCCGGGACCGGCGGGGGATAATCGAGACGTGACGACGGAGCCCTGGGAGGAGCATGCGATCCGGCGGCCGCACCTGCCCGAGCGGGTGACGGTCTACGAGGTCGGGCCGCGCGACGGCCTCCAGAACGAGAAGGAGACGCTGCCGGTCGGGATCCGGGCGGCGTTCGTGGACCGCCTGGCCGACGCCGGTCTGCCGGCGATCGAGGCGGGCTCGTTCGTGTCCCCGAAGGCGATTCCGCAGCTCGCCGATACCGAGGAGCTCTATCGCCTGATCCATCCGGCGAGCGGCGTGCGCTATCCGGCCCTCGTTCCCAACCTCCGGGGCCTCGAGCGCGCGCTCTCGGTCGGCGTCCGGGAGATCGCGGTCTTCACGGCCGCGTCGGAGACGTTCAACCGCAAGAACATCAACGCCGGTGTGGACGAGTCGATCGAGCGTTTCCGGCCGGTCGTCGAGCGCGGCGAAAGCCGAGAAGATCCGCATCCGCGGTTACGTCTCGACGGCCTTCGGCTGTCCCTACGAGGGCGACGTCGCGCCGGAGGCGGTGCGGGAGGTCGTCCACAAGCTCCTCGACCTCGAGGTCGACGAGATCTCGGTGGGGGACACCATCGGCGTCGCGACGCCTTCCGGCGTCTACGACGTGATCGAGGCGCTCTACGAGTCCGGCGTGACGCGCGGAGTTCTGGCGCTGCACTTCCACGACACGCGCGGCACGGCGCTCGCGAACGTCTTCGCCGGGCTGCAGTGCGGCGTCACGACTTACGACGCCTCGGCCGGCGGGCTCGGCGGGTGTCCGTACGCGCCGGGCGCGTCAGGCAATCTCGCGACCGAGGACCTGCTTTATTTTCTCGAAGGACTCGGAATTGCGACCGGCGTCACACTCGCGAAGGTCGTCGAAGCGTCGCGGTTTCTCGCGGAGAATCTCGGCCGGCGGCCGCCGGGGCGCTATCTCGCCGCCGTCTGGGGAGAAACCCGTTGACAGCGTGGAGTCGATCCGGGTAACCTCCTGACTCAACGAAGGTTAACTCAGTGGCAAAACGCATCCTCCTGGCGGACGACAGTCTCACGATCCAGAAGGTCGTCGAGCTGACGTTCTCGGACGGTGAGTACGACCTGGTCTGCGTTTCCAATGGGCAGCGCGCGCTCGACAAGGTCGCCGAGCAGCGCGCCGGACCTGATCCTCGCCGACGTCGTGATGCCGGAGAAAAACGGCTACGAGGTCTGCGAGGCGATCAAGGCGAATCCCGCGACCGCGCGCATTCCCGTCGTTCTGCTGTCGGGAACTTTCGAGCCGTTCGATCGCGACCGGGCCGAGCGTCTGGGCTGCGACGCGATCGTCTCGAAGCCCTTCGACTCGCAGCAGCTGCTTGCGCCAGGTCGAGGCGCTCCTGGCGCGCGCGCCGCAGGACGCTCCCTCGGCCTCGACGCTCGCGATACCCATCATGGCGAACCCGCCGGCGCCCCGCCGCCCCCGGCCGCGCTCGCCCGGAGCGGGCGCCGGCCGAGCCGGGCTTTGCCTCGGACGACTTCACCGGGCTCGATCCCGCGGGCCGCGGAGATCGCCGGCGGACCGGACCTCTTCGAGGAAGAGTACGGGCAGGCCGACGTGGAGTCGGCGATCGCCGCGTTCGAGAAGGCGCACCCCGAGTTCTCGTACGCCGAGGACGGCGCGAGCGACGCCGCGATGGCGCCCGGCGCAGACGGCGGCTCGCCGTCCGAGCCGAAGGCTCGACGGAGGAGAGCCCGCCGAGACGCCGAAGCTCGCCGGGTGGCTGCAGGAAGAGCCGGAGCGCCGGCGCCGGCCGCCGAGCTGCCGCCGCCGCCCGCGCCGGCTCCGTTCTGGGTGCCGCGACAGCGCGGAGCCCGAGCTCACGCCGATTCCGTTCGCCGCAGACGACTCCGCGTCGCGGCGCGAGCTCCGGCGGACGCCGATGCGCGCCGACGAAGGCCGCACCGCAGCAGATTCCGCTGGCGGCCGACTAGCCGCGCTCGGTCGCCCCGGCGGGATCACGGACGACCACCGCGACGACGACGAGCGACGAGACCTCGCCTCCGCTTCGATGCCGCCGAGGAGCACACGGCCGAGATCCCGATCATGGCCGCGCGGATCGCTGCGGCGTCGGCCGCGCGGCTGCGCGCGATCGCCGCCGACCGGCATCCGGCGCCCGGAAGAGGCCGGCCGGTGCCGCCCGAGATCGAGGAGCTGGCGCAGACGACCTCGATCGGCCAGCTGAAGGAAATGCTCTCCTCCGTCTCCCGGAGCGAGGGCGGGCTCTCGCGACGACGAGATCGACCGGCTCGCCTCGCGCGTCGTCGAGCGGCTCTCGGAGAAGATCGTCCGCGAGATCGCCTGGGAGGTCATCCCCGACATGGCGGAGCTCGTCATCAAGCAGCGCATCAAGGAGTTGGAGGCGGGCGCCGAATAGAGACCCTCGGGGTTCTGATATATGAAAGGGCTCCAGAGAGCCCTTTTTTCATGTCCGAAAAGCACACAGCGGCGCCGTCGAGACGCTCGAGAAGACCTTCGATCCCGGCGCACTTCGAGGAGCGCTGGTACTCCGCTGTGGGAGAAGGAAGGCCGCTTCCAGCCGGCGGGAGCCGGCCGGGCTCGCCGCGCTTCGTCATGGTCATCCCGCCGCCGAACGTGACCGGGCGGCTCCACATCGGCCACGCCTACGGCCGGACGATCGAGGACATCCTGGCCCGCTGGAAGCGCATGCGCGGCCGCCGCGTCCTCTGGCTGCCCGGCACCGACCACGCCGGCATCGCGACCCAGATGGTCGTCGAGCGGCGAGCTCGCGCAAGCAGGGGATCCAGCGGCGGGACCTCGGGCGCGAGGAGTTCATCGAGCGGGTCTGGGCGTGGCGCGCGAGTCCGGCGACACGATCCTGGCGCAGCTGCGGCGGCTCGGCTGCTCGCTCGACTGGAGCCGCCTGCGCTTCACGATGGACCCGGATCTCTCCCGGGCGGTGCGGCACGCCTTCGTCCTCCTGTACCGGGACGGGCTGATCTACAAGCGGCCGCTACGTCGTCAACTGGTGCCCGCGCTGCGGGACCGCGGTCTCGGACCTCGAGGTCGTGCACCGCGAGACGAAGGGAACGCTGTACCACGATCCGCTACGACGTGCCCGGGCGCGTCCGAGGGCGGCGCCGTCGTGGCGACCACGCGGCCGGAGACGATGCTCGGCGACACGGCGCTCGCGATCCACCCGGAGGACGAGCGGACCGCCGCAGCTGCGCGGGAAGAAGGCGATCCTGCCGATCGTGGACCGCGAGATCCCGATCGTCGAGGACGCCGATCCTCGTCGACCGGGAGTTCGGCACCGGGCGTCGTGAAGGTGACGCCGGCCCACGACGCCAACGACTTCGCCGTCGGCGCAGCGGCATGAACCTTCCCGCGGTCGTCGTCATCGGCCGGCAACGGCAAGATGACGGCCGAGGCCGGGGAGTACGCCGGGCCTCGACCGGTTCGAGGCGCGCAAGCGGGTGATCGCGAGGCTCGAGGAGGAGGGCCGGCTCGTGGGGACCGAGCCTCACGCGCTACAACCTCGGCCACTGCCAGCGCTGCGACACCGTCATCGAGCCGTACCTCTCGGACGCAGTGGTTCGTGAAGATCCAGCCGCTCGCGGAGCCCGCGATCGCAGCGCGGTCGAGAAGGGCGACGTGCGCTTCGCCCCGGAGTCGTGGACGAAGACGTACTTCGACGTGGATGCGCAACATCCACGACTGGTGCATCTCCCGCCAGCTCTGGTGGGGGCACCGCATCCCGGCGTTCACCTGCGCGAACGGCCACGTCACGGTGGCCGACGAGGACCCGGCGGCCTGCGAGAGCTGCGGCTCGGCGAGAGCTCACGCAGGACCCGGACGTCCTCGACACGTGGTTCTCCTCGCAGCTCTGGCCCTTCTCGGTCTTCGGCTGGCCGGAGGAGACGGAGGACCTGGAGGAGTTCTACCCGACCGACGTCCTCGTCACGGGCTACGACATCCTCTTCTTCTGGGTGGCCCGGATGATCATGGCGGGACTCCGCTTCACGGGGAAGGCGCCGTTCCACACGGTGCACCTGCACGGCCTCGTGCGGGTGGGCGGCGAGAAGATGTCGAAGACCAGGGGCAACGTCATCGACCCGCTCGAGGCGATCGCAGGAGTTCGGCGCCGACGCCGTGCGGTTCACGCTGGCCTCCGCGGCGTCCTCGGGACCGACCGTCTCGGTCGAGCGGGGGCGGATGGCCGGCTCGCGCAACTTCGCCACCAAGGTCTGGAACGCGGCGCGGTTCACGCTGTGCCCAGCTCGAGGGCAAGCCCGCGGCCGACGATCGCTCGAAGGCGGCCGTCTGACGCTGCCGGACCGCTGGATCCTGTCGCGGCTTCGAGGCGACCGCCGCCGACGCCAACCGGCACCTCGAGGGCTTCCGCTTCGACGAGGCCGCCGGCGCGATCTACGCGCTTACGTCTGGCACGAGCTCTGCGACGGGTATCTCGAGATGGTCAAGCCGGTCCTCGCGGGCTCGGATACGGACGGCCGCAGCGAGACCGCGCGCGGCGTTCTGCGACGCTGCCTCGAGGGCTCGCTCGCGCTGCTGCATCCGTTCATGCCGTTCGTGACCGAGGAGATCTGGGAGAAGCTCACCGGCCGGCCGGGCACGCTGATCGTCTCGCCGTATCCCGCCGGGCGACGGCGCCCGGGACGCCGAGGCCGAGGCGGCGGTCGAGGCGCTGCGCGCGGTCGTGACGCGCGTGCGCAACTTCCGCGAGCGGAGCGCGGCGCGTCTCCGACCGAGCCGGTGACGCTGACGATCGATCCGGCTTCGCCCAGCCGGGCGCTCGCCGCGGCGCTGCAGGAGCTCGCGCCGCTGCTGATCCACCTCGCGCGGCTCGACCGGCTCACGCTTCGGGCCCGGCTCCGGAGGGAGCGCTTCAGGACGTGGTGTCGGGTCTCGCCGCTGGGGCTGTCGCTGCCGCGGTCGGGCCTCGGCGCGAGGCGCGGAGCTCGGGTCGAGAAGACGCGCGGCGGCCGCGGACGCCGAGATCGCGTCTCTGCGCGCGAAGCTCCAGAATCCGGCGTTCCTGCGAGAAGGCCCCGCCCCCGGTCGTCGAGAAGGCGCGGACGCGCCTGTTCGAGCTCGAGGAGAAGCGGGCGGCGCTCGGCGCGGTCGTGATCACGTTCTCGCGACGGCTCGATCGATCCCGAACCGCTTGCAGGTCCTCGAGAACTTCGTCTGCCTCCGCTCGATCCCCTCGTCCAACGCCCTCGCCCGCGAGCTGATCGACATGTACTTCGAGGAGGAGCAGAAGCTCCGCCCGACGGTCCTCGCGGCCGAGGCGCAGCCCGGAGCCTACGGCCGCAACGGGCGCTCCTGGGCGGCGCCGGGGGGCCAGGGGCCTCTACTTCACGATCCTGCGCCGGGCCGCCGAGGGCGAGCCGCTGTCGGTCGTTCCGATCGCGTTCGCGCGCTGGATCCGGGACGTGCTGCTGCAGGAGACCGGCGTGGCGGTCGCGCTGAAGTGGCCCAACGACCTCTACGTCGGGCGGCGCAAGCTCGCCGGCGTCCTCGCCGAGTCGCGCACCCAGGGCGACGAGACGGGACGTGGCCGTCGGCGTCGGGATCAACGTCCTCGGCCGATCCGGCGCGCTCGTCGGTTCCGAACGCGACGACGATCGAGGAGGAGACCGGCCGCCGCGTTCCGCTGGCCCCGCTCCTCCAGGCGCTCCTCGAGCGGCTCGACAGCGAGCTCGCCGCGCCCCCGCTGGGACGAGGAGATCCGGGCCTGGGAGCTCGTCTCCCTCCATCGGCCCGGCGACGTGCTGACGATCCGCCGGGCGGACGAAGAGGTCACGCGGCGAGTACCTCGGGCTCGACCCGGCGGGCTTCCTCAGGCTGCAAGACGCCGTCCGGCGAGACGATCGTCGCCGCGGGCGAGGTCGCGCAGTGGTGAGGCGGCGCGGCGCTTCTCGCCGTCGACGTCGGCAACACGAACACCGTCCTCGGGCTCTGGCGCGGGGACGGAGCTCGCGCGCTCCTGGCGGCTGACCACGCGCCGCGACGCGACGGCCGACGAGATCGCGCTTTCGATCCGGGGGCTCTTCGCGGCGGGGCCGGCGCCCGAGGAGCTCGCGCCGATGCGCGTCATCGTCGCGAGCGTCGTTCCGTCGCTCCGCTTCTCGCTGCGCCAGGCGCTCCGCCAGATCCTGGAGCGCGAGCCCGCTGTTCGTCGAGCCCGGGAGTCAAGACGGGCATGCCGATCCTCTACGACATGCCGCAGGAAGTCGGCGCCGACCGCATCGTCAACGCCGTCGCGGCGCTGCGACCGGCTGGGCGGGCCCTGCATCGTCGTGGACTTCGGCACGGCGACGACGTTCGACGTCGTGACGCGCGAAGGGCGAGTACGCCGGCGGCGTCATCGTTCCCGGGATCGCGATCTCGGCCGAGGCCCTCTTCGAGAAGGCCGCGCGGCTCTGGCGCGTCGAGATCCGGCGGCCCGACCGCGTCGTCGGAAAGACGACGGCGGCGTCGATCCAGTCCGGCCTCTACTTCGGCTACCTCTCGCTCGTGGACGGCATGATCGACCGCATCGCCTCGCGAGATCGGAGGGAAGCCCCGGGTGATCGCGACGGGAGGCCTCGCCGAGCTCTTCGGCGGAGGATCGGAGCGCATCGAGCGAGATCGACCCGCTTCTCACGCTGCGCGGCCTGCGGCTGATCGATGAGCGAAACCGAGGAGGATAGGGGCTACTACGCGGCCGCGGAGGCCGCGTTCGTCGCGACGCCGCGGCACGCCCTTTCTTCTCTCGCCGAAGGATTTCGCGCTGCTCAAGGAGTGGCGCGCCCTCGGCGTGCCGCTCGAGGCCGTCGAGGCCGGGATCGACGAGGCGTTCACGCGGCGCGAGGAGCGCGGCGCCGTCGGCCGCGTCAACTCCCTCTCGTACTGCCGGGACGCCATCCTCGAGGCCTGGGAGCGGCGCGCGGAAACGTCGCGGGGAAAGGGGAGCGCCGGGCGCGCCCGAGGCGATCGACGCCGCGGGAGCGCTGCGATCGGCTCGCGGCGGATCTCGAGGCCGTCGCGGCGCGGCGGCCGGATCTCGGAGCCCCGCTCGAGGCCGCGCGCCGCTCGCTCTCGAGACTCGAGAGCTCGGGAAAGGGCGCCGAGGAGATCGAGGGCGCGCTCGCCGGGCTCGATCGCCGGCTCGCGAAAGCGCTCGCCGAGGCGCTGTCCGAGAAAGGAGCGCGCCGACCTCGATTCCGAAGCGGGCCGCATGCTCGCCGGGGCCGGGGCCCGCATGGACGCCGTGACGCTGGAGAAGACCTCGCGCGCGCTGAAGCGGCGGCTCCTTCGCGAGCGGCTCGGCCTTCCCCGACTCTCGCTTCTGTGAACGAGCCGCCAGAGCGAGAGAGTCGTCCGCATCGAGAAGCTCGCCCCGACCGGGGAGGGGATCGCCCGAACGGACGACGGGGTGGGTTTCGTCGAGGGGGCGCTGCCGGGCGAGCTCGTCGCGACAAATGTGTATCAGGTGAAGAAGAAGATTCTGGAGGGGCCGGGTGGCCGCCGTGCGCGAGCCGTCCGCCGAGAGGGTCGGCGGCCGCCACGCGGACTGCGCCGGATGCGACTGGGCGTTCTTCGAGCCGGTGGCCGCCGGCCGGGCGAAACGGGAGCTCTTCCGCGAGACCATGCAGCGGCTCGGCCATCTCGACCCGGCGCCGTTCGGCGAGCTCCCGCTCGAGCCGTCGCCTCCCGGCTATCGGCTGCGCGCCCGCCTCCACGTCGCGGACACGCGACGTCGGCTACTTCGCGCCCGGGACGCATCGGGTCGTGCCGGCGACGGCCTGCGAGGCGATCGCGCCCGGCGACCCGGCGGCTGCTTCCCTCGATCGAGGCGGCCCTGCGCGGGTCGCGCGTGGAGCCAGCGAGATCGCGCTGCTCGAGAACGTCGACGGGTCGAGCCGCGTGTGCCGCCTGACGCTCTCGCACGCCCCAGGGGCGACGCGGAGGATGCCTGGCGGAGCGCCTGTCGGAGTTTGCGGGGGTCCGCGTTCTCGATGCGGGCGGCGCGACGCTCCACGAGAGGGGCGACGCGACGCTCGACCTGTCGGTGGGAGGCCGGGTGTTCCGCGTTTCGGTGGACACCTTCTTTCAGGGGAATCGCCACCTCGTCGGCGCGCTCTACGCCGCGGTTGCGGCCGAGGCGCGCCGGGCGGCCGCCGGCGTGGCCCTCGACGCGTTCGGCGGCGTCGGGCTCTTCGCCGGCGCGCTTCTCGATGCGGGCCATCGCGTCGTCTCCGTGGAGGCGGACGCGGCCGCGGCATCGGACGCCGCGGCCACGCTCTCGCGCTGGGAGGACGGCGGCAGCTGCGAGCTCGTACGGGGCGCCGTCGAGGAGTTCCTGCGGCGGGACGACCGCCGCTTCTCCTGCGTCGTCGCCGATCCGCCGCGGGCGGGCCTCGGCCGGGACCTCGCGCGCGAGCTCGCGGGGCGCGCGGAGCAGGTGCTGGTCTACGTCTCGTGCGATCCCGGCGACGCTCGCGCGCGATCTGCCGGCCATCCTGTCGGAGGGGTTCACGATCCGCGCGGCCACGCTCTTCGACCTCTTCGCGTTCACGCATCGCGTCGAGGCCCTCGTCTCGCTCGAGCGAGCCGCGTGATCCGGCCCGTCCTCGCCGGCGGCCGGGCGCCGGCGGCGAGGGCGGCGGTCGCGCTGGTCGGGGGGATTCTCGCGGGCGCCTTTTCGGCGGGCGGCGGGTTTGCCGCGGCCGCCCTGGTTCTGGTCTCGGCCGGGGCGATGGCGCTCGGCGTCCGTGCGGCGGGAGCGGGGCGCGGCGTTCCGGCTCGCCTTCGCGGCGTTCTGGGCCGGAGCCGGGTTTCTCTCCGGAAGCGCGCGGATCGCTCGGCCGGCCGCCGAGGCCGCTCGAACCTTCGCGGGCCTGCCTCCGTCGGCGACATCCGCAGCCGTCGTCGAGGGAAGGCTCACCGACTTCTGGAGCGGCCGGCCCCCGCGGGCGCGGACGACGCTCGCGGCCGGGCGTGTCCGCGCCGGGCCGTCCTGGCGGGAGTTTCCCGCCGAGGTGACCGTCTTCGTCTCAGGCGAGACCCCCGTCGCGTCCGTCGCGGACCGAGGCGATCGGGTCCGCGTGACGGGCCGGCTCGAGGAGGAGGACCTTCCGGCTTCCGAGCGCGAGCTTCCGAGGGCCTGGCCGCGCTACCGCATGTCCGTCAAGAGCGCGCGGCTCGTCGAGAAGCGGGGCTCGACGCTCGAATCGGCGCTGACCTGGCCCAATCGCGCGCTCTTCGACGCCCTGCCGCCCGTCCGAGCGGACGCGGCCTACGAGCGAGACGTGCGCGGCCCGCTCGCCGCGCTGCTTCTCGGCCGCACGTCGGAGCTCGATCGCGGGCTCGTCGCACGCTACCGCCGAGGCGGCCTGTACCATCTGCTCGTCGTCTCCGGCCTCCACGTGGTGCTCGAGGCCGGCCTCGTCTCGTTCGCGCTCTCTCTGCTGCGCATCGAAGGCAAGGCCCGGGATCTTCTCCTCCTCGCGTCGGTTTTCCTCTTCGTCCTGGTCGGTGGCGCGAATCCTCCGGCCGTGCGGGCGGGGGTGGTCGTCGGCGTCTTTCTCCTGACCCGTCTCCTCGAGCGCCCGATCGGGTCGGCGCAGGCCATCGGTCTTTCGGCTCTGGTTCTCTTTCTGGCGTCGCCCGCGGCGATGTTCTCGGTCGGCACGGTCCTGACGTTCGCCGCGGTCTGCGGCATCGCCCTCTTCTCGTCGCCCATCCGGGCGCGCCTTCCGGCCCGCCCCGAGTGGCTCTGGTCGGGGCTCGCGGGCACGCTCGCGGCCGAAGCCGCGACCGCGCCCGTGCTCTTCTGGCGCTTCAACCTCGTGGCCGGCGGCGCCTGGCTGACGGCGCCGCTCGCGATCCCTCTCTCCGCGGGCCTGATCGCGCTCGGCGGCGCGCTGCTCTTCTGCTATGCGGTCGGGCTTCCCGCCGGCCTTCTCGAGAGCGTCTTCGCGCTCGGGTCCCGCCTCCTCGAATGGCTCGCGGACCGCGCGACGGGCGCCGCTTTCCTCCGGCCGACTCCGCCGCTCTGGGCGATGGTCGTCGCCGGAGGGCTGCTTCTGGCGGCGGCGCTCGGGCCCCGGCGTCTTCGGCCGGTCTGCGCGCTCGGCGCGGGCGCGGTCTTCGCCCTGTTTGCTCTTCGGCCCGGTCCGGCCGGGCCCGAGCGCGGATTCGCGATCGAGGCCCTCGACGTCGGGCAGGGAGACGCGATACTGCTTCGCTGGAAGAGGAGGGCGATTCTGGTCGATGGAGGCGGGCCGTTCGACATCGAGGCGACGGAGTTCGGCCGGGCGCGCGTGCTGCCGAAGCTGCTCGACCGCGGCGTCACGCGCCTGGACGCCGTCATGCTGACGCATCCGCATCCGGATCACGCGCTCGGCCTCTTCGCCGTCCTCGAGGAGCTGCCGGTGGGAGAGCTCTGGCGCTCCGACGGGTGAAGACGAGGGAGGATTCCACGCCCGGTTGACGGGGCTCGCCGAAAGCCGCCGCGTTCCCTTCCGCGCGCTTCGAAGCGGGGATGCGTTCGAGCTCGACGGCGCGCGACTGACGGTCCTGCACTCCGGCGGCCCGATGCGCAAGGCCGACGGCGTCAACAACCAGTCCATCGTGGCTCTCTTCGAGCGCGACGGAAGGTCGGCGCTCCTCACCGGAGACATCGGGGCGCCTACGGAAGCCGCGCTGCAGAGCGCGGGCGCCGCTCCGCGCGCCGACGTTCTCAAGGTCGCCCACCACGGAAGTCGGACGTCGACGACCCGTGAGTTCGTGGACGCGGTGGAGCCGAAGCTGGCGCTGCTCTCGTGCGGGCGGCGCAACCGATTCGGCCACCCGGCGCCCGCGACGCTCGCCACGCTCGGCCGCCGGTGCGTCCCCGTGCTCCGCACGGACCAGCGGTCGGACTGCCGCGTCGAGCTCCTGCCCGCGGCGACCCGCCTGGCCTGGCGGGGCCTGGACGGTCGGTGAGCGGCGCGACCGGCGAGCGGCCGCAGCTGCTCGTCGTGGTCGGGCCCACGGGCTCCGGCAAGACGGATCTGGCCCACTCCGTGGCCCTCGCGCGGGCGGGGGAGATCGTCTCGGCGGACGCCTTCGCGATCTACCGCGGGCTCGACGTCGGAACGGCCAAGCCGTCGGCGGCGCAGCGCTCCGAGGTCCGATACCACATGCTCGATGTCGCCGACCCGGAGGAGGCTTACTCCGCCGGGCGTTTCGCCGAGGAGGCGCGGCCGATCGTGGAAGACATCGCCCGCCGGGGCCGGCTGCCGATCGTCTGCGGAGGCAGCGGCTTCTACGTGTCGGCGCTCCTGCGGGGCCTGCCGCCCGGGCCGGCGCTCGAGGAGGGGCTGCGGCCTGCGCTCGCGAAGTGGGCGCGCGGCCGAGGACCGGAGGCGGCGCACCGCTTCCTGGCCGTCAACGACCCCGTCTCGGCCGGCCGGATTCCGGTCGCGAACCTGAAGTACACCCTGCGCGCGCTCGAAGTCGTCCTCTCGACCGGCGCTCCCGCGTCGACGCGGGCGGTCTCCGGCGACCGGTGGGCCCGATCCTTCCGGGTTCGAATGCTTGGCCTTCGCCCGTCGCGGACGCAACTCCATGCTAGGATTGAAGATCGAGTCCGCCGGATGCTTGATTCGGGATGGAGCGAGGAGGTGCGGCGGCTCCTCGACAGCGGTCTTTCCCGGGATTCGAATTCATTTCAAGCGATCGGGTATCGCGAGGTGGCCGAGTGGATACTCGGGCGCATCTCGAGAGAAGAGGCCGTGGTGGAGATTCTGAGCGCGACGCGAGGCCTCGCCAAACGGCAGGCGACGTGGTTCGCGCGCGAGCGCGGGATCCGGTGGTCGAGCCCCGAAGAGGGACTCTCCTCCGCACTCGCGCTACTTTCGGGAGAGGTCGACGAGGAGACGCAATGAACAAGGCGCCGATCAACGTTCAAGACTCGTTCTTCTACAACCTGCGAAAAGACAACGTGCCCGTGACCGTTCGGCTGACCTCCGGTGAGGATCGGATGGGACGGCTGCGGCGATTCGACAAGTTCGCGCTGGTGCTCGAAGTCGAAGGGCGCGAGGAGATGATTTACAAGCACGCGATCGCCTCGATCCGGGCGGAAAGCCTGCCCGCGGGCCCATGACGGTCCAGCCGGGCCGCTTCCCGCGTCACCGCCTTCGCCTTCCTTAGCCCGGCGGCGCGCCGCCTTTCCGCGCATGCGTCGCCGCCTCCTCTGGTCCGGCCTCCTCATCGCCGCCGTCTTCGCTGCCGGCGGGAGCCTCGTCGGCTGCGCCACCGCGGCGGCGCCGGCCCGGGACTCCTTTCCGCTCGACCCCCGGGAAGGTCTTCCGGGGCCGTTCGACGATTCCGTCGCGCGCGGCTGGCAGGCCCTCCTCGACGGAGACAACGCTCGAGCCGGGCGCGAGTTCGCGCGGGGAGCGGCGTCGAGCCGAGCGTCTTCGGCGCGGGCCGCGGCCATCGGCTCGATCGAGGTTCTCGTTCTGTCCCGGCGCTCCTCGGAGGCGATCGGACCCTGCGGCGAGCTCCTCGCTGTCGGAGAGCCGACGGCGCCGCTCCTGTCCGCCTGCGGCGAAGCACGGGCGCGGACGGCGGATCCCGTGGGCGCCGTCGAGCTGTACGACCTCGCGGCTTCGGCCGCGCCCAGCCTTCCCGGTCTCGCCGCGCGGGCCGGGGAGCTCCGCGAGGCGGCGGCCGAGGCTCTGCTCGACGAGGCGTTGCGCAGCGCCCAGAACGGCCGGAGGGAGGAGGCGCGCCTCCAGGTCGCGCGCGCGCTGGGATGGAGCTCGCGATCGGCGCCGGTCCTCGTGGAGGCGGGCGACGTGGAGTGCGAAGCCGGCGACCGGGAACGGGCGCTCGAGTACTACCGCGAGGCGATGGCTCTGGGCGGCGTCGATTCGGCGGTGGAGGAGAAGGCCGGGCAGATCGCGCTCGAGCTGCGGGACTACGGCACGGCCGTGTCGATTTTCGAAACGCTGGCGGCCCGGGATTCGCGTTTCGCGCCCCGGCTGGCGGAGGCCCGGCTCGCGTTCCGGATTGCCAACTGGCCCGATGCCGAGCGGGAGGCGGCCCTCTCGCGCCGACTGACCCGCAGCGGGGCGGCGCTGCTCGTGTGGTGGGTCTTTCCCGAAGTCCGGGAAGCGCGCGTCGAGTCCGCAGGAATCGTGGCCACCGATGTGCTCGAGCGCAAAGACAGCCGGGTGATGATGCGGGCCGTCTCCCTGGGCCTGCTGGACGTCGACCCCGACACGCACCGCGTGCGCCCGGACGCGCCCCTGACGCGGACCGCGGCGGCCCGGATGATGCTGCTTCTCGCCTCGCGGCTGGCGCGCTCGGGCCAGATGCCCGGCTGCTTCCAGGGCGCGCCCGGCCCGGGAAAGGGCGGGAAGGAAGCGATTCGCGTGGCGGCCCGGTGCGAACTCCTGTCAGAATCGGGGGCCTCGGTCGTCGGCGGTGCGGAGTTCACTCAGGGACTGGATCGGCTCCGCTCGCTCTTTCCGGCCGGGGAGGCCATGAAACGTGATTGACGTCGCCGTCTTCCGCAAGGTCGCGCTGTTCTCGGAGCTCGGTAACGGAGAGCTGGAGGCGCTCGCGCGGGCCATGACCCCGCGGAGCGTCCCGTCGGGCTCGACCATCATCCGGGAATCCGAGCCCGGAGACCTCTTCTTCGTCATCCTCCGGGGAGAGGTCAAGGTCTTCGTCGACTCGCCCGATGGCCGGGAGGTCGTGCTGTCGCACCTGCAAACCGGAGACTTCTTCGGCGAGATGGCGCTTCTGCAGGGTGAGACGCGGAGCGCGTCGATCACGGCGCTCACCGACTGCGAGCTCGCCGTCCTCGCGCGCGCCGAGTTCCTCGCGGTCCTCGCCCGGGACTTCTCGCTGACGCGCAAGATCCTCGAGACGCTTACGTCCCGGCTGCGGAAGGCCAACGACGTCATCGAGTCGATGGCGCTCCTGGACGTCGGCGGACGGCTGGCGCGCTATCTCATCCGCCTCGCCGACGAGTCGGGTCAGCCGGCCGTCGACGGGTTCTTCCTGGTGACCCGGCCGACCCACCAGGAAATCGCCAACTCGATCGGCGCCACGCGCGAGACGGTGACGCGCATGCTCAAGCAGTTCGAGGCCCGCAAGCTCATCCGCACCAAGGGCTCCATGGTCTGGGTCCCCGCCGAGGTTCCCGCCGGCGCGCGCGAGAACGAGTGGAGGCGCCGTTGAAGGGTCCCTGGACCCTGCCCAACCTCATCACGCTGCTCCGCCTCGCGGCCCTCCCGTTCTTTCTGGTCTCCATCGCCGACGGTCGCTTCGACATCGCCCTGGCCATCTTCGTCGTGGCCGGGATCTCCGACGGCGTGGACGGCTATCTGGCCCGGCACTTCGACATGAAGTCGGCGCTCGGCGCCTACCTCGATCCGATCGCCGACAAGCTGCTGTTGATCTCGTCGTACCTCTTCCTCGCCATTCCGTCGTACCCGGCGCGGGTCAAGGTGCCCGTCTGGCTCTCCGTCATGGTGCTGTCGCGGGACTTCCTGCTCCTCCTGGTCGCGCTGCTGATAATCCTGACGTTCGGCAAGAGGGCCTTCCCGCCGAGCTGGGCGGGCAAGGTCACGACGGTGACTCAGATCCTGACGGTTCTCTTCGTGCTCTGCGCCAACGTGTGGAACTGGCCGAGGCCCATCCTTCTGATCGCCTTCGGAGCCACGGCGACCACGACGGTCATCTCCGGTTTCGGCTACGTGTTCAGCGTCGCCCGCGAGTCCGCGCCCGCCGCCGCGAGCCCATGATCGAGCTCCGCCTCCTCTCGCGCCCGGGTTGTCATCTGTGCGACGAGATGCGGGCGGAGGTCGACCGGCTGCTCGCCGACGATCCGCATCGCTGGGAGATCGTCGACGTCGACTCCGACGACGAGATCGCCCGCCGCTGGGGCGACTCGATTCCCGTCCTCTTCGTCAACGGCCGGTTTTTCGCCAAGGTCCGCGTCCCGAAGCTCGCGGCGCGCCTGAGGCTCCTGCGCCGGGCGGCGGGGGAGGCGGACAAGTGATCGGCGCGATCCTGCTCGCCCTCGCGTCAGCCCAGGGCGTCCTTCTCGAGGACCTGACCTGGGTCGAGGCGGAGAAGGTGCTGCGGCCGGAGACGGTCGTGGTCATCCCCCTCGGAGCGGCTTCGAAGGAGCACGGGCCGCACCTCAAGCTCAAGAACGACCTGATCCTCGCGAACGATCTGAAGGAGCGGGTCCGGCGGCGCGCCGACGTCGTGATCGCCCCGACGGTTCCGTACAGCTTCTATCCGGCCTTCGTCGAATACCCGGGCTCCACGAGCCTCTCGCTCGAGACCTCGCGCGACACGATCGTCGAGATCTGCCGCGGGCTCTCCCGCTTCGGCCCGAAGCGGTTCTACGTTCTGAACACCGGAGTGTCCACCGTGCGGGCGCTCGCACCGGCCGCCGAGATGCTCATGGCGGAGGGCATCGTCATGCGCTACACCGACATCCTGAAAGCGCTCGGGCCGACGGAGAAAGCGATCGCGAAACAGGAGGGCGGCACGCACGCCGACGAGATCGAGACTTCGATGATCCTCTACATGAGCCCCGGCGACGTCGACATGTCCAAAGCGGTCAAGGACTACCACCCGGGACAGAGTGGCTTGACGCGCGACCCGAAGGCGGAGGGCAAGACCTACTCGGCCACCGGCGTGTTCGGCGACGCCACGCTCGCCACGAAGGAGAAGGGGAGGATCGTGACGGAGGCGCTGGTCGACGCGATCCTCAAGGACATCGAATCCCTGGCGAAGGAGAAGCCGCCTCCGCCGAAATGACGATGGCGCGGCGCGGCCCGTATAGACTATGAGCATGCACGCCTCGAGATTCGTGCCCTTCCGGCACCGCAGCGGCCGAGGTGTGGCGTCGAGCCGCCTCGCTCGCCAATTCGCTCTCATAATGCTCGCCGGCGCGCTGCTGGATCCTTCCGCAGCCGCACAGGTGTTCACCACCGTCCATTCCTTTTCGGCGCGATGGGGCAATCCTGTGGGGGGCTTGACGCTCGCTCCGGATGGCAAGCTCTACGGGCCGCTCGCGTGGGGAGGTCTCTACGGTCTGGGCTCCGTTTACGTCCTGACCCCCGATGGCCAGGGAGGTTACGACATACTCGGAGCTGTACAGCGCGGCGCCGGAGGACGGCGTCATGTACCTGGACACGCCGCTTCTCGCGGCGAGCGACGGGCGCTTCTACGGCGCCGCGACGCAACTTCCGAGCGGCGGCGGGATCTATCGTGTGGACGCGTCCGGCAATTTCGAGCTCCTGCACAGTTTCAACGGCGGCGACCGAAGGCTTCGGGCCGAGCGCGCTGATCGAAATCGGCGGAGCGTTCTACGGTGTGACGAACGGTCAGGGAGGAGGGGCCAATATCGGCACCCTGTTCCGCATGGACGCCGGCGGAGTCGTGACGGTGCTCCACCACTTCACCACGACGGAGGGCGCGCTATTCCTGGGGATCACTCCTCGCGGCGAGCGACGGTTTTCTCTACGGGACGACGATCAGCTACGGCGAGAACGGCCTCGGAACCGTGTTCAAGTCGGATCTCTCGGGCAACGTGACCGTGGTGCACAGCTTCGCCGAGGGCGAGGGCACCTTCGCCGGCACGCTCGTCGAGGGCGACGGCGGAGTGCTGTACGGCACGGCGGGATCCGGAGGAGCCTTCGGCAATGGGACGGTGTTTCGCGTCGACGTTTCGGGGGCGCTCACGACGCTCCATTCTTTCGCCGGCGGCGCCGAAGGCGCGGGTCCAGGCGGTCTATTCCGCGCTTCGGACGGTGACTTCTACGGTACGACGGGCAGCGGCGGTCCGCTCGATCGCGGGACGATCTTTCGGATCGACGCCGCCGGGACCTTCGAGACCCTGCGAGACCTCTCCGCCGCCGCCGGCACCTGGCCTTCGGGGCACCTGCTCGAAGCGGGCGGCAAGCTGATCGGAACCGCGCTCCGGGACGGCCCCGGCGGGGTCGGGACTGCCTTCGCTTTCGATGCCGCCGGCGATTTCGAAGTCCTCCACGCCTTCCGCGCCGCGCCCGAAGGAGCCGTACCCGTCGGCGGCCTCATCCAGGGGTCCGACGGGAATCTCTACGGGGCCGCTTTGATCGGCGGCGATCGTGGCTCCGGGACGATTTACCGCCTCGATCCGGCGGGCAGCCTCGAGGTCCTTCATGCGCTCGACCATGACGCGGACGGCGCGTTTCCCAGCAGCGACCTCTTCCAGGGAAGCGACGGCGCTCTCTACGGGACCGCCTCACAGGGAGGGACCGGGCAGGCCGGCACGGTCTTTCGCTGCGAGACTTCGGGAGCGTTTACGACGCTGCATGCCTTCACGGGCCTCGGACGGCCGGTGACCGCTGAACGGATTGGCGGAGGGAAGCGACGGGAGCTACTACGGAGCGGTCTATGCCGGCGGTCGCGAGCGACTTCGGCACGCTCTATCGGGTGGATCCCTCGGGAACTTCGACCTTCTCCACCAGTTCGACGGCACCGACGGAGGCTCCCCGCTGGGCTCGCTGGTCGCAGCCTCGGACGGCAACCTCTACGGCACGACGCTCGGAGCGCCCCTCTACGGTGGAACGATGTTCCGCCTCGAGGTGTCCGGCGGATTCGAGGTCATTCACGATTTCGTCGCCGCGGCCGGGCCCGAGGGCCTGGCGCCCGCCGGTACGCTCCTCGAGAGGTCCGACGGATACCTCTATGGGGCCACTCGTTCCGGCGCGGTGTTTCGCTCGGACTTCGCCGGCACGATGAGTGTCGTGGGGACTTTCCCCTCCTACACCGACGGTTTCGTGTCGGGGGGGCTCGTCGACGACGGGAACGGGAATCTGTACGGTGTCCTCGCGGCGAATCCGGGCTGGTCGCAGGGCGCGGTCTACCGGATCGACGCGCACGGCGGGTACAGCGTCATCCATCGGTTCACCGGCCTCGACGGAATTTCTCCGCAAGCGCGTCTGGTGCGCGCGAGCGACGGCAAGCTCTATGGGACCGCCGCCAACGGGGGCGAGCTCCTCGGAGGCGTCGTTTTCAGGATCGATCCCGCGGCCGTCATCTCGCTCAGCGGCTCAGCGCCGCCCAACGGCCCGGCCTCGGGAGGGACGACCGTCACGATCCACGGGTCGGCGTTTCTGCCGGGAGCCGCCGTTCTCTTCGGCGGCGTGCCTGCTTCGAGCGTCACGGTCGTCAGCAGCTCCGAGATCACGGCGGTCGCGCCGGCGCTCTTTCCCGGAACCGCCTACGACATCGTCGTGGTCAACGAGGATTTCATCCAGGCCGCGTTGCCGCACGCCTGGGTGGCCGATCCGCTCGACGTTCTCCCGTCCTCTCCCTACTACGACGCGATCGTTCGCCTGCTCGCCAACCTCGTCTCGGCCGGTTGCGGCGACGGCAACTACTGCCCGAACGCGTTCGTCACGCGCGCCCAGCTCGCGGTCCTGCTCCTCCGGGCGAAGCTCGGCCCCTTCTACTCCCCGCCTCCGGCGACCGGAACCGCGTTCCTCGACGTGACCTTGGACTCTTTCGGCGCGGATTGGATCGAGGATCTCGCCGCGCGGGGCATCACGGTCGGCTGCGGCGCCGGATACTTCTGTCCTTCGGCGCCGGTGACCCGAGCGGCTCTGGCCCCGCTGCTTCTGAAGACGCTGCTGGGGCCGTCCTATACGCCGCCCGAGGCGCTCGGAGCGACATTCCTGGATGTGCCTCCCGACTCCTTCGCCGCGGTTTGGATCGAAGACCTCGCGGCGCGGGGGATCTCCGCGGGTTGCTCCGCGGACCCCGCCCTTTATTGTCCGGGCGCTGCGACGACCCGCGGACAGCTCGCGGCTGTTCTCGTCCACGCGTTCGACCTCCTGCCCGCGGTTGTGAGCAGGGGCCCGGTTCGCTAAGATCCGCCCCTATGCGGGCATAGTTCAGCGGTAGAACGCCAGCTTCCCAAGCTGGATGTCGCCGGTTCGATCCCGGTTGCCCGCTCCAACCTAGCCTCCGCGCCGCGAGCCCCTTAGGCTCGACCCGCTTCTTTCTGACGCGGAGTCTTCGCGCGCAGGAGTTCAAAAAAGAGTTCAAAGGATTCCGAGGACGCCGCTCTCGCGAGCTCAACTGCTCGGACGTCTTCCCACGCCCGCCCCCTACGGCTCAAAGCGGGGGAACAGGATGCTCGAACGAACCTACGTCCAGGCGCGCGAAGTCGCTCGAACTCTAGGGGTCAGAATCTTGCTACACAGCGACGGCGGCGATCGCCTCCACTTCAATCAGTAGCGTGTCGAGAGCTAGGCGCGGCACTGGAATCAGCGTGCAAGTCGGTTTCATCAGCGGCCCCCAGACCAAGCCGAGCTCGGCACCCAGCACGGCCAGCTTCCTTTCATTGTGATTGGCGATCAGCACAGTCAGCTTGACCACGTCAGAGATGCTGGCGTCGGCCGCGGTCAGCGCGGTCTGCAGATTGACGAGCGCTTGACGCACTTGCGCGCCGAAATCGTTGGATACTTTACCTTCGACATCTTCGCCGACTTGTCCGGCCAGATACACCAGCCGCACGCCCGGCTCCAGCCGCGCCACATGGGAATAAGCCCTCGGCGCCGGGTCGTAGAGGCCGGCGGGATTGATCAGCTTAAATGCTTGTTGAGTCATAGAATTTTCCTTATTTGATAGGCAGGGCGATGGGACGTATCGGTGCCGCGTCGCCGCCACGGAACTTGAGCGAGGCGCCGATGAAGGCGAATTGGTAGACCCGGTCGCGCGCCAGCTCTTCCAGATTGATCATTTCGATAATCGGCGCGCCTTGTTCCGCCAGCAGGTAAGTATGCAACGGCAGGTAATTGTCGCTCACTTCAGATGGAAAGGTTTCAAGGCTGAGATTGTCCGCGCCGACCACCATCGCGCCGCCATCCTCGACCAGGAACTTGGCGGCGTCTAGGCTCAGGCCGGGCGAATTGGCCATATAGACTTGCGCCTTGTCGTAGACGCGCATGCGGCCGGTGCGTATCACCACTACATCGCCTTGCTCCAGCTTGACGCCCTCCATGTCCAGCGCCTCGCGCAAGTCCTTGCGGCTGATGCGGTAATTGCTTGGCAACTGTTGCAGGCCCTTAGCCGCAGCCACGTCGATCAGCACGCCGCGTGCGATGATGGGCGGCAGTGTTTCGGCACCGCTGACAGTCCAGCCACGGTCGCCGAGGTATTCGGTTTCGCTAAAGCCATTCCAGATCTTGCCGTTCAAGCCGAAATGATTCAAGGCGTCGATATGCGTGCCCGTGTGGGCGTACATCGATACCGCTGAGCCGGTATAACTGACGTGGCGGTTCATCTTTTCGCCGACCTTCATCGAATCGGCCACCACATTGCCGTGTGGCGTGTGGGTCATCCACATCTGATACGACGCATCGCCGGCGTCTTGAAAACCCGGCATGCCGATATACATATCGACCGCCAGATCATAGCTTTTCTGGCCCGATACCCGGCTCAATATGGCGCTGCGCGAAGCCGGTGTCATCAGGTTCAGACGGCCGATCTCGTCTTTCGGCCCCCATGGGCTGGTGCCGACTTGCTGCTGCGCAGTTGCAACTGCGGCACCCGTGCTCAACAGAGCCAACAGCAAAAATGGTGTGGTGTAGCGCATCGTGCTTTCCTTTCGCGTGAACGAAAGATAATCAAAGGAATCCATCGTCGGAACATGATTATGCGACGGCTTTTCCATTCGGCAAACCATGGATTGCGAAACAGAAAGAGCGAGGATTGGCGGTGAGGCACAGCAAAATGACGACCAACGAAACAGGAACCCTGCGAGCGTGACGTTATCGCGCCAATTTCGCGGGCGGCGAAGATCCCCACGGCCGGAATGTCCTCTCCGCTTGCAATTCCGTATGGGTCACGCTGGCCGAGTACGGCCGTCTCCTGGTTGTCGGCTTCCCGGGGTTCGGTGCGTCCGGAGGGGAGAGTGGCCAAGTGTCCAAGCGAGCGATTCGGAGAGTTCCTGGCCTAACTCATCGTCAAAGCTGAGGCGCGGATCATTCGTGATTGCGGGCGCCGGAGCCATCGTAGTTCCGATCCACCTCGGTGAGTAATGCTCGCCCCCGGTCGAGTCTGGAGAGCCAGGTCCCCTTCGGCCGCAAGTCGATCTGGCGCGCGTTCATGCTTTCGCCTTGAACAGAGGATCGAAGAACAAGCCGGCCGCCGCGAGACTCTCCGAGGTGCAGGAGTGATCGTGGTATACGGGAGACGAGTTCAAAAACGAGTTCAAACGGAGTTCAAAGGACGCTCTTGGACGCTTCGCGACGCTTCATGCCGCAACGCAAAGGGTTGATACTCAACGGTCGGCAAGAATCCCGAAGCATCTCATCAATTTCCCAAGCTGGATGTCGCCGGTTCGATCCCGGTTGCCCGCTCCAATTGATTTCAACGCTCGGACTCTCCGGGTGTTCCATGCACTTGGCGACGTTGTATCGCGGGAGTTGTTCGCGGCTTGAAAAGGACACCCATGTCACGGCACTGAAAGCCTGGCTCGGGGACGTAGCCCTCGCTAAGGGCACGCAACACCTCTGGCGAAAAGCGCGAGGTGCCCGTCGTCAGGTTGGACGGGTCGGCGAGGTGATCTTTGCGAGCGATAACGGCGTCGAAACGTCGCTCGCGGACCATACGCGCCAGGCCGGCGTCAGACCATCCAGCACGCCTCACCAGGTGTGCCAACGCATATGGGTCCGACACCCACACGCGTTTGTTGCCGAGAACCAGGGCCCCGACGTTCTCCGCCAGCAGGTTCGATCCCGACTGAGTGCGAACCCACTCGTACGCCTGCGGGCAGCCGCGTAGGAATTCAAGTGTCGTGAAATCGGGCGGCTTTCGGACGACAAGGAGTGTGGCTGTGGCGATGACCGAAATGGCCGTGGTGGCAAGAGCGACCGTCCGCGCCTGGAGGTTGATGAGCTTGTGCATCCCCAGTCCGGCAGCAAGGCAGAGAGAGGTGTTCCACTCCAAGAAGTGATTGCTTGAAGCTCCGAACTTCCCTGCGGTGATCGCGGTCGCCGTCGCGAGCAGCAGCCAAAGGATCGGGGGGGAGAATCGGCGCTGTGCGATGTCATATGCAGTCGCAACGGAAGCCAGCAGGACCAGAGGCCAGGAGGCCTTCAGGCTCCCTGCGAGTCCTTCGGCATAGCGACGGAACAAGAATGGGTCGGCATGGGTAAGAAAGATGTGGACCAAAGCGGCGCCGTGCGTGACAACGGCAAAGGCTGCCATCACCAGTCCGAACGAAGCGGCGGTAACGCCTGCGAGCACGGCGGCTTCCCGAAATCTGCGGCGCGAGATCAACGCGAGGAAGCAGGCTGCTGGCGCCGCGATGAGCGTGACCTTGACCAAGAGTCCAGCGGCGAAAAGAAGTGCCGCCAGCACGCCAGCGCGTTCGCGGTCGAACCGCTGGGAGAATACGATGAGTCCGGCGATCGTGAACGCGATCCCAAGGAGGTCGACCCGCAGCAGCCATGCCCACGACTGGATGTTTGGAATGGTCAAGTAGATCAACCCGAAAGTCAGGGCCAGCGCGATCGACCGCGTCGTCCGCCAGAGTTTGATGGAAATTAGGACGGCGATCGCCACCGCGCAGCCAAGGATCATTGCGCGCGGATACAGGAGTGTCAGCCCAAGAACCTTCACCGGCAGGGCAAGCAAGTAGTAAGCGACGGGACCGTATATATTGATGCTGTTCGGAAGAGCCTGCGGATCGGGATAGGGCGTCGCACCTTGAGTGATGCGCAGCAAAGCGCTCAGAACGCTCCCTTCCGCGTAGTCGTACTGGAAGGGCGCAGCGATGGGAACTTGCGCGAAGAACCGGTACGAGGACCACAGAGCGACGGCGGCGAGTGAGAGCTCGAGCGCGACGATTAACGCGCGGCGTCCGGCGTTCCGCGAAACCATGGCGCGGAGAAGGTTCAGCGAGCGCGCAGCGCCATCCCTCAACAGCATTGCTTCCGCCAATCAGCTCGGTACGCTGCCGGTTCGAATCAGAAATCCTTCCTCATCGAATGTGGCAGCAAGGCCGATGCCAATGGTACGTAGTTCAGGGAAAGAATGACCATCGCCCCGCCCGATGCTTCGACGCTTCTTCCCAAGCTGGATGTCGCCGGTTCGATCCCGGTTGCCCGCTCCAACTCGTCCCTCGCCTTTCATTGAGTGAGTGCACAGCCACTCGCTTTTGCTGAGCTGCCAACGGTGCCTGGCCATTCTCGTCGCCAGGAACGGCGGCTAGGCCGCCTCAAGTTGGATCGAAATGACGGCGGGAGGCGGCGGGGCAGGAAATGACAAAATGGTCCAAAATGCTCAGAACGATCAGGGTTCTTCCGCTCGCGGTCGTCCTCTGCAGCCCCCTCGCGGCCGAGGAGCGCACCGCGACGCTGCGCTTCGAGCTTTCCTTTCCACCGACTGTCCGGACCGAACCCGCCGACGGGCGCGTCTTCGTCATCCTGACGCGCAAGTCCGAGCCCGAGCCGCGTCTCCAGTTCGGCAAGTCCGGCGGTCAGTACAAGTCCTCGCCCTTCTTCGGCGAGGATGTCGACGGGCTGAAGCCCGGCCAGCGGGCCGTCATCGGCGGCCGGTCCGTCGGGTATCCCGTCGAGCGCCTCGCAGAGCTCCCCGCAGGCGACTACTACGTCCAGGGAATGCTGAACGTCTACACGACCTTTCGCCGCGCCGATGGCCATGTCGTGAAGATGCACATGGACCAGTGGGAGGGCCAGGATTTTCCGGTCTCGCCCGGCAACCTCTACAGCGAGCCGAGGAAGATCCATGTCGATCCGGCGTCCAACGAGCCGATACGGATTGTCCTCGATCGGAAGATCCCTCCGATTGAGATGCCGAAGATACCCCGTGGGTCAAGTACGTGCGCTTCGAGAGCCCGCTGCTTTCGAAGTTCTGGGGGCGCCCCATCCTCATCGGCGCGACGATCCTCCTGCCAAAGGACTACGACCGCGACTCCGGGGTGCAGTACCCGTCAATTACGAGCAGGGGCACTTCTCCACGCAGCCGCCGGGCGGATTCGTGGAACGCGCCGAGCCGCCCAAACCTGACGCCACCGACCGGGAAAAAACGCGTGCCCGCCGGGCGGAGCAATTCTCGAAGGCCTGGCAGTCGGGCTCGTTTCCGCGGATGCTGTTCGTGACCTTCCAGCATCCGACGCCGTACTACGACGATTCCTATGCGATCGACTCCCCCAACATGGGGCCCTACGGCCAGGCCATCACGCAGGAGCTCATTCCCTACATCGAGAAACACTTTCGCGCGATTCCTCAGCCCTGGGCGCGGATACTTTCCGGCGGCTCGACCGGCGGTTGGGAGTCGCTCGCTCTGCAGATCTTCTACCCGGACTATTTTGGTGGGACGTTCTCCTATTGCCCGGATCCGGTCGATTTCCACTATTTCGAAATGGTCAACATCTACGACTGGGACAACGCCTGGTTCCGCAAGGACGAATGGCGCAAGACGCCGATCCCTGGCGAGCGCCAGCCGGACGGCCTGGTCCTCTCGACCATGCGCGAACAGCTGAAGTACGAACAGGCCATGGGCCCGGGTGGGCGTTCCGGCGAAGACTGGGACTGCTGGCAGGCCGTCTACGGACCACTCGGAGCGAATGGCTATTTCCAGCCGCTCTTCGATCCAGCGACCGGAGCCATCGACCACGGGGTCGCCGCGTATTGGAAAGAGCACACGGACCTGAATGCGTACCTCCAGCGAAACTGGAAGGAGGTCGGGCCGAAGCTCGCAGGCAAGATTCACATCTGGACCGGAGACATGGATACCTATTACCTGAACAACGCGGTTCACCTTCTCGAGGACTACCTCAAGACGACGACCTCGCCTCCCTGGGGTGGATCGATCACCTACGGACCCCGCGAGCCGCATTGCTGGACGGGGCCCTTTCCCCTCGAAGAGCGACTGAAGATGATGGCCGGCTACGTCGCCGCCACGGCGCCCCGGGACGTGGATCGGCCGTGGTGGAGAGAGTAGCTCCTGGGTTTCAAACACCGATCTCTTACCCTCGGCCGACAACTCGGCTGACCCCGGCTTCTCCTTCGCCGTTGGCACTCGCGTCAGACGCGATGGGAGTCGGAATCGCCCTCGGCCCAAGGAGGTAGCGTCGGGTCCTGGATGCCGCCGGCGGTTCGTCCGTCGGCTAGCTATCCCTCCAACCGTTAGGAAGCGCAGGACTAATTTGCCTGCGTGGCAGACCCGTTGCCGCGTTTCACGACTGCAAAACCGACGGCGAAGAAAATGATGGTGAAGACAATCAGGGAAAATACGCCCGGGGACAGGTTTTCCGCCCCCGGGACGCCGTACTGAAGCGGCAGCGCGGAAAGCACGCCTGCCGCAATGCCGCGCGGTATCGCGACATCCACCATCCGCAGCTGTCTCGGGTTCAATCCCGTGCCTCGCAGGGACAGTCGTACCGCGGGGATGCGGAACAGGAGCAGCAGCACGGCCGCCACGGCACCCAGCGCGATCAGGCGCGGGGACATGGGAAACATCAGGCCGATGAGCGTGAAAAAAAACGACTTGATGATGAAGGTCATGTTGCCACGGATCGTTTCGGCATCTGCGTCCTGCTCCCAGTCATACCCCCGGGCGCCATGGCCGAGGTGTCCCATGATCGATTTCGCGTTGCCGACGATCATGCCGCAACTCAGCACCGCAACGGCACCGTTACCGTTGGCGTAATCCGTCAGGCTGTAAAGGACGAGCATCATCGCCAGGAAGAGGGTGTAATTGTGCGCGCGCCCATGGAGCCGGGGCATGATCCGGATGAAGGCCAGGCCGGTGATGATCCCGAATCCGGCCCCGAGCCCGACTTCCCGGCCGAGCGTCACGAAAGGCCGGCTCAGCTCGACCGCCTCGCTGGTCAGCAAGTCGATGAGGACCATGGTGACGACGATGCAGAGGGCGTCGGTGGCCGCAGTTCGACCTCCAGCACGCGTGCAACGCGCGGATCCACCCCGCCACCGGCGAGCGTGGGCATGATGACCAGGGAGCACACCCCGCCCACGATCGACCCGCACAGGATCCAGCCCAGAAAGGCCGGCCGGCTTCACGAAGCCCAACCGGGTCGCGCAGAAGAAGAAGACAACCACGGCCAGCACGGAGAAGAGAAACCCCAGCACTGCCAGGAGAAGAGCTCGAGGTGCCGCCGAGGCGACATCCGCGAACTTCA
>CAVRRE010000014.1:0-140371 GCA_963723535.1 uncultured Acidobacteriota bacterium
ACGGAAAGTCGATCTACGTGCAGCGCGTCGGAGGGGTCCCGGGCAATGTTTGGATTCTCGACCTCGCGACAGGCCAGCGCCGGCTCTGGAAGCAGCTCGTTCCGGCCGACGCGTCGGGCGTGACCGCGATCGGCGGCATCAAGGTCGCGCCCGACGGCAACGCGTACGTCTACTCTTTCGTCAGAAACCTCGCGGACCTCTACGTCGTCGAAAGCCTGAAGTAAGCCGCATCGGGGTAGAATCCCGGCGCTTCCCGATGCCCATCTCCGCCGGAACGAAGCTCGGGCCTTACGAGATCCTGACGCCGCTCGGGCGCGGGAGGCATGGGGGAGGTCTACCGGGCGCGGGACGCGAGGCTGAAGCGCGACGTCGCGATCAAGGTGCTGCCGGCCGAGCTCGCGGCGGATCCGGACCGGCGGGCGCGGTTCGAGCGGGAGGCGCGGGCCGCCTCGGCGCTGTCGCACCCGAACATCCTGACGATCTACGACATCGGAACGACAGACTCGATGGTGTACATCGCGATGGAGCTGATCGAGGGCGGAACGCTGAAGGATCTGACGGCGTCCGGGCCGGTGCCGATCAAGAAGCTCCTGGACCTGTCGGTGCAGATCGCCTCGGGGCTGGCCACCGCGCACGCCGCCGGAATCGTGCACCGGGACCTGAAGCCGCAGAACGTGATGGTTCGAAGAACGGCTACGCGAAGATACTGGACTTCGGGCTCGCCAAGCTCGTGAGCTCCCGAGGACCAGGAGGTCTCCGGCGCCGCGACCGCGATCGACGGAACGCGGCCCGGGCCTGGTGATGGGCACGGTGGGCTACATGTCGCCCGGAGCAGGCGGCGGGCCGGCAGGTCGACTTCCGCTCCGATCAGTTCTCGTTCGGATCGATCCTCTACGAGCTCGCGACGGGCCAGCGAGCGTTCGAGCGCTCGCTCGACGGCCGAGACGATGACGGCGATCATCCGGGAGGAGCCCGTATCGGTGGGCCAGTTGAACCCGCGGGTGCCGTGACCGGTGCGATGGCTCGTGGAGCGCTGCCTCGCCAAGGACCCCGAGGACCGGTTCGGCACCACCAAGGATCTGGCGCGCGACCTCGCGGACGTGCGCGACCACCTCTCCGAGGCGTCGGTCACCTCGACGACCACGGATCAACGGCCGCCGCGGCCGCGAAGGCGGTGCGCGCGGGACGGCGGAAGTCTGGCCGTGGATCCTCGGCGGCGGGGCTCTGGCGGCCGCCGTCGGCCTCGCGCGTACCTTGCCGGCAGGAAGGCGGGAGCGACGCGCCGCCGTCCTTCCGGCGAGCTGACGTTTCAGCGAGGCGAGATCTACACGGCCCGCTTCGCGCCCGACGGGCAGACGATCGTCTACGCGGCGTCCTGGGAGGGACGGCCGGTCGAGATCTTCGTGATCCCGCCTGGACAGCCCCGAGGCCCGGCCCTTCGGCCTCAAGGGTGCGGACCTGCTCGCCATCTCTCCGGATCGGGCGAGATGGCGGTCTCGCCTGAATCGCCACTTCGCCGGTCCTTTCCAACGCGCAGGAACTCTGGCCCGGATCGGAGTCACCGGCGGCGGCAGTCCGCGCGAGGTCCAGGAAGACGTGCAGTGGGCGGACTGGGCTCCCGACGGCCAGTCGCTGGCGGTGCGTCCGGGCCGTCGGGCCGAGAGTCCGGCTGGAGTTTCCGATCGGCAAGGTCCTGTTCGAAACGACCGGCTGGATCACCAACCTGCGCGTGTCGCCCAAGGGCGATCGGGTGGCCTTCCTGCATCATCCCGTGCGTCCGGCGACGACGGGGGCTCGGTCGACGTCGTCGACCGCGCGGGAAGGGCAGCCGAAGCCCTCGCGGGGGACTTTTCGACGGAGGGCGGCCTGGCCTGGTCGCCCGACGGGACGCGAGGTCTGGTTCTCGGCGGCCAGAGTCCGGCGGCAATCGCGCGCTTTAGGCCGTGACGCTGTCGGGGCGCGAAGCGCATCCTGTCCCGCGTGACCGGGAATCTCACGCTCCACGACGTCGCTCGCGACGGACGGTCCTGATTTCGCACGACGCTCTGCGCTCGGGAATCCTGGCCTTCGCGCCGGGCGATGCCCGCGAGAAGGATCTCTCCTGGCTCGATTGGTCCGGCGTACGCGACATCGCGCCCGACGGCTCCATGGTTCGTTTTCGTCGAATCGGGCGAAGGAGGGGGCCCCGGCTACTCGTCGTATCACGCGGCGCCTGGACGGCTCGCCCCCCGTGCGGCTGGGGGAAGGAGTCCGATGTCGATCTCGCCCGACGGCCGTTGGGTCCTGGGCATCCGAACATCTCGACGAAGACCCGAAGCTCACGATGCTGCCGACCGGAGTCGGCGCAGCCCAAGACGATCGCGACCCCGGCGTCTCCGTCAGACGGCGGAGTGGTTTCCGGACGGAAAGAGGATCCTCCTGACCGCCGACGAAGCGCGAGCCGGGGTGCGGCTCTACCTCCTCGACATCCCCGGAATCCCAGCCGCGGGCCATGAGCCCGCCCGGCTATCGCGCTCGCTCCGAGCATCTCGCCCGACGGAAGGTTGGCGGCGGTGCGTGGGGCCCGGATCGTCGCCGCTACCTCTATCCGCTCGCCGGCGGGGAGCCCTGGCCGATCCCGGGCTTCGCTGCCTCGCGAAGACCCCGTCGGCTGGATGGGCGACGGACGCTGGATGTCCGCCTTCGACGGCGCGGAGAGTTACCCGGCGAGGTCTACCGCGTGGAGATCTACGACGGGCCGGCGGGAGTTCTGGAAGGAGCTCGTGCCGCTGGATCCTGCCGGGATCGACCAACTCGTCGCCTCCGGCGCTCACGGCCGACGGGAAGACATACGTCTACTCCTACAACCGGATCCTCTCCGACCTCTACCTCGCGGGGCCGAATCCGATGATTTCCGTCCCGAAAAACGTGATGGTCGTCGGCAACGAGCTCGCGATCGTCTGGGACGACGGGCGCGAGGACTACTTGAAGCTCGAGAAGCTCCGCCGAGACTGCCCGTGCGCGATGTGCAAGGGCGAGCCGGACCTCTTCGGGAAGATCTACAAGGGACCGGACCGTCCGCTGACGCCGCGCGCGTTTCAGGTCGTCGGCCATCGGCTGGTCGGCTCCTACGCGCTCCAGATCGACTGGGCGGACGGCCACAACGACGGCATCTACAGCTTCGAGACGCTGCGGCGCATGGGAGCGGAAGGCTAGGAATTCACGGGATCCCTCGGCGCGGCGCCTCGGGATGACGGCGATGAACGATCGCTTCTACACCGTCATCCCGAGCGAAGCGAGGATCCCGGACTCGATACGCGACCGTCTGAATCGAGCGCTGTCACTCACCGGCGATGTCGCTTCCGGAACGCCCGGACCTTCATCAGGTTCCCGCAGGTGGCCATGGCGCACCACTGCCGGCGGTGGTTGCGGGTCGCGTCGTAGAAGTACAGGACGCAGTCGGGATTGCCGCAGCGGCGGACGAGGTGCGGATCCCGCCGGCTCAGCAGGTCCGCCGCGGCTTCGGCGACGTGGCCGAGCAGCGCGATGGGCTGCGTGGGCCGCGAGACGAAGCGGGTCCGGAAGCCGCCGCCGTGCCGCTCGAGCCGCAGGCCTCCGTCGTTCTCGGCGAGGATGAAGTTGATCGCGGCCAGGGCCTCGGTCGGGACGCCCCGGCCCTTGACCATGCCGTCGACCATGTGGCGGAGGGTCTCCCGGAATCCCCGGGCCCGCTCGGCGATGCGGCTCCCTCGGGGCCGCCGCCCCAGCGTCGGACCGCCTCGGCTGCGGCGCGCGCGTCGACGGCGCCCGCCCGACCCAGCCAGCGCACGAAGTCCTCGAGCGTGGACAGGAGCTCGACGGGCTGCTTCCGGACGACGGGCCGGGTGTTGAGGAAGTCGAGGCTCGGATGCCCCGCCAGGAAGGGGAAGTCGTCCTTTTCGGCCACCTCGGAGAGTGTAACCCCCATCGGGGCGTTACCGACTGGGTGTCCGGATCCCCGCAGTCGAGGGCGGCAGCGAGAGTGTGGCGGAGAGGGGGGGATTCGAACCCCCGGTACGTGTTTGCGTACACACGCTTTCCAAGCGTGCTCCTTAAGCCACTCGGACACCTCTCCGGGGGCGGGGCAATCCTACAACAGGGCACCGGAGGGAGGCGACAAGCCAGCGGCCTATCGCCCCCGGATAGGCCTCGCGTGCACCCACATTTCCCGAATCACCCCCCTCCGAGATAGCGTACTTTCTATGGCAGACGATCCGAACGCCTCCGATCTCGAGCTCGTGCGGCGGATCAAGCAGGGCGATGACGAGGCATTTCGGGAGATGGTCGAGCGCTATCACTCGCGGGTCTACTCGCTCTCTTACGGCGTCCTCCACAACGCGGAAGACGCCGAGGAGGCGACGCAGGACACCTTTCTCACGCTTTACAGAAAGATCGGGACCTTCGATGAGACGAAGAAGTTCTTCTCCTGGTTCTACCGCGTGGCTCTGAACTCGGCCTACAGCCGCGCCCGGCGCCGCCGGCCCGCGCATCACGGTGTCGCTCGACGACTACACCCCGCGCTTCGGAGGCGACGGCACCGAGGCCTCGCCGCAATACCAGGCCTGGGTCAGCGGGGTGGAGGATGACGTCATCGCACGCGACCTCGCCCAGCGGGCCGAAGGGTTCATCGGCGAGCTCCCCGACACCTATCGGGACGCGATCTGGATGGTCGACGTCGAAGAGATGAAGCCCGCCGACGTCGCGGAGATCCTGGAGATCTCGCTGCCGGCCCTGAAATCCCGCCTCCACCGGGCGAGGCTCTTCGTCCGCCAGAAACTGGCCGAGGCGGCCTCCCGGGCGCCCGCGCTGGGCGAGCGGAGGGCGGCGCCGTGAGCCACGACGAGATGAGCTGCCGCAAGCTCATCCTCGACTACCTCGCCGACTACGAGGACGGGTCCATGCCGTCCGCGGAGCGCAAGGAGCTCGAGGCCCACCTCTCGCACTGTCCGCCGTGCGTCCTCTTCCTCCACAGCTACCGCGCGACCGGCCGCACCCTCCGGATGCTCAAGCCCCGGGAGATTCCGAAGAACCTGGCCGAGGCGGTCATGAAGTTCGTCAAGGCGCGGTGCAAGGACAAGGAGTGAGCACCCCGGCGCGCTTCGCAGCGGCGGGCGCGCTCTTCCTGGGCCTCTTCGCTCTGATCTTTTCCGCGGGCTCCGCCCTCGGAGTCTGGCCGGCGCCTCCCGACGGAGGATTCCGCGGAAGCGATCTCGCCGCCGGCTTCGCCTTCGGCCTCGTGCTCCTCGTCACCCTTCTCCGGCCGCGGCGCGAGCGCCGGCTGGGATAGAATCCCCGCTCCGGCGGCCGAAGATGAGTTCGGGCCCTGTGCGACGGAAGCCTCCGAACCTCGTCAGGTCCGGAAGGAAGCAGCGATCAGGAGGCGCCCCCGTGCGCCGCAGGACAACCTGAGCTCATCTTCGGCCGCCGGCTCCGACGAGTCCGTCTCGCGGCGCATAGAATGACCCCGATGCACCTCGCCCTTCCCCGCAAATGGCGTCCCCGCGTCTTCGAAGACCTCGTCGGCCAGGAGGCCGTGGCGCGGACGCTCTCGAACGCCATCGCCGACGGACGCGTCGCCTCGGCCTATCTTCTGACCGGGCCGCGCGGCGTCGGGAAGACCTCGACGGCGCGGATGCTCGCCCGGGCGCTGAACTGCGACAAGGGGCCCACGGTCCGCCCCTGCGGCGAGTGCGCCTCCTGCCGGGAGATCCTGGAGCGAGGCGAGTCGCTCGACGTCCACGAGATGGACGGGGCGTCCAACCGCAAGATCGAGAATGCCCGGGAGCTGATCGAGACGGTGCGCTACGCCCCGCAGCGCGACCGGTTCCGGATCGCGATCATCGACGAAGTCCACATGCTGACGACCGAGGCCTTCAACGCGCTCTTGAAGACGCTCGAGGAGCCTCCGCCCCACGCCCGCTTCATCCTCGCCTCGACCGAGCTCCACAAGATCCCGGCGACGATCGTCTCCCGCTGCCAGAGGTTCGCCTTTCGCGCCCTGACGGTGCCCGAAATCGTGGCCCAGCTGGCCAAGATCGCCAAAGCCGAGAAGATCGACGTGACGCCCGAGGCGCTGCGCCTGCTGGCCGGCGCGGCCGAGGGCAGCCTGCGCGACGCGCTCTCGCTTCTGGATCAGGCGGCGACCCTCGCGGGCGGCACGGTGGACGAGGCGCGCTGCGCCGAGATCCTCGCGCTCGTCGACCGCGAGGTCCTGGAAGGCATGTACTCCTCGATCGCCGGCGGCGACCGCGCGGCGGCGATCGCGGCGCTGACACGGCTGACCGACGGCGGCTCCGACCCCCGCCACGTCCTCAAGGAGTTCGTCGCCTTCCTGCGCCGGGCCCTCCTCGCGGCCGCGGGCGCTCCGACGGATCTTCCGAAGGAAGAGCGCGAACGGCTGACCGTGCTCTCGCGCGCCATGCCGTACGAGAATCTGCTCCGCGCCGTCTCCCTGACCCTCCAGGCGGAGGAGCAGGTGCGCCGGGTGGACGACCCGGGCCTCGTGATCCAGATGCTGGTCCTCAAGCTCGCGGAGCTGCCGCGGCTCAAGGACATCGAAGCCGCGATCGCCGGCGCGCCCGCTTCTTCGGGTTCGAGTCGCTCCGCGGCGCCCTCCGCCCCGCTCCCGCCGAGGCCGTCGGAAGCCGGCCCCCGCATCGTTTCTCTCGTGCCGGTCGAGCCGGAGCCCGAGGAGCCGGCGAGTCCCGCCGCGTCGGCCGCCGGGGACGCCATCGCCCGCTTCCACGAGATCCTCGACTCCAAGCGCCGCGTCACGGCGGCGCAGGTCAGTCTCGCCGAGTCGATCGGCGTCGCCGGAGACGACCTGGTGCTGCGGTTCGGGATCGACCGCGCCGCGGCGAAGGAGGCCCTCGAGGAGCACGCCGCGAAGAAGCTCCTGGGCGACGTCGCGCGGGAGGCCTTCGGGCGCCCGCTGCGGATCGTGCTCAAGACGGGACCGCCGGCCGACGGCGATCTCGGAAAAGCCGCCCGCGAGGTGCCGCGGTCGACGATCTCGCGGGAGCGCGCGAGCACCCGCGCCGAAGCCGACCCGATGGTGCGCTCGGCGATGGAGCTCTTTCACGGAGAGCTGACGGAGATCAAGGAGGAGGACTAGAGAAGAAGTCGAGAGTCTAGCAGTCGAGCGGTCGAGCAGACGCGAAAGCCGGCTCCGACCCGTGCGACCGCTTGACCGCTCGACTCTCGACTTTGACCTATGAACATCCAGAAAATGATGCAGCAGGCTCAGGCCATGCAGACGAAGATGCAGGAGGAGCTCTCCGCGATGCGGATCGAGGCGACCTCCGGCGGCGGCATGGTCACGATCGAGATGTCCGGCACGAAGGAAGTCCTCTCCGTGAAGATCGAGAAGGCGGTCGTCGATCCGGAGGATGTCGAAACGCTGCAGGACCTGGTGCTCGCCGCCGTCCGCGAGGCTTCGCGGCGCGTCGACGAGGCCGTGCAGAAGAAAACGGCGTCGCTTCTCGGCGGCATGATGCCGGGGATGCGGTAGGGCGTTGCCCGGTATTCCCCGCGCTCTCGAGCGCCTGGCCGCGGAGTTCCAGCGTCTTCCGGGAATCGGCGCCAAGAGCGCCGCGAGGCTCGCCTACCACCTCCTCCGCTCCCCGGACGAAGACGCGGAGCGGCTGGCCCGCGCGATCTCCGAGTCGCGGGCCGCGGTGCGGCGCTGCTCGATCTGCAACACGCTGACGGAGGAGGACCCGTGCGAGATCTGCTCGGACCCGCAGCGGGACGCGACGCTTCTGTGCGTCGTCGAGGAGCCGGGCAACCTCGCCTCGATCGAGAAGACGCGCGAGTACCGGGGCCGGTACCACGTCCTCTGGGGGGCGCTCTCCCCGCTGAAGGGGATCGGGCCGGACGAGATCGACGTCGCGGGTCTGGTGTCCCGCGTCACGTCCGAGGTTCGAGAGGTCGTCATCGCGACGAATCCGAACGTCGAGGGCGAGGCCACGGCGCTCTATCTCGCGCGGCGGCTGAAGCCCACGGGCACGCGCGTGACCCGTATCGCCTTCGGGTTGCCGGTCGGAGGGGACATCGAGTACGCCGACGAGGTCACGATGGCGCGGTCGATGGAGAACCGGCGCGAGCTCTGACGGAGCCAGCGGAGAATGCTAGAATAAGTCCCAACAGGAGAATCAGTTAATCCATGACTTTGCCTGACCTCGTCCTCTACGACGAGGAATTCCGGAAGATCAAGGAGTCGCTCAACCGGCTCGCCTCGGACGCCAACGCGAAGGTGGTCTTCCTGGTCGACAAGAACGGCCAGCAGATCGCGGCCGTCGGCGACCTTCAGTCCCTCGACACGACCTCGCTCGCCTCGCTGACGGCGGGCAACGTGGCGGCGACCGACGGGCTGGCCCGGCTGATCGGGGAGAAGGAGTTCTCGATCCTCTTCCACGAGGGCGAGCGCGACAACATCCACATCTCGATCGTGGCCCAGCGCGTCATCCTCGTGGTGATCTTCGACGAGCGGACCTCGCTCGGCCTCGTGCGGCTGCGCGTGCGCCGCGCCATGGCGGAGCTCGAGAAGATCTTCGAGGAGATCGCCGGAAAGGCCGAGAAAGAGAAGCAGGCGCTCCAGGCCGACTTCGACTCGCCGTTCGCCGAGATCACGGACGAGGACATCGACCGCTTGTTCTCCGAGTAAGCGGGCACGGTTTCGACCGACAAACGGCGGCTCGATGACTTTCATCAACTACGCGGCTCGCGAGATCAACTGCAAGATCGTCTATTACGGGCCGGGCCTGTGCGGGAAGACGACGAACCTCCAGTACATCTACGATCGGACGAACCCGGCGGCCAAGGGCAAGCTCATCTCGCTGGCGACGGAGACGGACCGGACGCTCTTCTTCGACTTCCTGCCGCTCGACCTCGGCACGGTGAAGGGCTTCAAGACGCGGTTCCACCTCTACACCGTCCCGGGCCAGGTCTTCTACGACGCCTCGCGCAAGCTCATCCTCAAGGGGGTGGACGGCGTCGTCTTCGTGGCCGACTCGCAGGAGGCGCGGCTCGAGGCCAACGTCGAGTCGATCCGCAACCTCGACAAGAACCTCAAGGAGCAGGGCTACGACATCGCCACGGTCCCGTATGTCCTGCAGTTCAACAAGCGCGACCTGCCGACCGCCCTGCCCGCCGACGAGATGTACCGGCGCCTCAACATCAAGCGGGAGCCGACCTTCGAGGCCGTCGCGACGACCGGAGCCGGGGTCTTCGACACCCTCAAAGCGGTCGCGCGGCAGGTGTTGATGGATCTGAAGAAGCGCTGAGAGTCTCAGAGTCGAGAGTCTGAGGGCGTCGAAGGGTTTCGCTGACTCTCGACCCTCGACCCTCAGACCTAACGTCCTCCTAGGACTCCCCGCCCTTTCCCACCATCGGCTCGAAGCACACCCTCTCGTCCGTACACTCCTCGGGCAGCACGAGGTCGCCGTCGGGGCCCGCCGAGCGCATCGTCCGCAGGCACCAGTACTGCGCGGTCGAGGGCGACTGGCGCGGGTCGCCCTCGCCGAAGGCGTCCGGGGCGAACCAGGTCTTGGTCCGGAGGTGGCGGCAGAGAAATGGATCCGGTTCCGGGCCGGCGTCGCGGCTCTTCTTCGCGAATCGCCGCATCGGTCCCAGGGGATCGTCGGTCAGGCGAAGACCTCCCGCAGGGCGCGCTCCAGCTCGACGCGCGCGAGCCGGACCTTGTACGCGTTCTGCGACAGCGGCTTCGCGGTCTTGACGGCCGCCTCGGCCGCCCGCTTCGCGGTCTCCGGCCCGGGCTTCGACCCGTTCAGGGCCGCCTCGGCTTCGGGAGAGCGATGGGGGATCGGCGCCACCGACCCGAAGACGACGCGCGAGTTCTGGATCGTGCCTCCGGAGATCGAAAGCACGACGGCGACTTCGACGAGCGGCCAGTCGAACGACTCTTTCTCCTTGAGCTTCCGGTAGACCGAGCGTGTCCCGGGCGCCGGCGACGGGAGGGCGACCGACTCGACGATCTCTCCCGGGGCGAGCGTGTTCTCGACCGTGGCGTTCTGGGTCGGGAGATAGAAGAACTTGTCGATCGGAAGCGTCCGCTTGCCCTTGGCCGACACGACCTCGAGGCTCGCGCCGTAGGCGGAGAGGGCGGTCCCGGTGGCCGAGGGGTGGATGCAGCAGCAGAGAAGATCGGTGTCGAAGATGGCGTGAAAGCGGTTCTCGCCTTCCTTGGCGAAGCAGTCGCTCCCGCCCTTCTTGCGGCAGTCGAACTCCTCGAGACGGTAGTACCAGCAGCGGGGTCTCTGGCAGAGGTTGCCGCCGAGCGTGGCCATGTTGCGGATCTGCGGCGTCGCGGCGCCGGCCGCCGCGGCCGCCAGAGCGGGGTAGATCTTCTGCATCCCGGGGTTGGCCGCGATCGCCGCCAGGGTCGCGAGCGCGCCGAGCTTGCCCGGAGGACCGGTCTCGATGTGGTCGAGGCCGGGCACGGAGGCGATCGAGACGACGACCTTCGGGTTGTCGAAGCCTTCCTTCATGCGGTCGAGAAGGTCGACGCCTCCGGCCTTCAGCTCCGCGTCGGGTTTCGCCGCCGCGCGGGAGGCTTCGGGGAGTGACTTCGCGTGGACGAGCGTGAACGGCTTCATGACCCACTCCCTTTCGCCTTGGAACGAGCCGCGTCGACGGCGGCGAGCACGACCTCCGGCGTGATCGGCAGCCGGGTGATCGGCGCGCCGATGGCGTGGGAGACGGCGTTGGCGATCGCGGCGGCCGTCGGGACCGTCGCCGGGCTCGCCGATCCCCGTCGACTGCGTGTTGTTGACGCCCTCCCAGACCGGTACGAGGACCGTCTCGATGTCCGGACAATCGAGGGAGCCGGCGATCTTGTATTCCTCGACGTTGGGATTGAGCATGCGGCCGCTGCTCGGGTCGAGCACGCGGTCCTCGAAGAGGGCATAGGAAACGCCCTGGATCACGCCGCCCTGGATCTGGCTCTCCGTCGTCAGGGCGTTGACCGCGAGGCCGCAGTCGTGGACCGCGACGACCCGGTCAACCCGGACCTTGCCGGTCTCGGTGTCGACCTCGACCTCGGCGAACTGCGCCCCCGCTACGAAGCGCTTCCACGCGCCTTCGTTGTTCTCGGCGCGGTCGGCCGTGGCCGAGACGCCCGACGGCGGCAGGAGCTTGCAGGCCTCGACCCAGGAGATCCGCTTTCCTCCCGAGGCCCCGACGAAGCCGCCGTCGACGGCGACCGACTCGGCCGGCACCTTCCATTCCTTGGCCGCGGCGGCGGCGAGGCCGCGCTTGGCCTGGTAGGCGGCGCGGCGGATCGTCGGCGCCGAGCAGGGAGTCGTCTTCGAGCCGCCCGACGACGGTCCGAACGGCATTCGGGTGTCTCCGATCCGAACCGAGACCTTCTCGAGCGGCAGGCCGAGCTCCTCGGCGGCGACGATCGCCACCATCGTCCGGGAGCCCGTCCCCAGATCCTGGACGCCGTGCTCGACCTCGGCCGAGCCGTCCCGGTTGAGCGTCACCGTGGCGCGCGGACCCGGGTTGCCGGTGTTGTACCAGACCGCCGCCCCCATGCCGACGCCGCGCACGATGGCCGGATCCTTGGTCGCCCTGCGGCTGTCCCGCGTCTTCCAGCCGATCTTCTCGGCGCCGATGCGGAACTCCTCGCGCCGGACCTCGGAGGGATCGTTCTTCATGCGGAACTCGAGGGGATCCATGCCGAGCTTGCGGGCAAGGGCGTCCATCGTGGCTTCCAGGGCGAAGGCGCCCTGGGGATGTCCGGGAGCCCGGAACGCGGCCGAGGGCCCGGCGTTGGTGAAGACGTCGTACTCTTCGATCTTCAGGTTCGGGACCTCGTAGATGTTCTTGGCCGGGCCGGAGGTTCCGGTGCCGCCGTTGGTCCCGCCGGTGCCGTGCACGACGAGGTGCAGGGCCTTCAGCTTCCCATCCTTGGTGGCGCCGGCCTTGATCGTCTGGATCGAGGAGGGGCGATTACCCCCCGCGGTCTGCTCCTCCTTGCGGTCCAGGAACAGCTTGACGGGAGCTCCGGCCTCTCTCGCGAGCTTCGCCGCGGCGACACCCTCGATCCGCGGGCCGAACTTGGCGCCGAAGCCTCCTCCCATGTACTCGGTGACGACCCGGACTCGGGAAGCCGGAATCTTCAGAGTCTCGGCCAGCTCGTCGCGGGCGACGAAGATGGCCTGCGTGGACGCCCAGACGTTGAGGTTCTCGCCTTCCCACTGGGCGACGAGGCCGTGCGGCTCCAGCGCCGAATGGACCTGGACCTGCGTGACGTACGTGGCTTCCACGATGACGTCGGACTCCTTGAAGCCCGGCCTCGACGTCTCCCTTGCCGCTCGCCCGCGGGCCGACGACGTTGCCCTTCCGCGCGAGACCCTTGGCGCGCTCCTCGACATCGCCCGCCGAGGCTCTTGGTCTCGGCCTTGGTGTCGAAGACCAGGGGCGCGTCCGGCTTCTCGGCCGCGTCGATCCCGACGACGAACGGCCTCGGCTCGTAGGCCACGACGATCGCGCGCAGGGCGTCGTCGACGCGGTCGGGCGTGTCGGCGGCGATCGCCGCGACTTCCTGGCCGGCGAAGCGGATCCGCTCGCCGGGCTCGGTCAGAACCAGCGCGGCCTTCACGCCCGGCATCGTGCGCGCCGGGACGAGGTCGATGGACTTCACGGTCGCCGCCGCGTACGGGGAGCGGAGGATGCGCGCGTAGAGCATTCCCGGCAGGCGGACGTCGATCGAGTAGCGAGCCTCGCCGCTGGCCTTCGCCTTGCCGTCGAGACGGGGCACCCGCGTGCCGAGGATCGAGAACTTCGTCGAGGGGTCCCACGGCGCGGGGTCGCCCGGCGTGACCTTGACCTCCTTGGTCTGGAACTCGCCGTTGAAGCCGACGCGGACCTTTTCGCTCATGTCAGGCCTCCTCCCCGTCCATCTCGAGCGCCGCGAGGGTGGCGGAGGCCACGCGGGGGTCATTGGAGAAAAGTCGAGAGTCGAGGGTCGAGAGTCGAAGGTCCGGGGCGAGATCGCCGTCCGCCGTCCGGATGCCCGCCACCCGCTCGACGGCGTCGACCACGTGCGGGTAGGTGCCGCAGCGGCAGAGATTGCCGGCGACCGCCGCCCGGATCTGGCCGCGGTTCGGCTTGGGATTCCTGTCGAGGAGCACCTTGCAGGACATGATCATCCCGGACGTGCAGAAGCCGCACTGGAGGGCGTCGGCCTCGACGAAAGCCTGCTGGATGGGGGAGAGGCGGCCGTCGGCGGCGAGACCCTCGATCGTCGTGATCTCGCGCCCGGCGACCTCGTGCGCGAGCGTGAGGCAGGAGCAGACGGCCGTCCCGTCGACGAGAACGGTGCAGGCGCCGCAGGCTCCCCGCCCGCAGACGGATTTTCGTGCCGGTCAGTCCCAGGCGGTCCCGCAGCGCGCCTACGAGCGTGACGCGGGGCTCGATCGAGAGCTTGTGAACCGTGCCGTTGACCTTGAGCTCCAGGGGCGCCGGCCCCGGTCCCACGCTGCCTGTTTCCGCCTTCGCGACCTTCGCCCCGGTCCCGGCCGCGATGGCGCCCACGAGGGTGCCGCGAACGAGATCTCGACGAGTGAAGCCGCCCCGGGTTCCGTCACCGTCGCTCATGACCCCACCTCATCCAGGATCATACGTCCGCGGCGGCCGAAGGATTATCCCTTGCGACGAGCCGGCGTCCCGGCGCGCCGACGCGTGGTCACCCGGCGCGGGCCTCGTCCGGGGGATTGGGTTCCCGGCTCCCTCTCCCGCGCCAGGAATCGGCGCAGCGCTTCCCGCTCCTCGATCGCCGCGCGGCGCATGACGCCGCGCGAGCCTTCCGACGGGGGGGCCGATCTGCCAGCGCTCGAGCTCGGACGCGAGCGCCGCATCGATCCCGGAGAGCACCCGGCGGCCCTCGGCGGGAGGCAGAGCGTCGAGGAAGGCGACCCGGGCGAGAAGCGGGTCGTGGCGGCGAGCGGGAGGCTCGGCCGCGGCTGACGTGAGCCAGCGGGCGAGCTCCCGGCGGCCGGACGCCGTCACCCGATAGAGGAGCCGCGGAGGTCCGCGGCGGGGTCCGAGGGTCCGGAGGAGCACCCAGCCGTTCCGCCGGAGCCGGGCCAGGGCGGGGTAGATCTGGGAGACGCCGGCGCTCCAGGCCGGCTGAAGCTCCGACGCTATCGCGCGGGCGAGGTCGTATCCCGTGCGCGGCTCCGTCTGCAGCAGACCGAGGAGGACGTGGGGCAGCGACACGCGACGACTATATCAACATAGATATAGCCTCGGCCGACTTCCGGGCCGGCGGTGTCCTCGGGAGGGGAAAATCAAGGCGTAAAAAAAGGGGGCCCGCAGGCCCCCGAGAAACCGTGTTGGAAGCTGTAAGTGCTTGACTTACTTCTTCTTCTTGGTCGCTTTCTTTGACTTCTTCGCGGCCTTCTTCTTCGTAGCCATTCTGTCACCTCCCTCCCGACAGCCAATTGACAGCCTTCGGGCGAGGTGCTAGTTTTTCCGCCCCCGTGAAAGGGCGTATCGCCTTCAGTCTGTCGCTGCCGATTGATTGATGCGTCATACGCTCGATAAATCGCCGGTTGGGCTCCAACCCTTCCGGCGATTTCATTTTAGAAGTATCCCTCGCTTCGGTACAAGATTTTTTCCTTGAATTCCTTCTTGACTTCATTGTGGCGTTCGCCGCGATGCAAGTCAAGTCGAGGGGACCTCGGCGGCGCCATCCGGAGCAATAGAATCCGCCCGTGAGTTCCTCCGAGACCATCACCGTCGCGCACAGTCCCGACTCCGACGACGCCTTCATGTTCTATGCGCTCGCCGAAGGGCGCGTCGAGACCGAAGGCCTTCAATTCCGCCACGAGCTCTCCGACATCGAGTCCCTGAACCGCCGCGCCATGGCGGGGGAGCTCGCGGTGACGGCGGTGTCGTTCCATGCGTACGCGCATCTGGCCGACCGCTACGTTCTCCTGCCGCACGGCGCATCCTTCGGCGACGGGTACGGGCCGGTCGTCGTCGCGCGCGAGCCCATCGCCCGGGAGTCGATCGCCTCCGGCGCCGTCGTCGTCGCATCTCCCGGTCCTTGGACCACGGCGGCGCTCGCACTGCGGCTGTGGGCGCCGGGAGTCTCCACCGAGGCGCTCGCATTCGATCGGATCCAGGACGAAGTCGCGTCGGGACGGAAGCGGGCAGGCGTCCTGATCCACGAGGGGCAGCTGACGTTTCGGGACGAGGGGCTGACGGAAATCGTCGATCTCGGACGGTGGTGGAAAGAGGAGACCGGCCTGCCCCTTCCGCTCGGCGGCAACGTCGTGCGCCGCGACCTCGGCGAGGAGCGCATCGGCCGGATCTCGAGGGCGCTTTCGCGGTCGATCGAGTACGGCCTCGCGCACCGCTCCGACGCGCTCGACCACGCGATGCGGTACGCCCGCGGCCTGCCCCGCGAGAAGGCCGACCGGTTCGTCGGGATGTACGTGAACTCCTGGACGCAGGCCTACGGGGAGGCCGGCCGGCGGGCCGTGCAGACCCTTCTCGACCGCGCACACGCGGCGGGCCTGACACCGGCGGTGCGCGCCGAGTGGACGGCCTGAGGTGAGGAGCGAGGGGCGCCTCGACTCCCTCGCCCTCACGCTGCACCTGGCGGCGGTCGCCTTCGCCCTCGCGCCCCCGGTCTACTTCGGAGCCGTCGTCGCGCGCTCGGCCTTCCGGGTCCTTCCGACCCGCGACCTCGCGGGGGCGCTCCAGAGCCCGATCCTCTCCCAGACCTGCCTTCTGGCGGAGGTGAGCTTCGCCATCCTCTTCGTCACGTCCTGGTGGCTCACCCGCCGGGATGCGCCGCGGATGACCCGGGCGCTGCTCACGCGGCTGCCCGTGCTCGGCTTCTTCGCGGCGCTCGTGATCCGGCAGCTGTTGATCCCGCCCATCGACCGGATCCGGCAGGAGGCGCCGGGCCTGATCGACAGCCTGCCGGCGTCCGATCCGTCGCGGATGCTTCTCGACCGCTATCACCGGCTCTCGACGGGATTCTTCGCGCTCGAGATCGCCGCCGCGGTGCTGATGCTGATCTCGACGTCGAGCCTGCTTTCGGCGCGCCGCGCCGCGCGCCGGCTCCCGAGAAGCCCAAAGAGGTCGTGAAAGTCCTGGGTCTGTAGCCGGTCCTACGCCCGCCGGCGCATTCCCTGGACCACCAGGATCACGCCCGCGAGGACGAGGGCCCACGGCCAGAGTCTCCAGACGGCCTCGATCACGGTCTCGGGAACACGGAGGTTCGTCGCGATCGCCGCCGCCGCCGCGATCACGACGAGAACGATCCCGGGCACGAGCGTCGAGGGTCGGCGCTCGCCGCCCGCCTGCCGGTCGATGCCCGCGGCGAGCAGGAGTCCGCATCCGATCCCGAGAAGGATCGTGGCCCATGGCGGCAGCCACCGCTCGAGCGGCTCGCGCAGGAGGAACGCGGCGCCGAGGCCGAGCAGAACGCTCGCCGGGACGACCGGTCCCCGAAAGCCGCGAAGCGCGGAAAAGGTGAAGAGGATCGCCCCGATGACGAGCAGGATCGGGCCGGGTCCGGAGAGGTGCAGCTCCCGTCGGAGAAGGAAGAAGAGCCCCAGCCCGACGAGCACGATTCCGACGTTCAGAGCCCGGCGATCGGGCATGTTCATCGCTTCTTCGCGAGCTCCTCAGCGCGGGCCGCGGGGCCGACGGCCTTGTCGCCGTCCCAGCGGTAGACCGTCGCTACGCGCTGCGCTCCGGGTCTGCGCCTACGGCGCACCGGCCTGCGGCTCGCCCAAAGGGGCTCGACCGCAGACCTGACCCTGCGCTTCGCGCTTCGCTCCCGCGACGCGAACCTCCTCCCTCCCTTCGGTCGGGAGACTATGTCGCGTCGCCGAGCTCTCTGCGGTTGCTGCCTTCAGATTCGGTCCGCCGGTCTGGCTTGTTCACCGCTTTTTCGCGAGCTCCGCGGCGCGCGCGGCCGGGCCGGCGACCTTGTCGCCGTCCCAGCGGTAGAAGCCCTCGCCGGTTTTCTTGCCCGTCCGTCCCTCCGCGACCAGCGTCCGCAGGATCTCCGGCGGCGTGAAGCGGTCCGACGAGAGCTCGGTCGCGAGCGTCTCGGCGATCGCCAGGCGCACGTCGAGGCCGACGAGATCGGTCGTCTTCAGCGGTCCCATCCGGTGGCCGTAGCCGAGCTCGAGCGCCCGGTCGATGTCCTCCGCGCTGGAGACTCCTTCCTCGACCATCCGCATCGCCTCGAGGCCGAGAGCGACGCCCAGACGCGAGGTCGCGAACCCCGGGGAGTCGTGCACGCGGACCGCCTCCTTGCCGAGCGAGCGGACGAGCTCGAGCGCCCGGCCCTCGGTCTCCTCCGAGGTCTCCCGGCCCCGGACGATCTCCACGAGCGGCATCGCCGCGACGGGGTTGAAGAAGTGGATGCCGATGACGCGGTCGCGGCGGCCCGTCGCCCTGGCGATCCGGGTGATCGAGAGAGAGGAGGTGTTGGACGCGAAGATCGTCCGCGGCGGGCAGAGGTCGTCGAGCTCCGAGAAGAGCATCTGCTTGAGCTCGATCGCTTCGGGGACCGCCTCGATGAGGAGGTCGACTTCCGTCGCGTCCTTCAGCCGCTGGATGATCCGCAGCCGGTGCCGGGCCGATTCGACGGCCTCGCTCGTGAGCTTGCCCTTCTCGACCGCCCGCGCCCAGGCCCCCTCGACGTGCCCGCGCACGGCGCGCTGGGCGTCGGGATCCGCGTCGAAGACCCGGGTGTCGTGGCCGCGCGAGCGCGCAGACGCCCGCGATGCCGCGGCCCATCGTGCCCGCCCCGATTACGAGGACGGAGGACATGCGGGGATCATATGGCGAGGGTGGCGGATAAGGTTGAAGTGTTGAAGCGTTCAAGTGTTGAAGGTTGAAATAGCCCCCTTCAAGCTTTCAACATTTCAACATCTTCAACCTTCACCCGATTACCCGCTCGGCATTCCCCCAGAGAATCCTCTCCTTCGCCGCCTCCGACAGCGGCAGCGCCCGGAACTCCTCGAGGTTCCGTCGCATCGACGGCACGCCCGGGCTCGGGTAGTCGGTCCCCCAGAGGCAGCGGTCCGAGAGCTCCTCGAGCCGCGGGAGGTACTCGAGGAGCCTCCTGGGCGGGATGCCGGAGAGGTCGATGTGGACGTTGGGGTGGCGGCGCACGAGGAACACGGCGGTCTCCATGAAGAGAGGACGTCCGGCGTGGGCGAGGAGGATCTTCAGCCGGGGGAAGTCCACCGCGACGTCGTCGACGGGCATCGGATCGGCGAAGCGGTTGCGCGCGCCCGGAAAGATCGAGGTCCCCGTGTGGATCGTGACGGGCCGCCCGTGCTCCTCGGCCGCGCGGTAGACCTCCGCGAGCCCGGGCTCGCCGGTGAGGTACGCGTTCGCGGCGAAGAGCTGGTGGGGCGGATGGATCTTCAGGATCCGGATGCCCTGCTCGAAGATGCGCCGGGTGTCGCCTCCCGCGTCCCGCGTGTGGCGAGGATGGACGGACCCGACGGCGTAGAGGCGGTCCTCGTGGCCGCGGACGTACCGTGTGATCCACGCGTTGACCGAGGGCTCGAAGCCCATCACCTCGGGCGCGACGTAGTTGATGAGGGCCGCCTTCTCCACGCCCTCGCGGTCCATCAGCGAAAGCAGAGCCGCCGGATCCGCCAGCGCCTCCTGGATTCCGGCGAGGTCCTTGCGTCCGGCCGCCATCCGGGCCCGGACGTCCGGCCGCAGCTGCTCCCAGGGCTGGATGTGGACGTGGCAATCGAAAACGCGCATTGGCGGCGGCTAGACTATTCCACCGCCGCCGCGGCCGCCGGCAAGTCTGGTACCCTTTTCGCAGACCGAAAATGAGCCTCCACAAGAGAGCGACTTTCATCGGCGCCTGCGCCCTCGCTGCGGCGCTGTGCGCACGCGCGGCATTTCCTTCGCGCGTCGAAGCCGCGACGGCCCAGCGCCCGAAGCCGACGCCGTCGCCGACCGCCGTTCCGAAGCGCGTCGCCACTGCCCTTCCCACGCCGATCCCGACGCCGCTTCCGCCGGAACGCGAGGGCCGGCAGTACAAGGGCGCCGCGCCCGAGCGCCGCGTCGGCGCGGTACGAGAACCGGAACGTCAGCTTCTCCAGCCTCACCCGCGTCGAGGAGGTGGACCTCGACCGCGACGGCGTCTTCGAGGCGCTCGTTTCCGGAATCGGGACGTTCCGGGGCCTCCCGCCGGACATCCCGGCCGTCGGCTTCGTCTCCCGCGCGCGGCTCCCGTTCGAGAACCCCATCCTCGCCGTCTTCAAGCGGAAGGGCGCGGAGTGGGAGCTGCTGCTCGCGGGCCACCTGCCGCTCGAGTGCAACCAGACCGACGATCCGGCGAAGTGCGACGAGCTGCTGGCCTTCCGCAGCGTCGAGTTCCGCTTCGACGACCGGCCGCAGGTGGTCCTCCAGATCGTTCACGCCGGCGAGCCCAGGCTCTTCGAGACGCACATGTACCGCCTCGATCGCGGCCGGTTCGACACGACGTTCTCGATCGCCCTGCCGCGCACGGCCGTCGAAGTCGCTTTCGGGCCGGAGGGCATCGTGCGGCGCATCGCGGTCGACACGTTCATCAACAAGGAGCTGCCGCCTCGCTACCGCAGCTTCACGCTGACGACGACCTACGTCTTCGGCGAGCGCAAGTTCCGGATCGTGTCGGAGAGCCTGGACCCGGAGTGGGCCGCCGGCGAAGGCCTCGACCTCGCGTACTGGGGTCTCGTCCACCAGCCGACGTTTGCGAGCGATCTCGTCCGACTCCAGGAGCGCCAGAGGAAGATCCCCGCCGAGGCTCCCTGGGCTCTCGATCCGGTCGAGCTCGTGAAGAAGCGCTTCCCCGACGCCCGCGATGTCCGTGTGTTCGTCAAACAGCCGGGCCTCGCGATCGTCCAGTTCGAGCGGGTGAACTGTCCGGCGCACATCGTCCTCTACCAGCCGCTTCGGGAGTGGGAGGGCGAGAAGAGCCACTGGGACTTCGCCGTGATCCGCTCGCCGGAAGAGCCGGCCTACGAGTGCCTCGCCGAGCCTCCGCTCAGCGGAAACCGGCCGCCGTAACCGCCCCTTCATCCTTTCCCGGGGAGCGGCCGAGCGCCCACGCCGCCAGAAGCACCGCAGCGTTGACGGCGGTGCCGACGAGCACGGGATCGTGGCCTCCCAGAAGAGACGGCACGAACCGTCCGGCCGCCGCCGTGACGCCTCCGGCGGCCATCGCGAGGATCGCCCCCCGGGCCGGCACGCGCCGGCGAAGCGGTGCCAGAGCGACGAGCACCGGGAGGATCAGTCCGGCCGCGAAGATCGAGTAGCCGAGCTTCAGGGTCTCGAGCACGTCGCGGCCGAGCGCGAGCGCCGTCAGAAGGCCCAGGGCGCCGAAAATCGGCGCGAGCAGGCGCGCGGCCGGAAGGGCCATCGGCCGGCCGAGGACGGCGGGGGCGAGGTCCCGCGCGGTGACCGCGGTCGCCGAGAGCAGGACGACGTCGGCCGACGTCTGCATCGTCGCGACCAGCGCGACCAGAACGAGAGCCGCGAGAGCCGGCGGCGCAAAGCCGAGGACCGCCGCGGGCAGCGCGTGCGCGGCGTCGACGGGCGGCAGGGCCTGGCGCGCCGCGAGGGCGATCGCCGCCACCGCGAGGCCGAAGAGGACCTTCGACCCCGCCGCCAGCGAGGGCGGACCGCCGCGCGGTCTCCTCGTCCCTGCAGGAGAGGAGCTTCAGGTAGACGTCGCTTCCGACCATGTGCGGCAGGCCGATCAGGACCAGCATCCCGAGAATCTCGGGGACGCCGAAGCCCGGAGAGGTCGGAAAGCTCCAGAGCTCGGCCGGCAGTCCCGCCTTCGACAACCCGCCCGCGCCGCGCAGAGCGCAGACGAGGGCGACGCCCGGGATCCCGACGAGCATCAGGCCGTACTGCAGCAGGTCGGTGCGCACGACCGCGAACTGGCCGCCGAGAGCCGTGTAGGCGACGAAGACCGCCGTCGCGAGGAGGAGGGCTCCGGTCGGCGCGATGCCGAGGGCCGAGGTCAGGACGACCTGCGTCGTCTCCGTCAGCAGCGCGAACCAGACGATCTCGGAGGCGAGCACGAGAAGCGCCGCGACCCGCCGCGCCCCGGTCCCGTAGTAGCGCCCGACGATCTCCGGGAGCGTGACGGCGCCTTCGCGGCGGACCCGCCGCGCGAGGAAGAGCCCGAGGGCCGCGAGGCCGAGGGCGCCCGAGAGATCCAGCCACAGGCCCGTGAGGCCGTGCGTGTACACGAGCGCCGCGAGCGCGACGGTCGTCGAGCCGCCGGTCGTCAGCGAGGCCAGCCCGATGGAGCCCCAGAAGGTGCCGAGCGAGCGGTCCGCCAGGAAGAAGGAGGCCTCGTCGCGCCCGGCGCGGCGGCGCCAGGCGAAGCCGATCGCGAGCACCGCCGCCAGGTACGCGGCGAGGGCGACGACCGGAAGCGTCGGCAACGAGGCCGCCGTCAGAGCCGCTGGGCGACGTCGCGGGCGGCCGCCTCGAGCACGGCGACGCCGACGCCGAGCGCCCGCTCGTCGAGGTCGAATCGCGAAGAGTGGTGCGGCCGTTGCTCGCCTTCCGGGGCGCAGCCGACGAAGAAAAAGCAGCCCGGGACCCGCTCGAGATAGGCCGACATGTCTTCGCCGGCCAGCGTCCGCGCGTCGGTGACGACGTTCTCCTCGCCCACGATCCGCGCCGCGGATTCGATGACCATGTCCGCGATGCGCGGATCGTTGACGGTGGCCCCGTTGAGCCGGGCGTAGTCGATCCTGGCCGTCACGCCGGCAGCGGCGGCCGTGCCCTGGACGATGCGGGCGATCTTTTCGGGAAGCGCCCGTCCGGCTTCGGCCGTGAAGGAGCGGGCCGTGCCCTGGAGCGTGACGGTCTTCGGGATGATGTTGAAGGCCGTGCCGCCCTGGATGCGGCCGATCGTCACGACGGCGGAGTCCAGGGGCGAGATCTCGCGCGACACGATGGACTGCAGGGCCTCGACGACTCGGGCCGCCGCGAGGATCGGATCGACGGTCTCGTGGGGCATGGCGCCGTGGCCGCCCGGGCCCCCGATCTCGATCGTGAACTCGTCCACGGCGGCCATGAGCGCGCCGCGGTTGAGGCCGATCGTCCCGACCGGAAGCGTGTTCCAGAGGTGCAGCCCCAGCGCCGCCTCGACCCCCTCGAGGGCGCCGTCCTGCACGCAGGCCTCCGCGCCGCCGTGGCCTTCCTCGGCGGGCTGGTGGAGGAAGCGCAGGCCGCGGGCCGGCGCGTTCCGTGTCAGCCTCTCGGCGACGGCGAGACCGATCGCCATGTGGCCGTCGTGCCCGCAGGCGTGCATGCGGCCCGGCGTCTTCGAGGCGAACGGATGGCCGGTCGCTTCCTCGAGCGGCAGCGCGTCCATGTCGGCGCGGAGCAGCAGGCGGCCCCGCGGCCGCGCGCCGGCATCGGCAAGACGCCGGTCTTGCCGACGCCGGTGCGCGGAGCGAGGCCGAGGCCCGCGAGGCGCTCGGCGACGATCCCGCCGTGCGGCGCTCCTCGTAGGCGAGCTCGGGGTGCGCGTGGAAGTCGCGGCGCGTCGCGGAGAGTGTCGCGAGCTCCGTCCGCGGGAAACTCCGCCAGAAGCTTTTCGACACGCGGAGGCAGGGGAGGCACGCGCGCGATTATAGAAATTGCGCCGTGGACGCGGTCGCTTCGGCTCGGGAGCGCGCACGTTGCGCGGTCGCCGGAGCAGATGGTGCTCGTGCCGAGCCCCGAAAGCGCCGCCGCGTCTACGGAACACCATCTCAGCGACGATCCAGGGGCGACGGTCGAGGCGCTCGCGTCTCAGAGCCAGGGCTTCACGCTCGGAGCCGCTCCGATTTCGCCACCCGAGGACGCCCAGCCCGCGGCGATCGCCGAACGTCGGCGAGCAGGTACGGTTCCGGGCCCGGGGCGCTGGCGTCCGCTCATCGATGAAGATCTCCCGTGAATCTCGTCGCGCCCGAGCTCGACCGCTACATCCTCGACCTGCTTCCGCCGCGGGACCCCGTGATCGCGGAGATGGAGGCCTACGCGGCCAAGCACGACGTGCCGATCGTCGGCCCGGCGGTCGGCACGCTGCTCGAGACGCTCGCTCGCTCGATCTCCGCCGAGCGGGTGTTCGAGCTCGGCAGCGCGATCGGCTACTCGACGGCCTTCTTCGCCCGCGCGGTCGGCCGCGGCGGCCAGGTCACCTACACCGACGGCGACCCCAAAAAGGCGGAGCAGGCGAAGGGCTACCTGGAGAGGCTGGGCTTTCTGGACCGGGTCGTGATTCGCGTCGGCGATGCCGCCGAGTCCCTCGAGGCGACGACCGGGTACTACGACCTCATCTTCATCGACGTCGACAAGGACGGCTATCCGCGGGCCCTCCAGGCCGCGGCGCCTCGCGTGCGGCGCGGCGGATTCCTGATCGCCGACAACGTGCTCTGGTCGGGCAAGGTCGTGGATCCGAAAGTGAAGGACGCCGCGACCGAGGGCATCCGCCAGTTCAACAAGAGGCTCTTCGCGCTGCCGGAATTCTCGACCGTGATCGTGCCGCTGCGGGACGGCGTGGCGATCGCGCGGCGGGAGGCCTGATGCCGGCCAGCCCGGAGCTCCCGGAGCGGTTCCGCCGCCTCGCCGCGGACACCCGGCTCGATCTCTTCGAGGGCGCGCTGCTCGTCTCGACGCTCGTGGATCCCGCCGAGGACCTCGACGCCGCGAGGCACGAAGTGGCCGCGCTCGCGGGCCGGGTCCGCGCGCGGCTCGACGCCGGCGAAACGCCGCACGCGGCCCTCCGCGAGGTCCTCTTCGTCGAGGAGGGATTCGGCGGGGACACGGAGTCGTACGATCAGCCGTCCAACTCCTCCGTCGCCCGCGTTCTCGCGCGGCGCCAGGGCATGCCGATCACGCTCTCGATCGTCGCGCTCGAGGTCGGGCGGCTCGCGGGCCTGCGGCTGACGGGCGTCGGCCTGCCGGGCCACTTCGTCGTCGGCGGGCCGGACCTGCCCGAGGGCTCGTATCTGGACCCGTTCGACGCGGGAGAGCTCTACGACACGGGCGGCCTGGCGCGTCGGCTCGCCTCGATCTTCGGCCAGCCGGTGGCCGTCGGGCGCGAGATCCTCAGCCCGGATTCGCCGCGGGCGATCCTCGCGCGCGTCCTCTTGAACCTGCGGCGCTCCTACGAGCGGCGGGACCGCTGGGAGGAAGCGCTCGAAGCCGTGGCGTGCGCCGAGGCGCTGGAGCCGGAGGACGAGACGCTCCGCCGCGAGCGGGGGCTTCTTCTGGTGCGCTGCGGCCGGCTCGAGGAGGCCCTCCCCGTGCTCGAAGCCTATGCCGCCGAGGCGAGCGGGAAGGACGCGGAGATGACGCTGCGGCTCGTCGAGGCGCTGCGCGCGCGCGGCGCGGAGGCGCTCGACGTGCCGGACGTGGATTCGAAGCGCACGTTCACGCTCGACGAAGCGCGCGCCCTGATGCCGAAGGTGCAGGAGCTGACCGCGGAGGCGGTCGAGCGCTACGCGAAGCTTCCGGGCGATCTCGAGGACGCGAGGCTCGAGGTCGTGCAGGCCTGGGCCGACGAGCTCCAGTCGCTCGGCCTCGAGATCAAGGGCCTGTGGCTGGTCGACTTCGACTCCGGCGCCGGGTACTACTGCTGGAAGTACCCCGAGCCGGCCCTGAACCACTTCCACTCCTACGAGGAAGGGTTCGCGGGAAGGCTGCCGCTGACGTAGGCGTCTCGATGTCAGTTCCAAACAGGCTGTTCACCGGGACGCCATGACGCTTTCGGCCGGGACGCGCCTCGGACCCTACGAGATCCTCGCGCCCCTCGGCGCGGGAGGAATGGGGGAGGTATACCGGGCCAGGGACACGCGCCTGGACCGGGACGTCGCCGTCAAGGTCCTCCCCACGCAACTCTCCGAGAGCGCCGACGCCCTTGCCCGGTTCGAGCGGGAGGCCAAGGCCGTCGCGGCCCTGTCGCACGCCAACATCGTCGCGCTCCACGACTTCGGCAGGAGCGATGGGACGGTCTACGCGGTCTCGGAGTTGCTGGAAGGGGAGACGCTCCGCGCGCGCCTCGCCGAAGGGGCGATCCCCGCGCGCAAGGCCGTCGAGTACGCGTTGCAGATCGCGCACGGGCTCGCGGCAGCTCACGAGAAGGGGATCGTCCACCGGGACCTGAAGCCGGAGAACGTGTTCGTGACGAAGCCCGGGTCGGTGAAGATCCTCGACTTCGGCCTGGCGCGGCAGTCGGTCTTCGTTTCACCCGGCGAGGACACGCACTCGCCGACCGTCGCGCCGGGCCACGGACCCGGGCACCGTGCTCGGAACCGTCGGCTATATGTCGCCCGAGCAGGTGCGGGGCCGGCTCGCCGACCACCGCTCCGACATCTTTTCGTTCGGCTGCATCCTGTACGAGCTGCTGTCCGGCCGCCGGGCCTTCCAGGGGAGAGCCCGGCGGAGACGATGGCTTCGATCGCACGGGACGATCCGCCGGAGCTTTCGGAGCGGACACCGGGGATCCCGCCCGGCCTCGACGCGCATCGTTCGCCACTGCCTGGAGAAGAGCCCGGAGGAGCGATTCCAGTCGGCGCGCGATCTTGCGTTCGACCTCACTTCCCTCTCGTCGATCTCGGCGCCGCAGAAGACGCAGATTTCGGGGCGAGCGGAAGTGCGCCGCCGGCTGGGACTCGCGGCGGCTGCGGCGCTTCTCCTGGCTGCGGGGGTCGGCGCGGGGTGGCTCTGGGCGGCGCGCTCGAAGGCGAATACCGCCACGCCGGCGACTGTACGCTTCCAGCAGCTCACCGACGCGCTGGCGGAAGATTTCTCGCCGCAGCTCTCGCCGGACGGCGAGACGCTCCTGTACGTGAGCCCGACCACGGGGAATCTCGACATCTACTCGGTCCGGGTCGAGGGCCGCAACGCCATCAACCTGACGGCCGACTCGAAGGAGGACGACTGGGGCCCCGCCTTCTCGCCCGACGGCCGACAGATCGCGTTCCGCTCCGAGCGCGGCGGAGGCGGCATCTTCCTGATGGGAGCGACCGGCGAGTCGGTGCGGCGCCTGACCGACTTCGGCTACGACCCCTCCTGGTCCCCCGACGGGAAGGAGATCGTCGTGGCGACCGAGGGGATTCGGTATGCAGGGACTCGCCTCAGATGTCAGCCAGCTCTGGGTCGTTTCCACATCGGACGGCCGCCGGCGGCTGCTGACCAAGGGGGACGCGGTCAATCCGGCCTGGTCCCCGGAGGGTTCCCGGATCGCGTACTGGGGAGTGATCGGAACGGGGAAGCCCGCGGCAATCCGAACGATTCCCGCGGCCGGGCCCGAGGACAAAGGCATCCTCGCCCTCACGGACGACCTCGGCGCGATTCAGCCCGCCTGGTCGGCGGACGGTCGCTTGCTGTACTTGTCGAGCAGCCGCGGGGGAACCCGCAACATCTGGCGCGTTCCGATCGATTCGAAGACCGGGCGCGGCCTGGGCCCGCCCGAGCCTGTGTCCGTTCCTTCGGCGAACGCCTTTCGGCCGAGCCTTTCCAGACGGGGGATGCGCCTGGCATTCGAGTCGGCTGCGACATCCACGCAGATCCGGAGGATCCCCTTCGACTCCCGAAGCGGTCTGACCGCGGGTCCCGGCGAGGAGGTCTGGTCGAGTTCTCGGGAACTCGAGTATGCCCACCTATCCCCGGACGGGGCGTGGCTGGCGACGTCTCAGAAAAGCCCGAACGAGGACCTGCTGCTGCTGAAGCTCGACGGCAGCATGGTCCGCCAGCTCACGAACGATCGCGCCATCGATCGATGGCCGCGATACTCCCCGGATGGGACGCGCGTCGCGTTCTTTTCGAACCGAAGCGGCCGCGCGCAGATCTGGGAGATTCACACCGATGGCAGCGGCCTGCGGCATCTTCCGCTAGACGGCCACGACCTGTGCTACCCCGTCTACTCGCCGGACGGTGCACGCCTCGTCGCGGATCGACGAGAAGGGATCGACCTGGCGCTTCGATCTGAAACGCTCGGACTCGGCGTGGGTCCTGGCACACAAAGCCTCCTCGAGCGAGCCTCTGGTGGATGGGGCCAACTCCTGGTCGCGCGACGGCCTGCTGGATCGCCGGAGACCTGACGGATCAGGGCTACCGGAGGATCGGGATCTTCGTCGAGTCGGCTGAGTCCGGAGAACGGCGGCGCTTGACCGAGTTCGGCGAGAATCCCGTCTGGCTATCCGACAACCGCCGCCTGCTCTACCTCGACGCGGGGTCGATCCGGCTTCTGGACACGGCAACCGGCCGCTCTTCGGTCGTCGTTCCGCCCGTCCGCGCGCCCCGCGAGATCTTCTACTTCGATGTCTCGATGGATGACGCCTTCATCGTGGTCAACGAAATGTCGACCCAGAGCGACATCTGGCTGATGACGGAGGATGCGCCCGCCCCCTGAGCGTCAGATGACGAGATCTAGAGCCTCTCCCAGTCCATCCGCGGCGTCAGCACGCGGACGAACTCCTCGAGGCCCGCGCGGTCCTCGTCGTCGAAGCGGTCCTTCTCGGGCGAATCGACGTCGAGGACGCCGCGCAGCTGTCCGTCCTGCGAGGATCGGCACGACGATCTCCGAGCGCGAGGCGGCGTCGCAGGCGATGTGGCCGGGGAAGGCGTGCACGTCGGGAACGACGAGCGTCTCGCGGCGCGCCGCGGACGTGCCGCACACGCCCTCGCCGAGCGCGATCCGCACGCAGGCCGGTTTTCCCTGGAACGGGCCGAGCACGAGCTCGCCCGAACGGAGGAGATAGAAGCCGCACCAGTTGATCCTCTCGAGCGCGGAGGCGAGGAGCCCCGACGCGTTCGCGAGGTTGGCCAGCGGATCGGTCTCGCCCTCGAGCAAGGATTCCAAGGATTTCGCGAGGTCCCGGTAGAGCTCCGGCTTCGGAAGGCCGCGGTCGATGCTCGCGTCGAACGCTTCGAACATCGCGCGGATTCTATAGGATGCGCGTCCAATGTCCGCGCTCTCCGGCCGGCGACTCGCGATGTACATCGGCCTCTGCGCGGTCTGGGGCTCCACGTGGCTCGTCATCAAGATCGGCCTGCGCGATCTTCCGCCGCTCTGGTTCGGCGCGATCCGCATGGTCCTGGCGTGCGCGCTGCTCGCGCCGTTCGCGTTCGCGCGCGGCGCGGCGCACGCCGGACGCGTGCGCTGGAAGCTCGTCGTCTTCAGCGGCTCGCTGCAGATCGGCGTGAACTACGCGTGCGTCTTTCTCGCCGAGGAGCGCATCGACTCGGGGCTCACCGCGCTCTTTTTCGCGACGTTCCCGATCTTCGCCGGCATCTTCGCCCACTTCATGCTCCCGGACGAGCCGGTGACGACGCGGACGGCGGCCTCGGCGATCCTCGGCCTCGGCGGCGTCATGGTCATCGAGTCGCCCGCGCTCGCGAACCTGCTCTCCCACCAGACCCGGCCGATGCTCGTCGGCTCGGGCCTGGCTCTGTGCGCTTCGCTCGTGGCCGCCTTCGCGAACGTCTACAACAAGAAGTACCTCTCGGACGTGCCGCCCGTCTGGAACACCTGGCTGCAGACGCTTTCGGGCTCGACGCTCCTGCTCGCCCTCGCCGCCGCGTTCGAGCCCGGCGCCACCCTGCGCTGGACGCCGACGGCGATCGGCGCGCTCCTCTATCTCTCGATCCTCGGGACCGCGCTGCCGTTCGCCGGCCTCTTCTGGCTGCTGCACCGCGTGCCCGTGTCCGTGATCGGGACCATCCCGGTCGTCGACACGGTCATCGCGCTCGTGCTCGGCCACATCATCCTTTCGGAGCCGCTCTCGCCGCGCATTCTCGTGGGGGGCGCCCTGATCCTGGTCGCCGTGCTGCTCGCGACCCTTCGCCGGGGCCGGAATCAGATGCCGGGCAGGAAGTAGAAGGCGATCGCGGCGATCAGGTACAGGGCGAGCAGCTGCACGCCCTCGAGCCAGTTCGTTTCGCCGTCGAGAGAGACGTAGGCGAAGATCGCCGCACGAGGCGAAGAGCGTCACGAGCTCGATCGGCTGGAAGATCAGGTTCATCGGCGTCGGCGCGACGAGCAGGCTCGCGAGGACGAGGAACGGCGCGACGAACATCGCGATCTGCGTCGAGGAGTTGGCCGCGATCGAGATGGACAGCTCCATCTGGTTGCGCCTCGCGAACGTAATCGCCCCGTAGTGCTCGGCGACGTTGCCGATGATGGGGATCACGACGAGGCCCACGAAGAACTGCGACAGCCCCAGCGAGTGCGAGACGGGCTCGATGACGTGCACGAGCAGCTCGCTCGCGACGACCGTCCCGGCCACCGCCCCCCCCAGCACGCCGAGCGACTTCGCCAGGCTCCAGGGCTTGCCCCCGGGATGCGGATGCGCCTCCGAAGCCTGCTCCGAGTGGGATTCCTTCGAGAAGTACGAGTAGTAGATGTACGCGCCGTAGGTCAGAAGGAGCAGGATGGCCACGCCGATCGAGACCTCTTCGCGGATCCAGGCATCCCGTTCGACGGTCGCGAAGACGGCGGGGAGGGCCATCGCCGACAACGCCAGGATCATCATCGCCGCGTGGTGCCCGGTGTGCTTCGCGTTGAAGCGCTGCACGCCGTGCTTCGTCCCGCCGGCCACCGCCGATAGCCCGAGGATCAGGAGCGTGTTCCCGATGATCGAGCCTGTGATCGAGGCCTTCACGAGGTCCACGAGCCCGCGGCGGAGCGCGAAGATCGTGATGATGAGCTCGGCGGCGTTTCCGAACGTCGCGTTGAGAAGGCCGCCGAGCGAGCTTCCCAGGCGCGTCGCCGCGTGTTCCGTCCCGAGGCCGATCCAGCCCGCGAGCGGCAGAAGCGATAGGGCGGAGGCGACGAAGATCGTCCAGGCGGGCGCGTCGAGCAGCCGGCACACGATCGCGATCGGCAGCCCGAGGATCAGTGGAGCAAACCAGCGCATCCGGGCTCTCCTCAGGAAGGGCGCGTCGGCGGGGCGTCACGCCGCAGGGCCCGACGCCGTGCAGGATGTTCTCCTCGAAGGTGTCGCCCTCGGGCTTCAGGCGGAGGTCGAGCGTCGTTTCGTAGACGCCGTCGGCGCCCTTCACGGGCGCCTTGATGAACCCGAACTTGCCGAGCGACTCGGACTCGGCGCGCCGGCCGGGCTTGATGAGCGCGTCGTCTTCGAAGAGCAGGTCCACGTTCCACTGCGGCGGCGTGTCGGGCCCCCAGAGGTGGAAATGGATGTGGGCCGGCTCGGTGCGGTTGGGGTACGGGCCCGGCCGGATCGTCAGGAACTCGAAGCGGCCCTTCTCATCCGTGCGCATCCAGGCATGCAGTCGCGGGTCCTCGCCGCGCTTGCGCGAGTACAGACCGGTCGAGTCGGTCTGGTAGGCGTAGAGGATGACGCCGGCGGCGGGAGTGACGCCGTCGGGCCGGTAGACCACGCCGCGGACGCGCAGCGGGTCGCCGGGCTCGCCCTTCTTGACGAGGACCGCCTTCGAGGTCGCGCTCGCGCAGGGATCCTCGGCACGCGCGCACCCCGCCGCCGCGAGAAGCGTCGACAGGGCGATGCCCGCCGCGCGGCTCACGGGGCGTAGATCGGAAGCCACGGGCGGGTCAGGTAATCCGACGCCGTGATGACGATCAGAAACGCGAGCCAGAGGATGCTCGCCGAGACCACGAAGAGGGTGAGCTTCGGCGAGCCGCGCAGGTGCATGAAGATCCAGGCGACCATCAACGCCTTGGTCACGGCGATCGTGAGGGCGACCGGCGTGTTCCAGACGCCCAGGTGCTGGAAGGCGGCCCAGACGGTCAGCGCCGTCAGGACCATGAGCGCCGCGAAGACGCCCAGGTACGCGCCGATCCCGGAATGCAGAATGCGTCTTGCCGCCGCTCACAGCGTGTGCCTCCCGAGCAGGTACAGGAGCGGGAAGAGGAAGATCCAGACGATGTCGACGAAGTGCCAGTACAGCCCGACCATGTCGACCGGCGTGTTGTAGCGCGGCGTGAAGTCCCCGCGCCGCGCCTTGAGGATGAGCCAGGTGAGCAGGCCGATGCCGATGATCATGTGGAGGGCATGGAGGCCGGTCATGCAGAAGTAGAGCGAGAAGAAGAGCTCCGACTGCGGCGGGAGAGGCTGATGTGTCCTTTCGTCGACCGGAGCGAAGTGCGGCCCGGGAACCTCGTGATGGTCGAACTTCTGCTTGTACTCGACGACCTTCACGCCCAGGAACGATGCCTCCGAGCAGGATCGTCAGGATCAGGAACAGGATGATCAGGTTCTTCTTCCCGAGCGACGACGCCCACACTGCGAGCGCCATCGTCAAGCGACGACATGATGAGCACGGCCGTGTTGAAGGCGCCGAGCTAGATGTCGAGCAGGTTCGACGCGACCTCGAACGCCGTTCGGTACGTCGCCCGGTAGATCACGTAGGCCGTGAACATCCCGCCGAAGAAGAGGACCTCGGTCACGAGGAACGTCCACATGCCCAGCGCCGAGGCCTCCCGCTGCGCCGGGAGGTCCACGAAGTGGTGGCGGAGCTCCGGCGGCGAGTCGTGAGCCTGCGCGCCCGCGGGAACGGCGTGGGCTTCAGCCAACGGCGGCCTCCTCGCGTCCGGTCAGGTAGTCGTAGGGCCGGCCCGTCACGGTCGGCGTGACCGGGAAGTTCTCGGTCGGGGGAGGCGAGGGCGTTTCCCATTCGAGGCCCGTCGCGCCCCAGGGATTGTCCGCGGCGTCCTTGCCGTAACGCATGGACCACGCGAAGTAGACGAGCGGGATCACGTAGCCGACGCCGAGGATCGACGCGCCGGCCGTCGACATGACGTTCAGGACCTGGAACTCGTCGGGATACGCGTGGTAGCGGCGCGGCATGCCGAGGTAGCCGGCGATGAACTGCGGGAAGAAGGTCAGGTTGAAGCCGATGAAGATGACCCACGCCGAGACGCGCGACCAGTACTCGGGATAGAGCTTTCCCGAGATCTTCGGCCACCAGTAGTGGAGGCCGCCGAGGTACGCCATGATCGTGCCTCCCACCATGATGTAGTGGAAGTGCGCCACGATGAAGTACGTGTCGTGCACGTGGATGTCGAGGCCGAGCGCCGCGAGCATCAGCCCCGTCAGCCCGCCGAACGTGAAGAGGCCGATGAAGCCGAGGGCATAGAGCAGCGGCGTCTGGTACGACACCGATCCCTTGTAGAGCGTGGCGGTCCAGTTGAAGACCTTGATCGCCGACGGCACGCCGACCATGAACGAGAGGATCGAGAAGACGAGGCCGGCGTAGACCGACTGGCCCGAGACGAACATGTGGTGGCCCCAGACCAGGAACGAGAGCGTGGCGATCGCGACCGAGGACGCCGCGATGAACTTGTAGCCGAAGATGGGCTTGCGGGCGAACGCCGTGACGAGCTCGCTGATCACCGCCATGGCCGGCAGGATCATGATGTAGACGGCGGGGTGCGAGTAGAACCAGAAGAGGTGCTGGAAGAGCACGGGGTCGCCGCCCTGCGCCGGGTCGAAGACGCCGAGGTGGAAGACCCGCTCGGCGACCAGGAGCAGCAGCGTGATCGCAATGACCGGAGTGCCCAGGATCTGGATGATCGCCGTGGCGTACATGCTCCAGCAGAAGAGCGGCATGCGCGTCCACTTCATGCCCGGCGCCCGCATCGTGTGGATCGTCACGAGGAAGTTGAGGCCGGTCAGGATCGAGGAGAAGCCGGCGATGAAGACGCCGACCCCGGTCACGACCACCCAGCCGTTCGAGTACACCGTCGAGTAGGGCGTGTAGAAGGTCCAGCCCGTGTCCACGCCGCCGTGGACCGTGGCCCACAACGCCAGGAGCCCGCCGATGATGTAGAGGTACCAGGAGAGCAGGTTCAGGCGCGGGAAGGCGACGTCCTTGGCGCCGATCATGAGCGGGATGAGGAAGTTCCCGAGCACGCCCGGGATGCCCGGGATCATGAAGAAGAAGACCATCATGACGCCGTGCGTCGTGAAGAGCTTGTTGAACGTCTCCGACTGGAAGACGTCGCCGGCCGGGGTCAGAAGCTCCAGCCGGATCGCGGCGGCGTAGAGGCCGCCGACCGCGAAGAAGAACGTGACGCCGATCAGGTAGAGGATCGCGATCCGCTTGTGGTCGATCGTCAACAGCCACGACTTCGGGCCGTAGCCGGCGTTGAGATAGTTGGGCCGCTCGACTCGGCGGGGCGTGTCGTTCATTGCGGGCGTCTGGGCGCTCATGGCTTGGCGGGCTTCCTTTCAACGGCGGCTGCGGGGACTGGCGGCAGGGGCCCCGTGCCCGGAGCCGCCGCCGGAGAGAGAGATTTGATGTAGGCGGTCAATTGCAGGAGCCCCTCCTCGCTGATGAGGCCCTGGAAGGTCGGCATGATCGGAGGATAGCCCTCGACCAGCCTGCGCCTGCGGGTTGACGATCGACTCGCGGATGTAGGCCTCGTCCACCATCGCGGTGCCGCCGCCCTGGAACCGGACGGGCTTGCCGAAGATGCCGTTCAGCGACGGGCCGCGCGCGCCCGGCTGGTCGCCGTGGCAGGTGTTGCACGCGTGCTCGACGAAGCGCTTGGCGCCGGCCGCCGCGAGCGACTCGCCCGCCACGCCTCCCGAGAGCCACGCCTGGTAGTCGGACGGCGTCATCGCGTAGACCCAGCCGATCATCCCCGAGTGGCGCGTGCCGCAGAACTCGGCGCAGAAGAGGTGGTACTTGCCGGGCTTCGTGGCCTCGAACCAGGCGGTCGAGAAGCGTCCCGGCACGACGTCGCGCTTGAAGCGGAAGGCCGGAACGAAGAAAGAGTGGATCACGTCCTCGGACGCCATCGTGAGGCGCACCGGCCGGCCCACCGGGACGTGCAGCTCGTTCATCTCCCGGTGGCCGTCGGAGTGCTGGATCTTCCACATCCACTGCTTGCCCGTGACGTAGACCTCGAGCGCGTCGGCGGGCGGGCGCGTGATCCGGAAGAAGACCTGGGCGCCCCAGTAGAACATGACGAGCACGATCCCGAACGGGATGATCGTCCACGCGATCTCGAGCGCCCCCGACTCGTGCACCTCGGTCGCGACCTCGTCGGGGGACTTGCGGTGGTACTTGATCGCGAAGACGACGACGAGCGTCCCGATCAGAAGCGAGAAGAACGCCGTCACGGCGATCATGAAGCCGTACAGCGCGTCGACGTGCGGCGCGAACGAGGAGGCCTGATCCGGGAAGAACGGCATCAGCGATGGCCTCCGACCGCCTGCGCGGCGCGCAGCGCTCGGGCGCGGCGGCGCGACATGACAACGATCGCCGCCGCGATCAGGACCACCGTCGAGAGGCCCGCGAGCCGGACGATGTTCACGATGACGGGCCCGTACTTGCCGCTCGCCGGGTCGTAGTGAAAGCAGTACAGGAGGATGGAGTCGACGGGCGTCCCGATCTTCCCGGCCGAGGCCTCGACGAGCCCGAGGCGGAGATCCCGGGGCGCGTACTCGATGCCGTAGAAGTAGCGGGCGAGCCGGCCGTCGGGCGTGGCCACGACGATCGCGCTCGCGTGGGCGAACTGGTCGAGCTTCTCGTCGTAGCGGTAGCGGAATCCGGCGGCCTTCGTCAGGGCCTCGATGGAAGCGGCCTCACCGGTCAGGAAGTGCCAGCCCGCGGCCGGCGGCCGGGTGCTTGTACCGGGAGAGGTACGCGTCCTTCTTGGCCGCGGCCATCGCCGGCGTCTCGCGCGGGTCGAAGCTGACCGCGACGACGTCGAAATCCCGCCCGGCCTCCAGCGACATGACGTTGAGCGACGCGACGAGGCCGTTCAGGACCTGCGTGCAGAGCATCGGGCAGTTGTAGTAGACGAGCGCGAGGATGATCGGGCGCTTTCCGAAGTAGTCGCCGAGCGTCACGGCCCGGCCGGCCTCGTCGCGGAGGGGCAGCGCGAGCGGCAGGCTCTCGTTCAGGCGCTGGTCGATCCCGATCCCCTGGAGGGACCCGGGCGTTTCGTCCGCCCGCACGATCTCGCCCGGCGGCGGCGCCATCGACTGGGCGCTCGCGACGGCGGCGGCGGCGAGGAGCGCCACTGTGCAACAAGAGCCGCCTCACGGCTTTACCCCTCGGAGCCGCGCGGCGTCGGCGCCGCGGGCGGATCGCGAGCGGTCCCGGCGGAAGCGGCCCGACGCCCCTTTCCAGCACGAGCTCCATCGCCCGGTCCACCGGCACGTGCACCGCGCCCGCCGAGCGATCCATCCAGCCATAGGTCGTCAGCCGCGCGGTCTCGGCGTCCCGGAACGCCGTCCAGCTCGCGACGGGGTGGATCTGCAGGCGCGGCGGCGGCGGGATGGCGTCCTGGAGCCGCTCGAGCCCGGCCTCCGCGATCTCCGCCCGGTCCTTCTTCTCGGCGCCGCCCTCGAGCGCCCGGAAGAAGACGTAGACGATGAGCCCGGCCGCAACGGTCACGATGGCGAGGAGTCCGAAGAGGCTCACGGCGATCTTCGTCGGCACGCGGTCCGGCTCGGCGGCCACCCCGTGGGCGTTGGGCTTGCGGTTATTCGCGTCCATGCGCGAGCGCCTCCTCGAAACCGGGGTCGTGCTCCGGAAGGAGCGGCCGGGACGCGAGATTGCGGGCGAAGAGCCAGAGCCAGAGGCCGCCGAGCCCCACCGGCACCGCGAGGTCGAGCCAGTGGACCGAGAACTTGCCCGCCGAGAAGGCAGGAAGGACGAGCCACGCGGTGTCGAGGAACCTCATGACGACGAGCAGCAGGGCGGCCGCGCCGAGAAGCCGCGGGTTGCGGTTGGCCTGGCGCGAGAGCAGGAGCATGAACGGCAGAAGGAAGTGAAAGAGAAGGATGGCGACGCCGAGGGCCCCCCAGCCGCCGTGAAAGCGGGCGAGGTACCAGTGGATCTCCTCGGGGATGTTTCCGGACCAGACGATCAGGTACTGGGAGAAGTTCACGTAGGCCCAGATCATCACGAAGGCGAACATCATCTTGCCGAGGTCGTGCCGGATCCGGGGCCCGAGGAAGCTCCCGAGGGGCTCCCACCGTGACAGGGCGAGGACGGCGAGCGTGGCGAGGGCGAGCGCGCCGAGCGCCTGGCTCACCATGAAGATGACGCCGTACATCGTCGAGAACCAGTGGGGCTCGAGCGACATGACCCAGTCCACCGAGGTCCACGTCACCGTGAGCGCGTAGAGGACGAGGCCCCCGCCCGAGAGCTTCTGGAGCTTGCGGTCGATCGCCCGATGGTCCGCGGCGGCGTCCTGCCGGGCGGAGAGCCGGGTGAGGAAGTACGCGAGGAGAAGCCACACGCCGAACGCGAGGACCGTCCGCAGGAGAAAGAAGGGCGTGTTGAGGTACAGCGCCTTCTTCTGGAGAAGCTCGTCCTTCGCGATGACGTCGGCGTGCGTCCACTCGTAGAGCCGGCGCATCCCGAAGGCCACGGGCAGGAAAAAGAGGGCGCAGAGAGGCAGCGTGCGGGCGGCGGCCTCGAGGGGACGGCGGATCGCGATGCCCCACGCGCCGCCCGTCAGGTACTGGAGCATCACCACGGCGAGGGAACCGACGGCCAGGCCGTTCCAGAAGACGAAGGCGAGGAGGTAGGAGCGGTAGAACTGGGTCGGGCTGAGGACCAGTCCCAGGATCGACGCGGCCAGGGCGACCACGCCCACGCCGAGCGCCCGCTTGCCGAAGCGCGCGGCCGCCTTGGGCACCCCCGCGTGCGGCAGCGCGGCTTCCGGCCGCCCGGCTCCCATCCTCGACTCCACGCTCAGTGCTCCTTCGTGGGCGCCGGGGGCGGCACCGTCGAGAGCTCTTCCTCGATCGGGAGCGCCCCGCGCCAGTCGTCGCGGCCCGGCGGCAGTGCGGGCGCCCGGGGCGCCGCATCCGGGCTCTCGAGACCGGCGCGGGCGTCGGGCGGAACGTCGGCGAGCGTGGCGCTCTGCGAGAGCTGCAGGACGCGCAGGTACGCCGCGATCGCCCAGCGGTCGGCCGGCGGGATCTGCGCGGCGTAGTCCATCATCGCGCCGAAGCCGTTGGTCTGGACGTCGTAGAAGTAGCCGACGGGCGCCGCGCGCAGCCGGTCGATGTTGAAGGCCGGCGGCTGGCGGTAGCCGCGCTGGACGACGATGCCGCGGCCGTCGCCCGTCATCCCGTGGCAGGGCGTGCAGAAGATGCGGTAACGGTCGCGCCCGCGCTCGAGGATCTCGCGCGTCAGCGGCATCGGGAGCGTCGCGACGGGCTGGCCGTTCTCCTTCCCCGTCAGAAACGGGGTGTTTCCGTACGGCCGGCCGCGCGCCACCGTGCCCTCGACGACGGGCCGCGCCGAGCGATGGTCGTCGAAGAACGCCGAGCCGCGCAGGTCCTTGTACTTGGGCTGGTCCTGCATGTCCTGGCGACAGGCAGCGGCGACGGCCAGCAAGGAGCGAGCGAACCGGTCGAGTGCGCGCGGCGCACTACTCCTCCACATCCATGACGACCCTCGGCCCGAGCTTCGTCAGAAACGCCCACGTCTCGTCGTGGTCGAACTTCGGGTCTTTCGACTCGATGCAGAGGAAGAAGCGGTCGCGCGAGGCGAGAGCGAAGCGGGGCGCGTTGAAAACCGGGTGGTAGGGCATGGGCAGGCCGTTCAGGGCCAGCATGCCGAACACGGCGCGCGAACGCGGCGAAGAGGATCGTCGTCTCGAAGGTCGGCACGATGAAGGCCGGTACGCTGTTGAAGGGCTTTCCGCCGACGTTCAGGGGGTACTCGATGACGGAGGTCCAGTAGCAGAGCCCGTAGCCGAGCAGGCCGCCCACGATCCCGCCTCCGAGCACGACCGCGGGGAGCTTGCGATCGTGGATGTCGAGGGCCTCGGCCAGCGCCTCGATCGGATACGGCGAATAGGCGTCGAGCTTCGTGAACCCGGCCTCCCGCGCCTTCCGCGTCGCCTCGACGAGGTCGTTCGGGTTGTCGAACTCGGCCATCAGGCCGTAGATCCGGCTCACGCCTCCTCCTCCTCGACCTTGGCCTCGGGCAGGATGGCGCGCATCTCGAAGATCGAGATCATCGGCAGCAGCCGGATGAACAGGAAGAGCAGCGCGAGGAAGAGGCCGATCGAGCCGAGGAACATCGACCAGTCGAACACCGTGCCCTTGTACAGGCCCCACGAGGAGGGCAGGAAGTCGCGCGAGAGGCTGACGACGATGATGACGTAGCGCTCGAGCCACATGCCGACGTTCACGATCATCGCCATGAGGAAGAGGGCCGGGATGTTGTGGCGGAGCTTGCGGAACCACATCATCTGCGGCGCGAGCACGTTGCAGAAGATGAGCGCCCAGTACATGTGCTTGTACGGGCCGCTCATGCCGGTTCCAGATCATGTAGCGCTCGTAGACGTTGCCGCTGTAGAACGCCATGAACGCCTCGACCGCGTACCCGTAGGCCACGATGAGGCTCGTCGCGAGGAGGATCTTGGCCATGTTGTCGAGGTGCTTCATCGTGATGAAGTCCTCGAGGCCGTAGATCTTCCGGAGCGGGATCGCGAGCGTCAAAACCATCGCGAAGCCGGCGTAGATCGCGCCGGCGACGAAGTAGGGCGGGAAGATCGTCGCGTGCCAGCCCGGGCACGATGCCCGCGGCGAAGTCGAACGACACGACCGTGTGGACCGAGACGACGAGCGGCGTCGCGAGCCCGGCGAGAAGGAGCGACGCGGTCTCGTAGCGGTGCCAGTGCCGCGCCGAGCCGCGCCAGCCCATCGCCAGCGCGCCGTAGAGGATCTTGGCCCAGAGCGCCTTGCGCGCGGTCGCGCAGCGTCGCGAGGTCCGGGATCATGCCGACGTACCAGAAGAGGAGCGAGACCGTGGCGTAGGTCGAGACGGCGAAGACGTCCCAGATCAGCGGGCTGCGGAAGTTCGGCCACATGCCCATCGTGTTCGGGTAGGGCAGCAGCCAGTAGTCGAGCCAGGGCCGGCCCGTGTGCAGCAGGGGATAGAGGCCGGCGCAGGAGACGGCGAAGATCGTCATCGCCTCGGCGAAGCGGTTGATCGAGTTGCGCCAGGGCTGGCGGAGCAGCAGCAGGATCGCCGAGATGAGCGTGCCGGCGTGGCCGATGCCGATCCACCAGACGAAGTTGAGGATGTCGAAGCCCCAGCCGACCGGGACGTTGACGCCGAAGATCCCGACGCCCTTGAAGACGAGATGCGTGATCGTCGCGAGGAGGACCATCGTCAGGACGAACCCGACGGCGGCGCCGAAGAACCAGGCCATGGGCGTGCGCCGCGAGAGCGCGATCGAGGCGAGCTTGTCCGTGAGCGTCGTGAAGGTGTAGCCCGGGGCCAGGATGGCGCCTGCGCGCCGGCTTCTGCTCGGAGTGCGGAGGCTCGGGGGTGCTCATGCTTCGTGCTTCTCCGGCTCCTCCGCGGGCGCGAGCGCCGGGTTCGGGTTCGAGAGGGACGCCAGATAGCTCGTGCGCGGCCGCGTGCCGAGCTCGACGAGCAGCCCGTAACCCCGCTTCTCCGCCTTGGCGCGCGAGACGCGGCTCTCCGGGTCGTCCACGTTGCCGAACGTGATCGCGCGCGCGGGGCAGGCCTGCTCGCAGGCGGTCACGATCTCGCCGTCCTTGATCGGCCGGTTCTCCTTCTCGGCCGCGTAGCGCGCGCGGTTGATGCGCTGCACGCAGTAGCGAGCACTTCTCCATGACGCCGCGGCTGCGGACCGTGACCTCGGGGTTGTTGACCATCTTGTGGATCTCGGTCGTGAAGTCCGAGTAGAGGAAGAAGTTGAAGCGCCGGACCTTGTACGGGCAGTTGTTCGAGCAGTACCGCGTGCCGACGCAGCGGTTGTAGACCATCTGGTTCAGGCCTTCGGCGCTGTGCACCGTGGCGTTGACCGGGCAGACGACCTCGCACGGCGCGTTCTCGCAGTGCATGCAGGTCACCGGCTGGTGGAAGGTCTCCGGGCGCGTCGAGGCTGCCCCGGTAGTAGCGGTCGATGCGGATCCACTGCATCGCGCGGCCCCGCTGGACCTGCTCCTTGCCGACGACGGGGATGTTGTTCTCGGACTGGCAGGCGATCACGCACGCGTTGCAGCCGACGCAGGTCGAGAGGTCGATCGCCATGCCCCAGGCGTAGCTCCCGCGCGGAAGCTGCGGGTACATCGTGTCGTGCGGCCCCGGCGGCGGCTCGCCCATGTGCGCGACGACCTCGGGATTCTCGAGATAGGCCGCGGCGGTGACCGCGCGGACGGGGGCGCGGCCCTCCATGGAGTGCTGGTGCTGGGTCGTGGCGAGCGAGTGGCGCCGGAGGGTCTTGCGGATCTCGACGCCCGGCGCCGCCCAGAGGGTGCGGCTCTCGCGCAGGACGTACGCGTTGAAGCCCGTCCCGTCCGCGACGCGCCCGCCCCGCGTGCGGCCGTAGCCGAAATGGATCGTGACGCAGCCCTCGGCCTGCCCCGGCATCACCCAGACGGGGGCCTCGACCCGCCGCCCGGCGAAGGAGAGCTCGACGACGTCCTCGGTCGTCACGCCCAGCTTCTCCGCCGTGGCCGGCGCCATCAGCGCGGCGTTGTCCCACGTCAGCTTCGTCATGGGCTTCGCGAGCTCCTGCAGCCACCCGTTGTTGGCGTAGGAGCCGTCCCAGATCGTGGGGTCGGGGCGGAAGAGGAGAGTCAGGGAGGAGTCGAGGGTCGAGGATCGAGGGTCGAGCGGGAAGCGCCGCAGGCTCACGGGCCTCGACGGGAACGCGCTGCCTTCGACCAGGCCGTCGTGGAGCGACTTCTGCCACGCGGCTTCGAAGTCGCCGGGCAGCTTGCCGCGCCAGTGGTCCCTCACGATGTCGTGCGCGGACTTCTCCGGCTCCGCCGAGAAGGCCCCGAGCAGCTCGTGCGGCGTCTTGCCCGAGAAGAGCGGCGCGATGAGCGGCTGGAGGATGGTGACGGTGCCGTCCTCGGCGCGGGCGTCGCTCCAGCTCTCGAGCCCGTGCGCCTCGGCGACGTTCCAGTGGCAGAGGCGCGAGGTCTCGTCGTTGTAGAGGCCGAGGCGGATCCGCAGGCCGACCTTCTGCATGGCCTTTGCGAAGTCGAGATCCGCGGGAGTGTTGAAGACCGGGTTGCCGCCGAGGATCACGAGCGTCGACACCTTGCCCTCGGCCATCTCGCGCGCGAGCTCCGCGAGGGCCGCCGTCTGGTCGGCGCGCGTCGTCGCGGCCGGAGCCACGTAGCGAACCGTCTTTCCGACGTTGCCGAGCCGTGCGTTCATCGCGTGGGCCAGGGCGTGGACCTCCGGCGGCTGCGTTTCGCCCGCGACGACGAGGCTCGTCCCGCGGTGGCCGTCGAGATCCGCCGCCACGGCCGCGGCGAACGCGTCGTCGGCTCCGGCGGATCCGGCGCCCGCGCCCACGCGCGCGGCCACCGAGGAGGCGAAGGCCGCGAGAGCCGCCGGCGAGAGGGGCCGCCGGTGGTCGGCGCGCGCTCCCGTGAGCGTCGGCGTCGATTCCACGACATAGAGGCGATTCATGGTCTCGGCGCGGCGGCGCGAGACGAAGTCGCGCACGTGGCGCGGCATCGACGGGCCCGATCCGAGGAAGTCGGCCTCGAGCGAGAGGATCACGTCCGCCTTGTCGAACGCGTAGACGGGCTGAAGCTCTTCGCCGAAGGCCAGCTTCGTTCCGGCGAAGACGTTGTCGCGCCCGGCCGGCTCCCAGGCCACCCACTTCGCCTCCGGCAGCTCGGCGAGGACGGCGGCGATCTGCGCCTGCAGCGTGGGCGAGGTGACGGTCGTCGTCAGAAAGCGCAGGCCCGAGCCCCGGCGCGGGCGCTCCTGCTCGAGCGCGAGCTTGACGGCCGCGAGCAGCGCGCTCCACGGCCGGATCTGCCCGCGCTCGGTCAGCGTCTGCGAGCGGTCGGGGTCGTACATGTTGAGGATGTAGCCCTGGACGAACACGTCGCTGCCGCCGAGGCTCGCGGGATGGAGCTCGTTGCCGTCGACCTTGATCGGCCGCCCCTCGTAGCTCTTGGCGAGCACGCCCCGCGCGTAACCCTCGTGCAGCTGCGCCGTCGCGTAGAAGAGCGGCTCGCCCGGAACGATCTCCTCCGGCGCCTTGACGTAGGGATAGATGCGCTCGGTCGGCTGGCGCGTGCAGCCGGTCAGCCCCGCGAGGGCGATCGAGGCGCCCATCAGCGTCAGGAGCTCGCGGCGGTCGACGCCCGAGTCGATCGGCACGCGGAACTCGCGGTGGAGGTGCTCGCGGAAGTCGTCCGTCTCGAGCAGCTCCTCGAGGCTGCGCCAGTACTCGCGGCCCTGGAGAGCTCTCCAGGCGCTTCCGCGCTTTCGCGATGTCGGTCTCTTCGCCCACGCTCAACCCTCGACCCTCGACTCTCGACCCTCGACTTCTCATCGGTGGCACGTCGTGCAATCCGTCAGCTCGATCGGCGGACGGATCTTGTACTCGGCCGCGAGCTTCCTGCCGATCTCTTCCTGGTTCCCCGCCGGCACGTAGCCCATCGTGAAGATCGCGTCGCGCGGGCGGAGGTTTTTCTCGGGCTCGCGATGGCAGTCCAGGCACCACGCCATCTGGAGCGTCGGGTGCTGGGAGACGAGCGGCATCCGGTCCACGCGGCCGTGGCACGTCTCGCAGCCCACGCCCTTGGCCACGTGGATGGAGTGGTTGAAGTAGACGTAGTCGGGAAGGTCATAGACCTTGACCCAGGGGATCGAGGCGTCGGTCCGCCAGCTCTCCCGGACCGGCTCGAGCTCCGGCGACTGCGCCCAGATCTGCGTGTGGCAGTTCATGCACGTCTTGGTGGGCGGGATGTTGGCGAAGGAGGCCCGCTCGACCGTCGTGTGGCAGTAGCGGCAGTCGATCCCCATCGCGCCGACGTGGTGCTGGTGGGAAAACTGGACCGGCTGGACGCGGGCGACGCCCTGCTGGGTCGTGTAGGGGGAGCGGTTGAGGGCGTCGAAGAGCCACAGGAGCAGCCCCAGGAAAAACACGGCGCCGAAGACCGATACGCGCGAGACCGTGTTCGTGCTGCGGTGGAATATCTGAGCCACGGCTGCGCCGGAGCATATTTCAGCCAAAACCTGAAAGAAGCGTATAAATCGCTGAAGACGGGCTGCCCCCGGGCCTAGGAGAATGAATGGATGCCAGGAGGCTCGCCATGAAGCGAATCGGCGCCGTTCTCGCGGTCTCGTTCCTGTTCTGCGCGGTGTCGTTCGCCCAGTCTTTACCGGAGCTTTTCCAGAAGGCCAAGGCGCAGGTCAAGGGCGAATCCTGGCCGGACGCGATGCAGACGCTGGACCGGCTCGAGGCCGAGTCCGCCAGGGCCGGCAACGAAACCGCGCGTCAGCAGCTCGAGGCCCCGATGGCTTTCTATCGCGGCGTCTGCGAGGCCAACCTCGGGCAGGCCGACAAGGCGCAGGCGGACTTCGAGACGTTCCTCCGGCTCCAGCCCAACGCCTCGATGGATCCTTCGATGTACTCGAAGAAGGCGGTCGCAGCCTTCGAGGCGGCACGCCGCCATGTCGGCGCCGCCGGATCTCGAAGGCCAGCCTTCCATGTTCCTGGCCTTCCAGGAATCCAAGCTCCCGCCCAACTCAGGCGAGCAGGTCAACGAGAGGTGGGGCGAGGGTCCGGTGAAGTGGCTGATGAGGGGAGAGGAGAAACGGCGCTGGTCCGAGCTCGCCTCGGGGGAGTGGCAGGAGTACGTGGACAAGTTCTGGGAGTCGCGGAACCCGAAGCCGGGCAATCCGGACAACACGTTCAAGACCGGCTTCGACCGGCGGGTCGCGTTTGCCGACGCGAACTTCGTGCAGGCGGAAGGCACCCGCGGAAGCATGACGGACCGCGGCATGGTGTTCGTCCTGCTCGGGCCGCCGACGTACGTCGGGCGAAAGCCGATCCGCGCAGGCGAGGATTCGAACGAGGGCGAAGGTATGGCGAGCGCCGGCTCGAACGCCGCGGGGGATGCACTCAAAGGAGCGAGAGCCGAGGGCAAGCTCTCGGGTCACAGGGCCGCGGTCGCAGTGGACCGGTTCACCGGCCCGGGGGTGCAGGCCCTCGAGGCGGGGGCCAACTGGCGGGAGACCTGGCACTACCGCAAGGAGCTCCTGCCGAAGGGAGTTCGGTTCCTGCAGGTCGACGTCGAGTTCATCACCAAGAAAGGCTACGGCGTCAATGTCCTGCAGCGGGGAACGCAGACGGTCTTGACCCTCGAGGCCGCGCGCCTGACCCCCGCGGAGGCGCGTCGCCGCGTCGAGTAGGGGCTCTGACCCGACGATCTCCTACGCCGGCTTTGGTCGAGTAACGCTTGCAGCCGGTGACGTCCATTGGCGACTTCGATCGAGAAATTGAAGTAGACGAAGGCGCCAAGATAAGGCATAGAATTCCCCAAGAAGTTCCCAATGAGACGACTCGGTGCGCTCGCCGCCGTTTCGATCCTGTTGAACGTCTGCGTCGCCGCCGCGCAGACCCTCCCCGAGCTCTTCCAGAAGGCCAAGGCCCAGGTCAAGGGCGAGTCGTGGCAGAACGCCTTGAAGACCCTCTCGCTGCTCGAGGCCGAGGCGAGCAAGCCGGGCAACGAGAGCGCCCGCGGGCAGCTGGCCGCACCGCTCGTGTTCTACCGCGGCGTCTGCGAGGCGAACCTGGGCAACGCCGAGAAGGCTCGGATGGAGTTTGCCGCGTTTCTCCTTCTCGAGCCCAACGCCTCCATGGATCCTTCGATGTACTCGAAGAAAGCGATTGCGGCATTTCAAGCCTCCCGCAGAAACGCCGCTCCGCCGGTCGACGACGGCGGACCGTCGCTCTTCCAGGCCTTCCAGGAGTTCAAGCTTCCGCCGAACCCCGGCGAGGCGGTCAACGCGAGCTGGGCCGACGGCCCGATCCGCTGGATCATGACGGCGGAGGAGAAGAGGCGCTGGGCCGAGCTGATGCCCGGCTCGGACTGGCAGGACTTCGCAGACCAGTTCTGGGAGGCCCGCAACCCGCAGCCCGGCAGTCCGGACAACGCCTTCAAGACCGCCTTCGATCGCCGCGTGGCCTACGCCGACGCCAACTTCATCCAGGCCGAGGGAACGCGGGGCAGCCTGACGGACCGCGGAATGGTCTTCGTGCTGCTGGGACCGCCGTCGTACGTCGGCCGCAAGCCCATGCGCACCGGCGAGGACATGAACGACGCCGCCGGATTGTCGAGGGTCGGCTCGCGAGCCGAGTCCTACCTCCAGCGCGCTCTGACGTCGGCCGGAGAGCCCGCGGGCTCGACGAGCACGCTCGCCACCGAAGCCTTCCTCGGTCCCGGGACGAGGGTCATGGACACCGATCCGAGCTGGCGCGAGATCTGGCATTACCGCAAGGAGCTCCTCCCCGGCTCTCTCGGCTACCAGCAGGTCGACGTCGAGTTCATCACCCGCAAGGGGTACGGGGTGGCCGTTCTGCAGCGCGATCCTCCGGTGCTCGCGGTTCTCAACACGGCCCAGGCCCGCTTCCGTTAGCGGGCTGAATCCGGGCCGCCGTCGCGTCGCGCCGGGCATACAATTTCGCCACCGGAGACCGCCGTGAATCGAATCTCCTTCCGTCTCGCGCTCCTCCTTCTCGTCGGCTCCATCCCGCTCGGAGCGCAGACTCTCCCCGACCTCTTCCAGAAGGCCAAGGCCCAGGTCAAAGCCGAGTCGTGGGCGGAGGCCATGAAGACGCTCGATCTGCTCGAAGCGGAATCCGCGAAGCCCGGCAACGAGAGCGCGCGTCAGCAGCTCGAAGCTCCGATGACCTTCTATCGCGCCGTGTGCGAAGCCAACCTCGACATGGCCGAAAAGGCGGAGGCCGACTTCGCGACTTTCCTGCGGGAGAAACCGGGCTCGACGATCGACGAGGTGATGTACTCGAAGAAGGCGGTCGCGGCCTTCGAGGCCGCGCGCAAGGAAGTCGCCTTCGAGGCCCCGAGCGGGGAAGCGTCGTCGGGCGGCTCGCTCCCGCTTTTCCAGAGGTTCGAGCAGTTCAAGGCTCCGCCCAACATGGGCGAGAAACCGGACGATCGGTGGGCCGACGGACCGGTGAAGTGGATCATGACGGCCGAGGAGAAGGCGTCCTGGGGGAGGCTGACGGGCGGAGCCGAGCGTGCCGAGTTTGTCGAGAAGTTCTGGGAGAGGCGCAACCCGAAACCCGGTTCCGAGGACAACACCGCGCGCACCGGCTTCGATCGGCGGGTCGCGTTCGCGGACACCCATTTTCAGCTGGACGAGCGGCAGCGCGGGAGCCTGACGGACGCGGGGATGGTGTTCATCCTGCTCGGACCGCCGACCTGGACCGGCCGCAAGCCGATCCAGACGGGCGAGGACCCCTCCGACTCGGCCGGCATGTCTCTCGAGTCGCAATGGTGGATGGCCGCCCGTAATTCGGTTCACATCGATGGCGGTCGGGCCACCGACGCTTCCGGCGCCTTTCGCGAGATCTGGCATTACCGGCGAGAGGCCTTGCCGAAGGGGGTCTCCGCTTACCAGGTGAACGTCGTATTCATCACCAAGAAGGGGTACGGCCGATCTGTCCTCCAGCGCGAGCCCGCGACCCTCGCCGCCCTCGACTCAGCGCGCCCAGGAAGATCCAAGAGTTAGCGCCTCGCCGCGCGGGCAGCTTCGCCGGGTTCTCAAGCACGGCCCGGGCGTCCGCTTCCGTTAGCCGGGGCTGAATCCAGGCCGCCACCGGGTTCCGCCGGGCGTAGAATCGCGAGCCGGAGGCAGCCATGACTCGATTTGCGGCTCGTCTCGGCGCTCTCGTTCTCTTCCTGTCCGTTCCTCTGTCCGCGCAGACCCTTCCCGAGCTCTTTCAGAAGGCCAAGGCCCAGGTCAAAGGCGAGTCCTGGCAGGAGGCCATGAAGACGCTCACGCTGCTCGACACCGAGTCCGCCAAGCCCGGCAACGAGACCGCGCGGACGCAGCTCGAGGCCCCGATGGCCTTCTACCGCGGCGTGTGCGAAGCGAACCTCGGGATGGCCGAGAAGGCGCAGGCGGATTTCGAAATCTTCCAAAACCTGCAGCCCAACGCGACGATGGATCCGTCGATGTACTCGAAGAAGGCCATCGCCGCCTTCGAAACCGCGCGCAAGAACACCGCGCCTCCGATCGACTCCGACGGGAGGCCGTCGATCTTTCTCGCGTTCCAGGAGTTCAAGCTTCCGGCCAACGCCGGCGAGCAGATCAACGAGAAGTGGGGCGACGGCCCGGTCAAGTGGATCATGACGGGCGAGGAAAAACGGACGTGGGCGAACCTGGCCGGCGGAGCCGAGTGGCAGGAGTTCGTCGACAAGTTCTGGGAGAGCCGCAATCCTCAGCCCGGCAATTCCGACAACATCTTCAAGACGGGCTTCGACCGCAGGGTCGCATTCGCCGACATGCACTTCGTGCAGCAGGAGGGGACGCGCGGCAGCATGACCGACCGCGGCATGGTGTTCGTCCTCCTCGGTCCGCCGACCTACGTCGGGAGAAAGCCGATCCGCACCGGCGACGACGCCCAGGAAGCGGAGGGACTTTCGACGGTCGGCTCGCAGGACGCCGCCAACGCCCAGCGCGCCCTGGGGGCGGGCGGCAGCAAGCCTTCGTCCGGGCAGCGCGCGATCGTCTCGGACTCGACGTCGGGACCGGGAACCAAGGCTCTCGACTCGAGCGCCCAATGGCGCGAGGTCTGGCACTATCGCAAAGAGCTCCTGCCCAAGGGCGTCGGGTACCACCAGGTCGACGTCGAGTTCATCACCAGGAAGGGATACGGCGTCAACATCATGCAGCGGGACCACGCGACGCTCGCGACGCTCGACGCGGCGAAGGCCCCGGCGAAGAAGCCGAGCTGACGAGCCGCGGGAGCTAGTGCGTCCTGGCGCCGTCGAGCCACGTCTCGGCGGCCTCGCGGGAGCGGAAGACGGAGCTGCGCTCGAAGTAGCGGTCCGTGAACGCTTCGAAGACGCGCGCCATCCCGAACCAGGCCTCGCTCCCGACGACGATCGCGCAGGCGCCGAACCCGACCTTCTTGCTGGCGTCGCCGGCGCGCTCCGCGGCCGCCCGGATCTGGCCGACGTTCGGAAGATTGATCGATGTCGGTGAGGTCGAGAAGGACGTCGGCGTTCGGAGGGCAGTCCGGATCGACCTCGAGCTCGTCGAAGTGACCGAGGACTTCCTTGAGCGTCGTCTCGCCGGTGCAGCGGGTCAGGATGCGCTTCATCTCGCGGTCGATGCGGTAGTGAACGGGCATCGCGAGGCCGAGTCTATTCAATCGGTTCTTTGCGGAGAATCCCCCGCGTGAGCTTCGCGACGTAAACCGTGACGCCGGCCGTGATGAGGATGCCCGCCGCCAGGACGGCAATGGCCCAGGCATCCGGCAGCGGCGAGGTCTCGGCCGCGAGCTCGGACTGGCCGGCCCGCCGAGCGGCCACGCCGAGCGCGACCCAGAGCACCGTCAGCGGGATCATCCCGAGCGCGGTCGCGAGAACGTAGGACCCGAAGCGAATCGCGGTCAGGCCGTAGACGTAGTTCGACAGCACGAAGGGCACGACGGCCGACATGCGCAGCAGGAACACGATCCGCCATCCCTTCTCGCCGATGGCGCGGTCGAGCGCCGCGAAGCGCGGGTCGCGCGCGGCCGACGCCGCGACGCGGTCCCGGGCGACGTAGCGCGCGATCAGAAACGCCGCCGTGGCGCCCACCGTCGCACCGGCGAGCGCGACGAGGGATCCGACGTACGGGCCGAAGAGAAACCCCGCGCCGATCGTCATCAGCACCGCCGGCAGCATGAGCAGGGTCACACCGGCGTGCGCCGCGGCATAGAGAACGAGGCCGAGACCGCCGAGACCCGCGATCCACGCGCCGAAATCCGCGAGCCACTCCGCGAGCGGAAGAAGCCGGCCGAGGGCCAGAAGCGCGACGACGGCGCCGCCCGCGAGAAGCCAGCGAAGCGTCGTGCTCCGTCGCATGAACGCCGGATCTTCTCAGAAGGCCTCGGTGCGATCCATCGCCGCGCCGCAACCATTTTTCCGACTCTTCGCTCAAGGAATCGGATTCGAGAACTCCTCCGCAGATTTCCGTCCGGCGCGCCGAGCGCGTCGTCCTTCGAAGCCCGTGTCTCGTCACGGAATCGCGCGCGCTCGCGCGTGGCAAGAGTGTTGCTCTCCTACTCGGTGGTGCGGTTCTAGCTCGAACATTCGCGTCCCGCCCCCTCTCGCCCGGGAGGGGGTCCGGGACGGCTCAAAAATGAAAAGCCCCGCCTCCCGGCGGGGCTTCCTCTTTCTAGTCGAGAACGGGGGCCCTTGAGCCGACGCTTGGCTCAACAAGGCCCGGACTTTCGGCCACTCGTTTCGGTTCATCGGCCTCGCATCGTAGGGGCGGCCCTTGCGGCCGCCCTCTTTCGCTGACTGAAGGGGGCGGGGCGGCCGTCCACCGAAGGCAAGCCCCCGGCGATAGGCAACGCCGAGGCAGTTCGGCGGTAACCCCCGCCCCCTACGACGGCAAGCGACCAAACAAAAGGGCGGCCTTTCGGCCGCCCTTGCGATTTCTTGGAACGCGCCTTACGCGCTGAAGCTCTTTCCGCAGCCGCACCCGCCGCCGGTGGCGTTGGGGTTGGTGACCGAGAAGCCGGCTCCGCGCATGTCTTCGACGAAGTCGACCTTGGCGTCCTTCAGCATGGTGGCGCTCTGCGGATCGACGACGACCTGGATGCCGCCCGTCTCGATCAGCGTGTCGCCCTCTTTCTTCTCATCGAACGTGAAGCCGTACTGGAAGCCTGAGCAGCCTCCGCCCTGGACGAAGATCCGAAGGGGCTTGCCTGCCGAATCCGGCATGGAGCCCGCGAAGTACTTGACCTTCTCGATCGCCTTCTCCGTCAGCGACAGGAGGGCGCCCGGGGTACCGGTCGTGATCGGAGTGGGAGTTGAAGTTTCGACAGTGGACATTAGGTTCTCCTCGATCTGAATTATGTCCCGACAGGCCAAATAGATGCAACCATCCCGCCAACCTTTGAGAACACGCGACTTCGCGATGCCTCAACGGCGCAACCAGCCCGACAACCCGCCCGACCAGGCCGGCCTGTACCTGCGAATCCCCCCGGTCGCCCCCTACTTGAGGTAGACGTTCTTCTCTCTCCCGGGACTCGAAACCAGGAACACCAAGGAGGACCCATGCCTCGCTACCTTCGCCTCGCGGCCCCCCTCGTTTTCGTCCTCGGTTCGCTCCCGCTCGCATCTGCCCAGGAGCTGCTCGAGTCGAACGGCCGCCGGATCGCGACGCCCGGGGCGGCCGCCGTCGCGAACGCGCGCCGCACCGACTCCGCGCCGGCCTTCGGCGTCTCCTCGGCGACGCGGGTGACCGTCGGGCCCTGCGACGCCACGCCGCGCAACCGCACCCACCCGTTCGAAAGCCCCAACTGCGACGTCCTCACGCCGCCGCTCGACGCCGGGGCCGCGATCGCCGACGCCGGCTTCCCGATCCACCTGCCGACGGGAGCGCTCATCACCTCGGTCACCGTGAACTACTTCGACAATACCGATGGGAGCTTTCCCGGGGTGGGCCTCTTCGAGACCGACGCGACCGGCACGCAGATCACGGTCGCGCCGCTGCAGATCGGGGCCTCCAATGCCGGCCTGCTCTCGAAGACGGTGGAAGTGGACCCGCCTTATCAGGTCGACGGCTCCAAGCCACTGGCGCTCCTCGCCATCCTGCACGTGGCTGACGAGACACACTACGAGGGCTTCATCACCGCGAATATCGACTACCGCCTCCAGGTCAGCCCGGCGCCGGGGACCGCGACCTTCCCGGACGCGCCGACCGACCACCAGTTTTTCCAGTACATCGAGGCTCTCGCGGCCTCGGGCATTACGGGCGGCTGCGGAGGCGGGAACTATTGCCCCGACCAGCCCGTCACACGGGGACAGATGGCCGTGTTTCTTGCCAAGGCTCTGGGCCTGCACTTTCCGAACTGACCCGATTCGCCTCGCGGAGACGACAGGCCGGCAATCGCTGGCCCTCCCTTCTCGGGTGGGCTCCCTACGAAGCCTTGGCCAGCTTCGTTGCGGCGAGCAGCGCCTCGATCGACTGCCAGGTGGAATCGACCCGCGGGGGAGGCGTCAGGAAGGAAACCTGTTTGGACGAGACCTCGAAGTCCTCGACCTCGGGAAGAGTCGAGCGCTCCCAGGCGCTCCTCAGGCGGCGACACTCTTCGGCATCCAGAGGGCGGCTGAAGTGACCAATCGCGAGGCGCCCCTGGCCGACCTCGAAAACCGACCGGAAGGTAACCTTTGCAGCACGAGGCTGATTGCTCCAGCCCTGATCCTCGATCCGGTGGATGGTCCCGTCTTTTCTCTTCACGCCCCGATAAACAGCAATCCGCGTGCCACTATTCCTTGCCCTGTTTCCTGTGCACACCACAACATCTGGTATTTTTACTTGACTCAGCGTTCCAGCCGGTCTTACCCTCGAAGGCAACACTGGCGGTTCCTCCGCATCACTTTAGAAGGGGCCAGGGTTGTGTAGGTGGGGCGGAGCATTCTTGATTTTTTTGGTTAAGGAGGAGGGGGGATGGCGACGGAAAAGGAAGTGAAAGAGGCTGTCGAGGAGCTGGGGCAGGAGGTCCGGGCAAACGGCCGGGCCCTGCGGGGGTTGACCTTCCAGCGGGTGTATTCGGACCCCTCGGTTTCTCCCTACGACGCGATCGAGTGGGAGCTCCGCACGGCCGCGATCGTGTCCGAGAAGGGCGAGACGATCTTCGAGCAGAAGAACGTCGAGGTCCCGAAGTCCTGGTCGCAGACGGCGACGAACATCGTCGTCCAGAAGTACTTCCACGGCCGCATCGGCACGCCCGAGCGCGAGACCTCCGTCCGCCAGCTCATCGAGCGCGTCGCCGGGACGATCACCGGCTACGGCGAGAAGGGCGGCTACTTCCGCACCGCCGCCGACCGCGACGCCTTCCACGACGAGCTCGCCGCGATCCTCGTGAACCAGGTCGCCTCCTTCAATTCGCCCGTCTGGTTCAACGTCGGCATCGAGCCCAAGCCCCAGGGCTCCGCCTGCTTCATCAACTCCTGCGGCGACTCGATGGACTCCATCCTCTCGCTCGCCAAGACCGAGGGCATGCTCTTCAAGTTCGGCTCGGGCACCGGATCGAACCTCTCCTCGATCCGCGGCTCGCACGAGTCGCTCTCGGCGGGCGGCACCGCCTCCGGCCCGCTCTCCTTCATGAAGGGCTTCGACTCCTTCGCCGGAGCGATCAAGTCGGGCGGCAAGACGCGCCGCGCCGCGAAGATGGTGATCCTCAACATCGACCATCCCGACGTCGACGAGTTCATCCTCTCCAAGGCGAACGAAGAGAAGAAGGCCTGGGCGCTGATCGACTCGGGCTACGACGGCTCGTTCAACGGCGAGGCGTATGCGTCGATCTTCTACCAGAACGCCAACCACTCCGTGCGCGTGACCGACGAGTTCATGGACGCCGTCGAGAAGGACGGCGAGTGGCAGACGAAGGAAGTCCTGACGGGCCGGCCCTACAAGACGTACAAGGCGCGCGAGCTGATGGCCAAGATCGCCGAGTCCGCGTGGGTCTGCGGCGATCCGGGCATGCAGTACGACTCGACGATCAACCAGTGGAACCCGGTCAAGGCGACGCACCGGATCAACGCGTCGAACCCGTGCTCCGAGTACATGTTCGTCGACGACTCGGCGTGCAACCTGGCGTCCTTGAACCTGATGAAGTTCTTCAACGTCGAGGACGGCTCCTTCGACGTCCCGAGCTTCCGCCACGCATGCGACGTCGTCGTCACGGCCCAGGAGATGCTGGTCGACAACTGCTCCTACCCGACGCCGGCGATCGCCGCGAACTCCCACAAGTTCCGGCCGCTCGGCCTCGGCTACGCGAACCTCGGCGCGCTGCTCATGGCGGCCGGGCTGCCGTACGACTCCGACGAGGGCCGCGCCTACTCGGCCGCGATCACCTCGCTCATGTGCGGCGAGGCGTACCTGCAGTCCTCCAAGGTCGCCTCCGAGCTCGGGACGTTCTCCGGCTATCCGCCGAACCGCGAGGCCTTCCTCGAGGTCATCGGCATGCACCGCCATGCGGCGTACGAAGTGCCGTCCAAGGGCGTGCCGACGGAGCTCTTCAAGTCGCAGCTCGCCGTGTGGGACGCGGCGCTCGAGAGCGGCACGCAGTACGGCTACAAGAACGGCCAGGTCACGGTCCTCGCGCCCACCGGCACGATCGGCTTCATGATGGATTGCGACACGACGGGCGTCGAGCCCGACCTCGCGCTCGTCAAGTACAAGAAGCTCGTCGGCGGCGGCACGATCAAGATCGTCAACCAGACCGTGCCCCTCGCGCTGCGGCGGCTCGGCTACGACGACACCGAGATCCACGAGATCGTCGACTACGTCGACGAGAAGGGCACGATCGAGGGCGCGCCGAACTTCCATCCCGAGCACCTGCCCGTCTTCGACTGCGCGTTCCGGGCGCTCAACGGCACCCGCTCGATCCACTACATCGGGCCACGTCCGCATGATGTCGGCCGTCCAGCCCTTCCTCTCGGGCGCGATCTCGAAGACCGTCAACCTGCCGCCCGACGCCACGCCCGACGAGATCGCCGGCGTCTACATGGAAGGCTGGAAGCAGGGCCTCAAGGCCATCGCCATCTACCGCGACGGCTGCAAGCGGACGCAGCCCCTGAACACCGCGGCCTCGAAGAGCGACACCAAGTCCCCGATCGCGCGCGGCTCGCTCGAGTACGTCGGCAAGGCCACGCCGCCCGTGCCCTCGCCCTTCCGCCGCAAGCTCCCCGACGAGCGCCGCTCCATCACCCACAAGTTCTCGGTCGCCGGCCACGAGGGCTACGTCACCGTCGGCCTCTTCGAGGACGGCAAGCCCGGCGAGATCTTCCTCCGCATGTCCAAGGAAGGCTCGACCATCTCCGGCCTCATGGACGCCTTCGCCACGGCCATCTCGCTGACGCTCCAGTACGGCGTCCCCCTCGACGCGCTCGTCAACAAGTTCACCCACGTCCGCTTCGAGCCCTCCGGCTTCACCAAGAACCCCGAGATCCCGATCGCCAAGTCCCTCATCGACTACATCTTCAAGTGGCTCGCGTCCAAGTTCATGACCGCGGAAGAGAAGGAAGCCGTCGGCGTCATCGCCAGGGACACGGCGTCGTCCGCGCCCATGCCCGTCACCCAGCAGTCCGTCGCGGCCCGGTCGGGAGGGGAGGGCGGGGTGTCGAAGCTGCTGTTCGAGACCTCCACCGACGCCCCTGCGTGCCACGAGTGCGGCTCGATCATGGTGCGGAGCGCCGCCTGCTACAAGTGCATGAACTGCGGGGCGACGAGCGGGTGTAGCTAGAACCTAGTTTGGGGTGGGGCCGCTTTAGGCCGACTACGGGCGCCGAAAGGCGCCCGTAGTGTTGTTCCGCGGCGTTCCGCGGCGGGGTCAACGCTGAATTGGTGAATTCACGCTTTCAGCGTTGACCCCTCGTCCGAGCCAGGCGTCAGCGTGGCCGCGGCGGAATCTCGCGGGTTGGTGTCCGCTCACCCGGCCACGGCTCTAGCCTCGCGGCCGGCTGTCAGCAGGTCGCGCTGAAAGACGCCTCCGCCTGTGGTTCCCGCGTAGAGCCACCTTCCGTTCGGAGAGACGGCGAGCCCGAAGACTCCGTACGGAGCAAGGCCTTCCGAGAAGGGATACCAGCTCCGCCCTCCGTCCACGGAACGAAAGACCCCTCCCCAGCCGCCTATGTAGAGTCGGCCGGGCCGCACGGGATCCGCGAGGAGAGCGAGGACTCGACCTCCGGAGTACTCCGTGTCCCATCGCTCCCACGTCGCACCGGCGTCGGGGCTTCGGAGTATCGTCCCATCAAACGTGCCTGCGTAGACGACGTTTTCGGAGAAGGGATCGGTCGCCAGCGCGAGTACCGCGCCGCCGGTCTCGCTTCCCGAACGTGTCCAAGTGCTGCCGCCGTTGCGGCTGACGTGGACCGAGAAGCCCCCTCCGTAGGGAGAGCCGTACATGTAGCCGTCTCTCCAGGCCGCGCCGGCGTACATCGTGCCGGGCTGTTTCTTGTCGAAGTGAAGGCAGAAGACGCTCTGTAAGATCGTCCCGAACCAGTTCTGACCGCGGTCATGGCTCTTGGCCAGAACACCGTCCGTCGCGATCCAGACTCTGCCGGGAAAGGCGGGATCGGGATCCTTCTCGAGCCCGAAAACGAAGCCCCCGAAGACCCCGGAAACCCTGGGTGTCCCCACCGTCGACCAGCTCGCTCCGCCGTCGCGCGTGCGGGCGAGCGAGTGCCAAGAGCTGGCATAGAGGCTGAGCCGGTCCTGGGGATCGATGGCGAGCGCGGTGATTGATCCCGGCTGGCCGGGCCCGGATGAGGTCGTCCAGGATTCGCCAGAATCCGTCGAGCGGAAAAGCCCGGGTATCCCCAGTGAGAGATCGGAACGCCGGCCCTCCGCTCCCGCCCAGATCGTGGAAGGCTCGGTCGGGTCTAGGGCAATCGCCCGAATCCAGGTCGAGCGAAGCCCAACGCTCACATTCGTCCAGGCATGCCCCCGGTCCGCGCTGCGATGCACGCCGGCGTCGTTCCCGGCGTAAACGAACCTCTCCGATGGGTCCAGCGCGAGGGCCTTCGTGTAGCCGACCGGGGCGCCCGCCACGAGCTCCCAGGTCACGCCGCCGTCGTCGCTCGACCAGACTCCGAAGTAGCCGGATACGAGGATTCGACGCGCCTCGGTTCCCGCACCGGGAACCTCCAGGATGCTCCCTTCGTACACGGAGGGTCCCGGGTTGCAGCTCCACTCCGGCGACGCGGTGGTCCTGCGGCAGAAGACGTCGAGCGGGGCCCCGTCGACCCCGGCCCCGTAGACAGCGCCATCCGAACCGGATCCGGCAGCGACGACGGCGGCCGCGAGCGGGAGCTGGCTCCAAGCTCCCTGCGCGCCCGCGATGACGCCGTAAGCGTTCACCCCGTAGATCGTTCCATCCCGCGGGTCGACCGTGAGTCGAGTGATTGTGTCGGGCGGGACATCGGGAACCCGGCTCCAGGTTGCTCCCGCATCGTGGGTCACCGCCAGCGGGTAGTAAGAGCCGTACGACGAGACGTATGCGGTCTCGGGTTCCGATACGTCGAGCGCGACCGCGATGGCGCTGTCGATCGGCGCTTGCGCCCAAGTCTGACCACCATCGCGGGATATCCAGAGCGTGGCCCCCGGAAGAAAGTCGCCACGGAGGAGACGGGGCTCGGGGTAGAACGAGACGAAGTAGCGCGGATCGAGGATCGCATAGATCGTGTCCGAGCGCGGGTCCGCCGCCACTCGGACGACGCACTCGCGCTGGAGGCCCGCCTCGTGCCAGCTCGAACCGCGATCCTCGGAGCGATAAACGCCGTTGCACGTCCCGGCGTAGATAGCCGAAGAGCCGGCGGCGAGGTCGAGCACCATCCCGATGTCGGTTGGTCCGATCGGGACCCAGCCGGCGGCGCGCGCGGCTCCCGAGAGCGCCGCGAGAGACAGGGCGAATGCCAGGACCCTAAGAAGCGGCGGCCGCTTCGAGTTGACTTTCAACCCTGCCCTAATCCGAAGGCATTCTATGCCTGGGCCGGCCCCTCCGATCGGCGTCGATCTCGCTGACCCGATCATCATCTCCTTATCTACTCCCCGGGCGACAAAGAGGCAAACCGGATTCTAATCAGCGATCCATCAGCAAGAGATCAGGATTGGGGTCAGTCCTGACTTGTTGAGTTGTCAGCAGCTGATTGGGGACCACTCCTGACTTGTTGATCTCCCGTGGCCTCTCTCGCTGGGGGCTGTCGGATAGCATCCCGCCATTTTCAAGCCGCCGAAATCCTCCTACGAGCTCGCGATGGAACGACTACGGAGCAGTTACTGGGGTCAGTCTTGATTTGCTGATTTCAGAGGGTGCAGGACGTGGATGGGGGTCAGTCCTGATTTGCTGACTTCGCTGGGTGGCCGCAACGGGACTGGGTCAGTCTTGATTTGCTGAGTCTCAGGACGGCGGCGGCGGAAGGTGGCGAGGGATCGGGGTCAGTCCTGACTAGTTGACTTGTGGAGGGATAGGAGTCAGTCCTGACTTGTTGAGTTGTGAGGGAGGGGATCGAGAGGCGAAAGGGTCCGAACGCTTTTACCGAGCGTCCTAACCATGCAGGGACGGGCCGGCTGAACTGAAAGTCAAGAAGTCAGGACTGCCCGCCGGTTGTCGGAGCTCTAGACCGTCGGAATCGTGCCGCCGTCGATCAGGTACTCACTTCCGTGGATCGACGCGGCGCGCTCCGAGACGAGGAACGCGATCAGCTCGGCGACTTCCTCGGGGCGATTCGGGCGGCCTATGGGAATCCCTCCGAGCGAATCCATGAGGTTCTGTCGCGCCGCAGCTTCGTCGACGCCGTGCTGCTCGGCGAGCCGGAGGATCAGCCGGTGTGCCGCGTTCGTTTCGGTAAACCCCGGCGCGACGGCGATCACGCGCACGCCCCTCGGCCCGATTTCGTTCGACAATCCCTTGCTGTACGTCGCGAGCGCGGCCTTCGCGGCGGCGTAGCCGAGCGTCGCTTCATACAGCGGGAGCCGGCGCTGGGTCGACGTCACGTGAACGACGACCCCGGAGCCCTGCTCCAGCATCGACGGCAGGAGCGCCCTATCCAGGCGGACGGCGGCGAGGAGGTTCAGATCGAGCTCGCGCCGCCACTCCTCGTCGGTCAACGACGTGAATCCGCCGCCGGGCGCCGACGAACCGCCGACGTTGTGGACGAGGACGTCGAGGCCGGCGAACCGCTCGAGGACGGCGGCAGCGACCGCGGCGACACCGACCGTGGTGCTGACGTCCGCCTTGACGAACAGGTCCAGCGCAAGTCCCGCGGGCGGCGCGGAGCGGGCGGTCGTCGCGACGCGGGCGCCGGCCGCAGCGAGGCGCCGGACAATAGCCGCGCCGACGCCCTGCGTTCCTCCGGTCACGAGCGCGCGTTTCCCGGCGAGCTCCATCAACTGATCTCGAGCTGCGCGATCTTCTCGCCTTCGAGCGTGAACTCGTGCCGGAGGCTAACGGGGCTGCCGGGAAAATTGCCGGAGACCAGGCCCGTGACGATCGTTTTGCCGCCGCGCTCGCGGAATCCAGTGGGTTCGATCCTGTAGCGATACTTTGCGATCGTCTCCTCCATCCACGCTCGGATGGCCGCGGCGCCCCGGTGCGTCCGGCCTTCGTCTCCGACGACGGCATCGTCGGCGAATCCCCTGATCACGCCTTCGACGTCATGAGCGCTCGCCGCCTTGAAATAGCGAGCGATGATCGGCGGCAGTTTGGCGGCTGGGTCCGTATCGTCCTCCTCTCGTCGCGCGGCGCAGCCTCGTCTATCGCGAATCTGGCATTACGCTTACGACATGACAAGTACGCACAAGAAAGTCAGCGACGCACCGCGGGGTAAGCGCCTGAAGTACACGCCGCAGTCGGCTGCGGAAGGGGTCGGACGGGCGGTCAAGCTGCTGGAAGGGCGCTGGAAGCTCGTGATTCTCTTCGGGCTCTTCGGCGGGAACGTGCGGCGCTTTTCCGAGCTCGAGCGACAAATTCCGGGGGTTTCGCAGAAGATGCTGATCCAGCAGCTACGCCAGCTGGAGCGAGACGGCATCGTCCGCCGCACTGCCCACCCTCAGGTGCCGCCGAAGGTCGAGTATCGCCTGACCGAGTGGGGCCAGTCGCTCTGCCCGGCGCTCGACGCGCTGCTGAAGTGGCTGGAGAAGGGGATGAGTAGGGGTCAGTCCTGACTTGTTGACTCGTGCGAGGGGATGGGGTCAGTCTTGATTCGCTGATTTCGCTAGGCACCGCGAGGGGCGATGCGACACCACAAAATCAGGACGTTCGTCTAACGGCACGCCATGAGCGTGGCGGTTTCAAACCAGCCAGCGTGGCAACGGCCATCGGCATCGCCAAGGACGCATGGATAGATCCAGCCGGATCTGCCGCAATCCGCGACTTCGGGCGTGCAGCCCGCTGGGCCACGGGGCTCCGAACAGAAGCCTTGTGCAGTGCCTGGTGGAGCGTCGACGGATGCGCGTCTAGGAGACGGGTTGGGAGCGGGACACTGAGACCCGAGGTTCTCGCACGCTCCCCATTGCCGCTCGACTGTGCCATTGCAGTCCCAGTCCCAGCTTCCATTGGCGGCTGGCGTGTTGTGAAAGCTGTGATTTGGTGAGGAGCCATCAGCACAGGCCGTGTTGGCGAAGCCCTTCTGTTAGCCACCAGGTGAGGACGGCGGTCAGGACGGCCGCAGCCAGTCCTCCGAGCCATTTCCGCATGAACGTCCTCCTCACGACGGCGTGAAGCGTGGCGACGAGGGAGACACGCCGAGTTGAGCCGATCTTACGCCGAAGGAGGGAAGGGATGGGGTCAGTCCTGATTTGCTGATTTCGCGGAGGCGAGCGGGGTTGGGTCGAAAAGGGTCGGTCCTGACCATTGACTTGCTTACCCCTGCGCCTGCTACTCGTTCACCTTCACCTGATCCGTAATCCAGTTCACTTCCCACGTCTTTCCGCCGTCCTCCGAATACGCCTGCTCGAAGTGCGGCGAGTTGGTGGTGGTCGCGGTCCAGGTGTAGCGGACGAGGATGGTGCGGCCCTTGTAGGTTTCCTGGTCGTAGAACTCACCGCGGCCGTTCTTGAAGGAGCCGATGGTGGGGAGGTCGAAGGTGCCGTTTTGTGCGTTGGCCCAGTTGATGCTCCACTGGCGGGACTTGGGATTGTAGAGGCGCACCGCAAGGCCCTTGATGTCGCCGGTCGGGCCGTGGAAGTCGACCTCCTCGATCAAGGCGTTGCCGTTCCAGACGGAGCGGCAGACGCCGGTGCCTTCGAACTCGATCCATTTCGTGGAGCCCGTGAGGGGATTCTCGAGGCGCTTCAAGTGGAACTTCCACTTGCCGAGGAGGAAGTCGAAGTCGCGTTGGCCGTCGCGTAGCGGGGGAAGCTCGGGTGCGGGTTTGGGTGTCGGCTCGGGTGCGGCCTGGGCTCGCGTGTCTCCCGCGGCGAGGAGGGCGAGAACCATCAAGGCGGTCGAGCCGAAGCCGTGCCTGGCGCGCAGTCTCATGAGAACCTCCCGTCCTACCTACGAAGGGGTGAACGGAAAGGTTGGGAAGAATTGTCACCCCTCGCCTGTCGTAGAGTGCGTCGAACGATGACACGCTCGATTCGGGGGGCGGCCGCTCGCGTTCTCCCGGCCGCTCTTCTCCTTCTCGCGGCGCCGCGGGGCAACGGCGCGCCTGCGCTGGAGTCGGACGCCGCGGCGAGCGAAGCGCTGCATCAGCTGCTCGACCAGATGCAAACCGCGGGAAGCCTCACCGTCGGAGGCGAGGAGCTGGTGTCGAAGCGCGCTTTGCCCGCGCTCTACGGGGAGAGCGGGTTCCAACTCTTCTGGACGCCCGAGCGGATCGGCATCCTGCGCGAGCTCGTGCGTGACTCCGCCGCGGACGGCCTTCGGCCCGAGGATTACCACTCGGCCGCGCTCGGTCGGCTCGCGAGCCCGGCCGCCGACGCCGTCGCGAAGGCCCGCATGGACCTGCTGGCGACGGACGCGTACTTCCTGCTGATCTACCACCTCTACCTGGGCAAGGTGGATCCGAAGTCGCTCGATGCGCAGTGGAATTTCGCGCCCCGCCCGGTCGGCGAAGAGCGGGCCATTGCGTTCATGCTCGAAGCCCTGCGGGGCGACCTGCGCGGCGCCGTGGAGAAGGTTCGGCCGGATCACTTCCTGTACGAAAAGGCGCGGGCCGCGCTCGCGGAGTATCGGGAAATGGCGTCGCGCGGCGGTTGGCCCACGGTTCCGTCTGGCCCCGCGCTGAAGGTCGGGGCGAAGGACGCCAGGGTGCCGGCCCTGCGGCGGCGGCTGGCTGTCACGGGGGAGCTCTCGGGGCAGCCGCTCGACAGCCCGGACTTCGACGCGCCGCTCGCCGCGGCGGTCGCCGCGTTTCAGGCCAGGCACCGCCTCGAGGCCGACGGCGTCGCGGGTCCGGGCACGATCGCCGAGATGAACGTTCCGGTGGAGGCGCGGATCCTCCAGATCCGGATCAATCTCGAACGGGCGCGGTGGGTGCTCCACGAGATCACCGGAAACCTCGTGCTCGTCGACGTCGCGGGCTTCGAGGTCAAGTACTTGCGCGAGCGCGAGACCGTGTGGAAAGCCAGGGTCCAGATCGGAAAGCCCTATCGCCAGACACCGATCTTCAAGTCGTCGATCGACTACGTCGTCCTCAATCCGACCTGGACCGTGCCGCCGGGGATCCTCGCCAAGGACATCCTGCCTGCAGTCCGGCGCGACCCGGGCTACCTCGGGCGGAAGGGCCTCGACGTCGTCGACCAGGGCGGCCGCGTGATCGATGCGGCGAGCATCGACTGGGCAAAGCAAACCGCGGGGACGTTTCCCTACATGCTCCGGCAGGGGCCCGGGCCCGACAACGCCCTGGGGCGGGTCAAGATGCTGTTCCCGAACCCCTACCTCGTCTACCTGCACGACACACCGAGCAAGGAGCAGTTCCAGAAGGAGGAGAGGTCGTTCAGCTCGGGCTGCATACGCGTCGAGCGGCCGCTGGAGCTGGCGGCGCTTCTCCTGGACGACCGCGACAAGTGGAGCGCACAGGCGATCGACGCTGTCGTCGCGGCGGGCCAGACGAAGACCGTGCGGCTCGCGAAAACGGTGCCGGTGCTCATCATGTACTGGACAATCGATCCCGCGCGTGCGGGCCAGACTGTCTTCAAGCGCGACCCCTACGGCCGCGATCCGCGACTCGCAGAGGCGCTCGATGCGCCGTTCCAGGCAGGCGGGCGCATCAAGCCCTGACGCGGGGATCAGTGGGACGCTGACTCGCGCTGTCTCGCCTACTAGGAATTGTTCGCGCATGGCAGTGGGCGGTCCGTGCACTGCGGGTGCTCGACTCGCACCCGGACGCGCTGAACGACGAGGCCATCTGGAAGCGGCTGCATCACGTTCGCTCGATACAGCGCCGGTTCGTCGACGTCTGGAAGGGCAACAAGAGTGGCGGCCGCCTCCCGAGCCCATCAACTCCGGGAAGTGATCGCCATGACGCGCAGGAATACTACCGGGAGCTCGGCGAGTTCATCGAGGGCGGAGCTTCGAACGGCTGACGAGGTCCTGCGGGTCCCTGGTTTCCAGACGACGGCCGATTCGCCTCTCGGAGACGATGGAGCAGGTCGTGATGCACAGCGAGACGACCCGGAAGAAGCGACTGGTGGCGAGCTTGGCGGCGCGATGCCGCCGACCGCTAAATCGGCAAATCCTGGACTGACCGGCCCTTCCTGTGTCAGGATCTTGCCGTGAAATCCGAGAACGAGATCAAGAGTCAGGTGTCGGCCATCCGACAGCGCGTCAAGGAGCTCAGCGGCTTCTACATCGCGGAAGGCGCTGCGATGACCTACGCCCTGGAGTGGGTGCTTGGGAAGCGCGAGACCGCTCCGGCGGGCGAGCTCGGCCGTGCCGGCGAGGACTCGCAGAAGCTCCGCCGAGAGTCTCGCCAAGGCGGTCGAGAAGGCGGCGGCCTCCCAGGCCAAGAGGGCCAAGTCCCCCGCCACCGGAAAACGCCGGTAGATCCCAAACAGGAATGTGACCCATGCGAAAAATTATCGTCGGCGCCCAGGTTTCCATGGATGGCGTCATGCAAGCACCCGGCGCGCCGGCCGAGGATCCGACCAAGGGCTTCAAGTTCGGCGGCTGGGCGATGCCCTATTTCAATCAAGAGTTCGGCGAGGAGATCGACCGCCTCTTCAAGGAGAAATTCGATCTCTTGCTCGGTCGCAAGACCTACGAGATTTTCGCCGCGTACTGGCCCTACTACGACGAAGACGCTCCCGAGGCGGGCGGCATCGCCAAACTGTTCAATAACATCAAGAAGTACGCGGTTTCGCGCTCAGGCGAGGTCGATACGAGCTGGGCGGGCTCAGTGCTCCTGCGCGATATCGCCGACGTGAAGCGCCTGAAACAGGAAGACGGCCCGAACCTCGTTACCCAGGGCAGTACCGAGCTCGTCCATGCGCTGCTCGCCAATGACCTGGTCGACGCGATGAGCATCTTCACGGTGCCGGTCGTGCTTGGCGGAGGCAAGAAGCTGTTCGCCGACGGCTCGGCGCCGCATTCGTTCAAGCTGACCAGGTCCCGCGTCTCTCCAAATGGCCTGATCGTCGGCCATTACGAGCGAGAGGGTGAGATCAAGATTGGCGACACCGCCCTCGATTCACCGAGCGATCGCGAGGTCGCCCGCCAGGAGCGGATGAAGCGCGAGCGCTAGAGATCTAAGGGTTGTCTTGGTTTGCTGATGCCGCGGCTCCAAGGCGAGGAGCGAGTCAGCGTGGGAATGGGGTCAGTCCTGATTTGTTGACTTGTCTCCGGCACGGTCCGCTCCAGAACGCAGCCCCGGGTAGAAAGTCAAAAAGTCAGGACTGACCTCTTAGGGGACGGTTGGGCGGAGGGTCTGGCAGAGGGCCGTCGATACGGCGGGAGAGTGATCGCTATGAAAGAGAAGCCGGGAACCGCTCACTCGTCCGACGTCACCATAACTATGTGAAGAGCCGTAGTTGTGGAAATCTGCTTGCGGCTGGCCACGAGAGCAGCCTCCGTCTTTCGGTGATCCGTTTCTTCGACCCTCCTCGAGGCCATGAACGGCCGGGCGACGACCTCGTCGCCATTGCGCAGATCAAGAGTCACGGTAACTCTCTTGTCGTGTCCCTTTCGGTTGTAGAGATATATGACCATGTCAATACGTCTGATGTCGCCAACGTCGGTACGCTTGAATCCGATGCGTTGGATGGACACATTACCCACGCTGAAGTCCACGCTTTGCTCGCCCTTTGTTACCGATCCATCGAGCAAGAAAGCCGGAAGCGCGAGATCGAAAGTGCCCGATCGGAATTCGACATTCTCGGACTGGGCGGCAATGCGGCCGCCAGCCAGAATCGAAGCACCAACGAATGCCGCGGCCAGTCGAAATCTCTTCATTGAGAACCATTGGAAGCAAGTGGTGCATCACCAATAGTCTCACCGTGAACGGCTCATGCCAAACCCCGCGAGCGGGGACGAGTGGGGGTCAGTCCTGACTTGTTGACTTGTGGGGGGACGGGGGAGGAGCCGGGAGGCGAGAAGGGAGTCGGGGCTTTTCGCAGCGTCCTGACGAGGCGTTCGATTCGGGTGCGGAAGTTCGCGTCGGAAGAGCGCGCGCCGCTCGTTGCCGCGGGCGGTGACGTGGTACAGCGCGGACGGGAACTCGAGGCGGCGGTCGCGGCATGTCAGAGAGGCGCCCTTCCTGAGCGCTCATCTAAGAGTTGTCGCGAGCGGGACCGGGCCGGAAAGTCAAAGAGTCAGGACTGACCCCTTGCACGCGGTTGCCCTGCATCGGACCGCGTCGACGGACGCTCGAAGGTTCCCTCGACGACCTCGAGGAACGTCCTCTCCTCGCGCAGGATCAGGCGATTCGAGCTCGCCATCGCAAGGTTGGCGAAGGACTCCGGATCCGACTTCAGGCGCGCTCGGTAGGCCTCGTAGGAGGCGAGGCTGTCGAACGCGATGAGAGCCCATGCGACGTCGTTGGTCCCCTCGTAGGGGAGGAAGTAGCCGACGAGATGGCCGCCCGCGCGCGGGATGAGGCGGCCCCAGTTCTCGGCGTACTTCTGGAAGGCGTCCCGCTGGAAAGGGTCGATCTGGTAACGGATGAGACAGGTGACGGTCATGTTCGTCCTCCTCGAGTGTGCACTACGTCCGGAGCCGCGGAAGCCCAGGGCTCGGGCCGCGCCGCCGGCCACCAACGTCCGGAGGGCCGCACGGCGGCTGGTCCGAAGCGCCGAAGACTCCCATCGCTCCACGGCCGGCGAGTTTGACTCTCGCGCTGCAGGAACGCTTTGAATATAGTCAAACTATGGATTCCGACGTTCGGGCGGAGACTTCCGTGTCGCGGATCGCCGCGGCGATCGGCGCCCCCCCGCGCGCCCGCATGCTCTTTTGCCTGATGGACGGCCATGCCCGGACGAGCACGGAGCTCGCCGCGGCTGCCGACGTGACTGCCTCGACGGCGAGCATCCACCTGAATCGATTGAAGAGGGAAGGGCTGGTCACGGCGATCGCCCAAGGGAAGAACCGCTTCTACAGCCTCCGGGGCCCGGACGTCGCCTCCGCTCTCGAAGGCCTCAGTGTCCTCGCCGGCCTGCGCCGCGACCGGTTCGTGCCGACCACGCCGAGCCGGCTGCGCACGGCACGGACCTGCTACGACCATCTCGCCGGCGCCGTGGGAGTCGGGCTACATGATCGGCTGGAGGCGCTGGGCTGGCTTTCGGGGGGCTCGGATGCCCGCGGCGGCGATTACGACCTGACACCCGAAGGAGAGAGGGCGCTCGAGGATGCCGGCATCGATCTTCCGGCGACGCGAAGGCTTCGCCGGCGATTCGCGTTTCCGTGCCTCGACTGGAGCGAGCGCCGGTTCCACGTCGGCGGAGCGCTCGGAGCGGCGCTCCTCGAGCTGGCTCTCAGGAGGAAATGGGTCGTTCAGGATCTCGACAGCCGGGCGGTCGAAGTGACCAGGCTCGGGAATCGCGAGATCGGTGCTCGATTTGGGCTTCGATTCGGGAGCCGCTCCGGCACTTCCGAGTGAGCCGGTCTCCCTATTTCGCCCCGCCGTCGGTGAGCAGGTCACGTTGACCGGTCCGGGGAGCCTCTGTCTCGCTGTGTCTGGTTGGTTTCGCGCGGATCGCACCGTTCGAAATCCGGCACCACCTGTCGGCGAGTCGGCAGAGCGGCCAAGGGATCAGGACGGCGGCGGCGGAAGGTGGGACAGCTTCTCGGGGTTCGTGACGATGAAGATCGCCTGGATCCGCCCCTCGGCCGCCTCGAGCGTGAAAACGGACTGCGGGCGTCCGTCCTGGTAGCTCACGACGCCGGGCCGGCCATTGATCTCGACGAATTGCTGGGTCACGTTGAGGGACAGGAGCCTTCTCAAGCCGTGCGCGGCCGCCTGGGCGACTCTCTCCGGTCCGTAGATCGGAAGTATGAGCGCCGAGGCCTTGCCGCCGCCGTCGGTGTGCATCACGACGTCGCTCGACAAAAGGGAGATCAGGTGACTCATGTCGCCCTCGCGCGCGGCTTGCGAGAAGCGTTCGAGCAGCTCCAGATGCTCGTCGGTGGGCGCCCGGAAACGCGGCCGCGTGAGCTGGACGTGCTGCTGGGCGCGCCGCAGTAGCTGCCGACTGTTCGACTCCGTCAGGGCGAGCGCCTCGGCGATCTCGGCGTGCTTGTAGTCGAAGACTTCGTGGAGAAGAAACACAGCCCGCTCGGCGGGCGTCAGCTTTTCGAGCAGAAGCATCAGCGCCATGGAAACGGATTCGTCCACCTGCACCATCGTGGCGGCGTTGCTCCGCGGGTCGGTCACCAGGGGTTCGGGAAGCCACTCTCCGACGTAGGTCTCGCGTCGGGCATGCGCGGACTCGAGCTGGTTGATGCAGAGGCGGCTGACGATCGTGACCAGAAAGGACCGAGGCGACCGGATCTCCTCCGCCGACGCCTTCTGCCAGCGGATGTACGCCTCCTGGAGGACGTCTTCGGCATCCGCCACGCTCCCGAGCATGCGGTATGCGATCGAAAACAGAAGCCTGCGATGCTGGTCGAAGACAGCCAGGGCGTTCGAGCCGCCGGATCCTCGCAGTGAGCCTTCCTGGCCGTTCGCCCAATCCCGGGTCATAGCGTGCTCAAGCCGACTTTCTCATCGCGGCCGTCAACGGCATCTGGCCGACCGCTTGCGGCCGATGGAGTCGCTGGAAGTAGACATACGACGTGATCAGCGCCCCGAGAAAGAAGAGCGGGTCGACGACGAAGAACCAGGGATCGCCGACGCCGAAGTGAGCGATGGCGGCCGAGATCAACGTGATGGCAAAACCGGCGTACGCGAACTCCCGAACCTTGATCGGCAGACCCGGGAGCAGCAGGGCCAGGACCCCGAGCGCCTTGGCGACGGTCAGCTCGATGCGGAAATAGTCCGGATATCCGAGGTGGCGAAATGCGTCTTTCATGGGACCCAGCGGGTTTTTGAGGTTGAAATTGATGGCGCTGTAAACCATGACGGCACAAACGAGCCCCGTGGCGATCCAATAGATGAGCTTATTCCTGTTCATTCTCGGTCTCCCTTCTGACATCGATCCGGAAAGAGAGACCGGACAGGCCGTCGAAACGTGACAGGCTGAGGGGTCAGTCCTGATTTCTTATTTCGTGAGCGGGGGATCGGCGGCAGTCGCTCTTGTTGATGCTGAGAGCCGCCCGAACGGCAAACTGCAATACTGACGGCAGGCCATGTCCTTTCGGCGTCGTGTGATTCCTATCTGTTGGTCGCCGCGTGTCTGGGCGCAGGCCCCACGTCCGTCCCCGCGCCCGAGCTCATGGCCCAGGGCGCGTTGAACACGCCTGGCGCGGCCGCGATCTCGGGCACCGTGGTCGATGCCTCGGGCCGTGCGGTCCAGGGCGCGCGGGTGGCGCTGGTGCCGATGGGCCTGTTCGACCCGTCCGGGGCCAGGTTCGTCCAGGTGGAAAGCGCGGCCGACGGGAGCTTTCGCTTCGCGGGGCTCGCTGCAGGTCGCTACGGCGTCACGGCGACCGCGCCGGATCGCACGGCCGCCTGGGTGGCCGACCTCGAACCCGGCCGCTCCGGGTTGCGACTCCAACTCTCCAATGGCGGACGGCGTCTGTCCGGCCGCGTCCGCGATCGCAGCGGTCGTCCTCGCGCGGGCGCCGAGGTTCGGCTGGCGCGCGGCCTCGGCGACAACGGCGATGTCTTCCTGGTCGAAAGCGCGGCCGATGGCCGGTGGAACGCCATGGTTCCCGAGGGTCACTACTCCGTCAGTGCGGTTCTCGCATCCGACTACGCGGCCGCGCCGAGGGCCGTGCCTGGGGGATCGCGATTCCGTCGAACTGGTGCTGGATTCCGTCTGGCCTTCAGGCCCGCCGCCGGCGGCCGTGGTCGATTGGGTGCGCGCGCACGAGATTCCACTCGCCACGGTCGAGCCGGGTCATGGCTTTGCCGATCTCGCGCCGCTTCGCGCCATCGTGGGTGATGCGCGTGCCGTCGGCCTCGGTGAGGCGACGCACGGCACGCGCGAGATCTTCCAGCTGAAGCATCGGATTCTCGAATACCTGGTCAGCGAGATGGACTTCAACGTGCTCGCGATCGAAACCGGCCTGCCCGAGTCGTTTGCCATCGACGACTACGTGCTCGGCGGCCCCGGCGATGCGGAGCAGCTGCTTGCGGGGGAGTCCGCGGTGTGGAGGACCGAGGAGTTGCGCGATGTCGTGCGCTGGATGCGCGAATGGAACCGGACGCACACGCGCAAGGTGCACTTTCAGGGATTGGACATGCGCAGGGGCGCCGGCGCGGCCAGGGACACGCTCGCCTATCTCGAGCGTACGAGATCGCGCCATGCTGTCGGCGCCGTTCGTGCGGGCATTGGCCCCGGTGGCCGATCCGGCGACGTACTCGGAGATCACGCGACGGCCGAAGCCGGAGCTGGCGGCGCTCGCCGCCCAGGCGCGCGAGCTGGTCGCCTGGTTCGAGAGTCAGCGCGCGCAGCTCGTGGCGAAATCGGGCGCCGAGTCATGGTGGCGAGCCGCCATGCAGGCCCGGGTGCTGGCGCAGCTCTTCGAGTGGCTCGCCGCCGGCGACACTCGCGGCCGTGTGCTCGTGCGCGAGCGCGCCATGGCCGATAACGCCCTGCGAGCCCTCGAGCACCACGGGGCGGGTGCACGCGCCGTGGTCTGGGCGCACAACGCGCACATCGCGGGCGATCGCGAGGCCGAACCGCCGATGATGGGCGTCCATCTTCGCGTGCGCCTCGGCGCCGACTATCGCGCGATCGGCAGCGCCCTCGAGCGCGGGTCCTATCAGGCCTTCGACGCGAAGACCAACGGGCTGAAGGACTTTCCGATCGCCCCGGCAGCCCCTGGCTCGCTCGAGAACACGCTCGCTGCCGCGGGCCGGCCAATCGCCATCCTCGATTTGCGCGCGTTGCCGGCGAGCGGCGTGGCTGCGGAGTGGTTCCGCGCGTTCCAGGTCATGCGCCAATTCGACGGATTGTTCGATGATGACCCGCCCCCGGGCTGGGCGAGCCCGCTCGCGATCGTGGCGCGCGAGTACGACGCCCTTGCGTTTGTGGCCGCGGGCACCGTGGCGCGCAAGCTACCGGCGTTGCGCTGATAGGGGTCAGTCCTGATTCGTTGATGGTCTCTCTCGGCTGGGGCCGTCGGATAGCATCCCCTCATGGGCAAACCTCCGAAATCCTCCTACGAGCTCGCCATGGAACGACTTCGTGCCGCGGATCCCGCGGGCGCAAAGAAGAGTCCTCTGAGCGCAAAGCAGAAGGAGGAGATCGCCGAGGCCAGACGGGTCGCCGCCGCACGACTGGCCGAGCGGGAGATCCTTTTCAAGGATGCCCTGAAGCAGACGCAGGATCCAGCTGAGCGCGAGAAGGCGGAGAGCAATTACGTGATCGACCGGAAGCGAATCGACGACGACTGCGAGCGAAAGGTCGAGGCGATCCGGCGGGGGCGGTAGCTCGTCCTCGAGTCAGAAGTAGGGGCCATGACCGGGACGCGATCTCCGTTCGATCTGACCGGCCGCGTCGCCGTGGTGACCGGGGGCAATCGCGGCATCGGGCGGGCGATCGCCTTGGGCATTGCGCGGGCGGGCGCGGCGGTTGCGGTGCTGTCGCGCAACGAGGAGAAGAACCGTGCGGTGCGGGCGGAGATCGAGACCCTCGGCGTGCGCGGCTTCGCGCGCCGGCTCGATGTGTCGGATCGGCCGAGCCTCGCTCCGGCGATGGAGGAGGTCGAGAACGCGCTCGGTCCGCTGGACATCCTCGTCAACAATGCCGGCTTCGCATCGCCGAGCGGCGGAGTGCTGAAGGAGACCGAGGAGAGCTGGGACGCGATGGTCGCGACGCACCTGAACGCGACCTTCCTGCTCTCGAAGCTCGCCGCGGCGTCGATGGCGCGGCGCAGGGGCGGCAAGATCATCAACATGGCGAGCATGTACGCCATATTCGGAGGCGGCCTCGTGCCGTCCTACAGCGCCGCCAAGGGCGGTATCGTGCAGCTGACCAAGTCGATGGCGATCGAGCTCGCGCCGCACCGGATCCAGGTCAACGCCCTCGCTCCCGGATGGATCGCGACCGACATGACCGCGATAGTGCGCGAGAGCCAGGACTGGACGGAGTTCAACCGGATGATCCTCGCGCGAACACCCACGGGCCGCTGGGGCGAGCCCGACGACTGCGCCGGCGCGGCGGTCTTCCTCGCCTCGCGCGCTTCGGACTTCGTCACCGGCGTCACCATCCCCGTGGACGGGGGCTACTCGGTATTCTGAGCGGCTCCGCGAAGCGCGCGGCCTGGGGGGATTAGATGCCTCTTCAGAATCGCGTGGACCCGTACGGCGCGCTGCACGCGACCCGAGCGCGCGGGGCCTGGATGGGCAATCGCGGCGTGCTGCACGACGCGTCCAAACAAGTCGTCGCGACCTGGCGGCTGCGGCGGTGGATCACGTGCTCACTGAGCTTCAAGGACAGGCGGCGGGAGGTCTTCGCCCTGAACCGGTACAGCGAGCTCTTCTTTCTCGATGAGGCGACTTCGCTTGCGGCCGGGCATCGGCCCTGCGCGGAGTGCCGGAGGAGGCGCTATGAGGAGTTCCGCGCCGCATGGGACGTCGGTCGGCGCCACCGGGACTCGGAGCGTGGATTTCTCAGCGCCGAGGCGATCGATCGGGTTTTGCACCACGAGAGGCTGGAGGCCGGCGGAGTGAAGAGAGCGTACGTCGCTGTCCTCTCGTCGCTGCCCGACGGCGCGATGGTGGAGCACGCGGGCAGTCCGCACCTGGTCTGGGACGGGAAGCTCTCGCCCTGGAGCTTCTCCGGGTACGGCCCCGCAGTTGACGTCGCGCCCGAGACGGAGGTCGTCGTGCTCACCCCCCGCTCGATCGTGCTCGCGATCCGAGCGGGCTTCGTGCCGCAGGTGCACGAGAGCGGCTGGAGATGGGGTCAGTCCTGATTCGTTGATTCGCGAGCGACGGGCTGACTGAGCCGAACATTCATCATCTGGCGCCTCCTCCGGCGTTCATCTACCTTCAGGCGCGGCTTCGTATCCTTCCCAGGAGCCCTCGCACGCGAAGAGGTTCCGTGAAGGCCTGCCCGCCGCTGGGAAGCTGGGAAGGTAGGGCGGCTTCGGGCCTGGCCGCGCGCGGCGCCCTTTGGTAGGCTCCGCCCTCTTCTCACTTTCCCGGAGGCTTTATGAATCCTCGGATCCTCTCCTCCTTCGGCATTCTGGTCGCCGGGTTCGGTTTCGCGGAAGGAGGTGCGGGAGGGAGCGGCAGCGACGCCGGTCAGGATGTCGCCTCGCTCGTGCGCGTTACGGAGGAAGCGAATCAGGCCCTGGTGCGCGGCGACATCGACAAGTACGTCGCGCTGACCCGGCACTCCAAAGACTACGTGCTGATGAACCCGTTCGGCGGCACTCCGACCCGCGGGTTCGACGACACGCCGGAGCGCCGGGCGGGGATGAAGACGTTCTTCAAGAACGGCACGCTGAATCAGGAGCTCGTCGCGACGTACCAATCGGGCGAGCTGGTCGTTCTCGTGACGATCGAGCGCGTGCGGGGAGAATTCGGCGGCCTGCCGGAACAGGACTGGACCCTGCGCGTCACGCAGGTCTTTCGGCGGGACGGTTCCGAGTGGCAGCTCGTGCACCGTCACGCGGATCCCCTCGGAAAGAAAATCTCTACTGAGCAGGCGGCAGCACTCGCGCGGGGGAGTCAGCCGTGAGCTCGTCGAGCTGAGCGGATTGCAGTGAGGCGAGGGCTTCAGGCCCTCACCGCAGCATCATCCACAGATACGCGTACTCGAGCGCCGTGACCTGCGCGGTCTGCTTGTTGACGGCGCCGCTTCCGTGGCCGCCTTCGGTGTTCTCGAAGTAGTAGACCGGGTGGCCCTGGGCCTCCATCTTCGCCACCATCTTGCGGGCGTGGGCCGGGTGGACGCGGTCGTCGCGGGTGTTGGTCCAGAAGAACGGGGTGGGGTACTTCGCATCCTTCTGGAGCAGTTGGTACGGGGACCAGGTCTGGATGTACGCCCACTCCTCGGGCTTGTCCGGGTCGCCGTACTCGGCCATCCAGCTCGCGCCGGCGAGGAGCTTGCTGTACCGGCGCATGTCGGTGAGCGGGACCTGGACGACGACGCCGCGGACGAGGTCGGGGTAGAGGGTGAAGGTTCCGGCGACGAGGAGGCCGCCCTGGGAGCCGCCCATGATGCCGAGGTGGCTGGGCGAGGTGATCTTGCGCGCGACGAGGTCCCGCGCGACGGCCGAGAAGTCCTCGAAGTTGCGGATGTGGTTCTCCTTCATGGCGGCCTTGTGCCAGGCCGGGCCGAACTCGCCGCCGCCGCGGATGTTGGCGAGGACGTAGACGCCTCCGCGCGCGAGCCACGCGGATCCGAGGACTCCGCTGTACTTGGGAATCATGGAGGCCTCGAAGCCGCCGTACGCGTAGAGGAGCGTCGGAGCGGTCCCGTCGGTCTTCGCGCCCTTCGGTCGAACCACGAAGTACGGGATCTTCGTGCCGTCCTTCGAGGTGGCTTCGAGCTGCTCGGTCGTCATCCCGCTCGCGTCGAAGAAGGCCGGCATCGTCTTGACCTTCGCGGGCGGCGCGCCCGTTCTCGCTCAGCCACAGGGAGTCGGGAGTCGTGAAGTCCTCGTACGTGAAGAAGAACGTCTCCGTATCGTCGCTCGTGGCCGTCAGGTCCGCGGCGCCGAGCCCGGGCGTCGGAACGTCGGACCGCTCCCAGGCCCCGTCTTTGAGCGACAGCGCCGTGATGCGGCTCTTCACGTTGTCGAGCGTCTCGATCAGCACCCGATCCCGAGTGCGCTTGACGTTCGCGAGCGAAACGCGCGCGCTCGGCTCGAAGAGCACCTCGATGCGGGGCTTTCCGCCGACGAGCTCGTCGACGGACACGGCCAGGAGCGACCCTTCGCGATAGGTCTGGCCGGCCGCAACGGGAGTCCAGTCGCTGCGCAGGGAGAAGAGGAATCGTCCGCGGAAAAAGACACGCGGATCGACGTCCTGCGGCACCTCCAGCTTGACGAGGCGGTCGCCGCGGAGAAGGTACAAGTCCTGGCGGAAGATCATCGGCGGGTAGCGCGTGACGATGTCGTAGCGGCCGTCGCTCAGGATCTCGCTCGTCCCGAACGCGCCGACGTCCTCCGGCCCGGTCTCGAAGATCGTCTTCGCCGAGGAGAGGGGCGTGCCGCGCTTCCAGAGCTTCACGATTCGCGGATATCCCGAAGCCGTCATCGAGCCGGGCCCGAAGTCCGTGCCGACCCAGACCGTGTCCTCGTCGCGCCAGGAGACGCTCGACTTGGCCTCCGGAAGAGAGAAGCCGTCCGGCACGAAGGCCTTCGTTTTCGTGTCGAACTCGCGGACCACGGCGGCGTCCGAGCCCCCCTGCGACAATTCGATCAGGCACCGCGTGTACGCCGGAGGCAGGCAGGCCGAGCTCTGGAAGACCCAGGACTTGCCCTCGGCCTTCGCCAGCGCGTCCACGTCGAGCACCGTCTCCCACTTCGGATTGGCCGAACGATAGGAAGCGAGCGTTGTGCGCCGCCAGATCCCTCGCTCGTGGACGTCGTCCTTCCAGAAGTTGTAGACGAAGTCCCCGAGGAGCTCCGGTGTCGGGATCTTCTCCTTCGAGTCGAGGATCTCGAGCGTCCGCGCGTAGATGGGCTTGTACTCCGGCCGGGCCTCCAGGACCGCGAGCGCCTTGGCGTTCTGCTGCTTGACCCAGGCCAGGGCCTTCTCGCCGTTGACGTCTTCAAGCCATGGAAGGGGTCGGTGTCGGCCGAGGAGGCGCCGAGCGCGGCGAGTCCCGCGACGCCGACCGCGGCGACAGGCTTCCAGGACACACGAAGATTCCGCATTCCCCAACCTCCCGAAGAAGAGGCATCTTAAGACAGGCTCCGGCGGACTGGGTTACTCGGGTGGCCTGACTCAGCCGTCGTCACTCAAGGGAATGCCGAGGCGTCTGCGGCAGAAGGCGTCGAAGCCAGTGGCCTGGCTCGTGGCCAGGGCAGCGCGGACCAGGGGCTCGCCTCGCAGGTCTGGACGCGGATGCGCGACAGCATCCGAACGGACTAGACGACTGAGAGTGCTGCCGGCGTTCAGGCGACCTGGGCGCGCGCCGCGAACCACCGGCGGCTCGGAGGCCTCGTCAGGTAAGAGACCGCCAGCAGCACGAGGAGCACCAGCGGCATGCTCCACACTTTCGGGCCGTCCCCGCCGGTGTAATGGGTGATGAAAGCCATCACCCACGCGATTGTGACGCCCGCGTACGCCCACTCCTTGAGCAAGGCGAGCCCCGGCACCAGCAGGACGATGGCCGCCGCCGGCTTGGCCAGGCCGAGAACGATACGGAGCTGCGCGGGGTAGCCGGCTTTGTTGAATCCGGCGACGGCCTGCTCGCTGCCGGTGAGGTAGCTCAGAGCGAGCAAGAGCGAGATGGCCGCCAGGGATGTGCTGACCCAGTAGGCGATTTTTCGAGCCATATCTCCTCCCGTGGTTCTGGTCAGGACTGCGTTCGTCACCCGGACGCCAATTTGCTGTACGCCGGCCGCGCGGCGACGGGTTCAGATCTCCGTGAAGGGGTCTCCTCGCCGCGCGCGGCGTTCGACGGGACCGCGCCCTCCCCGGCGGTCAGGAGGCGGCTGACGAAGGGAGCCGGGGTCAGTCCTGATTTGCTGCATGGGCTGGAAGTCGGGGCAATTGTCCCGGGTGATTCACCCCGAATCCGGCCGATTCGGGACGGAGCTCCCATTGTGGGGCGGCGGCGCCGGCGGCATCGTGGAGTCGAAAAGGAGAGATCACATGCTTTCCCACAATTACTCGTACGCGAACATCCTGCAGAACTCGCTCAAGGTCGCCTGGACGGAGAGCGAGGTTCTCGAAGGCCGGGACTTCGACTACTCCAGGCGGTTTCTTCCCAATCGGCTCTCGGGAGTGGACGACATTCGCTGCCTGAACGACAGCGAGAAGCTCAAGCTGAATCAGATCATGGGCAACGCGTATTGCCACATCTTCGCCTACGTGGAGGAGTACATCATTCCGCAGGCCCTGGAAGCCGCCCAGAAGGACATCTACGGCGATGAGACCCGGTTGCGCACGTTGCTGCGCTTTGCCGAGGACGAGTCGAAGCACCAGGAGCTGTTTCGACGCTCGACGGCGCTGTTCGAGAAAGGGTTCGGAGTCCAGTGTGGCTTGATCCCCGCCCGCGAAGAGGTGGCCAGGGTGGTGCTCAGCAAGTCGCGGCTGTGCAGCTACCTGCTGACCAGCATGATCGAGTGGTTCACGCAGCTCCACTACCTCGAGCACGTCCGCGATCGGAGCGAGCTCGACGGGCTGTTCCGTGATCTGGTCAGGTATCACTGGATGGACGAGGCGCAGCACGCGAAGATCGACTCGCTCCTCATCGACGAGATCATTTCGGAGATCAGCGAAGCGGATCGCGAAACGGCCGTCGACGAGCTGATCGAGCTCGGCGGTGCGGTCGATGGACTGCTGTCGCAGCAGGCCGACCTGGATCTGGTGAGCCTCGAGAAGGCCATCGGACGGACGCTATCGGGCCGGGAAAGAGAAGAGATCAAGCGGAACACGCATCGCGCCTACCGCTGGACGTTCCTCGTCTCCGGGCTGGAGCATCCCAATTTCGTCAGGATCGTGAGTGAGCTGACCAGCAGAGGGCCGGCAAAGCTCGAGGCCGTCGCCCGAGCGCTGTCCGTCTAACGACTAGGACCGGAAACCGCGGTCCCGCGCGAACACCATCGCCTGCGCCCGGGTCCAAACCCCGAGCTTGTCGAACAGATTCGAGACGTGGTTGCGGACGGTCTTCTCGCTGATCGCGAGGCGCTGGCCGATGTCGGCGTTGGCCAGCCCCTGCGTGATCAACACCAGCACCTCGCGCTCGCGGGCCGTGAGGCGGGCGAAGGCGGGGTCCTCCCCGCGCGGGGCCGAGAGACCCATGAAATCGAGGACGACTTCCTGGAAGCGCGCCCACGCCGGCTCGTCCTCGAGAAGAATGTGGTTGCGGCTGTCCAGCTCGACGAACTGTGCCGCCGGGATGCCGGCGGCCAGGTGGCGCGCTTCCGAGACCGGACAGACCTCGTCGTTGCGGGAGTGGATGACGAGCGTCGGCACCTTGATCGCGCCGAGCAGGTCGGAAACGTCGACCGTTGAGCGCGCCTCGAGCAGCCGCGCCGCCATCTCACCGGTGCTGGTCCGACGGCACAGCTCGTTGTACCAGCCGATTTGCGCTCCGCTGGCGCCGGGGATGAAACGGGACGTGAAGACCTGGCGGAACACCGGATTCTCCTTGCCCCAGCCGACCCTCATCAGCTCCAGCATGGCGCGGTACTCGCGCTCGCCCTCCGCATTGCCGCGCTGCGCCCAGCCGCGGGCGTAGCCACCGTAGAGAATCATCCGGGAGACCCGCTCCGGATGCCGCGCTGCGTAGGCGATGCTGGTCGCTGCGCCCGATGAGATCCCGAGCAACGCGAAGGGCTCGTCGACTTCCGAGGCGGCCACGACGTCCTCGATATCGCGGAGCCAACGCTCAAACGACAGGTCGTCCACGTTCCGGTCCGTCATCCCGCAGCCCCGGTCGTCCCAACGCAAGAACCGGAAATGGTCGCCAAAGAATCGGAACCAGTGCCCCCAGACCGGGCTCTCCAGTTCGTACTCGAGATCGCTCAGCCAGTTCGCCGCCTTGATCAGGATCGGGCCCGCGCCGATTTCGGCCCAGGCGAGCTGCACGCCGTCTTCCGTGCGCAGGTAACGGACGCGCTGACGAAGTTTCGTGTCCATCGACGTCGAATCTGGAATTGTGTCATGCGACGAAATCATTAGAGTGGCAGCCGTGAAGACCACACTCCGCGTCCTGCCGTGCGGGTGCGCGAACCTGCGGCGGGCCGCAAGGGCCGTCAGCCAGCTCTACGACGAAGAGCTCCGCGGAGCGGGCCTGACCATCGCGCAGTTCACGCTCCTTCAGGTTCTCTTCCGAGTCGGGAAGATCACGCAGGCCGGCCTCGGGCAGCTCCTGGTTCTCGACAGCACGACGCTCACACGTACGCTGCGAACGCTGGAGCAGAAGGGATCGATCCGGCGCCGGCCGGGCAAGGATCGGCGCGAGAGGGAGGTCGTGCTGACGGCCGCCGGCCGGTCTCGCTTCCAGCGGGCTGTTCCCGGTTGGAACCGAGCACAGGAGCGGCTCCTCGCCCGGGTCGGCCGCCGGCGATGGAACGGGCTCATGAGGCAGCTCTCGCACGTCGCCGGGATTGCCGCCCGGAAGTAGCCCCTCCAAAACAGTCCGGGATCGTTACCGCCGACCTGAGGTCGGCGTTGCCTACTGCCGTGGGTCTGCCTCTGGTGGCCGGCTCGTCGCGCCGCTCCTCAGGATGACGGCGAAAATGCCGCGCGGGCATGCAACCGGCGTGCCGGAAACCTTTTCGCCGACATATGTATATACATCTAAGTGGGGAGGTTGACCATGCGAGCAATAACGATGAAAGAACGCGCTGCGGACATCGGCGGAAAGTCCGAAGATGAGGCCGACGGTCGAATCGCCCGCACACGCCGGGCCACGATCCTCGCGGTCATCGCGTGGTTCGCAGCCGCGGCTGCGGCCGGCGCACTCGGAATCGTCAACGAGGCGGGGCGGCCGCCGGTGGTGCTCGCCAGCTTTCTGAGCGTGCCGATTCTGGGGTTCCTCCTGGCCTACGCGACAAGCCGTTCGTTCCGGGAGTTTACGAGCACGATCCCGCTCGAGCTCCTGGTCGGGTCGCACATCTGGCGGTTCGTCGGAATCGGTTTCGTCATCGGGGCGATCCGGGGGGCCCTGCCGGCGGGCTTCGGATACCCGGAAGGGATCGGCGACATCATCGCGGCCGCCGGCGCGGTTGCGCTGCTGCCCGGGATCCGCAAGGGCACCGTGTCCCGCGGCTGGCTCCTGACCTGGAACATATTCGGCTTCCTGGACCTGGTGTCGGCTGTGACGGTCGGCCTGCTGTTCTCGGAGAGCGCCGTCGGGATCCTGCACACCGCGACCTCGAACACGACGCCCATGGTGACGTTTCCGGTCAGCCTCATCCCGACGTTCTTCGTGCCGCTCTTTCTGCTGGTGCACGCGCTGACGTTCCGGCGGATCGCCGGCCTCGAGGGGCGCTCCCGGTCAGTCTAGGATCGTTTCCGGATGATCACGTGGGCCGCCGCTCGGACGCCGGGGATGTGCGCGGCGCATTCGTAGCCCAGCGCACGCAGGTCGATCCCGCCGAGGAGGTTCTCCCCGCGGCCCAGCAGGACCGGCGCGATGGCCAGGTGCAGCTCGTCGATGAGACGCGCCTGCAGGTACTGGCGAATCGTCGAAACGCCGCCGCCCAGCCGGATGTCGAGGTCGCCGGCGGCCTCTTTTGCCTGATCGAGCGCGGCGTGGATGCCGTCGGTGACGAAGCGAAACTCCGTCCCGCCTTTCATGGGGAGCGGGGCGCGCGGGTGGCGTGTGAGCACGAACACGGGCGTGTGGTATGGCGGCTCCTCGCCCCACCAGCCCTGCCAGCTCTCGTCCGGCCACGGACCGCGCACGGGACCGAACATGTTTCGACCCAGGATCCAGGCGCCGAATCCGGACATCCCCTGCTGGGCGAGGTCGTTCTCGGGGCCTGTGTCGCCGCCCTCGTTGCCCTGCATCCGCTGCCAGGTCTGCGTGTGAAAGAACCAGTCGAAAAGCAGCGGGCCACCCACTCCCAGCGGATTCTGGAGATTCTGGTCGGGACCGGCGCCGTAGCCGTCGACCGAAACGGAGAAGGAGCGGACGAGCAGTCGGGACACGACTTCAGTTCTTCTTGGGGCTCGCGACGTCTTCCAGTTTCAGGAAGCGCACCGCGTTGTTGTAGAAGATGTCGCGCTTCTCGGCGGGCGTCAGAAACGTCGCCGACTCGATCCCCTCGATGGCCAGGCCGATCCCCTCAGGCCAGTACATCTGATCGGAGCCGAACATCAGGCGTTTGCCGAAACCGGCCCGCATCAGGGCGGCGAGGTAGTCGTGGAACTCGGCGCGCGGGAGGAGCCAGTCGCCGGCGCCCAGGTCTGCGTACACCTGGGGGTATAAGCCCAAAATGGCGATCGTTTCCTGCAGGAACGGCCAGCCCGCGTGCATGAGGGAGAGTCGAAGCTTGGGGTGCCGGTTGAGCACGTCCTCGATGAGGATGGGGTTGGCGAGGCCGATGCGGAAGCCGGGGCAGCACGGATCGTAGGAAATCCCTGGAGGACCGGGACCGGTGTGCAGCGCCACCGGGATGTCCAGCTGCTCGGCGAGCGCGAGGTAGGGCTCGTACCTTGGATCGCCGAGTGTCGCTCCGGCGTATACCGCGGTGACTTCGCCGAGGACGCCGAGCTGGCCATTCTGAAAGGCCTTGCGAAGCACTTCGAGCGGGGGCAGTGGAGTGTCCGCCGATCCCCGGATGCCCGCGCCCGCGATGATGCGGTCGGGCGCCGCTTCCTTCCAGCGGATCGCGGCCGCGATTCGATCGCCGGAGCCGCCGCTCACGACGCCCTTCACGATGTTCAGGCGCTTCATCTCGGCGAGCACGGCCTGGCGATGCTCCTCGCCGGTCTTGACCCCCGGCTTCTTGCCATTGGCGGGATTGGGGATGTCCGGGATCGCCTCGTCGGGGGGATAGGCGTGCAGGTGGACGTCGATGATGGGCTCGCGCGCCTGGGTCTGCGCTGGCGCGGCTGCCGGCGCGAGAATCCAGCAAGTCGCGATCGCGCCTGCCACGAGCACCGCACGCAGGTAATTGCGCCGTCTCATTGATAGATCTCCGTGCGTTCGTGCGAAAAGTTTCACTTCGCGACGAGACTATCTTCCTGGCCGACCAGCCAGCCGCCAGAACTGAGTCTCGTTGAGCAGAGTGATGCGATGGCCCTTCTCGCGGAGCCGTTTGATCTCCAACAGCTTCCGGCCCGCGTCTCGGCCGGCGGCCTGAAGCGGGTTCGGGCCGGCCCCGGACGACGACGGTCGTTTTCGCGGAAGGCGCGCCGTGGACGGTCGCTCCGGCTCGGCGCGCCGCCTTGGCGGCCTCGCTGCGGCGCCTGGTCAGGATGCCGGTGAAGGCGAGATGTGCTCCCTTGAGTGTTCGCAGCCGCCCGACCTTCAGCGGCGCGGGTGGATGGGTCAGAGCGTCGATCAACTCCCGCGCGCTCTCGTACCGCTTCCGGCGCTCACCGATGCAGCGATAGACGATCTCCTTCAAGTGATCGGTGCAGCGCAGGCGCCGGACCTCGCCGGTGCGAACCCGGGCCGCCGCGGTTCCCTTCACGAGCATTCCCAGGAGCTGCCCGACCTGATAGACGTCGTCGCGCGCCTGCCACTTGGGAGCGGCGGCCGAGAGGATGTCGCTCGGGGCTCCCCACGGGTTCAACGTCCGCGCGTCGATGCCGCGCCGATCGCTCTGGTGCCGCACGATGCCGAAGTCCCCGAGCTTCAGGCACACGCCGTCGCAGACGAAGACGTTCATCGGAGTCAGGTCGCGGTGGAGCAGCTGACCGCGATGGAGCTTTCCGAGGACCTCGAGAATCCCGGCGATCTCGCGCCGCGCGGTCCTCTCGGGCCACCCCTTCCCGGTGCGCTGGAGATACGAGCGCAGGTCGCCGTGCTTCGCGTACTCGAGCGCGAGACAGTAGAGGACGCTGCCGTCCTCTCGCGTCAGGGGAAACGCGTCGAAGACGCGGATCGCTCGGGAGTGCCCCGCCAGAAGCTGCCCGAAGTAGGCCTCGCGGAGCCAGCCGTCCATTTGCTCGCTCGCCTTGATCGCGACGACGGACGGGACCGCCAGGGAGCGCGTCATCCGCTTCGCAAGGTAGGCCTGGCCGAAACCTCCCTGGCCGAGCAGGCTGTCGATCCGATAATCGAGCCGGGTTTCGGGGCTCGTGATGACCTGCTGGGGGAGGAGCAGGGCCTTCCCTCGCCGGGCGCGAGAGGCCGCGGACATCGCGAGGGTGGTGGCTCGTGAGACGCTGGTCATTGGCGGAACCGGCTCGCAGTTTACTCAAGGGAGGCGGATCCGTATCCTCGACGAGGGAGTGCCGGCGTGAACCTTCAGGATGCTCTCACCGGGTTTGCTTACAACCGCTGGGCCAATGAGCGGCTCCTGAGGGCCGCGGCCGAGCTCTCGGATGACGAGCTCAACCGAACCCTTGGCGGAAGCTTCGGCTCGATCAAAGGGGTCCTGCGACACCTTCTCTGGGGCGAGCGAGGCTGGCTCAAGTACTGGCGCGAGGGGTCGTTCCCCGACGAGCTCTCGCCGACGGACCTGCCGGACCTTCCATCGATTGTGGCGGGCTGGAACAGTCACGAAGAAGAGAAGGCCGCGTTCGCCCGGGGACTGACCGAGGAGAAGCTCCGCGAGGCCTGTCCCGTGGACGACGACCCGTACGTGCTGGGAGAGCTGATCCAGAACATCCTGACGCACTCGACGCACCACCGCGGCCAGGTGGTCCACATGCTGCGGCAACTCGGCCGGACGCCCCCGCAGACGGGCTTCCGACACTTCCTGACCGAGAATCGGAGCCGCACTGGGTCAGTTCGCCTCGCTTTGACTCGACGCTCTCTCGGTCATAGCCTCTTCCGCCTGGAGGCAACCACATGGCTGCGAAGAAGGCTGTGAAGAAGTCCGCGAAATCCGCTCGTGCGAAGAGGAAGGCTCCCACCAGGGCCAGGAAGGCCGCGCCCAGAAAGTCCAGCAACACCACGCGCTCGCTGGCGTTGATCGATGCGTCGCCGAGCTTCACGGTGAACGACCTCGGAGAAGAGCCTGGCGTGGTACCGCGACGTCTCGGAATGTCGCATCGAGGAGAGCTGGAAGGACGACGCGGGAAAGCTCACCGGCGTGTCTCTCAAGGCCGGCGACGTGTCGTTCTACATCGGCCAGGACGACTGGAAGAAGGGACGCGACCGGACAGAAGGGCGAGGGCTTCCGCATCTTCTGCATGACGAAGGCGAACGTCGACGACCTCGCGAAGAAGATCGAAGCCAAGGGCGGCCGGCTGGACCACCCGCCGACCGACCAGTCCTGGGGCGTGCGCGACATCTCTCTGACCGACCCCGACGGGTTCAAGATCACGATCGCCGCCGCGAAACGCTGACTCTGATCGCGCTGATACTGCTCGCGGCGCTCGGCCAGGCTGCGCCGAGCGTCGCGAGTGAGCCGACTCCGGCTGTCCGGGGCCGCGCGGAGACGCTCCGACACTTCGCTGTCGATCCGGCCTCGCCGCTCGAGTCGCGCGTGCGCGAGACGCCGGCATCGGTCATGAAGCTGTTCGCGGAGCTCGGCCCGCCGGCCCCGACGCCTCACGCGCTCACACCGGAGGAACGGAAGCAGCTCACCGCGGCGTTCGACGCCCTTCCTCCGATGCATCGGCGGGTCCTGAAGGAGCGCCTGCGGACCCTGAGCTTTCTCGACGGGATGCCGAACACGGCGCTGACCTCGACCGTCAACCCGGACGGGGACTTCCGGCTCTTCGACATCACGATCCGCGCCGGCGCCTTCGAACAGACCGTATCCGAGTGGCTCACGGAGAAGGAGCGGACCTGCTTCGACGCCGCGGGATCGGAGCTCGAGGTGTCCATCGAGGCCGGGAGCAGCCCCGCGATCGTCTACGTCCTCATGCACGAGGCGACGCATGTCGTCGACTCCTCGCTGCACATCACGCCGGCGCCGCTCGGCGCGGACCGGCCGGCGGGCAGCGGCGAGACGAAGCCCTTCACGCGGGACGTGTGGGCCGACAACACGACTCCTGTCGCCCGCTATCGGGACGCGCTTCTCGAGAGCGTCCGGTTCCGGTCCGGAGGCAAGGTCCTCCCGGTCGGCGACGCGCGGGCGGTTTACGAGGCCCTCGGCCGGACGCCGTTTGCGTCGCTCTACGGCAGCCGCAACTGGTCCGACGACCTCGCGGAATACGTCGCGCTGTATGAGCTGACCCAGAAGTTGCAGCAGCCCTACCGGATCGTGATCCGCAATGGGAGCGAGACAGTCTTCGTCTATGAGCCGATGAAGTCGAGCCTCGTCCTCGAGCGGGCCATTCGGATGAACCCCGGTCTGCTGAGCTCGGGAGGCGCCTACTGAACCGGAGATCCGCTCGCCGAACGTGAGGTCCGCGTTCTCAGGCGGGACCTGGCCGTGCCCTTCAGGAGCCCCTGATGCGCCCTGCTTCCACCGATCTCGATCTTCTGATCGTCGGCGCCGGACCGGTCGGTCTCCTCCTGGCGAACGAATGCGCGCGGCGCGGGCTCTCGGCGCGCATCGTGGAGACGCGCGCCCGGCAGTCCGAGCACTCCAAGGCTCTCGCCATCTTTCCGAGGACGCTCGAGATCTTCGACATGGCCGGCCTCGTCGGGCCGTTCCTCGACGCGGCGAACCGTGTGACCCGGGTCTCCGTGGTCGCGCCCGGCCGGGAGCTTGCGCACGTGCGGTTCGCCCCCGAGCAGACCCCGTATCCGTTCATCGCCATGGTTCCGCAGGACGTCACGGAGAAATTGCTCGCGGAGGCGCTGCAGCGGAGAGGCCGCGCGGTGGAGTATCGGACGTCGTTCGTCTCGGCGGAACAGCGCGGCGATCGCGTAGACGTCATACTCGAGCACGACGGCCGGCGCAGCGAAGTCTCCGCGGCCTTCGTGGTGGGCTGCGACGGTGCGCACAGCGCGGTTCGCCATCTCTTGAATCTCCCGTTCGAAGGCGCCCAGTACGAGGATCTCTTCCTGCTCGCCGACGTCCAGACGAACGAGGCCCTGCCGGCGGACGAGCTCCAGCTGTGTCCGAGCGAATTCGGTCCCGCGGCGATCTTTCCCATGAGCGCCACGCGGCGGCGCGTCGTGGCGACCTTCGACCACCAGGAGGGCGAGGCGCCGTCTCTCGAGCTGGTGCGGAGCATTCTGCGCCAGCGTGCGCCCGAAGGGATCGAGGCGCGGGCGATGATCTGGTCGAGCTACTTTCGGATCCATCACCGGCAGGTCGCCGAGCTGCGCGTCGGCCGGATGTTCGTCGCGGGCGACGCCGCGCACATCCACAGCCCCTTCGGCGGTCAGGGGATGAACATGGGCCTGGGGGATGTCTGGAACCTCATGTGGAAGCTCGATCTCGCACTGCGCGGCCGGGGCAACGAGCGGCTGCTCGACAGCTACACCGCGGAGCGGCGCCCGATCATCAAGGACGTGGTCGAGACCACGGACCGGCTGACCCGGGCTCTGGGCACCCCGAATCGTTTCGCGCAGGCGCTTCGCGACATGGTCATCCCGGTGCTGTCGCGCCTCACTCCGTTCCAGCACGCGTTCGTCGAGAGGCTGTCGGGGCTGGGAATTGCCTACGAGGGCAGCCCGATCGTCGAGGGCGGTGGCGAGCGGTATTTCGACGATTCCGTGCGAGGCGGCGAGGGTATCCGCAGTCGCTTCCTTCTTGATGATCGGCGAGGGCGCGGAGCCATCGACCCGAGAAGCCGCGAAGCAGCTCGCCGAGTCGTTCCGCGACGTCCTCGAGCTTCGGACGCGACCCGCTGAGGGAATCGCGCTCGTGCGGCCGGACGGATACGTCGCTTTCTCGACGCGCCATGCCGGGGGTGCGGGGGCGCTGGAGTCCGTGAGGTCGGTTATGGAGTCGATGCTGACCTAGGAAGGCCGGGCGGCCTCGCTGGCGAGAGGCTCTATCGCAGCGTCAGCTCGCCCGCGCCGACATGCGCGTGCAGACGGTATCGGCCGCTTCCACTGGTCCGGAACGAGCGGAAGAGGCCTCCTTTGTACTCGTCGAACGGGGCGGCATCCAGCTCGCCGGTGAGCACGGACGCCTCGACACGCGCATAGTCCTTCGGGTCCCCCACGTCGACCGTCAGCTCGCCGGCGTGGAGCGAGACGTCCTTGCTGCCCGTGACGTTCTCGACGCGGACTTCGCCGAAGGGGATGCGGGCGCGGAGATCCGTGTTCGACGGGATGCGGACCGTGATCGTCAGGTCGTCGCCCGATCCGCCACAGATGCGGAGGTCTCCGACGGTTCCCTTGCGCTCGAACTCGACCTTCAGCTTACGGACGTCGCGCGCGCGCCCGTCGACCTCCACGGAAATCCGATCCTCCGCGGTGCCCATGATGTGGACCTCTGCCGAGCGGACGCGCAGCCGGAGCTTGCCGCCGGCGGAGAAGTCCGTAGTGAAGGGGTGGTTGGCGAGGTCGGTGGCCACGACCTTCTGGGCGAGGGCGGGCGGCGCCAGGAGGACCGCGACGGTCAGAAGGGTGGCGGAGCGGAGCATACGAGTACCTCCTTTGGACCCCTACGCAGAACGTGCCGGGTTGTTCCCGCAAATGCGGAACCCGCCTACTTCTTCGCGACGAGCTTCTGGAAGCGCGGGTGCTGGCGCAGGGGTTCGAAGTAGGGGTTGATGGCGAGCCAGGCGGACGAGAGGTTGGAAGGCCTCCTGAGAAGCGACTCGAGGACGTCGATCGCTTTCTCCGGCTCGCCCACGAGCGCGTAGATGCGCGCCAGCTGCGTCTGGTTGTACGTCGCGCCACCGTCGTTCGTCGAAAGCAGGGTCAGCTCGACACCTCTCGTGCCCTGCCGGATCGCGTCCGCCTTCCGGCCGAGATAGGCGAGGGAAAGGGCGAGAAGGGTCTGCTGCTGGGCGTTGTCCGGTGCGTCGCGAAGCTGCTCCTCGTAGGCCGACCGGGCCTCTTCGGCGAAGCGGCGCATATTTGCCTCATCGCCTTTCAGGGCGTACGCCTGGGTGAGGCAGAGTGCCCAGGTCCCGCGGTCGTCGTCGAAGGCGCTGGGCGTGAGGCGTACGAGCAGCTCACGCTGTTTCTCGTCGAGGACCCAGACGAGATCCTCGTAGGCCCCTATGAACGCCACGAGCTCGGTGGGACCGACGTGGGCCGACGCGGTACGGAGCACTTCACGGGCCCCGTTCAGGTCTCCCTCACCGAGAAAGCTCATCGCCTTGCCTTCGATGCTGGCGAGGTGCGACGGGTTCAGGGCGAGGGCGCGGTCGTACACCTTTCGCGACTCCGCGTAGCGCCGCAGCCGGACGAGCGTATCGGCGAGCCGTCGGAGCGGCACGACGGACCTCGGATCGAGGCGCGCGGCCTGCTTCAGCTGGTCGACCGCCTGGTCCCATCGGCCGAGCGAACCCTCGGACATGGCGACGCCGACGAGGAGGTCGGCGTTGGCCACCCCGAGACTCTGACCCTTGGCGTATTGCTCCAGTGCGCGAGGGAAGTCGGCCGGGACCATGCGCTCGTAATCGCCGAGCGCCTGATATCCCTCGGGCCGATTCGGCGCGAGCTCGACGGCCTTCTCGGCCGCCCGCCTGGCGCTGTTGGCGAGCGAGCGCGTGGGGAGTCCCCAGTAATACAACCCCGAGTTGACCATCGAGACCCGCGCCCAGGCCTGCGCGAAATCGGGGTCGAGTGCGACCGCCTGCTCGTAGAATCCGAGCGCCTTGCGCAGGCTCAGGGGGTCGTTGTTCGACATGCCGCCCGAAGCCGCCTCGCCCTTAAGAAACGCGTCGTAGGCGGCGAGGTTCTCGGTCGGTTTTTGGGCGAGTCGGTTCTCCTCGCCCGCGCCGATTGCGGTGCCCAAGGCTTGCGCCACCTTGGTCGCGATGTCCGACTGCACCTCGAACACGTCCGTGATCGCGGCGTCGAACGGCTGCTGCCACCTCGAAGCGGGCGCCCCCGATTCGCGGATCTCCACGAGCTCCGGGCGGACCTGCACGCGGTCCTTTCCGCCGCCCTTCTGCCAGCGGACCGTCGCCGTCAGGAGGTAGTGGACGTCGAGCTCCCGCGCGATCTCCTGGGGCGTCTTGTTCGTCTTCTTGTAGGGCGTCGAGCTGCCGCGGGCGATCACCTCGAGGCTCGGCACGGAGGTGAGCTTGCCGCGCACTTCGTCCGCCATCCCGTCCGCGAAGTAGTCGTCCTCGGGCGCACCCTGGTTCTCGAAGGGCAAGACCGCGAGGCGCTTGACGCCGCCCGCGGTCGCGGCGGTGCGGCGGGAACGGCGCTCCAGGAGCAGGGTGATCGCCGCGGCCGCTACGACCAGGCCGGCCGCAACGATTATCCATCTCTTCGACGGGCGCAGCGGAACGATCTGCGATGCGGTCGTCAGCGTGCTCCCCGACGCTTCGTTAAGCGCGAAGGCCACGTCCTTCGCCGACTGGAATCGGTCGGACGGGTCTTTCTCCAGACAGTGCCGCACGACGTGATCCAGCGCCGGCGAGACGTTCCGCCCCGAAGTCGTCAGCTCGGGAGGCTCCTCCTTGAGGACCGCTGCGATCGTGTCGCTCGCCGTGTCGCGCTTGAACGCCTTCCGGCCCGAGAGGAGCTCGTAGAGAACCGCTCCGAGCGAGAAGATGTCCGAGCGGTGGTCGACGGGGAGCCCCCGGACCTGCTCGGGCGACATGTAGCCGACCGTCCCCATCACGGTTCCCGGCTCGGTGTGGCCCGCGTCCGTCGGCACGTTCGTCTGATCGTCGGCGGAAGGCGCCTCGACCCGCTTCGCCAGACCGAAGTCGAGGATCTTGACGTGACCGTCCTTCGTGACGAAGACGTTGTCGGGCTTCAGGTCCCGGTGGACGACCCCTCGCTCGTGCGCCGCCGAGAGGCCCCGGGCGATCTGGAGGGCGTAATCGATGGCCTGCCTTTGCGAGACCACGACGCCCCCCTCGAGCCGCCCTCGGAGCGAATCGCCCTCGAGGAGCTCCGTGACCGCATAGGCGACGCCGTCGTGGCGGCCGAAGTCGAAGATCGCGAGGATGTTCGGGTGTGACAGCGCGGCCACGGCCTTCGCTTCGCGCTCGAATCGCGCGAGCGCGTCGGCGTCGTTCGCGACGGAGGCCGGCAGAACCTTGATCGCGACGTCCCGGTCGAGCTTCGTATCGCGCGCCCGGTACACCTCTCCCATCCCGCCTGATCCGAGGGGCGCGATGACCTCGTAGGGTCCGAGTCGGGTGCCGGTATCGAGGGTCACGGGTGCCCCTGCGGACTCTAGCAGGGTCTATGACGCTGGCGCCCGGCTGGAAAGACTCTTGCAAAGACAGCCGCGGGGAGCACGAGGTGGCGTTCAAGCTCAGGAAGCGCGAGACGGCGGCACAGGGTATCCGGCGCGTCGCCCGCGAGGAGATCGACACGGCGCTGAAGCTCACGAAGGACAAGAGGTTGAGCCCCGAGACGGTCGTCCACGAGCTCCGAAAGCAGCTCAAGAAGCTTCGCGCCGTCGTGCGGCTCGTCGAGGATGGGCTCGGGAAGCAAATCGCCGCCCGCGACAACAAGGCCCTGCGAGATCTCGGCCGCCGGTTGTCGCCGGCGCGGGACGCGACGGTTCGCGTGGCCGCCATCGATCGACTCGTGGACGGGAAGAAAAACGGCGCCCTGAAACGCCTGGAGGCGGTCACGACCATCCGGAAAAGGCTCGCTGCCCGGCAGACGGCCGCGCTGCGGATCGTGCGCCGGAACTCCGACCGCGCCGTGATCCGGCGCGAGCTCGAGAGCCTCAGGAGACGGGTGCGCCGATGGCCGCTTCGAAAGGAGGGCTACGACTGCCTGGAGCGGGGGTTCCGCCGGAGCTACCGCCGGGGGCGAAGCGGTCTGGCCGAGGCCTACGCGTCGCGGACGGACGAGTCGTTCCATGACTGGCGCAAGCGCGCGAAGGACCTTCGGTATCAGGTCGGCCTCCTCGAGCCCGTCTGGCCGTCGATCATGGAGGACTTCGAGAAGACCCTCCACAAGCTCACTGACCGGCTCGGCGACGATCACGACCTCGCCGACCTTCGAAGTTTCATCCGTGCCTCGCCGCGGCTGACGTCCGGCGCTGACGGCTTCACGCCCCTCATCGAGGAGATCGACCGACGACGCTCCGAGCTCCAGGCGAAGGCGCGTCCCCTCGGAGCGCGGATCTATCCGGAGAAGGGACGGGCGTTCTCTCGCCGCGTCGAGAAGTACTGGGACGCGTGGCGAATGAGACCGCGGACATGACGGGCGGAAGCCGAAAAGGGGGCATCGACTCCCTGCCGACCTGGGGAGAGTCGGGGACGCTGAACGTCCTCGTCGACACGCCCCGCGGCAGTGCCGTGAAGTTCAAGCTCGATACCGAGAACGGGATCTACACCGTTTCACACATCCTGACGCCGGGCGCCGTCTTTCCGTTCGACTTCGGCTCCATACCGCGCACCGCGGCTGACGACGGCGATCCTCTCGATCTCCTCATCCTCGCGGAGGCGCCGACGTTCCCCGGCTGCCTCGTGCCCGTTCGGCTCGTGGGCGCGCTCGAGGCGCGCCAGACGCAGGAAGGCAAGACGATGAGAAACGATCGCCTGCTCGGCGTCGCCGCCGAGTCTCGCGCGTACAGGGAGATCCGCAACCTGCGCGACATCCCGGTGCACCTGCTCGACGAGATCGAACACTTCTTCGTCTCCTACAACAAGGCGCGCGGCCGGCGGTTTCGCGTCGTCCGCCGCGTGGGACCCGAGGCGGCGAAGCGGCTCGTGAAGGCTTCCGAGCGGCGGTTCGAGTCGGAGCGGGCAGAGACGCAGGCGGGGAGTCGAGTCCGATAGTCTTCTGCCTCAGTGTCCGGCTTCGAGTCCCTCCTCGCCGTCCTGCTCGTGGCCGTCGTCCTCGCCGCGATCGCGCGACGGGTGGGCGCGCCGTATCCGTCCTTCCTCGCGCTGGGCGGCGCGGTCCTCGCGTTCATCCCGGGCGCGCCCGCGTTCTCGATCGACCCCGAGGTGGCGCTCGCGCTTTTCGTCGCGCCGGTGCTTCTGGATGCCGCCTACGACTCGTCGCCTCGGGACCTGAAGGACCACTGGGTTCCCGTCGCGAGCCTCGCGATCGTGAGCGTCGCTCCTGACGACGGCCGCGGTGGCGGTCGTCACCCGGGCGGTCGTGCCCTCGATGCCCTGGGCGGCGGCGATCGCGCTCGGGGCGATCGTGTCGCCGCCCGACGCCGCGGCGGCGATGGCGGTCCTGAAGCAGCTCCGGCCGCCGCATCGGATCCTGACGATCCTCTCGGGCGAGAGCCTCCTGAACGACGCCACGCGCTCTCCTGATCTACCGGCTGGCGGTGGGAGCGGTGGCGCTTCACGCGTTCTCGATCGGGAGCCTGGTGCCGAACGCTCCTGCTGGTCGTCGTCGGCAGCATCGTCGCCGGGCCCGTGCTCGGCGTGGATCGTCCTGCGGCTGACGAGGGGCGTGCGGGACGTGCCGACCTCGATCATCCTCCAGTTCATCTTCGCGTTCGGCGTGTGGATCCTGGCGGAGCGGCTCGGCCTGTCGGCGGTCCTGACGATGGTCTGCTTCGCGGTCTGCGGTCGCGCGGTACGCGCCGGCGCGAACGCCGGCGCGGCTTCGGTCTGCCGTCCTACGCGGTCTGGGAGACCGCGGTCTTCCTCTTGAACGTCCTCGCGTTCGTGTTCATCGGGCTGCAGGTCCGCCCGATCCTGGCGGGCCTCGACGCCGACACGCGCGGCGCAGTACCTCCGCGTCGCCGGCCTGGTCCTGGCGACCGTGATCGTGATCCGGATCGTGTGGGTGATGCTGCACACCGGCGTCGTGCATCTGGAAGAACCGCCGATTCGGCTTTCGCCCTTCGCGCGCCGGGCAGCAGCCCCCGACGTTCCGCGGCAGCCTCGTCGTGTCGTGGTCGGGCATGCGCGGGATCATCACGCTGGCGGCGGCACTCGCGCTGCCCCATGACGGAGTCGAGTTTCCTCACCGGGACCTCATCCTGCTGACGGCGTTTGCCGTGGTCTTCGGCACGCTCGTCCTCCAGGGCCTGACCCTGAAGCCGCTCATCCGGGTGCTCCGCCTCGAAGACGACGATCCTGTCGGGCGGGAAACGAGGCCGCGCCGCGAGCGCGCGCTCGAGGCCGCGCTGGCGACCCTCGACGGCGATGCGTCGCCGGCGGCGGAGGCCGTACGCCAGGAGTTCGCCGCTCACCTGAGCTCCAGCGGCGCGACCGCCGAGAGGGTAGACGGCGCCGGGACGCACGGCGAGATCCACCGGCGCGCCCTGGACGCGGCCCGGCGCGCCGTCCTCGAAATGCGGGATCGGGACGACATCGGCGACGACGCCTTCCACCGGCTCGAGGAGGAGCTCGACTGGGTGGAGATGGGAGTCAGGACGACCGGTCCATCGTGACGTTGCCCTCCGGCCGGCTGGGGTAGGCGCGCCTCTCGCGTGCGCCCTTCGAAGACGGGCGCGCGCCGGCTCGCCGGGCCGTCGGCGGTTGACGCGCGGCAGTTTCGGGGCGTAGGCTCACGAAAGTTTCGTTCCTCCCATCATTCCTGCGGGAACGCGGCCCAGTACGAGGGCGCTGAGGACGTGATGCGTCGCCCTGGAGGACTCTCGAGCGAAGTTTGAACGGAGGCGGAGATGGATCGTCGTGCTTCCTCGTTGTTCCTCCTGCTCGCCACAGTCTGCGGCGACTCGTTCGCCCAGGAGGCCGTCGCCGCACGGCCCCTCTACTCGGGCGGCCGACCTCTCGTGCGCGAGGCTCGCGATCCCATGCCTCGCCAAGGCCCAACGCTCGAGGCCGTTACGGTGGTCTACACGCTCGAGGCCGGCGGCGAGCGGACGACCTGCGTGCAGCGAACGACTCCCGGCGGCCGGAAGAAATCGGCGGTCGAGCTCCATCCCATCAACCATCTCGGCAAGTCCGCGGCGCAGGCCCCCGCCGGTCTCGAAATCGTCCTTCGCGCGACGCGCCAGCTCGAGGAATTCCCCGAGGCGAAAGCCGCCTTCATCCGCGCAGCGGAACGCTGGGAAGCGCTGATCCAGAACCCCATGCGGATCTACATCGACGTCGACTACGGCCCGATGAACTTCGGCGAGCCTTACGACGAGGACACGATCGGCTTGACCAACTCGGTTGTCATATTCGGAGACTACTCGACGTACCGATCGCAGCTGCGCCACATTTTCCCTTCGGACGCGGAGACGCAGTCGTTCCCGGCGACGGCCGTTCCGACGGATCTGGGCTACGTCTGGGACATGGCCGTCCCCACTGCCGTCCTGCGGGCGACCGGCCTCTTCGACGCGATCGCGCTCAGCAAGGATGACGCCTCGGAGATCGGGTTCAACTCCGCGATCCCGTTCGACTTCGATCCATCGGACGGCGTTCCGGAGGACCGTACGGAGTTTCTCGACGTCGCGATTCACGAGATCGGCCATGTGCTCGGATTCACGTCGATGGTCGGCGAGACGGAATTGGATCCCCAGGACGAGGATCCCCAGGACGAGTTTCCCCAGGACGACAAGTCTTTGTCGCCCCTCGATCTCCGTCGGTTTCGGCCGAACGTCCTTTCCTTCCGGAACGACCTGAGGATCCTCTCGTCGGGCGGCGAGCAGGTGTTTCACTCGGACGGCTTCGAGCCGCCTCTCTCCACGGGCCGGTCGAACGGGACCCGGGGGAGACGAGCAGCAGGCGAGCCACTGGAAGGACGATGCGCTGATCGGCGAGTACGTCGGAATCATGGATCCGACGCTGGACACGGGGGCTCACACCCCCCTCACTGTCTGGGATCTGTTCGTCTTGAATCGAATGGGTTACGGGATCGCCGTCGATTTCAACCAGGCCTGGGTCCACGGAATCACTCCGGATCGCGTTCGGCCGGGAGTGCACTCGACCACCGTGACGATCGAGGGAGAGAACTTCGAGGCGGGATCCCTGATCCTGTGGAAAGGAGTGACTCGCGCCGCCACCGTGGTTTCCGACACCAGGATCACGCTGGAGCTTTCGGAGGCCGACCTCGCTGCCGAAGGGTCCGCCAGCGTCGAGGTCCTCAATCCGGGGAGCATTCCGTCCAACGCGGTTTACTTCGAAGTCAGTCGGCGCAGTCCGCCGCGCGTCGTGCGTCGGTAGCGGGCTGCCCCACCCGTCGTCCCGGCCCCGGAAACATCCAGCTCGTGCGGCAGCCGCCTGGGAGAAGGCGGCGACCAGGATGCAGAAGGTATCGGGGATGCTCCTTTCCACAGGCATCGGCGGCAATCAGGGTGCCGGTTTCTCGGGCCTGGCCTCGCAACCAGCCGGCGACGTTGCCACCGGTTCGGGGACGGGATAACTTCGAGCGATGGCGCCTTCCCGATCCGTACGGCTGAGCGAACGGCAGCTCGGCCAGATTGCGCGTGCTCTGGCCGAGCCCCGGCGCCTGAAAATCCTGCAGCAGATCGGGGAGTCCGAGGACCCGACCCCCTGCAGCGCCCTGCACCGGTCGCATATGGTGAGCGCGGCGACGCTTTCCCATCATTTGAGCGAGCTGGAGGATGCGGGACTCGTGAGCGTGGAGCGGCAGGGCAAGTTCATGAACCTGCGGCTCGAGCGGGACGTCCTGCGCGCGTACCTGGACCGGCTGGCGAAGATCTAGCTTCTCGGAACCCACCCCCTCCCTGCGCGCATACATCAGTTTGATGCTTATCTAAGTGTCAAACTGACACAGGAGGATGCGCGATGGGCAAGCTGAAGGGAAAGGTGGCCGTAGTGACGGGAGCGTCCAAGGGCATCGGCGCGGGGATCGCGAAGGCGCTGGCGGCCGAGGGAGCCGGGGTGGTCGTGAACTACGCGCGGAGCCGTGCCGACGCGGACAAGGTCGTGGCCGAGATCGCCGGAAGCGGCGGCAAGGCCGTGGCCGTGCAGGGGGACGTCTCGAAGGCGGCCGACGTGGAGCGGCTCTTCGCCGAAACGAAGAAATCATTCGGGTCGCTCGACGTACTGGTCAACAACGCCGGGGTCTTCGAGTTTCATCCCCTGGAGAAGGTGACCGAGGAGGAGTTCCACCGGCAGTTCGGCACCAACGTGCTGGGCCTGATCCTCGCCACGCGCGAAGCCGTCAAGTACTTCGACGGCGACGGCGGAAGCGTCATCAACGTTGGCTCGCTCGCGAGTCTCGTCACGATGCCGGAGAGCGTCGTCTACTCGGCCACGAAGGGCGCGGTAGACGCGGTCACCGGCGTGCTCTCCAAGGAGCTCGGCCCGAGGGGGATCCGCGTGAATTCGATCAACCCGGGCGTCATCGAGACGGAGGGCTTCCACGCGGCGGGTCTTGCCGGAGGCGATTTCGAGAAGAACGCGGTCGCGCGGACGCCGCTCGGTCGCACCGGCCAGCCCCGCGACATCGGGCCGCTGGCGGTCTTCCTCGCGTCGCCGGACTCGCAATGGCTGACGGGACAGATCCTGCTGGCCTCCGGGGGCATGCGGTAACGATGACGGTCCGCTAGGCCCTCATCACCGAGGCCGGGAACTTCCGCGGCCGGCGCGCGTAGGGTCCTCTCAAGAGGCGGCTCCTTGCCGCAAGAGAGGCCCGTATGACGAGCCGGACGAACGCCAGGGTCGCCGGGTTCACGTTCCTCTTCTACATCGCGGCCGGGGTCACGGGGCTGATCCTGGGCGGAAAAGCCGCCGCCGGTGAGGGAGTGGCCGCGAAGCTCGCGAGCATCGCCCAGCACGTCCCCCTGATGCGCCTGGTCGTCCTGCTGGAGCTGCTCTGTTGCTTCGCGGCCATCGTCCTGGCGGTGACGCTCTACGCAATCACCCGGGACGTGGACCCCGACCTCGCGTTGATGGTCCTTGTCTGTCGCACCGTCGAGGGTGTGATCGGGGCGATTTCCCTGCAAAGGGGGCTCGGAAAGATGTGGCTGGCGACGGCCGCCGGGGCCGACGCGCCGGGCCCCGTCGCGCGGGATGCGCTCGCCGCGGTCCTCATGGAACTGCCGAGCTGGAGCCCGCCCCTCGCCGCGATGTTTTCGCCGTCGGGAGCACCTTCTTCGCCTACCTGCTCGTGCGCGGGCGGCTGGTCCCCATGTGGCTGGCGTGGCTGGGTGTGGCGGCGTCGATTCTGCTCGCGCTGGCCGTTCCGCTGCAGCTCGTTGGAATCCTCCAGGGCACGATCTCCAATGTCGTCTGGATACCCATGGCCGTCTTCGAGGTCGTGCTCGCCGTGTGGCTGATGGTCAAGGGAGTCCGAGCTCCGGTCCGCTGAAACTTCCGGGCGCTGGTGTCGGTCACCGAGTCGTGTCGGGACGGCTCGGCGTTCCTTCCGCGACGACTTGTTTCATGATCCGCTCGAGGGCCTTCAGTCGCGCGTCGACGGGGCGCACTCCGATCGTGCGCCCGAGCTCGAAGTATTGCTCCCCGCGCGCGTCATAGGCGGGCCATGCCTGGAGACCGGGAGCATTCGGGTTGCCGGTCTTGGCGAACTGCGTCCAGTAGGCGCGCATGACCTCGCCGAAGCCCTGGTCGTGCTGGTCGCGCTCCCAATCACTCGGGAATGAGTCGCTCAGAAACAGCAGCTCCAATCCGTGATGCGCCCCCAGGTGCACGCGCTTGCCCGCGCCCGAATAGGAAAAACGATAGAGGTAGGCTTTTTGGCCGGCGCGCGTCATGGCTTGCGCCATCGAATAGGCGCCGTACGCAAAGGAGTCGTTTTGGAGGCGCAGGAACTGCGCCGGGACCTCGGCATCCTCGGCTGCAGGGTAGGCTCGGAATTCCTGATCGGCGAATTTGCCGGCATCCCCCTCCAGGTACTTCTTGTATTGATCGACCGTCCTCGGACCACCACCGTGGCCAGTGAATATCGTGGCCTCATCGGACGTACTGCCGACGAGGACGGGAACATGAAGTTGTTTGCCTTCGGCGAAGATTCTTGCAGGCTGCTCGGGGATGAGCCAACCGTCGACGACCGCGTCGAGGCTGACCTGCGGATCCTTCATCCAGGCTTCCAGGATGTCTTTGGTCGGAAGGCTGCGGAGCCTTTGCAACAGGTCCGAGCCTCCGGCGATCCCCAGATCCCCGACCAGGCGCTCTCCCGCGCCCTCGCCGCTGCCGATGATCGAGTTGTACGGGAGCGGCCTGCGAATGTCCTGGTTGAGGATGCCCTGACAATCCCCGCTCTGCAGGATCGCCCTCTGAAACAGTCCCGCAGCCATCGGGGACGCCATGAGCAGGCAGATGTCGACCGCTCCGGCGGAGTGACCCATGAGCGTGATCTGGTTGGGGTCGCCGCCGAAGCGCGACACGTTCGCACGCACCCACCTGAGCGCCTCGAGCTGGTCGAGAAGGCCATAGTTTCCGGAAGCGTGGTGCTCGGACTCCGCCGTCAGCGACGGATGCGCCAGGAACCCGAACGGGCCCAGGCGATAGTTGGCGCTGACCACGACCAGACCCGACCGAGAGAACGCGGGTCCCAGCGGATTGTGCTGGCTCCGGCCCATCTTGTTACCACCGCCGTGAAGCCAGACGACGACCGGACGTCTTGCGCTCGGGGAGGGCTGCGTCGTCCAGACATTCAGGTAGAGGCAATCCTCGCTCCAGGCGAGGTTCGGAAGCCAGCTTGAGGGAGGTTGTGGACACGATGCACCGAACTGCGTCGCCTTCCGCGTCCCGGTCCACGAGTGAACCGGTTGGGGGGGCTTCCAGCGGCGCTCGCCGACGGGCGGGGCCGCATAAGGCACGCCGAGGAATGCCACTTCATTGGGCGCTGACCCGAAATGCAACCCCTCGAGGGCCCCGGCCTCGAGCGTCACCGTCGGTGGCGGGGCGCCTTCCGTTGCGACGAGCGCGCAATCCGGGCGGCTGAGTCCGAGCGCGAGGGAACAGACGACAACAAAACGAAAACGACGGTGCATGAGGATTCCTTTCCGGTGCTGAGGCCTCGAACCCTCGACTCCGCGCGTCACAGGATGAGCGCCGGGCTCGGATTGCGTCCGAACGGCGAACCTGGGAGGCGGAGTGCGTCGGCCACATAGGCCCACAACCCCTCCGGAGGCGGTGCGTCGAGCGGCGGCGAGCCGTCGGCCTGCTGCGGCCCGGCGGTGCCCGTCTTGACGTACCTGCCGATGACGGTGGCCGTACCGCCCGGTTCGTGATCGGACTCGGGGATGGTTCGGCTGAACTCGCCGACGAGCAGCGTTACGACGTTCCGCCCGGGCAGCGCGAGTGTTCGGTCCAGGAACGTGGCCAGGGACGGTGTAATGGGGGCCATGACCGCGCGCGCCGCGACGCCGGAATCGTCGCCATGAGTGTCGAACTGGCGATCGGGTCGCCCGGTGTACGCCGGCTGGGCGAAAACGACGCTCGTCCCCGCATGGACGAGCAGCTCGGCGCAAGCGAACGTCGAGCACTGGTCTCGGACGAACAAGTTTTCACGAGACATCCCGTACGCCGAGCGCACCTCATCGAGCCGCTGCGAGCCGAGGCGGTGCCCGAGCGGCTCGACGTCGACGACGCGCTCGAGCGTGGCGCCCTGCTCCGGGGGAGGATTTGCGGCGATACCTGCCGGCAGGCCCAGATCGTTCACGACGGCGCAGCGAATCGGTCCGCCGGGCATCACAGCCGCGAGGCGAAGCAGCCGGCTGCGCGATTCGGATTCGAGGACGGCGGCGCGCGCGTGCTCGTGCGGGCGCGTGATGCCGTGCCGAAAGTTGATCGAAGCCATGTGCCCCCGCGCCTCCCGCGGCAGCGCCCCGAAAGACTCGGCGTCCACACGGAGGTCGTTGCCGAGATCGCGGACGTTGCTCTCCGTCACTCCGAAGGCGCCGCTCCTCAGGAACGAATCCGCGCTATTGAACAGGCCGGCGGGACCGCCATTGAGCCAGAACACGACCAGGGTCGGCCGCTCGGCGAGGGTCGTCGCTTCAGCGACTCGCCGGTGACCGAGGGCGAACGCGCCGGCCAGGGCCGCTCCTCCTCGGAGGGCGGTGCGCCGGGTCATCTTTCGATCCGTCATGGGTGCCTCCTCCATGACGTGCACCGTAACGACGCGAGGCTGGTGGGCGCATCGCCGCGAGGTCGTAAGGGACGTCTATGACTTTCGGCGTATTCCGCGCGGGACGAGCTCGGGATACCGTTGTGGGCTCCATGGCGCCTGCACCCGAGACACTCCGTCTGCTGCGCCTGGCGGGCGTGTTCACCTGGCTGCTCGTGGCCGCGCCGCAGGGGATCCAAGGCCCGGGCCCCCCGGAAGCATTCGTGCCGTGGCTCGTGGCGCTGGTGGTGTTCGGCGCCTCGTATGCCTGGACCACCTCGCGTCTCGGAACCGCCGGCCCGCTGCTCTGGGCGGGGCTCGCGGTCCAGACGGCGTGCGTGATCGTCATGGCCGCGACGCAATACCGCGGCCTCGAGGGCACGCTGCTGGTGCTCGATTGCGCTGGAGCTGGGGCTGGTCGCGCCGCGCCGGGTCGGCCTCGTCTGGATTGCCGCCCAGTCCCTGGCGCTGATGTGGGCCATCCAACACCACTGGTCCCTGCGGCCGGCGCTGATGTTCGCGCCTCCTTACGTCGGCTTCCAGGTCCTGACGTTTCTGATGGTGGAGCTGCTCGACCGCGAGGCCCGTGCTCGGGCGGAGCTGGCGCGCATCAATGCCGAGCTGGTCGCCGCCCGCGGACGGTTGGAGGAGAACGCTCGACTGCGCGAGCGCCTGCGGATCGCCCGCGAGCTCCACGACGCCATGGGTCACCACCTGGCCGGCCTGAGCCTCAATCTCGAAGCGCTGGCTCAGCGTCAGAGGTCTTCGCCGCCCCTCGACAACGCCCGCTCACTCACCCGACGTCTCCTCGATGACGTGGAGTCTCTGGTGGATACGCTGGGCCGTGAGCGCGGCGTCGACCTCTCCCGCGCCCTGACGGCGCTGGCCGGCGATATTCCCCGCCCGCACGTCCACGTGGACGCGGGGGATCTCACGCTCTCGGACGCGGAGCGGTCCCACGCGCTGTGGCGCTGTTGCCAGGAGATCGTCACGAACGCCGTCAAGCACTCCGAGGCGGAGAACCTCTGGATCGCCATCCACATGCGCGGCGGCCAGGTCGAGCTGACCGCCCGCGATGACGGCAGCGGAGCGTCCCGGGTGACCCCCGGCCACGGACTCGAAGGGATGCGGCGGCGGCTCGAAGAGATGGGCGGCGTCCTCGACCTCGAGACCCGCCCCGGCGCCGGCTTCCGGGTCCGGGTGACCCTCCCGAGCGAGTCCGCGTGATTCGCATCCTGGTCGCCGACGACGAAACGCTGGTTCGCAGCGGCATCCGGATGCTGCTGGAGAAGGTCGCCGACGTGGAAGTCGTCGCCGAGGCGGCCGACGGAGACGAGGCTCTGGAGCGGCTCGGGGACGGCGTCGACGTCGGCCTTCTCGACGTCCGCATGCCTCGTCGCGGCGGGATCGATGTCCTGCACGCGCTCGCCGAGCGATCCCAGCCGACGCCCTGCCTGCTCCTGACCACGTTCGACGATCGTGAGGCGCTTCTGGCGGGCCTGCGCGCGGGGGCCCGGGGCTACCTCCGCAAGGACGTCACGGTCGCCACGCTCGTTCGCGCGATCCGCGTCCTGGCCGAAGGCGGGACCTTCTTTCAGCCGTCGCTGACGGAAAAGTTGTTGCGCGGCGTGCGCCGGACCCCGACGTCCGGTGTGCCACCCGCTCCCTTCGTGCTCGAACCGCTGACCCCGCGGGAGACCGAGGTTGTGCGGCTGGTCGCCGGAGGCTACAGCAACCGGGAGATTGGAGAAGCCCTCGGCGCCGCCGAGGGAACGGTGAAAGTCCACATGTCGAGCATCCTGTCCAAGCTCGGCGTGCGCGATCGCGTCCAGGCCGTGCTGCGGGTGCTGGAGTCGGGCCTGATCTAAGGCGCCGCGGCGGAGGAAGGGTTGGAGTCGGCGCGCCCCGCGGCGCGGGATGCGGCCCTCTCCCTCCGCACCTTCCGGCGGGAGGGCCGCAATCACGGTGCCATCTCGTGGGCCAGAAGCCGGGAACTTTCGCCCGCTGCTCCTCGTCATGGCGGGTAGCTACTCGCGAGGGGAGGGGTGTATATGACTCGCACCGCCAACGCCAGGGTCGCCGGGTTCACGTTCCTCTTCTACATCGCGGCCGGGGTCACGGGGATGATCCTGGGCGGAAAGGCCGCTGCCGGCGAGGGAGTGGCTGCGAAGCTCGCGAGCATCGCCCAGCACGTCCCCCTGATGCGCCTGGTCGTCCTGCTCGAGCTGCTCTGTTGCTTCGCGGCCATCGTCCTGGCGGTGACGCTCTACGCAATCACCCGGGACGTGGACCCCGACCTCGCGTTGATGGTCCTTGTCTGTCGCACCGTCGAGGGTGTGATCGGGGCGATTTCCCTGCAAAGGGGGCTCGGAAAGATGTGGCTGGCGACGGCCGCCGGGGCCGACGCACCGGGCCCCGCGGCGCGGGATGCGCTGACCGCGTCCCTGATGGAGTTGCCCGGCTGGAGCGCGCCTCTCGCGGCGATGTTTTTCGCCGTCGGGAGCACCTTCTTCACCTATCTGCTGGTGCGCGGCCGGCTGGTCCCCATGTGGCTGGCGTGGCTGGGACTGGCGGCGTCGATTCTGCTCGTGCTGGCCCTTCCGCTGCAGCTCGTGGGAATCCTCAAGGGCACGATCTCCTATGTCGTCTGGATACCCATGGCCGTCTTCGAGGTCGTGCTCGCCGTGTGGCTGATGGTCAAGGGGGTCCGAGCTCCGGTCCGCTGAAACTTCCGGCCGCGGCGGCCGTACCCCTTGATTACCGAGGGGAGCCGGCGTATGCTCCCCTCGGAAACCGATATGAGCAAGCCGAACGACCTCGTCCAGGGCACTCTGGACCTGCTCCTGCTGAAGATCCTGGCGCTGGAGCCCCTGCACGGCTGGGCCATCAGCCTTCGCCTGACCGCCATCTCCGGAGACGTCCTGCAGGTCAGCGAAGGCTCCCTCTACCCGGCGCTGCACAAGCTCGAGCAGGAGGGCTGGATCAAGGCCGAGTGGAAGCAGACCGAGAACAACCGGCGGGCGAAGTTCTACTCGCTGACCCGCCTGGGCCGGAAGCAGCTCGAGTCCGAGACGGCGAACTGGCAGCGGCTGTCGGCCGCCATCTCGCACGTCGTCGCGCTGGCGGAGGCCTGAGGGCTCGCCATGCGGATCGAGCACTGGTTCTACCGCGTCCCGCTGCGGCTGAAGTCCATCTTCCGCCGCCGCCGGGTCGAGCACGAGCTCGACGAGGAGCTCCAGTTCCACCTGGAGCACAAGATCGAGGAGGGCATCGCCGAAGGGCTCTCGCCCGGAGGAGGCGCGCTACCGGGCGCTGCGCGCGATGGGCGGGCTGGACCAGAAGAAAGAGGAGATCCGGGACACGCGGCGGCATCCACTGGCTGACGGACTTCGTCGACGACGTGCGCTACGCGTTCCGGAGCCTGCGCCGCACGTCCCGGCCTGACCGCGTTCGTGGTGGTCACGATCGCGCTGGGCATCGGGATGACGACGACTCCCTTCAGCATGCTCGACGCGCTGGTCTTCCGGCCCTATCCCGTGCCGCATCCGGGCGAGGTCGTCACCCTGGTCAGCACGACGCGCGACGACGGCTTCGACGATTTCTCCTATCGCGAGTACCTGGACATCCGCGACCACACGAAGAGCTACGACGGCGTCATCGCCAATTTGCGCCGTCGGCTCCGTGGGCTTCAGCGCGGTTCCCGGCGAGACGCCGCGGGTCAAGGGCGGCATGCTGGTCTCCGGCAACTACTTTCGAGTGCTCGGCGTGGAGCCGACGCTCGGGCGCGGCTTTCGCGAGGAGGAGGACGAGGTCCCGGGCCGCGACGCCGTGGCGGTGCTCGGGCCGGACTTCTGGAAGCGCGAGATGGGCGGCGATCCGTCCGTCGTCGGCAGGACGGTCCGGCTGAACGGAACCGACTTCACCGTGATCGGCGTGGCGCCCGAGTCCTTCCCGGGGATGCTGATCTTCTACCGCCCCGACTTCTACATCCCGCTCGCGATGGCGCCGGTCTTCTCGACCGATGCGAAGAAGGACTTCTTCGCGGACCGCGACGATCGGGAGCTGAGCTTGAAGGCGCGGTTGAAGCGGGGGACGTCGCTCGCGCAGGCGCGCGAGGAGCTGACCCTGCTGGCGAAGGACTTCGAGCGGCGCTACCCGCAGCTCAACCGCGATCGCGGCGCGGCGGTGCGGACGCAGTTCGAGATGCGCACGCAGGGCGACGACGTCAACTGGAAGTTCGGCGTCGTCTTCACGATGCTGGCGCTGGCGGTGCTGCTGGTGGCGTGCACCAACGCCGCGGGGCTGCTCCTGAGCCGCGCGCGCACGCGCCGGCGCGAGATCGCCGTGCGGCTGGCGATCGGGGCGGGGCGCTTCCGGCTGGTCCGGCTGCTCCTGACCGAGAGCCTGGTCCTCGCGTGCCTGGGCGGGCTTGTCGGGATCGCCGTCGGCTACGCCGGCATACGCGTTCCTTCAGACCTTCAGCATTCCGGCGGAGCTGCCGGTCACCATCCCGTTCCGGATGGACGGGCGCGTGCTCGCGGCGGCCATCGTCATGTCGGTCGTGAGCGCGCTCTTCTGCGGACTGGCCCCGGCGCTCCAGTCGACGCGCGGGGACCTCGTCGCCGGGCTCAAGTCGGGCGAGGGCGACGAGGCCGGCGGACGCGGCCGCAAGCGCCTCTGGGGCCGGAACGCCCTCGTGGTGGCGCAGGTCGCGATGTCCCTGATGCTGCTCGCGGCGACGTTTCTGATGTTCCGAGGCTTCCAGCACGGCCTGCTCCAGGGCACCCGGTTCCCGACGGATCACCGCCTGCTGGTGCGGTTCGATCCGCGCCTGGTGCAGTACGACGCGGCGCGCACGCAGCGCTTCTACGAGACGCTGGTCGAGCGCATGCGGCACACGCCCGGAGTCGAGAGCGCCGCACTCCTGAAGAGCCCGCCGCTCGGGCTCGACGACTTCGACGCCGTCGCCTTCGTGCCGGAGGGCTTCCAGATGCCGCGCGACCGCAAGCACTTCACGGCGGCGTCGGACACGATCGACGAGGGATTCTTCGACACGATGGGGATCCCGATCCTGCGCGGCCGGGCGTTCCTGCCGTCCGACACGGCGGAGGCGCCCCGCGTCGCGGTCGTGGACGAGCAGTTCGCCAGGCACTTCTGGCCGGGCGCCGACGCCGTCGGGAAGCGCATTCGTCTCGGCGGCTCGACCGGCGCGCCGGTCGAGATCGTCGGCGTCGCCGCGACGATCAGTTACACGCAGACGAGCGGGGCGGAGGCGGACCTCATGTACCTGCCGATGCGGCAGCATCCGGCCCCACGGATGGTCCTGCTCCTGAAGTCCCCGGTCGATCCGCTGGAGCTGGTCCGGTCGGTCAAGGACGTCGTCCGCGCGCTCGATGCGAACATGCCGATGCTCGAGACGCGGACCTACGGGGACCTCTACCGCTACCACTCCGTGGAAGGGCCGCGCGTGGCCATCCAGCTGGTCGGCACGATGGGCGCCGTGGGCCTCCTGCTGGCGCTGGCCGGTCTGTACGGGCTCGTGGCCTACAACGTGGCCAGGAGGACGCGCGAGATCGGCATCCGCATCGCGATCGGCGCGCAATCCTCCGACGTGCTTCGCCTGGTCATGGGAAAGGGCTTCGCGCTGGTTGCCGCGGGAAGCCTCATCGGCCTCGCGCTGGGGCTCGCCGTCGAGCAGCTCATGAACTCCATGCTGTTCGACGCCGGCGGGGTGGACCTGCTGGTCTACGTCATCGTGGTTCCGGCGATGATCCTGGTGGCGATGCTGGCGGCCTACGTGCCGGGGCGCCGGGCCTGCCGGATTCCGCCCACCCTCGCGCTGCGGTCCGAGTAGCCCCGACCCCGAATCCCGAAGGACCGCCAGACCCTAGGCCGGGCACTCGTCGCCGAGGGCAAAGGGTGCGCGCCCGGTCGCTGCGCCGGGAGGCGGAAACGCTTTCCGGAACGTAAACGCGTTCTCCGTCGGTCCGTTGGCGCGGAGGAGCTCGAGCTTCGCGATCGCCTCCTCGATGCCCGGCCGGTGGCCGGCGGGAACCCACCAGAGGACGAGGAAGACTTCCTTCATGCGCTCGAACCACTCGTTGCGCCGCCGCATGATCTCGGAGTGCGCCGACTTGTAGACGTACTGGTTGAGCGACTCGACGTCCTTCCAGACCGACATGTTGACGAGCGTGGTGTCGCCGAGCGGGCGGAAATCCGTCGCGTTCCCGGCGTCGGACTGGAGGCGCCAGACGAAACCGGGCGAGGCTTCGGCGAGGGCGTTGATGCGGTCGAGGTTCGCCACGAAGTCCGCCATCCCGGGGGAGTCGAGAGGCTCCTTCATGACGGCGATGTTCAGCTGGGCGAGCTCGTACGCGGGCATGGGTCCCTCCATTCCTTCGACCCGAGGATACCGCCGCGCTCCTTGGCGGACTCTTGGCGGCGGGTTCGTCAAACATTCCTTCCGCCGCGCCGTAGTCAACGAGCAGACATGTCCCGACATCTGGCGGCTTGCGCGCTCGCGTTTCTCGCGGCGGCGAGGGCGCATTCCCAGACGCCGCAATCGATCTCGGTTCCGCCGGATTCGCCGCGCTGGGAGCTGGAGGGAAAGGCGAGCGTCGCCGAGTACCTGGGTCGCAAGTGCCTCCTGCTCGATGGGGGCGCGGCGTCGGTGAAGGACTTCGAGCTGCGCGACGGCGTCATCGACGTCGACGTGGGCACGCCCGCGGCCCGGGGCTTCTTCGGCATCCAGTTTCGGATCGCGAAGAACGGCGCCGACGCCGAATGGGTCTATCTCCGCCAGCACAAGTCCAACCTCCCGGACGCCCTGCAGTACACGCCGGTCCTCGGCACCGGTCTCAACTGGCAGATCTACAACGGTCCCGGGTTCACGGGCGCCGTCGACGTCCCGAAGAACGAGTGGTTCCACCTGCGCCTCGAAGTGACGGGCGCGCAGGCGAAGCTCTACGTCAAGGACATGGACAAGCCCGCGCTCGTGATGAACGACCTGAAGAGCGGCATCCAGAAGGGTCAGGTGGCCCTGGCGGTCCTGACGGGCGCGACGTATTTCTCGAACTTCGAGATACGAACGACGCCCGATGCCGCGTGGGAGCGCCGCTCGCCTCCGATGCCGCCGGGCACCCTGACGAAGTGGCGCATCTCGCCGTCGCTCGACGCGCTCGCGCGCGATCCGGAACGACCGCTCTCCACATCCGAGAGCGACGCGATGCAATGGCAGGACGTCGAGGCGGAGTCTCCCGGCTTCGTGGTCCTCTATCGCTACCGCGAGGCCCCGCATCCGAAGGTGTCGTTCGCGAGCGATTTCTCGAAGCGTCTCGAACCGCAGCCGGGGATGAAGGTCCTCTATGCGCGGACCACCATCGAGTCCGACCGCGACCAGATCAAGCGGCTGTCCATCGGCTACAGCGACGACGTCAGCGTCTTCTTGAACGGCCAGATTCTCTACCGCGGACGCAGCGCCCAGAATTTCCGCGACCCGGGCTTTCTCGGCATCGTGAACCCGGAGAACGACACGCTCTACCTGCCGCTGAAGAAAGGCAGAAACGAGCTGGTGCTCGCGGTCAGCGAGCTGGGCGGCGGCTGGGGATTCGTCTGCCGGCTGGACTGAGCCCTAATCCTTCACCCGAACCTGGTCCGTGATCCAGTTGACCTCCCAGGTCTTGCCGCCGTCGTCCGAGAACGACTGCTCGAAGTGGGGCGTGTCCGTCGTGGTGTTCGTCCATCGGTAGCGCACGAGGATCGTCCGGCCTTTGTACGTCTCCTGGTCGTAGAACTCGCCCACCCCGTTCTGGAAGGAGCCGATGGTCGGCACGCCGAGGGTGCCGTTCGAGGCGTTGGCCCAGTTGAGGTTCCACTGCCGGGACTCCGGGTTGTAGAGGCGCAGCGTCAGGCCCTGGACGCGGCCGGTGGGTCCGTTCACGTCGAGCTCGTCGATCTGGGCGTTGCCGTTCCAGATGGGGCGGCAGACTCCCGTGCCGTCGAACTCGATCCACTGCGTCGAGCCGGTGAGGGGATTCACGAGGCGCTTGAGGTGGTACTTCCACTTGCCGAGCAGAAAGTCGAAGTCGCGCTGCCCGTCGCGCAGCGGTTTCATCGCGGGGGTCGGATGGGCGTCGGCTCGGGAGCTGCCAGGGCAGAACGCGGCCCGAGGGCGGCGAAGAGGGCCGCGGACACCAGGACGGGCAAGGCGATTCGGGGAGTGCGGCGCGTTCTCACGGCGACCTCCTGATGCGGCCGGAGTCTGTGTCTCGAATCGGTCGCCGGCAATAGCCATTCGCGGCCGATTCGGCATAGCCACTTCCGCTCGCCGGTCGCTAGTGCCTCTCGACGCTCGCCATCCAGAGATAGATGGCCGCGTAGGAGCGCCACGGGCGCCAGCGCTCCGCGAGCGCGATCAGCGGAGGGGCCGCCGGCGATGTCCCCGGGGCAGCCGCATGCCGCAGAACCGGATCGTCCGACGGGAAGGCGTCCGGCTGCCGGTAGGCCCGGGCCGCGATGTACTCCGCGGTCGATTCGGCGATGCCGCGCACTTTCGTCAGGGGTTCCTCGTCCGCGGCCGCGAGGGCCGTCTCCGCGAGCGATCGGATCGTGCCCGCCCGATCCGGAGGCAGTCCCTCGAGCCGCGCCTTCGCGAGCGTTTCGGCAGAAGGAAAGACGACGCTCAATCCGCCCGTGTCGGAGACCGAGAGTCCCTCGCCGAAGCGTCGCGCAAGCTCGCGGAGCTCTGGGCCGGCGCCGCCGGCGATCGACTCCCCGAGGACGGCGCGCACCGACATCTCGAAGGGGTCCCAGGCGCCCGGCACGCGGAGCCCCGGGTGCTTCCGGACGAGCGAGGCCAGCGCCGGGTGGTTCCCGAGGTGGCGCGTGATGGCCGTGGTGTCCGCGTCGAGATCGAACATGCCGCGGAGACGTGTGACGATGGGCAGAAGCGAGCCGGGCTCCGTCACGTGGACGCGGGCCTCGAGCGCCCGGCGGTCCCGGTCGTGGCGCACCTCCAGGACTCCCGAGCGGCCGTCGTGCGAAAACGTCCGGCGGTAGACGCCCGAGGCCACCTCCTCGACGCCCGGGATCGCGCGCTCCGCGAGAAATTCGAGCAGGGCATTCCAGTCGTACGGCGCGCGGTAGGAAAGACGGACGACGTAGCCGTCGCGCTCCGCGTCGCGCGTGTCCGGATGGCGGCGGAGGTCGGAAGGAGTCCGGCCGTAGGTGGCGCGGATCTCGTCGTTGAAGCGGCGAACCGTCCGGAAGCCCGACTCGAGCGCGACGCGGCCCATGGGCAGGTCCGTATCGCGCAGGAGCCGTGTCGCGAAGCTCAGCCGCCAGGTCTTCGCGACCGCGGTGGGGGAAGTGCCGAGGTGGAGCGAGAACAGGCGATGGAGCTGGCGCGCGCTCACTCCCAGCCGGCGCGACAGCTCCGAAAGGCCGTGCTCCCGCAGGGCGCCTTCCTCGATCAGCCGCAGCGCCCGGCTCACCGTGCTCGCGGTTCCATTCCAGCGCGGCGTGCCCGGAGCCGCCTCGGGCCGGCAGCGGCGGCAAGCGCGGAAGCCCGCGGCGACCGCCTCGTTCGCGGACCGGAAATACCGCACGTTCTCGCGGCGCGCGTGGGGCGACGGGCAGATCGGCCGGCAGTAGATGCCGGTCGAGATGATGGCGATGAAGAAACGTCCGTCGAAGCGGGCGTCCCGAGCCATGCGCGCCTGGTCGCAGATGGCGGCATTCAATTCCATCGCGGTCAGCCTACTCCACGCTTCGGCTCTCGACTCGCCGTTTTCGGACGTGATAGTCGGTGAAGCCTTGTCCCGCGCGGGAGCTCCTCCAATACTCGTGGCGAGGAGCCATGGCGAGCCCCGTCCCGACGACCCGGATCCTTTTCCTCGGCGAACGCGTGGGCGAGGGATCGGCGACGGACGAGCTCCTCGCGCGCGCCGAGACGCTCGGGATCCCGTGGCGGCGGCTCCTCGCCCAGGAGATCGAGGCGGAGCAGCGGCTGCGGACCTACCTGCCCGAGCTCCCGGCCGAACGCCCGCTGGAAGCGGCGCTCGAGATCCTTTCCGCCGAGGCCACGAGGTCCTGGCGCGTCCGCGACCAGCTCGAGACGCTGACCTGGCAGGCCCGGGCCTCCGTGAGAGGCGCGGACAAAAGCCTGCGAGGCTTCTTTCGGAGCATCGCCTTCGCGTCGGAACCCGATGCGGCGGCGGTCGGCCGGCACTGCGGCGCCGCATACCGGCGCATCCTGGTGCTTCAACGCGCGCGGCGGGCCGCCGCCCGCAGCCGCGGGACCACGGCGGAGCGGCTCGCGTTCGTGTGCTCGACGGCCCGTTGCAAGTTCGAGGACGCGGACTGGGCGCTCCGCGAGGAGAACGCGCTGCCGGCGCGGCCGACGCATGGAGGCGGCCGTCCGGAAGGTGCGCGACGAGGGCTTCTTCGTTCCGCGGGCCGCGACGGAGGCACGGTCGCTCGCCGAGCTGCGCCGGATCGTGTTCGGATTTCGAGACGCGCCTTCAAGAAAACGTCGCCGCGGTCCGTCTTAATGCAAATCGTCGGCGAGTCGAAGCGTTGCGTTTCGAAGCGCTTCGCTCGCGTGGACGTCTCATGGCCGCCGCCTTGCTCCCCGTGGCCGTCCGGCCCCGTTTGCGGATGGCCAAGGAGGAGAAATGAGAACAAGGATCTGGACGTGCATCGCCGCGCTGGCCGCGTTTTCCGTCGCCGATCGGTCGACCGGCGTACCGCCGAAGGACAAGACGGTGCGTTACGTCGTCGTCCGCCTCGACACGCTCGGCGGCAACGCCGGAGGCGGCAACAGCATCAACAATCGCGGCTGGGTCACGGGCGTGGCGAACCTGGCGGGCGACCAGGAGGCGCACGCGACGCTCTGGCGCCAGGGGGAGACAGTCGATCTCGGCACGCTCGGCGGACCCAACAGCGCCGTGAGCTGGCCGGTGAAGAACAACAACGGCGACATCGTCGGCATCGCCGAGCTCGACGAGGTCGACCCGCTCGGCGAGACGTTCTCCTGCGCGCCGTTCTTCGGGACGCCGGCGACCGGCAACATCTGCCGCGGGTTTCTGTGGCGCGACGACGTGATGACCGGGCTCGACCCCTTCGACGGCGGCACCCACAGCTACGCCGCCGGAATCAACAACCAGGGCCAGATCGTGGGGTGGGCCGAGAACGGGGTCGTCGATTCGACCTGCGTCGCGCCGCAGATCCTGCAGTTCCACGCCGCGCTCTGGTCGCGAAGCGATCCCGGGGCGCCGCCGCAGGATGCTTCCGCCGCTCGAGGAGCGACAGCTCGTCTTCCGCGACGGCGATCAACGACCGCGGGACAGATCGTCGGCATCTCGGGCGCCTGCGACCGGGCCTTCGGGCGGTTCAGCGCCCGCAAGGCCGTGATGTGGGAGGACGGCGTGCCCCGGCCGCTCGACGACCTCGGCGGCGTCGCGTGGAACACGCCGGCTGCCCTCAATCAGCACGGAGACGCCGCCGGGTTCGCGAACGTCGCCGGCGGGGGAGGCCTGAGCGCGCATGCGGTCCTCTGGCCGCGGGAGGGCGGCATCGTGGATCTCGAGACCGTGGACGGTGACGTCATCAGCCTGGCCTTCGGCATCAACGACCGCCGCCAGGTCGTCGGACAGTCGATCGGCGCCGGCGGGAGCCGCGCGTTCCTCTGGCAGGACGACGTCATCGTGGACCTGAACGCGCTGGTCGCCGACGGCTCGCCGCATCTGATCTATGCCAACGACATCAACAACCATGGAGAGATCGCCGGCCAGGGCTGCGTCGACTGCGCGAGCGGGGAAACGTTCGCGGTCAAGCTGATTCCGGTCAACGGCGGAGCGAAGTGAGCTGACGCGATCGATGGGTCGGGGGCATGCGGCCACGCGTGCTTCCGGCCCTATCTTTATCGGCTCAGGTGGCCGGACCTCGTCGCCGAGCGCGAACGGTGCGCGATCATTCGCGGCGCCGGGCGGCGGGCCATCAGGCTAATCTACGGATCTGACCTCGGGTCGCCGCGCTGGCCCGCAAATTGCGACGAGGCCGCGGGAGGACGCATGGCGACCAAGGCCCGCAAATCCGACTCGCACAGTCCAAAGGCCGGCAGCCTGGACGAGCTCTGGAAGCTCGTCGAGGGAATCGAGGTGGCGATGTTGACCACGCGCCGCGCCGACGGGCACATGGTGTCCCGTCCGATGGCGACTCAGAAACGGGCGTCGGGCGCCGACTTCTGGTTCGCGACGCTGGCGGACATGCCGAAGGTCAAGAGATCTCGGCCGAGCCGCGGCTGAATCTCTCCTACTACAAGGACCGCACGAGGGAGTGGGTCTCAGTCTCCGGCGAAGCGTCGATCTCACGACGACCGGGTGAAGATCCGGAGCTCTGGGCACCGGACTGGAAAATCTGGTTCCCCGACGAGGGCGGCGAAGAAAGACGGGAGCGCGGAAGATCCGCGGATCGTGCTGATCGGCGTGCGCGCGGTCTCCGCGGAGTACATGACGCGCCGAAAAGCCGCAGCCCTTCGTCCTGTTCGACATCGTGAAGAGCAAGCTCACGGGGAAAACGCCGGAAATGGGCGAGGTCGAAGCAGGATCCCTGGCCGAGGCGCCGGTCGGCGCCGGCGAAAGGGAAGCCGGTCGAGCCGCTGACGTCACGGCGGGGAACGGGTCTAGGATCTTGGGATGGCCGTTTCGACCAGGGTGGCGTTCGGCATCTTCCTTACCCTCGGGCTCGGTGGCGCGTTCCGCGCGCAGGAACAGGCACTTCCTCCGGACCTCGCCGCTTTTGCCGAAGGGTTCACGTCGGAGCGGCCGACTCCGCCGGAGCTCGAAGTTCTGCGGTCGTGGATCGAGCCGACGGAGCCGGTCAAGATCGTCGGGCCCGATCCACTACGTCGGGACGGAAGGTCTCGGCGCCTACCTGATCACGACGCCGAAGGGTCACATCCTCCTCGACGGCGGGATGCCGGCGTCCGCGAAGGACTTCGAGGCCTCGATCCGCAAGCTCGGCTTCCGGCCCGAGGACATCCGGCTGCTTCTCATCACGCATGCCCACATCGACCACGCGGGGACGACGGCCTATTTCAAGAAGCTGTCGAACGCCGAGGTCGTCGTGATGGACCGCGAGTTCGAGCTGCTCGCGTCCGGGGGGAAGACGGACTTCCGATACGGCGACGCGCCGGGGTTCTACTTCCCGGCGGTGACGGCGGATCGCCGGATCAAGGACGGCGAGGCGGTCTCGCTCGGAAACGTGAAGATGACGGCGCGTCTCGGAGCGGGGCACACGAAAGGCGCGACGACGTGGATCACCAAGGTCGACGACGGCGGGAAGTCGTACGACGTCGTGTTCCCGTGCTGCATGAGCGTCAATCCGGGTTATCGGCTGGTCGTGGATCCGTCCTACCCGGGAATCGCCGACGACTATGCGCGAACCGCGGCGATGCTCGAGTCGCTGAAGCCGGACATCTGGCTGCCCGCGCACCCGGAGGCGATTGAACTCGAGGCAAAGCGGGCACGCGCGGCAAAGGAAGGCGTCCAGGCCTGGGTCGATCCCGACGGCTATGCCGCGTGGGTCGCGAAACAGAAGGCCAACGTTCGAGCAGATCCTCGCGAAGGAGAAGCTGCTCGGGAATCCCGAGAGCGCGCCGGAGGGCCTCGCCGGGACGTCCTGGAAGCTCGTCCGCTTTCAGGGGGGCGACGAGAAGATCCTGACGCCGGACGACCCGTCGAAATACACGCTCGAGTTCCTGGCCGACGGCAAGCTCGCCGCGCGCATCGACTGCAACCGCGGCACCGGCACGTGGACGTCGGAGGGGCCGAACCAGCTCGAGCTCGGTCCGCTGGGCTTGACGCGGATGGCCTGCCCGCCGTCGCCGGTCAGCGATCGCATCCTCAAGGACTGGAGCTACGTCCGGTCGTACGTCCTGAAGGACGGCCGGCTCTTCGTCTCGCTCATGGCCGACGGCGGCATCTACGAGTTCGAGCCTCTCGGGAGGCAGGCCAGCGCCACGACACGGGCCGCGCCGCCGCTGGAAGGCACCTACTGGAAGCTGATCCGGCTGGGCGACGTGTCCGTCGCGGCCCCTTCTTCGAAGCGGGAGCCGCACCTGACCCTCGACGCGCAGGCGCGGCGGGTGACCGGATCGGGCGGCTGCAACCGCGTGACCGGCAGCTACGAAGTCAACGGCGACCGGCTGAGCTTCAGCCGGATGGCCAGAACCAAGATGGCCTGCGTCGACGGAATGGAAAACGAGACGGACTTCCTGAAAGCGCTCGAGCAGGCGAAGACGTGGCGGATCGACGGGTGATTCGCTCGAGCTTTTCGACGCCGACGGGAAATTCCTCGCCCGCTTCGAGGCCGGTTCCGCTCCGTCTTAGAAGTTTCTAAGCGTTAGACATTCCTAAGAGCGCACAGGATACGTTCACGCTCCGGGTGTAAGTCCTCATGTGGAACGAAAGGAGGTTCCTCATGAGGCGCCCCGGAATCCTCGTCGGCAATCGATCGTCGCGTTTCTGCTCGGAACGGTCGGCTCGACGGCGACGGCCGACTCGAATCGAGGGGAGAACGCGCAAGAAGTTCAGGGCGGAGCTCAAAGGGTTCGAAGAGATCCCGACGCTCTCGACTCCGGGCACCGGAAGGTTCGAGGCGCGCCTTTCCCACGACGGCCAGTCGGTGGACTACGAGCTCCAGTATCAGGACACCGAGTGGAACGTCCTTCAGGCGCACATCCATCTGGGCGCCCCGGCCTTCAACGGCGGGATCATGGTCTTCCTCTGCACGAATCTGGGCAACGGTCCGCCGGGAACGCCGTTGTGCCCGCCACGGGCGGTACGGTCGAGGGTACGTTCACGGCCGCGGAGGTCATCGGCGGCGCGGCGGACCAGGGCGTGTCGCCGGGCGAGTTCGAGGAAGTGATCCGCGCGTTGCGGGCGGGCGCGGCGTACGCCAACGTGCACACCGTCGAGCCGCCAGGGCGGAGAGATTCGCGGCCAGATCAACGACGACTAGGCGAGGAACGGAACCAGAACCAAGGACGCCCTCTCCCCGTGACCGGGGAGAGGGCTCGTTCGAAGTCCGCCTATTTGCCCGCCGCGGCGGCCTTCATCGCCGCAATGTCCGGCTTGACCATCTTCAGCACGGCCGCCATGACGCGGTCGCGCTTCGCGGGGTCCTCGTCCGACATGAGCTCGGAGATGATCGTCGGAACGATCTGCCAGGAGACGCCGAACTTGTCTTTCAGCCATCCGCACTGGACTTCCTTGCCGCCGCCCGAGGTGAGCTTCTCCCAGTAATAGTCGATTTCCTTCTGGTCCTTGCAGTTGACGACGAGGGACATGGCCTCGGTGAACGGGAACTGCGGGCCGCCGTTGAGGGCCGTGAACTCCTGGCCGTCGAGCTCGAAGGTCACGATCATGACCTGGCCCTTCGGGCCCGGTCCGGCCTCGCCGTAGCTGCTCTTGCCGGTGATCTTCGAGTTCTTGAAGATCGAGCAATAGAACTCGGCGGCCTCCTCGGCGTCGTCGTCGAACCAGAGAAACGGCGTGATGCGCTGCATGGAATTCTCCTTTCACCCGGAGCGACGAACGGGCGGCCGGGTTTTCGACACTCGGTGAGGCCGGCGACGGCCGCGGAGCTACTTGCCCCTGGCCGCCTTCTTCAGGCCCTCCACGTCGAACTTGATCATGCCCATCATGGCCTGCATGACCCGGTTGCGCACGGCGGGGTCCTTGTCCTTCATCAGCTCGAAGAACTCTTCGGGGACGATCTGCCACGAAAGACCGAACCGGTCCTTGAGCCAGCCGCAGGCCTGCGTCTGGCCGCCCCCCTCGAGGAGCTTGTCCCAGTAGTGATCGACTTCCTTCTGGCCCTTGCAGTGCACGACGAAGGAGATGGCCTCCGTGAACTTGAAGCGGGGGCCGCCGTTCAGCGCCACGAAGTCCTGACCTTCGATCTCGAAGTTCATGACCATGACCTGGCCCTTCGGGCCCGGGCCGGCGTCGCCGTAGCGGCTGACGTCCTTGACCTTCGAGTTCTTGAAGATCGAGGTGTAGAAGTTGACGGCCTCCTCGGCATTGGAGTCGAACCAGAGGAAGGGGGAGATCTTCTGCATGATGTCGGTCCTTTCGGCGGGGAGGTTACATCTTGGTCTGCCAGAGACCGATGACGGCGCCGGTGGGGTCCTTGAGGATGCTGAGGGAGCCCATGTCCGGAACTTCGGTGACGTCCTTGAGAATCGTCGCGCCGAGGGACTTGGCCTTCTTCGTCGCCGCCTGGATGTCGTCCACGAGAACATAAGGCATCCAGGCCGAAGGAGCGCCGGGCATCATCTGCTTGAGCATTCCGCCGCCGGTGCCGTACTTGTTCTCGCCGACGCCGATGCTCGTGTACTCAATTCCGTCGGCGCCGGGGATCTCCTCGTACTTCCAGTCGAAGAGCTTGCCGTAGAACGTCCTGGCCTTCTCGAGATCGGTGGTGTTGAGCTCCGCGTGAATGAACGGATTGGGCATACTGCACCTCCAGAGACCGTAAATCGTCGCCCCCGGCCGACGTTACGGACCGTTGCGAAGAGGGTTTCATCGCCTGCACGTCTCGGGCCATAAAAGAGGCCGGCATTCGGGTCCGAATCCTTCCAATCGGTGCCAGGAACGGGGGTTAGGCTCCAGCGCCATGACATCGATCCTTTCGAGCGTCTTTACGGCCTTCCTGCTCGCCGCGCCGGCGGCGTCCGCGACGCCGGCGTGCGCCGGGCCGGAGTACCGTCAGTTCGATTTCTGGCTCGGGGACTGGGACGTGTACGACGTCGGGGATCTCGAAGCCGTCGATGCGGATCCGAGTCGAGAAGATCCTCGACGGCTGCGCGGTCCGGGAGACATACCAGGACGTCAACGGCGTGCTCGGCGAGAGCCTCAATTTCTACGACGCGGGGAGAAAGCTCTGGCATCAGACCTGGGCGACCAACCGCGGCCAGGTCCTTCTCCTCGACGGCAAACTCGAGAACGGCAAGATGGCGTTTCGCGCGACCGAGCCGACCGCTCAGGGGACCGTGCTCTGGCGGGCCGTTTGGATCCCTCAGGGTGACGAGGTGCGCGAGACGGCGGAGACCTCCACCGACGGCGGGAAGAACTGGAAGCCGAAGTTCGACATCGTCTTCCGCAAGCACAAGTAACTTTTACAAACGGCCTCGTGCCTGGAATCCGCTTCCGTTCGACCTCCTTACTTAGATATGAGAGGGCAGCGGAATTGCAGGCTCTTCGGGTAAAGGCCGGCGGGGGTCGGCCGGGGAGGCATCATGCAGGCGCTTCGATGGGTCGTCGCGGCATTCATTATCTTGAACGCGATCTCGGGCGGCCTGCTGGCTCTTCGCGCGGTGGTACTGAAGCGTCGCGCGCGGATCGACCTCGGCATGCCACGCGTGAACGTGCTCCTGGCATCCCTGCCATGGCCGCTCGTGGGACTCTGGCTCGTATCGATGGCGCTCTTCCTGACGAGCGCTCTGCTCCTGGTGCTCGGCGAGCCGGCGGCGGTGGCGGCTTTCGTCGTGGCGCTGACGCTGAATCTCGCCGTGCTTTGGAAAGCGCATACGGCCATCTACGGCAGGGACTCGAGCCGCGGGCAGCTGCTGACACGCTGCGTCCTCTTCGGACTGCTCTTTCTGTCCTTCAGCGGCGTCTGGTCGGCGCCATCCGCCGACTCGTCGCTCACGGCGCGCTCGAAGACGAGCATCCACGTGCAGGAGACGTCGCGCCTTTGAAGGACACGCCTCTGAACTACACCGGCATCTTCCTCGCCGACCTCGAGCGCGAGGTGCCCATCAGCCGGCGCGTCCTGGAGCGCTTCCCGGAGGGCCGCTTCGACTGGAAGCCGCACGAGAAGTCGATGCCGATGGGCTACATCGCGATGATGGTCGCGACGATCCCGGAGTGGCTCGGCATGGTGATCGGCATGGACGAGCTCGACATCGCTCCGAAGGACGGCCCGAAGTTCCAGCCGCCTCCGCTGAAAACGCCCGACGACTTCGTGAAGGCCCTCGACGCCGCGGCCGAGAAAGGGCGCGCCGCCCTGCGCGGAACGAACGACGCGCACCTCCAGACCGGCTGGAAGCTTCTCGCCGGCGGGAAGGTCCTGCAGGAGACCCCTCGCCACGTCCAGATCCGCGACGGCGTGCTCTCCCACTGGGTCCACCACCGTGGACAGCTCACCGTCTACATGAAGATGCTGGGCGTGGCGGTTCCGTCGATCTACGGCCCCTCCGGAGACGAGCCGCCCAAATCGGCCTGAGACCCGCCCTTCGCTTAGCTCTCGTCGTTCACGAGGCTCAGGATGTTCCCATCGGGATCCTTGAACCAGGCGACCCGCGTCCCGCCCGACTCGTGGATGTCGCCCTTGAGCGTCGTGTTCGGCAGATCGTAGTGTTCGAACTTGACGCCCTTGGCTTTGAGCGCATCGACAGTGCGGTCGAGACCGTCGCCGACGACGAACGTCGCCGCGGTGGCCTTGTTGGTTCCGGCGTACGAGGACTCGTAAACGAGAACTCGTGAGTCCCCGCTCTCGTACGTGACCGTGCCCTTCTGGGGCGAGGGCAGGGGCTTCAGTCCGAGCGCGCCCTCGTAGAACCTCCTCGCGGTCGCTGTGTCTCGCACGGCGATCGTGGCCAGCGCTTTCGTTTTCTCCAACATAGGGGACCTCCTTGGTCAGAACGGACTTGTACGTGCAGCATCGATGCCACTTTTGTTATCCTCCGCCGCTATGTCCAGACAACCAGAAACGGAGCACCGCGGAAGGCGGGTCTCGACGGACCAGGCTCTGATTCAGCTTCTCACGGCGGCCTGGGCGACGCAGTCGGTCGCGGCGGCCGCGAAGCTCGGGATTCCGGAGGTCCTCGCCGATGGCGCGAAGACGGCCGAGGAGGTGGCGGCGAAGACCGGCGCGCACGCCGGCGCCACGTACCGGCTGCTGCGCGGGCTCGCGAGCCTCGGCGTCTTCGAGCGGCAAGCCGACGGGCGCTTCGCGAACACGGCGGTCGGCGACCGGCTGCGCACCGGAGTGCCACGCGGCTTCAAGGACACGTTCATCGCGGAGACCGACCACGTGCACTGGCAATCCTGGGAGCGTCTCGTCGACGCGGTGAAGACGGGGCTGCCGCGGCCCAAGGCCGTCTTCGGCATGCCGGCCTTCGACTATTACGGAAAGAACCGGCCGAGGGCGAGCAGTTCGGCCTCGCGATGCAGAACGTCTCCCGGTTCGCCGCGGCGGCCGATTCTCGAGGCCTACGACTTCTCGGGCGTCCGGACGATCATGGACGTCGGAGGCGGCAACGGCAGCATGGCGCTCGCGATCCTCGAGAAGTACCCGAAATGAAGGGGAAGGTCGTCGACCTGCCGTACATCGAGCCGCAGGCGAAGCTCGCGATCCAGGCCGCGGGCGCGGCGGGCCGCTGTCGCGTTCGAATCCGCGAGACTTCTTCAAAGCCGTCCCGAAGGGCGCGGACCTGCACGCCCTGAAGTTCATCCTCCACGACTGGAACGACGAGGAGTGCGTGCAGATCCTGAGGCCGATGCCGCGAGGCCCTCGCGCCGGGGGGGAAGATCCTGGTCATCGAGATGCTCGTGCCGGAGGAGATCCGGCCGGACTTCGTGATGCTGATGGATCTGAACATGCTCGTGATGACGGGCGGCCGGGAGCGGACGGCGAAGGAGTTCGAGAAGGTGTTCGGGCGATGCGGGCTTCGAGATGACGCGCGTGATTCCGACGGAGAGCCCGTTCGCGCTGATCGAAGGCCGGCCGAAGTAGAGAAGAGGAGGAACCATGACGACGAAGAAGCTTTTGACGGCGGTCCTGGCGGGCGTGGCGTTCGCGGCCGCGGCGACCTCGACCGACACGACGCTCCGGCGGTGGGCGCGGCGGCGCCCGAATTTTCACTCACGAACAACGAGGGCAAGCCCACCAAACTCGCGGACTACCGCGGCCAGTGGGTCGTTCTCTACTTCTATCCGAAGGACTTCACGAGCGGCTGCACCCTCGAGGCGCAGAACTTCCAGCGGGACATCAAGAAGTACGAGGCCGCGAACGCCGTCATCCTGGGCGTCTCGATCGACACGCCCCAGTCGCACAAGGACTTCTGCGCGAAGGAAGGCCTGACCTTCAAGCTCCTCTCGGATCCCGACGCGAAGGTCTCGGCGGCCTACGGCTCGGTCATGGAGTACGAAGGCAAGAAGCTCTCCGCGCGCAACACTTTCCTCATCGACCCTCAGGGGAAGATCGTGAAGGAGTTCATGGGCGTGAAGGTCCCGAAGCACAGCGAGGAAGTCCTCGCCGCCCTGGCGGAGCTGTCGAAGAAGACCGTAGGCGCGGCGCTCGATCAGGCGGCGTTCCGAGAGTTCGGGACCGTCTTCCAGGAGGTCAGCCCACCCGCCGACACCGATGGCGCGATCCTTCCCGCGAGCATCTGATCCGGTCGACTACGCCCGCTCGACGCGCAGGTCGTAGCAGCCGGCCGGCGTGTCGCGAACGTGGACGTAGTCGACGTCGGCGCGAGCGAGGAGCTGCTCGAGCGTCGCCTCGACGGCTCCGTTCGTGACGCGCTCCTCGGCCCGCTGGATGCGGCCCCGACCGTACGCCACGAGCGTCAGATCGTGCGCGAGGAGATCCTCCGGGAACCCCCCGTACTCGGGATACCGGTCGCACTCCTCCTCGTGGATGAAGACCGGTCCGGGAAGCGGGAAGGGCTCGAGCGCGTAGAAGGGATCGAGCGTGAAGAGGAGCCGCCGCTCGGCTCCGACCTTGAAGTCGCGGAGACACAGGCGGCAGGGCCCGTAACCCGTCGCGATCTCGGCGTGCACGGGGTGCCCGTAGCCCGGCGATTTCCGCGTCGTCCGGACCTTTTCGGCGGTGGCCTCGCTGATCGCGAGGAAGCGGTACGCGTCCATGCGTTCGTCCTCCGCCGCCTACAACACGAATCCGCGCGAAAGGGTTGCCGTGCGATAATCGGATTCCGTGAGTCCGCCGGAGATGCGACCGCTCCCCGATCCTCCGGACGGCACCGACCCCTTTCCTGAAGAAGAGCTCGACTCCTACCACTCGCCCGAGCCCTGGAAACAGGACGGCCGGTACATCCGGGACGCCGCCGGCGCCATCGTCGTCCGCGGCCGGAGCTACGCCGACGCCCGCCGGATCGTCGCGGCGATGAACGCGACGCGCACCATCCCGACCGAGGCCCTGGAGAGCTGGCTCGTCGAGGACGTTTCGGATCCGCGCACGCGGCCGAACCTCGAGGTCACGGTCGCGGACGAGGGCCCGGCCTCTCCCTACCTCGTCGTTCCCGGCGAGCGGCGCCGCGCCGAACGCCGCCAGAACGAGCGGCGCCGGGGCGGCACGGCCGATTCGGTGCAGGGGCTCGTCTTCGACCGCCGCGTCATGCAGCGCCGGCTGGGCGACCGCCGACGCAGCCACCCGCCGGCGTGAGGAGAAGTCGAAAAGTCCAAGCGTCGAAACGTTGAAGGCGAAGCCCCGGTTTCGACCCTTTAACATTTCGACGTTTCAACTTCTCCCTACGCGTCCGCCCAGCGCCGCAGGAGGTTGTGGTAGACGCCGGTCAGCGAGATCGCCGCGGGCGAGCCCGCGCGCTCGCGGTTGACGTCCTGGATGGCGAGGTCGAGATCGAAGAGGATCTTCCGCGCGGCCTCGTCGCGGACCATGCTCTGAATCCAGAAGAACGACGCGAGACGGACCCCGCGGGTCACCGGGCGGACGTGGTGCCGGCTGTCGGCGGGGTAGAGGATCATGTGGCCCGCCGGCAGCTTGACCTGGTGGGCGCCCGAGTAGTCCTCCACGACGAGCTCCCCGCCGTCGTACTCGTCGGGCTCCGAGAAGAAGAGCGTCGCCGAGAGGTCCGTCCGCACGCGTACCGGCGTTCCCGTGACCTGGCGGATCGCGTTGTCGATGTGCGTCCCGAAGGCTTCGCCGCCCTCGTAGCGGTTGAAGAGGGGCGGGAAAACCTTCGCCGGCAGCGCCGCGGCGACGAAGAGGGCGTTCGTGCCGAGGGCGGCGACGATCATCTCGCCGAGCTCGCGCGCCGCGGGATCGTCCTCCCGGAGCTGCCGGTTGCTGCTTGGCGAGGGCCGACTGGTGGCCGGCCGTCGCGCGGCCGTCCACCCACTCCGCCGCGAGGAAGAGCTGCCGCGCGCGCGCGACCTGCGCGGGCGTCAGAACGTCGGGGATCGGAAGGAACACGAGCTCGTTCCCTTTCGCGCCGCCTCAGAAATTCGCCGCGACGCCGAAGAGCGCGCCGCGGCCCTGCCCCGGAACGATGTGGCCCGGGTGGAGCTGGTCGTAGTACGTCGTGTTGCCGAGGTTGTAGAGATTGAGCTGGAGCATGAGCGTCCCGTTGATCGGCCGGCGCACCATCGCGTCGAACGTCACGTAGCTCGGCGCCTCCTTCAGCAGCCCGGTGACCGGATCGTTGGGCACCGTCGAGCTCGCCGTCCGCGCGCTCACGTAGTTGACGCCCGCGCCGAGCTGGATCTCCCACGGCAGGTCGAACATGTTCCAGAGGCGGAACGTGTTCTCGGGCACGTTCGCGAGCCGCGCGCCGATGGCATCGGGGAAGGCCTGCGATTCGATCAGGCGCCCGTTCAGATAGGCGTAGGCCAGGTTCACGCGCCAGTCTTTCGTGATCGAGCCGCTGACCTCGAGCTCGCCGCCGTCGACGCGCTGCTTGCCGGCGAGCACGTTGAGCGAGGGGTCGTTCGGGTCCGGCTCCCGCGCGTTGAGCTTCTCGGTGCGGAAGAGCGCGGCGCGTACCGCGAGCCGGCCGCTCATGAGGTCCCACTTGGTTCCGACCTCGAAGGTCTGGTTCTCCTCCGGGCTGAGGTCCACGTTCGCGACCGAGAGCGACAGGGCCTCGGCGGAGGGATTGGAGGAGGTCCCGGCGTCGAAGTAGATCGTGCCGTTGGGCTTCGGCTTGTAGGCGATGGCGGCGCGCCAGTTCGGCATCTCGTCGACGCGGGAGAGCTGCAACGGCGTCCCGACCGTCTGCTCGTAGTCCGTATCGAAGCGGTCCCAGCGGAAGCCGGCGGTCACCTCGAAGTTGCCCAGCGCAACCGTATCGAGGAGGTAGGCGGCGAAGGTGTTGGAGGTCGCGTCGACGGTCGAGGAGATCGTCGCGGTTCCGGCGAACGGGTCGCTCGGGTGGGGACGCAGGAGGCTGGTCGTCGGCACGCCGCTGTACTGGCGGCGGATCGGGTCGGAGGTCTCGCGGCCGAACTCGATTCCGGAGACGAGGGTGTGCCCGATGGAGCCCGTCTTGAACTCGAACGTCGCGTCGAGCTGGTTCTGAAGGAAGGTCTCCGTGCTCTCGGCGGCGATCTGGTTGCGCGTCACCTGGATCTGGTCGAGGGGCGTATCGGGCGTGGCGGAGCCCGGCAGCCGCGCTTCGGTGATGCGGCCGTTGCGCCCGTAGCTGGCGTAGCGCGCCTGGTCCCGGATCGTGATGTTCGGCGTGAACTCGTGCGAGAAGCGGATCGTGCCCATGTCGGCGGTCGTGTCGAGGAAGGATCCGTCTTCGAAGCCGTAGTAGTTGGCGCGGTCGACCGGCGCGGGCTCGTTGAAGTACCAGGGGACGCCGTAGTCGGGGACGTCGTTGGCCGTGAGGTGGAAGTACGCCAGCGTCAGCTGCGTCGGGCCGTCGAGGCCGAACGCGACCGAGGGCGCGACGCCCCAGCGCTTGTTCTGGGTGACGTCGCGGCCGGCGACGTGGTTCTGGTTGCCCATGGCGGAGAGCTGGAAGGCCGCGCCCTCGCCGAAGGCCGGAAGGGTCTGATCGATGTCCACGGTGGCGCGATAGGTCTCGGAGGTGCCGATGAAGGCCTCGCCGCCGATCCTCGGCTGCAGCGTCGGGAGCTTGGTCGACTGGTTGATGACGCCGCCCGTCGAGCCGCGGCCGAACTCCGAGGAGGAGGGCCCCTTCAGGACCTCGACCTGCTGGAGGTGGAAGGGGTCGCGGTAGTAGCTGCCGAAATCCCGCATCCCGTCGACGTAGATGTCGTTGCGCGCCGAGAAGCCGCGCAGGGTCAGGGAGTCGCCCTGGAATCCGCCCTCGCCCGCGGCGATGCTGACGCCGGCGACGTTGCGCAGGGCGTCCCGAAGCGTCGTGTTCGCCTGCTCCTGCATGAGCTCCTTGGGGACGACGCTGATGGTCTGCGGCGTGTCGAGCAGCGGCTGCGTGAACTTGGGCGAGATGTCGAGCGGGGCTTCGCCGGTGACGACGAGAGACTCGGAGGCGTCGAGCGTGAGCTCCGCGTGGTCGACCGCGATGAAACGGAATCCGATGTTGGTGCCCGCCAGGATCTGTTTGAGCGCGACCTCGAGGGCCAGGACCCCGGTGACACCGGGCGAGGGGATCTGCAGGAGCCCGGCGTCGGGGACGGTGACCTTCACGCCCGTCGCCGCACGGTAGGCCTCGAGGACGGCGCCGAGGGGACCCGGTGCGATCTCGAACCGCCGGACCGGAAGCGTCGCGGGCGCCACGGTGGCGCCGGCGGAGCCCGCCGCGGTCTCGGCGGCGAGGGCGCGGGCGGAGGGCCGGACGGCGGCATAGGCGGCGAGTGTTCCGGCCGCCATCCACACGGACCGCGTCCTTTTTCTCGACTGCTTCTTCATCGCGCGCTGGCGGCTCATCCCGTGGCTCCTTTCACTCGTTCGAACTGGTCGTTCTCGGTTGTGGAGACTTCGGCCCGGCGCCGCGCGCGCCAGGCCAGGAAGCGTCGGAGGGCGAGGGCGATTCCCGTCACGGCGAGCACGGAGCCGCCGAGCGACGCGAGGGCCGCGACGATCTGTCCGGAAATGCCCAGCGATTCGCCGGTGTGGAGGAAGCGCATCCAGGAGCGCGCCTGGCGGCCGGCGCTGGCGGCGGCGTAGGGCTCCCACTTCGTGACCGCGCCGGTCTTTGCGTCGAGCGTGAGCGACGAGCGCGCGAAGCGGTTGAGGAAGCGGCCCTCCTCGATCGAGAAGGACACCGGGGCCCCGCTCTTTTCCGGGAGGCGGAGCGTGATCGCGCGCCAGCCCGGAGACTTCTCCGCGGCGACGCGCCAGAGGCCGTCCAGCGTGGCGGCGCTTTCGGCCGTGAACGCGCGCGCCTCGCCGGCCGCGCCTCGGCCGCGCGGACGCGCCGCCGGGCTCTGCGCCGGGGGCGGCTCGTTGCCGAAGGCGCGATAGACGAGGTCGCCCGCCCAGCGGTACGAGATGACCATCCCGGTGACGGTGATGACGACGAGGGGCAGGGCCGACCACACGCCGATGACGTTGTGCCAGTTGAAGTCGCGCGGCTTTCCCGAGAGGCCCCGCTGAAAGAGGCCGACGCTCGAGACCCGGCGGATGCCGCGGAGCCTCGGCCACCAGATGTAGAGACCCGAGAGCGCCAGGAGGAGGAAGAGGACGTTGGCGGCGCCGGTGATTGCCTTTCCGGCGGGCCGGTTCTCCTCGGAGAAAGCGAGCCAGCGGTGGAGGTCCTGGACTTTGGCGAAGAAGGCGCGCCAGCCCGAGGCGCCCGAGCCCAGGACGGCGCCCGTCGCCGGATCGAGAAAGAGCGTGCGTTCGCGTCCGAAGGCGACGGCGGCCGAGTCCGACGGATTCGCGCTCAGAGTCACGGCCGTGGGCGCGCCCGCGGGGGAGGCCTCCGCGGCGAAGCGGAGGAGTGTGCCCGCCGGCAACGTTTCGGAGCCCGCGGCTGCCGGGGACCTTCGCACGTCGCGCTCGACGAAGCGGAGGACCTGCGGCTGGAACGCGAGAAGGACGCCGGTCACGCACATCGCGAAGATCACGGCTCCCGCGAGCGACCCCGCCGCGAGGTGGGTCCAGAAGAGAAGCCGCCGGAGGGCCTTCATCGGATCCGCGTCATATTGAGACTCAGTCTCATTGTCAGCGGAAAGCTAATGGAGGGCGGCCCCCGGTGTCAAGACGGGAAGAGGACCCCCCGGGTTTTCGAGGGTTTTTAGGCAGGGCGGGGGCGGCGGGGGCGCCCGGGGCGCCCCCCCTTCCAAAGGACTACCGGCGGCCGTCGGCGATGCGCTGGCGGATCTCCCCGAGGTGATACGCGGCGTGCGCAAGCGCCCCGAGCGTCGTCGGAAGCTCCTCGGCGCGAGCCGCCGGCACGTCCCGGATGGCGCGGACCAGCTTCTCGTACTCCGTCTTCAGCGCCCGCCGCTCGGCGTCCCATTCCTTCGCGTCCACTTCCTGGACGCTCCAGCTCTCCTTCCAGTCGCGGTCCTTGCGGTCGCCGCGCATCCACGCGCTCGACATCTCGGCATGGAACGCCTCGTGGTGGACGTGGGCCGCGATGGACGGCGCGCCCGGCCTCGGCGAGCGGGAGGCCTCGGAGGGCGAGAGCGCGTCGATGGCCCCGAAGAACCCGGCTTTCGGGTCGTTGTCGATGAAGTAGGTCGAGGGCCCGGAGGGACCTTCGAAGGTCTCCTTGAGCAGAGTCAGGATGGCGTCGGCGGGGTCGGTCACGGGTGACGGTTTGGGTGCGGTGGACATGGAACCTCCTCTCGATCTACGGGACCCGACTCGCCGCGCGAAGGTTGCAGCCCGGACGCTTTTTTCGCTGGCCTGCGGCCCGCCGTTTCGACGAGACTATCGGCAAAGAGAAAGGAGTCTCGCACATGCGACAAAACCTCCGATGGGCCGCCGCGGCTCTTGCCGCACTCTGCATCGCCGTTCCCGCCGCCGCCGCGGATGCCTCCAAGTCGCCGCAGGCGGCCGCCTACCAGGCCTCGCTCAAGGCGATCGCCTCCGGCGACTTCGAGGCCTACAAGAAGACCGTCACCAAGGCCGCCCGCGCCGGCATCGAGAAGGACATGAAAGAGATGGGCATGGACGCCAAGAAGGGCATGGAGATGCTCAAGGCCATGGCGCCCGAGGACGTCAAGTTCCCCTCGGTCAAGGTGGACGGCAAGAAGGCGACCCTCACGGCGACCGGCAAGATGATGGACGAGCCTCAGTACGGCACGATCGAGCTCGAGGAAGAGGACGGGGCCTGGAAGGTCGGCCACCAGAGCTGGACCAACAAGAAGCCCTGACGACCGCTCACGAGCGTCGGATCCTGAAACGTCGAAGCGGCCGGCGACCTCGGCCGTCTCGACATTTCGGCCCTTCGGCAGCTCGACGGCGCCTTGGCCGGCTTGCGTGGCCAGGCTCGCCTCGCGGCGGCTGAGTCGTCAGGACCAGCGCCAGGCACCGTCGCGCCGTCGTCAGCGGGTTCCGCTCGGGCTCGCGACCGCAGGCATCGTGCAGCGGTAGGCGACGCCCGTCCGGCCCTCGGAATCGGAGATCAGGACGGTGTTCGCGCCCTTTTCGCGCGCCTCGCGCTCGAGCTGCGCCTGGGCGTCGGTGTTGTCGAACGTGCCCGGCACGGCCTGGAGATCGGCGATCTTTTCGCAGCCGGCGACCGCCGAGGCGTCGCGGGTGAGGGCCATCGGCTCGAACGCGTTCTTGCTGCAGGCGGCGGCGGCCAGGCCTGCGGCGGCCAATACGTAGACGGGGAAACGGGGCATGGTGGGACCTCCTTGGAATGGGCATCCATTCGCCCATCGAGTCATACGGCAAATGCCGGGCCAAGGTTCCCCCCGCGGCGGGGCCTTGCGGAGGGATCGGGTCGGGATTAGGATTTTCCTCGAGCCGCACTCCGGCTTTCACCCGCCCGATCCGACCCCTCTTCGGATCCCCGGCGCGGGGAAAAGGGGGATGTCCCCGGAGATGGGTGGATCGTCTTTGACCGCGGGAGGCGCGGAGAGGGGACGCGGCATCCCGCCGTTGAGGACGCCATGCCTGCCCATCTGAAGAAACTGGTTCGCGCCCGTATGGAGAAGACGGGCGAGAGCTATGCCACGGCTCTCCGCTACGTGCGCCGCAAGGTCGAGCCTCGGACACCGCCGCCGGCTTCCGACTCCGCTTCGAAGCGCCGCTACCGCTACCGCGGCACACTTCGGCACGATCCCGCGATCGACGCATACGTCCGGTCCGTGAAGGGCGAGCTCGGCGCGCTCGTCGCTCGCCTCGTCGCGCTCGTGCGCTCGAACGTACCGGGCCACGACGAGCTCCGAATTCACGGCGCGCCGCAGTTCTGCGTCCAGGGCGAACCGTTCTGCTACGTCGTGGGCTACACGAAGCACGTCAACCTGGGCTTCTGCGACGGCGCGGATCTTCCCGACCCCGAGGGGCTCCTCGAGGGCACCGGCAAGGCCATGCGCCACATCAAGATTCGGCCGGGCGCGGAGTTTCCGGGCAAGACCCTGTCGCGGATGGTCCAGGAAGCCGCGCGCCGCGTGCGTGCCCGCCAGGCCGCGGACGGCAATGCCATCCCCGAGAAGGTGCGCAATGCGCGCCGCTGAGAAATCGCCGCGTCCGCTGAAAGGGAAGGTCGCCCTCGTCGCGGGCGCCACGCGGGGCGCCGGGCGAGGGATCGCCTGCATGCTGGGAGAGGCCGGCGCGACCGTCTACTGCACGGGCCGCAGCACGCGCGCCCATCCGGCGACCGGTGTGTATGCGGGTCGGCCGGAGACGATCGAGGAAACGGCGGAGATGGTGACGGCCCGCGGCGGCCGTGGCATCGCCTTGCGCGTCGACCACCTGGTTCCGAAAGAGGTCGAGGCCCTGATCGACCGCATCCGCCGCGAGCAGAAACGGCTGGACGTTCTCGTCAACGACATCTCCGAAGGCGTGATGCACGACTTCCGGCCCTTCTGGAAGGTCTCGCTCGAAAAGGGATTCGATGGCCTGAGGCAGGCCGTGCACACGCACCTGATCACGAGCCATTACGCCGCGCCGCTCATGATCGAGAAGCGTCGCGGCCTGATCGTCGAGATCACCGACGGAGATTTCCTGGGATACCACGGCACGATCTTCTACGACCTCATCAAGACGACCGTGAACCGCCTCGCCTGGGCGATGGCGGGCGAGCTGCGCAAGCACGGCGTCGCCGCGGTCGCGGTCACGCCGGGCTACATGCGGACGGAGGCGGTCCTGGACCGTCACGGCGTGACCGAGGCCAACTGGACGGACGGCGTCCGGAAGGACCACCACTTCGCGCACTCCGAGACGCCGTTCTTCGTCGGCCGGGCGGTCGCGGCGCTGGCCGCCGATCCGCGCGTGCTCGAGAAGTCGGGCGGGGTTTTCGCTTCCTGGACGCTCTCGGACGAGTACGGCTTCACGGACGTGGACGGCCGCCGGCCGCACTGGGGCCGCGCGTTCGGCCATCTCTACGGGAAGGGTCTCCCGGCCTCGACCGAGATCCGTTACGAATGGGCCCTCGTTGGCAGCGCTTTCGCAGGCGCGAGCACCGAAGGCATAAGTAAGGAGAACACCATGAACGAGTGGAGCGCCCGTCGAAGCCGATTCGTCGAGATCACTTACGCTTTGCTGCGATTCTTCGCGGGCGTTCTGCTCGCCTGCCACGGCGCCCAGAAGCTCTTCGGCGCTCTCGGAGGCCAGGTCGCGGGCAACGCGATGATGAAGTTCGGAGGCGTCATCGAGTTCTTCGGCGGCCTCCTGATCGCCGTCGGCCTGCTCACGTCGTGGGCGGCGTTTCTCGCCTCGGGAATGATGGCCGCCGCCTACTTCATGGCGCACGCGCCTCAGGGCTTCTGGCCGATCATCAACAAGGGCGAGCTCGCGGTGGTCTACGCGTTCCTGTTCCTCTTCATCAGCGCGCACGGCGGCGGGCGATACAGCCTGGATGCGGCGATCCGGAGGGGTCGCGTCACAGCGGTGCAGACGGCCTGAGCTGACCGGATGGTCCTGGGGGCGGGGGTTGTCGCCGTCCTTCGGACGGCGCCTCCTGACTGCCGGGGGTCTGCCGTTGGGGGCGGACTGTCCCCGCCCCGTTTCGTCCGGCGCCTATTTGACGCGGCGCAGAAAGTTGTTGTTCTGGATGTAGCGCTCGGGCTTGCCGTCCGCGCCCATGACGAACACGATCTCCTCGCCGAGCTCTTTGTCCTTGCGGATGCGCCGGAATCGGTGCTCGCCCGTCTTCTTGAGCTTCTCGAGATCTTTACCGGGCTCATCGTGGGCAGCTCGAGCATGGCGAGACCGTCCTCCCAGGGCAGGATCAGAACCTCTCCGGCCCAGGGCTGCGCGTCGTAGGTTCCGGCATAGCGGGAGAGCGACGGATCCGGCGCCTTCGCTTCCCGGGCTCCTTCACGGCCGCGATGACCGCGGGCGCCACGATGTCGTAAAGGCGCATCGCCCACTCGGGCGAGTCCACGCTCTGGGCGTTCGCCAGGAAGACCGTGGCCACGCCTCTGCGAGGGCCCGACGAGGACCGCACTTCGGAAGCCCGGGCAGCTTCCCCCGTGGCCCGGGAAGGAAGACAGTCGTCGTTTTTCCAGATACGGAAACCCGAGGCCCCAGAGCGTCTTGAAATCGGGCTCGACCCAGTGGATGCGCTGCATCTCGGCGAGGGTCGTGGCCTTCAGAACGTCCTTGCCGCCGCTTCGCGAGGAGGCGGAGCTGCCACGAAGCAAAACGCGCCAGGTCGTTCGCGTCCGATGCGTAGCCGGCCGCCGCGTCCACGCCCTTCATCGTGAAGAAGGGGATCGGCGGCCGCCTTCCCTCCCGGTCGAGCGAGGAGTAACCGGTGGCGAACCGCTTGCCGCGCTCGGCTTCCGGGATGAAACGGCGTCGTGCTCGAGAGCGACGAGCGGGCCGAGGATGCTGCGGCCGACGTAGGCCGCGTAGGGCTCGCCCGATGCGGACGCCACGATCTCGCCGAGGAGCTCGAAGCCGAGGTTCGAATACTGGTGGTGCTTCTCGGGCGCGTAGAGCGCTTCGATGCTTCCGCTCTTCGCGATGATCTCCTCGCGCGTCGGCATCGCGAAATCGGGCGCCGACCAGTAGGCGATACGCCGGCTCCTGCGGCAGCCCCGAGGAGTGCGTGAGGAGTCCCTCGATCGTGACGTCGCCTTCGCCCTGCGCCGTCTTCAGGCGGAACCACGGCAGGCGCTTGCCCACGGGGTCGTCCAGGCGGAGCTTGTCCTCGTCTCGCAGCTGAAGGATCGCGATGGAGGTGAAGAGCTTCGAGATCGAGCAGATGCTGTAGAGCGTCTGCGCGTCCGCCGGCCGCGCGCTCTCGGCGTCGGCGACGCCGAAGCCGCCGCTCCAGAGCGTCTCGTCTTTGTGAGACGACGGCCGCCGAGATCCCCGGGATGCGCGCGTAGGCGCGCTGCGCCTCGAGCCAGCCGCGAGCCAGCGCGAGCGCCGAGACGACCCGTGGATCCCGGGCGACCGAGGACGGCTCGGCCGCGCGCAGGTTGCGCCGCCGAACGCAGCTGCGAGCGCCAGGGCACCGCAGAGGAGTCGCTTCATCGTGGCCGCACACTCTATAGGATGACCCGAATGAATCCCGCGGCGTCGATGGCCGGCCGCACCGTGCTCGTCACCGGCGCGACGAGCGGCATCGGCCTCGAGACGGCGCGGCAGCTCGCCGCGATGGGAGCGAGCCTGGTCCTCGGCGTGCGCGACGCCGCGCGCGGAGCCGAGGTGGCGCGACGCATCGTCTCGGAAGGCGGCGCGGCGGAAGTCCTGCCGATCGACCTGGCGTCCTTCGCTTCAGTGCGAGCGGCCGCGGCCCGTTTCGCCGCATCCCACGAGCGGCTCGACGTGCTCGTCAACAACGCCGGCATCGCGCTCCCTCGGCGGGAGCTCTCGCACGACGGGCACGAGCTGACGTGGCAGACCAATTTCCTCTCCCACGTCCTTCTGACCCGCCTGCTCCTGCCCTCCCTCCGCCGCGGGAGGAAGCCGCGCATCGTCAACGTCAGCTCCGAGGGCTATCGGGTGGGCCGGATCGACTGGGACAACCTCGAGCTCGAGCGCGGATACGGCGGCTTTCGGGCGTACGGGAACTCCAAGCTCGGACAGGTCCTCTTCACTCGAGAGCTCGCGCGACGCGAGCCTTCGATCGCGGTCAACGCGCTCCACCCGGGCTCCATCTCGACGAACATCTGGAAACAACAGTCGCGGCCGGTCCGATCCGTCCTCCAGCTCGGCGTCCGTCTCTTCGGACGGCTCCTGCCGTCGGCCGCGAGGGGTGCAGCGCCCGTGACGCGCCTGGCGAGCGACCCCGCGCTCGAGGGTGTGACCGGGCGCTACTTCAAGCGGTTCCGCGAGGCCGCTCCGTCGCGCCGCGGCCTCGATGACGCGGCGGCCGCGCGTCTGTGGGACGTCGCCGGGGAGGCGACCGGTCTGTGAGCGCCGACATCCCCGCTTTCATGTCCGGACGCACGGTCCTCGTCACGGGAGCGACGAGCGGCATCGGCCTCGAAATGGCGCGGAAGCTCGCGCGGATGGGAGCGCGCGTCGTTCTCGGCGTCCGGGACCCGGCGCGCGGGGCCGCGGTCGCGCTCGAGATCTCCCGGCGGGGCGGCGACGCGGAGGTCCTTCCCATCGACCTGGCGTCTTTCGCCTCGATCCGCGACGCCGCCGCGCGCTTTTCGGCGTCGCACGCGAAGCTCGATGTCCTCGTGAACAACGCGGGCACGGCCGTGGCCCGCCGCGAGCTCACGGCCGACGGTCACGAGCGCACGTGGCAGACGAATTTCCTCGGCGCGTTCCTCCTGACGCGGCTCCTTCTTCCGGCGCTCCGCCGGGCCGAGAGCCCGCGAGTCGTGAACGTCGGCTCGGACGCGCATCGAACGGGCCGCCTCGACTGGGAAAACCTGGAGCTCGCGAAAGGCTACGGAGGCTACCGCGCCTACGCCAACACGAAGCTCGCGCTCTCGCTCTTCACCCGGGAGCTCGCTCGCCGCGAGCCCGGCGTCGCGGTCAACGTCCTCCATCCCGGCGCGGTCGCGACGAACATCTGGAGGCCGCTTCCGGCGCCGGCACGCTGGCTGATCGCGGCGCTTCTGCGGTCCTCCGAGAGCGGCGCCGCTCCGGTCGTCCGCCTCGCCACGGATCCGGCTCTCGAGAATGTGACGGGCCGCTACTTCAGCCGCTTCCGCGAAGCGTCTCTGGCCCCGGCGGCGCGGAACGACGCGGATGCGGCGCGGCTGTGGCAGGTCGCGGAGAAGGCGACCGGGCTCGGAGGCTGAGCTCGCTACCCGAAGAAGCCCTTCGGCTTCGACGTCCTTCTCCAGGCCGCACACACGAATCCGGCCGCCGTCAGCGCCGCGAGCGCGATCTTCGTCAGGTCGATCACCGGACGGACCTCGACGCCCTCGGGGGAGGAGACGATGACGGCCACAGTGCGGGCCAGGGTCGATCCGCCGCCTCCGCCCCCTCCGCCTCCGCCGCGACGGGCGCGGCCGGCGCGCACACCCTGCTCGCCCGTTCCCGAGCCCATTCCGAATCCGGCGGCCGCCACCACCTCGGCCGCCGGGATCAGCAGACGCTCGCCGTGCTTGATCGGAGCCGCGTAGACCTTCGAGACGTCGGCGGAGGCGATGAGCCGCTCCATCACCTCCGCGGCGCGGCTCGCGGCGGCCCCGGCAGCCGAATCGTTCGTCGGGCCGTCGACTTCGCTCACCGGAATCTCTGGAACAGGCCTCGCTTCGGACGCTGGCGCCGCGCGCGGGCGACGACGAACGCCGCCGCGAGCCCCGCGGCGAGCAGACTCCACTGGATCCTTCGGGTGCGGTCGGTGATGCGGAGCCATCGCGCTCCCGACGGGTCCTCGACGCGCACGCCGGCGGGGCGGTTCCAGACGAGCCCCGCGCCCTGGCCGGGCAGGCGCAGCAGGAACGAGCGGGCCATCGGAACGAGCGTGCGCCCCCGATGGGACACCGGAGAGCCGGTTCGGAGTTTCGTTTCCATGGAAGCAGCCTATCGCCGACCGCCCGGTGCGGAACCGGTCCCGCCGCCGTTTTCGGCACCCATGAGCCGGGCAGGCCGTTTGCAATAGCCTCCCCGGATCCCTCCGTCTCCTGGGGACCGTCCCAACCGCAGCAAGAAGGAGCTGACATCGGATGACAAGCACGTCCAAGCGCGCTGAGACCGGTATTCCGGGACTCGACCATGTCCTCGCGGGAGGCCTTCCGCGGGGTCGGATCTACCTGCTCAAGGGGTCGGCCGGCGCCGGCAAGACGACTTTGGGCCTTCAATACCTCCTCAACGGAGCCGCCGCGGGGGAGCGGGGCCTCTATGTCGCCCTCTCCGAGAACCGCGCCGAGCTCGAAGAGGTGGCGCGCTCGCACGGCTGGGACCTTTCCCCGCTCGACATCCAGGAGGTGGGGGAAGCCGGCGACATCCGGGCGGATGACGAGAACACCCTCTTTCTGCCGGCGGAGGTCGAGCTCGGGGAGACGACGCGCCGCATCCTCGACAGCGTCGAGCGCAGCCGGCCTTCGCGCGTCGTCATCGACTCTCTCTCGGAGATCCGCTACCTCGCGGGCACCGAGGTCCGTTACCGGCGCCAGGTCATGGCACTCAAGCAGGTCTTCATGGCCAAAGGATGCACGGCGCTGCTTGTGGACGTTCAGGCTGCGAGATCGCCCGACGGCCTCCTCGAGTCCCTCGCTCACGGTGTGATCCAGCTCGAGCAGCTCATTCCCAGGTACGGGCCCGAGCGGCGCCAGCTGCTCGTCTCCAAGCTGCGCGGCGTGCGATACCAGGGCGGCTTTCACGACATGCGCATCACGACCGGCGGTGTCGTCGTGTTCCCCCGCCTGATCCCCGAGGAGACGGGCGGCCGCTTCCGGGGGGAGCTGCTCCCGAGCGGCGTGGCGGAGCTCGACGTGATCCTGGGAGGCGGGCTCGACCGCGGCACGACCAACCTGCTGATGGGGCCGGCGGGAACGGGCAAGTCCGCCTTGGCCGCGCAGTACGCTTCCGCGGCGGCCGCGCGAGGAGAGAAGAGCCTCTACCTCATTTTTGAAGAAAGCCGCGAGACGCTTTTCGCGCGGTCGCGCGCCCTCGGGATCCCTCTGCGCGAGCAGGTGGAGGCCGGCCGCATTCAGCTGCTTCCGGTGAATCCGGTCGAGATCACGCCCGGCGAGTTCACGCAGATCGTGCGGCAGGCCGTCGAGGCGCAGGATGCGCGGCTGGTCGTGATCGACAGCCTCAACGGGTACTTCAACGCGATGCCCGAGGAGAAGCTCCTCGAGCTGCAGCTCCACGAGCTCTTTCGCTACCTTCGCGATCTCGGCGTGACCGTGATCCTGACGATGGCCCAGCACGGCCTTTTCGGAACGCTCATGCCCGGCCCCATCGACCTGAGCTACCTGGCCGACACGCTCATCCTGCTGCGCTACTTCGAAGCCGGCGGAAGGATCCGCAAAGCGGTCTCCGTCCCCAAGAAACGGGCGGGACGCCACGAGTCCACGATTCGGGAGCTCGCGATGGACGGGGGAGGGCTGCGCCTGGGGCCTCCGTTGACCGCGTTCCGCGGCGTGTTGACCGGCGTGCCGCAGTACACCGGCGCGGCTGAAGAGGAGCTGCTGACGGAGCGCCGGTGAAACGACTCGAGGAGACGGAGCTGCGGGTCCTCGTCCTGGCCCCTGTCGGGCGGGACGCGTCTCTCGTTGGGGAGACGCTGCATGAGGCCGGGATCGAGTGCCAGGTGTGCCCCGACCTCGTCGCCCTTCGGGTCGAGATGCAGGAGGGCGCCGGAGCGATCCTCGTCACCGAGGACCTCCTCCGCGCCGAAGCGGTCGCCGAGCTCGGCGAGCTGTTCGCCGGGCAGCTCCCCTGGTCGGACCTGCCGCTGCTGATCTTCTCGGCCGGCCGCGAGACGCAGAACGGTCCGCTGGAGGAGCTCAAGAAGCTGGCGCCCTACACCCTGATCGACCGGCCGACGCGCAAGAAGACGCTGATCTCGACGGTCCAGACGGCGCTGCGGGCGCGGCGGCGCCAGTACGAGGTGCGGGACCTGCTCATCGAGCTCGAGAAGAGCGTCCGTTCTCGCGACCAGTTCCTCGCGATGCTCTCCCACGAGCTGCGCAACCCGCTCGCCGCGATTCTCACGTCGTCGCAGCTCATGGAGCGGCGCGATCCGTCCGTGTTCGTCTCCGAGCGGGGGATCGTTCAGCGCCAGACGCGCCTGCTCGCGCGGCTCGTGGACGATCTTCTCGACGTGTCCCGCGTGACGCTCGGCAAGATCGCGCTCGCGCCCGGCCCGGTCGACATGGGCGCCCTGCTCGAGCGCTGCGTCAAATCGTGGATGCCCGCCGCCGCGGACCTGGGCGTCGCGCTGACGCTGGCACCGATGCCCACGGCCTTCGTCGTCGACGGAGATCCCGTGCGCCTCGAGCAGATCCTGTCGAACCTGCTCTCGAACGCCGTGAAGTACACGCCCCGGGGCGGGCATGTGGTCGGTCTCCGTGGAAGTCGACGACCAATCCGGGCGCATCCGCATCGCCGACGACGGCGTCGGCATCGACCCGGAGGCTCTTCCGCGCATCTTCGAGCTCTTCACGCAGGACGACCAGACGCTGGACCGCTCGCGCGGCGGGCTCGGCGTCGGCCTGACGCTGGTCCGCACCCTCGTCGCGCTGCACGGCGGCACGGTCACGGCGTCGAGCCGGGGCCGGGACCACGGCAGCGAGTTCGTTGTCCAGCTCCCTCGCGTCTCCTCCCGGGGGGTGTCCGTGCCCTCGAAGGAAGACGTTCCTGCGCCTGCCGAGACGCCGATGACCATCCTCGTCATCGACGACAACGCCGACATTCGGTCGGGGCTGGGTGAGCTCCTGCGGTTCTCGGGACACGAGGTCCTCGAGAGCGCCGAGGGGCAGGAGGGCATCGCGCTGGCGCTGGAGCGGAGGCCGCAGGCGGTCCTGATCGACATCGGCCTTCCGGGCCTCGACGGCTACGACGTGGCCCGCCGGCTGAGAGCGGCGCTCGGGCGCTCCGTGCGTCTAGTGGCATTGACCGGGTACGGTTCCGAGCAGGACCGGCAGCGGAGCTTCGAAGCCGGCTTCGACGCGCACATCACGAAGCCGACGACATTCGCCGTCCTCAGCCGCGTCCTGGCCCCGCCGGCGCCCTCATCCGCCGACCGCGGCGCGCCGCCGGCACGGCGCGCGGCCGGTCTGAAGACCTGAACGCCCCGATGCGGGTGGCGCTCCTGCACAACCCCTCGGCGGGCGACGAGACGTCGTTCGAAGAGGTGCACCGCGCGCTTTCGAGCGAGGGCTACGTTCTCGCGAGCGAGATCGAGAAAGACTCCGATTTCGAGCGCGTGCGCGACGAGTCCGTGGAGTTCGTCGTGGTCGCGGGCGGAGACGGGACCGTCCGCCAGGCCGCCCGCGCACTGGCGGGATCGAGAGTGCCCCTCGCGATTCTTCCCCTGGGCACCGCGAACAACATCGCGAAGAGCCTCGGGATCGAGGGTGGAGTCCGCGAGGTCGTGGCGGGGTGGAAGCGCGCCCGGACCGTGCCGTTCGATCTCGGCGTCGCGCGCGGCCAGTGGGGAGAGAGCCGGTTTCTCGAGAGCGTGGGAGGCGGCCTCGTGCCCGCGGGGATCGCGGCCGCCGAGGAGCACCCCGATCACGGCAAGGACGACACGCGGACGGAGCTCGACCGGGCGATCGAGCGTACGCCGAGGCGCTCGAGAAGCCTTCAGCCGCGGCGGTGGACGGGCCTCCTGGACGACGATCCCTTCGACGGGGAGTTTCTGCTCCTCGAGGTCCTCAACGTTCCCTCGGTGGGCGCGAACCTCGCCCTCTCGCCGGATGGCCGATCCCTCGGACGGCTGGTTCGACGTCGTGACGGCGGGACGAAGGCGAGCGGCGGCGCATCGCCGAATACCTCGAGGCGCGGCGAAGGCGGCGCGCGAGCCGGAGCTGGATCTTCCGACCCGCCGCGCGCGCCGCGCGGAAGTCACGGGCTGGGAGCGGATCCACGTCGACGACGAGCTGCGCCGGATCGCCGAAGCCGGGAAGGTCACGCTCGAGATCGAGCCCGGCGCGATCGAGCTCCTCGTTCGCCGTCATCCTGGGCGCAGCGACGAGCACCAAAGGCAGACCGGCGTAGGCGACGCCGTCGAAGGCGGCGGAACGATCCCAGACCATTCCCGACTTCGGCTGCCCTCATGACTTCCGTGTCACTCGCCTCGGCGTCAGCTCTCGTTGAGCGCCTCCGTGGGGTGGACGCGCGAGGCACGCCAGGCCGGCACCGCGCAGGCGGCCAGCGCGACGAGACCGAGCAGCGCGCGGCGACGGCGAAGGTCGCCGGGTCGGTCGCCTTGATGCCGAAGACGAGGCTCGAAAGCACGCGGCCCAGGGCCAGCGCGCCTGCGAGGCCGACGAGCAGTCCGATCAGGGCCGGACGCATGCCCTGGACGACGATCAGACGCAGCACGTCGCGGCGGTTCGCGCCGAGCGCCATCCGGATCCCGATCTCGCGGGTCCGGCGCCGGACCGCGTACGAGAGGACGCTGTAGATCCCGAGGGCCGAGAGCACCAGCGCCAGGACGGCAAACACCGCGAGGAGCAGCATGTTGAAGCGCGGATGGGAGAGCGTCTCGCCGAGATGCTCCTCCATCGTTCCGACCTCGACGATGGGGAGATTCGGATCGATCGCGCGCACCGCCGCGCGCACCGCGGAGGAGATGCTGGCGGGATCCTGCGCGGTCCGGACGAGGAGAGCCATCCAGCCCCATGGCATCTGGCCATGCGGAACGAAGAGCGCCGAGACGGGCTCGGTCTTCGCGAGTCCGCGGAGCTTGACGTCGGCGACGACGCCGACGACCTCGCGCTGGATTTCCGGAGAAAAGGAGAGTTTGAGCCTCTTGCCGACGGCGCTCTGACCCGGCCAGAAGCGCTTCGCCATGGTTTCCGTGATCAGCACGACGCCCGGCTTGTCGGCCGTGTCCGTTGCGGCGACGTCCCGGCCCTCGAGGAGTCGGATGCGGAGCGCACCGAGGGTATCGGGCGAGAGGACCCGGACCGCGACCTCGGGCTGCTCGGAGAGCGGCAGGACGGGGCCGCCTTCGATCGCCACCGGCTGGGTGGACCCGCCGTCGGTCAGGGGGAGGGTGTTCATCGCCCCGGCGGTCTCGACGCCCGGCAGCGCGCGCACGCGCTCGAGCACGCGCACGAAGAACGCCGCCCTCGCCTCGGGCGTGCCGTACTGGCCGTCGGGCAGGGAGATCCGCGCGTGGAAGACTTTCTTGGGCTCGAAGCCGGGATTGACGCTCTGGAGGCGGGCGAGGCTCCGGACGAGGAGGCCCGCGCCGAGCATCAGGACGAGCGCGAGCGCGACCTCGGCCGCGACCAGGGTGTGACGAAGCACGGGACTGCCCGTGTCGGCGTCGGAGCGGCCGCCCTGCTTGAGGGCGTCATTCGGGTTCGCATGGGAGAGCTTCCAGGCCGGCAGCAGGCCCGCGAGGATCCCGGTGAGGATCGCGAGTGTCAACGTGAAGGCGAGCACAGGAAGGTCCACGCGGATGTCGTTGACACGGGGCATTTGCTCGCCGAGGAAGGAAACGATGAGGCGAACACCCAGGCCGGCGAGGAGGAGGCCGAGCGCGCCCCCGACGACGGCCATGACGATGGTCTCCGCGAGAATCGGCCGGACGATGCGGCCGCGCCCGGCGCCGAGCGCCGCTCGGACCGCGATTTCCTTGCGCCGCGCGACGGTGCGCGCGAGGACGAGGTTCGCGACGTTCGCGCAGGCGATGAGCAGCACGAAGCCGACCGCGCCGAGGAGGACGAGGAGCGCCGGGCGCACGTCGCCGACGAGGTCCTCGTGCAGCGGCAGGACCGCCGCGCCCCATCCCTTGTTGTCGGCCGGATACTGCGCCGCGAGCCGGTCCGCGATCGCGTTCATCTGGCTGCGCGCGGTCTCGACGGAAACGCCTTTCTTCAGCCGGGCGAGGACTCCGAAGTCGTGGATGGCGCGGACGGCCCGGTCCTCGGGCGTGAAAACGAGGGGCAGCCAGAGGCTCGTGTCCGCCGGATAAGCCAGCCTGGCCGGCAGGACGCCTACGATGGTGTGGCTCTTGCCGTCGATGATCGCGGTCTTGCCCTCGATCGCCGGGTCGCTGCCGAACCGGCTCTTCCAGAGCTCCTCCGAGATGACGGCCACGTCGTGGCCGGGAGCGTCGTCGCCTTCGACGAGGAGTCGGCCGTGGAGCGGGCGGGCGCCCATCACCGCGAAGAACTCGCCCGAAGCGTAGAACGCCGGGAGGGAAACAGGCTCGCCCGACCCGGTCACCGAGACGATGCCTCCGGCGACGATGGCCATCTGCGAGAAGACGTCGTTCTGGGCCTTCCAGTCGTAGTAGTTGGCGGGCGAGACGCTGAAGTACTTCCGTCCCGGAAAAATGTCCTGGGGCGGCGTGTGCGGAACCGCGACGATCCGGTCGGCTTCCGGGAAAGGCAGCGGCTTGAGCAGCACGGCGTTGACGACGCTGAAGATCGCGGTGTTCGCCCCGATTCCGAGGGCGAGGACGGCGATCGTCACGGCGGCGAATCCGGGGCTCTTGCGGCAGGGCGCGGAACCCGTAACGGAGGTCCTGATAGAGGCTTTCCATGGTGGGAGATACGCGGAAAGGGGGGATTGGTTCCGTCCTCCTTCGCGAAGCCCTCAGCGCGAGCCGATCTCGACCATGTCGCGGTGGATGAGCCAGGCGCCGCCTTCGCGGCGCAGGACGGCCTCGCCATGGAGCTTGTCGATGTAGGCGTTCGACCCGTCGAAGAGCACAACCGCGCGGTCGCCGCGCTCGAAGCCGCCCGTGATGCGGATCGTCTTCAGCTCGGTGTGCTCCTCCTTCCAGAGATACGTCAGCCAGTCGTCGAGTTGGCCCTCCTTTTCGTACTTCTGGAAGTGCTCCTTGTTCTCCGCGTCCAGAAGCGCGTAGATCCGCTTCTTGTCGCGCGCTTCGAGAGCCGAGGCGTACGCCAGGAAGGCCTTGCCCGGAGCGCCGCCGTCCTTCGGGAGCGGCTCGCCCCACTCCCTGGGCGGGATCGGGACGTCGAGCGTGACGTCGAAGTCGAAGCTGTCGTCCTTGTAGGCGAGACGGCCCTGGAGGCGGCCGTTCTTCGCTTTGACGGTGTTCTTGACCTCGCTCGAAAAGCAGTAGCCACAGCCGCTTCCGGACCCGAAGTAGTACGACAGGCCGTGGTAGCCGCCTTTCTCGTCGAGGTCGAAATAGACCACCTTGGTCTCGTCGTCGACGAAGAGCGTGTTGATCGCGCGCTCCCGGTCGTAGTGCTCGTCGAAGGCCTCGGCCACGAACCCGGAGTTGGACACGGCGACCCGGATCCGGGGGGCGTTCTCGTCGCTGCCGAGCGACTTGGCCCAGAACGCATACGCCCCGGACAGCTTGACCTTCCAGGTCTTGTCCTCGAAGCGCCCCGAACGCCGTGCCGCCGGCCGGCGCCTCGGCGGACGACGCGAGGGACAGAGCGAGCAGGGCCGCCACGACCGACATGCGTTCCTCCGTTCAGTTCCGGGATCGGGGTTCTGAACCGAATCCTGACATAACCTACGCCTCGCGAAGGAGGTCTTCCGACGATGTTTCGACGTGTTTCGCGATGGCTGGCCCTCGGATTCCTCGCCGTTTCAGCGGTCCACGCCCAGACCGATCCCTTCTGCGCGGATGTCGCGAAGGCGGCCACGGAAGTCGTCGCCCGGACGGGCGTGCCGAGCGCCTCGGTGGCCGTGGTCCGGCAGGGAAAGATCGCCTGCGTGCTCGCCGTCGGCGACGCGCGGCTCGACCCGAAGCCGCCGGCCGCGGCCTCGATGCGCTACAGCATCGGCTCGGTCAGCAAGCAGTTCACGGCGGCGGCGATCCTGATGCTCGCCGAGGAGGGCAAGCTCTCGCTCGACGATCCGGTCTCGCGCTTCCTGCCGGACCTGACGACGCGGACAAGGTCAAGATCCGCCAGCTCCTGTCGCACACGTCGGGCTACCAGGACTACTGGCCCCAGGACTACGTGCCGCCCTTCATGAAGAAGGAGACGACCGCGCGGGCGATCCTGGACCGCTGGGCGAAGCAGCCGCTCGATTTCCCGCCGGGCGCGCAGTACCAGTACAGCAACACGGCCTACGTCATCGCCGGGCTCGTGGTCGAGAAGGCGGGCGGCGGTCCCGCTCATGGAGCTTCTCGAGACGCGCGTCTTCCGGCCGCTCGGCATGAAGAGCGTCCTCGACATCGACCGGAGCCGGCTGACGGAATCGGACGCGACCGGCTACCAGCGCTTCGGGCTCGGGCCGCTGCGCGTCGCGCCCAAGGAAGGCAAGGGCTGGCTCTTCGCCGCGGGCGAGCTCGCGATGACGGCCGAGGATCTGGCGCGCTGGAACGTCAGCCTGATCGAGCGGAAGCTCCTGAAGCCCGGCTCGTACGCCGAGATGGAGCGCGCGGTGCTGCTGACGAACGGCGTCGGCTTCGCCGTACGGCCTGGGCGCTCGGCGTCGCGAGCGCGGGCGGCCACCGCTCGCTCTCGCACGGCGGCGAGGTGTCGGGCTTCACGGCCGAGAACGTGATCTATCCGGACGACCGGGCCGCGGTCACGGTGCTCGTCAACCAGGACGCGATCGACGCCGCCGGCGAGATCGCGACGAAGGTCGCGGCGCTGCTCTTCACGGCCGACAACGTGAAGGC
>CAVRRE010000015.1:0-309166 GCA_963723535.1 uncultured Acidobacteriota bacterium
TCGGCGCCTCGGGCGACCTTGCCCCCCTCTCGCACCTGGCGCTCGGCCTGATGGGGGAGGGTCGGGTCCGAGTCCGCGGGCGGGAGCAGGCCGCGGCCGAGGCGCTCCGGCGCGCCCGGATTCGGCCGGCCGCCTTTGCCGCGAAGGAAGGGCTCGCCCTCATCAACGGCGTCCAGATGTCGGTGGCCGTCGGAGGCCTCGCCCTGAGCCGCGCGCTCGCGCTGGCGCGCGCCTCGGATCTCGTGGGCGCCGCTTCGCTCGACGCCTCGCGCGGCTCGGACGCGGCGTTCGATCGGCGCATCGTCGCCGCCCGGCCGCATCCCGGCGCCATCCGGAGCGCCGCCAACCTCCGCGGCTTGCTGCGCGGGAGCGCGATCCGCGAGTCGCACCGGGGCTGCGGCCGCGTGCAGGACAACTACGCCCTGCGCTGCATGCCGCAGGTCCACGGCGCGGCCCGCGACGCCTTCGAGCACGCTCGCGAGGTCCTCGAGCGCGAGATGAACAGCGCCACCGACAACCCGCTCGTCTTCGCGGGAAGAGGCGACATCGTCTCGGGAGGGAACTTCCACGGCGCGCCCGTCGGTCTGGTGCTCGACTACGCGGCCGTCGCCGCGACCGATCTCGCCTCGATCTCGGAGCGTCGGATCGAAAAGCTCGTGAATCCGTCGCTCTCGGACCTGCCCGCGTTTCTGGTGCGCGAGGGGGGCCTGAACTCGGGACTCATGATGGCGCAGGTCACGGCGGCGGCCCTCGTCTCGGAGTGCAAGGTCCTCGCCCATCCCTCCTCGGTCGACTCGATTCCGACCTCCGCGGCCAAGGAGGACCACGTCTCGATGTCGCCGATCGCCGCCCGGAAGTTCGCCGCGATCGTCGACAACCTCGAGCGGGTGCTCGCGATCGAGCTCATCGCGGCCTTCCAGGCGATGGAGTTTCTGCGGCCCCTGGCCACGTCACCGCCGCTCGAGCGCGTCCGGCGGCTCTTCCGCCGGAAGGTGCGCGCCTGGACGGCCGATCGCGAGCTGCATCCCGATCTCGAGAATGCGCGGATCTTCCTCTCGAGCGAGGCGCTGACCGGCGAGCTGGACCGTCTGGAGTAGGCCTCCGGCGGGACCCGCGCCGCGCGCGCCCATATAATCCGGGCATGAGCGCGAGCGTCCTCTCGCCCGCCCGCACGATTCGCGCGGCCCGCGGAGGAGAGCTCCGCTGTCTCGGCTGGCCGCAGGAAGCCGCCCTCCGGATGCTCGAGAACAACCTCGACCCGGACGTCGCCGAGAAGCCCGAGGAGCTGATCGTTTACGGCGGCACGGGACGCGCCGCGCGAAGCTGGGAAGCCTTCGACTCCATCGTCGCGACGCTCAAGCGCCTCCGCTCCGACCAGACGATGCTCGTCCAGTCGGGCAAGGCCGTCGGGGTGTTCGAGACGCACGAAGACGCTCCGCGCGTGCTGATCTCGAACGCCATGCTGGTTCCCGCCTGGGCCACGGGCGACGAGTTCCGCCGGCTCGAGGGTCTCGGGCTGTCCATGTACGGCCAGATGACCGCGGGCTCCTGGATCTACATCGGCAGCCAGGGCATCGTTCAGGGGACCTTCGAAACGTTCGCCGCCGCGGCGAAGGACTTCGGCGGGGACCTCGCCGGGAGACTGGTCGTCACGGCGGGTCTGGGCGGCATGGGAGGCGCGCAGCCGCTCGCCGCGACGATGAACGGGGCGGTGGCGCTCGTCGCCGAAGTGGATCCCGAGCGGATCGAGAAGCGGCTCAAGACCCGCTACCTCGACGAAAAGGAGACGAGCGTGGACCGCGCCATCGACCGCGCGCTCGCGGCGAAGGACGCGCGTCGCGCCGTGTCCATCGGCGTCGAAGCCAACGCCGTCGATCTGCTCGAGCGGCTTCTCGCCCGGAACGTCCTCCCGGAGCTCGTCACCGACCAGACCTCGGCGCACGACGAGCTCCACGGATACGTGCCTCGAGGCGGCTCCCTCGCCGAGCTTTCCCGCCTGCGCGCTTCGGACCCGAAGGGGTACATCGAGCGCTCCTACGCGACGATGGCGGACCACGTACGGGCCCTTCTCGAGCTCAAGCGCCGCGGCGCCGTCGTGTTCGACTACGGCAACAATCTCCGGGGACAGGCGCAGAAGGCGGGTGTCGCCGACGCCTTCGCGATCGGCGGCTTCGTGCCGCTCTACATCCGGCCGCTCTTCTGCGAGGGCAAGGGCCCGTTCCGCTGGGCGGCCCTGTCGGGCGACCCCGAAGACATCCGCACCACGGACCGCGCGCTCCTCGAGCTCTTTCCGCAGGACGGGGCGCTCGAGCGCTGGCTGCGGCTCGCCGAAGAGCGCGTGGCCTTCCAGGGTCTGCCGGCGAGGATCTGCTGGCTGGGTTACGGGGAGCGAGACCGGGCGGGGCTCCTGTTCAACGAGCTCGTGCGCGACGGCCGCGTCCGGGGCCCGATCGTCATCGGTCGCGACCATCTCGATTCGGGCTCGGTGGCCTCGCCCAACCGTGAGACCGAGGGCATGCGGGACGGCTCGGATGCGATCGCCGACTGGCCGATCCTGAACGCTCTCGTCAACACGGCGGCCGGGCGCGAGCTGGGTCTCCGTCCATCACGGAGGCGGCGTCGGCATCGGTTACTCGATTCACGCCGGCATGGTCGTCGTCGCGGACGGCACGGAGGGCGCGGCGCGCCGCCTCGGCCGGGTCCTCCGGAGCGACCCCGGGACGGGCGTGATGCGTCACGCCGACGCCGGCTATCCCGAGGCCATCGAGGCCGCGCGGGCGCGGGGAGTGGACCTGCCGTTCCTGCGCTGACGGCGTTGAAGCACCGGTCGCTGGCCGCGGCTCTCCTCCTCGCGGCGCCGGCGCTCGCCTGGCTCGACGGGTGGTTCGCCATCCCGCTCGGGGCTCCGACCCGGAGCACCGTTCCCCCGGAGGTGCGCCGGGCCCTCGAAGAGGTCTCCCGCGATCTCGCCGCGCGCGCCCGGGCTTTTGCGGACAGCCCCGAGATCGCGCGCTCTCTTTCGGGCGGCGGCATCGCCGTCGAGCGCGCCCGGCTCTTCATGAGCGCCCGTCAGGCCGTGGCCGACGCGCCTGCCGGAACGTGGATCGCGCTCGCGGATCCGCGCGGCAACGCCCTCGCGTGGTGGGGAGACGCTCCGGCGAGGATTCCCGACGTCCGATCGCCCGGCACCCTCGAGGCGCGCTGGACGGCGACGCGCATGGAGCTCGTTCACTGGGGCGTGGCCGGCCAGCCTCCGTACTCCGGAGTCGTGTGCGTGGGCCGTTCGCTTCCCGTCGACGGGCCGGCGTTCGCCCGGGCCCTCGGCCTGGGCGAGGCCGCCGCGGGCTGGGAACCGATCGCTCCCGACGGTTCCGCGCCGGCGCTCCTCGAGAAGACGTCGGGCGGCGAGGCTCTCGTCGCGGGCAGGGTGGCTCCAAGAGCTCCGACGACTCCGTCGCGGGGGCGGGGCGTCGCGCTGGCGCTCGTCCTTGCCCTGGCGTTCGCCCTCGTCGCCTTCGGCGGGTCGGCTCTTTCGATCGGTGTCGGAATGGCCCTCGCGTTCCTCGGAGGGGATACCGCGGCGGGCAATGCCGCGCGGCTGCTCTCGGAGCCGCGCACGTGGGTGCTCGCCGCAGGGCTCCTGTTTCTTCCGATCGGCCTCGCCCTGCTTCGGGGGTCGTCCCGGCTGAGCTCCGTCGGGCGCCTCGCGCTCGGTTACGCGCTTCTCGGGGCCGCGCTTTTCGCCGCGCCCGGCGCCACGCTCCCGGACCTGGGCGCGCCCTTCCCGATCACCGACGGTCCGTTCCTCGAGCTGGTGGCGCTGACCGCGCTGCTCGCGTCGGCGCTCTCGGTCGGAGCGTCGGCGGCCCCGCGTCCGGGCGCTCCCGGCTGGGGCGCCGCGGCGATCGCGGTGACGCTCGTCGGGCTCGTCGCCGCGCTGCTCTTCGTCGACCCGTCCCCGGCGTATCGGCCGGCCGTCGCCGTGGCCTGCATCGTGGCATTCGAAGCCTGGCGCCGCACGGTCGCTTCCGCGCCCGAGGCGGGGCCGCTGGGGCCGTTCCGGCTGGCCGCCGGCACGACGCTTCTCCTGTTGCTGGTCGCGGCTCCCATTCACGAGAACTCGCACGTCGTCGAGGCCTATCGCGTTGCACGCGCGATCCGGCTGCCGTCACCGGACCGGATCTCGCCGACGGCCGTCGTCGCCGTGCTGCGCGCGGTCGACATGGTCGAGCGCTTCGACATGGCGCGGGAGCTGCCGGCCCCGATCGCCCAGGTCGACCTTTCGGATCTGGCCTACCGACTCTGGAGCGACGGCGAAGCCCGGGCGCACTCGGACGCGCTCATCGCGTACGAGGTCTTCGACCGGGAGGGGATGTTGCGGAGCCGCTTCTCGCTCATCCCCGAGGTCGACGCCGCGGGCCCCGAGAGCGGCCCCGGCGTTCGCATCGAGCGGCACCGCGTCGCCATCGTCCAGCAGAATGCCGTGCTCTCCGACGGTGCCATGGCGTGGGGCCGCGCGCTCGTCTCGGTCGCGGACTGGCCGAGCTGGGACCCTCTGCCGCCCCGGCTCGAAGTGTACCGGCGGCTCGTCGGCGCCGCCGCCCCTTCTCCCGCGCCGCGGCCGGTCCTGGTGTTCTACGGGGCGGACGGAACGCGCCGCGAGGAGGGGCCCGACCTCCCGGCGGATACGTTCGATCGCGTCCGGCGGAGCCGGACCCACGAGCGCGTGCGCATCCGGTACCGGGGCGAGGTGCTGTGGGGTGAGCTGCGGCCGATGCCGGACGGCTTCCAGCTCGTCGCGATTCCCGGGCCCGAGTTCCTGCCGCGGCTGCTCACGGCGGTGCTGCTGCTTCCGGCGGCCGGGGCGCTCTACCTCCTCGGCGGCGTGATCGTCCTGGTCCGCGCGCTCGGCGCCGGGCGGAAGCTTGGCGACGCGATGCCGGCGGGAGCCCGCACGTTCCGTGGCCGGCTGGTCACGCTCTTCGTCCTCTCGGTGATGGTTCCGCTGCTCGCGGTGACCTTCTTTCTGCGCGACTCGATCACGGCGCGTTCCCGCCAGGACACCGTCGCGCACGCGCGCACCGGGCTGGAGACCGCACGTCGGGTGCTCGACGACTACCTGCCGTCGGCCGCCGCGACGCGCGGGCGCCTGGGCCTCATCGACGACGCGCTGCTGTCCTGGCTGGCCAACGCGGTCGGATTCGACCTCTCCGTCTACTCGCCCGAGGCGACGCTCGCCGCGACCTCGCGCCGCGACCTCTACGCCGCGGGCCTGCTCCCCGAGCGCGTGCCCGGCTCGAGCTACGTGGCCATCGGCCTGGGCGAGGCGCGCGAAACGACCGACGCCCGCATCCTCGCCGGCCGGCCCTACGAGGAGCTCACGACGGCCCTCTCGGCCGTGCCCGGCGTGCCCGGAGTTCGCAGCCCGGTGCTGCTCTCCCTGCTCCTGCTGCCCCAGCAGCGCGCGGCCGAGGCCGAGGCCGCGCAGCTGACCGCCGCCGTGACGGCCTTCGCGCTGCTCGTCTTCCTCGTCTCGGCCGCGGTCGCGGGCCGGCTGGCCGTGCGCGTGGCGAAGCCGGTCGCCGACCTCGCGGCCGGGACGCGGGCAGTCGCGCGGGGCGACTTCTCGCCTCAACTCGCGGAGCCTCCCGACGAGGAGTTTCGCGAGCTCGTGCGGGCGTTTCTCTACATGTCCCGGAGTCTCCACGAGCAGACGACCGCTCTCTCGCGGGAAAAGGAGCGCCTCGCGACGCTGCTCTCGCAGCTCACCGCGGGCGTCGTCGCCTATGGCCTCGACCGACGCGTGCTCCTCGCGAACCCCGCCGCCGCCCGGCTCTCGGGCGGGCGCGTGGACGGCGCGACGCTCGACGAGGTCTTTCCGGGCGAGGCGATGCGGCCCGTGCGCGACGCGCTCTCGCGTCTCGGAGACGGGCACGTCTCGGAAGAGATCGAGCCCCGGCCGGGGGAACGCTGGCGCGTGATCACGGTTCCGCTTCCCCTCGCCGGCACCGGCGCGCGGATGGCCGTCATCGAGGACGTCTCCGACGTCGTGCGCTCGAATCGGCTGGCGGCCTGGGCGGAAATGGCGCGGATCATCGCGCACGAAATCAAGAATCCGTTGACTCCGATCCGTCTCTCGGTCGAACATCTTCGGGAGGTCTGGAAGCGTCGGTCCCCCGATTTCGAGCGCGTACTGGAGGATTGCGTGTCGAACGTCCTGCGCCAAACCGAGGAGCTGCGCCGCTCGGCAGCCGAGTTCGGCGACTATGCCCGGCTGCCGCGGGCGGAGATCCGGCCGACGGACGTGGCCCACCTCCTGCGCGACGCGGCCGCGGCCTATTCCGCGGCTCCCGGCGTGCGCTGGGTCGTCGAGGCTCCGGCCGGGCTGCAGGCGATGGCCGATCCGCGCCTCCTGTCGCGCGTCCTTTCCAACCTCATCGGCAACTCGGTCGACGCTCTCCGTCGGGGAGGCCAGATCCGCCTTGCCGCCGCCCGGCGCGACGGCCGCATCGAGGCTTCGGTCGAGGATGACGGTCCCGGTGTTCCGCCCGAGATCCTTCCGCAGCTCTTCGACCCCTACTTTTCCGCCAAGAGCGGAGGAACGGGGCTCGGACTCGCGATCGCGAAGAAGATCGTCGAAGAGCACGGAGGCACGATCGGCGCCACGAACCGGCCGGAAGGCGGCTTCCGGGTGCGCTTCGATCTTCCGGCGGCGCCGGCCACGGGAGAAGGGGGTTGAGCTCGGGCTGGAGGCTGCATCCTCGAACGGCCGCGATCCTGGCCAGCGTCGCGTTGCTCGCCGCCGCGTGCGGCCGCAAGCCCGAAAAGAGCGCGGCGGCGTCCCGTCCGGGTGGGCCGCCGAAGGGCGACGCCGTCTGGTTCACGGATCCGGCCGGCGCGCTCGAGCCCGGAATGGACGAGCGGCTCATGCGGCTTTCGGCCGCGGCGGTTTTCCTTCCCGCCGGAGCCCTGAGCACCCAGAGCGGACGCGCCGTATTCGAGCCCGGTTCACCGCCAGCGGCCGCCGTCGCCGGAGCGCCGGTGGTGCTCGTCGTCCGCGGAGAACCGGTCGTCGCCGTGGCGCTGGCCGCCGAGGCCGGCCTCGATCCCGAAGGGACCGCGGCGGCCCTCGCCGAGGGGCTGCGTCCCCTCATTCAAGGCGGCTCTTTCGGGCGCGTCGGCGGCGTGCATCTGGATTTCGCGTTTTCTCCGGCGTCGGCGAAGCCCTCCGGCGCACTCGTTGCGGCCCTGAAGGCCAAGCTGCCGGGCGTGTGGATTTCGATCGCGGCGCCTTTCTCCCCGGTGACGGATGAGGCGCGGAAGGCGCTCCGGCCCCTGACGGAGCGGGTGGACGCTCTGGTCGTCCCGGTCTTCGGCCTGGATGCGCGGGCGGACGCCGCGGCGATCGATCTCCTCGGCCCGCCCTGGTGGGCCGCCTTCGGAGCCTCCGCGCAGGGAACGATCGTCTCGGGCGGAGAACCGAAGCCCGGGGCTCCCGAGAAGTGGCTCGATGTCCTGACGGGCAACCCGCAAGTCGATTTCGAAAACGATCTCTCGGTGGCCGACGCGAACTTTTCCGCGTTCCATCTGACGGCGCGGGGGCCCGTCGCGCTCGAGGGCGTCCGCCTCGAGTCGGGCGACCGGGTCACCTACCGGGTTCCGGCCTTGACGGAGATGCTCTATCAGCTGGGCTCCACGATGGCGGGGAAGCGGCACGCGCTCGGCCGCCTGCTCATCTTCGGTGGAGCCGAGGAGGCGGGGCGGATCTTTCCGGTCGGAGCTTTCGAGGACGTCATCCTCGGCCGATCGCTGGTTCCCGTCATGGAAACGCGGGTCTCGCCGGCGGGCCGCAGCGCCATCGTCGTTGAGGCCGTCAACCGATCGACGCACGCGTCCATCGCGTCGCGGACCTCCAACTGGGTCGAGGTCGACGTTGCGCCGGCGCATCCGGCCGACGTGGCGCTCGGGGGCTTCGACCGTTATGCGACCTACGATGCCCAGGGACAACCCGTGACGCTCGGCCGCGCGACGCGCGTCCGACTCTTCGAGACGCTCGTCGTTCCGAACGAAACCATCTCGCCGGCGCGCATCGTGCTCCGGGGAAAGCCGCCGGTGCCCTGCTGCCGCTGGCGCACGCAGGTCATCGCGGCCTCGGGCAGCGAGGAGGCCTCCGCCTGGACGGAGCCTCCGGTGCCCCCGACGCCGCCGCCCGCGCCTAGGAAGAAGAAGCGGTAGGCCCCGCGTCCGACCGGCGGAGCAGCGACGCGAGCTTGCCCACGGGCCCGGAGGCGACGAACACCAGGGCGAGGACGGCGAGCGCGAGCTCCGGTCGGAAAGCCACGATCGCGAAGAAGAGCGCGATCGCGGGCAGAATCCAAGCCGGCCGCCGCCGCCTCAAATCGAGATCCTTGAAGGAGCGGTACCGGATCGTCGAGATCATCAGGTAGGACAGGATGATCGTCAGGCCGAGCAGGCCACCCATCCATCCCCGGGACTCGAGCCGCTCGGGCGTGGCGAGCACGACGGTCGCGATAGTGCCGGCGGCCGCCGGGATCGGCAGGCCGACGAAGTACTTCTTATCCACGACGTGCGCCTGGATGTTGAACCGGGCCAGCCGCATCGAGCCGCAGACCACGAAGAGGAACGAGACCATCCACCCGAGGCGCTGAAAGTCGGCGAGCCCCCAGGAGTACGCCAGCACCGCCGGCGCCACGCCGAACGAGACGAGGTCGGCCATCGAATCGTACTGCTCGCCGAAGGCCGAGGTGGAGTGGGTCATCCGGGCGATCCGGCCGTCGAGGGCGTCGAGGATGCCCGCGGCGATGATCAGGTACGCCGACTGGTCGAAGGTCCCGCGGATCGACGACCAGATCGACAGATAGCCGCAAAAGAGGTTGCCCACCGTGAACAGGGTGGGCAGGACGAAGAGGCCCCGCGAGAGCCTCTCACGCGCGGTCGCGGCCATTCAGGAGGCCGGGCCCCAGCGAGCGATCGCCGAATGGCCGGCCTTGAGCTTCTGGCCGCGCGTGACCAGGACCTCGGCGTCGTCGGGAAGAAAGAGGTCGACGCGCGAGCCGAACTTGATCAGCCCGATTCGCTCGCCGCGGCGCAGCTCGTCGCCCATCCGCGGATAGAAGACGATGCGCCGGGCGAGCGCGCCCGCGATCTGCTTGAAGGTCAGATTGCCGCGCGGGCTCGCGAGCGTGATCCGGTTCTGCTCGTTCTCGACCGAGGCCTTGTCGGCGAAGGCGGCTTCCTTCCGGCCGCGGACGTAAGCGTAGTCGGAGAGGCGGCCGTCCACCGGCGACCGGTTCACGTGGCAGTTGAATACGGACATGAAGATCGAGAGGCGACGACGGGCGCCGGGCGGAGCCTCCGGCGCTTCGGTGATCGAGAGCACCGTTCCGTCGGCCGGCGAGACGATGGTGTCGGCTCCGCCCTCGGGCGAGCGTTCCGGGTCGCGGAAGAACTGGAGCAGAAACAGGGAAGCCGCATAGAAGAACGCGGCGGCGGGCCAGCGCCCGGCGAGGGCGAACAGCGTGCCGGCGACGAGCGCCGGAACGATGAAGACCCAGCCCTCCCGGGCGAGCGGGATCCTCAGTGGGCAACCCCCTCGCGGTGGTTTCGGGCGATCGCCTCCATACGATCCTTCAGGAGGAGCTTTTCCTTCTTGAGACGCTTCTCTTCCATTTCCTCGTCTTCGGAGAGGCGAGTCTTGGCCGCCAGCAGCTGGAGCCGTTCCTCGTGATGTCGGTGCTCCTCGTGCAGGCGGCGGAACTCCGGGTCGGCGACGGACAGTTCCTCTTTGTTCCCGTACTCCATCGGGTCAGACCTCCTTGCTTTTTGATTGTGCGGAAGTTCGAAGAGAGATTCCGGAAGGGCCACGTCCTAAGTCTAGTCCCGCCGTGGGGGGCTTTCAACCGCCTGTCGACCCGCCGCGGATCGGCAAAACGAGGACCAGCGCGTCCTCCCCGTCCTGGTAGTAGGCCCGGCGGCGGTAGGCCTCGGTGAACGCGTAGGACCGATAGAACTGCCGGGCCGCGGTGTTTCCGACGCGCACTTCGAGTGTGATCGCCGTCGACCCCATCGTCCGCGCGCGGGCGATGGCATCCTCCAGAAGCCAGCGCCCGTAACCAAGATGGCGCACCTGCGCGTCGGTCGCGATCTTGTTGATGTGGAATTCTTCGTAGAGCGAGACCGCAAAGAGGTAGCCCCCGATGCGCGGATCGCCACCGCCCTCGCGGGCGAGAACGCGGATGTAACGGTGGGGCTCGACGAGCTCGCTCGCAAAAAACTCCCGCTTCCACGGGACCGGGAAGGACTCGGCCTCGATCCGCGCGACTTCGTCGAGGTCGAACGGCCCGCCGGGACGCAGCCGGTACGGGGCGTTCCTCGGCTCACGGAGCGCCACGCTTCTCCTCTGCGGCGCTGGGCCGTGCGTAGATGGCCGAAAGCGCGGCCGCGCGCGGGTAACGGGAGACCGCGAGCGCGAGGGCCGCGGCCAGGCTCGTCGGCGGGACGCGACCGGCCGGCACGACGAGATCTCCCGGCAGGGCGGTGATCGCCGCCCCGTCCGCAAAACGGACCGCGTCGGCCGCGGGCAGGCGCTCGGGCGGCGCGAGGGGGCGGGCGCGGGCTTCCGAGAGGTCGAAACGCGCGCCGACGAGCTCTCCGCGGCCCGCATCGAGAAACGCAGCGACGCGCGGAGACCCGAGGGAGCGCGCGGCTTCGGCCAGGACCTCGAGCGTCGAAACCGCCTCGACCGGAATACCGAGCGCGCGGCCGATGCCCCAGGCCGTCGCGAGGCCGACGCGCACGCCGGTGAACGAGCCCGGACCCGCGCATACGGCGATCCGCTCGCATCCGGAAAGGTCCTGGTTCGCCGATGCGAAGGCGCGTCCGATCGCGGGAAGAAGATCCTCCGAGGCGCGGCCGCCCGCGGGCAGCGCTTCCTCGTAGAGCCGTCCTCCTGCGAGGACCGCGACCGAGGCATCCGGCCCGGCCGTGTCGAGCGAGAGCACGCTCATGCGCTTCGAGCGTCCGGACTGGACCGGACGCGTCTGGGGCTATGCTAGCACCGGCGTGAGCACAGTCCTTCCCCGCGTCACACCGATGCTCCGGCAGTACTTCGAAATGAAGAGCCGGGTCCCGGACGCCATCCTCTTCTACCGGATGGGCGACTTCTACGAGATGTTCTTCGACGATGCGAAGGACGCCGCGCCGCTGCTCGGCATCGCGCTGACGGCGCGGCATCGCGACTCCGACATCGAGGCCCCGATGTGCGGCGTGCCCCACCAGGCCGTCGAGCACCACGTGGCGAAGCTCGTGGCGGCCGGCCGCAAGGTCGCGATCTGCGACCAGGTCGAGGACCCGCGGGCCGCGCGCGGTCTCGTCCGCCGGGACATCACGCGGGTCGTCACCCCCGGCACCGTCCTCGATCCCGAGTCGCTCGTTCCGAGCGCGCCGTCCTATCTGGCCGCGCTCCTCCCGGGCCCGTCCGAGTGGGGCGTCGCGTTTCTGGACCTGTCCACGGGCCGCTTCCGGGCGGGGGCGGTGCCGTCCCGCCGAGTCGAGGACGCGCTGGCGCTCTTCCGCCCCAGGGAGATTCTGCTGCCGGAGGAAACGCCCGCCCCCGCGTTTCCGGCGACCCTCTCGCGGCGTGGAGCCGCGTGGTGGGGCGCCACGGGGGAGGCAACCGGAGCCGCAGGCGCCGCGGCCGCGGCTCGCGCGTATGCCGCCGAGATGCGGCCCGGAGGCATCGCCCATGTGGGAGAGCCGGACCCCCTGGCCTTCGACCGGAGGATGGGGCTCGACGCGGCGGCCATCGCCACGCTCGAGCTCTTCGAATCTTCGGACGGTTCCAGCGCCCGGAGCCTCTTCGCCCTCCTCGACCGGACGCGCACGCCCCTCGGAGCGCGGGCACTGCGCGAGACCCTGGCGCACCCCTCGCTCGATCCGGTCGACATCGAATCGCGCTGGGACGCGGTCGAGGAGCTCGTACGCCGCCCCGAGATCGCCGAAGCGCTTCAGGCCGCCCTCGACGGCGTCGGCGATCTCGAGCGGCGATTCGCCCGCGTCGCCGTGGGCACTGCCGGACCCCGTGAGGTCGCCGCACTCGGCGCCGGGTCTTCGGAAGGCTCCCGAGGTTGCCGCGGCTGCGGAACCGCTCGCCGCGCGGACGTTTCCACTCGCTGCTCGAAGCGATCCCCGATACCTCCGACTGCGTCGCCGCGATCGAGTCGACCCTCGCTCCGGAACCGCCGGTCCTCGCGTCGGCCGGCGGCGCGATCCGCGACGGCGCCGATGCCGAGCTCGACGAGCTCCGGGCGCTCCGGCGGGACGCCCAGGGGGCCATCCTCTCGATCGAGGCCGAGGAGCGGCGGCGGTCGGGAATCCCTTCCGTCAAGGTGCGCTTCAATCGGGTCTTCGGGTACTCGCTGGAAGTCTCCAACGCTCACCGCGACAAAGTTCCCGCGGACTGGATCCGCCGGCAGTCGCTCACGAACGCCGAGCGGTACGTCACGCCGGCGCTGAAGGAGCTCGAAGAGAAGATCCTCGGCGCCGAGGACCGCATCGCGGCGATCGAGGCGCGCCTCTACGGGGCGCTCCTCGCCGAGCTCGCGAAGGCGGGGGATCGCGTGCGTCGGACGGCCCTCGCGATGGGGGAGCTCGATCTCTTCGCCTCCCTGGCGGAGGTCGCGCGCTCCGGACGCTGGGTCCGGCCCCGGCTCTCCGAGAGGCCCCGGCTGACGATCGTCGACGGCCGCCATCCGATCGTCGAGCGACTGCGGCGCGAGGAGCCCTTCATCCCCAACGACACCGACCTCGACGCGCAGCGCCGGATCCAGGTCGTCACCGGGCCGAACATGGGCGGGAAGTCGACGTACCTGCGCCAGGTCGCGACGCTCGTCCTGCTCGCCCAGGCGGGCTCGTTCGTCCCCGCGGAGGAAGCCGAGCTCTCTGTCTTCGACCGGATCTTCACGCGCGTGGGAGCGGCCGATCACCTTTCGCGCGGCGAGTCCACGTTCATGGTCGAGATGCTGGAATCGGCAGCCATCCTCCGGGAAGCCACGCCCCGCAGTCTCGTCATCCTCGACGAGGTCGGCCGCGGGACTTCCACGTTCGACGGTCTCTCGATTGCCTGGGCGCTGCTCGAGTACCTGCACGACGCTCCGGGCAAGGAGGCCTTCGTCCTCTTCGCCACCCACTACCACGAGCTGACGGAGGTGGCTCTCGTCAAGCCGGCGGTGGTGAACGCCACGATGGCGGTCAAGGAGATCGCCGGACGGGTCGTCTTCCTCCGCAAGGTCGTGCCCGGCGCCGCCGACCGCAGCTACGGAATCCACGTCGCCGAGCTGGCGGGTCTGCCGGCGGAGGTCACCGCCCGGGCGAGGGAGGTCCTCGCCAACCTCGAAACGCAGGAGCTGGACGTGCAGGGCGCGCCCGTCCTGGCGCGGCGGCAGGGGGAGAGCGCCGGCAGCGGCCAGTTTCTGCTCTTTTCGGCCGAGGAGGAGCTCGCGCTCGAGAAGCTGCGGTCGCTCGACATCGACCAGATGACTCCGGTGGCGGCCCTCTCGCTCCTGGCGACGCTGCAGTCCCGCGTCAAGCGCCCGTGAGCTCTCGGCTCTTCGGCGTCGGAGTCGAGGGCCCGAGCCTCACTTCGCGGGAGCGCGACATCCTCGCGGCCCATCCGCCGTTCGGAGGGATTCTCTTCCGGCGCAACATCGAGTCCGCGGAACAGCTCGCCGATCTCGTCGGAAGCCTCCGCGCGCTCGGGGTGCGCTTCCTGTTCGTCGACCAGGAGGGCGGGCCGGTGGACCGTCTCCGCGACCTGCTGGCTCCGGCGCCGTCGCTGGCGCGGGCGTCGCGGGGCCGTTCCGCGCGCCGGGCGGGCGAGCTGGCCGGCGAGGCGCTCGCGCGGCTCGGATTCGACGTCGACCTCGCTCCGGTCGTGGACCGGGCCGTTCCCGGCGCGGGGGCGCTCGTGCTGGGCGAGCGCTCCGTTTCGGCGGAGCCGGGCGCGATCATCACCGCCGCGGGCGACTTCCTCGACGGTCTCCACGCGCGAGGCATCGCCGGCTGCCTCAAGCACTTTCCCGGCCTCGGCCGGGCCCGCTTCGACACGCACCAGACGCTGCCGCTGCTCGACACCGATCCCCACGCACTCGCCCTCGACCTGGCGCCTTTCGACGCGCTCATGTCCCGGGCCGGCGCCGTCATGATCTCGCACGCCGCCGGCGAGGACGGCTGGCCCGCCTCACTCTCTCCGGCATGGGCGACCACGCAGCTGCGGGAGATCCTGGGCTTCGAGGGCGCGGCCTTCTCGGACGATCTCGAGATGGGGGCGCTCGCGGCGTTCGGCGGGCTCCCGGAACGCAGCACGCGCGCGGCGCTCGCCGGCTGCGACCTGCTCTTCGTCTGCCGGCGCATCGAGGAGTACCCGGCCTGCGTCGAAGCGGTGGAGAAGAACGTCCCGGCGGACCGCCGGGAGGAGGCTGCGGCCCGGCTCGAGGCCTACGCCGCGCACATCGAGAAACTTCGCCCGGCGCGCGTCCGCGCAGAGGTCCCGATCGAGAAGGTCGCCGCGGCGATCCGCGGCTTCGACGAGTCCCTCGCCTGAGGCGCTGAAGGCCCCTCTTGAGGGCGCTGAGGGCTCCTCTCTCGCCTGAGGCCGACCTCGGCCCGCTCAGACTCCTTCGACGACGAACATGTCGGTTTGCGCCGAGGCCTGGCGAAGCGCCTTGCCCTCCGCGTACTCGACCGAGGCCCACCAGGCCTTCGCCTGCTCGAGCGTCGGGAACTCGAGGATCACCGCGCGCCGCGGCGACCAGCTCCCCTCGAGCACCTCGGTGCGTCCGCCGCGGGCGAGGTAGCGCCCGCCATGCGCCGCGATGGCCGGGGGCGCGAGGGCCTTGTACCGCTCGTAGCTCGCCGGATCGTGAACGTCGACGTCGGCGACGATGTAGGCGGGCACGGCCTCAGAACGGGACGTCGTCGTCGTACGCGCCGGCGGCCGCCGTCGCGGGCTCGGGCGTGTCGGCCACTTCGCGCGCGCCCGCTGAGCGCATGCCCTCCTCGCGGCGCCCGAGCATCACGACGTTGGAGGCCTTGATCTCGGTCTTGTAGCGCTTCTGGCCGTTCTGGTCTTCCCAGCTCCGGGTCTGGAGGCTGCCCTCGACGTAAACCTGTTTGCCCTTCTGGAGGTACTCCCCGCAGATTTGCGCGAGCTTCTCCCACGCGACGACGTCATGCCACTCCGTGCGCTCCTGCTTGGCGCCCGACGCGTCCTTCCATTGCGTCGAGGTCGCCACCGAGAAGCGCGCGAGGGTCGTGCCCTGCGGGGTCGTCCGAACCTCGGGATCCTTCCCGAGGTTTCCGATCAGGATCACTTTGTTGACGCTGGCCATGTGTTCGCCCTCCTTTCAGGTGCTGGAACCATATTCCACTTCGCGCGGGACAGATGATGTCCGAGTCGGCGGCCTCCGGCGCTTCGCTACAATCCCTTCTCGGCGCATGACTTCCGAACAGATCGAGAGGACTCGCGGCCACCTCGTCCGGTCGGCCTCGACGATCACTCCGCTCACGCTCGTCTCGCGCGTGACCGGGTACCTGCGGGACAAGGTCATCGCGGCCACGCTCGGCGCCGGGCTGCGCACCGACGCGTTCTTCGTCGCCTTCCGGATCCCCAACATGCTCCGGGAAATCATCGGGGAAGGCGCGATGTCCTCGGCCGTGATCCCCGTCTACGCCCGGGTCGAGGCGGAGCGGAGCGAGGAGCAGGCCCGCGCCTTCGTGGGCCGGGTCGTGGCGACCTTCGCGCTCATCCTCGCGGTGCTCACGGTGGCGGGCATCCTGGCCGCTCCGTGGCTCGTCGCGCTTCTCGCCGGCCAGTTTCGCGAGACGCCCGGGAAGTTCGAGCTGACGGTCGTCCTCAGCCGCTGGATCTTCCCCTACGTCTTCCTCGTCTCGCTCGCGGCGCTCTGCCAGGCGATCCTGAATGCGCACCGCCGCTTCGCGGCCCCCGCGGCCGCGCCCATCTTCCTGAACGTCGCCCTGATCCTCGCGGCGCTCTTCCTCTCGCCGCGCCTGGCGGAGCCGACCTACGGCCTCGCGGCGGGAGTCCTCGTCGGCGGGCTCCTCCAGATCCTCATCCAGATCCCGCAGCTCGCGCGTCTTCGCGCCGTCGGGAAACCGGAGCTCGGATGGAAAGATCCCGCCGTCCGCTCGGTCCTCACGCTCATGGCCCCGCGGCTCGGGGCCTACGGCGTCAGCGCCTTCAACACCGTCGTCTCGACGCGGTTCGCAGCGGGCCTCGGCGATGCGAGCGTGTCGCATCTCTACTATGCGAATCGCCTGAAGGAGCTGGTCCTGGGCGGCTTCGCGGTTTCGATCGCGACCGCGATCCTGCCGCTGCTTTCGAAGGAGGCGCTCGAGGCCGACCGCGGGCCGTTCAAGGACCACCTCGCGTTCGCCCTGCGGCTCATCGCCTTCGTGACGGTTCCGGCGAGCGTCGGGTTGATCATGCTGCAGACACCCATCGTTCGGGTCCTCTTCCAGGGTGGCCGATTCGGCTCGGCGGATACGCTCGCGACGGCCGGAGTTCTCGCGACTCTCGCTCTCGGTCTGTTCTTCTTCGCGGCGATCCGCGTCATCGTGCCGGCGTTCTATGCCCTGCGAAACACGACGCTCCCCGTCGCCGCCGCGGTGGCCGACGCTTCCGTGTTTCTGGTGCTGTGTCTCGTGCTGACCGGGCGCCTCGGCCTGCCGGGCATCGGCCTCGCCGCATCCGTGTCGGCGTCCGTCAACGTCCTCGTCCTGGTCGCGTCGCTGCGCCGGCGGGAGGGCCGGCTCGGCGGCCGAGCGATCGCCGCCTCGCTCGCCCGTTCGGTCCTCGCGGCCGCCGTCATGGGAGCGTTTCTCTGGGGCGCGCTCCGCCTCGTCGCGGCCGATCGGATGGCGGGCTGGCCGGGGGCCGGGATCCTCGCGGCGCTCATCCTCGCCTCGAGCCTCGTCTACTGGGTCGCGGCGCGCGCGATCGGCGCTCCGGAGCCCGTCGAGCTCGCGCGTGTCGCCCGACGGCGCCGTCCGTGAAGCTCGTGATCCAGCGGGTCTCGAGCGCTTCCGTGCGCGTCGAGGGAAGAGTGGTCGGCGAGATCGGACGCGGGTTCCTCGTCCTCTTCGGAGCCGAGACGGGAGATTCCGCGGACCTGGCGGGCGAGGCCGCGCGGAAGGTCGCCGGCCTGCGCGTTTTCGACGACGAGGCCGGCAAGATGAATCGGTCGCTCGCGGACGTCGGCGGCCGGGCCCTCGTCGTCTCGCAGTTCACGCTCGGGGCCGACCTGTCGCGAGGCCGCCGTCCGGGCTTCGAGCGGGCGCTCCGGGGCGCCGAGGCGGAGCCGCTCTACGAGGCCTTCGTCGAGGCCCTGCGAGGCCAGGGCGTTCCCGTCGAAACCGGGGTGTTCGGCGCGGCCATGGAGGTCGCGCTCGTCAACGACGGTCCCGCGACGTTTCTTCTCGAGCTGCCGCGGCGCTGATGCTCAGGGCGTCCGGAGGGGCGTCAGGGAGAAGCAGAGGAGAAACACCGCGACGCAGGCGAGCGCCACGAGCGTTCGCCCGAATCCCAGAGGCTCCTCGTCGTCCGGCATCGGCGGATGCACGAGCCCCATGACGAGCACGGCGAACGCCGTGAAGACGAGCCAGATCGGCGGGCCCGCCAGCGCGCCGGCGATCGCCAGAGCCACCGCGACCCCGGCCGCGATGGGCTGCCTCCGTCCGAGAAGCGCGCGCATCACGTGAGACCCGTCGAGCTGCCCGATCGGAAAGAGATTCATGGCCGTGACGAGCAGGCCGAACCAGGCGGCCATGAACGTCGGATGCTCGTGGATCGACGCGCTCGTGTAGGGGCCCACGCCCGTCCAGCTCTGGGCCCAGCGCACGAGGATCGGGTAGTCGAAGAGGATCGTTCCCTGCGTGAGCGGCCCCGTCGTCGGACGGGGATGCGCCACGCCGTACAGGAGAAACGGCAGCGTCGCCACGAACCCGGCGAGCGGCCCCGCGGCGCCGATGTCGAGAAGCACGCGCTTGGACGGAATCGGCTCCTTGATGCGAATCAGGGCGCCGAAGGTGCCGAAGGAGAGGAAGCCCGGGAACAGCACGGGCGACGGCAGGAAGATCGGAAGCGTCGCGGCGAGCTTGTAGCGGCGGCACATGAGGTAGTGGCCGGCCTCGTGGACGCCGAGGATGATCATCACGGGGATGGAAAACGAAAAGCCATCCGAGAATTTTCCGTTCCCGAGCCATCCGCCCTGCGCCGTGAAGGACGCGCCCCCGGCGAGCGTCGTCGTGACGAACGTCAAGAGAAAGAGGGCCGCGTGAAAGAGGGGATGCGACGTGAAGCGCCGCCAGCGCGATCGGGTTTCGGCGGGCTCGACGTCTCCGCGGATTTCCGCGCCGGGATGGTCCGTCAGGCGGGTCAGCTCGCGGGCGCGGCTTTCCGCAGCTCGAGGAGGAGCTTGGCCAGCGCGCTTCCCAGCGTGCTGGCGGCGGCTTCGAGGGTCCGGTAGTCCTCGTCGGACATCGGGGCGCCAGCGCGGTCGGCGTAGAGGAAAGCGACGAGCCGGTCCTTGATGCGCACGGGGAAGACGGCGCAGGCGGCGGTGCCCCGGTCGCCCAGGAGGTCCGCCAGCGCCGGCGGCAGCAGGATCCGGGAGAGCCCTCCGCGGTGGGGCGATCCGGAAAGCTTCACGAACGCGAAGATCGAAGGCTCGCCCCAGGGTATCCGCACCCGCTCGACGCGCCCGCGCGTCAGCAGTCCGCCGCGCCCCGTCCAGCCCTGAACGGCTTCCTGCCCCGAAAGGAGGAGGAGGATTCTCGGAAATCGCGCGGCGAGCGCGTCGAGGGCGTCCTCGGCGATGTGGTCGCGGCCGGTCGGCGGCACGGCCGCCGGAAAACCGCTTCTCGGCGGCGCCACCGGGGCCGGCGCGGGAGTCTCGATCGGAACGGGCGTCGCGAGCTCCTCGCCCGGGACCGCGTCTTTCCACATGTGAGCGGCGAGCTCGTCGGGCGACTGCGAACGAGGAGGCGTGAAGTCGGGAAGAAACGGCGCGTCGGCGGACTCCGCGGCATCGGCGAGCGAGTGCGGCGCCTCGGCCTGCGCGAACGGCGCCGCGAAGCTCGCCGGGCGGCCGGGCTCGGCGGCGTGGTCGCCGAATGAGATCGGGATCTCGCGCCCGGGCTCCCGCGGCGGGGAAGCCACGGGTGGTCGGCGCGGCACGGTCACGGCCCGCACCGTCGCCCGCGTCCGGTACAGGCGACGCTCTTCGTTTCGCTCGAGCTTCTGCAGCACGCTTCGAAACTCGATCGGCACCGGTCTCCCGTAGAAGAGGTGCAGCGCCTGCAGCAGGCGAACCTCGCTGATCACCGCCGGAAGCACGGGCCGACCGGTGAGGGCGGAGACCTCGTCGACCGCCGCGAGGTTGGACGGGTTCTTGAAAGCGACCCGCACGCCCCGTCCCTCGAGGGCGTAGGGGATCGCGGCCAGACGGACGGCCGCGCGCTCGGGCAGGATGCGCACGATCTGCGGCCCCGCTTTGAGAATCTGGGGCCAGGTCGCGTAGTCGCAGCGGTGAATCTCGGAGAGGGCCTTGAGCAGGCTTTCTTCCGCGAGGAGATCGCGGTCGAGGAGGATCGTGCCGAGGCGGAACGGCTCGCCGGTGTGGCGCTGGAACCCGAGCGCGCTTCGGACGGCGACTTCCGAGAGAACTCCCTCGGCGATGAGGAGTTCCCCGATGCGCGGCATGCGTCTATTCTATGTCGCCGCCGGCGCGGGGTTTCTCAGGGCAAATCTCGCAGATCTTTCCCGGGCTTGAAGCGGATCGTGTTGCCCGGAGGAATCGAAACCTCCACTCCGGTCTTGGGGTTGCGTCCGATCCCGCGCTTGCGCCGCTTGACCTGAAAGACGCCGAAGCCTCGGAGCTCGATCCGGTCGCCCGCCCCGAGCGCCGAACGCATCGCCTCGATGACCGTTTCCACCGCGGTCGCGGCCTTCGCGCGGGGGATCTGGGCGAGGTCCACCACGCGGTCGACGATGTCGGCTTTGATCATGCCTCCTCCGGGGTTGTCCTGAATTATATAACCTGCTTTTTCTTCAGTCGGATGGAGGCTGCCAGGGCGGCCGCCGCCGCGGCGGCGAGCTCCCGGGAGTACGTCAGATCGGCCGGAGTTGCGCCCTCTCCGCCGGCGCACTCCGCATAGAAAAAGGCCACTGTTTTGTCCCTCATCAACACGGGCTGGACGAGGCATTCCTGTGGCCAGCCTCCGAGCGCCCCCGCCAGCTCGTTGTGCCGGGGGAGGGGCGGCAGCGGCCCCAGGTAGAAGGATCGGCTCAGGCGGATGTTCAGAAAGATGGAGGGATCGGACCAGGGCAGCTCGAGCAGCGCGGAGCGCCGCGGCGTCGACACGATCGCCGGCGCCCGACCAGCCGGCGACGCCTTCCCGGCGCGCGACGAAGACGGCCGCCTTCCCGAAGCGCCGCCGGAGTGAAGCGAGCACCGCCGTGAATATCTCGTCGCGGCCGCCGGCGCCGAGAATCGCGGCGAGCTCCTCGGGAGCGGGCACGCCGCCCGTGGGAACGGGCCCCGCGTGCGGAGGCTCCACCGGCGGACGGGCCGGCGGCTGAGGCGCGGTCTGCCGCCACATCCCGGCCGGAGGCCCCGGAGGCGCGACGCGCTCGGGGAGCTCGGGGGCGCTCCTGCCTGCCGGGGGAGCGGGCGGGGGCGCCGGCCAGGACGGCGAAGACGGCACCTCTTCCCACGCAATCGTCTCGGGCTCTTCGTGCGGAGCGGCGGGGGGCTGCGGAAGACCTCCCCAGCCGACCGGCGGCTCGTCGGGCACCCGCCAGGCGTCGATCAGGCTCGCGTCCTCGGGAGCGGAAATGCCGGGCGGAAGTTCTTTCGGGTTGATCGAGAAGTCCGGCGGCGGAGGGAGGGGCTTCTTGATGACCGAGGGAGCGGTGGGGCGAGACAGCTTCTCGGCGAGGATGGCGAAGCGCGGCGTGCGGCGCTCCCCGTAGTATTTCTCGAGGGCCTGGTAGAGGCGCACCTCGGGAGCCACCGCGGGCAGGATCTTTTTCCCGGTGACGAAGAAGAGCTCGTCGAGGATGCGGAGGTTCGCGGGATCTCGAAGCGCGATCCGGATGAAGCCCTCGCCGAGCTCCACCGGCACGGCCGAGTGCCGGATCGCGAACTTCGCCGGGAGCGCCGCGGTCACGGTGGCGGGAACCGCGCCCAGCACGTTCCAGGGGACGTAGACGCAACCGTGCTGCTCGGAGAGGGCGCTCCCGATGTCGTCTTCGGTCGCGGAGCCCCGCTCGATCAGGAGAGTGCCCAGGCGCCCGCCCGCGAAGCCCTGTACCGCGAGGGCGCGGTTGATGCTCTCCTCGCTGACGGCGCCGGAGCGCAGCAGGATCGTTCCGAGTCGGGGCATCAGATGATTATCGCGTAGCGGCGGGCCATAGGAGCCGCTCGTCCCCCGGAGAGTTCTTCTCCCAGTACCGAAAGCGGTCGCTCGTCTTCAGGCTCATCGAGCCACCGTCGCTTCGTTCCCAGCGGGAAAGTCGATGGGGGAATTCTCTCTCGAAATCGAACGTGTCCGTTCGCGACCCCCGCCGCACGGCGACCCGGTAGACCCCGGTCCGCGACGGGGGCCGTGAGACCTCGATCACGGCGTCGTCGATCCGCGGCGGGAGCGGCCTCGAGGAGAACACGCTCTCGATGACTCGCAGGCGTCCCGATCGCGTCCGCTCGAAGTCGAGGGCGCGCAGCTGCAGGGGCAGCGCGTCGTAGAAGATGGCACCCTCCGCCGAGAGGGCCACCTCGGCGTCCCCCGGGGTCTCGAAGTAGGAGCGGATGTCGAGGCGGGCGCGGTCGCGTCTCCACTCGACGAAGCTGTTGCCGCACCATTCATGGCTCGTCATCGTGAGCTTGGCCGGGTCGAGCCGGTCGCTTCGAGCCGCCGCGAACACCGACAGCATCTGCTCGTACCGGTAGACGCCGGCGGGTACGGAGCGCACGTGGTTGAGCTTGAGAACCCGCAGGGTCGCGGGCTCTCCCGCGGGCCGGTCGGCCTTGACGAGGCGAGCGCGGTCGAGATCCTCGGCGACGACGATCAGGACGGCCCGCGATGTTCGGGGAATTCCGTACTTGACGTCGCTCGTTTCGTAAAGGGAGACCTCTGCGGCTCCGTCGTTCCAGAGCGAGGCGAGGCCGAAGCCCGGTTTCCACACGACCTCGCCCGAGGACGCGGCGGCAGCAAGGGCGGCGGCCAGAAAGAAGGAAGACATCAAACCTCCAGCGCGGACTCGGCGCGAGACACCGGTACGGCGCGATGCCACGAGCATAACGCCAGGGTCGCCCCCGGAGCGCGGAGCCCCGTGCTACATTCCCGGAGTGAGGGCTTCGGGAGCGAGAGCGTTCGCCTGGTTGTGCGCCGCCTGGCTGGCGGCGGCCGCCGCGTCTGTCTCCGCTCAGCCCGCCGCCGCGGCGCCCGCGGCGCCCACTCCGCCCTCGGGAGACTCGAGCCTCGCCGCGAGCCGCAAGGCCTTTCTCGCTGCGCGGACCGCCGTCGCGGAAGGACGCTACCAGGAGGCGCTGACCCTCTATCGCAAGGTGTTGACGCAGGTGCCGGACGACGCGGTGGTCCGTTTCGAGTATGCGCAGCTGCTGCGCGACCTGAACGTGGTGGCCGAGTCGGAGAAGGAGGCGCGCGAAGCCGTGCGCCTCGACCCGACTCTCGCCGAGGCGCAGCGTCTGCTCGGCGGCCTCGATCTCGCCGCGGCCGAGAAGGACCCCGCGAGGTTGAACTCCGCGATCGAACATCTCACGGCCGCGAGACGTCTCGCCCCCTCGGACATCGGGAGCGCGGTGAGCCTCGCCCGGGCGCTGCTGGCGGCCGACCGCGCCACCGAGGCCGCCGCCGTCCTGGACGAGCTTCCCGAGCTCGCCAACCAGCCGATGATCCAGCGCCTGACGGCCGAGGCCAAGGCGAAGGCCGGGCGCACGCGCGAGGCGGAGAGGATCTACCGTTCGCTCTACAACGCCGACCCCGGCGACCGCGAGATCGCCGCGGCCCTGATCGACCTGTACGAGGAGCAGGACCAGCTCGACAAGTCGCTCGAGATCCTGCGCGATCTCGAACGTCGAGACCCGGCGAACGCCGCGGTCTCCGAGCGGATCGTCCTGGACCTCGCGCGCGCCGGCCGGTTCACGGAGGCCGAGGAAGCCGCGCGCGATCTCGCCCGCCGCCGGCCCGAGAACCGGGCGACCCGGCGTCTGCTCGCATCGGTCCTGTTCGAACGGGGCAACACGGCGGAAGGCGAGGAGATCCTGCGGGCCATGATCAAGGCGGACCCCGAGGACCCCGCGACCCGCCGCGCGCTCGCCTCCGAGATGACGCGGGAGCGCCGGTTCGACGAGGCGCGGACCATGTACCAGGACATGCTCAAGCAGATGGCGGACGACCCGCGCCAGGCCGAGGCCCGAACCGGGATCGAGGTCGAGCTGGGGTTCCTCGAATATCTCCAGCGTAACTGGGCCGCGGCGCGGAAGACCCTCACGCCTCTGGCGCTCGCCGGAGGAGAGGTGCGCCCCCGGGCGGCGCGCATCCTTCTCGCCGTGGACCGCGACTCCGAAGACTACGCGGACGGGTTGACCCAGGCCCGCGCCTACGCGGCGGCCGACCCGGCCGAGCCCGAGTGGACCGCGGCCGTCGCCGAGTTCGAGTTTCGGACGGGCGGCGAAAAGGCGGCCGAAGCCAAGCTCGAGGCGATGGCCGCGAAGGGCGACCTCGATTCCATGCTGGCCGTCGCCGACGTCTACGCGAGGCTCAAGCGCTTCGACGCGGCCGCCCGCGTCGCGCGCGTCGCGACGACGAAGTATCCGGAGAGCTCCGAGGCGCAGTTCCGGCTGGGCTCCAGCCTCGAGCGGGCGGGAACGACCGGCGAGGCGGAAGCCGTGTTCCTGAAACTTCTCGAGGAACGTCCCAACGACGCCGCGACGCAGAACTACCTCGGCTACATGTGGGCGGACAAGGGCGTGGAGCTCGAGAAGGCGAAGCAGCTCCTCGAGCGCGCGGTCGCGCGCGAGCCCCGCAACCCGGCGTACCTCGACTCCCTCGGCTGGGTCTACTTCCGTCTCGGGAGCCTGGAGTCGGCGGAGAAGAACCTCCGCGAAGCGGCGCGCCGCGAGCCGACGGATCCGACGATCGTCGAGCATCTCGGCGATCTCGAGATGAAGCAGGGAGACGTCGAGGACGCCATCCGCAACTGGGAGAGGGCGCTCGAGCTGAAGTCCGAGGAGGCCGAGCGCGTTCGCGAAAAGCTGCGGCGCGCGCGAGCGCCCGTCACGCAGCGTTGAGCCCGCGTCCCGCCGCTTCCCTCGTCCTCCTCGCTCCCGTTCTTCTGCTCGCCGCCTGCGCCACCCGCGGCGGCGCCGCGCGGCACTTCACGCCGGCGAGCGAGGCCCAGAAGGACGAGACCCAGGCGGCGCTCGCCGCCGCGCAGGAGCGCGCGGCCTCGCTTCCGGCATCGCGCCTTCTGTACGACGCGCGGATCAGCCCCGGCAAGGGACCGGCGGTTCCCGGCACGCTCGCCGTGACGTACGACGGGCAGCGAGGTCGAGCGCGCATCGCTGACGGGGCCCTTCGGCAAGCGCGTCGCGGAGTACGACGCCGGGGCCGTGACGGGGGAGGATCGCCAGGCCCTGGTCGTCGATCCGGGAGCCCTGCGCGCGGTGCTCTCGGGCGCGTGGCCGGGCGAGCCCGCCTCGGTCGAGGGCTGCGACGGGGACGAGTGCCTGGTGGTCTGGACACCTTCCAATTCCGGCCGCATCGCCGTCTCCGCGCTCGTCGACCGGCGCGAACGCCGCCTGCGATCGCTCATTCTCGACGGCGACCGCGGCAAGCTCGTCGTGGTGTACGAAGGGGTGGCCGACCCGTGGCCTCAGCGGGTCGCGGCTCGCGAGGAACGCTCGGGACGCGGCCTGAAGCTCGTGCTCGTGGGGCGAGAAGCCGCCGGCGGCGACGTGCCCGCCGCCTCGAGCTCGTCTCCATGAGGCTCACCGCCCGGGCGCCCGCGAAGATCAATCGCGAGCTCCGCGTGGGCCGCATTCGTCCCGACGGGTTTCACGAGATCCGTTCGCGCATGACGTCGATCAGCCTCGCCGACACCCTGACGGTCGAGGATGCCGACGGGCTCGAGCTCACCTGCGACGCTCCGGACGTCCCGGCCGGGAACGAGAACATCGTGGTCCGTGCCGCCGAGCTGCTCGCCCGCCGGGCCGGCATCGCGCCGCGCGCGCGGATCCACCTCGAGAAGCGCGTCCCGATGGGGGGCGGGCTCGGCGGAGGCAGCGGCGACGCCGCGGTCGCGCTCCGCCTTCTCGCGCGTCTCTGGAAAGTCGGCGAAGACCCGTCGGATCTGCTGGACCTCGCCGCCGCTCTCGGCAGCGACGTGCCCTTCTTCCTGACCGGCGGCGAGGCGAACGTCACGGGACGGGGAGAGGTCGTGACCCCGGTGGAGGACAGCGCTCCGAGCGACCTTCTCCTCCTCGTGCCGCCCTTCTCGATTTCCACCGCGGCGGTCTATCGGACTCACGCCGGCCGCTTCGACCTGCCCGAGCGCCTGGAAATCGAAGGCGCGGACCATGAAAACTTCCTCGGGCCCAACGACCTGGCATCCGCCGTGCTAAGAATGGAACCCAGGATGGAGGCGTACGTCGAGTCCGCCGCCCGCATCACCCGGGACCACCTCATCAGCGGCTCGGGCGCGACGATCGTGCTGCACGCACCTCCGCCGGAAGCCGCGGCTGCGCTGGCAGCCCGTCACCCCGAGGCGCGTCTCTATCCCTGCCGCACACTGACGAGGATCGAGTTCCAACATGCGTCGACTCCAAGCCCCAGGGGAGGTCTCCCATGAACATCACGCAGGTGAAGGTGTTTCCGGTGGCCGAAGAGAAGCTGAAGGCCTACGTCTCGATCGTGCTCGACGACTGCTTCCTCGTTTCCGATCTCAAGGTCATCCAGGGCCCGAACGGCCTCTTCATCTCGATGCCCTCGAAGCGCAAGAAGAACGGCGAATTCAAGGACATCGCGCATCCGCTCAACCGCGAGACGCGCGAGCGGATGGAGAGGCGCATCCTCGACGAGTACGAGAAGGTCAAGACTTCGGCCCCCGCGCCCGCCGCGGCCCCGGCGACTCCGGAGCCGGTCTCCGAGGAGGCCTCCGCTCCGCCCGTCTCGACCGAGTCGACGGGTTAAAATCGCTCCATTCTGGGGCGTCGCCAAATTGGTAAGGCACCGGCCTTTGGAGCCGGCATTTCTAGGTTCGAGTCCTAGCGCCCCAGCCACTTCGTCGAGCAAGGTCCGGCTCAGGCGCCTGGGACATGGCCACTGGAGCGTCCCGTAATGACTCGCTATCGTCCTGGCGGTTCAGCCTCACGGCCGGCGATCGGGATCGCGCTCCACATCGCCGCCGCTCTCGCTTTTGTGCCGGCCTGCACGAGCTCCCGAACGCCTGCGGCGGCGATGGAGGCGAGCACCATGGAGGGGACCGAACAGCGGACTGCGGCAAGTCCCAAATCAGTTGATGAAGTCCTTCGCGCTCAACACCTACAAGCGAGAGCTCGACGGTCAATGGCAGGGAATCCGTCTGGCGTCGGACGGGAACGTGTACTTCGCCAGCTCGTCGCACTCGGCGCACCACGGCGCGTCGTTTTTCAAATACGACACCTCGACCGGCCAGGTCACCGAGCTGGTCCACGAGATCACGGACATCTGCGGCGAGGATGTCCAGACCAATCCCCAGGGCAAGATCCACAGCGACATTGTCGAGGCCAACGGCTGGCTGTACATGGCGACGCATTTCGCGGCCGAAAAGCCCGGTCGATTTCAAGACCTGGACCGGAGCGCACGCGCTCGGCTACGAGCTCGCGACCGGCAAATGGCGTGACTATGGCGTGATCCTCCCGGGTTACACCGCCTACTCCGCAATCGGCGTGGATCCCGTGCGCAACTACCTCTACGTCTTCCTCAGCGGGCACACCGCCGGCCAGGCCTCGTACATGTATCGCATCGATACCGGGACCGGAGAGAAGACCAACCTCGGGCAGGTCAGTGCCCCGAGCGACGGCGGCTACGATTTCACGTCCTACTGGACCTTCGTCGACCGGCGCGGCGACGTCTGGTTCTCAAACAAGAATCAGGGCGGCGACCTGCAGCAGATTCACGGCGATACCGGCATCATCGAGGTCCACGCCAACGCGTTGCCCGCGCTGGTTCGGTGGGACTCCAAGAAGCTCGAAACCGATCCGGCTCTGCAGGCGAGCCGAAGCATCGCCTGGATGCAGCCGCTCGATGGTGATCGCGCGTTGCTCACGATGTCGCCGAACGGCGGCATGCTCTACGAGTTCGACTCGACCCGGCCGATGGCGTCCGCGTTTACGGAAATCAAGCACATCGGCTACAACTATCTGGGCGGCCTCGCCGTGGGCGGAAACCGCGTGTTCTATTACCAGCGCGCGAATCGGGCATTCGGAAACCAGGAGTTCAAAGACTTCCATCTGCTGAGCGTGTCGCTCGATGAGGCGGCCGGCAATCCGATCACCGACCACGGCCTGATGGTCGACCAGGACGGCCGCAAAGTGTGGCGCATGCCCGGAATGGTGACCGACGGGCAAGGCCACGTCTACGCGATCGGCGACTGGTGGACCATTCCCGGCGACCTCGGCACGTTGCGCTACGACTGGAAGGGTGGCAAGGGGATCTACGAACAACTGCCGCGCGGCCAGTTCTATGCCGTCGCCAACGTGACCATCCCGGCGCCTTCAACGCTTCCGGTGCCGAATCGCCCGTGATCGAGTCCTCACGCCCCAGCCAAGGCCTATGGTTTGCATGAAGGACGCCTCGTAGCCGCGAATCCGAGCTTGGAGCGGCGCCCTCATGAAGCATGAAGAGATGCTCTGGCCCGCCTGCGGTGCCCCTACTGCTGGAGCAGACTGCAGCCGAGCCTTCGGCAACCCTCCGAGGGCTCCGAGATCGAATCGGCGATCCTCACCTGCGCCTGCGGCGAGATCCCCCTGCTCGGCGGAATCCCGATCTTCCGGCGCGAGGGCCGTGTCGACATCATGCAGCAGGTCGTCGACGGTTCCCTCGTCCGCGGTCCGACGGTCGCTCGACTCCTCGCTCTGATCCGCTCGGGAGCGGCCGACGAGGCGCTGGCGCACCTGCTCGCGTACCCCGAACCCTGGCTTCGCCGGTCGCTCGTGGCGGTCGACGGGCTGCCGCGGCGCCTGCGGGCCCGGGCCCGTCCGCTCCTGCAGACTCTCGCCGATCGGCAGGTGCACGCGGGAGCAGAAGGGCTTCTGGGAGCGCGTGCCGCCTCCCAAGGCTCGCGACGCGTTCGATGCGTGGGCCCGCCAGACAGGCAAGCGGGAGCACTTCTTCCACTTCTACCATCGCTTCGGGGAGCCCCGCCATCTCAGCGGCCTCGCCCTCACCTGGATTCTGCCGCGAGGCCCGGAGCCGTCCCTGGACCTCGCCTGCGGCTTCGGGCACACGCTCCATCACTGGATGGCGAGTCGTCCGACCGGCTCCTTCTTCGGCCTCGACCGAAACTTTTTCTCGCTCTACGTGGCGAAGCGCTGGGTCGCCCCGCGTGCCGAGTACGTCTGCGCGAGCGCCGACGAAAGGCTTCCGTTTTCCGACGGTGCCCTCGGGGCGATCCTGTGCGAAGACGCCTTCCACAATTTCCTTCGCAAGAAGGAATCGGCCACCGAGCTCCGGCGCGTTCTCAAGCCCGACGGGGTCGTGGCGTTGAGTCGGTTCGGCAACGCTCTCGTCGCGCCCCGCGAAGGTTACGAGCTGGACCCCGATGGCTATGCGCGGCTGTTCGAAGGCCTTCCCGATTCGCTTTCTGGCCGATCCCGCGGTCCTCGCGGGCTACGTTTCGGGCCGACTCCCGAACCTGGAAGACGGCGGAACTCCCGGTTCCGTGGCCTCGACGAAGTGGATATCGCTCGTCGCGAGCCCGAGCCCGGCGGCTTTTCGAGATTACGGGCCCATCGGCGAGTGGCCGCATGGCCTCGGCCGACTCGGCCTCAATCCGCTGTACCGCTCGATCCCGCGCGCCGGCGGATTCACCTTGCAGCTCGAGCTCCCGACCGAGTGGTTCGAGTTCGAGAACGCCGAGTGCCGGTCGTACATGCCGGAGCGGATCGACGTCGACCGCGGCGTCCTCGAGGATGTCGCGGCCCAGCGGCGAACTCCCGAGGTGGAGGCGCTCATCCGCCAGTGCGTCGTCCTCGGCCTGCCCGAGTCCTACGGCTGATCGCGACGGCAGTCGACTGCCGGAGGGTTCCCGCGTAGAATCCCTCCGCTTTGGTATCGCACTCCTTCAATTACGGCGAGCTCAAGATCTTCTCCGGCCGCGCGCATCCGGCGCTCGCCCAGGAGATCTGCGCGTACCTCGGCCTCCCGCTCGGGCACCTGACGCTCTACAACTTCTCCGACGGAGAGGACTACTGCCAGATCGACGAGAACGTCCGCGGGGCCGACGTCTTCGTGGTCCAGCCGACCTGCTCTCCGGTCAACGACCACGTCATGGAGCTGCTGATCCTGCTCGACGCGTTTCGCCGGTCCTCGGCCTCCCGCATCACAGCCGTGCTTCCGTACTTCGGCTACGCCCGGCAGGACAAGAAAGACAAGCCGCGCGTCCCGATCGCCGCGAAGCTCATGGCCGACCTCCTGACCGCCGCGGGGGCCGACCGGATCCTGACCATGGACCTCCACGCCGCGCAGATCCAGGGGTTCTTCAACATTCCGGTCGACCACCTCTTCGCGGCTCCCGTGATCCTCGACGCCATCCGCAAGCTCTCGCTGGACGACCTCGTCATCGTGTCGCCCGACGTCGGCGGCATGACCCGCGCGAGGGCCATCGCCAAACGGCTGGAGGCCTCCCTCGCGGTCATCGACAAGCGCCGCACGGGCAAGAACGAGACCGAGATCCTCAACGTCGTCGGCGACGTGAACGGCCGGGACGCCCTGATCCTGGACGACATCGTCGATACGGCCGGGACCCTCGTCCAGGCCGAGGCGGCGCTCCGGGAGGGGGGGGCGAAGCGGACCTATGCCGCCGCCGTCCACGGGGTGTTCTCGGGGCCCGCCCTGGACCGGATCGAGGGCTCGGGCCTGGAGACCCTGCTGGTGACCAACACCATCCCGGTCGAGCCGGCATTGGCCCGCTGCCCCCGGATCCGGCCCCTGTCGGTGGCCCCCCTCCTGGGGGAGGCCATCCAGCGGATCCACGACGGGGCTTCCGTTTCCTCGCTTTTTGTGTAGAATCCGCCTCTTTGCGCGGCGCTTCCGCGCGGAGTAGCCATGAAAACCATCGAGCTCGCCGTCGAGAAACGCTCGACGCTTGGAAAGAACGAAGCCCGGCGCAGCCGCGCCGGAGGGCGGATCCCGGCCGTCGTCTACGGCGCCGGAAAGCCCAACGTGCCCATTTCGGTCGACCGGAAGGCTCTCTCGGACCTGTTCCGCGAAGGCGCCGGCGAGAACGCGATTTTCCTCCTGAAGCTGGCGGGCTCCGACCAGAGCCGCCACGCCATGATCCGGGAGATGCAGCGGGACCCCGTCTCGCGCAAGCCGCTGCACATCGACTTCGTTCGCGTCCTGATGGACGTCAAGGTCACGGTCAAGGTGCCGATCGAGATCGTGGGCGTCGCGAAGGGCGTCAAGGAGGACCAGGGCATCCTCGACCTCGTGACACGCGAGATCGAGATCGAGTGCCTCCCGACGCAACATCCCGGCGCACCTGGCGGTGGACGTGACCGGGCTGGCGATCGGCGACGCGATTCGCGTGGCTGAGTTGCCCGTTCTCGAGGGCGTGCAGATCGTCGACAACCCCGAGAAGGTCGTCGTCCACGTGACGCATCCGACCCGCGAGGAGGAGCCGGTGGCCGCCGCGGCCGAGGGCGTCGCCGAGCCGACCGAGCCCGAGGTTCTGAAGAAGGGCAAGGCCGCCACGGAGGAAGAGGCTCCCGAGGACGAGAAGGCCGAGAAGAAGGAGAAGGGGGAGAAGTAGCCTCTGCGCGCGATCGTCGGCCTCGGGAACCCGGGGGACAACTACGAGGCCACGCGGCACAACGCGGGTTTTCAGGTCGTCGAGAAGCTCGCGTCGGAGGAAGGGATTCGGGTTCGGTCGCGCGAGTGTTCCTCGCGGGTCGGACGGGGGAGAGTCGGGCCGGACGCGGTGCTCCTGGCGCTCCCGCAGACGTACATGAACGCCTCGGGTGAGGCCGTCAGAGCTCTTTGCAAGAAACACGACGTCGACCCTTCGGGTCTGTGCGTGGTCGTCGACGAGATCGCGCTGCCGCTCGGCACTCTGAGGATGCGGGCGCGCGGCTCGGCCGGCGGTCACAACGGATTGAAGTCGATCATCGCGCATCTCGGCACGACCGAGTTCCCCCGCCTCCGCGTGGGGATTCGGGGCGAGAGGTACTCGCGGGAGCGGGACCTCGCGGATTACGTGCTCGAGCCCTTCGCGAAGGCCGAGCGGGAACTGTTCGAAGACAGCGTCGGGCGGGCCGCCGAGGCCCTCCGGACGTGGTTGACACAAGGAATCGACGCCGCGATGCGGCGGGCGAATCATTTACCTTCCTCTCCGGGCGGCCTCGACCCGGATTGACATCCATGAGGAGGAACACATGAGGCTGTACGACATCGTCGTCCTGGTGACGCCGGAGCTGGCCGACGACGACGCGGCGAAGCTGGCCGGCGAATACAAGAAGATCCTGGTCGACGGCGGCGCCACCGTCGTCAAGGAAGAGCCGTGGGGCAAGCGCCGGCTCGCCTTCCCGATCGGACGCAAGCGCGAAGCCCACTACGTCTACTGGCAGGTCCAGTCCGAGCCGGCCGCGGTCGCGGAGGCCGAGCGGCGCATGGGCCTCTCCGACCAGGTTCTCCGACACCTCGCCGTCCGCGTCGACGAGGAGCTCAAACGGTCCGCGAAGATGGCCGAGAGGCTCCGCAAGAAGGCGATCAAGCGCCCGCCGCGTCCGCCCGCGCCTCCGGCCGAGGCCGCGGCTGCTCCTGTGGAGAGAGCCGAAAGGAGCGAGTCATGAGGATGGGCGGAGGGTCCGGACGTCCCGGCGCGCGCGGCGCCGCCGCCGGCAAGGACGCCAAAGGCGGTCCGCGCAAGAAGTTCTTCGTGCGCCGCCGCAAGGTCTGCAAGTTCTGCGCGGAGAAGCTCGAGTACATCGACTGGAAGGACGTCAAGCTGCTCCAGGGCTTCATCCCCGAGCGCGGCAAGATCCTTCCCCGGCGGATCTCCGGCACATGCGCGCTCCACCAGCGCAAGCTCCAAACGGCGATCAAGCGCGCGCGGTCGATCGCCCTGCTTCCGTACGCGACCGACTAGCCCGGCGTCGGGCCGCGACGCGTCGCTTCCGGACGGGGGCGCGCCGCGGCTCGCGATTGCCACATGAACGTTCCCGACGCTCAGGCGAGTGCGCCGGCCACGCTCGGCCGCTTCGAGATTGCTCTCGCCGCGCTGGGCGCGGCGGCCGCGTTCTCGGCCCTCTTCGTCCTGCCCGTCGTCGGAACGCTCGGGCTTCCGGCCGCCGCCGTGCCGCTCGTCCGCCTGGCGCACCGGCGCGGCCTGGTCAACGGCCTGCTCGGCTGCGCCCTCGCGGCGGCCGTGATCCTGGGTCTCGGCTGGGCAACCGGCGGCATCGGTTCGGGCCTCGCGATGGCCCTCCTCGCCGGGGGCGTGACGCTCCTGCCGACGGCGACCGTCGGTTTCCTCCGGGCGGGCGTCGACGCGTCGCGGTGCTACCTCGGACTGTGCCTCGTCGGATGCGCGTTTCTCGCGGCGGCCTACGCCGCCGCGGCCGGGAGCCCCGGGCCCACGATCGCCGCCGAGGTGGCGGCCGCCTTCGATTCGCTGATCCCCGCCGCCGTCGAGTCGTACTCGCGGCAGGGGGCCGACGCGGAGGCGGTGGCGCGCATGCGGCTCACGCTCGAGTCCGGCCGCGCGTTCGCCCGCGACTATCTCTGGGGCATCTTCGGGGCGCTCTGGGTCCTCGGAGGAGCGGTGGCCTTCTACGCGGGCGCCGCCTCGGCGAGGCCGGCCGCCACGGCGGAGGCCGCCCGGTTCGAGGCCCTGCGCGTACCGGCCCAGGCCGTCGGCCTCTTCGTGGCGAGCGGGGCGGCTTTTGGCCTGCTTTCCGGCGTCGGAAGGCGCATCGCCGGCAATCTTCTGCTGCCCCTCACGGCCTTGTTTTTTGCGGCAGGCCTCTCTATCATCTGCCACTTCCTCCGGAGGTGGCTCCGGACCCGGATTCTCCGGGCAGGTCTCTACGCCCTGGCCGCCTACTTCCCGATCAATGTCGGCGTGGCGCTCCTGGGCCTGTTCGACTGGTACGTGGATTTCCGCCGGCGGGGCGGGGAAGGAACCGAAAAGCAATGAAAGTCATCCTGGCCGACGACGTGCGCGGGCTCGGGCATCGCGGCGACACCGTGACCGTGAAGCCGGGCTACGCCCGCAACTTCCTGTTCCCCCAGGGCGTGGCTTACGAGGCGACGACGGCGAACGTCCGGACGTCTCTCCGAAGAGAAGAAGAAGTACGACGAGAAGACGCTCGCCGAAAAGGGCGTGGCGTCGACCGTGGCCAGCAAGGTCGAGGGACTGACCATCGTCATTGCCAAGAAGGCGGGCGAGGAAGGGCACCTCTACGGATCGGTCACGGCCTCCGAGATCGCGGACGCGCTCTCGGCCAAGGGCATCGAGGTGGATCGCCGCCGCGTCGAGCTCGCCGAGCCCATCCGCCGCCTCGGAATCCACACCGTGCACGTCCGCCTGCACCGCGACGTCGCGGCGACGCTGAACGTCGAGGTCCAGGCCACGAACCCGCGGCCTCCTAGGCGCTCGGACTCCTAGCGGCCGCTGCGCGGGCCAACCTGACGAGAGAGGGTCCGCACGCGTACGGCCCCTCGCTCTCGACGAGTTGGGATCCGCGTAGCGGGCCGCTAGGAGTCCGGGCTCTACTGAGGGGACGCGGTGGGCGGAACCAGAACGGAGGATTCGGGCAGCTCGCCCTTCTTCGGGACGTAGAAGGGCTGCTGGAGCGACCAGGGCAGCTTCGCGACTTCCTGGGCGCGGACGTTCCATTCCTCGGTCGGCTGCGTTCCGCTGACGAACGCCTCGAGGACCGGCACCGGAGTGTCGGCTGTCGCCTTGAGTCCCGTGTCGTAGTCGACGGGCGCGAGGACGATGTTGGGCGGCACCTCGAAGTCCTCCTGCGGGTCGATCCGGCCGCCGTCCTTCATCTTCTCGACGAGCCGGATCCAGATCGGCAGCGCGACCTTGGCTCCGTCGGCGCCCTTTCCGATCGTCTGCGTCTTCTGGTCGTTGCCCACCCACACGCCGATCGTGTAGCGGGGAGTACAACCGACGAACCAGGCATCCGTGAAGTCGTTCGTCGTCCCGGTCTTGCCGGCGATGTTCAGCTTGAGGCGGGCGGCCGAACCCGCCGTCCCGCGCTGGGTCACGCCCTTCAGCATCTGGAGGAGCTGGAACGCGTTCTGCGGAGTCTCGACCTCGCGGGCGTCGGGGTGCGTCTGCTCGAGCAGGTCTCCGTTGGCGTCGGTGATCCTCTCGATGAGGTACGGAGAGAAGGCGAGACCCTGGTTGGCGAAGACGGAGTACGCCGCCGTCAGCTCCAGCAGGGTGACCTCGAAGGCGCCGAGGGGCATGGAAGGGTACGCCTGCAGGTTCTGCCGCACGCCCATCCGGTGCGCGGTCTCGATCACGTTCTGCAGCCCGACCATCTGGCCGATCCGCACCGTCGGGATGTTGTACGAGTGCTCCAGGGCCCGGCGGAAGGTCACGATCCCATGGAACTTCCCGTCGTAGTTGTTGGGCCGATAGGGCGGCTGGCGCGGATCGAACACGATCGAGAGGGGTCCGTCGAAGACGGTGTCCGCGGCCGTGTAGCCCTGCTCGAGGGCCGTGAGGAAGACGAACGGCTTGAAGGCGGAGCCGGCCTGGCGGAGCGCCTGCGTCGAGCGGTTGAACTTGGACTGCGTCCAGTCGTAGCCGCCGACCATCGCCCGCACCGCGCCGCTCGCGTTTTCGAGGACGATCACGGCGCCCTGCTCCCGCGGGTCCTGGTCGAGGCTGAGGGTGAGCCGTCCGTCCTTGCCGGCGACGGCCGTGACGGTGACGAGGTCGCCCGTCTTCAGGATCTTCGCGACGGAGGCGGCCCCCGTCCAGGCGGCGCCCGAGTTCGGCAGGGGGAGCGTCTCGCGCCCGATCCGGACCTCTGCCCCCGAGGCCGCCACCGTCATGACGACTCCGCGGAGGGTCTGGCCTTCCGCCACCCGGACGCCTTCCCAGGATGGATCGACGTAGGACTCGAGTGAGCGGTAACCCTCGGCCGTGAGGTTGCGCGGCCGCTTGAAGCCATGGCGGCGCGACAGCGCGCGGAGGCCCCACCCCAGCGATTCCTCGGCCCAGGCCTGCATCTCGGGGTCCAGCGTGGATTCGACGCGGAGGCCGCGCCCGTAGAGGTCCTTCTCGCCGTAGGTCTTCTCGAGGTACTGGCGGACCTCTTCGCAGAAGTACGGCCCCACGATCGACTCGGCGAGGGAGGGAGCGGCCGGGAGCGGCTCGGCCTCGGCGGCTCGCCGCTGGGCCTCCGTGATGAATCCGGCGGCCTGCATGCGGCGGAGCGCCGTCGCCCTGCGGGAACGGGCGAGATCCGGGTTACGGAACGGAGACTGGTCCTCGGGGCGCTGGACGATGCCGGCGAGGAGCGCGGCCTCGGCGAGCGTCACCTCGCCGACGCTCTTGCCGAAGTAATACCGGCACGCGGCCTCGACGCCGTAGTTGCCGTGGCCGAGGTAGATCTCGTTGGCGTACATCGTGAGGATCTGGTCCTTGGAGTAGCGCCGTTCGATCTCGAAGGCGACGAGCGCTTCGTTGACCTTGCGCGAGAGCGTCTTCTGCGGCGAGAGGAAGATCGCGCGCGCCAGCTGCTGCGTCAGCGTCGAGCCGCCCTGGGCGTACCCGCCCGTCTGGAGGTTCGTCAGGAGGGCCGACGCGGTGCGGCGGACGTCGATGCCCCCGTGCCCGAAGAAGTTCTTGTCCTCGGTGGCCACGATCGCGTTGCGGACGACCGGCGGGATCTGGGCCCGCGAGACCAGGATCCGCCGCTCGATGGCATAGCGGGCGATCGTCGAGCCGTCGCGCGCCGTGATCTGCGTGATGATGTCCGGCCGGTAGGTCGCGAGCTCCGAAACCCGGGGAACGCGGACGAACCCCGTCGCCACCGACCCGGCGACCGTCCCGAGGAAACCCACGACGAGGAGTGGCAGGAGCAGGGCCGCAGCGCGACCGGCGGTCTTCACCGGCCGATTGTGAGGCATCGGCGCGTCGTTATGCTATAAGCCGCCGCTGGCCCCATGCCGCGTCCCACCCATCCCGGTCCGCCGCCCCCGTCCTCCGCCGCCGGCAAGCCGGCCTCGTACCTCGACGCGCAGGCGCGCGCCTCCGGACGCTTCCGCCTCCGGACGGATTTCACTCCGCAGGGCGACCAGGAGCAGGCGATCGCCAGGCTCGTCGCCGGCCTCCGGGAGGGACGGCCGGACCAGGTGCTCCTCGGGCGTGACGGGATCCGGCAAGACGTTCACGGTCGCGAAGGTGATCGAGGCCGTGAACCGGCCCGACGCTGGTGCTGTCCCACAACAAGACCCTCGCGGCGCAGCTCTACCAGGAGTTCCGGAGCTTCTTCCCGGAGAACTCCGTCGAGTACTTCGTCTCCTACTACGACTACTACCAGCCGGAGGCCTACGTCCCGCAGACCGATACCTACATCGAGAAGGACGCGACCCGCAACGAGGAGATCGACAAGCTGCGCCTCTCGGCCTCGAAGGCCCTCTTCGAGCGCCGCGACGTCATCGTCGTGGCCTCGGTCTCGTGCATCTACGGCCTCGGCGCTCCGGACTCGTACTACGACATGCTCGCCTACCTCGAGGTCGGCGACACCCGCGGGATGCCGGCGCTGCTCGCCCAGCTCGTCGAGATGCAGTACGAGCGCACGAACCTCGATCTCGCGCGCGGGACGTTCCGCGTCCGCGGCGACGTGCTCGAGGTCGCCCCGGCGTACGAGGACGCGGCCGTGCGCGTCGAGTTCTTCGGCGACGAAATCGAGAAGATCACGCGGACCGATCCGATCCGCGGCACGCCGCTGCAGCGCGTCGACAGGCTCGCCCTCTACCCGCGCACGTTCTACGCGACGCCCCGGGAGACGCTCGAGCGGGCGATCGGGACGATCCGCGCTCGAGCTCGACGAGCGGCTGGCGGAGCTGACGACGGCCGGGCGGCTGCTCGAGGCCCAGCGGCTCGCACCAGCGCACCATGTTCGACCTCGAGATGATCAAGGAGCTCGGCTACTGCAGCGGCATCGAGAACTACTCGCGCCACCTCTCGGGGCGCGCGCCCGGGGAGCCGCCGCCGACGCTCCTCGACTACTTCCCCGAGGACTTCCTGCTCGTCGTCGACGAGTCGCACGTGACGCTCCCGCAGGTGCGCGGGATGTTCTTCGGCGACCGCGTCGCGCAAGCAGGTCCTCGTCGACTACGGCTTCCGGCTGCCGTCCGCCCTGGACAACCGCCCGCTGACCTACGACGAGTTCCGGCAGCGCATCCGGCAGGTCATCGCCGTGAGCGCGACGCCGGCGGCACGAGGAGCTCGAGCGCGCCGGGGGAGAGATCGTGGAGCAGGTCATCCGCCCGACCGGTCTCCTCGATCCGGTCATCGAGATCCGGCCGGTCAAGGGCCAGGTCGACGACCTGCTGGCCGTCGTCCGGGAGGCCGCCGCGCGCGGCGAGCGGGTCCTCGTGACGACGCTGACGAAGCGGATGGCCGAGGAGCTGACCAACTACTTCACCGAGGTCGGCGTCCGTTGCCGCTACCTGCACTCCGACATCGAGACGCTCGATCGGGTCGCGATCCTGTCGGATTTCCGCCGGGGCGTCTTCGACTGCCTGATCGGGATCAACCTGCTGCGCGAGGGCCTCGACCTTCCGGAGGTCGCGGTCGTCGCGATCCTCGACGCGGACAAGGAAGGGTTCCTCCGGAGCGAGACCTCGCTCATCCAGACCGCCGGCCGCGCCGCGCGCAACCTCCGCGGCCGCGTGCTCTTCTACGCGGACGCCGTGACCGACTCGATGCGCCGCGCGATGGAGGAGACCTCGCGCCGCCGAAGCATCCAGGAGGCGTACAACGCGGAGCATGGCGTCGTGCCGGCGTCGATCATCAAGGAGCATCACTCGCCCCTCGTGCGGATGGGGAACCTCGACTACTACGAGGTCCCGATCGACCGGCCGCGCGTCGAGCTTCCGGACGGAGATTCGATTCGCCGCCGCATCGCCGATCTCGAGAAGCAGATGAAGGCTGCGGCCAAAGAGCTCGACTTCGAAAAGGCCGCGGCGCTTCGCGATGAGATCCGCGGGTTGAGGGAGCTGGAGATCTTCAGACGTTGAGCGTTGAGAGTTGCAGGGTTGACGCGTGGGACTCGCCGGACTCGACGCTCGACGTGCTCGACACTCGAGGCTCTCGTCGGCGCTTGGCCCTTCGGCGTCGGCGTCGGCGCGGCGCTTCGGCGTGCTTCGTCGTGGCCGGCGCCGGAAACTTCCTCACGTACATCCTGGCCGCGGCCTCGACCGGATCCTCCGAGACCGGCGGCTTGTCGATCTTGGGCATGAGACCGTCCGTGAAGTCCGTGCTCATGGAGATCCCCGTGTTGCCCTGACCGACGTTCGAGCCCGGTGTCCAGCCGGCGGCGTCCGCCGGACGCAGCCCGTACGGGATGTTGCAGGGGATGGCCGCGTTGCAGCGCGTGATCGGGACGATCTGAGCGGACGCAGCCGCGGCGACGAAGACCAGAAGAGCCGCGACCGCGATCGCGCGAAGGTTCATATCCAGTGGCAGGCGCGCGCGAAGCCGGCGAGGATCAGGAGCAGAGCGGCGGCCGCCGCCGCCCAGACCGCCGTGCGGGACTTCGCGGCGAGGGGCCGCTGCCGCGTGTAGAAGCCGGTCTGCCAGCGCTCGAGCTCCCGCCCGCAGTTGGGGCATACGGGAGTGCCGGGCTCCACCGGGGTGTAGCAGTACGGACACTCGTACATCGGCACGGTGCATTCATCATACCGGACGCCTTTCAGGGTCCGGTCCTCGGTCCTGTCCGCCTTGCCAGTCGCGTTAGACTGGCATCGTGGTCAACGCGCGCCCGCCGGAGAATCTGCCCGATTCCCCGGGCGTCTACCTCTTCCGCGGAGACAAGGGCAAGCTCCTCTACGTCGGCAAAGCCCGATCCCTGAAGAAGCGCATCGCCACGTACTTCGGTCGGGGGCCGAGGACGCCAAGACGGCGGCCTTCCTGCGGTCTTTCCGGGACATCGAGACGATCGTCACCCGGACCGAGCTCGAGGCCCTGCTCCTCGAGAACACGCTGATCAAGAAGCACCGGCCCCGGTACAACATCTGCCTCCGGGACGACAAGACCTATCCCTACATCAAGATCACGACCGGGCGAGAGCCTGGCCCCGCGCCCTCGTGACCCGCCGGGTCCTGGACGACGGGCACTCCTACTTCGGCCCGTTCTGGGGAGGTCTCGCGCGCCGGATCATGCGGATGATCACCCGGCACTTCCAGATCCGCACGTGCACGCTCGAGATCGACGGCAAGCTGCCTCGCCCCTGCCTCTACTACGACCTCCACGCCTGCCTGGGCCCCTGCGTGGCGGGCCTGACGACGCGGGAGGCCTACGGCGGAGGCCGTCGCCGACGTCGTGCTCTTCCTGCAGGGGCGCAACGCAGGAGCTCGAGGACCGCCTCGAGGCCAGGATGCGCGGCCGCCTCGGCGGAGGAGAACTTCGAGATGGCCGCCGCCTACCGCGACGCGCTCCGGACCGTGCGCGACGTGTCCGAGCGGCAGGTCGTCCAGTCGCTCGAAGGGCGAGAACGTCGATGTCTTCGGCTTCTTCGAGTCGGGGCAGGACGTGGCCGTCGTCGTCCTGTCGTCCGCGGCGGCGTTCTCCAGGACCGCCGGGACTTCTTCTTCGAGAAGGCCCAGGAGCTCGAGCCGGCCGCCTTCCTCGAGGCGTTCCTGCCCCAGTTCTACGACGCGAACCCGTTTCTTCCCGTCCGAGGTCCACCTGCCGGTCGCGATCGCCGACCCGGCGCTCCTCGAAGAGTTCCTCGCCGCGCGCCGGGGAGCGAAGGTCGCGGTCCGCGTTCCCCAGCGCGGTGCGGCGGCCGACCGGCTCCGGATGGCGGAGGTCAACGCCCGGGAGCGTCACCGGGTCCGTTTCCGTCGGACCGGCGGAGACGAGGCGATGGCCGTCGAGCGCCTCGGCCGGGCGATCGGGCTCGCGATCCCGCCTCACCGGATCGAGGCGTTCGACATCTCGCACTCGCAGGGAACCGACAGCGTCGCGTCGATGGTGGTCTTCGAGGACGGCCGGCCGAAGAAGTCGGAGTACCGTCTCTTCAACATCGCCGCGCAGCAGCTTCTCGAGCCCGACGACTTCCGGAGCATGGCGGAGGCCGTCGAGCGCCGCTACCGCCGCGTCCAGGCCGCGAACGGGCCGCTGCCCGACCTCGTCCTCGTCGACGGCGGCCGGGGGCAGCTCCAGGCCGCGCTGACCGCTCTCGACCGGGTCGGCGTCGAGCTGCCGGTCGGCCGGCCTCGCCAAGCGGGAGGAGGAGATCTGGGTGCCGGACCGGCCGGACCCGATCCGGCTTTCGCGCAAGGACCCCGCCCTGCAGCTGATCCAGCGGGTGCGCGACGAGGCGCACCGCTTCGCAGATCACGCCGGCATCGCCGGCGTCGAGGCAAGCGCATGCGGCAGACGGGCCTGACGGAGATTCCGGGCGTGGGCCCGGCGCGGGCGCGACTCCTGCTCGCGGCGTTTCGGGTCGGTCGCAGGGCCTCCGCGGCGCCGACCCGCGCGAGATCGCCGCGGCCGTGGGTCCGGCGACGGCCCGGCGCCGTGGCCGAGTATCTGCCGCCGAGCACTCACGCGGATGAGAACCACCTTCGGGCCGGAGGGCGAAATCCGGGGCACGGACATTCTCGCGGCGCTCGTGGCGCTCTGGCGCGAGGGCGCGAGCGGCACGCTCCAGTTCTCCCGCTCCGGCGCGACGTCGGGATTCGAGCTCGCGGCCGGCGAGATCGTCGGGCGCCTCGTCCTCGGATCCGCGGTTCGACACGGCCTCGATCCTGGTGCGCGCGGGCAAGCTCGACGCGTCCACGCTCGAGCGGCTCGTGGCCGCGGAGGGAGCCGACCGCGCGCTCGCGCGCGCTCCAGGCCGGGAGTCCTGACGCAAGCGCGAATGGCGCTGGGGCGAGAAGATCCGCGCCGTCGAGGTGCTCTCGGACCTGCTCACCTGGATCGAAGGCGACTACAGCCTCGTTCCGCACGCGGCGCCGCGCGAAGCGGGGGAGTTCCGCCTGCACGATCCCGCGTCTCGTCCTCGAGCTCTTCCTGCGCTCCCGCGACCGCGGCCTGGTGCTGCATCACCTGGGCGGCGCCGACGTCCCGCTCGTCCGGGACGCGCATTTCGACGCCGGAGTTCGCGACCTTCGGGCTGACCGACGGACGCCGAGTCGGTGGTCCGCCTGATCGACGGCGAGTCGACCGCGGCCGAGATCTCCGCGGAGGCGCCGGCCGAACGCGTTCGCCGTCGAGAAGCTCCTCGCGGCGCTCGTGACGCTCGGCTCGTGCATCCCGACGTACGCCGTGGAGGAGCCGCAGGCCGCGTCGCCGCGCTCTCTCCCGCGCCGCCCGCGGAGCGCGAAGGACGAAGCCGATGTGCCGGCGCGCGAAGAAGAAGAAGAGGAGGACGAGGAGCTCGAGCCGCGAGGTCGACATCGACGACAAGGTCGAGGCGGCGCCGCCGGCCTCGGCCCCCGAGTACGACGCCCTCGAGGAGGAGGCGGATGCCCCTCCCGAACCCGACGAGACGCTCGTCGATGCGGATCTTGGCGGCCCGCCCGACCTGAGGGACGAGCCATCGGACGAAGATACCGAGGGCGCGCGGCTCGCGGCCGATCTCGAGAGGACGCAAGCCGCCCCCGACGATATCGGCGGAGACGTCGAGGTCGCCGGCACCGGCGCCGCAGACCTCGTCGAGCGAGTCCGTCTACACCGCCCTCGAGTTCCAGCGGCCGCTGGACGTCTCGACCGGCGTCGGACACCTCGAGCGGCCGCGCCATCGCTCGAGCGCGACGCTTCTCACGGTTCTCGTCCTTCTCGTCGCGGCGACGGCGGCGGTTCTCTACTGGCGAGCGCGCGGTCCCGAGACGCCGGGCGAGCCCCTTCCCGTGGCGGCGACGAGTCCGAGTCCGACGGCGCAGGAGACTCGGTCGCGACCCGGGCTCCAACGGGCGCGCTTCCGCAGCCGACGGCCGGCGCGGCGCTGCAGGTGGCGACCCCCGTTCCGACGGCAGCGCGTCCCACTCCGGCGCCGACGGTGCGGCCCACAACCCGGGCTGCGCGGCCCGCTCCGACGGCGGCGCCGCGGGCTCCGGCCGCGCGGCGCGGCCGCAGTCGCGGCAGGGATGGCTCGAGCGGGCGGACCGCGATCAGAAGAGCGCCGATTCCGATCGCGAGGCTCGCTTCAGCGTTCAGCTCGAGCTCGCCTGCGAGGTCCCGTCGCTGACCGAGGCGTTCGCTCACGACCGGCCCGCCGGCACGATGTGGGTCGTGACGACGCCGTTCCGGGGGAAGACGTGTTTCCGTGTCCTCTGGGGACGCTACCCATCGCGCGAGGCCGCGGAGGCCGCCCTCGCCGGCGCGCCGGCCTTCTTCTCGACGCCGCGCAACCACCCGATGGTGGTGGCGATCCGTTGAGACGCGTCGTCGTGCGGCGCGATCGGGCAAGCGCGCGGCCATGGTCGCGATGGGGCGAGCGCGGGCTTTCTGTTACCCTTAGCTCCACTCACGGCGATTCGATGACCACACAGGCCGCATCGGTCGGATTTCGCGGGTCCCTTTCCGAGACGCCCCTGCCGCAGGTTCTGCGGCGCATCTTCCTCGAGGGGCTGAAGGGGACGCTGTCGCTCGTCCACGGAGACGAGACGCGACACCTCTTCTTCGAGAAGGGCGAGCTGCGCACGGCCACCTCCTCCCGCGAGGGGCAGCGGATCGGCGCCTTCCTCAAGCGGCGGGGATGCATCACGGACACCGACCTCAACTGGGCCCTCGATACCGTGGCCCGGCAGGGCCGCGCCCGCCTCGGCAAGATCCTGGTGGAGCGGGGCCTCGTCTCGCGCACCGTGCTCGACGCCGAGATGCGCCGGCTGGTCGAGGAGATCGTCTTCTCGACGTTCGCCTGGGACGCCGGCGAGTACAAGTTCCAGGCCTCCGCCGGCGTGCTGGATCCCGACGTCGCGCTCTCCCTGTCGACGGCGGCGATCATCGTCGAGGGCATCCGCCGCCTTCCCGAGAGCGAGATGTTCCGGGAGCGGCTCGGGGAGGGCCACCGGGTCCCGATCCTGGCCACGGATCCGATGTCGCGTTACCAGTACCTGCCGCTGACTCCCCAGGAGGCCTACCTCCTGTCCCGCATCGACGGCATTCTCGACGTCGACTCGCTGCTGAAGATCGCGGGGGCCTCCCGCGGCGCGACCGCCAAGATCCTCTACGGCCTGGTCTCCTGCGGAATCGTGGAGTGGAAGCAGGAGGGGGCGGAGCGGCCGGCGAGCGGCCGAGGCGGGTTCCACGGTCTCAACGTCGAGGTCTCGGCTCAGCCGGCCGAGCGCTCGCCCGGCCATGCGGAGCTCGTCAAGAACACCTACCGGCGGATCGACTGGCTGACGCACTACGAGCTGCTCGGCATCCCGCGCGACGCGCCTCCGGAAAAGGTCGTCGGAGGCGTATTTCGAGCGGAGCCGGCTCTTCCATCCGGACCTCCGGCACCGCGAGGACCTCGGCAAGTTCGAGAAGGAGCTCAACGCCGTCTTCGAGCGGATGCGGGCGGCCTACGAGACGCTCTCGGAGGCCGACAAGCGCGCGCTCTACGACCAGAGCCTGGATGCCACGCCGCCGGCGCTGCTGATGACCGAACCGACCGTCGACAAACCCGGAGGCGCGCCGCAAGCTCGCCGCCCAGAATTTCCGCCGCGCGAAGGAGCTGATCGAGGAAAAGGACTACCACCCCGCGGTCGAGATGCTGCGCGAGGCCGTCCGCTTCGTCCCGGACAACGCCGAGTATCGCTACAGCCTCTCGCAGGTGGAGCTCAAGAATCCGAACTGGATCGATCAGGGCCTGGCGAACCTGAAGGAGGCGGCGCGCCTCGACAGCCGGCGCGTGGCTCTCTCGGCCGAGGCCGCCCGCGCGCTGCTCGAGCACAAGCGAGCCCACGAAGCCGAGCCGTTCGCCCGGCGGGCGGTTTCCCTCGAGCCGTCTCCCGAGAACGAGGAGCTCCTCCAGCGCGTGGTCGAGGCGTCGGCGGCCGCGCCGGCGCCCTCGCTCGAGCGAAGGAGCCGGACCCGAGAAGGAGGAAGTCGCGGAGCCGGCCGAGCCGCCGCCGGCGCAGCCGACGAGCCTCCTGTCCCGCCTGTTCCGGCACCGCGGTTGACCGCGGCCCTCACGGGCCTCGGCCTCTCGGCGGCCGCGGGCCTCAACGCCTGGGTCGTCCTCCTCCTCTTCAACGGGCTCTATCGGCTGCTGCCCCAGGAGTTCCCGGGGCCGGCGGCGGAGTTCCTGTCGAGCCAGCCCGTGCTGACGGCGACTCTCATCCTCTTCCTCGCCGAGTTCGTCGCCGACAAGATCCCCATCGTCGATCACCTCTGGAACCTGGCGCAGACGCTGCTGCGGCCCGTCGCCGGCGCCCTCCTCATGCTGGCGGCCGTTCCGGAAGCCTCGACGGCCGGCCGCATCGGCCTCGCGGCGGCGGGTGCGTTCGTGACGCTGGCCACCCATTTCGCCAAGTCCGACCACCCGGCTGACGTCCACGGCGGCGACCCGCGGCGTCGCTCAGATCGCCATCTCGCTCGCCGAGGACGTCTTCGCCCTCGCCCTCGGAGCTCTCGTCTTCTTCGTGCCGTGGTTCGCCGCGATCTTCGTTTTCGCTCTGCTCGTGCTCCTGATCGCCGACCGCCGCCGCGTGCAGCGCGCGCCTGGCCGTCCTGTTCTTCCGCCTCAAGCACCCGCGCCGCGCCCGGACCGCCTGATGCCGTATCTCCTGGACGGAAACAACCTGATCGGTCGTGTTCCGCCGGACGGCGCGCCCGAGCGAGGAGGATCGCCGGGCGCTCGTCGCCGAGCTGGCCGACCGCCTCCGGGCGAGCCGGGCTCGGGCCGTCCTCTTCTTCGACGGCCCGGGGAACGGCGGGCGTCGAGCCTCGGGCCCCTGACGATCCGCGAGGCGGCTCCCGGGTCCGGCGGGGCGGACGAGGCCATCCTCGAGGCCGTGGCCGGCGCCCGCTCGCCGGCGGAATGCATCGTCGTGACCGCGGACCGGGGCCTCGCGGCGCGCGTGCGGGATGCGGGCGGCAAGGTCTGCCGCCCGGAGGAGTTCTTCGCCCGATTCGGGACGGCCGGCGGAGGGGGAGGAGGGAGCGGCCGCGCGGACCGCGTCGACGTCGAGGACTGGATGCGGTGGTTCGGGGACGAGGAGAACCGAGAACGCTGAGATAGATATACGATTTCCTCCACTTCCAGTGCGTCGGAGGTAAGGAGGCGATCCATGACTCAGCGGATACGGTCCCGCGGTTTCTTCCTCTTTCTTGGGCTCGTCTTGGTCCTGGGTGTCGCGGTCGCGGTCTGCGACAGCCCAGCAGACGAAGCCAGCCTGGTCGATGAGCGCGACCATCATCGAAGCCTGCAGTTGCCAGATGTTTTGCCCGTGCTACTTCAGCACGGAGCCGGCGCCCGCCCACGGGGAGCATGGCTACTGCAAATTCAACATGGCCCACAAGATCAACAAGGGCCGGGCGGGCAACGTGGACCTCGCGGGCGCGAAGTTCTGGATCGCGGGTGATCTGGGCGACAACTTCGGCGACGGCGAGACGGAGTGGGCCGAGGTCACGTGGGATCCCTCCGTGACCAAGGAGCAGCGCGACGCGATCGCCGCCGCGCTCGTGGGCCCCGTCTATCCCTGGAAGTGGAAATCCTTCACGGTCGGCGCCGACGCGCCGGTCGAGTGGACCGCCTCGAAGGAGAGCGCCGTGGCGAAGCTGGACGGCGGGAAGGGCGGAGAGATCCGGCTCCAGCACAATCCGACCGCGATGAACGCCGAGCCGACCGTCATCCAGAACCTGAAGTACTTCGCGGCGCCTCGCAACGACGGCTTCGTGCTGATGCCGGCCCAGCTCCAGGCGTTCCGGCGGACCGACAAGAAGTTCGAGACCAAGGGCACGAACGGTTTCATGATCACGTACGACATCAAGTCGACGGACGTGAAGACGCCGCCCGCGGGAACGCACTGATCTGATTCGGGCGATCCGCGGCTCCGCCCCGGACCGCATGTTAAGATTCGAAGCGGCTCCGAGCGGGCCATGCGATCGCTCCGGGCAACCGGAGAGGAAAGTCCGAACTCCATACGGGCGGCATGCCGGGTAACCCCCGGTCGCGGCGACGCGAAGGAAAGTGCCACAGAGAACAGACCGCCTTCCGAGAGGACGGCAAGGGTGAAACGGTGCGGTAAGAGCGCACCGCTCCGCCGGCAACGGCGGGGGCACGGTAAACCCCATGCGGAGCAAGGCCAAATAGGGGGGCAGCGGGCGCCCGTCCCGCCTCACGTCACGTGAGCTGCCTCCGGGTCGGCTGCTCGAGCCCGAGGGCGACCTCGGGCCCAGAGGAATGATCGCGGCCTCGCCCTCCGGGCGGGGTACGGAATTCGGCTTATCGGCCCGCTCGGGGCCCTTTTCTCCTGTGTCTCGCGTGAGCTCCGTTCGGCCTCCCCGGCTGCGACGCGGGGCGACGATCGGCATCGCCGCGGTCTCGGGGCCGGTCGACGAGGGCCGCCTGCGGCGAGGCGTCGCGGAGCTCGAGCGGCGCGGCTACCGCGTCCGCCTCGCCTCGAACGCCCTCGCGCGGCGGAGCTTTCTTGCGGGCTCCGACGACGAGCGTGCCCGAGGCTACCGCGAGCTCCTCGCCGACCCCGACGTCGAAGCGATCTTCTTCGCGCGCGGCGGCTACGGCTCCTCGCGCGTGCTCGACCGGATTTCACCGGAGGAGATCGGGGCCCGCCCGCTCATCCACCTGGGCGGCTCGGATCTGACGGCGCTCTTCGCGTTTCTCCGGACGCACGCGCGCATGGTCTCCTTCTACGGTCCGATGCCGGCGGTGGAGATGGCCGGCGACGCCGCCGAGGGCCTCGACTGGGAGGACGTGCTCGGCGGAGCCGTTCCGGCGCCGCACGTTTTCGGGCCTTCGGACGTCCTCGCCGCGGGAGCGGGGGAGGGACCCCTCGTGGGCGGCTGCCTGTCGCTTCTCGCCTCCCTGGCCGGGACGGCGGAGTCGATCGACACGCGGGGGGCGGTCCTCTTCTGGGAGGATGTGGGCGAGGACACCTACCGCCTGGACCGCATGTTGACCCAACTGGAGCGGTCGGGTACCCTCGATCGACTGCACGCCATGCTCATTGGATCGATTTCGCCCGGCGCGCGCGACGGCGGCGAATCCCCGGAAACCGTCGCCGCGTGGCTCGAGGACCGCTTCCGGAACGCGCCGTTCCCGGTCGTTCGGGGCTTTCCGGCGGGCCACCTGGCCCGTCCGCGAACGCTCCCGCTCGGCGTGCCCGTGCGTCTCGAGCGACGGAGGCGCCGGCCGCCTCGAATTCCTCGACTCCGGAGTCGCGTGAGACTCCCATGCCCTCCGTGAAGGCCGTCTTCAAGTCCGGCCCGGGAGGACCCGGGAAGAGTCCCTACGAGAAGTTCCTCGTCAGCCACGCCATGGGCGAGATCATCTTCTCCGAGGGCGACATCGGAACCGAGATGTACATCGTCCAGTCGGGGACGGTGGAGCTCCTCAAGGCGATCGGCGGCGAGACCCGCGTCCTCTCGACTCTCGAGAAGGGGGACTTCTTCGGCGAGATGAGCGTCCTCGAGGACGTTCCGCGGACCGCTTCGGCCCGGGCCAAGACGGACGTCGAGCTCGTCAAGATCAACGGGACGACGTTCGACGCGATGCTGAAGTCGAACACCGAGATCGCCGTCCGCATGATGCGAAAGCTCTCGCGCCGGCTCCGCGAAGTGACGGCCATGCTCGAGGAGGCCCTGGGCCGCCACGTCGCCGAGGAGGAGAAGCCCGTCCAGCGCCGGCCCTCCCCGGAGCGCAACGCCTGCCGCCTGGTGGGGGAGGACCCGCCGGCGGAATTCTTCCTCAATCGCGAGGGGGACACGCTCGTCGGCCGCAGCGACCCGGTCACCGGAATCACGCCCGACGTGGACCTCACGCCTCTCGACTCGCAGCGCTCGACTTCGCGCCGCCACGCGAAGCTGTACCAGATGGGCGACATCTTCTACGTCATGGAAGAGATCGGCGTCATGAACGGCACGCACGTCAACGGCGTCCGCCTCGTGACGGGCGTGCCGGTCGCGGTCGCGAACGGCGACGTCCTCAAGTTCGGCCTGGTCGCGCTGACCTTCCTGACGCCCGGGACGTAACTGACCCTGACGCGCCGCGCGGCGCCCCACGCGGCTCGGCTGCGCCTGGGCCAGGCGATCGCGGATCTGCCCGGTGTCGGCCCCGCCCGCGCCGCGAAGCTCGCCGAGGCCGGCGTGAAGACGGTGGCCGACTTTCTCCTCGCGCTTCCCTTTCGTTACGAGGACCGCCGCCGCTTCGCCTCGGTCGCGAGCCTCGAATGGGACCGGCCCGTGACGGTCCTCGTGCGCTTCCAGGGAGTCCGCTCCACGCGCATGCGGCGGGGGCTGCTGCGCGTCGAGGCGGTGGCCGACGACGGCACCGGCGCGGTGCGTGTCGTCTGGCACAACCGGTATCCCTCCTTCGCGAAGGCGCTCGCCGCCGAGGGACGGCACGCCGCCCTTTTCGGCGCCCCGGTCGCCGGAACGCGCGGGGAGATGCGGATCGAGAACCCCGAGACGGAGATCTTCGACCCGGGCGACGAGTCCGACCCGCTGCACTCCGGCCGGATCGTCGGGATCTACCATCGCCTCGCCGACATCGGCTCCCGGCAATGGCGGACCCTCGTCCGCCGCGCGCTCGATCTTCTCGGCCCGGACTTCCGCTCGATCGGCGCGCCGCCCGGCCGGATCCTGGACGCGCTCGCCGAAGCGCACTTTCCCTCCCACGCCGACTCCTCCAAGGCGGCCCTCGCGGAGCTCGCCCGGGAGGAGCTGCTGGCCCTGGCCGCCCGGATCGAAGACCGCCGCGGACGTCTGCGCGAGCGGCCGGGCCGCGTCCTGCCGGCCGAGCAGGCGATCAAACAGCTCGCCCGCTATGTCCTGCCCTTTCCCCTGACGGCCGCCCAGAAACGCGCGGTGCGCGAGATCGCCGAGGACCTCGGTTCGGGACGCGCCATGGCCCGCCTCCTCCAGGGCGACGTCGGGTCCGGCAAGACCGTCGTCGCGGGCCTCGCGATGCTGATCGCGGCCAAGAACGGGACGCAGGCGGCTCTCATGGCGCCGACGGAAATCCTGGCGGAGCAGCACGCCGAGAGCCTCGCATCCTGGCTGACGGGAGCCGGCGTGCGTCTCGGTCTCCTGACCGGTCGGGTTCGCGGCGCGGGCCGCAAGCGCCTGCTCGAAGCCCTCGCCGCCGGAGGGATCGACGCCCTCATCGGAACCCACGCCCTGGTCGAGTCGCCGGTCCGCTTCCGCGAGCTGGGTCTGGTCGTGGTCGACGAGCAGCATCGCTTCGGCGTCGCCCACCGCGCCCGTCTCTTCCGCAAGGGCAACCCCTCGCCCCACGTCCTCATCATGACCGCCACGCCCATCCCGCGCTCCCTGGCCTGGGCGGTCTACGGGGAGCTCGACGTGTCGGTCCTGGACGAGAAGCCGCCGGGCCGCGGCGAAGTGACGACGCGGGTCCGCGAGGAAGACGCGCGCGAGCGGGTGTACGCGTTCGCGGGCGAACGGGCGTCCCGCGACGAGCGCGTGTACGTCGTCGTCCCGGCCATCGAAGAGGGCGTCCGCGAGGTCGCCGCGACCCGGGAGACGGCCGAGCGCATCTCCGCGGCCCTGCCCGCGGTCCGCGTCGGCGTTCTGCACGGGCGCATGCCGCCCGCCGAGCGCCAGAGCGTTCTCGCCGACTTCGCCGCCGGGCGCGTTCCGATCCTCGTCTCCACGACCGTCGTGGAGGTCGGAGTCGACGTTCCCGAAGCGACGTTCATGATCGTCGAGAACGCCGAGTCCTTCGGGCTGGCCCAGCTCCACCAGCTCCGCGGGCGCGTCGGCCGCAGCCACCGCCGGTCCTGGTGCGCGCTCATGGTCGGGAAGGCGGCCACGCCCGAGGCCCGCCGCCGGCTCGCCGTGCTCGAGCAGACGTCCGACGGCTTCCTCATCGCCGAGAAGGATCTCGAGGCGCGGGGCCCGGGCGATCTTCTCGGCACGCGCCAGAGCGGCCTGCCTCCGCTCCGCGTCGCGGACCCGTTCCGCGACCTCGCGCGGCTTCCGCAGGCGCGGGGGGAAGTCCTCGCGAAGCGCGCCGAAGGCAAGACCGTCGCGAGCGATCTGTTCGGGTACCCCTGAGGATGATAGAAGGAGCGCGCAACTCGGAGGAGGTTCGGTTGAAAGTTCTCGTCACCGGCGGCACCGGCTTCGTGGGCACGCACCTGGTCAACCGGCTGCTCCACCGGGGGCACGCGGTCGCGGTCCTCGCGCGCTATCCCGAAAAGACGCGCAACCGCTACAACCGGCCCGTCGAGGCGGTGAAGGGCGACGTCCTCGAGCCGCCGTCGCTGGCCTCGGCCGTGGCGGGGCGCGACGCCGTCGTCCACCTCGTCGGCATCATCCACGATGTGCGCGGGCCGAGCTTCGACCGGATGCATCGAGAGGCCACGGAGAACGTCGTCGGCGCCGCGCGCGTCGCGGGCGTGCGCCGACTGCTCCACATGAGCGCGATGGGAGCCTCCGCGGATTCGCCGTCCGCCTACGGCCGCACGAAGGCCGCCGGCGAGAAAGCCGTCCGCGCGTCGGGCCTCGACTGGACCGTCTTTCGTCCGTCGATCATCTTCGGGCCCGGGGACGGATTCGTCTCGCTGCTCGCTCCGATCGTGCGGAGCAATCCCGGCTTCATCCCGGTCATCGGCCGCGGCACGACCCGGTTCCAGCCCGTCTCCATTTACGACGTCGCGCGCGTCTACGCCGACGCGCTCGAGAAGCCCGAGACGGTCGGGAAGAGCTACGAGGTCGGCGGCCCCGACGTGGTGACCCTCAACGACATCTACCGCGAGATCGCCGCGGCCGTCGGCAAGCCGCGGAAGCCGCTGATCCATTTCCCGCTCTGGTACGGCCGGATTCTCGCGTCGATCTTCGAGCGTCTCGCGAGGCTCGGGGTGTTCGCCGATCCGCCTCTCGCGCGCGACCAGCTCCGGAGCCTCTCCCGCGACAACGTCGGAGACGTGTCGGAGACCGTGGCGACGTTCGGCGGCGAGTGGCGCCGCTTCGCCCCCGGGATCCGCGAATACCTCTCCAACGGCCGCCACGACCCGCGGTCGGGCACGGGGGAGGAAGTGGAGCTGGAGAGGCGGACGGTCCTGCGGATTCGTTGAAGTCGAGGGTCGAGGGTCGAGTGTTGATCTCAGCGGATGCCCCATCTAATCGCGCCAATCGACTCTTCACCCTTGACCCTCGACCCTTGACTCTCGACTTTTCTCCTCAATTCCCCGTCGGGTTCTTCCGCAGGCGGATCGATCCCGACGTCGTCCGCACCACGATCTTCTCGCCCCCGCCGTTGAGGACGGCCGTGCCCCGCTGAGAGCCGGAACGGCGCGAGAGCGTCAGCTCCGGGAAGTCCGACCGGATCGCGGAATCGAAGTCCTCGGGACCCGAGACGAAGAGCTCGACGTCGGCCTTGCAGTCGGCAGGCAGCGAGAGCGTGACGTCGCCACCGGAGTTGCGGATCGTGATCCCTCCGCGGATCTCCGTCGAGGTGACGGCGATCCGCACGTCGCCGCCGGCGGTCACCGCCTTCACGCTGCCGCCCACGCGCGGCGCGATGATGTCGCCGCCTGCCGTGTTGGCATCGAGGTTGCCGCCGACGCTCTGGATACGGATGTCGCCGCCGGCCGTATCGGCCACGGCCGAGCCCGTGACGGAGTCGATGCGGATGTCGCCCGCCGCGGTCGAGGCGCGCAGGTCGCCGGTGACAGGCCCCACGACGATGTCGCCCCCGTGCGAGCGGAGCTCCCCGCCGGCGCCGATGCCTCCGATCCGGATCTCACCGGAGTGCGTGACGATCTTGACCTGGCCGCTGACCCGGCCGAGCCGATAGCTGCCTCCGCTCGTGGTGGAGAGGAAGTCGCCGCTGACATCGCCCCGAACGACCTCGCCCTCGAAGTCCGCGGGAGGCACCGGCGGGACGGGGGGAGCCGGCGGCACGGGGGGAACGGGCTCCTTGACCTTGAACTTCGGAGCCTTGACGTCGACTCGCGGCACTTCGACGGGGACCGTGACGACGAACTCGCGCCGCTCGGAGATGAGGGGCTTCGCGTCCGCCTCGTTCGTGCCGGCCGCCAGGAGCAGGACCGTTCCGTTGAGCGTCTCGAGGCTGGATCGAGGCGCCTCCCTTGCCGATCGAGCCGCTGTACTCCCGCCGCGGATCGACCACCCGGACCCGGCGAATCTGTCGCTCGGTCCGGCGGCCCTCTCCCTCGGCCTCCTCCAGCTCGACCTCCATCTCTTGCATCGACTCGGCGAGCGCGGCCTCGATCTCCTCGTCCAGCTCGTCGAGATTCACGACCGTCGTCTCTCCCTGATCGTCGGTCACGACGATCTGACGCGACTTCTCCTTCGGCGCCCGAGGCTCCCGGGTCTTCGAATGGGGCTTCGTCAACGCGGGAAGCCCGAGGGGAAAGGTCGACGCGATCGTGCCGTTCATGGTCTCGGCGGAGAGATCGAACTGCGCGCCCTTCGGCAGCGTCAGCGTGATCGCGCCGTTCACGGACTCGAGAGAGATGCTCGAGCCGCGTCCGACCGTTTGAGCGGCGGCCGTGATCGGCCCGTTGACGGTCTGGGCCTCGAGCGACTGGCGGACACCGCCCGCCTCGATCTTTCCGTTGACGCTCTCGAGATTCAGCTCACCGTCGAGGTCCTTCACGCGTACGTCGCCGTTGACCGTCTCGAGAGCGACGTCGACCCCCGGAGGCACCGTGAGCTCGTAGCGCGCGACGACGCGGCAGCGCGAGCAGGAGGCGCCGCCTCCGCGGTTCCCGTGCATCCCGGGCCACCGCGTCTCGAGCGACCAGCCTTGCTCGTCCTGGCTCTGCTCGATCCGCGCGCTGCGGAGAAGGTCCTCGGCCTGTTTCTGGTTGGGCGCCGTCACGGTCACGGTGACGACCGCGGAAAACGCGTTGCCCGGCGAAGCGACCACGTCGCCCGAGACGTTCTCGACGGAGAGCGTCTGACCCGCCGCCAGCGATCCGGTGAAACGATCGGTGCGCGTGGCGGAGCCCTGCTCGGCCTTGCGCCGTCGACACGAGCATCAGGAAGAGGCCGAGGGCGAGGAGAATCCAGACCGCGAGCCGGTCCGCGCGCGCCGTGGGCGGTTCGTGGCCGTCGGTGTCGGCGCCGGCCGGTCGGTCGAGCTTCAGGGTGTTCATCGTCAGAGAGAGACGCTCGGTCGTCATGAGAGTTCTTATCGTTCCCTTCTCAGAAGGAGATGGCCTTCAGCGCGGACGCCGCCTTGGCGCGCACGAAGCCGTTCTCCTGCGGATCCACCGCCTTCTCGCGCAGCGACTCGATCGTGGCGGCGTCCGGCGACTGCTTGGCCGCCGCGGCGAGAGCGTCGACCGCGACGAGGCGCACGGCGGGGTTCTTGTCGCCCGCGAGCGCCTCGAGAAAGACGGCGCGGATTTCCGGAGTGATCGGAAACGTCGCGAGCGCGTCGGCGGCCTTCTTGCGGACGCCGGGGTTCGAGTCCTTGCGGAGCGTGGCCGAAAGCGCCGCGACGATCTCGGGCGAGGCGGGCCGGGTGCCGGCGCCGTAGTGCTCCGAGACGAGAGCGATCGCCCGCGACTTCTCGCCGGCGGTCTCCGCGTTGCGCGAGACGAGATAGGCGAGCAGCCGCGCGACCTCGGGCTCCTCGGGCCGGCCCACGACGGTCTGCCGCGTGGTCACGTCGAACTCGATGCCGACGCGGCCGTCCGGATCGGCGGGCCGGTAGGAGACGTTCGAGAAGCGCGGGCTCGCCGCCAGGTCCGGCACCGCGGACGCGGGATGCGACGCCCGAGCCACGCCGGCCGAGGGTGTCGCGATCGCTGCGCGCGTGCCCGGCGCGGACGCGGGTCCGGACGCGGAGGGCAGGCCGCGGGCGACGAGATAGCCGATACCGGCCGCGGCGAGCATCGCCGCCGCCTGGAGAAGCGGACGCACGAAGCCGCGTGGACGCGGACGCGGCTGGAATTCGTGGATGCGCCGCCGGAGCGTCTCCTCCTCGATCAGCTCGAGCGAGCGCTTGCGGAACTCGGGAGTGATCTCGGCGTCCGTGTCCGTGCCGAGCACCGTCCAGAGGTCCTCGAGGCGGGCCATCTCGCGCCGGCAGGTCTCGCAGCCCGCGAGGTGCGCCGACAGTTCGCGTCGGGCGGCCTCGTCGGCCTCGCCGGCCAGCCGGTCCAGGGCGATCGTTTTTACGTCGCGGCAGTCCATGATTCTCCCTCCGAGAAATGGGCCTTCAGAGTCTCGACGGCCCGGAAAATGCGTGTCTTGACGGCCCCGACCGAGATGCCGAGCGTCTCCGCGATCTCGGCATAGGGCATCCCGTGGTAGCGAGCGAGGACGAGCGCCTCGCGCTGCTCCTCGGAGAGCTCCGAGAGAGCCTGGCGGACGGCCTGGCGTCTCTGGCGCGAGGCGATCGCGGACTCGATCCCCTCGCCTCGGGCCCGCGGCTCGGCGACCGCCTCGAGCGGCACGATGGTCGCGCGGCGGTCGCGCCGGCGGCGATCCCGGCAGGCGTTGGCGGCGATGGCGAACAGCCAGGAGGCCACTCCCGCCCGGCCGTCGTACTGATGCGCTCTCGAGATCACCTTGACGAAAACCTCCTGGGTCACTTCCTCCGCCGACGCCCGGTTGGAGAGCATCCGATCCGTGAACCGAAGGAGAGCGGGGGCATAGCGCTCGAACAGCTCTGCCGCGCCGCCGGTGTCCCCGCGGCGAATCCTCTCGAGCAGGTCGAGGTCGTCGCTTCCTCTGGTCTCCATTTCGGCCCGGTCAACAGGGGAGACGTGGGGTTGGGGGGAAGGTTACGGCTCCCGCGGCGTAACTTACGTCTTCCTGCCGGCCCCGGCAACCTCCGGTCCACCCGAAACCCGCGCGCACCTTGTGGTATCCAACGGCCGTGAAACGTGGCCCGGCCGGAGTGATCGCCCTCGGCGTCCTGCTGACGGCCTGCTCGACCAGCGTTCCGGCGCCGCAGCGTCCCGAGGGCCCTCCGACAAAGGAGGCCGCCGAGACTGCCTGGGCCCGGGTTCTCACGACCCGGGTCGACGAGCGGGGTCGGATCGATTTCACGGGCCTGACCCGGGACCCCGACCTCGACACGTACGTCGCGTGGATCGCGTCGGTCAGCCCCGGCTCCTCCCCGGGCTCCTTTCCGACGCCCGATGCGAAGCTCGCCTACTACCTCAACGCTTACAACGCCCTCGCCATGTACAACGTGGTGCGCACGGGCCTGCCCCTCCGTCTGCCGAACGACAAGGTCCGGTTCTTCTACGGGGACAAGCTGCTCGTCGGGGGGCAGCGCCTGTCTCTCTATGCCTTCGAGAACGAGGTGATCCGTCCGCTCGGCGATCCGCGGATCCACTTCGCCCTCAACTGCATGGTGAAGAGCTGCCCGCGTTTGCCGCGCGAGCCATTCCTGGCGGAGGGCCTCGATGCACAGCTCGAGGCCGCGGCCCGCGAGTTTCTGAACGACAAACGCAACGTCGAGCCCTTCCCTCCGGAACGGGTCGTCCGAATGTCGATGATCCTGAACTGGTACGAAAAGGACTTCCTCGCCAAAGCCCCCAGCCTGGCGGCCTACGTCGACCGCTACCGGCCGGAGCCCATTCCGGCGGGCTACAAGATCGAGTTCATCGTCTACGACTGGACGCTCAACGCGCAGTGAGGCGCCTGCGCCTCGCCCTCCGACTCTTCCTGGGACTCGTTTTCCTCGCCACGGCCGCCGGAAAGCTGCTCGACGTCCCGGGTTTCGCAGGGGTCCTGGGGACGTACGAGGCGTTCCCGGAGGCGGCGCTGCTGCCGCTCGCCGTCGCCGTGCCGGTCGCGGAGCTCGCCCTGGCGCTCTGGCTCTTCTCGGGCCGCCGGCTCGTCGGGGCGGCGGCCGCGGCGCTCGGCCTTCACGCCTTCTACGCCGCCTGGGCCGCCGCCACCCTCCTGCGCGGCCTGCGGCCGCCGAACTGCGGCTGCTTCGGCGTGTTTCTGCCGCGGCCGCTCGGCTGGAGGACGTTGATCGAAGACCTTGTGATGATGGGCGTGTCGGCCGCGCTTGTCGTGCTCGCCCGCAGGCCGCGATGATTGCCGCCTTCCTCCTCGCCGCCGCGGCGGCGGCGCGCGCGATTCCCGACGCCGGCTTCGAGCCCTGGTTTACCGAGAGAGAGGTCCAGGTTTCCCGAACCCGCGTCGCCGGCGAGACGCCGTGGATCCGCGCCGTCGTCGAGCTCCCGGCCTCCGCCGAGGCGGTCTATGCGGCCGTGACGGACTACTCGGGCTACCGGCGTCTCTTCGACCCGGCGGTTTCCCGGGCCGACGTGGTCGAATCCTCCGGCGAGAGCGCTCGCATCCACTTCGTCTGGCCCTACCCGTTTCCGTTCCGGCGGCGCGACGCCATCGTCGCCTACCGCGGCGAGCGTCTCCCGGACGGCGCGTTCGTGCTGCGCTGGAACGACGCCGCCCGCGCCTCCGACCCGCGCGAGGGCGTGCGCATCGAACGGGTCGACGGCGAGACGCGCGTCGAGCCGCTCGGAGACGGCCGCTGCCGCGTGACGTATACGTACCTCGGCGACCTCGGTGGAAGCTTTCCGCGAGCGTTCGTCGAGAAAGCCTGGCGGCACCAGCCACTCGGGTACGTCTACGCGGTGCGGCGAAGACTGGGCCTCCCGATACCGCCGAAGTGACGCGCTTGCTATAGTCGCGGGCGCTTTGGAAGCCTACAAGGTCGTCGATTTCGCGATCAAACTCGCGGTCATCCTCTTCGCCGTCTCGTTCCACGAATCGGCGCACGCCTGGACGGCCCTCAAATTCGGGGATACGACGGCCCGGGACCTGGGCCGGATCAGCCTCAATCCCATACGGCACATCGACCCGATCGGCTCCGTGCTCGTGCCGATCCTCCTCTACGTCTTCTCCGGGTTCATCTTCGGAGCGGCGAAGCCCACGCCGGTGGACCTGCGGCGGACGAAGAACCCCCGTCTCGCGAACCTGGCGGTGTCGGCCGCCGGACCCGTCTCGAATTTCCTGCTGGCCGGGATCGGGATTCTGCTTCTGAAGATCATCCAGGCCTCCGACCGATCGGCGATCGTCAACCTCTACCATGCGGTCTTCGACAACCGCTTCGGTTCCGGCACGCTCGCGCCGATCACCTACGTCCTCTTCATTTTCGTCGTGGTCAACGTCAGCCTCGCCGTCTTCAACCTGCTGCCCATCCCGCCGCTCGACGGGAGCGGCGTGGTCGTCTCGCTCGTCGGCGCTCCGGCGGTCCGTCTCTACGCCACGCTGGCGCCGTTCGGTTTCCTGATCCTGATCCTCCTGATCGCGACGCCGGTTCTCGGCACGATCTTCCGGCCCGTCCTGATCGTCGTCTATCGCATCGTCTTCGGGGGCCTCTGATGTCCGAGACCGTCCTCTCGGGCCTGCGGCCGACCGGTCGCGTTCACCTCGGCAACTACTTCGGCGCCGTCAAGAACTGGGTCGATCTGCAGAATTCCGGGAAGTACCGCTGCTTCTACTTCGTCGCGGATCTGCACGCGCTGACCACCGACTACGCCGACACCCAGGGGCTGGCGGCGAACACGCGGGAGGCGGTGCTCGACTGGCTCGCCGTCGGCCTCGATCCGGCGAAGTCGACGATCTTCCTTCAATCGCGGGTGCCCCAGCATGCCGAGCTCGCGCTGTACTTCTCGATGATCACGCCGCTCGGCTGGCTCGAGCGGGTGCCCACCTACAAGGACCAGATCGAGCAGCTGCGTTCCAAGGACCTCGCGACCCACGGGTTCCTCGGATACCCCGTGCTGCAGACGGCCGACATCGCGATCTACCACGCGAACCTCGTCCCGGTCGGGGAGGACCAGGCGAGCCATCTCGAGATCTGCCGCGAGATCGTCCGGCGCTTCAACGGCCTCTACGGCGAAGTCTTTCCGGAGCCCAGGGCCCTCTTCACGCCGACGCCCAAGGTCAACGGCATCGACGGACGGAAGATGTCGAAGTCGTACAACAACACGATCGGGATCACGGAGTCCGCCGAGGCGGTCCGCGACAAGGTCATGGCCATGGTCACCGATCCCGCGCGCGCGCGGAGGCAGGACCCCGGCAACCCCGAGAACTGCAATCTCTTCCCGTTTCACGAGATCTTCTCGCCGCCTCCGGAAGTCGAGGTCGTGGACCGGGAGTGCCGGACGGCGGCGCGAGGCTGCGTCGACTGCAAGAAGCACCTGATCGGCAACCTCAACGCCGCGCTCGAACCGTTTCGCCAGAAGCGCGAGGAGCTCGTGTCCTCCTCCTCCGACGTCGTCCGCGACGTGCTCCACGCCGGCGACGCCGTCGCGCGACGAGTCGCCGAGGGCACCATGGAAAAGGTCCGGGCGGCGGTCAGGCTGTCCCCGGAGCCCTGATGGCCGACGAGACGCCCGGAAACGACAGAGCGCTGCCGCCGGTCGCCATCCCGGCCTTCAACGGGCCGCTGGATCTGCTGCTGCACCTCATCCGCATCAACGAGGTGTCGATCACCGACATCCCGATCGCGGAGATCACCGAGCAGTACACGGCCTACCTCGACGCGATGCACGAGCTCGATCTCGACGTCGCGTCGGAATACATCGCGATGGCCGCCGAGCTGATCTACATCAAGTCCAGGATGCTGTTGCCGCGGGCCCCCGGCGAGCCCGAGGTGGACCCCCGCGCCGACCTCGCCCAGCGCCTCCTCGAATACGAGAAGTTCAAGCGCTCGGCCGAAACGCTCCATGCCATCGACACGCTTCGCGGCGGGCTCTGGCCGCGGCCCGAGGTCGAGCCGCCGAAGGGCGACGGCTCCGAGGAATCGCTCGAGGTCTCGCTCTTCGACCTGATCGAGTCCTTCCGGACGGTGACGCAGAACTACCGCCTGGCCCATCCGCCGGCCCTCGCGATTCACCACCTGCGCTTCTCCGTCCGCGACAAGATGCTCGAGCTGCTCGCCCGCCTCGACGAGCGGCGCACGATGCCCCTTCTCGAGTTCCTCGGCCAGATGCAGTACCGGGCGGAGGCTGTGACCGCGTTTCTCGCCTGCCTGGAGCTCATCCGTCTCGGCGTCGTCCGCGCCTTCCAGATCCGGCCCTTCGCCGAGATCCACGCGAGCCGCACGGACGTCGTTTTCACGCCCGACCAGATCAGAGATACTTACAGCGAGTAGGCCGCCTATGACCGAGACCGCCGCACCTCCGACCGAAGCCGCCGAGCCCAAGCCCCGGGAGACCTCCATCGAGCGGATCCTGCCGGCTCTGGAGGCGGTGCTCTTTTCCTCGCCGAAGCCCGTGCGGGAGAAGGACCTGGCGGACCTGCTGGAGGCGGCGCCCCGGGCCCTGTCCGCCGCGCTCGAGCGGCTGGCCTCGCGGACCGAAGGGGAGGACCGCGGCGTCCGGCTGGAGAAGGTCGCGGGCGGCTGGCGCTTCGTGACGCGGCCCGAATTCGACTCGCTGCTGCGAAAGTTTCACGAGGTCACCGAGCGGAGCCGCCTCTCGCTCGCGGCGCTCGAGACGCTCGCGATCATCGCCTACCGCCAGCCGATCACGCTTCCGGAGATCCAGGACATCCGTGGAGTGAACTCGTCGAGCGTCCTGAAGACGCTCTTCGAGAAGAAGCTCATCACGACGGCGGGCAAGAAGCCGGTCGTCGGCACGCCGTTCTTCTACCGCACGACGCAGGACTTCCTCGTGCGCTTCGGCCTCAACGAGCTCACCGAGCTGCCGAAGCCGGAGGACCTCGACGCCGACCTCGCCGCCACGGTCGAGGCCCGCGAGATCGCCGCGCCGACCGCGGCCGCCACCGGGATCCACGTCGAGACCGCCGAGGAAGAACTGGAAGCCGCCGAGGGCGGCGAGGACGCGGGCGGCGACGCCCCCCCTCACGAGGAGTGACGCTGCCTCTCGTCCGCATCCAGAAGATCATCGCGTCCTCCGGCGCCGCCTCGCGGCGCGAAGCGGAGGAGTGGATCCGCGAGGGCCGCGTGCGCGTCAACGGGAAGGTGGCGACGCTGGGCGAGCGCGCGGACCCCGAGACGGACTCGATCAAGGTCGACGAGAAACGCATCCGGCCCTCGGCCGGGCCGAGGACGTACATCCTGCTCAACAAGCCCAAGGGCTTCATCACGACGGTCTCCGACCCCGAGGGACGCGACACCGTGCTCGATCTGCTGCCGGACCGCCTGCGGAAGTCCGTCAAGCCCGTGGGTCGCCTCGATGTGATGACGGAGGGTCTGCTTCTGCTGACCGACGACGGCGAGCTGACCCGGCTCGTGACACATCCTTCGACCGGCTGCGGCAAGGAGTACCTCGTCAAGGTCTCGGGGGAACCGTCGGAGACGCAGCTCGAGAAGTTCCGGCGCGGCGGGCGGCGGCTGGAGGGGCGTCCCATGAAGCCCTGCCGGATCGAGCGCGTTTCGGGCACGCCTCGAAAGGGCGAGACGGAAGGCAACACGTGGCTCCGCGTGACGCTGACGGAAGGGCGCACGCGGCAGATCCGCCGGATGTTCGAGATGATCGGGCACCCGGTCTCCAAGCTCCGGCGCGTGGCCATCGGCCCGATCCGCGACGAGGCTCTGACTCCCGGCGCCTATCGACGACTCGCCGACACGGAGGTCGCGGCCCTGCGGCGTCTCTCCAAGAAGCCTTGAGCTCTTCTCCGCCCCCGTTCCCGGCCCCCGTGATCGTCGCCATCGACGGACCCTCGGGCGCGGGAAAGTCCACCGTCGCCCGCGCGCTCGCGGCGCGCCTGGCGATTCCCTACATCGATACGGGGGCCATGTACCGCGCCGTGGGTCTCTCGGCCGAGCGCGCCGGCGTGGCCCTGCCGATCTCGGATCCGGCGCGCGTCTCGGCGATCGCCGAAGGGGCCCGGATCGAGCTCGTGCCGGCCCCCGAAGGGACCCGGGTCCTCCTGGACGGCGAGGATGTCTCGGAAGCGATCCGCCGGCCCGAGATCTCCCTCTACGCCTCGGCCGTCTCGGCCATCCCCGAGGTGCGGCGGGTTCTCGTCGCGATCCAGAAGCGGCTGGGGAAGGAGCGGGGGGGTGTCCTCGAGGGCCGGGACATCGGAACAAAGGTGTTCCCCGACACCCCCCACAAGTTCTTTCTGACGGCCGTCCCGGCGGAGCGGGCGGAGCGGCGGACCCGGGAGCTGTCGGAAAAGGGCACCCCCCGCCCCTACGCCGAGGTCCTCCAGGAGATGGAAAAACGCGACCGGGACGACTCTTCCCGGGCCGATTCGCCGCTCACCCTGGACAGCCGGTATACTCTGATCGACTCGACAGGCCGCAGCGTTTCCGCCGTCGTGGACGAAATCGAGGGACGGGTGCGCCAGGGCATTTGACTGCGCTTGCCCCGAACCCATAGGATAATAGTTTGCAAATCAGCGACTTAAGAGAGGGGATCCCTTTTTTGATGCCGGGCGAAAAGCGCGAACCAGGAGGTCGGGAAGCCGAGCCGATGGAAACCGAACAAGAACTGACGGTCGAGGAGTACGAGCATCTCCTCGCCCAATACGAGAACTCCTTCAAGAACTTGCAGGAGGGCCAGATCATCCGGGGCCGGGTCCTGACCATCACCCCCTCAGAAGTGATCGTCGACATCGGCTACAAATCGGAGGGCATCATCCCGCTCTCCGAGTTCACCGACTTCTCGGGCCAGGTCACGATCAAGCAGGGCGACCCGGTCGACGTTCTCCTCGAGAGGACGGAAGACCAGAACGGGTACGTCGTCCTCTCGAAGGACAAGGCCGAGAAGATGAAGGTCTGGGACGAGGTCGAGAAGTCCTACCGCTCCGGCTCGACCGTCCGCGGCCGCGTCATCGATCGGATCAAGGGCGGCCTCGCCGTCGACATCGGGGTCAAGGCGTTCCTGCCGGGCTCGCTCGTCGACGTCAAGCCGGTCAAGAACCTCGAGGCTCTGCGAGGCAAGGATCTGGATTTCAAGGTCATCTCGGTCGACAAGAAGCGCGGGAACATCGTGCTGTCGCGCAAGGCGGTCGTCGAGGTCGAGCAGGAAGCGCGCAAGAAAGAGACCCTCCAGCTGCTCGAGGAGGGACGCGTGCTGCGCGGAACGGTCAAGAACCTGACCGACTACGGCGCGTTCGTCGACCTCGGGGGCCTCGACGGGCTCCTCCACGTGACCGACATGTCCTGGGGGCGCGTCAATCACCCGTCCGACCTCGTGAAGGTCGGTGACGAGATCGACGTCGTCGTCCTCAAGTTCGACCGCGAGACCGAGCGCGTCTCGCTCGGCACCAAGCAGCTCACCGAGGACCCCTGGGCCCACGTCCCGGAGAAGTACCCGGCGGGCTCTCGCGTGACGGGCCGCATCACCAACGTCACCGATTACGGCGCGTTCGTCGAGCTCGAGGACGGCGTCGAGGGACTCGTCCACGTTTCGGAAATGTCGTGGTCGAAGAAGATCAAGAACCCCTCGAAGGTCGTCTCGCCGGGCGACACCGTCGAAGCCGTCGTCTCCGACGTCAATCCCGAGGCCCGCCGCATCTCGCTCTCGCTCAAGGACACGCTGCCCGATCCGTGGGAGAGCGTCGGTCAGAAGTACACCGTCGGCAGCCGGGTCGCGGGCAAGGTCCGCAACCTGACGGACTTCGGCGCCTTCGTCGAGCTCGAGGAGGGCATCGACGGGCTCGTCCACGTCTCCGACATGTCCTGGACCCGCCGCATCAAGCATCCCTCCGAGGTTCTCAAGAAGGGGGACGACGTCGAGGCGATCATCACCTCCATCGACCAGGAGAACCGCCGGATTTCGCTCTCGATCAAGGAGTTCCAGCCCAACGACTGGCAGACCTTCAAGGAGAAGCACCAGCCGGGCGACGTCGTCGAAGGCGTCGTCACACGGATCGCCGACTTCGGCGTCTTCGTCCAGATCGAGGGGCTCGTCGAAGGTTTGATGCACGTCTCCGAGACGCCCCTCGAGCGCGGCCAGAAGCCGCAGGACCACTACAAGGAAGGCGACTCGCTGCGCGCCCGCATCCTGCGCATCGAGGACGCCGAGATGAAGGTCGGCCTCTCGGGCGTCGACGTCGAAGCCGCCGCTCCCGAGGCGCCGGTGGCCGTCGCCGAGAGCGTCGAGGCCGCTCCGTCCGCGGAGCCTCCGCCGGCGGCCGCCGAGGCCCCGGCTCCGGAGCCTCCGCCGGCGGCCGAGCCGGCCCCGAAGAAGAAGCGCACCCGGAAGAAGGCTGACGAGGCCGCTCAGGAGTAGCGCGGGCAAGACCGTCCGGCGAGCCGCGAGGAATTAACGATGACGAAGGCCGAACTGATCGAGCGTGTCGCGGTGGCGACGGACGTCACGAAAAAGCAGGCCGAAGCGATCGTCGACACGGTCTTCGAGGCCATCGTGCGGTCCCTCAAGGAAGGCCAGAAGATCGAATTGCGCGGATTCGGATCGTTCCGGCTGCGGGAGCGGGGCGCCCGGATGGGCCGCAACCCCAAGACCGGCGTGAAGGTCTCGGTTCCTGCGAAGAAGATCCCGTACTTCAAGCCGGGCAAGGAGCTGAAGGAACTGATCAACCGGTAATGCCGGACGTTCTCTTCGCCCCCTGGCGCTACGAGTACCTCGTGTCGGACAAAGAGACGCACTGCATTTTCTGCGCGGCGGCCGCTTCCCGGGACGACGAGGCTTCGCTCGTCGTATTCCGCGGCCGGCGCGTCTTCGTCGTGCTGAACCGCTACCCGTACACGAACGGGCATGTCATGGTGGCGCCCTACGCCCACGAGGCCTGGTTTTCGGACTCGGACCCGGAGACGCTGCACGAGCTGATCGCCACGGTGGCCCGCGCGCAGAAGATCCTGGTTTCGGCCTACCGGACCGACGGGCTCAACGTGGGCGTCAACTTCGGATCGGCCGCGGGCGCCGGCGTCGCCAGTCACTACCACGTCCACGTCGTGCCGCGCTGGCTCGGAGACACGAACTTCATGACGGTCGCGGCCGGAGTGCGGGTCGTGCCCGAGGAGCTCGAACCGACGCGGCGCCGCCTCGCGCCGCTCTTCGCGGAGGCCGTTTCGTGAGCGCGGAGGCCACCGTTCGGGTGCGCTCGCCCTGGCTGCCGATGGTCCTCGCCTGGCTCGTGCCCGGCCTCGGCCACTTCATTCTGGGCCGGCGGAAGACCGGGATCGCGTTCGGGGCGATCGTGACGCTGACCTTTCTGGCGGGCATTTCGTTCCAGGGGCGGCTCTATACCGTCGAGGCCGGACAGCCCCTGACGATGCTCGCGACCTTCGCGGTGTACGGATCGGGGATCCTCAACCTCGCCGCGCGCGCCCTCTCGGACAATCCGGGAGGCGCCATCCTCTCGACGACCTACGAGTACGGCTGCGCCTACCTGCTGACGGCCGGCCTCATGAATCTCCTGCTCGTCCTCGACGCCTGGGACCTCGCGACGGGGAAGAAGCGATGATCGCCATCCTCCCGGTGGATCACTTCCTCATCATGACGCTCTATGCGCTGCTGGTCTCGGCGTTCTTCGCCCTGCTCTGGCGCGAGGAGAGACGCGAGCGCTGGAAGCTGTTCGGGACGCTGATCGGCTCGCTGGTGCTCGGCGGCCTGGCGGTGGCGTGGCTGATGTATCCGTTTCCGAAGTAGGTTGAGCGTTTAGAGTTTAGAGTTGAGCGGGACGCGTGACGTGTTGACCGCTCAACTCTCAACTGTGAACTCTCGACGTTCCATGAAGCTCCTCATATCCGCGGGCGAGGCGTCCGGCGATCTTCACGGCGCGCGCCTCCTCGCCGAGCTGCGTCGGCAGCGGCCGGACCTGACGGCCTTCGGGATGGGAGGAGCGAGGCTCGCCGAGGCCGGCCTCGAGCGGATCGCGGCCTCCGAAGAGCTGTCGGTGGTCGGGATCTCCGAAGTCGTCGAGAAGCTGCCGGCCCTTCGGGGCGCGCTCGGCCGGCTCGCCGCCGAAGCCCGACGGAGGCGCCCGGACGCCGCCATCGTCATCGATTTTCCCGACTTCCACTCGCTGCTCTCGAGGCGGCTCGCCCGCGCCCGGATCCCGATCGTCTACTACGTTCCTCCGCAGGTCTGGGCCTGGCGGCCGGCCCGGGCGCGCACGATCGCCCGGCGCGCGCGGCGGATCCTGACGCTGTTTCCGTTCGAGACCGAGATCTATCAGCGTTTTGGAGGCGACGCCGTCTGCGTCGGGCACCCGGTCGTCGAAGACGTCCGGGAAGGGCTCTCGGCGGTTTCGCCCCTCCCTCCGGCCGGCCGCCGGCGGCTGCTGCTCCTGCCCGGCAGCCGGAGCGCCGAGATCTCCCGGCACTGGGAACCGATGGCCGCGGCCGCGGCGAGCCTCTCGCGCCGCTTCGACCTCGAGCTCGTGGCCGTGCGCGCTCCGGGCCTTTCCGAAAGCCTCTACACGCGGGCGGCGGAGCGGGGGATCCGCGTCGTCGCGTCGGGCCTCCATCCGCTTCTCGCTTCCGCGGATCTCGCCTTCGTGGCGTCCGGCACGGCCACGCTCGAGGCGGCGCTCTGCGGAACGCCGATGGTCGTCGTTTACCGGACCTCGGCGTTCAGCCACGCGATCGCGAAAGCGCTCGTCCGCCTCGAAAGGATCTCCCTCGTCAACATCGTCGCCGGCCGCGGGGTCGTGACCGAGCTCCTCCAGGACAGGCTGACACCCGAAAATCTCGAGCGCGAGGGCGAGGCCCTGCTCACGTCCCCGGAACGTGTCGCCGCGATGAAGGCGGAGCTCGGCCGCGTCGCATCCGAGCTCGGACCGCCGGGAGCGAGCGCCCGGGCCGCCGAAGAGGTCCTCGCCGCGCTGCGGCGCTCCTCGGGGCTCACCACCGACGTCTTCCGGCTGGCCCGATGAAGCCCCTGCCGCGCCTGCTCGCCTACTTCGGCCGCTACCGCTGGCGCGCGGCCCTCGCGCTGCTCGCCATGGGCGTCGTGGCGTTTGCCACCGTGGCGCTTCTCTTCCTGCTCCAGCAGGTCATCGACGACGTGCTCGGCGCGGGGGCCTCCCGGTCGCTGCCCGGAGTCGCCGCCGCCGAAGCCTCGCCCCGCGCCGCGCCCCTTCTGCGCTGGCTCGAGTCGGGCTACGCCGCCGGAGTGCGCGCGGCCGCGTCGGCCGGGCTCGAGCCGCGCTATGCCATCCCGCTCCTTCTGCTCGCGGCTCTGCTGGTCAAGAACATCTTCGCCTACCTCTCGGAGTTCGCGCTGAACTCGATCGGCCTCGCGATGGTCCGGGACCTGCGGCGCGATGCGTACCAGTCGCTCCTCGGGCAATCCACGCGCTTTTCCTCGGAGCGGTCGAGCGGCGACCTGATGACGCGGCTGCTCGCCGACGCCGAGCAGATCCAGACGGCGTTCGGATCCCGGATGGCCGACTTCGTCCAGGGGATCCTCACGATGCTTCTCGTGCTCGTCTACGTCTTCTCGCTCAACTTCCAGCTCGCCCTCTCCGTCCTGGTGGTGGCGCCCCTCGTCGTCGTGCCGATCGTCGGCAACTTCCGGAAGCTCCGGCGCCAGTGGCTGTCGGCCCGCGAGCGCATCGGTGAGATGGGCTCGATCCTCGGAGAGACGCTCCGGGGCCATTCGTTGATCAAGACCTATGCCATGGAGAAGTTCGAGGCCGAGCGCTTCGGCGAGGCCAACCGCCGCTACTTCGGAGCGATCCGCCAGTCGATTCGCCTGCAGGCGCTCAACTCGCCGTTGATGGAGATCCTCGCGGGCGTGGGCCTCTCGATCATCTTCATCTACGCGGCCGGGCAGATCCGCTCCGGCCAGATGACGGTCGGCGGCCTCCTCTCGTTTCTGGCGGCGATCCTGATGATGTACAAGCCGCTGAAGGACGTGACGCGCACCAACATCGTGCTCCAGATGGCCCTGGCCTCGGCGGAGCGCATCTTCGAGGTCGTCGACGCCCGCAACGACATCCTCGAGAAGCCGACCGCCCGCGACCTCGCGCCCTTCGCCGGCGCGATCGCCTACGAAGGCGTTTCGTTCTCCTACGGACGGGAGCCCGTTCTCTCGGGGGTCGACCTGACGATTCGCCGCGGCGAAACCGTCGCCCTGGTCGGGCCTTCCGGGGCCGGGAAGACCACGCTCGTCAGCCTCCTCGCGCGCCTGTACGACCCGACGGCCGGCCGGATCACGCTCGACGGGGTCGACCTGCGGGACGCCCGGCTGGCCTCGCTCCGCCGCCAGATCGGCCTCGTCACGCAGGAGACCATCCTCTTCGACACGACGGTGCGGGACAACATCGCGTACGGCGAGACGGCTCCGCCGGAGGAGCGGGTCCGCGCGGCGGCGAGCGCCGCCTGTGCCGACGAGTTCATCGAACGCCTCCCGAAGGGCTACGACACGGCGGTGGGGGAAGGGGCCTCCCGCCTCTCGGGCGGGCAGAGGCAGCGCCTGGCCATCGCGCGGGCGATCTACAAGGACGCGCCGATCCTCATCCTCGACGAGGCGACCTCCCAGCTCGACACCGAGTCCGAGGCCCTCATCGCCCGCGCGCTCGCGAACCTCATGCGGGGCCGCACGACGCTCGTGATCGCGCACCGCCTCTCGACCGTCCGGCGCGCGGACCGCATCCTCGTTCTCGACGGCGGACGTATCGTCGAGCAGGGCGCGCACGCCGAGCTCTTGACTCGGCGAGGCCTCTATCGCAGGCTCCACGACATGCAGTACTTCGCGGAGAGCGAGATTCCCGCATCCGCGCCCGCCCCTCTCGTCCCGTGACGCTGCGCAGCATGACGGGGTTCGGCAGGGCGCGCGGCCCGGTCGGCGGGGACTGGGCGGGCGAGATCGTGGCGCGCAGCGTCAACGGCCGGTTCCTCGACCTCACGGTGAAGACCAAGGAGTCGGAGATCGTGCTCGAGCCCCACGTGCGCCGTGTGTTCGGCCGCGAGCTCCACCGCGGCAAGGTCGACGTCGCCGTTCGCCTGCGCCGCCTCACGCCGGCGGCGGCCGACGTCCGCGTGGACGAGGGACTGCTCGAGGCGCTCCTCGCCCGGCTGTCGGCGCTCGCCCAGAAGTATCCGATCGAAGCGCGCCTGACGGCGCGCGACGTCCTCGCCGTGCCTCAGGTCGTCACGGTCGAGAGCTCCGAGGATTCCTTCGGCCCCGAAGAGATCGCCGCCGTCGAGGGCCTCGCCCGCGAGGCGGCCCGCGCTCTCGTCGCCATGCGAGAGGCGGAGGGGGCGGCGATCGTCGCTGACCTCGGCCCGCGGATCGAGTTCATCCGCGGAAAGGCCACGCTTCTCGAGGGGCGCCGCGCCGACATCGCGCGCCAGCTCGCGACGACGATCCAGGAGAGGGTGCGGTCCCTCTTCGCCGACATCCCCCTCGACTCCGGCCGCCTGGAGCAGGAAGCGGCTTTAGCCGCGGACCGCGCCGACGTCGCCGAGGAGCTGCAGCGGCTCCGCGGGCACCTCGACCAGTTCGGCGGTCTGCTCGCCAGGCCTCCCGAGGGCGTGGGCAAGCGACTCGACTTCCTCGCCCAGGAGATCCTGCGGGAGCTCAATACGCTCGGATCCAAGAGTCGAGACCTCGCCTCGACGCGCGAGGTGCTGGAGATGAAGGCCGAGACCGAGAAGATCCGCGAGCAGGTGCAGAACGTCGAATGACGGCTCCCCGCGGCTTCCTCTTCATCGTGTCCTCGCCTTCGGGCGGCGGGAAGACGACGCTCATCCGGCGGTTGCTGGCCCGGCCGGCCGGGGAGACCCTGCGGTTCTCCGTCTCCCACACGACCCGACCGAAGCGCGACGGCGAAGTGGACGGGCGCGAGTACCACTTCATCTCGGCCGCCGAGTTCGAGAAGATGGCGCGGCGCGGCGACTTCCTCGAGCACAACGAGGTGCACGGCAACTTCTACGGGACGGCCAAGTCCGAGGTCCTGCCGCGGCTCGCCGCGGGCGAAGACGTGATCCTCGACATCGACGTCCAGGGCGCCCGCGACGTGCTCGAGGCGCTTCCCGAATCGATTTCCATTTTCATCGTGCCGGGCTCGCCCGACGAGCTGGAGAGGCGCCTGCGGAAACGGGGGCTGGACGGGGAGGACGCGATCCGAAAACGCCTCATCAACGCCGCCAAAGAGGTCGCGCAAGCCTCGAGTTTTCAATATGTTATCGTGAATGAGGATCTCGAAAGGGCCGGGCTTGAGCTAGAATCCGTAGTCCGTGCGGCCCGGTTGTCCCCGGCGCGGCAGGCACCCGTGCTGGAGCGCCTGCGTAAGGATTTCCATTAGAAGAGGTTGGAGAGAATGATTCAGAACGTACCCGAGGGTGTCGACAGCAAGTTCCGGCTCGTGCTCCTGCTCGCGCGGCGGGCGGAGCAGCTCATTCGCGGCGCGCGGCCCAAGCTCGAGACGGATCGCCCCATGAAGCCGACGCGGCTCGCGGCGGCGGAGTTCGAGGCGAACCAGATTCGCTGGGGCCTCGGCGCGGAGGGCGGCGTGCTCGAGACGGCGTCGGATGAGACCGAGGAGCTGGAAGGGGACCTCGTCGAGGAAGAGGCCGCCCGCTAGCGCCCAACCTCCGCCGGTTTCCGTTCCATGACCCGCCCCCCGCGTATCCTCCTCGGCGTCAGCGGGGGCATCGCCGCGTATAAGGCCGTCGAAGTGCTCCGCGGGTTGACCGCGCGCGGCGCTGACGTGCGCGTCGCGATGACCCGCGGCGCGCGGGAGTTCGTCGCGCCGCTGACGTTTGCCGTGCTCTCGAAGCACCAGGTGCTGACCGAGGTGTGGGGCTCGGGCAACGAGCCCGCCGTCGACCACGTCGAGCTCGCCGACGCGTGCGACCTGCTGCTCGTCGCGCCCGCCACGGCGCATACGCTCGGCAAGTTCGCGCAGGGCCTGGCCGACGACTTTCTCTCGACTTATTTCCTGGCGCATCGCGGTCCGGTCCTCGTCGCGCCGGCCATGGAGTCCGCGATGTGGGGGCATCCCGCGGTCCGGACCAACATGGAGCGGCTCGCGGCCCGCGGCGTGCGCGTCGTCGGGCCCGAGAGCGGCCCCCTCGCCTCGGGACAGGAGCGGCCTCGGCCGCATGGCCGAGCCCGACGCGATCGTCGCGGAAGCCTGGAGCATCGCGACCGGAGCCCGCCGCGACCTGGCGGGCCTGAAGATCCTCGTGACCGCCGGCCCGACGCGCGAGCCGATCGATCCGATCCGCTTCGTCTCCAACCGCTCGAGCGGCCGCATGGGTTACGCGCTGGCGGAAGCGGCGCGCGACCGGGGAGCGAACGTGACACTCGTCTCCGGGCCGACGGGCCTCACGCCGCCCGACGGCGTTCGGCGGCTCTCCTTCGAGACCGCCGACGAGCTCGCCGAAATCCTCCTGCGGGAGTTCCCCGAGAGCGACGGCCTCGTCATGGCCGCCGCGGTGGCGGACTTCATTCCCGAGCGCAGCGCGCAGCGCCTCCACCGAACCGAAGGGGAGCGGACGCTCCGACTCGCGCCCGGCCGAGACCTCCTCGCCTCGCTGAGGCCCCTCAAGCGCGGCCAGACGGTCGTGGCCTTCGCGGCCGAGACCGAGGACCTCGAGGCGCGCGGCCGGCGGAAGATGGAAGCGAAGGGCGCGGACCTCATCGTCGTCAACGACGTCGGACGGGAGGGCATCGGTTTCGACGCCGCCGAGAACGAGGTCCTGATCCTGACGTCCGGCGGCGGACGGGAGCTCGTCTCGCGGCGCGGCAAGCGCGAGGTCGCCGAGCGCATCTGGGACGCCTTCCGGGCGGCCCGCGGGGCTCAGCCCGGGAGTTTCTCGGCGAGCACCGTCCACTTGTCCGACGCCCAGCCGAAGTAGCGGCGGGACGGGTAGATCCCCCGCAGGGCGAGCCCCGCGCCCGACAACTCCTGCTCGAGGCCCGCTCTCGAGAATCGGTGCTGGACCTGCGGGAGAAGCCCGAGCGCGTGGCGGATCCGCCAGCCGACCCAGCGGAGGTTGTACCGGTGGCGGACGTCGAGGATGACCCACCGCCGCGAGACCCGCGCCATCTCCTTCAGCACGGCCGCGCGGCCGCCTCGATCGAGGTGGAAGAGAAAGCGGATCGCGAAGACCGCGTCGAGCGATCCGTCGCGCAGGGGGATCGCGTCGGCGCTGCACTGGAGGATCGGGAACTTCTTGCCGAGTTTTCGGAAGGCTTCGTGGAGCATCTCGAGCGAGACGTCGGCGCCGGTCGTGGCGATCGAGCGCTCGAAGACCAGGGGCGCGAGCCTCCCGGTGCCGCACGGAAGATCGAGGGCGGAACGGACGGGCGTTCCCCGACGCCCCGCTTCGTCCAGCGCGCGGCCGATCGCCTCGAGATCCCGCCGATTCCGGCGGCGGCCGCGGCGCGTCTCGTACCTCCAGGAGTCGTAGGCCCCGGCGACGTCGGCGTCCCGGTATCGCGCCTTCGCGCGCTCGAACGTCGAAGCGCTCACGGCGGCGATTCTATAGACTGGCCGGGTGACGGACCCGCGGCCCGCGCTCGAGTTCTTCCGCGACCTCGGCGTCACGGACCTCTTCCTCACGCGCGCCGCATCCACGGCCTCGACGCCGGCGCTCTCGCCCGGCTCGATGCCCGATCTCGACGCTCTCCGTCAGTTCATCGCCGGCTGCCCGCGGTGCAAGCTCTCCAAGGCGCGGACGAACATCGTCTTCGGTCAGGGGAATCCGAAGGCGAAGCTCATGTTCGTGGGCGAGGCGCCGGGCCGGGACGAGGACGAGCAGGGCCTGGCCTTCGTCGGGAGGGCGGGGCAGCTGCTGACGAAGATCATCGAGGCCATGGGCTACAAACGCGACGACGTGTGGATATGCAACGTGCTCAAGTGCCGTCCTCCCAACAACCGCAATCCGGAGCCCGACGAGGTCGCGTCGTGCATGCCCTTCCTCGACGAGCAGATCCGGCTCATCGCCCCGCGGGCGATCGTCACGCTCGGGACGTTCGCGGCCCAGGCGGTCCTCGGAACGGACGAGCCCATCGGGCGGCTCCGGGGACGCTGGCAGACGGCGCGAGGCACCCGTGTCATGCCGACCTTCCACCCGGCGTTCCTCCTGCGCTCGCCCGAGCGCAAGAAGGACGTCTGGGAAGACATGAAACTCGTCCGCGACTACCTCGCGGGCCACTGACGCTCTCGGAGGATTCATGCCCCACTTCCTCGCGGCGATCGGGACCTCGCTCCTCTGGCTCGCCGCGGTCCCGCCGGCCCAGCTCCGGGACATCGGCGCCCCGGGTCTCGCGGCCATCGAGCCGGCCTCGCTCTCGGCGCACATCCGCTTCCTCGCCGACGACCTCCTCGAGGGGCGCGACACCGGGACCAAGGGCCACGCCATCGCGGCGCGGTATTTCGCGTCGCAGCTCCAGGCCGCGGGCGCCGAGCCGGCGGGGGAGAACGGGACGTGGTTCCAGAACGTCCCGCTTCTCGCGGTGAAGCTGGATCCGGCGCGCTGCGTCTTTCGCGTCGACTCGCCGGCTCCCGCCTGGACGCTCTCCTCGACGACGGAGGTCCTGATCACTCCGGCTCCCTCACGCCCCGTGGCCGCGGTCTCGGGAGAGCTCGTATTCGCGGGGTACGGGGTGCAGGCGCCGGCCTACGGCTACGACGACGTGCCGAAGGATCTGCGCGGCAAGATCGCGGTCGTCCTCTCGCGCGCGCCGCGCAGCGAGCGCAACGACTATTTCCCGAACACCGCGAGCGCCGTCTACGGCGACACGCAGCGCAAGGCCATGCTCCTCGCGGGGCGCGGAGCCGGCGCCGTGGTGATCGTCGCGACGCCCGAGTCGCTCGTGTCCTACCCGTGGGAGAAGCGGGTCACGAACGCCCGAACGCACGACGCGATGTACTGGCTCGAAGGCGACGCGCCGCTCTCCGGAAGCCCCGTGCCGATCGCCCAGATCACGCCCGACGCCTTCGCGCGCATGCTCCAGCTCGCCCGGCGGAAGGAAACGCTCGAGTCCCTCGTCGCTCTCGGCCAGAAGAACAAGCTCAAGCCCTTCGCCCTGGGCCTGCGCGCCACGCTCCAGACGGGCGCCTCGGTCCGCCGGCTGACCTCCGAGAACGTCGTCGGCGTCCTCCGCGGCTCGGATCCGCAGCGTTCCAAGGAGTACGTCGTGTACACGGCGCACATGGATCACGTCGGCCGCGGGCCCGCCGTGAAGGGGGACGACATCTACAACGGCGCGGTCGACGATGCGGCCGGCGTCGCGGGGCTCATCGAGGTCGCCCGGGCTTTCGCCGCGCTTCCGAAGCGGCCCCCGCGCTCCATCCTCTTCCTGGGGGTCACGGCCGAGGAGAAGGGCCTGCTCGGCTCGGACTACTTCGCCCACCACCCGACGGTGCCGATCACGTCGATCGTCGCCGACGTCAACAGCGACTTCCTCACGGGCTGGTGGACGCCGCACGACGTGATCGCCCTCGGCGCCGAGCACAGCACCCTCGAGGAGGACGTCCGCGCGGCGTCGGCCGCGCTCGGCCTCACGGTCAGCCCCGACCCGGCCCCGGAGCAGACCTATTTCGTCCGGTCGGACCAGTACAGCTTCGTGAAGAAGGGCATTCCGGCGGTCTTCCCGTCCTCCGGTCAGAAGGACGCGTCGGGCAGCGTCGAGGAGAATCGGGCCACGATGGCGGCCTGGGTCAAGGAGCACTACCACCAGCCGTCCGACGAGTGGAGCCCCAAGACGAACTACGACGCGATGGCGATCGAGGTCCGGTATTACTTCCTGATCGGTCTCTCCATCGCGCTGGACCCCGCTCGCCCTGCCTGGAAGCCGGGCGACATCTTCGGCACGATCTTCGCGGCGCCGGGCAAATGAAGAAGGGCGGCCGCGCGGCCGCCCTCTTCGTCGATGCCCGCGTCCGGTGAGCTAGGGCGCGACGACTTTCTCGATGGTCGAGAACATCGGGAAGTGGCTCGCCGCTCCCATGAAGAAGAGCATCGGGATCGACAGCCAGGCGTTCGTCCGCGAGGCGAGGAAGGCGCGCCGCGCCCACTTGGGCAGGTCGGCGGGCGCCGGAGCGCCGCTCTCGGCCGTGGCCTTCGTCGCGGCGATGATGCGCTTCTGGAGGGGCCAGATGATCATCCAGACGTTCAGGAACATGATGCTGCCGAGGCCGCCGCCGACCATGATCGAGATCGTGCGGCTGGAGGAGCCCGCGTTGCGGGCCATGAGCGCCGTCGCGTAGGCGAAGAAGAGGACGACGATGGCGATCGCGATCGCGAGCAGCCGGCCGTCCTTGAACGGCCCTCCCGCGACCGCCGCGCGAAAGAGCCCCGAGAGCGCGACGAAGGCGATCGACCAGCCCACGAGGAAGTAGACGAGCGGCATGTGGCCGGTGGTCTTCGCCTCGACGTCGACCAGCAGGAAGTAATAGATGAAGCCCGAGAGCCACGTGAACACCGCGCCCCAGCGGAACCACCAGAGCGCCTTGGGCAGCAGGATGGGATTGACCTTTCCCTTGACCGACGCGTCGATCTCTTTCTGGAACTGGACGTTGACGAGGTTGAAGAAATAGAGCATCCCGATCCAGGTGATCCCCGCCAGGAAGTGAATCCAGCGCAGGAGAAACTGGAAATTGGTCGCAAAATCCTGCGGCCAGCTGATCATCGGTACCTCCTCGTACGAAAAGGAAACGGGGGCATCTTCTCACAGCGTCCGGCTGCCGTAGAATCGAGGGCCGGGGCCTCGCGCCCCGCATCCGATGACGTCCGACCTCTCTCCCCGCGATGTTCGAGCGTGGCGCCGGGCGATGTTCGCCGCGGCGGGCACGGCCGCGCTGGCGGCGGCGATCACCGCCGCCTGCCGCCGCGTTCCCGAGCCCGCGGAGCCGCCTCCGGCGGCCGCCGCGGCGCTCGAAGCGACGCCGCCCGCCCCCGTCGAGGACGCCTCCTACGGGCTGCGCCCCGCAGAGAAGACCGCCGTCGCGGCATTCCTCCGCGTCCACACGGACCTGCGCGCGGCGACCGACGAAGATCGCCGGCCGAGCCTCGACGGCGACGACGTCGCCTCCCTCTACGGCGTCTACCACCCGTACTTCGTCCGCGGCGACGTCAACGACGACGGTGTGCTCGATTTCGTGCTCGCCTTCGTCCGCCGCGACTCGGACGAGGAGACGCCGTGGTTCTCGGTGGCCGTGTTCGCGGGAGAGAGCCGCGGCGGGTTTTCGCCGGGCGTCTTCCTCGAGCGGGACGTCTCGCTCGCCGACGGAGATCTCTCGGTGGATCGGGACACCGTCGTCGTCACGCCCGACGTGGCGGACGAGGCCGCGCGGCGCTATCGGTGGGACCCCGAGCGCCGGCGTCACGTCTTCATGCACGACGCGCCCGAGGAGCCCCCGTCTCTGCCGTCCGCGCAGACTTGAGCACGCCGGTCCGCCGGATCTCGGTCGCGCTGCCGCTGCCGCTTCGCCAGAGCTTCACCTACCTCGTCCCGGAAGGGGAGCCGGTTCCGGCTCCGGGAAGCCGGGTGCGCGTGCCGTTCGCCGAACGGGCCCTGACGGGGGTCGTCCTCGACGAGCCGGCGAGCGAGGCCCCCGGGACGGAACGCACCATCCTCGAGGTCCTCGACGACGAGCCCGTCTGCCCGCCGGAGCTTCTCGCGACGGCCCGCCGCGTCGCCGAACGCTTCTTCGCGTCGACCGGCGAGGTCCTCAAGAGCGCCCTTCCGGCGCGGCTGCCGGCCACGGGCACGGTCCGGTATCGCGTCACCGACAAGGGCCTGCTCGGCGGGGCTCCCTCCTCGCCCGAGGAGCGCGCCATCCTCGAGCGTCTCGCCTCGGGCGAGGCGGCCCGGGTGGCCGACCTTCCCGGCGAGGGTCGCTCGCGCCGCGAGGCGCTGCGGCGGCTCGAGGAGGCCGGGCGCGTCCGGCCCCTGGCCGGCTCGAGGCTGCGGGCTCCGCGGGTCGAGCTCGCCTGGGCGCCGGCGGCGCTCCCGGCCGGGGAGCGCGAGAAGGCGCTCGGGCGCAGCCGGCGGGGCCGCGAGGTCCTCGACTACCTCGAGACGCTCGGACGCGCGGCCACGACCGCGGAGGTGCGTCTGGCGACCGGAGCCGGCGCCGCGCTGCTGCGAACGCTCGCAGGCAAGGGCCTGCTTCGCTCCTTCGAGCAGGAGCGGCGAGACGAGCGCCCGGCGTCCCGACCTCCGATTCTTTCGGCGGCCTTCGTGCCGACTCCGGCGCAGGCCGCCGCCCTCGAGGCGATCACGGGCGCCATCCGGGAGCGCCGCTACCTCCCGGCCCTCCTTCAGGGCGTGACCGGCAGCGGAAAGACCGAGGTCTACCTCCGCTCCATCCGCGCCACGCTCGAGGCCGGCCGCGGGGCGATCTGGCTCGTCCCCGAGATCGCCCTGACGCCCGTGTTCGCCCGTGAGCTCCGCCGCCAGTTCCCGGAACGCGCCGCGGTGCTCCACTCGGCCCTCTCGGAACGCGAGCGCGCCGACGCCTGGGATCGCGTGCGCTCGGGGGAGGCCCTCGCCGTGATCGGCCCGCGCTCGGCCGCGTTCGCGCCGGTCGCGGATCCCGGGACTCTTCATCGTCGACGAGGAGCACGACGCCTCCTACAAGCAGCGCGAGTCGCCGCGCTACGACGCCCGCGAGGTCGTGGCCCTGCGGGCGAAGGAGAACGCGGCGGCTCTCGTCTTCGGCTCGGCGACGCCCTCGGCCGAGGCCTTCCACGCGGCCGATGTCGGGCGCGTGACCCGGCTGATCCTTCCGGAGAGGATCGCTTCGCGGCCCCTTCCCGAAGTGCAGATCGTGGATCTCCGCCGCGAGACCGCGCTTCCCGAAGAGAAAGGTGTGCCGCTCTTCTCGCGTCCGCTCGTGGAACGGCTCCGGGACGTCTTCGCCCGCGGCGAGCAGGCGATCCTCCTCCAGCCCCGACGGGGCTTCGCGCCGTTCCTCCTGTGCCGCGACTGCGGCCACGACTTCCGATGCTCGCAGTGCAGCGTCGCGCGCACGGTGCACGACCGGGGCCGCCGCCTGGTCTGCCACTACTGCGGCGAGAGCGTCCCCCGCCCGGCGCGCTGTCCGGAGTGCGGGGGCGGGCTGCTCGAGGCGATCGGGGCCGGCACCGAGCGTGTCGCCGAGCGATTCGGAGAGCTCTTCCCCGGCGTGGCGTCCGTCGTGCTCGACCGCGATTCCGCGCGGCGCCGCGGCGCCGCCGCCGTCATCGAAGATTTTCAGTCGGGCCGCGCGGCGTGCCTCATCGGAACGCAAATGGTCGCGAAGGGCCACGACTTCCCGAACGTCACTTCGGTCGGCGTCCTCTCGGCGGACACGCTGCTGCACTTCCCGGATTTCCGCTCGGCCGAGAAGACCTTCCAGCTGCTCGCCCAGGTGGCGGGACGGGCCGGCCGCGGCGCGGCGCCGGGAACCGTGCACGTCCAGACGTTTCATCCGGGGCATCCGGCGATCACGCTCGCCGCGCGGCACGACGCCGAGGCCTTCCAGCGGGAAGAGCTCGCTTTCCGGCGGACGTTCTTCTACCCGCCCTTCTGCGAGCTCGCCGCGATCCTCGTGTCCTCTCCGCGCCGGGAGCGAGCCGAAGCCGCCGCCGCGGAGATCGGAGCGTCCCTGCGCGCGTCGGGACGGCGCGATCTGCGCATCTCGGGACCCGCGCCCGCGCCCCTCGAGCGGCTCCAGGGCCGGTGGCGCTTCCAGATCCTCCTGCGCGCCGGCGACCGCCGGGGAGTCCTCGCGGCCCTCGAGGCGAAGCGTCCCGGGGCGCCCCCCGGCGGGGGTCCAGATCGCCGTGGACGTCGATCCGCAGGACCTGATGTAGCCGTCGGAAATGGGAGACGGGCCGGGACGGCTACAATCGACCCAGTGAACGGCGAGAACGGCCATTTCGAGGAGCCGATCCTGCGGCTGCGACGGAGGATCGAGGAGCTCTCGGCCCTGCCCGACGACGCCGGACACCGGCGCGAGATCGAGAAACTGCGCGAAAAGCTGGACCGGGTTTCGCGCGAGATCTACTCGAGCCTCACCCCGTGGCAGAAGACCCTGGTCGCCCGCCACCCGGCGCGGCCGTACGCGCTCGACTACGTGGCCGCCCTCGTGACCGACTTCGTCGAGCTGCACGGCGACCGCAAGGCCTCCGACGACCCCGCGATCGTGTCCGGCTTCGGCGACTTCCGGGGGCGTCCCGTGGCCGTCGTCGGACATCAGAAGGGCCGGGACACCAAGGAGAAGATCCGGCGCAACTTCGGCATGCCCCGGCCCGACGGCTTCCGCAAGGCGCTGCGGGTGATGGAGCTCGCCGAGAAGTTCGGCCGCCCGATCCTCTCGTTCATCGACACGGCCGGCGCCTACCCCGGCATCGACGCGGAGGAGCGGGGGCAGGCCGAGGCCATCGCCGTGAACCTGCGCGCGATGGCCCGCTTCCACGTTCCGATCATCGTGTGCGATCACCGGCGAGGGCGGCTCGGGAGGAGCGCTCGCCCTCGGGATCGGGGACCGCGTGCTCATGCTCGAGCACTCCATCTACTCGGTCATCTCGCCGGAAGGCTGCGCGGCCATCCTCTGGAAGGATGCCGGCCGCAAGAAGGACGCCGCGGAGGCGCTCAAGCTGACGGCCTCCGACCTCGCCGAGTTCGACGTCATCGACGAGATCGTGCCCGAGCCTCCGGGAGGCGCGCACTCCGACGCGGCCGGCGCGGCGGCGGCCGTCGGAGAGGCGATCGAGCGCCACCTCCGGGAGGTGGCCGACCTGACGGCCGAGGAGCGACGCGAGCGGCGATATCGGCGCCTGCGCTCGCTCGGCCGGTTCGAGACCGTCGGCTCCCCGTGAAGGCCGGGCCGGCGCGGGGACACGGTCTGTCCGCCTCGCCGGAGACAATCGCTCCGATGGGTCACTGGCGAACCTCGTCCGCCGAAGCGGGCGCGGCCGAGCGGCTCTCGCGCGAGGCCGGCGTGTCGACCCTGCTCGCTCGGCTGCTTCTCCGGCGCGGCATCGCCGGAGGCGCGGAGGCGCGCGCCTTCCTGGCGCCTCGCGAGGGCCCGTTCCACGATCCCGAGCGCATGCTCGGCGTCGGCGAGGCCGCGGATCTTCTCGTCTCGACCGCCCGCCGCGGGAGACGCGTCGTCGTCTTCGGCGACTACGACGTCGACGGCGTGACCGCGGTGGCGCAGCTGCGCGCCGCCCTCGGCCGCGCCGGCGCCGAGGCGGCGGCCTTCATCCCGCACCGCCTGCGCGACGGCTACGGACTCAAGCCCGAGACCGTGCGCCGGGTCCTCGCCGAGCTTTCGCCCGCGACCATCGTCACCGTCGACTGCGGCATCACGGCGATCGAGGGCGTCGACTGCGCCCGGCGGGCCGGCGTCGACGTCATCGTCACCGATCACCACCTCGTGCCGTCGGAGCTGCCCGCGGGCGCGATCGTCGTCAACCCGCGGCAGCCCGGCTGCGAATACCCGGAGAAGGAGCTCGCCGCGACCGGCATCGCCTGGAAGATCGCCCAGGCGGTGGCCCGCCGCGCGCAGGTGCGCCTCTCCGCGGAATCCCTGCTTCGCGCCGCCTGTCTCGGAACGATCGCCGACCTCGTGCCGCTGACCGGAGAAAACCGCTCGATCGCGGCCGCCGGGCTCGCGGCGCTCGCGACGGCGCGGGCGCCGGGCCTGCGGGCCCTTCTCGCGGAGGCGGGCATCCCGCCCGGGCAGGCCCCGTCGGCGGAGGACGTGGCCTTTCGGGTCGCGCCGCGGCTGAACGCCGCCGGGCGCATCGATACGGCGCACGCCGCTCTGGCGCTTCTCGAGGAGCGCGACGCCGGGCGCGCCGGAACCCTCGCGCGCGAGCTCTCGGCCGCGAACGCCGAGCGCCAGGGCCTCGAGCGTCGGGTCGTCGCCGAGGCCCGCGCCCGCATCGAAGCCGACCCCGACTCTCCCGGCGCCGCGGTTCTGATCGAAGCGGACGCCGGCTGGCACCGGGGTGTCCTCGGGATCGCCGCCTCGCGCCTCGCCCGGGAATATCACCGCCCCGTTCTGCTCTTCGGGCTGGAGGAGGGCCGGGCGAGCGGCTCCGGGAGAAGCATCCCCGGCGTCTCGCTCCACGGGGTGTTGTCACGAGCTGGCGCGCTTCTTTACCGACTTCGGGGGCCACGACCAGGCCGTCGGGGGAAGTCTGCCCGCCGCCCGCTTCGATGCGTTTCGCGCCGAGGCGCGCGCCCTCTTCGCCGAACGCGTGCCGCCCGAGGCCCTGCGGCGCGTCGAGGAGGTCGACGCGGAGCTGCCGCTCGAGGCGCTCGACGCGGAGCTCGTCGACGAGCTCTCGCGTCTCGAGCCGCACGGGGCTTCCAACCCGGTCCCGGTGTTTCTCGCTCGCGGCGCCCGCGCGGCCGCGCCACTCGCCGCGGTCGGCGCCTCCGGGGCTGCGGGGGCGCCTCACGTCGGCTTCCGGGCGCTCGATCGGCTGCATCGCGTGGGGGTCGCAGGCGCGGGCGGGCGACGCGTTTCCGCGGCTTTCGGCCAGCGGCTCCGCGATGGACGTCCTCTACAGGGTCGAGAACCGCCGCGGATTCCCGGTGCGCGTCGAGATCCTGGGCTGCCGCGCCGAGGCCCCGGCGTGAGGCCGCAGCGCCGTCTCGAGCTCGCCGTGCTCGCCAGCGCGGTGGTGTTCGTGCTCGTGCTCGCTCTGTCTTTTCGCGGCGGCCGCCGTCCCGCGGCGGGACGCGAACGCGCGCTGCCGCCCGCTCCGGAGGCTTCGGGTCAGGCCACGACGCTGCTGGAAGGGTTCGACTTCACGGAGTCGGTCCGTGGAAAGCCGCTCATGCGCATCCAGGCGGACCGCACGATCGGCTACGGTCCGGCGGCCGGCCTCGCGCCCAACCTCTACGCCGGCGAGAAGGTCCAGCTGACCGTCTATCCGGACGACGGGCCGCCGGTGACCGTGCACTCGGAGCGCGCCCACTACGACGAGCGGACGCGCGAGTCGCGCCTGTCGGGCAACGTGCGCTGGACGGACAAGGACGGAGGCCTCGCCGAGACGGAGGAGATCGTGTTTCGTCCGCGGACCCGCGTCCTCGAGGCGCCCGCGAGGGTCCGCTTCACGCAGGGGCCGACGACGCTGACGGCTCCGTCCGCGCGCTACGACATCGTCGAGCGCGTGCTGCACTTTGCGGGGCCGGTGGACGCCACGGGGACCGGCGCGGACAACGGAGGCCTCTCGACGATGACGGCGCGGCAGGGCCTCTACCGCCGTGACTCCGGCGCGGTCGAGCTCGAGTTCGTCACGGGAGCGTCCCGCTCGGGCGATCGCGTCGCGGCCGACCGCATGGTGCTGCAGATGGCCGCGGAGGGCGGCCGCCCCTCGTGGGCGCGGCTCACGGGCAACGTGCGCGGCGTGCTCGCGGCGAGCGGGCCGCATCTGGCGCCGGCAGCGGCTTCCTCGGCGCCGCCGCGCGAACGGCAGTACTCCGGAGACGTGGGAACGGTGGCGTTCGACCCCGAGGGGCAGACGAAGTCGGTGTCGCTCGAGGGGGCGCCGGCCATGCTCTCGGAGGCCGACCGGCGCCTCACGGCGAAGCGGATCGACATCGGATTCGTGAACGGGCGCGCCGTGACCGCATCCGCCGCGGGAGAGGTGCGGCTCGACTCCGCAAACGGCCAGGCCCAGGCCGCGCGGGGGACGCTGGGTTTCGCGCCCGACGGCACGGCGGAGAACGCCGTGCTCGAGGGCGGCGTCCGCCTCGAGGCGGACGGCCGCACCGGCGACGCCGACAAGGTCGTGGAGCTCACCTCGAAACGCCTCTGGAAGCTGACCGGAACCTCCCGCCAGGCGGCGCGCGTCACGAGCGGCGGCTCGAAACTCTCGGCCGACTCGATCGAGATCGATCGCGGCGGAGCGATCGTCCGAGGACAGGGCCACGCCCGAGCGGTGTTCACGCCCGACGCGCAGAAGAAGGTCCGCCTGACGGGCTTCGTGGGCGATCCGAAGAAGCCGACCTACGGGAAGGCGGACCTCATCGTCCTCGAGGACGCGAGCCGGCAGGGAAGCCTCTCGGGATCGGCTTCGCTGTGGCAGGACGATTCTTCGCTCTTCGCCGACGACATCGGGCTCTCCGATGCGGACCGCACCGTTCGCGCCACGGGCAACGTCCGCACCCTCATGGCTCCGGCTCCGGCGAAGGCCGCGGGCGCCGAGGCGAGGCCGGCCTCCGTCATCACCTCGAAGCGTCTTCTCTACCGCGACTCGGACCGGAGCGCGCGCTTCGAGGGCGGCGTGGCCGTGACGCGGGGCGGCTGGCGCGCCTCAGGAGGGGAGTCGACCGCCTGGCTCGACGGGGACGGAGGGGTCGAGAGCATCGAGATCTCGGGTCAGGTCAAGATGTCCGACCGCGCGACGGGCCGCTCGGGAACCGCCGACAAGGCCCTGGACTCCCCGAAGGCCGGCAAGACCGTGCTCTGGGGCTCTCCGGCCCGCGTGACCGACGCCGGGGGGAGCCAGGTCGCCGGAGCCGTCTTGACGATCGCCGACCGCGGGCGTAGCGTCGAGATCACCGCGCCCGAAGGCGGCAAGACCGAAACGATTCACCGGACACAAAAAGATTGAGCCAGACATCCGGTGCCGGAGGGCGCCCGGCGCCCCCCGAACCCCCCGGGAGATCCGGAGACCGGCCGGTCCTCTCCGCCGCAGGTCTCGTCAAGACCTACGGCGGCAGGTCCGTCGTGCGCGACGTCTCCCTCGAGGTCGCCTCGGGAGAGATCGTCGGCCTGCTCGGGCCCAACGGCGCCGGCAAGACCACCACGTTCTCGATCGTGGTCGGCCTCGTGCCGCCGGATTCGGGAGTCGTTCGCCTCGGAGAGCAGGACCTCACCGAGCTGCCCATGTATCGCCGCGCGCGCTCCGGAATCTCCTACCTGCCGCAGGAACCGTCCGTCTTCCGCAAGATGACGGTCGAGGAGAACCTCCTCGCGATCCTCGAGACGCTCGAGCTCTCGCCCGACGAGCGCGCCGCGCGGTGCGAGGCCCTGCTCTCGGAGTTCGGGCTGGAAAAGCTCCGGCGGCATCGCGCCTTCACTCTGTCCGGCGGCGAGCGGCGCCGGGTCGAGATCGCGCGCAGCCTCGTCCTTTCGCCTTATTTTCTCCTGCTCGACGAGCCGTTCGCCGGAATCGATCCCATCGCCGTCCTCGACATCCAGCAAATCGTGCGCCGCCTGGCCTCTTCCGGCATCGGCGTGCTCGTCACAGATCACAACGTCCGCGAGACTTTGTCGATCTGCGACCGGGCTTATATAATCCACGGGGGAGAGATCCTTCGCTCGGGCACGCCTCTTGCACTCTCGAGCGACGCCGCCGTCCGAAAGATCTATCTCGGAGAGAGTTTCCGGCTTCACTGAGCCGGTGTCTTTATGGCCCTGGAACAGAAGCTCAACCTGAGGTTGTCGCAGCGACTGGTCATGACGCCGTCGCTGCAGCAGGCGATCAAGCTCCTGCAGATGTCGCGGCTGGAGCTCCAGGAGGTTCTGACCCAGGAAGTCGTCGAGAACCCCGTGCTCGAGGAGCAGGAGGAGGTCGTGAGAGCCGGAGGCCGCGGCCGAGTCCGCCCGGCAGACCGAGGACGCTCCGCCCGCGCCGGACCCGGCGACGCCCCCTGCGGAGAAGGAGCGGGACTCCTTCGAGGAGATCGATTTCCACTCCTACTTCGAGGACTACCTCGACTCCGCGTACAACCCCCGCCAGTACCAGGAAGAGCCCGAGGAGTTCTCGCTCGAGAACATCCTGACGCGCCCGGAGGGGCTTCCCGAACACCTCAACTGGCAGCTCTCGATGGCCGAGGCGACCCCCGAGGTGCGCGAGATCGCGGCGTACCTCGTGGGCAACATCGACGAGGACGGCTACCTGCGCGTCTCGCGCGAGGAGATCCGCAGGCGAGTTCCCCAACGACGCCGACGTCGACCGCGGCGATGGCCCTCGTGCGTCCCTCGACCCGCCGGGCGTCGGCGCCTTCGACCTGCCGGACTGCCTGCTGCTGCAGCTGAAGGCCCTCGGCATCGAGAACCCGCTCATCGAGACGATCATCCGCGACCACTGGGCCGCGTTCCTGAATCGGCAGTTCGCCCCGCTCGCGAAGACGCTGAACGTCGGGATGTCCGAGATCCAGGCGGCCTTCGAGATCATCAAGAACCTCGAGCCGAAGCCGGGGCGCAAGTATTCGAGCGACCGCACGATCTACGTCGAGCCCGACGTCTTCGTGCGCAAGATCAGCGACGAGTACGTCATCCAGCTCTCCGAGGACGGGCTGCCGAAGCTCCGCATCTCCGCGGCGTACCGGCGTCTCCTGCGCAGCGGCAACGGCGCCATCGGCTCGGAGGCGGCCAACTATCTCAAGGACAAGATGCGCTCCGCGATCTGGCTGATCAAGAGCCTCGACCAGCGGCAGCGGACGATCTACAAGGTCGCCGAGTCCATCGTGCGCCACCAGCGGGCGTTCCTCGACCACGGGATCGAGCACCTCCGCCCGCTCGTCCTCCGCGACGTCGCCAACGACATCGGCATGCACGAGTCCACGGTCTCCCGCGTCGTCTCCAACAAGTACATCCACACGCCGCGCGGCCTCTTCCCGATGAAGTACTTCTTCCACAGCGGCATCGACTCCTCGACCGGCGACGACGTCTCCTCGCTTTCGATCAAGAACAAGATCTCCCGCATCGTCCAGGACGAGGACGGGCGGCACCCGCACTCCGACGCCCGCATCATGCAGAAGCTGCGGGCCGAGGGCATCCAGATCGCCCGGCGCACCGTCGCGAAGTACCGCGAAGAACTCCGCATTCCGTCGTCCTCCCAGCGCAAACAAAATTTTTAGGAGGTCAACGATGGCCGTCGAATGCACCGGGCGTAACGTCGAGGTCACTCCGTCTCTCAAAGAGCTCGCGGAAGAACGCACGCACCGGCTGGAGCGCCATCTCGGCGGGCCGGCCGACGTACGCGTGGTGCTCTCGCACGAGAAGCACCGCTTCGGCGCCGAGATCATCGCCATTCACCGGCGACGCCGCTGGAAGGCGCAGGAGGAGACGGCGGACCCGCGTGCCGCGGTGGCGGCGGCCTTCGAGAAGATCGACGCGCAGGCCAAGCGCGATTCGGAGAAGCGCCGCGACAAGAAGCACCGGGGCTGGACGCGCTTTCTGCCCAAGGGCTGGCGGAGCCAGCCGCTCGCGGTGGCGGCGGCCCCCGCGGCCGGACGCAACGACGGCAACGGTTCCTCCCGGGTCGTGCGCTCCCGCCCGCCCGTGATCAAGCCGATGGGCGTCGACGAGGCCGCTCTGGCGATCGAGTCGACGGGCGAGGAAGTGCTCGTTTTCCGCGATGCGACGAACAACCGCGTCTCGGTGCTGTATCGGCGCCGCGACGGGAACCTGGGCCTCATCGTGCCGGAATGCTGACCGCGACGATGCAGGACCGGGGCCCGCACGACGGCGAGGAAGCGGAGAAGGCGGCTCGCCCTCGCGGGGGAGCCATCGATCCGCGCCTCGTCTTCTTCCGTCTGCCCGGGGCCAGCCGCGACGCGGTCCTCGGGGAGTTCGCCGCGCGGCTCGCGGCCCTGGGCGCCGTTCCCGACGCCGCCGAGCTCGTCGGCCGGCTGCTCAAGCGCGAGCGCGACGGCTGCACCGGCGTCGGAGGCGGTATCGCGATACCGCACTGCCGCCTCGATGCGCTCGGCGGCGAAGTCGTGGCCTTCGCGACGACGGAGCAGCCGGTCGAGTTCGGGGCGCCGGACGGCGTCCCGGTGGACCTCATCTTTCTCGTCGCGTCTCCGACGCAGGCGGCCGCGGCCCACCTCCAGGCCGTGGCCCGCGTCTCCCGCCTCCTCCGACAGGGCGGCCTCGCCCGCGCTCTCCGGGGCGCGCGCTCGCAGGAGGAGCTCGTCGCCGTGCTGCAGGACGCGGAGACCGCGGCCGTGAGCGGAGTCCCGTCGTGAACGGCCAGTTCCCTCCGCCCAAGCCGGCCACGCTGACCGCGGAGATCCTGCGCTCCGCCGAGCTCGAAGAGCTGGAGATGCGGGTGGTGACGGGGGAGTCGGGCTTCGGCCGCCCGATTGCCTGGGGCCGCATCCAGCGGCCGGGGCTCGCGCTCGCCGGTTTCCTGCCGTACATCAAGCCCGGCCGGATCCAGATCCTCGGCGAGAGCGAGCTCAACTACCTCGACACGATGCCCGAAGACGTCCGCCGCGAGCGGATCGCCTCGATCTGCGCGCTGCCGGTGGCGGCCTTCGTCATCACGAAGGGCCAGCGGCCTCCGGACGACATCGTCCGGGAGTGCCGGCTCCGCAAGATTCCGCTGCTCGTCTCGGATCGGACGACGTCGGTCGTCATCCAGTCCATCACCCGGGTGCTCGAGGACTCGCTCGCGCCTTCGACCACGCTCCACGGCGTTCTCGTCGACGTCTACGGGATGGGCGTCCTCCTGCTGGGCGAGTCGGGCATCGGCAAGAGCGAGTGCGCGCTGGACCTCGTGCATCGGGGCCACCGCCTGGTGGCCGACGACGCGGTCGAGATCCGCCGCTACCCGAGCGGCGCGCTCGTCGGCCGCGCGGCGGAGATGATCCGATACCACATGGAGCTGCGGGGCATCGGCATCATCAACATCAAGCACCTCTTCGGCGTCTCGGCCGTCCGCTCGTCGAAGTCCGTCGAGCTCGTCATCGAGCTCGAGCGGTGGGACCCGACGAAGAAATACGACCGCCTCGGTCTCGACGGCGAGTTCTACACGATCCTCGAGCGCGAGCTGCCGCGCCTGCGCCTGCCCGTCGCCTCCGGCCGCAACCTCGCCCTCCTCATCGAGATCGCCGCCCGCAACGAGCTCCTGAAGACCCAGGGCTACGACGCGGCCAAGGAGTTCGCGCGCCGCGTGGACGAGGAGATCGCGAAGAACGCGCGCGCCGAGGGCGGACGGAGGCCGTGAGCGTCGCCGCGACGCCGGACTCGCCGGCGCCCGGCGTTCCCGAGAGCCTCGTCGTCGTCACGGGCCTCTCGGGCTCCGGAAAGAGCTGGGTCAACAAGTGCCTCGAGGACATGGGGTACTTCTGCGTCGACAACCTGCCGCTCGATCTGCTCGAGCCCCTGATCGACCAGGTCACCGGGAAGAAGCTGGTCGGAATCATCCTCGACGTCCGCAACCCCGACTTCGCCCACCGCTTCCCGGAGATCATGGCCCGGCTGCGGCAGCGCGTTCCGGGCGCGCGCCTCCTCTTCCTGGACGCCTCGGAGGAGTCGCTCATCCGGCGCTTCTCGGAAACGCGGCGGCCGCACCCGCTCTCCGGAAGATCCTCGCTCCTCGAGGCCCTGCGCCGCGAGCGGGAAATGCTCGAAGAGGTCCGAGGCGTCGCCGACGTCGTCGTCGACACGTCCTCGATGACCGTCCACGAGCTGCGCTCCTTCCTCCAGAAGACCTTCGTCGGAGCCCCCGAGAGCGCGGGGATGATCATCTCGGCGACCTCCTTCGGCTACAAGTTCGGGACGCCGCACGACGTGGACCTGCTCTTCGACGTGCGGTTTCTGGCGAACCCGCATTTCGTGCCCGAGCTGAAGGGAAAGACGGGCATGGATCCGGCCGTCGCGGCCTACATCGAGAAGGATCCCGAGACGCCGGCGTTCCTCGAGCGACTGGTACAGTTTCTGGACTACCTCCTGCCGCGCTTCGAGAACGAGGGCAAGAGCTACCTCTCGATCGGGGTGGGCTGCACGGGCGGCAAGCACCGCTCGGTCTACGTCGCCGAGCAGCTCGCCCGCACGCTCCAGGAGCGCGGTTACCCGGTCCGGGTGTCGCACCGCGACGCGACGCGCGAGTAGCCGGCGAATGAGATAATGGAGCCTCCCCGATGATCGGAATCCTCCTCGTGACCCACGGCAGGCTCGCCGAAGAGCTGCGCGCCGCCGCCCTGACGATCCAGCCGGGGCTCGAGCGCATCGTCGCGGTGTCGCTGGAGTGGAGCGAGACCGGGGAGGACGCCCGCGAGAAGATCCGCCGGGGGCTCTCGCAGGCCGACGCGGGAGAGGGCGCGGTGATCCTCACGGACATGTTCGGGGGCACCCCGACGAACCTCGCCCTCCCGTTTCTCTCGAAAGAGCGAGTCGAGATCGTCACCGGCGTGAACCTTCCGATGGTCCTCAAGTGCGCCTCGCTGCAGAAGAGCGGCCGTCCCGTGACCGAGGTCGCCCACGTCGCCAAGGACCGCGGCCAGAGGTCCATCTACGTGGCATCGGACCTGCTCGCCGAGGAAGCCGTGCCGGCGGCCGCCCCGGCTCCATCGAACGGAGTCGTCGTCGGGGGGAAAGAGGAGCCGTGATCCAGCGAGAGCTTTCGATCCGCAATCGGCTCGGCCTCCATGCGCGGGCGGCCGCCAAATTCGTCCAGACCGCCAGCCGGTTCCAGTCGGAGGTCAAGATCCGCAAGAACGGCGAGGAGGTCGACGGAAAGAGCATCCTCGGCATCCTCCTGCTCGCCGCCTCGCAGGGCACCCGGATCACGCTCGCGGTCTCGGGGGTCGACGAGCGCGACGCGCTCGCGGCGGTCGAGGACCTCATCGCCCGCAGCTTCGACGAGGAAGAGTAAGCGGACCTCGTCTCCCGCGCCATGCTGCAGGGCCTCTCCGTTTCTCCGGGCATAGCCGTTGGCCGGGCGGTGATCATCCGCTTCGGCGGACTGGCGGCCTTCCGGCGGGCCGTCGATCCCGAGGAGCTCGAACGCGAGGAGCGGCGCCTCCGGCGGGCGGCCGCGAAGGCCGCGGAGGACTTCGGCCGCCACTCGCGCGAGGCCAAGGGCGACATCGGCGAGGAGCTCGCCGCGATCCTCGAGGCGCACGGAATGATCGCCGAAGACGAGACCTTCCTCGGGGCCATCATCGAGCGCATCCAGAAGGAGCGCGTGAACGCGGAGTGGGCGCTCGCCGAGGTGACCCGGGAGCTCGGCGAGAAGCTCGCGGCGGCCGACTCGGCGGCGATGCGGGAGCGCGAGGCCGACCTCACCGACGTCGCCCGGGAGATCAGCGCGCACCTGACCGGCGGCGAACGTCCGCTGCCGGCGGAGCTGCCTCGAGGCTCGATCCTCGTCGCGGACGAGCTCTCGCCGGTCGACGCGGCGCGGCTGGACCCCCGCCGCGTCCGGGCGCTCGCGCTCGAGCGCGGAGGGCCGACCTCCCACGCCTCGATCATCGCCCGCTCCTTCGGCCTGCCGGCGGTCGTGGGAATCCCGGAGCTGTGCGAGAAGGTCTCGCCGGAGCTGCCGATCGTGGTCGACGGGGACCGCGGGCGTCGTGGAGCCCCATCCCTCGAAGGACCAGATCCGCCGCAGCCTCGCGCGCATCCGCGAGGAGCGGGAGCGGTCGCGACGGCTGCGCGGCCGCGCCGCCAAGGCGGCCGTCGACCCGGGACGGCGTGCGGATCGCCGTCCGGGCGAACCTCGAGCTGCCCGAGGAGATCGCGGCCCTCGATCGCTTTCGCGCCGAGGGCATCGGGCTCTTCCGCTCCGAGTTCCTCTACCTGCGGGCGCTTCCCCTCTCGCCGGGCCTGCAGGAGCAGCGCCGGGCCTACGAGACGCTGCTCGAGGCCGCGGCCCCGCATCCGGTCGTCATCCGAACCTACGATCTCGGCGGCGAAAAGGGCATCGGCCCCGCTCCGGGGGACAATCCGGCGCTCGGGCTGCGCGGCCTGCGTTACTGCCTCGCCCACCCCGAGCTCTTCCTCGAGCAGCTGACGGCGCTCTGCCTGGCCTCGCGCAAGGGAAAGCTCCGCATCCTGCTTCCGATGGTCACCTCGCTCTCGGAGCTGAAGGCGGCACGCCGGCTTCTCGAGAAGGCCGTGGCCCGCAGCGGCGTGTCCCGGGCGCCCGAGCTCGGCGTCATGATCGAGGTTCCTTCGGCCGCGCTCATGGCCGACCGGCTCGCGCCGGAGGCCGACTTCTTCTCGATCGGGACCAACGACCTCACGCAGTACGGGCTGGCCGTGGACCGCGCCAACCCGGACGTCTCGTCTCTCTTCCGGCCGCTCCACCCGGCGATCCTCCGCATGATCCGGCTCGTCGTCGAGGCCGGCGAGGCTCACGGCCGCCCGGTGGCGGTCTGCGGCGAGCTCGCCGCCGACCCGATCGGGGCCGCGGTGCTCGTGGGGCTCGGCGTCCGCGACCTCTCGGTGACGCCCGTGGCGATTCCCGCGGTCAAGGAGATCCTCTCCTCGATCGAGGTCCGGCGCGTGCGCGAGCTGGCCCTGCAGGCGCTCGACATGGACGAGGCGGCGGACGTCGAAAGGCTCTTCGGAGGAAACGCATGAGAGTCGTGCCGAAGCCCTGGGGCCGCGAAGAGATCTTCGCCGAGAACGAGCGCTACGCGGGGAAGCTCCTCCACCTCTCGGCCGGACACAGCCTCTCGCTGCAGTACCATGAAAGAAAGGACGAGACGCTCTACGTTCTTGAAGGTGAGGTCATTCTGCTCGTGGGCACGGAAGGCGACATGAACGAGATCCGGCTGAAGCCCGGCGAGTCCTATCGGATCCGGCCGGGAACGCGTCACCGGATGAGCGCCGAGATCCCGTGCGTTCTCGTCGAGGTGTCCTCGCCCGAGCTGGACGACGTCGTGCGCCTCGAGGACGCGTACGGGCGGGCCGGAACCACAGAGCCGTGAAACGCTCGGGCGTCCTGTTGGCGGTTTCCTGTTTTCTGGTGGCAGCCGGAACCGCCGTCGCCGAGAGCACACCCACGCCGACCCCGAGGCCCAAGCTGTCCGGCGGATTCGGCCGCCCGCGCGCCACCCCCGTCGCGCCCTCCGTCTCGGAGGGCGGCCAGAGCCTCGCGGACGTCGTGCGCGCGGCGCAGGAGGCCCGCGGGCCCGGCTCGGCCGAGAAGGAGAAGAGCGGCCTCACGATCGACAACAAGACGCTCGTCAAGGACTCGGGCAAGGGCCGGCTGACGACCTCCGCAATGGGTCCGGCGAAGGCTCCGGCCCCGACGTCCCGCGCACGTCCGCGCACCCTGCGGCTGCAGCTGCGGCCGGGAGCAACGGGGCGGCGGCCGCGGCCGACGCAGGCGCCGGCAGCCCGGAGGCCGGAGGGGAGGCCGAGTGGCGCGAGACCGCGCGGCGCGAGCGGAAGCGCGTCGAAGACGCGAAGGCCCGGATCGCGGAGCTCACGGCGACCTCGAGGAAGCTCGAGAACGACTTCTATGCCTGGGACGACGGGCAGTACCGCGACCGCGTCATCAAGCCGGCCTGGGATCGGGCGAAGGCGGACCTCGACCAGGCCAAGATCGAGCTCGAGGCGGCCGAAAAGGAGCTGGCCGACCTTCCCGAGCGTGCGCGCAGGGCCGGCGCCCTTCCCGGATGGATTCGCGAATGAGCTCGACGCTTCCCGCCCTCTCGCTGCTCCGGTCGTACCGGGTCGAGACCTGGGGTTGCCAGATGAACGTCCTCGACGGCGAGCGCATGGCCGGCCAGCTCGAAGCGCGAGGCTTCGCTCCGGCGCCCGACGGCGAAGCCGCCAGGGTCGTCATCCTCAACACCTGCTCGGTCCGCGAGAAGGCCGAGGACAAGGTTTTCTCCGAGCTGGGCGTGCTCGCCCGCAGGAAGCAGGCCGACCCGGAGCTGGTCGTCGGCGTCACGGGCTGCGTCGCCCAGGTGTCCGGTCAGGAGATCCTCGAGCGGGCGCCCTGGGTCGACTTCGTCGCCGGCACCGGGCAGGTCGAGCGCATCGGGGAGCTCGTGGACGCGGCGCTCGCCGAGAGGCGTCAGGCGATGCGCCTCGAGCTGCCCGAGGAGGACCCCGTCTACCAGTTCCGGCAGATCACGCGCGGCTCGAGCTTTCAGGCCTACGTCACCGTCATCGAGGGCTGCGATCAGTTCTGCACCTTCTGCATCGTTCCCTTTACCCGCGGCCGGGAGCGCTGCCGGCGGTCGGCCGAGATCCTGGAGGAGCTGCGGGAGCTGATCGGCCGGGGCTACACCGAGGTCACCCTGCTGGGCCAGACCGTCAACGCTTACCGGGAGCCGATCGAGGGCTTCGGGCTGGGCGAGCTCCTGCGGAGAGCGGGCGCCATCGAAGGCCTGCGGCGCCTGCGCTTCATCACCTCGCACCCCCGCCTCGTCGACGACGCGCTCGTCGACGCGCTCGCCGAGGTTCCCGCTCTCGCTCCGTACCTGCACCTGCCCGCCCAGTCGGGATCCGACCGCGTGCTCTCCCGGATGAAGCGCCGCTACAGCTCGACCGAGTACCGCGCGCTCGCGGCCCGGATCCGGGAACGGGTCCCGGGGATCGCGCTCTCCTCCGACTTCATCGTCGGGTTCCCGGGGGAGAGCGAGGCCGACTTTCAGGACACGCTCGCGCTCGTGCGGGAGGTTCGCTTCGCGAGCCTCTTCGCTTTCCGCTACTCGCCGCGGCCCGGAACCGCCTCGGCCCGGTGGGGGAGCGAGACCGAGGTGGCGGCGGACGTCGCCGCCCGGAGGCTCTCGGAGCTCCTGGCCCTCCAGACGGAGATCCAGCGGGAGCTCAACCAGACGCTCGTCGGCCGCGACTTCGAGATCCTGGTCGAGGGCACGAACCGCCACGGCCAGACGACGGGACGGACGCCCTGCAACCGCATCGTCCACCTCGAGTCCGGGAAGCCGGATCCCGGCACCTACGTGCACGCCCGGGTGACGAAGGGCCTGCCCAACTCGCTCGCCGGGAGGCTCGCATGATCAAGATGGAAATCAAGGGGCTCCTGATGGACCCCGTGTCCAACATGCCGGTCGTCATCCTGCGCGACACGGAGAAGGGGCACTTCCTGCCGATCTGGGTCGGCATCTTCGAAGCCAACGCGATCGCCCTGGAGATGGAGAAGGTCACGACGCCCCGGCCGATGACGCACGACCTCCTCAAGAACCTGCTCGGCGAGCTGGACGCGCGCGTCGACCGCGTCGTGATCAACGACCTCAAGGAAAACACCTTCTTCGCGCGGATCCACCTGACCCGCGGTGATTCCACGCTCTCGGTCGACAGCCGGCCGAGCGACGCGATCGCTCTCGCGCTGCGGTCGCAGGCCGAGATCTTCGTCGAGGAGGAGGTCCTCGAGAAGAGCCGTATCCCTCCGCGCCGACTCGGATCAGGACCCCGACCGCCTCAAGAAGTGGCTCGAAGAGGCGAGCCCGGACGAGCTCGGCAAGTACCGGATGTAGAGTTCCCGATCTCCGGATTCCCGCCGTTCCCCTCGCAAAAGTTCGCGTTGTACACTCCGGCTCTGTGATCATCTCGATTACCAATCAAAAGGGCGGAGTCGGGAAGACCACCACAGCCATCAATCTCGCGGCGGCCATGGCCCAGAAGGGGATGAAGACCCTTCTCGTGGACCTCGATCCCCAGGCCAACAGCACGATGTCGTACGTCGACCGCCGCGGCGTCGAGAAGTCCATGTTCGACGTCCTGACGGATCCCGAGGTCAAGCTCAAGGAGATCGTCAAGCCCTCGGGCATGAAGAACCTCGACATCGCGCCGGCCCGGATCGCCCTCGCCAAGATCGAGTCCAAGCTCCTCGGCGAGATCGACGGGCACTTCCGTCTGCGGGACAAGATCGACGCGGTCCGGCGGTCCTACGACGCCATCCTGATCGACACCCCGCCGACCCTGGGCATGATCACGGTCAATGCCATGGTGGCCTCGACCCACATCCTCATCCCCATCCAGTCCTCGTATTTCGCCCTCGAGGGCACGGACGACCTGCTCGAGACCATCGACAAGATCAAGGCCCGGCCGAACCCGAGCCTCCAGATCCTGGGGGTGGTCATCACCCTCCACGACAAGCGCACGGTCCTCGGCAAGGACGTCCACAAGCAGATCACCCAGGTCTTCGGCAAGAAGACCTTCAAGACCACGATTTCCAAGAGCGTGCGCCTGGAGGAAAGCCCGGCCCACCAGGAGTCGATCTTCACCTTCGCGCCGAGATCTTCGGGCGCCGCCGAGTACTACTCCCTTTCCGAGGAGGTCCTTTCCCGTGTCTAAGCGCCGTGGCCTGCCGGCCGAATCCCACATGAAGCACGACGCCCATTTCGTCGACTCGCTCTCGGAGAGGTTCGGTCCCTCGATCGGACGGCTCGTCCCGATCGAGGACATCGAGACCAATCCCGACCAGCCCCGCCGGAGCGTCGGAGATCTCGAGGAGCTCAAGAAATCGATCGAGGCCAAGGGCGTGCTCGAGCCGATCCTCGTGCGGCCCATGGACTCGGGGAGGTTTCGGATCATCGCGGGGGAGAGGCGCTTCCGGGCGGCCCTCGAGGCAGGCCTCGCGGAAGTTCCCTGCATCGAGCTCGACGTGCCCGACAACGAGGTGCTCGAGATCGCTCTCATCGAGAACCTCCACCGGCGCGACCTGCACCCGTTCGAGGAAGCCGCGGGTTACGCCGCGCTCTCCGAGAAGCACGACTACACCCAGGCGCAGATCGCGGCGAGCCTGGGGAAGTCGCGGGTCTCGATCACCGAGGCCATGTCGCTCCTCGACATCCCGGAGGACCTCCGGGAGAAATGTCGGCGCGCCGACATTCACGCGCGCTCGGTGCTCCTCGAGATCGCGCGGCTGAAGGATCGCCGCCAGATGGAAGAGGCGATCGCCCTCGTCGTCTCGGGGTCGACGCGCGACGACCTCCGCGATCAGAAGAAGGGAAAGGAATCGGACTCCGACAAGCGTCGCCAGTTCCAGTTCGTCTTCGCGCCGAAGGACGGTCCCTTCCGCCTGAACATCGCCTTCCACAAATCGCGCGTCCAGAAGGCGGAGCTCATCGAGGCGCTTCGCGGAGTGCTGAAGCAGCTGGAGTCGGGCGAGATCGAGCTGCCCGAAAGAGGGCGCGTGCCGCCGGCCGCTCCGGATCGCCGAGTTCGACGGAGCGCGTGCGGGCGAGCTTCGAGGCGCAGGCCTATCATGCGGCTGATCGGCGCGAGGCTCGAGCGAGTCGAGCCCGGCGCGCGTCGACATCGGCCTCGAGCTTCCGTCCGGACCTCACGCAGCAGGACGGATTCCTCCATGCCGCCGTTGTCGCCGGGATCGCCGACAGCGCCTGCGGCTACGCCGCCTACACGCTGATGCCGGCCGAGGAGCCGCGTGCTCTCGGTGCGAGTTCAAGATGAACCTCCTGCGTCGCCGGCGAAAGGCGATCGGTTCCGATGCCGAGGCGCGCGTTCTCCGGGCGGGCCGGACGATCACCGTCGTGCGCGCCGACGTGCTGGCCTTCCGACGACCGGGCGCTGACGGGAAGGTCGTGGCCACGATGCTCGGCACGATGATCCGGCAGTGATGCCGCATGCTCACGGATCGCGTCGTCGAGAATCTCTGCGCAGCCACGTGCATGAGGTCCGTCCTGCAATGTTGCGCTAGGACGCGATCGAGTCGAAGGCCTACGCTCGACGACCACGGGCGGTCGTGTTCGCCGCGGTCACCGTGGCGCACTTCTGGACGCATGCTCGAGGAAAGGCCAGATGGTCTCCACCGAGCCCTGGCTGAGGCATCCTCATCACCGTCGCGACGTGCCTGGCACCTGTACTCTGGGCCTGGCGGCCTGTTTCGTAGTGTCCGATAAGATATATTATGTAAAATCGATATGCGAGCCGGCCCACGCCGGCTTTACAAAGCGCCCGCTCCCTCTGCACTATCGCTTCGATGCGGCCCTCCCTCATCTCGCGGTCGGTCCTCCGGGAGATCTGGCCCCCCTTCCTCCTCGGCTTCACCGCCTACACCTTCATCCTCCTGATCCGGACGATCCTGCTGCTGGCCGACTTCGCCGTCCGTCGGAGCGCTCCGTTCGGCGAAGTCGCCCGCCTCGTCGGGCTCTCGCTCCCGTGGATCGTCGTCCTCACGTTCCCGATGGCGTTTCTGCTGGGCGTCCTCGTGGGGATCGGCCGGCTCAACACGGATTCGGAGCTGACGGCCCTTCGCTCCTGCGGCGTCGGTCCGGGAGCCCTCTACCGCCCGGTCCTCCTGGCCGCCGCGGCGGCTTCGGTCTTCGTGCTCTTCCTCTACAACGTGGTGCTCCCGCCGGCGAATCGCGCGCTGCAGACCGCCATGACCCGCGTGGCCGCGACGTCCATCGTGAACCTCGTGGCGCCGCGGACCTTTCGCGAGCCGAGGCCCGGGATCACCTTCTTCTTCGACCGCGCCGCGCCCGACGGCCGCTCCTTCGAGGGTGTCTTCCTCCGGCTGGGCGACGACGTCGGCGCTCCGGATCGCATCATCGTCGCCCGGCAGGGCGCGTTGACGCTCGAGGGCGATCGTCTCTGGCTCGACCTCCGTCAGTCCGAAGTCCACGAGCTCGACCCCGACGATCCGGCGAGGGACCGCGTCAGCCGCAACGAGACCCAGCGGCTGCTGCTCGCGGGCGACGCTCCCAACCCCGCGGGCTCGAACGTCCGCGTCCGGCCCGGCCTGCGTTCGCAGGCTCTTCCCGCGCTCTGGGAGGCGGCGCACACGCTGCCGGCGAGCTCGCCCGACCGCCGCCTCGCGTGGGTCGAGATCCACAAGAAGTTCGCCATTCCGGTGGCCTGCCTGGCCTTCGCTCTGGTCGGCTTACCCCTCGGCCAGACGCTTCGCCGCGGAGGACGCGGAGGAAGCTTCGCCCTTTCGCTGGGTGTGCTCCTCGGTTACTACCTGCTCCTGACGAGCGGAGAGACCTGGGCGCAGGAGGGCCGGATTGCGCCGGCTCTCGCCATGTGGCTCCCCAACGCGCTCCTGATCGGGCTCGGAATCGCCGCGGCGGTTTTCCGCTTCTCGGGCCGGGCTCCCCGTGCTCCGCGACCGGCCGTCGGGGCCGAACCGGCGGCCTCGGCGCCCGGCCGTCGACCGGGACCGACGGCCGCTCTCGCCGCCGATTCCTCTTCCCCGCCGCGCCGATCCCGGCCCCGGCTCATCTCCCTCGTCGACCGCTATGTCCTGGCGAGGTTCCTGTCGGCGCTGCTGCTCGTCTTCGCGTCGGCGATGCTCCTCTCGATCGTCGTCGACTATGCCGACAAGCTCGACGAGGTCGCCCGTCACCACCCGCCGTTCTCGGCGGTCCTCGGCTTCTACCGTTACTTCGTTCTCTCGATCGCGATCCAGGTCGCGCCCTTCGCCGTCCTGCTCGCGGCCCTCGTGGGCCTCGGCGTGCTCTCCAAGAACACCGAGGACACGGCCTTCAAGGCCTCGGGGGTCTCGCTCTGGCGGCTGGCCGCGCCCATCGCCGTCCTCGTCGGACTCGGCGCCGCGGGGGTCTTCGGCATCGGTGAGTACGTGCTGCCGATCGCCGAGCAGCGCCAGATGCGTTTTCGCAACGTCATCTACGGCCGCCCGGCCGACTACGGGATCCGGACCTCCGCCGAGCGCAACTGGTACCTCGCAAAGGACGGCCGGATCTGGTTCCGGGAGGAGAGCATTCCGGCGCGCAACGCCCTTCTCGGCGTGTCGATCTTCCGTTTCGATCCGGACTTCACGCTGACGGACCGCACCGACGCACGCGAGGCGGTCTGGAGCGGAGAGCAGTGGACGCTCAAGGACGGATGGACCCGATCTTTCCACGGAAGCGCTCCGGCCTACCGAAGGTTCGCCGAGGATCGGGTCGAGGGAGACCCCCCGGCCGCCGTGGTGGCCAGCCGGCGGCGGCCGGAGGAGATGCGCTTCCGCGAGCTCGAGCGCCTGACCCGCCACCTCCGCGCGGGCGGCTACCCCACCGCCTCTCTCGAGACGGCGCTCCAGGCCAAGCTCGCGCAGCCGGCGCTTCTGCCCGTCATGGCCCTCCTCGCCGTGCCGTTTGCGTTTCGTGTCGGCCGGCGCGGGGCGCTCGCGGGGATCGGCGTCGGGTTGACCCTCGGGATCCTCACTCTGGTCGCGTCGGCCTTCGCCACGAAGCTCGGCGAGGTCGGCGCCCTTCCGCCCTGGCTCGCGGCCTGGTCGCCTGCGATTCTGTTCGGCCTCGCGGCCGCCTACCTCATTCTTCGAATCCGAACGTGAGACCCGGGGTTCGCGCCGCCGCGGGCTTCATCGTCCTGTGTCTTCCAGGGGTTCTCCGGGCGCAAACCGTCGACGAGGTTCCCGAGCCCTCCCCTTCCGTCGCCTGCGTCGTCGGCGGAGCGCTTCTCGAGGAAGCGAAGCGCTACGCCTGGGACGGCGCCGCGCTCGTGACGAGTCCTCTCCACTGGACGAGCCGGGACTGGACCATGTTCGGCGCGTTCGCGGCTTCGCTCGGCGTGCTCCTCGCGACGGACCAGCAGACCTATGTGGCCGTCCAGGACGCGCCGGTCCGCGACGACCGACGACATCGCCGACGTCACGAGTCCGTTCGGCCAGGCCTATGCCTGGGCGCTGGCCGGCGGGATGCTCGCGGGCGGGCTGATCACGAAGAACCCCGAGCTACGCGACACGGGGCGGGACGCCATCGAGGCCGCGTTCTTTGCCGGCCTTCTGACGACGATCCTCAAGCCCGTGTTCGGCCGCGAGCGCCCGGAGCAGTCCGACGGCCGGACCATCTTCCACGGATTCACGAGCCAGTACGAGTCCTTCCCCTCCGGGCACGCCACGATCGCCTGGGCCGTCGCCTCGGTCGTCGCGATGCGCACCGACGGCTGGATCGTCCCGACGGTCGCCTACACGCTCGCCACGATCGTGGCGTTCGACCGGGTGAACGACCAGAAGCACTTCATCGCCGACGTCTTCGCGGGCGCGGCGATCGGCGTCGCGGTCGGCCGCTTCGTCGTGGGCCGCCACCGCGAGGCCGGCGCGAAGGACTCCGGGGTCGCCGTGGCGCTCGTGCCGATCCCCGGCGGGATCGGCGCGCGCCTCGTGTTCTGACCGGGTCTGCTAGGTCCCCTCTTCCCAGGAGCCCATGTACTTGACCTGCTCGTCGGTCGCCGTGTCGATCGCGATCCCCATCGAGGCGAGCTTCAGCCGCGCGATCTCGCGGTCGATCTCTTCGGGCACCGCGTACACCTTCCTCTCGAGCGAGGCGTGGTTCTTGACCATGAACTCGGCCGCGAGGGCCTGGTTGGCGAAGGACATGTCCATGACCGAGGCCGGGTGCCCCTCGGCCGCGGCGAGGTTGATGAGCCGGCCGTCGGCGAATAGGTGCAGGCGTTTGCCGTCGTTGAGGCGGAACTCCTCGACCGAATTCGCGGATCGAGCGCCGCTCGCGCGACAGCTTCTCGAGAGCGGGGATGTCGATCTCGACGTTGAAGTGGCCGGAGTTGCAGACCACCGCGCCGTCCTTCATCGCGCGGAAGTGCTCGACCCGGAGCACGCCCTTGTTGCCGGTCACCGTGACGAAGATGTCGCCGAGCGGCGCCGCCTCGGCCATCGTCATCACGCGAAGCCGTCGAGCGCCGCCTCGATCGCCTTGGTCGGATCGAGCTCGGTCACGATGACCTGCGCGCCGAGCCCGCGGGCCCGCATCGCGACGCCGCGGCCGCACCAGCCGTAGCCCGCGACGACGACGTTCAGGCCCGCGATCAGGAGATTCGTGGCCCGCATGATGCCGTCCATCGTCGACTGGCCGGTGCCGTACCGGTTGTCGAAGAAGTGCTTGGTCTTCGCCTCGTTGACCGCGACGACCGGGAACTTCAGCACGCCGGCCTTTTCCATCGCCTTGAGGCGGATGACGCCCGTCGTCGTTTCCTCGGTGCCCGCCGATGATGCCCGTCGAAGAGGGCCTTGCGCTCCTCCGGCGTCAGGCTCTTGCGCCCACTTGCGGATCACCGGGTCGACGTCGGCGTCGCGGTCCGAGCGCGAGGAAGAGCAGCGAGGAGACGAGGTCCGCGCCGTCGTCCATCGTGACGTTGGGGCGGTGCGCGAGCGCCGCGCGGATGTGGTCGTAGTAGGTCGCGTGGTCCTCGCCCTTGATCGCGTAGGTCGCGATGCCGTAGTCGGCCACGAGGGAGGCGGCCACGTCGTCCTGCGTCGAGAGCGGGTTGGAGGCGCAGAGCACGAGGTCGCGCCCCGCCGGCCGTCAGCGTGCGCGCCAGGTTGGCCGTCTCGCTCGTGACATGAAGGCAGGCCGGAGAGCCGCACGCCCCGGAGGGGCTTCTCCTTCTCGAAGCGCTCGCGGATTTGCCGGAGCACCGGCATGCTCGCGTCCGCCCACTCGATTCGAGTCTTGCCGCTGCGGGGCGAGCGCCGAGATCCTTGACGTCGCTCCGCACACTCGATGGAAACTGCAGTGGCTCATGTTCAGCCTCCCACCGGCGCGGCGACTTCGACTCCCGCGGCCCGGGCCAGCGCCTCCGCCCGATCCGTCTGTTCCCAGGTGAATTCCGGCAGCCGCCGGCCGAAGTGGCCGAAGGCCGCCGTGGCCCGGTAGATGGGGCGCCGCAGGTTCAACGACTCGATGATGCCCTTGGGCGTGAGCTGGAAGTGCTCGCGAATCAGGGCGACGATGCGATCCTCGGGGAGCCTCCCGGTGCCGTACGTTTCGACGTGGACGGAGACCGGATCGGCCACGCCGATCGCGTAAGCGAGCTGGATGAGCGCCCGCTCCGCGATGCCGGCGGCCACGAGGTTCTTGGCGACGTAGCGCGCCATGTAGGCCGCCGAACGGTCGACCTTCGTGGGGTCCTTGCCGGAGAAGGCGCCGCCGCCGTGGGGGGCGCTGCCGCCATAGGTGTCGACGATGATCTTGCGGCCCGTCAGTCCGCTGTCCCCCTGCGGGCCGCCGATGACGAAGCGTCCCGTCGGGTTGATGTGGAACTTGGTCTCGTTCGTCAGGAGGCCCGCCGGGATGACCGGACGGATGACCTCTTCGATGATGGCTTCCTTCAGCGCCGGGTGCTTGATGGCCTCGGCGTGCTGGGTCGAGACGACGACCGTCTCCACCCGAATCGCGCGGGGACCCTCGTACTCGATGGTGACCTGCGACTTGCCGTCGGGCCGGAGGAAGTCGAGCTCGCCCTTGCGCCGGGCTTCCGAGAGACGCTGGACGAGCCGGTGGGCGAGCGTCAGCGGGAGCGGCATGAGCTCCTCGGTCTCGCGGACCGCGTAGCCGAACATCATGCCCTGGTCGCCGGCTCCCCCGGTGTCCACGCCCTGAGCGATGTCGGGCGACTGGGGGTCGATCGAAGACATGACCGCGCAGGTCTCGTAGTCGAAGCCGAACTTGGCGCGGGTGTAGCCGATCTCCTTGATCGTCTGCCGCACGATCGAGGGCAGGTCGACGTACGTCTTGGTCGAGATCTCGCCGGCGATGAAGGCGAGCCCCGTGGTGACGAGGGTCTCGCACGCCACGCGTCCGGTCGGATCGTCGCGCATCACGGCATCGAGCACCGCGTCCGAGATCTGATCGGCGATCTTGTCGGGGTGCCCCTCGGTCACCGACTCCGAGGTAAAGAAGTGTCTTCCGGTCTGGAGCATGCGTGCAGACTCCTCAGAATGAGTGCGGATTGCCCGTCGAAACCGCGAAGGCTAGCATTTCCTCCGGGTCCCGTCAAAGCCCCGTCAGGGATCCCGAAGAAATGAAAGACGTTACGGCCGTAGGCGCGCTCGGCGAGGGCCCTCAAACCCCGGGGAGGGCGCACCGTTTCGCCCGCATCGGCCTGCACGACCAGGACCCCGCGTTCGGCGAGAAGGCCCGCCGCGCCCTCGATCGCCCGGCCGCCCGCGTTTCCGTCTGCGCGGTACGGCGGGTCGGCGAAAACGACCTCGAACCGCTCGCCTTCCCGGCCGAGCCGGGCGACCGCGTCTTCGGCCTCGGAGGCCAGGATCCGGACTTCCTCCGGACCCGCCGAAAGCCGCGCGCAGGTCCGAGCGATGGCGCGGGCGTCCGAGTCGACCAGCACCACGGAGGCTGCGCCGCGCGACACGGCCTCGAACCCCACCGCGCCCGAACCGGCGTAGAGATCGAGGACCCGGGCGCTCGCCACCCGGTCCGGGCCCAGGACATCGAACAGCGCGGCCCGGGCCCGGCCGGACGTCGGACGCGCCTGCGGCGGCACCTCGAGCTTCCGCCCCTTCCACTTCCCCGCCTGGATGCGAACGACCTCGCGCGAAGAGCCGGATCTCACGGGCGAGCCTCGGGTGGCGCGAACTGGAAGCGCAGCTCCTCGATCTTGAGGAACTGCGAGTACGGCTCGCTCACGCCGACGACTTCGACGAAGCCGCTTTCCTTCTCGAGGCGGCGGACCTGGAAGATGGCGCCGTCGAAGCGCCTCAGCAGCGTGCCGGGAGGCAGAAGGTCCGGGATGAAAGCGCGTCGCCGGCGGGAGCGGCGACAAAAAGAGGCCCTTCAGTCCCTCGAGCGCCGAGCGCAGCGAGGAGCTCTCGGCCGTGTCCGTCGAGAACTCGTCGAAGCGCAGCGTGATCCGGTCGCCGTTCTGCCGCGCGAGCGTGACGGCCGAGGACGAGGCCAGCTCCCCGGTGAGTCCCGTGCGGCGGTCCTTCGGAATCGCCCAGAGCTCGGGCTTGGCGAAAAAGTCGCAGTAGAACTGGAGCTCGACGGGCGACAGCGTCTCCCGCTTGACCTCGTCCTTCTCCTTGCGGCTCGCCTTCCAGACGAGGGTTCCGTCGCGAAAGACCGTGAGCCGGTCATAGCCCTCGTTCGACTGGCGGACCCACTCCGCGCAGAACGTGGGGCCTGGAATGGGAGTGGGCGACGGCGTCGGCTGCGACGCGGCGGCGAGACCGGCCGCGAGAGCGATAGCCGCGATCACGGATGCCTCCGGCGCCGGGCCCGCGCCAGCGCAAACTCGAGCTCCTCGCCGGGGCCGATGCGGCCGTCCTCGCGCGCGGCGCGCGTGGCGGCGAGGGCCCGGCCGATCGACGGACCGGGCGCGACCCCCGGGCGATGAGATCCGCGCCGGAGATGCCGAGGGCCGCGGCCTCGCCTCCGGCGAGCTTCGACAAGGCTCGCCGATCGGCGCCCGAGAGCAGCGCTGCCGCCGCGAGGATCTCCTCCGGGGAGAGACCCGCGATCCGGCCGCGCCGGCGCGACGGGGCGAGGCGCGCGAAACCCGGCGCGAGACGCCGGCGGGTGACGGCCCAGCGGCTCACCGCCAGGCTCTCGCGCCCCGACAAGGCGAGGCGGGCGGCGAGCTCCCGAAGCGCGGGCGTCCTGGCCGGACCCATCCAGGCAAGAAGGTAGCAGAGCCAGCCCGCATCGCGCCTGGCCGCGGCGAGGCGCTCGGCGGCGCGGATGCGCTCCGCGGCGCCCGCCGCCGAGCGGGCGAGGCCGGGAGCGATCGCTCGGTCGAGGCCCAGCCGCAGCAGAAGCGAGACGGCCAGCGCCCGGCGCGGCTCGGCGAAGAGCAGCACGAGCTCACGGCGAAGCCGCGCACCGGACACGGCGTCGAACGCCCCCCGCTCGATCGCCGAGGCGATCTGCTCCCGCGCGGGGCGAGAGATCGAGAATCCCAGCCGGATCGCGTATCGCACGGCGCGGAACGCGCGCGTGGGATCGTCGACGGGCGAGGCCGGGTGAAGGAAGCGAATCCGCCGCGCCGCGAGATCCTGCGTTCCGCCGCAGGGGTCGACCAATGCGGCCGATCGTCGGGACACGTCGAGGGCCATGGCGTGAATGGAGAAGTCGCGCCGGAGCAGATCCTCGGCCAGGCTCGCCCCCGACGAGACCTCGGGCAGCGCTCCGGGATACGCGTACGTCTCGCGGCGCGTCGTCGCGATGTCCATCCGGGAACCGCCGGGCAGCTCCAGCGTCGCCGTCCCGAATCGTTCGTGGACGGTCGCCCGCGCGCCCAGGCGCGCAGAAAGCGACCGAAACCAATCCGGGGGCATCGCCTTCCAGGGCCAGGTCCAGGTCGCGAACGGGAAGCTCGAGAAGAAGGTCCCGGACCGCGCCGCCGACCAGGTAGATCCGCTCGCCGCGGGACCGGGCAACCGAAGCGGCCTGCTCGACGGCCCGCCGCATCGCGGGAGGCAGGGCGGCGAGGCTAGCAGGCTGCTGAAAAATGGATGCGGGCGTCGTGTCCGGCACTTTGCATCCGGTGCCCGATCAGAGCCCTCTCAATTGCAATCGCATCGGCTTTCCGTGGGCACCGGCAAAGTGCCGGCCACCCTTCGGGTTACGGCGGCGCGCTCGTAACGCCATCCCACACCCTTCTTCAGCAACCTGCTAGAAGACGTACTCGACCGACCCCTCTCCCGCCAGCGCCTGGATCTCGCTCGTCAGGCTCGGGGACGGAGCGATGCGCATCGAGTCCGCGGCCTTCAGGGTGGCTTCGAACTCTCCGGGCCGCACGAGACGAATCGAGACGGGTGTGGTCCCGGGGTGTCGGCGAAGCCGCTCCTGAAGCCGGGTCAGCACGTTCTCGTCCGCGTAGGCGAGATTGACGCGAATCGCGAGCTCCCGCGCCCGCCGCTCCCGGATCCCTTCGAGCGGGGTGATCTCCTGGATCGTGAGCTCGAACGCGCCGCCCGACTCGCGGACCATGGCCGTGGCGAGCACCGGCAGATCGTCCCGCACCCAACCCTGGACCTTCTCGTAGAGGCTCGCGAAGATGGCGACGCCGATCGTTCCGCTCGTGTCCTCGAGCGTCGCCTTGAGCATCGTCTTGCCTTCGTTCATGCCCTTCTTGATCTTCTGCTTCTTCAGATTGCCCAGGACTCCGGCCACGCGCACGGACTGGTCGACGCGCGCCGGCGAGCTCCGCGATCCGTCCCTCGGCGAAGCGATCGATCTCTTCCGTGAACCGCGTCAGGGGATGCCCCGTGACGTAGAAGCCCAGCGTGTCCTTCTCGCCCTTCAGTTTCTGATCGAGCGGCCACTCCGCGACGTCCGGGAAGTCGTCGGCCGTGGTTCCCCCGTCCTGGCCCCCCGGCGCGCCCCCGAAGAGGTTCGACTGGCCGAGCTCGACCTCCTCCCGGCGGCGCGCCGCACGGGCCAGAGCGCGCTCCGAGGCGGCGGCGAGCGTGGCCCGGTTCCGGCCGAGCGAGTCGAAGGCCCCCGCCGCGATGAGCGCGTCGAGGGTGCGCTTGTTCACGAGCCGCGAATCCAGGCGCTCGGTGAAATCGGAGAACGAGGCGAACGGGCTCTTTCCCCGCTCCTCGAGGATGGCCCGGGCCGCCGCCTCCCCTACGCCCTTGATGGCGGCGAGGCCGAAGCGGATGGCCGGGCCGGCAGCCGAGAAGCTCTCTCCGGACTCGTTGATGTCGGGAGGCAGGACCGCGATCCCGGACTCCTGGCAGTCGCCGAGGACCTTGACGATGCCGTCGGTCGATCCGATCTCGGCCGAGAGGTTGGCCGCGAAGAAGTCGATCGGATAGTGCGCCTTCAGGTATGCCGTCTTGTAGGCCACGAGGGCGTACGCGACCGCGTGGGACTTGTTGAATCCGTAGCGGGCGAACGGCTCGATCAGCGACCACAGCTCCTGCGCCTTCTTCTTCGGCGTGCCGTGCTCCACCGACTTGCGGATGAACTTCTCCGCTTCGGCCTGCATGATCTCGCGCTTCTTCTTGCCGATGGCCTTGCGCAGGAGGTCCGCCTCGGCGAGCGAATAGCCGGCGACGACCTGGGCGATCCGCATGACCTGCTCCTGGTACACCAGGATGCCGAGGGTCTCGGTGAGGATCGGCTCGAGCTCGGGAAGCGGGTACGTCACGCGGGTGCCGCCCCGCCGCCGCACGTAGTCCTCGACGGTGCCCGCGTCGAGCGCGCCCGGGCGGTAGAGGGCGTTCAGGGCGGCAAGGTCGAGGAAGACGCGCGGCTTCGCCCGGCGGAGGAGATCGCGCATGCCGCTCGAGTCGAACTGGAAGACGCAGGCGGTCTTTCCGGAACGGAAGAGCTCGTAGGTCGGCTCGTCGTCGAGAGGCAGGTGGTCGAGGTCGATCGTCACTCCGAGGCGCTCCCGTACGGCGGCCGACGGTCGCCTCGAGCACGTCGAGCGTGATGAGGCCGAGGAAATCGATCTTCAGCAGCCCCATCTTCTCGACGGCGTTCATGTCGAACTGCGTCGTGATTTCGTCCTTGTTCGTCCGGTAGAGCGGAAGGAAGTCGGTGATGGGCCGGGGGGCGATCACCACCCCGGCGGCATGCATCCCGGCGTGCCGGGAGAGACCCTCGAGCCGCTCGGCGATACGGACCACCTTCGCGATCGACTCGTCGGCGGCCATGGCCTCCTTCAGCCCCGGCGAATCCCGGAAGGCCCGCTCGAAGTTCACGTCCGGCCCGTCGGGCACGAGCTTCGCGATCCGGTCGCCGAGCGCCACGGGAAGCGACAGCACGCGCGCGACGTCCCGGACGGCGAGCTTGGGCTTCAGCTGCGAAAAGGTCACGATCTGGGCGACGTTCTCCCGGCCGTAGCGCTTGGTGACGTACTCGATGACCTCGCCTCTTCGCGCCTGGCAGAAGTCGATGTCGATGTCCGGCATCGAGATGCGCTCGGGGTTGAGAAAGCGCTCGAAGAGCAGGTCGTAGCGAAGGGGATCGATGTCCGTGATGCGGAGGGCCCAGGAGACGATCGAGCCCGCGGCGCTTCCCCGGCCCGGGCCGACGGCGATGCCTTTCTCCCGCGCGTGCCGGATGAAGTCCGAGACGATCAGAAAGTACGAGGGGAACCCCATCTTCTCGATGACGCCCATCTCGTATTCGAGCCGTTCGCGGTACTTCTCGGGAGCGCTCCGCTCGGTTTCGGGCATCTGCGCGACGTCCTCGGCCAGGCGGCGGTCGAGGCCGGCGCGGGCGAGGTCGCGGAAGTAGTCCACGGGCGGCCGCCCATCGGGAGCGGTGAACGTCGGCAGATGCAGCCCGTCGGTATCGAACGAGACCGCGCAGCGCTCGGCGATCGCCACGGTGTTGGTGACCGCCTCGGCGCTCCAGGAGCGGAAGCGCGCCTTCATCTCATCCGGATCCTTGACGTAGAACTCGTCGTTGTAGAAGCGCATCCGCCGCTCGTCCTCGAGCGTCTTGCCCATGCCGATGCAGAGCAGCACCTCGTGCGGGAACGCGTCGTCCCGCCGCAGGTAGTGGCTGTCGTTCGTCGCCACGGCCGGCGCTCCCGTTTCCGTGGCGAGACGGAGGAGGTCGGGAACGATGGCCGTCTGCTGAGGAAGGCCGTGATCCATGATCTCGACGTAGAAGTTGCCCTTGCCGAAAATCTCCTCGTACTCGAGAAAGGCCTTCTTGGCCGCGGCGAAATTGCCCCGGGACAGCGAGCCCGCCACCTCGCCCTTGAGGCAGCCGGAGAGGCCGATGAGCCCCTCGGCATGCTCCCGCAGCAGCTCCTTGTCCATCCGCGGCCGGTGATAGAAGCCCGACAGGTAGGCCTCGGAGACGAGACGAACCAGGTTGCGGTAGCCCTTCTGCGTCGCCGCGAGAATGGTCAGGTGGTAGGCGTAGCCCTCGCCCGATTCGCTCGCGGCCTTCTCCTCGCGGTCCCTCCGGTTTCCGGGCGCGATGTAGGCCTCGACGCCGATGATCGGCCGCACGCCGTTCTGAAGAGCCTCGTGGAAGAAGTGGAACGCCCCGAACATGTTGCCGTGATCGGTGACCGCCACCGCCGGCATGCCGAGCTCGGCGACCCGTTTGCAGAGCTCGGGCAGTCGGTTGGCGCCGTCGAGGAGGGAGTACTGACTGTGGAGATGGAGGTGGACGAAGTCGCCGGGCATCGAGCTTCGATCATACGCGATCGGAGAAAACATCCGACGGCGCGATATCTTCTGCGCGGAACTCCGGAGGAAACGATGATCTCGCGGAACTCGTAGGCGGCGCCGTGGCGTTTCGCCGGGCCCTCGGAACCTTCGACGCGACGATGCTCGTCGTCGGAGGGATCATCGGCGCGGGCATCTTCGTCAACGCGTACCTGGTCGCCCAGCGGCTCCCCTCCGACGGCCCCATCCTCGGGATCTGGATCGTGGGCGGAATCATCGCGCTGGCCGGTGCCCTGGCCTTCGCCGAGCTCGCGGCGCTCTACCCGCGCGCCGGGGGCGAGTACGTGTACCTGCGGGAGGCCTACCACCCGCTCGTGGCGTTTCTCTTCGGCTGGGCCTCGCTTCTCATGATCCAGGGAGGAGGCATCGCCGCGGTCTCGATCGCCTTCTCGGAGCACGCCCTGCGCTTCGCCGGAGCTCCGCAAGCCAACCCGACTCCGCTGGCGATCGCCGCGATCACGGTCACCGCTCTCGTCAACGTCGTCGGCGTGAAACCCGGAAGCCGGCTGCTCAACGGGCTCGTTCTCGTCAAGATCCTCTCACTCGCCGCCCTGATCGTCGGCGGCCTCTGGCTCGCCCCGCGACTCCCGGCGCCTCCCGTTCTCGCGCCCGTGGAGCGCCCTGCCGCCACCGTCCTCGCCTTCGCCGCCGCGCTCGTCCCCATCCTCTTCACCTACGGAGGCTGGCAGAGCGCGAACACCGTGGCGGAAGAGATGCGATCCCGGAGCGCGCCCTGCCTCGCGCGCTCGTCGCGGGCACCCTCCTCGTCATCGTCATCTACGTGGCGGTGAACGTCGTCTACCTTTTGACGCTGACACGCGACGGCGTGGCAGCGACGGTCACGCCCGCGGCCGCCACCGTCCGCCGCCTGTTCGGCCCCCAGGGGGACGCCTGGATCACCGCCGCGATCGCGGTCTCGGCCTTCGGATTTCTCGATCTGTCCTTTCTGGGTCCCACGCGCATCTCCTACGCGATGGCCCGGGACGGCGTGTTCTTCCGAAGCCTCGGCGAGCTCCACCCCCGCTTCGGCACGCCGCACCGGGCGATCCTGCTCCAGGCGCTCTGGTCGATCGTTCTCGTCCTCACCGGAACCTACGGCGGCCTGGTCGACTCGGTGGTCTTCGCGGACTGGATCTTCTTCGGCCTGACGGTCGTCGCGGTGATCCCGCTCCGGCGCCGCATCCTCCGGCGGCGCGCCCGCCGGGCTCCTTCCTCTCGCCGGGCGCTCCCTGGATCCCGATTCTCTTCGCCGGCGCCGCCGTGTTCGCCGTCATCGGCGCCGCGCGTTCCAACCCGATCCGCTCGGGGATCGGTCTTCTCATGATGCTGGCGGGCGTCCCGATCTACTACGCGTGGCTCGGCGCCGCGAAACGGAGGGCGACATGAGCGGATCCCGCGCTCCCTACATGGAGTGGGCCAAGACGCGGCCCAAGGCCGAGATCGATCTGGCCGGCTCGAACCTCCTCCCCTGCACGCTCGAGGATCTGCCGGGCGCGCGGGAGGCCGTCGACATCGCAGGCGAGAGCCCGGACGGCTACTGGCCGCTCGTCGAAGCGATCGCCCGGCACCACGGCGTCTCGGCCGACCGGGTCGCGACCGCCGGCGGCTGCTCCGGCGCGAGCTTCCTCACGTGCGCCGCGATTCTTTCGCCGGGCGACCACGTCCTCGTCGAGGTGCCGGGATACGACCCGCTGCCGGCCGCCGCCGCGCTCCTCGGCGCGCGGGTGAGCCTTTTCGAGAGACGCTTCGAGGACGGCTACGCCCTCGACCCGGACGCCATCGCCGCCGCGCTCACGCCGGCCACGCGGCTGGTCATGCTTTCGAACCCTCACAATCCCAGCGGAGCCGTCGCATCGCCCGAGAGCCTCGCCCGCCTCGCCAATCTCGCCGAGGCCCTCGGCTTCCACGTCCTCGTGGACGAGGTGTACCGGGACACGGTGCTCGAGGACCGGCCGGAGCCGGCGGCGCTTCGCTCCGACCATCTCATCTCGACGTCCAGCCTCACGAAAGCCTACGGACTCGCGTCGCTCCGGTGCGGCTGGGCGATCGCGAGCCCGGAGCTCGCCAACGCGATCCGTCGCGCCCGGGACGTCGTCGACGTCTGGAGCCCGATGCCCGCGGACCGCATCTCGGTCGTCGCCTTCCGGCACATCGAGCAGCTTGCCGCGCGGGCGCGAACCGTCATCGAGGCGAACCGCGCGGCCGTCGCCCGGTTCCTCGAGGGACAGCCCGCGCTGCGCGCGGTGCCGTCTCGTTCGACTCTCGTCTTCCCCGGCTCCAAGGGACCGACGACGCCGGGCCCTTCGTCGAGAGGCTCTTCCGCGACACCGGGACGGCCGTGGCGCCGGGCCGCTTCTTCGGGGCTCCGGCGCACTTCCGCGTTGCCTTCGGCGGCGACCCGGCGGCTCTCCGCCGCGGTCTCGCGTCGATCGAGCGCTTCCTGGCCGCCCTCGGAGCCCCCGGCTCCCCTTGACAAAGGGTTTCGGCGGGCCATACGTTTCCGAGCCTCAGTCCGTTCCTCCGAACGGCTGACCGCAAAGGAGGGCCCCATGCCCGACACCCCCAAGGTCCCGCAGGGAGGGACGCCGACGCCGGACTACACGCAGTGGCACGAGGTCAAGAAGGGCGAGACGCTATCCAAGATCGCCCGGCACTACTACGGAGACGCGAGCCTCTACCCCAAGATTTTCGAGGCGAACCAGGACGTCCTCAAGGACCCGGACAAGATTCAGATCGGTCAGAGGCTGCGGATCCCGTAGACCGTGCCGGGCGCCCTCACGAACGTCTTTCAGCGCCTCGGACTGCGGTTCCCGACGCTCTTTGTCATTCTGCTGACGGTCACCCTGGCGGATCTCGCGGTCCCGGATATCATCCCCTTCGTCGACGAGATCGTCCTCGCCGCGCTGACCGCAATTTTCGGGCTCTGGCGGGAGCGACGCGCGCCGCCCGGACCCGTTCGAGATTCGGACCCAACGCGCGCCGCATGAAGAGGCGAGAGCAAGAGAGCAACGAGAGGAATAGAGGAGGAGACATGCTGAAACAGTCCTGGAAATACTTCGCGGCGGTGGCCTGCGCCCTGGCGATCGGCTGCAGCAGCGGGAAGGCGCCGGCCGAGGCCGCGCTGAAGCTCGCCGAGGAAGCCGTCAACAGCGCCCGCACCGAGGCGGAAAACCTGGTTCCGGACGACTTCCGGTCCCTCTCCGACGATCTGGCCGCCGCCAAGGACGCCTTCGCCAAGGGCGACTACAAGGGGGCGCTCGCCTCCGCGCAGTCGATCCAGCAGAAGGCCAACGACGTGACGGCCAAGGCGAAGGCCAAGAAGGACGAGTACACGGCCGCTGGAGTGCGCTCGAAGCCGACGTGCCCAAGGCCGTGGAGGCCGTCAAGAGCCGCGTCGATATCCTTTCCCAATCGAAGCGGCTTCCCAAGGGAATGGATGCCGCGAAGCTCGACGCTGCCAAGAACGATCTGGCAACCGCCACGTCCAGCTGGGCGGAGGCGCAGGCCGCCAAGGCCGCGGGAAAGTGGAACGAAGCGATCGACAAGGCCAACAGGCGAAAGACAAGGCGATGGCGGCGATGGGAAGCCTCGGCATGCAGGCCGGCGCGCTCGGACTTCGCCAGCCGAGTCGGATTCGAGGGCCCGCGAAAGCGGGCCCTTTCCTTGTTGCGATCAGTCCAGAAGCCGTTCGAAAAGTTAAAGCGGCTCAGGATGACAATTCGCAGGCCTTACGGCTTCTCGCGTCACTCCCACTCGATCGTCGCCGGCGGCTTCGACGTGATGTCGTAGACGACCCGGTTGACGCCCCGGACGCTCCCGACCACGCGGCTGGCGATGGCGTCGAGCACCTCGTGGGGCATCCGGAACCAGTCGGCGGTCATGAAGTCCGTGGTCTGCACGGCCCGGACCGCGAGCACCGCCTCGTGCGTGCGGCCGTCGCCCATGACGCCGACCGACTTGACCGGCAGGAGCACCGCGAACGCCTGCGAGATCGCGTCGTAGAGGCCGGCGCGGCGGATCTCCTCGAGAACGATCTCGTCGGCCTTCTGCAGGATCGCGACCTTCTCCCGCGTGACCTCGCCGGGGATCCGGACGGCCAGGCCCGGGCCCGGGAACGGATGCCGCGCGAGGAACTCCCGCGGCAGCCCGAGCTCCGCGCCGAGCAGGCGGACTTCGTCCTTGAAGAGCTCGCGTACGGGCTCGATGAGCTCGAATCCCAGCCGCTCCGGCAGCCCCCCGACGTTGTGGTGCGTCTTGATCACCGCCGAGGGCCCCTTGATCGAGACCGACTCGATGACGTCCGGGTAGAGCGTGCCCTGCGCGAGGTATCGGGCGTCCGGGATCGCTGCGGGCCTCCTGTCTCGAAGACCTCGATGAAGGTCCGGCCGATGATCTTGCGCTTCTCCTCCGGATCGGTGACGCCCGCGAGCCGCGACAGGAAGAGATCGCCGGCGTCGACGGCGTGCACCTGGATTCCCAGGTGGCGCGAAGGCCTCGACGACCTGGTGCCGCTCGTGGGCGCGCATCAGCCCGTGATCCACGAGGATCGGATGGACGCGCTCCCCGAGCGCCTCGCGCAGGAGGATCGCCGTGACCGAGGAATCCACGCCTCCCGACAGCGCGCAGATGACCGAGCCGGAGGGCGCCTGCCGGCGGATCGCGGCGACTTTCTCCTGGCGGAATCCGGCCATCGTCCAATCCGGCTGGACCCTGCAGATGCGGAAGAGGAAGTTCTGGAGGATCTCCGTGCCATGGACCGTGTGGCGCACCTCGGGGTGAAACTGGATGGCCCAGACCCGGCGCTCGGTGTTCTCGAAGCCGGCGAGAGGCGTCGTCGGCGTCGACGCGATGACGCGGAAGCCCGCGGGAGGCGCGACGACCGAGTCCCCGTGGTTCATCCAGACCGTCTGCTCCGGCTCGAGGCCGGCGAAGAGATCCGAGTCCGCGGCGAGGCGGGCGACGGCGCGGCCGTACTCCCGGCCCTCGTTGGCCACCTCTCCCCCGGCCGCCTGCGCGAGCCACTGCATGCCGTAGCAGAGCCCGAGCACGGGGACGCCGAAGCTGGTCGGATCGACGGACGGGCGGGGCGAGCCGGCCTCGTAGACGCTTTGTGGTCCACCCGAGAGGATCACCCCGGCCGGGTTCCACCGGCGGATCTCCTCGGCCGGCGCCCCCGGAGGCAGGACGACGGAGAAGACGCGCGCATCGCGGATCCGCCGTGCGATGAGCTGCGTGTACTGGCCGCCGAAATCCAGGATGACGATCGCGCGCTGCGGGCTGCTCATGCCGCCCCGACCTTCTGGATCAGGGCACGGGCCCGGCCAGGGCCGCCGCCGGAAGGGCCGCGAGCGGCCGCGCCCACAAACGGCGCCAGGGCCGCCGACAGCGGGGCCACGAGAGCGCCGGGGGCCTGGCGAAGCGCGACTCTCTCGCCGACCCACATCGCGACAACGCTGCAGAGCAGGAACAGGACCGGGTAGGTGCTGGCGAAGGCGCGGCCGTAGCTTCCCGGCCGGCGAGCCTTTCGCGGCCCGAAGAGCGCGCGCTCGCCGAGGGCGATCGCCAGCAGAAACAGGAGCGTCACGAGGTAGGCCGGGAGGAAGAAAACGAGCGCCTGGCCGAGGAACCGGGCCTCGGGCGAGGTGGCGAAGGCGCCATCGCCGGCCCACTCCTGGAAGAACGGATAGGCCGCATAGCCCGGGTCGCGGCGCCCGTGGGTCAGCAGGAAGAGCAGGACGCCGAGGAGAAACGCGGATGGCAAGAGCAGAGCCGCCTGGCGCAGAAACCTCACGTCCCGTCCGATTGTAGTCGATCTCGTTCGAAGGCCCCTCGGTAGAATGCGCGGCACGGTGCGTCTCCGAAAATCCACGCGCATCTGGATCGCGGTCTTCCTCGTCGCGGCGGCCGGCGGCGCCCTCATCGATCGACTCTCGTCCGAGGCGCGGCTGCGTCGTCTCGATTCTGCTGTGCATCGCCCTGGTGGCGCTCCTGGTGCTCCTCGTCCGGGGTACGGCGGCGCTCTTCCGACTGATCGTCCGCCGCACCGCCCTGCGGCTCGCGTTCTCGTACTTCCTGATCGGTGTCGTGCCCATTCCGCTGGTCGCGGCGCTCCTCTTTCTCGCGTCCTACATCGTCGCCCACCAGTACATGGCCAACCGCATCCGCCGCGAGGTCACGGCCGTCGGCGAGGCCGCGGTGTCGAGCCGCTCGGATCTTCCCCGGGCCTCGGCGCAGGGCGGCCGCGTGGAGGCCTCGACTGTGGCCTGGCTGAAGCCCGGCGCTTCCGCGCCCTGGATCGAGGCCCTCTCGCGGCCCGGGTTCCTCGTGGCCGACGAGAGGCTCTGGCTCGTCGCTCCCGACCGGCGCACCGGAGCTCCTCCGGGGAGCGGCGCCGTGCGGTTTCTCGACCTCTCCGATCCCGCCTCCCCCTGGCTCCAGCAGGTCGCGGACCGTACGGGCTACGTCATCGGCGCCGAGGCGAGCGAGGCCTCCGAGGAGACTCGCGGGGTCACGATCAGCTCGGAAACCCCCGAGAAGCCGGGCCCGAAGATCCTCGAACCGCCCGAGCGGCGGCCCGCCGCAGCGCCGGCACCCGGGACCGGGCTGATGCAGAGCGAGTGGATCCACGCCTTCTATCTCGAGACGGTGCTCGACGCCCCGGCCGGGCCGAAATCCGACGTCGCGGTGCTGACCGGGACGGCCTCGCCGCGCCTGCTCGTCGACCAGCTCTTCGCGCAGGGCGTCAAGGAGGTCGGCCGAATTTTCTGGATCGCCTTCGTGTCGGTCGCGGGCGTGCTCCTGATCGTCTACTTCGCGGCCCTCGTGATCGCGTTCGTTCTCGTCGGGTCGCTCGTGCGCAACGTCAACCGGCTGACCCGGGCCACGCAGGCCGTCGCTCGCGGCGACTTCTCGGTGCGCATCCAGTCCCGCTCCCGCGACCAGGTCGGCGACCTCACGCGTTCCTTCGACGGGATGGCCGAGTCCATCCAGAAGCTCCTGGTCGAGACCGCCGAGAAGCAGCGGATCCAGAGCGAGCTCCAAATCGCCCGCACGATCCAGCACAAGCTGCTGCCGCCCGCGGAAGCGTCGCGGCCCGGGTTCTCCGTGCTCGCGCACTTCGAGCCCGTCGCCGAGATCGGGGGCGACTACTACGACTACATCGAGATGCCGGACGGCCGGACGGCCATCGCTCTCGGCGACGTCTCCGGGCACGGGCTGCCCACCGGTCTCCTTGTGGCCATGGCGAAGGCCGCGCTCGCGACCCTGCTCGAGGCCGGCCATTCCGGCGCCGAGCTCTTCGGCCGGCTCAACGACCTCATTCACCGCTCGACCGAGACGCGCCACTACATGACCCTGGTCCTGCTCGCCTACGACCCCCGGACCCGGCGCGGCCTGCTGACGAACGCCGGCCAGCTCGCGCCTTACCGGATCTCGGGAGGCCGCGTCGAGGCCCTCTCGCTTCCGGGCCTGCCCCTCGGCCTCTTCCCCGACCGCTCCTTTCCGGAGGAGGAGTACACGTTCGGCTCCGGCGACATGGTCGTCTTTCTGACCGACGGCTTCGTCGAGGCGGTCGACGCCAACGATGAGGCGTTCGGTTTCGAGCGGCTCGAATCTCTGCTCGCGGCGCATGCGGCAGGCGGCGCGCCGGAGGTCCGCGACGCGCTCCTTGCGGCCGTCAACGCCCACACCGGAGGTCGCGCGGCGGACGACGACCGCACCCTCCTCATCCTGACGCTCGGGTAGTCCGGCCCGGGAAAGCACCGACTCGTCCCCAACCCGAGCCGGGACGGCGTGCCTCGTCCACAATCCACGCGCCATGAAACAACTCGTCCTGGCCCTGCTCCTCTCGCTCCCCGCGGCGACACCGCTCCTCGCCGATTCGACGGCCACGAAGACGCGCACCGTCACCCGCCTGGCCGACGGCGTCTGGACGATCCGCCACCCCGATGCGCCCGACACGTTTCCGCAGAGCAACACGCTGGTGATCGTCGGCGATCACGGTGTGCTCGTCGTGGATTCGTGCCTTCTCCCGTCTTCAGCCCGGGAAGACATCGCCCAGATCCGGCAGTGGACAAGCAAACCGGTGACCTACCTCGTCAACACGCACTGGCATTTCGACCATACGCTCGGCAACGCCGCGTATCTCGAGGCGTATCCGGCGATCCAGATCGTCGCCACGCGGCACACGCAGAAGACGATCGCCGACTGGAACCCCGGCGCCGTCGCCCGGTATCCCGCTCGCGGCGACCGCTTCCGCAAGATTCTCGAGTCCGGCAAAAATCCCGACGGGCGTCCTCTGACCGAGGGCGAGCGGAAGGACTACGAACGCTCCATCGCCGGCCTGGCTCCGGTCGTCGCCGAGATGAAGAACGTGGTCCAGGTCGTGCCCAACGTGGCCTTCGATCGCGAGCTCCGGGTGGACCTGGGCGGACGGGCGGTCGAGATCCGCTTCCTCGGCCGCGGCAACACCGGCGGCGACACCATCGTGTACCTCCCGAAGGAGAAGATCCTCGCGACGGGCGACCTGCTGGTGCATCCCGTGCCTTATCTCTTCGGGGGCTTCCCCCTCGACCATCCCCGCACCCTCCGCGCGATGGCCGAGCTCGACGCGACGACGATCGTGCCCGGCCACGGCGAGATCCTGCGGGACAAGAGCTACATCGTCCAGGTGGCCGAGTTCCTCGAAGCGTCGAATGCGGCGATGGAGGCCGAGGTGAACTCGGGGAAGACCCTCGAGGAGGTGCAGGCGTCGTTTCCCAAGACATTCGATGTCGCGACGTGGCGCACGAAGTTCGCCGGGACCAGCCTCGAGGACGCCGAGTTCTTCGACGGCACGTTCGACGGTCTCATCAAGGCCTCCTACAACCAGATCAAGGCCCGATAGCCCGCCCGGCCGGCGGCTGCGGTAGAGTTCGCGCCCAGACAAACGGAGCGAACAATGCGAAAGATCGTCCTGTGCGCACTGGCCGGGCTCCTGCCCGGCTTCGTCCTGGGCCAGACCTCGCCGTTTCTGGACCCGAAGGTCGAGCGCGCGCTTCTCAACGAGATCTCGGGCGACCTCGCCTTCGAGACCCTCCGCATCACGACCCAGTGGCACAAGCCCTCGGGCTCCGAGGGCTTCTTCGCCGTCGCCCGCGAGGTCGAAGCGCGGGCGAAGGCCGCCGGGCTCGCGGACGTCCGCTGGATCGACCAGGCCGCCGAACACATCAACTGGACCTGCCGCCGGGGCGAGGCCTGGCTGCTCGAGGGCCCGGGCGCCGGCGCCGCCGAGACCAAGATCGCCTCGTACGCCGACGTCGCCGTGTCGGTCGCGGACAACTCGCGGCCGGCGAGCGTCACGGCCGAGCTGGTCGACGTGGGCTCCGGGGAGACCGCCGCCGCCTATGCCGGCAAGGACGTGCGCGGAAAGATCGTCCTCGCCTACGGCAGTCCGGCGCTGGTCATGGAGCAGGCGGTCTGGAAGCGGGGCGCGCTCGGCATCCTTTCCTGGACCTCCTCCCGACTCAATCACCTCGCGGACTCCGCCGACCAGGTGGGCTGGACGTCCGTTCCCGAGGAGGACGGGCCGAAAGGCGAGAAGACGACGTTCGCGATCGTCGTCTCCGCGCGCGAGGGCAAGGCTCTGGTCGAACGCATGAGCGGCGAGGGTTCTCGGCGCTGGGGAGCCGCGGCCGGCGGAGACAAGGCGGCCGGACCTCTGCGCCTGCGCGTGGAAATCGATTCGGTCGTCCTTCCGGAGAAGAAGACGGCCATGGTCGAAGCCCGGATCCACGGAACCGACCCGTCGCTGCCCGAAGTCGTTCTGACCTCCCACCTCCAGGAGGAGAAGTTCTCGGCCAACGACGATCAGTCCGGCGTCGCCAGCATGCTGGAGATCGGACGGGCGCTTACGCGCCTCATCGCCGAGGGAAGACTCCCCCGCCCCCGCCGCAGCATCCGCTTCTGGTGGGCCGACGAGATCTATTCCGAGTACCGCTACTTCGCCGACCATCCCGGCGAGGAGAAGAAGTTTCTCGCGAACCTGAACCAGGACATGGTCGGCGCGAAGCAGTCCGCGGGACATCGCACCCAGTTCATGGCGCGGACTCCGTGGGCGGTGCCGTCGTATCTTTCCGACGTGCAGCAGAGCATCCTCGATGCCGTCGTCCGGGGCAACAACGCCTACCTCGCCGCCTGGCAGGCGCAGTCACCGGCGCCCGGCCAGGCTTTCACGAAACCGATCTTCGCCCGCCTCGGGACGCGCGAGCCTTACCGCGCGCAGGCGGTTCCCTATTTCGACTCGACGGACCACCTCGTCTTCAACGATCCCTGGGTGCGGGTGCCCGGAACGTCGCTCACCAACTGGCCGGACGAGTACATTCACTCTTCGGTCGACGATCTCTGGCAGATCGACCCGACCCAGCTCAAACGCAACGCTTTCGTGGTCGCGGCGACGGCCTGGTGGCTCGCCAACGCCGAGGCGAAGGACGTGCCCTTCCTGGCCGCCTTCGTCGCGGCGCGCGGAGCCGAGCGGATGGCCCGGGACCTCGCGACGGCCGACGCCTGGGTCCGCGAGGGAACCGGCACCGAGGAGGAGCGTCGGCGAGCGGCCGCGGATCTTCTGGCCGTGTCGCAGAGCGTGGAAGAGTCGGCGGTCGCGTCGGCCCGAGCGGTCGGGCCGGCTCCCGAGACCGCCGTCGCGGACGGAGTCGCCGGGGTCCGTTCGGCTGGAGCCGCGCTTGCGGCGCGACTGTCTCCCCGCCCTACCGGCGAAGACCCGGCGCTCGCCCGGCTCGCCACGAGGACGCCGCGCTTCGCGGTCGACTCCCTCGACGCCTGGATGGCCCTCGAGGCGCGCGTGAAGGACAAGCGCGAAGCCGATGGCCGGGCCGCGCGCGAGAAGAAGGAGAAGGAAGAGGCGGCGAAGCCGTCCGCGAAGGCCGGTGCCCGGGCCCCGGCTGCGCCCCCCGACGACACCGCGCCGAAGCTCTCGCCCCTCATGAGCTCGGCGGCCATGACGTGGATCGACGGCAAGACCAACGCGGCCGAGATCGCGCGCCGCGTCTGCGCGGAAGCGCTGTCGGCCGGCTGGTGGTACTACGGGCCGACGACTCCGGCCCTCGTGGAGAAGTTCCTCGAAACGCAGGCGAAGGACGGCCTCATCGCCTGGTGAGACGCTCACGCCCCTCGACGCGAGCGCTCTCCCGTGAAAGCATCGGCCGCATGGCGGTGAAGAAAGCGGTCAAGCGCCGCAAGAAGGCCGAGGCGAAGTCCCGAGGCATCGAAGCGAGCGAGGCCGCGGAGGGAACGCCGTCCCCGGCCGCCACGGCCCTCGCCGAAGCCGTCCGCGAGGATGGCGGAACGGTGCTCGCGGTCTACCGCGATCCCCTCGGCGGACACTGGCAGCTCCTGGCCGCGCTGCCCATCGAACGGGTCGAGCCGACGCCCTTCCAGCGGGACCTCTCCGAGACCCACGTCAAACGGCTGACCGGCGTCATCGACGCCCTCGGCCGCTTCCTCGACCCGATCATCGCCGTCCGCGGCCCCGACGGGAAGTACCTCACCCCCAACGGCCACCACCGCCTGGCCTCGCTTCGCAACCTCGGCGCGCGCTCCGTGACGGCGCTCGTGCTTCCCGAGCCCGAAATCGCCTACAAGATCCTGGCCCTCAACACCGAGAAGGCGCACAACCTCCGCGAGAAGTCGCTCGAGGTCATCCGCATGGCGCGGGACCTCGCCGAGCGCGACCGCCTTGCCGAGACCGACTACGCGCTCGAGTTCGAAGAGCCCGCGTTCCTGACGCTCGGCGTCTGCTACGAGAAGAACGGCCGGTTCGCCGGCGGCGCGTACCACCCGATCCTCAAGCGGATCGACGCGTTTCTCGATCAGCCTCTCGCGAAGTCTCTCGAGGTCCGCGCCGCCCGCTCGGAGAAGCTCGGCGAGCTCGAGGAGGCCGTGTCCGCCGCCATGAAGGCCCTCAAGGACAAGGGCTTCGACAGTCCCTACCTGAGAACCTTCGTCATCGCCCGCATCAATCCCCTCCGGTTCCAGCGGGGGGCAAAGGCCGACTTCGACGAGACGATCGAAAAGATGCTGGCGTCCGCCCGGAAGTTCAAGGCCGACTCCGTCAAGCCCGAGCAGCTCGCCCGGGCGGGCGGTTCCGCCGAGGAGTAGCCGAGTGAGCCCTTCCCGCCTTCCCCTCCGCTTCGCCGCACTGGGGCTCCTCGCCGCCCTGCCCGGGCTCGCCCAGCCGGCCGCCCCGGACCTGCGGACCGCGAAGCTCGTGGATCTCACCCATGCCTTCGACCGCGACACGATCTACTGGCCGACGTCGCCGTCCGCGTTCGAGCTCAAGACGCTGGCCGACGGCCAGACGCCCGGAGGCTGGTTCTACCGGTCGAATGCGCTCTGCACTCCCGAGCATGGCGGCACGCACCTCGATGCGCCGAGCCACTTCGCGAAGGGCGGGCTCTCCGCCGACCAGATCCCCCTGCGCCGGCTCATCGCGCCGGCCGCGGTCCTCGACGTGCGTGCCGCGGCGGCGAAGGACCCCGACTATCGCCTGACGCTCGACGACGTGAAAGCGTGGGAGAAGGCGCACGGCGCCATCCCCGCCGGAACGATCGTGCTCCTGCGGACGGGCTGGAGCCTCCGCTGGCCGAACCGCAAGGCGTACCTCGGCGACGACACGCCGGGGGACGCCTCGAAGCTCCACTTCCCCTCGTACGGAGAGGACGCGGCGAAGCACCTGGTCTCGGTCCGGAAAGTCGGCGCGCTCGGGGTGGACACGGCGTCCATCGACTATGGCGCGTCGAAAGACTTCGTGGTGCACGTCGATCGCCAACGGAGCCGATGTGTTCGGCCTCGAGAACCTCGCCCGCCTCGACGAGCTGCCGGAGTGGGGCGCCTGGGTCGTCGCGCTGCCGATGAAGATCGCCGGCGGATCGGGCGGGCCTCTCCGGATCGTCGCGCTCGTCCCGTGACGGCGCCGCATCCCTTCGGACTCCACCGCTCGCTCGATCCGCCCGGCGTCCTGCCGCAGGTGGCCCGCCGGCTCGATGCGACCCCGCGCGCGCTCGAGAACGAGATCGCCGTCTCGGTGCGCGCCCTCTCGATCGACTCGGCGTCCTTCCGCCAGCTTCGCGAGACCGAAGCGGCGACGAAGGAAAGCATCCGCGACCAGGTCGCCCGGATCGTGCGCGAGCGCGGCAAGATGCAGAATCCGGTCACGGGCTCGGGCGGAATGCTTCTCGGCGAAGTCGCCGCGGTCGGGACCGCCCATCCTGCCGCCGGGACGCTCGCGCCCGGAACACCCATCGCGACGCTCGTCTCGCTGACGCTCACGCCGCTGCATCTCGACTCGATCGGCGCCGTCCATGCGGCGACCGAGCGCGTCGAGGTTTCGGGCACCGCGATCCTTTTCGCCCGGACGCTCTTCGCCCGGCTGCCCGAAGACTTTCCCGAAGAAGTCGCCCTCGCCGCCTTCGACGTCGCCGGCGCGCCGGCCGGGGTTCTGCGCGATGCCCGGGCCGGCGACACCGTCCTCGTGATCGGCACCGGCAAGGCCGGCCTGCTGTGCCTGGCGGCCGCGCGGGAGAGAAGTCGGCGCGGCGGGCCGCGTTCTCGCCGTCGAGCCCGGCCCCGCGGCCGCCGAGCGGGCCCGGGCGCTCGGCTTCGCGGACGCGGTCTTCCAGCTCGACGCGCGGGATCCCGTGGCGATGCTCGACGCGATCGGGGCGGCCACGAACGGCCGCCTCGCCGACCTCGTCGTCAACGTCGCCAACGCGTCCGGTACCGAGTCCGCGACCGTCCTCTGCGCCCGCGACGAAGGCGCCGTGATCTTCTTCGGGATGGCGACCTCTTTTTCCGCCGCGGCGCTCGGCGCGGAGGGCCTCGCGAAACCGACGCGGCTCTCGATCGGCAACGGGTTCGTGCCCGGCCACGACCGGACCGCCCTCGACCTGCTCCGGCGCCACCCGGCGCTCGCCCGGGCTTTCGCGTCGCTCTCGGGCGGCCCTCCCGCGTGACGCACGCGGCGGCCGAGCTCGCCGAGACTCTCCGCGCTTCGGGCGCCCGCCGCGTCGCGTTCCTCGGCCTCGCGAAGAACGCCGGCAAGACGACGGCGCTGACGGCCGTGCTCGCCGAGCTCCACCGCTCGGGTGTCGTCGCCGGGACGACCTCGGCCGGCCGCGACGGCGAGGAATTCGACGCCATCACGGGCGAGCCGAAGCCGAGATTTCGCCTCTACCCCGGCCAGCTCGTCGCCTCCGCGGAGACGACCTTCGCGGCGGCGACGTTTCCGGTCTCGGAGCTCGCGACGCTCCCCTTCTCGACCCGGTTCGGTCCCGTCCAGCTCCGACGGGCCGAGGGCGAGGGCGAGATCGAAGTCATCGGGCCGTCGACGGCCTCGCAGCTGGCGCGCACCGCCGCGGCGCTCGAAGCGGCCGGCGCGGAGCTCGTGCTGCTCGACGGTGCGGTCGGGCGGCGCGCCTTCGCGGCCGGACGGGTGTCCGACGGGATCGTCCTCTCCGTCGGAATGTCGGCCGGCGAGACCCTCCCCGCCGTCCTCGCCGCGGCGGCCTCGGCCGTCGAGCTCATCCAGCTGCGGCGGCCCGAGGACGACGCGCCCCGGAGGGATTCGAGGGTGCCGTGACGGGCGCCGCCCTGCGCGCGGACTTCCCGTCGCCGGGCGAGGCGCTCGTCGCCGAAGACTTCACGGCGATCTTCCTCTCGCCAGCCGACCGCCGCGAGCTCGCCGAGCGCGGCGTGCGCCTCGCCGTCCGCAAGCCCGCGCGCCTTCTCGCCGTGACCGCGAATCCCACCGCGCCGGCTCGCCCGCCGCTTCCGGCCGCGCGCTTCCTGGAAGCCGTCGCGCGAGAGATGCCGGGCGTGACGATCTTCGACCTGGTGGCTGACCTGCGGTCATAGCAGGCCCGCGGCTATACTTTTCGCCGCCGATGGCCTCCAAACTGGGCCTCTCTCCGGAGACGATCGCGGGCTGCCGCCGGCTCGCCCGCCAGGTCGCCGACGGCGTCCGCGCCGAGACGGAGAAATTCACGACGGTCTCGACGGAACGCACCGTTCTCCGCCTCCTCGGGGTGGACGGCGTCGACGCCGACGAGGTCCCGCTCCCCAACCGGATCGTCGAGTCCCTTCAGGCGTGCGGGAAGCTCGGCCGGGGCTCCGCCGTCTGGATGGGCAGCGCCCTGGCCACGGGCGCTCCGACCGTGGCGGAAGCGGCTCTCCGGCTCTCGGATCCCGGGCGGGCCGCCGCGCAGGCCGAACATCCCCGGTGGCGCGAAACCGTCGCGCCCCACGTCGAGGCCACGGTCGCGCGGATCCGGGGAATCGCGCGGAGCGCGAGCGGCGCATGGCCGGGCACCCCCCGGAGGAGAAGCCGCTGCTCTACGCGATCGTCGCGACCGGCAACATCCACGAGGACATCGTCCAGGCGGACGCCGCCGCGCGGGCCGGCGCGCAGTGCATCGCGGTCATCCGCTCGACCGCCCAGTCCCTTCTCGACCACGTCCCCTACGGCGCCACGACTTCGGGGTTCGGAGGCACCTACGCCACCCAGGAGAACTTCCGGCTCATGCGGGCCGCTCTCGACGCGATCGAGCCGGAGATCGGCCGCTACGTGCGCCTCGTGAACTACTGCTCCGGGCTCTGCATGCCCGAGATCGCGGCGATGGGGGCCCTCGAGCGGCTGGACATGATGCTCAACGACGCGCTCTACGGCATCATCTTCCGCGACATCAACCCGTTGCGCACCCTCATCGACCAGAACTTTTCCCGCCGGATCAACGCCGTCGCCGGAGTCGTCATCAATACGGGAGAGGACAACTACCTGACGACCGCCGATGCGGTCGAGCAGGCCCCGGCCGTCCTCGCCTCGCAGTTCATCAACGAGCGGCTCGCGAAGGACGCCGGCCTCGAGGACTGGCAGATCGGGCTCGGGCACGCCTTCGAGATCGACCCGACCCTCGAGGACGGCCTGCTCTACGAGATCGCCCAGGCCGAAGCGGCGCGCGAGATCTTTCCCGACGCTCCGCTGAAGTACATGCCGCCGACGAAGCACATGACCGGCAACGTCTTCCGCGGCTACCAGCAGAACACGCTCTTCGCGCTGACCTCGGTCGCGACCCGGCAGTCGATCCACCTCCTCGGCATGCTGACCGAGGCCCTCCACACGCCGTTTCTCCACGACCGGTGGCTCGCCATCGACCAGATGAAGACCCTCCGGTCGAACGCCCGGCACCTCGCGGACGAGATCCGATTCGCCCCCGATGGCCGGATCGTCCGCCGGGCGCGCGAGGTGCTCGCCGGCGCCGAGACGATCCTCGCCCGCGTCGCGAGCCACGGCCTCTTCGCGGCGCTCTCCGAAGGTGTCTTCGCGGACACGCGCGCGCCGCAAGGACGGCGGCCGCGGTTACGACGGCGTCCTGCCCAAGGACGCGGCGTACGCCAACCCGTTTCTGGAAGCCTGGACGCACGAGCTCGCGGGAGCGCGGGCGTGAGCACCCCGCGGCCGATCCGCCCCTACGGGGACAAGAAGAACGACGGCGCGGTCCAGGTCTCCTTCACGCTTCCCCTCGCCCGCTCGGCGGTCGCGACGGAGGCCGCCAAGCGCTACGCCGCCAAGATGGGACTGCGGGAGCCCTACGTGACCCTCGCCGAGGCGATCGCCCCCGAATTCACGTTCTTCGTCGTCTACGGGCGCGCCACCCACGACATCGACGTCGCCGCCATCACGGCCGAGGAAGCCCCGGAGGGCGCGCTCTCGCGCGAGCAGATCGACGAGGAGATCGCCCGGCGCTTCGGCCGGCGCCTGGTCGTGCTCGGCTGCGCCCTCGAATCCGACGCCCACACGGTCGGCCTCGACGCCATCTTCAACATGAAGGGCTTCGCGGGCGACTACGGGCTCGAGCGCTACCACGGGTTCGACGCCCGCAACCTCGGCGCCCAGGTCCCGGTCGCGGAGCTCGCCCGCCTCGTCCGCGAAACCAGGGCGGACGCGGTGCTGGTGTCCGCGACGGTGACCCAGAACGACATCCACGTCCGCCACATGACCGATCTCGTCGACATGCTCGAGGCCGAACGGCTCCGCGACCGGGTCGTCCTCATCGCCGGCGGAGCCCGTGTCGATCACGCCCTGGCCAAGGAGCTCGGCTACGACGCGGGCTTCGGCCCCGGCACGACGGCTTCGCGCGTCGCCGGGTTCCTCCTCGAGGAGCTCTCGCGGCGGCACGGCCTCCTCGGAAGCGAGCGATGACCGAGCGGGTGCAGCTTCGCCTCCGCGTCGGAGCCGAGCAGGCGCACTACGGCGGCGGTCTCGTGGACGGCGCGTTCGTTCTGAAGCTCTTCGGCGACGCCGCCACCGAGCTCCTCATCCGCCACGACGGCGACGAGGGGCTCTTCCGCGCCTACTCCGCGGTCGACTTTCTCGCGCCCGTCCACGGAGGCGACTATCTCGAGGTCGAGGCCGAGCTCACGCGCGTCGGCAACACCTCGCGCGAAATCCGATTCGAGGCGCGCAAGGTCATCGCGCCGGGCGACGGATCCGCCGCGAGGCTTCTCGATCCGCCCCTGGTCGTCGCCCGCGCCACGGGCACCTGCGTCGTCCCGCTCGAGAAGCAGAAAGGCCGAAAGTGAGCGATGCGCTGCTCATCACCGTCGCGGGCGTGGGCGCCGAGGTGATGCGGTCGCAGCAGCCGGCGCTGCCTCTCCTGCCCGAGGAGGTCGGCGCGGAGTATGCGCGGGCTTACGACGCGGGCGCGACGATCGGGCACGTCCATGGCCGGAAACCCGACGGGACGCCCACCCAGGACCTCGAGACGTTCCGGGCGTATTCCGAGGCGATCCGCGAGCGCTGCCCGATCATCCAGCAGTTCTCGACGGGAGGCGCCGTCGGCATGGGGGTCGAGGAGCGGATCGCCGCCCTGGAGCTTCGCCCGGACATGGCGACGCTCACGCTCGGCACCTGCAACTTCGGCGACGACATCTTCGAGAATTCCCTCCCCACCATCCGGACGATCCTGGCGCGCATCCGCCAGCACGGGATCGTTCCCGAGCTCGAGATCTTCGACGTCGGAATGCTCGCGACCGCGGACGTCCTCTTCGCGAAGGGCCTCCTGACTCCCCCGGCCCACTTCGATTTCGTGCTCGGCGTGCCCGGCGCGGCCGCGGCCACCGCCGAGAACCTGACGCACTTCGCCCGCTCGATTCCGGCGGGCTGCACCTGGACGGTCGCCGGAATCGGACGCCGTCAGACGGCGATGGCCGCCATGGCCATCGCGATGGGAGGCCACGTGCGCGTCGGGTTCGAGGACAACATCTACTACCGCAAGGGCGAGCTCGCCGACTCGAACGCCCGTTTCGTCGAGCGCGTCGTCCGCATCGCCCGCGAGCTCGGGCGGGAGCCCGCCTCGATCCAGGAAGCGCGCCAGATCCTGCGCATGCCGTCGGCGTCCGCCGCTTGAGCGCCGCGGGCGCGCCGCAGGAAGGCCCGAAGGCCGGAGCGCCGGAGCTCGCCCGGGGCCTCGGCCTCTGGGACACGAGCCTCATGGTCCTCGGGCTCGTCATCGGCGGCGGCATCTTCCTCACTCCGCGAGCATCGCGAAGGCGATTCCGAACGAGGGCTGGATCCTCGGCCTCTGGATCGTCGGGAGGCCTCCTCGCGATCGTCGGCGGACTCGTCTACGCCGAGATGGGCGCGATGATGCCGAAGGCCGGCGGGATGTACGTCTTCTTCCGGGAGGCGTTCGGGGAGCTGCCGGCCTTCCTCTACGCCTGGGTGGCCTTCTGGGTCATCCTCATCGGCTCCGACGCCGCCGTGGCGGTCGGCTTCGCACAGTACTTTTCGGTCTTTTTCCCATCGCTCTCGAACGCGAACGTCGTCCTGACCGCTCGGCCCGATCGCGATCACCGCGGCGCAGCTCGTCGCGGTCGCCCTCGTCGTCGTGCTCTCGGCCTCCCACTACGTGGGGGTCCGCGAGGGCGCCCGCATCCAGGGCCTCTTCACGTCGATGATCGTCCTCGCGCTGCTCTGGATCGCGGTTGGCGGAGCGTTCGCTTCGAGCGGCCGGCCGGAAGCCGCGAGCCGCGCTGACGCCCGCGGCGGCGATCTCCTTCGCCGGCGTCGGCACGGCGCTGGTGGCGATCTTCTGGACCTACTACGGCTGGAACGAGATCGTCGCCGTCGCCGGCGAGGTCGCGAACCCGAAGCGCAACCTGCCGCTCGCGCTCATCGCCGGGACGGGCCTCGTGACCCTGCTCTACGTCGCGGTCAACGCCGTCTTCCTCAAGGCGATCCCGGCCGCCGAGATGGCCGGCGTCGGCGAGCCGGCCGCGGTCGCCGCGACCCGCCTCTTCGGCAGCGGCGCCGCGTTCCTCATCGCGCTCGGCCATCACCGCCGCGGCCGCCGGCTGCACCTCGGCCGGGATCGCTCCCGGGCCGCGCATCGTCTACGCCCTCGCCAAGGACGGGCTCTTCCCGGCGGCGTTCGGGAGGGTCCATCCTCGCTTCCAGACGCCCTCGTTCGCGATCGTCGTGCAGGCGGTCTGGATGTCGCTGTTGTGCCTGTCCGGCCGTTACGACCAGCTCTACACCTACGCCACGTTCTTCGTCATCCTGGCCTACGCGGCGACCGGCCTCTCGCTCTTCGTGATGCGGCGGCGGCGCCCGGACCTCCGCCGCCCGTACCGCTGCTGGGGCTATCCCGTCGTTCCGTTTGTCTTCGTCTGCGTTCAGTCTCCTGCTCGCCGCCAACACCCTGCGCGAGCAACCCAGGGAGACGCTCGCCGGGATCGGGATCCTGCTGCTCGGCCTGCCGGTCTACTTCAGCATGCGCCGGCGCCGCCGCAAGGCGGCTTCGTGAGAGCCGTCGGCGGAGCGGCCGCCGCGTGTTTGCTCGCCGCGCTCGCGATTTCGGCCGGGCCAGCTTCGCCTCCGCCCCTGACCGGCTTCACGCCGGAGCGGAGCGCGTGGCAGCGGGAGTACGAGAAGCGCCTGCTCGCCCTCCCGCAACCCGCGGAGTGCGAAGCGATCCATCGCGAGCTCACGCGCGCGCCGCATATCGCCGGCACCGAGGGCAACGCGCGCGTCGCCGAGTACCTCGCCGCCGAGTACCGCAAGGCCGGGTTCGAAGTGGAGATGCCGGCCTACGAGGTTCTCCTCTCGTATCCGAAGAGCGCGACGCTCGAGATCGTCGGCGATCCGCCGATCGCTCTGGCCCGCGGGGAGCTGCCGATCCCTGAGGATCCGGACACCGCCGTGCCCGAGGCCGCCATCCCCTGGAACGCCTACTCCCCCTCGGCCGAGGTCACCGGAGAGGTGGTCTACGTCAACTTCGGGAGCGCCGAGGACTACGAACGCCTCCGCGCCCTGGGCCTCGAGGTCCGCGGCAAGATCGTCCTCGCGCGCTACTCCCACGGCTATCGCGGCGGCAAGGCGCTCGAGGCCGAGAAGCGCGGGGCGCTCGCAATCCTGGTCTACTCGGATCCGATCGAAGACGGCTGGTTTCGGGGCCCCGTCTATCCGTCAGGGCCCGTGGGGACCGGCCTCCCACTTCCAGCGCGGGTCGAACGTCTACGACTTCCTCGTGCCCGGAGACCCGTTGACGCCGGGCTGGGCCTCCACGCCCGACGCGAAGCGCATCCCGATGGCGGAGGCCGAGAGCCTGCCGAAGATCCCGATGATGCCCCTCTCCCCGCGGGACGCGGCCGAGATCCTCGCCCGGCTCGGCGGTCGCACGGTCCCGGACGCTTCCTGGCAGGGCCTCGCCGTGGCCGACACGTTCCGCATCGGGCCCGGGCCCGTCCGCGTGCACCTGAAGATCGAGAACACGCGCGAGAAGCGCACCATCAAGAACGTCATCGCCACGCTCCGGGGGTCGGAGATGCCGGAAAAGAAGGTCCTCCTCTCGAACCACTTCGACGCCTGGATCTACGGCGCCGTCGACCCCTCGTCGGGGACCGCGTCGATGCTGGCGCTCGCGCGCGCTCTCGGCCGGCTGGCGGCGGATGGCTATCGCCCCCGCCGCACGATCGTCATCGGCGAGTGGGACGCCGAGGAGTACACGCTGACCGGGTCCACGGAGTGGGGCGAGCAGTACGAAAAAGATCTTCGGCAGAGCGCGGTCGTCTGCATCAACGTGGACGCCTCCGCCCTGGGACGGGAGTTCGCGGCCTCGGCGTCGCCCCTGCTCGTCTCGGCGATCCGCGACGCGGCCCGGGACTTCCCGGATCCCTCGACGCCCGGCAAGAGCCTCGCGGACTCCTGGCGCGCGACGGCGGCGGCCGCCGGAGCGGACGGCGGGGAGCTGCCGGTGGCGATCCTCGGGAGCGGCTCGGACTACACGGTGTTCTTCAACCATCTGGGCATCGCCTCGGTCGACCTCGTCTTCGACGGCCCCTACGGCGTGTACCACTCCGTCTACGACACGCACCGATGGATGGCCACGCAGGGCGACCCCGGGTTCGTCTACCACGCGGCCATGGCGAAGTACGCCGGAATGCTCGCCCTCCGCTACGCCAACGCCGACGTTCTTCCCTTCGACGCCGCGGCCTACGGCCGGGAGATCGCGAAATACGCGGAAGGCCTCGAGGCTCTTCCCGGTGCGGAGTCCCTCCGGCCGGGGCTGCGGGAGCTCGTCTCCCGGGCCCGCGCCTGGAGCGAAGCCTCGGCCAGCGCGCAGAAGCAGATTGCCGCGCGCGTCGCCGCCGGTGAGAGCGGCGCCCTGAGCCTCGGCGATGCCAACGCCTGGCTGCTCTCCCTCGAACGCTCTCTCATCGACGCACCGGGGATTCCGGGCCGGCCGTGGTTCCGGCATCTCGTCTACGCTCCCCTGCCGTCGTACGAAGCCGAGACTCTCCCCGCGATCCGCGAGGCCATCGTGGAGGGTCGGACCGAGTCGGCGGGTCTCCAGATCCAGCGGCTCTCCGACAAGCTGTCGACGGCCGCCGCCTCGGCCCGCAAGGCCGAGTCGCTTTTCCGGCCGAAGCCGAAGTCCCGATGACCCGGCCGCGGGCGGCGCTCGCTCTCGCGGCGGAGGCTCTAGCGCGCGGCCGACGCGGGAGGCGCGCTGGCGGCGGCCGGGAGAGGGCTCGGTACCCCGGCCTTCCACCACGTCATGATGCGGTCGACGTAGGCCACGGTCTCCCGGTACGGCGGGACGCCGCCGTACGTCTCGACCGCGCCCTCACCCGCGTTGTAGGCCGCCAGCACGAGCTCGGGCCGGTGACCGAAGCGGTCCACGAGCTCCCGGAGGTATTTCACTCCTCCCCGCACGTTCGCGGCCGGGTCGAACGACTGAGCGCACCGAGAGCCTCTTCGCGGTCGCGGGCATGAGCTGCATGAGGCCGCGGGCGCCCTTGCGCGAGACGGCGCGCGGCTGATAGTTCGACTCGGCGCGGATCAGGGCCGACACGAGCGAGGCGTCGATGTCGTACTCCTTCGCCGCCTTCTCGATGATGGCGTCGTACTCGGTTCCGAAGAGCGCCCGGCGCTCCGCCGAGTACGAGAGGTCGAACGGCCCGCCGGCGTCGAGCAGGTCGGGCTCCACGAGGACGGTGTCGACCACGACCTCGTCGTCCACGATCCGTTCCACGCGCCCGAGCTCGACGCGATAGCTCCCCCCGCCGGGCAGCGAGATCTCGACCTCTTCGGCATGCAGCCGGTAGGACGCCGCCTTCACGACGCGCCCGTCCTCGAAGACGATCAGCTCCGCCACGGCCGGAGAAGCCGACAGCGCCAGGCCCAGGAGGGCCGTCACCCGTGCGAAGCGGAGCATTCCGGACGCAAAACGTCCGCTCCCGGCCGGGCATTCCGGGCATTTCGGCGGCCTCATCGGCCCATTTTCGCACGCCCGGTCTTCCTCGCCCGGGGGTGAAACTCGTCGTAGACCCGCCGGAGCCTCCCGCGCGACACGCTCGTGTAGATCTGGGTCGTGGCGATGTCGGCGTGTCCCAGCATCATCTGGAGGGCCCGCAGGTCCGCGCCGTGCTCCAGCAGGTGCGTCGCGAAGGCATGCCGGACGACGTGGGGCGTGAGGCGAGAGCGGATCCCGGCCTTGCGGCCGTAGGCCGTGATCAGCTGCCAGAAGCGCTGGCGTGTCATCGCCGCGCCGCGCGCCGAGAGAAAGAGGTGGGGCGAGCGGCGGCGGTCGAGCGGAGGCCGGCCGACCTCGAGGTAGCGCGCGAGCCAGCGGGCCGCCGATTTGCCGAACGGGACGAGTCGTTCCTTGCCGCCCTTGCCCGTGATCCGCAGGATGCCGTTCGCCATGTCCACGCCGTCGCGGGGCAGGCGCACGATCTCGGAAACGCGAAGCCCCGAGGCGTACAGAAGCTCGAGCATCGCCCGGTCGCGCAGGCCCAGGGGATTCTTCGGGTCGGGCGCCTCGAGAAGCGCCTCGACCTCGTCCTCCCCGAGGCTCTTGGGCAGCGCGAGACCGACGCGCGGGTTCTGGAGGTCCACCGTCGGATCCTCCGCGAAGCCCAGGTGCACGGCCGCGAACGCGTAGAAACCGCGAACGGCCGAGAGGGCTCGCGAGGCCGAGCGCGAGGACAACCCGCGCGTCGAAAGCGACCGCAGGTACCGGGCCAGGTCCGAGCGGGACGCCCGCGAAGCCTCGAGCCGCCGTTCCGCCAGGAATCCGCCGAAGGCCGTGAGGTCGCTCCGGTAGGCTGCCACGCTGGCGCTCGAGAGGCCCCGCTCGACGGACAGGTGGTCGAGGTAGGTCGGCAGGTCGCGCTCGAGGAACCGGCTGGATGGAGCCACGGCGGGTCGCGACGGTCCGGATCGGGGCGAGCCGCGCTTCATCGCTCGCCGTGCTTCAGAGGTTCGGGCCTCGGGCCGCGGATCAGACGCGGCCCGCGGTCTCGGGCGTCAGCCGCTGCACGACCTCGAGGATCTCGCCGTCATCGAGAACGTGGTCGCTCTCCTTGGCGGCCCGGAAGATCGCGTCGACGAGCTCCGCCCGCGGCTCCAAGCCGTGGCTCTCGAGCCAGCACTGGACGTTCGAGAGCCCGCTCATGGGCCCGACCTCGATCACCTGATGGCGCCCGACCATGGAGGCCGGCACACCCGAGTACACCCGGTCCGAGAGCCACTCGTCGCCCTTCTTGCGGGCCTTGATGATGGCGGCCGCGTGCACGCCGGTTCCGGTGCGAAACGCGTCGCGTCCGACGATCGGGTAGTTGTCGGGGATGCGGACGCCGGTCGCCTCCGAGACGGCCGCGCAGTAGTCGTTCAGGCGCGTCAGGTCCCGGTCGATCCAGCCGAGGAGCTGGAGGTTGACGAGCAGCTGATCCATGGGCGTGTTGCCGACGCGCTCGCCGATGCCGAGCCCGCAGGCGTGGACCCGATGCGCTCCGGCCTCGAGGGCCCAGAGCGCGTTCGTGACGCCGAGCCCGCGGTCCTGGTGGCCGTGCCAGTCGACCTTGACCTCCGGGTTGACCTCGTCGACCACACCCGAGACGAAGGCCACGAGGTTGCGCACGCCGTTGGGAGTGGCATGGCCGACCGTGTCGCAGACGCAGACGCGGCCCGCGCCGGCGCGGATCGCCGTCGCGTACATCCGGCGGACGTGATCCGGGTGCGCCCGGGTCGTGTCCTCCGTGACGTACATGACCGGAAGCCCCGCGCGCACCGCCAGGGACACGGCGTCTTCCGAGAGTCGGAGCATCTTGTCGAAATCCCAATCCTCGGTGTACTGGCGGATCGGAGAGGACCCGATGAAGCAGGACACCTCGATCGGGATCCCGACCTTCTGCGAGATCTCGATGATCGGCACGATGTCGGCCGCGACGGTGCGCGCGGCGCAGTTCGGCCGGATCTTGAGCTTGCCGCGGACGATCTCCTGCGCCAGCCGCGTCACGGTCTCGACGACGTGCGGGCCGGCCCCCGGAAGCCCGATGTCGGCCGAGTCGACGCCGAGGGCCTCCATCAGGTGGAGGATGCGGATCTTCTGCTCGATCGAGGGGCTCTTGACGGAGGGCGACTGCAGGCCGTCGCGCAGCGTCTCGTCGTCGAGCTCCACGCGCCCGCGCTTCGGGAAGACCGCGCCCCCGGCGCGGTTCCAGTCGTAAATCAGGTCGGAGTCCGGCGGGTGCAAGAGAGTGTTCTCCCGGAGAAAGTCTAGCACCCCGCGCGGCGGCGCGGCGGGGCCGGCGGACGGGCGTTCAAGGCTGCGGGGCCCCGATCGAGAAATCGGCCCCGATGAAGAAGGTGAATTCCGGCGATCCGAGGGGGTCGGAGAGGCTGCCGCCGAAGATGCCGCGGCGGAGCACGTCGAGCGTCTGCGTCGGAAGGACGCCGGCCGAGTCGGTGAGCGTCACCGTTTCGTCTCCCCAGGCGAGGCGCGCGCCGACGCGCGCGCGGATGGCCGGACTGAATGCGTAGCGATAGGTCATGTCGACGAAGAGCTCCTCGTTGTCGGAAAACGGATCGAAGCCCTGGTCGAACATTTCGACTTCCCGGCCGAGAACGGCGAGCGAGACGAACGGCAGCTCCTGGCGGTCATAGGTCGTCGAGAGCATGACCTCGGACTGCGACCAGCAGTACGCGGCCGAGAGCCGGTAGGCCTGGAGCGTCGCCCTCTCGTCCGTGTCCCGGTCCTGGAAATTGGGAAAGCTCTCCCGATGCACGTCCAGGTCTCCGCTCGCGTATTCCCCGTGGAGAACGAACGTCCAGGGCGGCGCGGGCCGGAAGCGGACCTCGGCCTCCCCGCCGAAGATGTTGCCGGAGGCATCGTAGAAGGATCGGGCGGTCGCGTTGTAGCCCGTCAGCTTCGTCCAGTGGAAGGCGGCCGCGGCCTCGAGGCCCCGCCACCGGTGGCGCCAGCCCGCCGCCGCATCGATGCGCTGGGAGGAGAGGTCCCTGGCCTCCGAGAGCTCCTGGTTCGTTCCTCCGAAGTTGATGACGTCGGTCGAGCGGTTGTTCCGGCTTTCGCCCGCCAGCTCGATGGAGTCCGCCGGCGTCACGGGAAGGCGCGCGAGGAGCGCGAAGTTCTCGGCGCGGCCCGTTCCGTTGGAGAGGACGATCGGCAGGCCCAGCTCCGGCTGGTCGCGTGGGCGTGCCTGCTCGTCGTGAGATGTCCCGAACGCGGCGCGAGCCCGCCACTCGAACGCGGGAGTGCCGGCGCCGAGCCCCGCCGGGGCGTACCGCGCGTATCCCATCCCGACGAGCACGAACTTGGGCGTCACGTCCGAAGTGTCCACCGTGATTCCGACCTCCCACCGGCGCGCGAGAGTGGCGTAGGAGAAGCCGAGGTCGCCACCCAGCCCGGGCCGCGGGGAGAGCCCGGTGCCGAGCAGCAGGCTCGCGCAGAACACACAGGCGCTGACGAGATCGATGCCCATCGTCGTCCCTGGTCAGCGTCCCGCGAAACGCGCCGGGCGCTTTTCGAGGAAGGCCGTCATGCCTTCCTTCATGTCCGAGGTCGCGGCGCAGAGCCCGAAGAGGGTGGCCTCGAGCAGCAGTCCCTCCGCGAGGGGCATCTCGAGGCCCCGGTGGATGGCGTCGAGGACGTATCGGCAGGCGATCGGACCGTTCGCGAGGATCGCTTTCGCCATCTCGCGCGCCGCGCCCGCCGCCTGGCCGACGGGCACGACCTTGTTGACGAGGCCGATCCGCCACGCTTCCTGGGCGTCGATCTGCTCGGCGGTCAGGCACAGCTGCATCGCCCGTCCTTCGCCCACGAGACGCGCCAGCCTCTGCGACCCGCCGTAACCGGGGAGGATCCCGAGCTTGACCTCCGGCTGTCCGAAGCGGGCATTCTCGGACGCGATCCGGATCGTGCACGCGAGGGCGAGCTCGCACCCGCCGCCGAGGGCATAGCCGTTGATGGCGGCGATCACGGGCTTCCCCAGGTTCTCGAGCCGGGCGACGATGGCCTGGCCCCGGAGGGCGTGCTCGCGGCCGTCGACGGGCGTGAGCTTCGCGAGCTCGCCGATGTCGGCTCCCGCGATGAAGGCCTTTTCGCCGGCGCCGGTGATGATGACGACGCCGACGGCCGCGTCGTGCTTCGCGGCGTCGAGCTCCCGCTCGAGGTCCGCCATCACTCCGGAATTCAGCGCGTTCAGCTTCTCGGGCCGGTTGACCGTCAACGTGCGGACACCGTCGGCGGTTTCGACGAGAACGAGTTCGCTCAGCTTCTCCCCTCCGTACTCATAGAAGCCCCGGCCCGATTTCCGTCCGTAGCGGCCGGCCAGAACCATGCGCTTCAACAGCGGCGGAGGCGCGAAGCGCTTCTCGCGGTATTCGTCGAACATGATCTCGGCGATGGCGTAGGTCGTGTCGAGGCCCACGAAGTCGAGGAGCTTCAGCGGGCCCATGGGATGGCCGCAGCCGAGCTCCATGCCCTTGTCGATGTCCTCGCGGGTGCCCACGCCGTCTTCGAGCGCCCGGACCGCGTCGAGCAGGTACGGGACGAGGAGCCGGTTGACGATGAAGCCCGAATTGTCGTGCGTGCGGATCGGCTCCTTGCCGAGCGACCGGGCGAACTCGAACACGGCGGCCGCCGTCGCCTCCGACGTCGCGATCGTGCGGACCACCTCGACGAGCTTCATGACGGGAACGGGATTGAAGAAGTGCAGCCCGGCGAAGCGGTCCGGACGCTTCGTCGCCGCCGACATCTCGGTGATCGTGAGCGAGGAGGTGTTCGAGCAGAAAATCGTCTCCGGCTTGCAGACCGCGTCGAGGGTCCGGTAGGTCTCCTTCTTCAGCTCGAGGTTCTCGACGATCGCCTCGATGATGAGGTCGCAATCCGCCAGATCCTCGAGGCGCGTCGTCGAAGCGATCCGCTTCCACGCCGCGTCCCGGTCCGCCGCCGCGAGCTTGCCCTTTTCGACGGCCTTCCCGAGCGACCCCTCGATGCGGCCGAGGCCCTTCTTCGCCAGGTCGTCGCTGACTTCGCGGACAACCGTGTCGTATCCCGCCTTCGCGCACACTTCGGCGATCCCCGAGCCCATGAGGCCGGCGCCGAGGACTCCCACCTTACGAATCGGCATGCTCTCCCTCGCTCGCCGCCTCTGCGGCGGCGGCGTCCACAGCTTCCAGAACCTCGACCTCCCCGCAGAAGTCCGAGAGGGTCATCTCGCGGTCGAACGACGGGCCCGCCAGGGCGAGGAGCGGCGTGTTGGGCGCCACCACGATCCAGCCGCTCTCGGTCCAGTGCCGGAGCGCCTCCGCGCAGAGGCCGCCTTCGTTGAGGGTCGTCATCACGGCGTTCAGATCTCCCGTGCCGCGGGCGCGCAGATCGCAGAGAAAGTCGGCGACCGCCGCGGCCCGCACGGGAAAGTCCAGGATTCGTCGCGTCCAGGTCAGGTTCATGCGATGGCGAAAAGATACGGCATGAACTGGGCGCTCGGGTCGTTCGTCGTGTTGTCGATCGTGGCTCCGTAGATGATCAGACCGCCTCCGGAGAACGTGATCTCCAGCCACTGGCCGTCGGCGATCGCGAAGCCGTCGAGGAAATCGGTGACCGTCGACTGGATGAAGTAGTCCGCGGGGTAGTCGTGCGCGACGCTGTGGATCTCGACTCCGGCCGAATCGCGCAGGCGCACGTTGACGTGCACCGGCGCGCCGACCGTCCGAAGTCCCACGTTATAGCGGAAACGGTCGACGAGAATGGGACAGACGAGAGCTCCGGTGATGCTCGCGTTGGAGCCGGGAGCCTCCACGTCGTCGACCGCCACCAGCGACTCCGTGAAGCCGGTCGTTCCCGCCGTTCCGGCGTCATTGAAGATGCGGGCCAGCACGAGCGGCGCGTTGCCGCCCGCGGCATAGACGTCGAAGCTGCCGAGCCCGGACAGGCCCATGGCCGCGACCACGTCGTACCACGCGAAGGCCTGGCCGCCCGCGAGCGCGAAGCCCATCGTCGGATCGGACGGCGAGGCCGGCGCGCCCATGGGGTGGAACACGAAGTGGCCCGAGATCAGGCTGGCGCCCGGGTTCACGAGCTGCACGGACGTCCGGAAGAACGAGCCGAAGTTGCCGGGTGTCGATCCGACGACGGTGACGTAGCCGACGAGCTCTTCGGTCGGCGCGGAGGCCAGGCCGAAGACGAGGTTGTCGACGTTCGCGGAAAGCGTGCCGCCGGCTTCGATCTTGCCGATCTCGACCTGCACGAGCGCCGAGATCGCCCCGGCCGGTGCCGTGACGGTGTCGCTGACATGGATCCAGATCCCCCGCGCCGTGCTTGCGGTGAGGAGACTGCTTTCGCCGATGGAGCCCTGGCAGGCCGCGCCGGGAGCCCATTCGATGGCCGTCCCCGCCGAGCCGGTCGACGCTTCGCCTTCGGTGAATCGCACGTCGAACGATACCGAGTAGTCCTGCCCGGCCGCGACCGGAACGCACGTCGTCAAAAGGGTCACGGGCGCTTCCCCGGTGGCGTTCGTGCTGGTCAGCAGCGCTGAGCCCGAAGAGGGCGAGCCGCCGGCGTCGAGCGACGACCATGCCGAGGTGCCGTCGGGGTTGGGGTCGTGGTGGAAGGCCTCCAGGTTTGCGTCGAACGTCCCCCCGGCGACCAGGTTCTGTCCCAGTCCGGCCGATGCCGCAAAGACGAACAGGGCCGCGAGACCGAAGATGCGACGACCCATGACGGTCCTCCTCGACGGGAATTGCCGCGCGCGAGGCCGGATCAGGCGGCCGACTCCAGAACGACGGCGATGCCCTGACCGCCGCCGATGCATGCGCCCGCGAGGCCGTAGCGCACGCCGCGCCGACGCATCTCCTTCAGGAGCGTCAGGGTCAGCCGGGTGCCGCTCGCGGCCAGAGGATGCCCGAGGGCGATGGCGCCCCCGTTGACGTTCAGCTTTTCGACGTCCAGGCCCAGCTCCCGGACGACTCCCAGGATCTGGCCGGCGAAGGCCTCGTTGATCTCCCAGAGGCCGATGTCGTTCTGTGAGAGTCCCGCCTTCGCGAGCGCTTCGCGCGCGGCCGGCGCGGGTCCCAGGCCCATGAGCTCCGGCTCGACGCCGACGACTCCCCAGGAGACGATCCGGCCGAGCGGCTTCTTCCCGCGCGCCGCGTCGGGCGAAGCAACGACCACCGAAGCCGCGCCGTCGACGATCCCCGAGGCGTTGCCGGCCGTGACGGAGCCGTCCTTGCCGAAGGAGGGCGGCAAAGCCGCGAGCCCTTCAAGCGTCGAGTCGGGACGCATGTGGTCGTCTTTCTCGACGCGCACGCTCTTCCGGCCCTGCTTGACCTCGACCGGGACGACCTCCTCCGAGAGGCGGCAGGCCGCCCAGGCCGCCGCCGTCCGCTGCTGGGAGCGGAGAGCGTAAGCGTCCTGTTCCGCGCGCGTGATGCCGTATTTCGCGGCGACGCGGTCCGAAGTCTGCGCCATGTAGAGCCCGCAGTAGGAGTCCAGCAGCGCGACCATCAGAGTGTCCTCCAGCTGGCCCTGGCCCAGCCGGAATCCCTTGCGCGCGCCCCGGATCACGTGGGGCGCCTGGGACATGTTCTCCATCCCGCCGGCCAGGACCGTGTCCGCCTCGCCGAGGAGAATCCGCTGGGCCCCCTGGACGATGGACTCGAAGCCCGAGCCGCACAGACGGTTCACCGTCAGGGCCGGAACCTCTTTGGGAACGCCGGCCTTGAGCCCGACGTGGCGCGCGCCGTAGATCGCGTCGCCGGAGGTCTGGAGCACGTTGCCGAAGATGACGTGGTCGACTTGTCCCGGCTCGACCCCGCTCCGTTTGAGAGCCTCGGTCGCCGCGTGGACACCGAGATCGATAGCCGTGGTGTCGGCGAACGCGCCGTTGTAGTCGGCCATCGGGGTGCGGGCGCCGTCGAGAATGAAGACGTCGGTGGAAGGAGCCGTGGAAGCCATAGAGGCCGGGAGTTTACCTCAGGGAAACGCCTCGATTGCGGCTTGGTGAAAGCGCTGGCGCACCTCGTTGAACGGGATCTCGCGCACCTCCGGGTGGATGCGGTTGGTCAAGAGGACCAGGACCCGGTCGCGCTCCGGGTCGACCCAGACGGATGTCCCGGTGAAGCCCGTGTGACCGAAACTGGACTCGGACATCTCGGGGACGGCGGAGCCGGCGCCGCGGCGGCCCTGCCACCCGAGGCCTCGCGCCTCGGCGTGCTCGGCCGTCCGATCCCGCGTCCAGGCCCGCCGCGCAGGATCGAGCCACACCCGCGCCAGCGCCCAGACGTCGCGCGCCGTGCCGAAGAGGCCCGCGTGCCCCGAAACCCCTCCGCGGCGAAACGCGTTCCCGTCGTGCACTTCTCCCCTCACCACGCCGTCGCGGAAACGACCGTAGGAGAGACCGCGCACCTCGACCATGGCCCGCTCAAAGCGATCGTCCCGTTCGGTGGCCGCCGTGGGGAGCGATCGCGTCGGGAGGAACTGCGCCGACGATCCCGCCGGCGCCGCGACCGACTCGGCGAAGACGCGCTCGAGGGGCGCCGTGAAGACCGACTCCAGGATCTCGGTCACGAGGAGGAAGTTCAGGTCGCTGTAAATCACCCGCTCGCCCGGAGCGGCGATCGGCTCGATCTCTCCCAGCGTGCGGCGATAGGCGGCCGCTCCCTCTCCCCGGACGTACATGGGAAACCAGGACTCGAGGCCCGACGTGTGCGTGAGCAGCCGCTCCAGGGTGATCCCCTCGAAGCGTGTCTTCTTCCACTCCGGCACGAACCTTCCCGGAAGCGTGTCGAGCGGAAGACCGGCGCCAGCCGCGAGGAGCGCGCCGGCGCACAAGGGCTTCGTCAGGCTCGCGAGGTCGAAGAGCGTCTCCGGCGCGACGTCGCTCGGCTCCGGTTCCACGGAGGAGCGGCCGGCCACCGCCGCCTCGAGGACGCCCTCGGAGCTGCCGACGAGCGCGGAGGCGCCCGGGAACGAGCCGGCGTCGATCTCCGCGACAAGAAAATCGGAGAGCGCCGTCACGGACCGGCCGCTTCGATCTCGGAGCGGCGCCGCTCGACCCGCGCGGCGTTGGCCGCGACCACCGAGACGAGGGGATCGGGCCTTCGGAGCGCCGCCCGCTCCCGCTCGAGAGCGGCGATTTCGCCCTCCATCCGTCGGGCCGCGGCCGGCGTCCACCGCCCCGCGGCGAGCCTCGCGAAGGGTGGCGATCGCCCGGCCGTAGCTCTCGAGGACGGTCGATGTCGCCCGCCGGGAATCCAGGACGAGCAGGGCCTCGACGATGCGCGCCCGCACCCAGTCGAACTCGGCGGGCGACGCCCCGACTGCCCTCGCGGCGGCCGCCTCCGACACCGACGTGGGCGAGGCCCGGAGGACTTGCAGGTACATTTCGATCTGCGCGTCGCTCAGCCGGCCGTCGGAGGGCGGCTCAAAACGGGTCTCGAGGCGGCTGCGCACCGCCCGGACGGCGTCGGCCGAGGCCCGTTCGGTTCGGCCGCAGGCGGCGGCGAGACAGAGCGAAAGGATCCAGGCGAGGGAGAGGACCGCAGGAGGCCGGCGCCGCACGCCCACAGTGTACCGTCTCGTGGCCACAAACTTCGGCGAGCGAATGGTTTCCGGCCGCCCGGCCTTCGTTTACACTTACAGGGTTTCACGGCTGACGGATGCTCGAAAAAATCGGCAAATACGAAGTTTCGGAGCAGATCGGCGTCGGAGGTTTTGGCGCGGTCTACCGGGGGCGGGATCCGTTCATCAAGCGGACCGTCGCCATCAAGACCTGCCAGGTCAACGACGAGGAGATCAAGCACCGCTTCTTCCGCGAGGCCGAGCTCGCGGGGAATCTCCACCACCGCCACATCACGACGATCTACGACTTCGGCGTCGAGAACGGCATCCCGTACATCGTCCAGGAGTTTCTGACCGGCGAGGATCTCGACAAGAAGATCAAGCGCGGCGAGCCGATTCCGATCGCCCGCAAGATCGAGATCCTGATGTCGATCGCCGACGGCCTCGGGTACGCGCACACCGCGTCGATCATCCACCGCGACGTCAAGCCGGCGAACGTCCGGATCCTCGAGGACGGCACCGTCAAGGTCATGGACTTCGGCATCGCGAAATCGCTGCAGAGCGACTCCAACCTGACGCAGACCGGCATTACGCTCGGCACCTCGGCCTACCTCGCCCCCGAGCAGATTCGCGGCGAGCCCATCGACCGGCGGACGGACATCTTCGCGCTCGGCGTCGTCGCGTACGAGCTGCTGACCTACCGGAAGCCTTTCCGCGGGGAGCACCTCTCGACGGTCCTTTACAAGATCCTCAACGACACGCCCGAGCCGATCGGCTCACTCGTCCAGGACGCGCCGCCCGCTCTCATCGCGGCGGTCGGGCGCGCGATGTCCAAGGTTCCCGACGACCGCTACCCGACCATGGAGGCCTTGCGCAAGGACCTGCAGGCGATCTCACCGCGAGATTTCGGGCTTCTCGGGCATGTACCCGACACTCGGGGGCGACACGGTGCGGACGCTGCGGCCCGAGGAGGACCTCGAGACGACCCTCGCCACGCCGTCGAGCGGCGTCGCGCCCATCCACGCGGGCATCACGCCGCCCTCGGGGGCTCTGGCCCGCGTGCCCGCGCCCTCGGATGCGACCCCGACCTCCCAGGCGATCTCCGGCGCCCGCCCGCCACTCGAGCTCGTGAACTTCCGCGACCCGAGGCTCGGACCCGGCCAACGAGGACACGGTCCGCAGGATCCAGCGGCGCCGTCAGACCGGCGAAGGCGGAGCCTGCGGCCGCGCGGTCGAAAAGCATGACCTTCGTGGCGATCGCGGCCGTCCTCGCCGCGGGCATCGCAGCCTACTTCGCGGTCGTCCGCCGACCCGGCATGCCCGCCCCGGCGCCGATGGCGACGCCCGCACCGGCGCCGGCCGTACCGACGCCCGCCATCGAATTCCCCGAGCCCGAGCTCGGCGCCGGAGAGGCGCCGGCCGACGTCCACAGGCGCGGCGGCCGCGCCCGCCCCCGCGCCCCGGCCGCCGCAGCGCCCGTTCTCCCACGGCGCTCCCCGCACCCGCCGCGGAAGCGAAGCCCGCGGCTCCGGCGCCGCCGGCCACGTTCAAGGTGCAGTTCTCGTCGGTTCCCGTGGCGACGCTGTCCGTGGACGGCAAGAAGATCGGCCCGTCGATTCCCGCCCGCACCCTCTCGCTCGAAGAGGGAGAGCACACCGTTCGACTCGAGGCGCCCGGATTTTCCGCCGTACGAAAAGAAGTTCCGCGTCGGCCCGAAGTCGGAGAACCGGGTCCACTACCAGTTCCCCATTTCGATGCTCGTCATTCAGGCGCCCGGATGGGCGGGGGCCCGCGTTCTCGTGGACGGGAAGTATCGCGGTTCGCTGCCCGATGCCTCGCGACTCCGGCTTCCTCCCGGCTCCTACAGCGTCACCCTCTCGCGCGAGGGCTCGAGCCCCGTGACCGAGAAGGTCGACGTGCCCGAAGGCTCACCGAAAACCTGGAACGCGCCGCCGCCCTCGCCCGCGGCCGCCGGAGGTCCATGAAACGCATCGCCGCGCTCGCCCTGTTTCTCGCCGTCCTCGGAGTTCCGGCCGTCCCGCTCGCCGCGCAGGAAGACCTCAAACTCGAAGCCGACGCCAAGAAGGCATTCGACTCGGGCCGTTTCAAGGAAGCCGCCGACAAGTACGCGAAGGCCGCCGGGGTCGCCGGCGTGCCGGTGGAACGGCAGGCGGATCTTCACCTGCAGAGCGCCTGGGCGTACTACATCGCGGGCAACTCCAAGCGGGCGCGCGAAGAGCTCAAATCGGCGGTCACGGCGCGGCCGGACCTCCAGGTGATCCCCGACTTCTACAGTCCCGACTTCGCCAATCTCGCCGGAGTCGTCCGCGCGGAGGTCGCCGGATCCAACGTTCCGGCGTACGACGTCGAAGAGCTCAAGCGCTCGGCCCGGGCGAAGCTCGCCGACGGCAAGGCCGAGGAGGCGCTCCAGGATCTCAAGCGCGCCTCGACCTCGCGCGACCCCGAGGTCTTCCGGATCCAGGCCGAAGCCTCCGAGCGGCTGGGCCGGACTGCGGACGCGGAGGCGGCGCGCCAGCGCGCCGCGGAGCTCGAGAAGGGTTCGGTGAGCTCGGCTCCCATCGGGGCTCCGCTCGATCCCGGCGCGCCCCTCGAAGCTCCCCCCGTCGTCTCGATCGTCCCGCTGCTCGAGAACGCCGAAAAGGCCCTCGTCGGCGGAGACTACCGTGCCGCCGCCTCGTACGCCCGCCAGGCCTCCGAGGCGGACCCGAAGAGCGCCGAGGCGCACCGGCTCCTCGGCGACGCCGCGCTTCTGGGAGGCCAGGGAGCGGAGGCCGATCGCGAGTTCACGGCCGCCATCGTTCTCGAGCCCGGCAACACGAAGGCGGTCTTCGGCCTGGCGACGATCGCCGAACAGCAGAAGAAGTGGAACACGGCCGCGAGCCTCTACCGCCGGGTTCTCGACCTCGATCCCACGAACGTGGCCGCCGCGCGGGGGCTCGGCCGGTCGATGACGGAGCTCGGCGACAAGAGCGCCGCCCGCATGGCCTTCGGGCGCGCGATCGAGAACGATCCGGCGGCGGCCGAGTCTCGCAACGACTTCGGAGTCTTCCTGTTTCGCTCGGATGAGCTCGACCGCTCGATCGAGGAACTGATCGAAGCCGTACGGCTCGATGGCTCCAGGTCCGTCTACCACGAGAACCTAGGGAGGGCCTACCGGAAGAAGGGACTGTCCAGGGAGGCCGAGCGGGAGCTTGCCGAGGCCGCGCGGCTCGCGCCGAACGACGCCGCCGTCTGGACCGCCCTCGGCCACGTACGCGCGGACCAGAAGAAGGTGGACGACGCGGCGGCGGCATTTTCGACGGCCCTGTCGCTCGACCCCGCCAGCGAGGACGCGGCGACCGCTCTCGGCTCCGTGCTCGCCGACGCGGGCAAGCTGGCGGAGGCCGATGCCGCGCTCGTGAAGGCGATCGAGGCGAACGCGAAGTCGTCGGTCCTCTGGAACAACCTGGGCGCCACGCGGGTTCGGCGCGGCAACACGGCGGGAGCCATCGAGGCGTTTCAGAAGGCGCTGAGCATGGACCCGGGCTTCGACGCCGCCCGAGCGAACCTCGCCCGCGCGACCGAACTCGCCGTTCTCGAGAAGGCCACCTCCTAGGGTGGGATCCGCGCTCGCCGCCTGGATCTGGCCCCTCGTGGCAGCCGCAACCCTGCACCCGCCTCCGACCCCGCCGACCGACGCCGCCTACCGGGCCGAGATCGAGGCCTGGCGAACGCGCCGGCTCGCGCGGCTGACCGCCGAGGACGGCTGGCCGTCGGTCGTCGGGCTCTTCTGGCTCGAGGACGGCGACAACAAGGTCGGCAGCGCGAAGGACAATGCGATCGTCCTCCCTCCCTCGGCTCCCGCGCGGATGGGCTCGATCGTGCTCGAGAAGGGCCGGGCGACGCTGCGGGTTCTCCCCGGGGTCGAGCTCACGGCGGACGGCGAAAGGGTCACGGCTCCGCGCGTCCTCGCGTCCGACGCCTCCGAATCGGCGACCCTCCTCCGCAGCGGAACCCTGCTCTTCTATCTCATCGAGCGCGCCGGGAAGCTCGGCGTTCGGGTCAAGGACAGCCAGAGTCCGGCGCGGCGCGAGTTCCACGGACTCGAATACTTCCCGATCGACCCGTCCTGGCGGTTGACGGCCCGCTTCGAGCCGTACGATCCGCCGCGGTCGATCTCGGTCCCGAACGTGCTCGGCCACGACGACTCCGAGAAATCTCCCGGGGCGCTGGTCTTCGAGAGGGCCGGCCAGACCTACCGCCTCGACCCGGTGCTCGAGCGCGGCGAGACGGAGTACTTCGTCATCTTCGCCGACTTGACCAACGGGAAGGAGACGTACGGCGCCGGGCGATTCCTCTACGTCCAGCCGCCGGTGAACGGCACGACGATCATCGACTTCAACAAGTCCTACAACCCGCCGTGCGTCTTCACCGATTACGCCACCTGCCCGCTCCCGCCGTCCGCAGAATCGGCTGCAAGTGAGAGTCGAGGCGGGCGAGAAGGAGTACGGCCACTAGGAGTTGAGGGTTGAAAGTTCAGCGTTGGCGTCTGGCCGACAGCCACTCCGACGCTCAACGTCTCAACTCTCAGCGCATCCAGCAGCTCCTTCAACATCCTCGCCGTCGCTCCCCAGATCACCGTGTCGCCGTAGTGGTAGAAGAGGACGAGCTCCTCGCGCCCGGGAAACGGCTTCGTCTCGAGCGCCGCGGGGTCCAGAAGAGCCGCCACGGGCACCTCGACGAGGCCGGCGATCTCCGATTCCTGAAGGCGAAACACGTACGGGTACGGGATCGCGCCCACGTAGGGCTCGACGTAGTAGTCGGTGACCGTCGTCAGCGGCGAGAGCGCTCCGAGGTAGCGCACGTCGGCGGGCGAAACGCCGATTTCCTCCTCGGTCTCCCGCAGCGCCGTCTGGTAGAGGGAGGCGTCCGTCCTCCTCCTGCCCGCCGCCCGGGAACGCGATCTGGCCGCGATGCCGCTCGACGCTCTCGGTTCTCTTCGTCAGCAGCACCCAGAGCGCGCCGTCCCGCACGAAGAGCGGCGCCAGGACTCCGGCCCGTCGCCGCCCCGGCGTCCGGCGGGGCCTCGCCGCGCTCGCGATCCGCGAGCCGCTCGCGCACCTCGTCCATCCAGGTGCGCTGCCGGCGCCGGTTCAGGAGGAGGCACGCGTGCGGCTGCCGTCGGCCGCGGATCTCAGGTAGGCCTCGACGAACGGCGTCGAGCCCGCCGTCGAGGACCTTGTCCGTGTCGCCCGTCTCGTGGCCCGTCCGGTGGTCCTTGACCATGCGATAGGGGTGCAGGACGTAGGAGCGGATCTGGCTGCCCCACTCGATCGACTTCTTCTCGCCGACCCGCTTCTCCTCCTCGGCGCGCCGCTCGTCGAGGGCCCGCTGGTAGAGACGCGCCTTGAGGACCCGCATCGCCATCTCCCGGTTGCGGCCCTGGCTGCGCTCGTTCTGGCAGCGTCACGACGATCCCGGTCGGCAGGTGCGTGATCCGGACGGCCGAGTCGGTGACGTTGACGTGCTGGCCGCCGGCGCCGCTCGAGCGGTACGTGTCGACACGAATGTCCTTGTCGGCGACCTCGATCGCGATGTCCTCGTCGACTTCCGGCGCGACGAAGACGGAGGCGAACGAGGTGTGGCGCCGCTGGGCCGCGTCGAACGGCGAGATCCGGACGAGGCGGTGGACGCCCATCTCGCTCTTCAGGTAGCCGTAGGCGTGGTCGCCGTGACGTGGAGCGTGGCGCTCTTCAGGCCCGCCTCTTCGCCGTCCTGGCGCTCGATCAGCTCGGCCTTCCAGCCCCGGCGCCTCGGCGAAGCGCATGTACATCCGCAGGAGCATCTCGGCCCAGTCCTGCGACTCGGTCCCGCCCGCGCCGGCGTGGATCGAGAGCCAGGCATTCTTCGCGTCCTCCGGGGCGCCCATCTTGACCGAGAGCTCGAGCTCGTCGGCGAAGGCGCCCGGCCGAGGCGAGCGACTCGCGCGCCTCCTTCTCCGCGGGCTCGCCCTTCCCGCAGGAGCTCGGAGAGGGCCTCGAGCTCTCCGCGGAGGTCGTCCAGCGTCCGGACCGCCTCGATCTTCTTCTCGACCCGCGGGTCTGGCGCAGGACGTCCTGCGCTTCCTCGGGCCTGGACCAGAAGTCGGGTGCGGCGGCCTTCTCCCTCAGCTCCGCCAGCGCGCTCCGCGCCGCGTCCTGATCAAAGATAGCCCCGAAGCGCGGCGAGGCGCTCCGAGGCGGCCGTCGAGGGCAGAGACGAGATCGTCGCGTTCGGTCATCTGGAGGAGGCTCTCGGCGGTCCTGCGCGGCATGCGTCGGCGCGCTCCGCGCACGAGGCGCGCGAGGCCGAAGAGTAGCACGGCGACGTCCGGCGAGCGTCGTCGAGCCGCGGGATCCAGTAGCCCCAGCGGGTCCAGGCCGTCGGCTCGGCGACGAGGCGGACGACTCCCGTGACGCGTCGTCCTTCTCGTTCGGGCCGCGATTCCGCGAGGATGCCGCCCGCGCGCATCCGACGATCCCCGAGATGCCGGTGATCGCGGCGCGCATCAGGTACCGGCCGTTCTCGACCGTGCGCAGCACCGCGCCGGCGAAGTGCTGCTCCTGGGCGCCGGCCCGGCCGTACCAGGAGTCGTTCGTGAGCGTGGCAGGAGGTTGGCGCCGTCGGCCACCTCCCGGCGCGCGAGCCCGGGTACACGATCTCGTAGCAGACGCCGACGCCGAGCGCGAGGCGCCCCGCGCGCAGCGACCGCCGGCTCCGGCGCGCGGCGTGAACTCGCCGATCGCCGCCGAGACCCGGCGCACGAAGAAGAAGACCCGCGGCAGCGGCACGTACTCCCCGAAGGGCACGAGGTGGACCTTCCGGTAGGGCGGCTCCGCCTGAGCCCTCCGCGGGTCAGGAGCCGGGCGGCGTTGTAGTAGCGGCCGTCGGCCTCCTCGTCGAGGTCGCTGAAGAGAATCGCGGTGCCGCGCCCGGGCGATCGCGGCAGGTCGCGACGGATCCGCTCGCTCCGCTGCCAGCTGGACCGGGAGCGTCGACTCCGGGATCACGATGAGGTCGGGCCGGGCTTCCGCCGCCGCGCGGGCCTGGGCGAGCAGGGCCTCGTAGGATTCGACGCGCCCTGCGCCGTCGAGCGCATCTCCTCGGTCACGTTCGGCTGCAGGAGCGCGACGGAGAGCTCTCGCCTGCCCTGCGGCCGCCCGCGGGCCGCGAGAGCCGGAGCGCGCCGAAGAGGCCGAGGGCGGCGACGAGAAGGGCGGCCAGCGCCGCGCGGGCGCACGCCGGCGAGTCGCGATCGCCCGGGCGAGGAGAGCCGGCCGACGGCCGCGACGGCTCAACCAAGCCGTAGACGCCCCAGAGCGAGGCCGACTGCAGCCAGAGGGGCTGGCGGAACAGCGCATGGCCCGTGAGGTTCCAGGGGAAGCCCTTGTAGACGAACGACCGCGCGTGCTCCGGGCGGCCCAGAGGAGCGGGAAAGACGGCGAGCCGCGCCGCGCTGACCCGGCGGCGCCCAGCGCGACCGTGCCCCACGCCGCGAGGGCCGGCCACTCGGCGAGGATGCGGCGCAGGATCAGCCAGGCAGACGACGCCCATGACGCCCGCTCTGGCCTCCGTACTGCGTGACGACGTAGATGATCCAGCGGATCGACACGCACCAGTAGACCAGGCCGAAGACGCGCGCCGGAGAGGAGCGCCCGCGCCGTGCGGCTCTTCTCGCGCGCGAGCGCGAGCGAGCCAGGGCACCAGCGCGAGGGGCAGGACAGACGGACCGCCGAAGGGCGGAAACGCCAGAGCGAAGAGCAGGCCCGAGAGCGCCCCCGCGGCGGGCGCGTCAGCGCGCCGTCCCCGCTTCGCGCCGTGCGCCGGCCGTCTCCGGCCGGTCGTCTCAGCGCGCCGCCTGCGGCGAGAGCGCTTCCTCCGCGCGATACGAGGACCGGACGAAGGGCCCCGCGAAGACGTGCCGGAATCCCAGCGCCTCGCCCTGCCTCGCGGTAGCCGCTCGAAGACCTCGGGCCGAACGTACTCGACGACCGGGAGGTTCTCGCGCGAAGGCCGGAGGTACTGGCCGATCGTGACGATGTCGACGCGGGCCTCGCGCAGGCGCTCGAGGAGGTCCCGGACCTCCGCTCGGCGCTCGCCGAGGCCCAGCATGAAACCCGACTTCGTCGTCAGCGCCGGGGCGAGGCCTTCGCGGTCGCGCAGCAGCGCCGAGGGAACGGTCGAGGCGCGCGCCGCGGCGCACCTCGCGGTACAGCCGCGGAACGGTCTCGACGTTGTGGTTGAAGACATCGGGCTTCGCCGCCACGACCGCCGCGATCGACTCGACGCTCCCGCGGAAGTCGGGCGTCAGGACCTCGATGCCGGGCGAGGGCTCGAGGGACCGCACCGCCGCGGATCGTCTCCGCGAAGTGCGCGGCGCCGCCGTCGGGGAGGTCGTCGCGGTCGACCGAGGTCAGGACCACGAACTGGAGGGCCATCTGCTGCGACAGCCGCGCGGACGCGCCACGGCTCCATCGCGATCGACCGGCAGCGGTCTTCCGTTGGCGATGTCGCAGAAGCCGCAGGCCCGCGTGCAGACGTCGCCGAGCAGGAGGAAGGTCGCCGTGCCGCGCGCGAAGCACTCGCCGCGGTTCGGGCAGCGGGCCTCCTCGCAGACGGTGTGCAGGCCGTGCGCGCGCATCACGGACTTGACCTCATGGAGATCCGCGAGGCGCAGCTTGCGCTCCCGGATCCACTCGGGAGCGCGGCCGGAGGCGGGCGTCGCGCGTCACATGCCGTCCGGGACGACCCAGGGCGACTTGACGTTCTCCTGCCGGGCGAGCTTCGTCGGCGGCCCGCTCGGCGTCGTCCTCGGAGCGCGTAGGGCCCGACCCGAACGCGGTAGACCTTGCCCTTGCCCTTCGGGCCGGCCGCGGTCAGGACCTGCGAGCGGAAACCCGCGCCGGGTCAGCCGCTGGACAGCGTGCCGGCCTCCTCCCGCGAGGAGAGCGAAGCGACCTGCACCCAGAACTTGCCTCCGGCGCGTCGCGGATCCGGCCGGCGGCTTCGCGCGACGGGCGCCGACCCGCCCGACGCCTCGGCGAGCGGCGAGCGTCTCGGCATCGTCGGCCGAGCCGTCCTGGAAAGTCTGGAGCGTCGCGGGAGGCGTGGGCTCGGCCGGCAGCGGCGTCGGCCGCCGTGCGCTCCGCCGGCGAGCAGCGTCCGGGAGCCGAGAGGCCCCGAGGGGAGCCGCTCGCCGTCGGCACGGCGGTCTCGATCGGGGGCAGGCTTCGCCGGCGTCGTCGCTGGGGTTGGCCGCGGCGATCTTCTCGGCTCGGCCTCGGAGCTCCCGCGCGCCGAACCCATCCGCCTCCGGCCCGGCCGGGCGGCCGGAGAAACCCGCCATCAGCCCGAAGAAGTACGCCACGCCGAGGGAGACGAGCAGACCGAGGAACACGCCGACGGCCTGCCGGGCGGTGAAGGAGATCTGGTAATGCGTGCGGGGCTCGTCCACGGCGCGCAGTTTAGCGGCCCGGAGCGGCGCGTCGAGCGTTCGCCGGCTTCATTTCCCGGTTCAGGAACATCTTGATCAGGTCGATCGGCAGCGGAAAGACGATCGTCGAGTTCTTCTCGTTGGCGATCTCGGTCAGCGTCTGGAGGTAGCGCAGCTGGAGCGTCGCCGGCTGGCGGTCGATGATCTCGGCCGCCGCCGAGAGCTGCGGTCGCCGCCTGCGAACTCGCCCTGCGCGTGGATGATCTTCGCCCGCTTCTCGCGCTCCGCTTCGGCCTGCTTGGCCATCGCGCGCTGCATCTCGGGCGGCAGGTCGACCTGCTTGACCTCGACGATGGAGACCTTGATGCCCCACGGGCTGGGTGTGCTCGTCGATCACCTTCTGCAGGTCGAGGTTCAGCTTCTCGCGCTCGGAGAGCAGCTCGTCGAGGAGCGCCTGTCCGAGAACGCTCCGGAGCGTGGTCTGGGCGAGCTGCGAGGTGGCGTAGAGGTAGTTCTCGACCTGGACGACCGCCTTCTCGGGCTCGACGACGCGGAAGTAGACGACCGCGTTGACCTTCACCGAGACGTTGTCCTTCGTGATGATGTCCTGCGGCGGCACGTCGTGGACGACCGTGCGCAGCGACATGCGGACCATCCGCTCGAACGGCCAGAAGATGAGCACCAGACCCGGGCCCCTTGGGCTGCTTGCCGAGGCGGCCCGAGCCAGAACGTCACGGCCCGCTCGTACTCGTTGAGGACGTTGATCCACTTGAAGAGGAAGATCAGGCCGATGAATCCCGCGACCAGCAAGCCCCGGGAGCGACAACGACGCTCCGTCATCCGTTCCTCCTTTCCACGAAGAGCCGCGAACCCTCGATCCGCGTGACGCGCACGGCTCGCCCGGCGACAGGCCCGGCGGGCCCGCCGCCTCCCAGTACTCGCCCGCGACGTGGATCGCGGCCGGAGGTGCCGCCGGGGCCGAAGCCATCCACCACGCGTCCGCCTCTGCCCACCATCGCCTCGAGGCCCGTGCGCGGCGGCGACAGGCGCAGCTGCAGCGTCTTCCACGTCAGGAGGCCCACGATCCCGAGCGCGAGCGCGAGCCCGGGAACGATGATGCCGAGGTCGACCCGGTAGCCCGGCCGCGTCGCCCTTCCCGGAGAAGAGCAGCAGGGACCCGGCCACGAGGGCGATCGCTCCGCCCAGCGAGAGCAGGCCGTGGCTGACGACCTTGATCTCGGCGACGAAGAGGAGGATGCGCGAAGAGGATCAGGCCCAGGCCCGCGAGGTTCACCGGCAGGACCGAGAAGGCGTAGAGGGCCAGCAGGAGCGAGATCCCGCCGACCACGCCGGGCAGGATCGCGCCGGGAGTCGAGAGCTCGAAGTAGAGACCCACGAGCCCCAGCAGGAACAGGATGTACGCGACGTTGGGGTGCGAGACGACGCCGAGGAGCTTCTCGATCGGACTCATCGGCGCGCTCCTCGAGGCGGTAGCCGGCGAGCGCGAGAGTCGGGCTTCCCCGCCGCCGACCCGCCGGAGCTTCCGGCCGTCGAGCTGCGCCAGCAGATCCGTCATGTCCCTGGCGATCGACCTCGATGAGCCCCGCCTCCTTCGCCTCCGGTCTCGGTGTACGAGATGCTGTCCTCGACCGCGGCCTCCGCCTTGGCCACGTTGCGGCCGCGCTCGCGGGCGAGCGTCCGGACGAAGGCGCGGGCGTCCTGCTCGGCCTTCTCGCTCAGCCGTCGTGGGAAGGTCCTGCCCTTCGCCGCCGACCGGATGCGCCGCGCCCGTGTTCGTCCCGGGCGCCATCGCGGCGACGTCGCCGGCGAGCAGCAGGAAGAAGCCGGCGGACGCGGCCTGACGCGCCGGCCGGAGCGCACGTAGCGTCGCGACCGGCGCCTTCGAGGCGAGAATCGCCGAGGTCATCTCCCGCGTCGACGCGAGGAGGCCGCCCGGGGGTGGACAGCGTCACGACGACGAGGGCGGCGCCGTCGGCGTTCGCGTCGTCCAGGAGCTTTCTTCAGGTAACCCGCGGCGGCGGGATGGATCCGGCGTCTCGATGCGTCCGGCGACGACGAGCGGCGCCGCCTCCGCGGCAGACGCGAGGCGCCGCAGCCCCGACCCGCGATGAACCGCCGCCGCCAGGAACGCCGCGGCCGCAAGCCAGACGCGCGCTCGCATCGCGCCTTCGAGTCTACCGCAGCCCCTCCCGGTCGGTTATAAAGGCGCGTGCGCATGCGTCCGACGGAAGCCATCCATTTCGCCGCGCTCTTCCTGCTCGCGGTCCTCACGCTCATTTTCCGCAAGAACCTCGAGGACCCGGCGGAATGCTGCTCGCCTACGCGGTCCTGGCCCTCGCGCTCCTGCCCATGGTCTATCTCTCGCGCCGGCAGGACCGGCTGCCCGCGCCCGTCTCCCTCTTTCTCGACTTCTATCCGGCAGCTTTCATCCCCATCGTCTTCAACACGCTCGTCGCCGCTCATCACGGCGACGCGCGGCGGCGCCCGCGACGAGCTCCTCATCGCGGCCGATCGGGCCATCTTCGGCGTCGACGTGACCGTCTGGATGGAGCAGTTCACGCGGCCCCGCCTGAACGACGCGCTCTACGTCTTCTACGCGACCTACTACTTCATCGCCCTGATCCCGGGGATCATCCTCTGGTTTCGGGATCAGGCGGCCGCGCGACGCTACGTCTTCACCCTCATGCTCGTGTACTACGTCTCCTACGCCGGCTACTTCACCATCCCGGCGCTCGGGCCCCGCTTCGCCCAGGCGGACCTCTACACGAAGTCGCTGACCGAGACTCCGATCTCCCGGGTCATCAACGACACGCATCAACCAGCCTCGAGAAGACGAAGCTCGACGTCTTCCCGTCCGGCCACACGATGATCTCCGTGGCGGTGCTGATCGTGATGTGGAAGCGGGCCCGCGACGTCTTCTGGTGGCTCCTGCCGATCGCGTCGGTGCTGATCCTCTCGACCGTGTACTGCCGTTTCCACTACGTGGTGGACCTGATCGCCGGAGCGGCGCTGGCGTTCGTCTTCGTGCCGCTCGGCGACCGGCTCTACGACCGCCTGATGCGCGAGTCGTCTCCGCTGCTGCGGAGGAAACCGGGCGGCCCTACAGCGCCTTCTCGTAGATCCGGTAGGTCTTGTAGAGCCGGCCGCCCCAGAGGCGGACGGCGGCGATGACGAGCTCGTTGTCCTCGAGCATCCAGGACACCTCGGCCCCCGTGTAGCCCTTCTTGAGCAGGAAGCGCAGGGAGTCGGCCATCATGATCGACTGGATGCCCGACTGCCGCCACGGACCCTTGACCCCGAGCGTCACGACGCGGACCGTCCGGATCCGGCGCCTCGCGAGGAGGAAGCGGAGCCACCCGAAGGGCAGGAGGCGTCCCGCGCGTCGGCGCGATCGCGACGTTGTAGTCGGGAAGCATGAGCATGAAGGCGATCGGTTCCAGGGTGCCGTCCGGCCTCGGCGCCTCGCCGATCCAGAGGAGCTCCGGCACCAGGAGGGGCTTCAGGCGCGCCGCCATGAAGTCCATCTCCTCGCTGGTCATCGGCACGAAGCCCCAGTTCTTCTCCCAGGCCTCGTTGTAGACCTCGCGGATCTTCCCGAGATCGCGCGCGAGGCTGCTCCGGCGGACGTTGCGGACGCGGATCTCGGGGTAGCGCTTCCGGAAACGCTCGCCGACGCGCGTCAGACGCTCGAGCGGTTTCTCCTCGAGCGGAAACCAGAAGGCCAGCAGGTCCTTGGCCTTCCGGAAGCCCTGCTCCCTCGATCAGGGCGGCATAGTGCGGAGGGTTGTACGTCATCATCACGACGGGCGGCGAATCGAACCCGTCGACGAGCAGCCCGGCCTCGTCGTTCAGGGTCGGATTGGTCGGCCCGCGCAGAATGGCCATCTTGCGCTCGCGCCCCCAGACCGCGGCGGCCTCGAGCAGCTTCCCGGCCACGGCGGGGTCGTCCTCCGACTCGAAGAAGCCGAAGAACGCCGCCTTCTCGCCGTGGAACTCGTTGTGGTTGCGGTCGAGAACCGCCGCGATGCGGCCGACGTCCTGTTCCGCCCCGGTGCGCGACGAAGAGCTGCATCTCGCCGTGGCGGAAGAAGGGATTGTCGTCCTGGAAGACCTTCGCGAGGTCCGAGCGGATCGGCGCGACGAACGACGGATCGGCGGCGTACAGCGCGTCCGCAACGTCGAAGAAGCGGGAGAGCTCGGATGGCGAGCGGCGGATCCGCTCGATGGCGACGGGAGCCGGGGCGCTCAACGTCTCGCTTCGGCGGCGGTTAGGCGCGGACGGTCTTGACCAGCCCGACCTCGCGGCCGACCTTCTCGAACGCGTCGAGAGCCCGCGAGAGCTGCGCGCGCGAATGCGTCGCCATGAGCGAGGTCCGGATCAGGGCCCGGCCCGGCGGGGTCGCCGGCGAGAGCACGCAGTTCACGAACACGCCCTCTTCCTGAAGGCGGTGGACCATGCGGAGGGCCGTCAGGTCCTCGCCGACCACGATCGGGACGACCGGAGTCCGCGATTCGCCGGTGTCGAGGCCCAGCGACTTGAGCCCCTCCGCGAAGAACCCGGTGTTCTCCCAGAGACGGTCGCGGCGCTCGGGCTCCTTGTCCATGATCTCGACCGTCGCGAGCGCGGCGGCGGCGGACGCGGGCGGCGGCGCCGCCGAAAAGATCAGCGTGCGCGCGCGGTGCTTGACGTAATCGATGACGGTCGCGTCGCCGGCAATGAAGCCGCCGACGGAGGCCATCGACTTCGAGAAGGTGCCCATGATGAGGTCGACGTCGTGCTCGAGGCCGAAGTGCTCGGCCGTGCCGCGGCCCGTCCGGCCGAGGACGCCGATGCCGTGGGCGTCGTCGACCATCACGCCCGCCGCGAACTCCCGGGCCACGGTCACGATCTCGGGGAGCGGCGCGATGTCGCCTTCCATCGAGAACACGCCGTCGATCGACGACGAGCCGTCCCTTGGCTTCGCTGTCGTTGCGCATCTGGCGGCGCAGGTCCGCCGGATCGTTGTGCTTGAACTTCTTGACGTCGCCGAAGGAGAGGCGAGCCCCGTCGATGATGCAGGCGTGGTCCTGCTTGTCGAGGTAGACGGTGTCGCCCTTGGAGACGAGGCAGGCGATGGCGCCCAGGTTGACCTGGAAGCCCGTCGAAAACGTGACGGCCGCCTCCTGCCGCATGAACTCGGCGAGACGCTCTTCGAGGCGGACGTGGAGGTCGAGCGTGCCGTTCAAGAACCTGCTTCCGGCACAGCCCGATCCGTATTTCCGGATGGCCTCGATCGCGGCCTCCTTGACTCGAGGATCGTTGGTCAGTCCGAGGTAGTTGTTCGAGCCCATCATGATCAGGCGTCGTCCCTCGAGGACGACTTCCGGATCCTGGGCGGATTCGATGACACGGAAGAACGAGTAAAACCCGGTCTGGCGGACGCGCGTCGCGTCCTCGTACCGGTAGCACTTTTCGAAGAACGGGGAGATTCCCACCGTCTCCGGTCTGGCCGCGCGGGCGACCTTGCTCATGTCTCCCCCTGACTTTAAGCCGAATCGGCGGCCGGATCTTAGCAAATTTTACAAAGTCGTGCGCCCGGCCCCCCTGGCCGTCCCCCCGGGAAGCCACCCCGCCCCCCGGTACCAGGCCCAGGCGGCCCGGATCCCCTCGGACATCGGAACCGGCTCGGGGAGGCCCAGGGCCTGCGCCAGGGGGCTGCCGTCGCAGAGCCAGTCCCCGGCCAGGATCTCCCGGGCCTTATCGGCGTTGAAGGGCTGCGACCGCCGGGTGACGGTTTCGAGGGCCGTTTCCGCGGCTCCGAGGACGCGCACGAGGCCGTCCGGAACCCGTATGAGCCGTCCCCGCCGGCCCGAGTGCCCCGAGACCGTTTCGGCCAGCGTCCGCGAGCGTGACGGGCTCCGGATCCGACAGAAACCGGATCCTTCCGAAGAGCTCCTCGCGGCGGAGCGCCCGCACGACGGCGAGCGCCGCCCGTTCGGCTCCGATGAGCTGGATGCGGGTCGAGGCCGCCGGCACCGGGATCCAACCCGAGGCCGCCATCTTGAAGTACTGAAACAGACCCGGTGTCCCCGGGACCGTACACCACGGCCGGCCGCAGCACCGTCCAGGGACCGGGCCAGCCGCGCTCGACGACCTCTTCGGCCTCGCGCTTGGAACGGCCGTACCAGGAGATGGGGCGCGCGGGATCCTCGTCGCGGACGGGACGGCCCTCGCGCGCCGGACCCGGCCGCGGCCTGGCTCGAGATGAGCACGAAGTGGGCGTCCGGAGCGACGCGGCGGCCGGCCGAGACGAGACGCTCGGTTCCGCGCGCGTTGACCTCGCGGTAGTCATCGAACGTCCGCGCCTTCGTCAGGCCGGCGACGTGAACGATCGCGTCGACGCCGGCGAGAGCGGCCGCCAGACTCGCCTCGTCTTCGAGTGTCCCCGTGACGATCTCCGCGGGCAGGCCTTCGAGCAGCGGGCCCGCGGCGCGGCGAGGATCGCGCGCGAGCAGCCGCACCGTCCAGCCTTCGGCGGCGAGCGCGCGAGCGACGTGGCCGCCCACGAACCCGGTGCCTCCCGTCAGGAACGCGGTGCGCATCGCCGGGAATTGTATTGACTCGCGAGGGCGGCCACGACAGCATTCGCGCCAATTGATGGCGGAATCGCCGGAATCTTCGCCGCTCTTGTCCCGGCGGTCGCTCTCCGCCCTCGTTTCGGCGGCCGAGCCTTCAGGCCGCGACGCCCGTTTCGCCTCCGGTCGTCGAGTATCGGATCGAGGTCGCCCTCGACCCGGCAACGAAAATCCTGAAGGGCCGGGAGCGGCTGACTGGCGCAATCCGTCGTCCGACGCGGTCGAGCGAGCTGCGTTTCCACATGTACCTGAATGGCTTCAAGAGCGGGCGGACGACGTTCATGCGCGAGTCCGGAGGGCGGCTGCGCGGCGACAAGGCGCGGCCACGAGTCCGAAGACTGGGGCTGGATCGACGTCTCCTCCATGAAGACGGTCCGGCGGCGACGGAGCTTCGGCCCGGGGCCCGCTTCGTCCAGCCCGACGGCAACGATCCCGAGGACCAGACGGTCCTCGCCGTCCCGCTGTCCTCGCCCCGTGCCTCCCCGCGGCGAGATCACGCTCGACATCGTGTTCGAGGCGAAGCTGCCGAAGATCTTCGCCCGCACCGGATTCATCCGCGACTACTTCCTGGTCGGTCAGTGGTACCCGAAACTCGGGGTCTACGAGCCGGCCGGGATGCGGGGGCGCGCCGCCGGCGGCTGGAACTGCCACGCGTTCCACGGCCACTCCGAGTTCTACGCCGACTTCGGAAACTTCGACGTGTCGATGACCGTGCCGTCCCGTTTCGTCGTCGGCGCGACCGGGAAAGCGCGTCGGCGAAACGCAGATCCGGCGACTCCACCACGTACCGTTACGTCCAGGAGAACGTCCACGACTTCGCCTGGACGGCGGATCCCGCGCTTCCGGATCGTCGACTTCACGTTCGATCCCGCGCGCGACATCCCGGCCGGGCTGGGCCGCCCTGGCGTCCCGCGAGCTGGGCCGGCCCGAGAGCGACCTCGCGCTGAAGCCCGTGCGCGTCCGGTTGCTTCTTCAGCCGGATCACGGTGGAGCCCGCGAGCGCTACATCCGCTCCACGAAGGAGGCTCTCGTCGTACTACGGCCTCTGGTTCGGCGCCTACCCCTACGAGACGCTGACGATCGTCGACCCGCCGGATGACGGCATGGGCTCGGGCGGGATGGAGTACCCGACCTTCGTAACGGGCGGCCTCGCGAACGCCTACCTGACCCGCTGGCCGTTCACGAAGGTCCGCGGGATCGAGGTCGTGACGATCCACGAGGTCGGCCACCAGTGGTGGTACGGGATGGTCGGCTCGAACGAGTTCGAGGAGTCCTGGCTCGACGAGGGGCTCAACGACGACTCCGAGGCCCGGGCCATGACGCTGGCCTACGGCGGGCGCGACATCATCCAGCTCCCCGGCGGGATCGGGATCGACTCGATCTCCTACCGGAGGCTCTATTACACGCGCCTGCCGAACCTCGATCCGATTCGAAGGTGCGCCTGGTGCTACTCGTCGGGCTTTTCCTACGGCGTCAACTCGTACATGAAGGTCGGTCTCTTCATGGCGCAGCTTCGCAACGACCTCGGCCCCACCGTTTTCGCGCGCGCCCAGCGGGCGTTCTTCGACGAGTGGTCCTTCCGCCACCCCTCGACCGAGGACTTCTTCCGCACGTTCGAGCGCGTGGCCGGCCGCGACCTCTCGACGTATCGGCCGATCGTCGACGGAACCGGCCAAGCTCGACTGGGAGACCGTGACGGCGAAGAGCCAGCGCATCCTCCCGGCGGAAGGCGTCTTCGACCGGCCGGAGGGGCGCGTCACGCTCGAAGACGGCCGGGTCGTGCTTCCCGCCAAGGACACGACGAAGAAGGAGGCCGAGCCCGAGGTCTATTCGAGCCTCGTACTCTTCGGCAACACCGGGGACTGGCTGCACGGCGCCAGCGCCCGGATCGCCTTCGAAGACGGAACGATCCTCGAGCGCGAGCTGCCGGCCGCGGCGAAGTGGGTCCGCTACGAGATCCGGTACAAGTCCCGTCTCGCCTGGGCGGTCGTCGATCCGGAGCGGAGGAACGTCTGGGACTGGAACCGCGTGAACGACTCGAAGGTGCTCCGCTCCGGAGAGGGCGCCGCAAAGGTGCTCTCGAAGCGCGCGCCGGCCAAGTACACGGGATTCGCCGCGTGGCTGTCGGGGCTCCTCAGCCAGCTGGCCTGGACGCTCGCATGACGTGGGCCCGGGAATGAGGAGTCTCGCGGCCGGCTTTCGGGCGCTTTCGCACGGCAAGCTGATCCTGCTGCTGGCGCTCACGGCCGCGCTGATCGGCCTGAGCGCGGCGATGCCCCTCGGGCCCGCGTTGTCGGCCGACGTCGGCGACACCTTCGCCGGCGACCACTTCCTGCGCAACCACCCGACGTTCGCGCCCGAGCGACTTCGTCGACTTCGCCCGGGAGAACGCGGCCGCCCTCGCGGGAGTCGCGGCCGGCGCCCGATTCGGCGCCGTCCTGTCGGTGATCCTCCAGATGTTCTTCGCCGGCGGAATCGTCGTCGTGCTCGGCCGCGGCGACTTCACGTTCGGCCAGTTCTTCGAGCCGGCGCGCCGAAACTTCTGGCACAACGCAAAGTGCTTCTTCCTCTTCGCCGTCCTGCTCGGGGTCGTCTTCGGGGCGGTCCTGAGCGCCGCCTACGCCGTCGACAAGAAGCTCCTCGCCGAGGCCCCTCCGGACGCCGCCGCCGGCGCTCTCTTCGATTGGGGCGTCGCGGATCGTCGCCGTGCTCCTGTGGGGAGCGCTCTCGCTGCTCTACGACTTCGCCCGGGCGGCCCGCCGGTACGCTCCCTCGATCGGCGCCTGGCGGGCGTACGGCTTCGCCCGGCGGGCGCTGCGGGGCTCCTGGATCCGGGGCCTCATCCTCTACCTGTTCTGGCTCCTGCTCGGCGGAGCCGCGTGGCTCGGCCTCGATCGCCGCGGCCTGGTACGATGCCGGCGGCCTCCCCCGGCGCGATCGGCCTGCTCTTCCTGCTGCAGTTTCTTTCGCTCTACGTCCGCTCGGCGGTCCGCGTGGCGACCTGGGGCTCGTACCTCGAGTTCCTCGACCACCGCGCGCCGGGAGCGCTGGCGCGGGCCGGGAAATCGGGCTCCGGCGGCCGGTGCGCGTTTCGAGCCGGTGCGACTGGCCGGCTAGCGCCCCGCCCAGTCCGCGATTCGCCGGACGCCTTCGCGGATGCGGTCGGTGCGCGTGGCGAAGGAGAAGCGCACGCAGCGGTCCGCGCCGAAGGCGTCGCCCGGCACCGTGGCGACGTGGGCCTCGGCCAGCAGGCGGTCGCAGAAGCCGGCCGATCCCGCGACGCCCTTGGGGCCGTAGAGCGCCGAGACGTCGGCGAAGGCGTAGAAGGCGCCCTCGGGCATCGGACAGCGGACGCCCGGGATCGCACGCGAGCCCCTCGACCATGGCCGTCCGGCGGGTCTCGTAGTGGGACAGCATCTCGGCCACCGACGCCGGACGAGTCCTCGAGGCCGGTCAGGGCCTCCAGCGCGGCCGCCTGGGAGATCGACGAGGCGTTCGACGTCGTGTGGCTCTGGTAGGACGTCATGGCGAGATGAGCTCCGGCGGGCCGATGGCCCAGCCCAGGCGCCAGCCCGGTCATCGCGAAGGTCTTCGAGGCCGCGCCGGTCACGACGATCCGCTCGTAGCGCGCCCGGAGGGCCGCCGCCGAGGCGTGGAGACGTCCGTCGTAGAGGAAGCGGTCGTAGGTCTCGTCGTAGATGAGCCAGGCGTTCCGCGCTCGGCGCACCAGTCGACGATCCGCGACAGCTCCTCGGCGTCCGTCACGGCGCCGGTCGGGTTGTTGGGCGAGTTGACGATGACGCCGCGCACGGCGCCGCCGCCCGCGGCCGACGAGGGCGCCGCGCCGTCGGATGCCAGCCGTCCTCGAGCCTCGTCTCGACGAACCGGGGCTTGGCTCCCGTCAGGCGGACCATCTCGGGAAAGGACACCCAGTAGGGCGAGAAGAGCGCGACGTCGTCGCCCTCGTCGAAGAGGGCCATGCAGACGTTGAAGACGGCCTGCTTGGCGCCGGCCGTCACGATCACGTTGTCCCGCCGGATTTCCGCGGACTGCTCCCGCGCGTACTTCGCCGCGATCGCGTCGCGCAGGGCCGCCTCGCCGGCCACGTCCGTGTACTTGGTCCGGCCGCCCTCGATCGCCCGCATGCCGGCGCGCCCGACGTGGTGGGGCGTCGCGAAGTCGGGCTCGCCGATCGAAAGGTCCACGACGTCGACGCCCGAGGCCGCGAGGGCCTTGGCTTTCTTGCCGGCGGCGGTCGTGGAGGACGGCGCGAGGGCCGCGATCCGGCGCGAGAGCCGGAGCTCCATCAGCGCGTGCCCCTTCCAGGCCCTGCGCGAAGTCGCCGAAGGCGACGAGCTTCTTCTTGCCGATCACGACGAGCAGGACCTCGAGGGCGATCCAGGCGCCGTACACCCAGATCATCTCGTGGCGCAGGCTCGGGACGGCGAACTGGATCACCCAGAGCGCGAAGAGTCCCGCGGCCTCGTACCACTCGAGGCTCATCGAGGCGAGGAAGATCCAGCCCAGGAAGGCCTGGAGGATCGTCAGCAGGATCTCGAGCCGCTGGAACTCGTCGAAGGGCAAGCGGCGACGTGTCGCCGTGGCTCCAGCAGTAGACGACGGCCAGCAGGCCCGACAGCACGCCCCACTGGTTGATGTTGGACGAGACCATGTTCATGAGGGCGACCGGCGCCCGCGTGATGCGCCGGGCCCAGACGAAGGCCGAGGTCTTCTCCGGGAACTCCGAGATGAAGGGCGCCACCCACTGGATGAACACGAACTGCGCTGATGCCGAGGCTGACCGCCACCGAGAGCATCGAGTTCAGGAACGGCTCGGCGACGATGAAGATGATCACGCCGCCCGCCGACGAACAGGCCGAGGACGGCCGCCCAGCGCTTCCAGCCCGAGAAGGAGAGGGCCCAGCGCGAGACGGCCGGGATCTCCTCGTCCTCCTCGATCATCTCCTCCCGCGGCGGGAGCCGCAGGAGCACGATCAGGTAGACGACGTAGGTCGTCGTCAGGACGGCGGCGTCGATCGAGCGACGAGGTTCCCCTTGGCCCAGACGAGCACGAAGTACTCAGCGGCGGCAGCAGGCCGAGGACCTCGACGGCATGGTCGTCGGTGGAGGTGGATCGCGCCGAGCGGCTTGCCCCGGCGCTTGCGGGAGGACCACGCGGCGACGGCGTAGATCATGGGCCAGCCGAACCCCGTCAGCAGGCGCAGGCTGCCGGTGAAGTTGGCGATCGCGAGGTGGACCATGTCCGGGTCCTTGCCGGCCTTCCACGCGATCACGGCCTCGACCGCGAACTCCGGCATCGTCTGGATGAGCGCGAGGATCGCGAGGGCGAGGCCCTGGGAGATCAGGAACTCGGCGGCCTCGGCTCCCCAGGCCACGACGAAGGCCGCGCCGATCATCGACGGGAACGTCCAGAGCGCGGACCAGGCCGACGCCGGAGGCGCGTTCTCCGACACGATCGGCGAGCAGCTTCTCGCCGCGAAGCCACTTCATGGCGCGCGGTTATAGCATGGCCGTCGTGCCGGCCATCGCGTCGCCCGCGAACCCGCTCGTCCGCGACATCGCGCGCCGCCTGGAGGAGCGCACCCACCTCCTGCTCGAGGGCGAGAAGGCGATCCTCGACGCGGTCGCCGCGGGCATCGCGCTCGAGCACGTCCTGCACGACGAGAGCGTTCGACCCGGCCGCCTCGCCGCGCTGACCGCCGCCCATCCGCGGCTCGTCTCGCGCGCGGTGCTCGAACGTCTGGCCGACTCGCGCACGCCCCAGCATCTGCTGGCGGTCGCGCGGCGGCGCGACGTGCCGGTCGCCGAGGTCCTGGCGCGTGAGGGGCCGATCGTCTTCGCCTTCGGCGTTCAGGATCCCGGCAACCTCGGAGCCATCGTCCGCGTCGTCGAGGCGGCGGGCGGCGCGGGAGTCATCGCCGCTCCGGGGACCGCCGACTTCTTCCATCCGCGCGCGGTGCGAGGCAGCGCGGGCAGCGTGCTGCGACTGCCGGTCTCGGGCCGCGTGTCGTTCGAGCCGTTCGCCGCCGACGCGAAGGCGGCGGGGCGGCCGCTCTGCGGGGCGACCGCGGCGGGCGGAGAGAACGCGTTCGAGGCTCCGCTCGACCCGCGCTCCGTGCTCGTCATCGGGGCGGAGGGCACGGGCCTGCCCGCCGGCGCCTACCGCTATCTCGACCGCAGGCTCACGATCCCGATGCGGGACCCCGTGGATTCTTTGAACGCGGCGGTCGCCACGGCGCTCCTGCTCTACTCGCCGGCCCTCCGCCGCCCTTAGGCTTCGGCGGCGTCATCCGCCGCGCCGCGCGGGGCGACCACCTTCTTCTGCCGGTTTCCGATCCCCTTCATTCCGAGAACACCTCCGCGCGGAAGGCCCAGAGCTTCGCGCCCCGGCTCCCGCCAGGCGTCGGGCGGAAGGCCCGCCTTGCGCGCGACTTCCTCGACGAACCTTCCCGCGTCGAAGCCCCACTCGGTCGCGACCTGCGGCAGGAGAAGGCCCCGCCGGCCGCGGCTTTCCAGGATCAGGCCGTCGCGCCCGATCTCGATCTCTTCCGGCCCCGCGATCGGCTCCGGGCGGCGTCAAGCACCGAGATCTCGATCTCGCAGATCGACAGCTCGTCGGAGCACGAGGGGCGGAAACCGCGGGTCCTCCAGCGCGGCGCGCAGGGCGTACTCGGCGATTCCGCGCGTGAGATCGCCGTGGGGCGCGAGCGTGCCGATGCAGCCGCGCAGCTCGCCCTGCTTGCGCAGCGTCACGAAGAGGCCCCGCGCCTCCCCGAACGCCTCGGCCCGGTCGGAGGCGAGGCGCGGCGGCGGCTCCCCGCGAAAGTGCGCCTCGAGCGCTTCGCGCGCGAGCGCCAGGAGATCCTTGCGGCCCTGCTCCGAGAGAGCGCGCGGGAGCTCCCTCATGATGTCAGGCGGGCGCCTCGGACGCCGTGCGCGAGGCCGGGAGCGACGCGAGGAACTCGGCGATGGTCTCGCCGAGGATCTCCAGCTCGCCCTCGAAGAAGTGACCCGCGCCGGGGATCACGACCATGCGATGCTCGGGCGCGCCGGCCAGGAACCGTTCGAGCTCCGCGAGGCGGCCCGTAACGTGTCGTTCTCCCCCACGACGAAGAGCGAGCGCACGTCCGGACGCGGGACCAGGCGTCCCGACTCGGTCGCGAGCGGCAGTCCGAGCGCGATGAAGGTCTCGAGGCGCCGATCGCTGGGCGCAGGCCTTCAATCCCACCGCCGATCCGAACGAGAAACCTCCCGCGACGATCGGAAGCCCCGCGGTCCGCTCGGCTTCGTCGAGGGCCGCGCGGAAATCCTCCACCTCTCCGCGGCCGCGTCGTAGCGGCCCTCCGACAGACCCACGCCGCGGAAGTTGAACCGCAGCGTGTCGTATCCCGACCGGGTCAGGGCCTGCGCCGCACGGTAGACGACCTTGTTGTGCATCGTGCCGCCGTGAAGCGGGTGCGGGTGCGCGAAGACGGCGGTTCCCCGCCGGGGTGTCGCGTCCGACGCCTCCTTCCAGAGGCCCTCGAGGGACCCGACGGGCCCTCGGAACATCACCGATCGAAGCCTGCCGGCCACGCGCGTCCTCCTCGCGGTTGGCGAATCGCCCGACTCATCGTATCCTTCCGGCCGTCCCGACGGCATCCGCAACGCCCCGCGCTCACAGGAGAACGCGATGAAGAAGATCGTCCACATCGTCGGTACCGGCACGATCGGGGAGCCCCTGATCGGGCTCTTCACGGACTTCGGCCGGCACCTCGGCATCGACGAGGTGACGTTCCACAAGCGCACGCCGATGATCACCGAGAAGGCCAAGGTGAACCACCTCCTCGAGCGCGGAGCCAGGATCGCCGTGGACTCCGACAAGATCGCCGACTTCGAGGCCCTCGGCCACCGGGTCGCGTACGAGGCGGGCGCCGCTCTCGAGCGGGCCACGGTCGTCATCGACTGCACGCCGGCGGGAAACGAGAACAAGAAGGTCTACGAGAAGGTCTCGGGGCCGAAGGGGTTCCTCGCCCAGGGGAGCGAGTTCGGGTTCGGAAAGATGTTCGCGATGGGCATCAACGACGAGGCCCTCGTGCCCGGCGAGGACCGCTTCCTCCAGATCGTCTCCTGCAACACGCACAACATCTCGTGCACTGATCAAGACGCTCGGCTCCAACGACGCGGGCGCCCGGATCCTGACGCGCGGGCGGTTCGTGTGCATGCGCCGGGCGAACGACATTTCGCAGGACTCGGGGTTCGCGCCCGCGCCCTCGGTCGGCAAGCACGACGACCCCGATTTCGGGACCCACCATGCCCGCGACGCGTCGGCCCTGCTGTCGACGATCGGCTGGAATCCGCCGATCTTCTCCTCGGCGATGAAGATGAACACCCAGTACATGCACGCCGCTCTGGTTCGACATGGATGTTTCGGAGCCGACGACGAAGGAGAAGGTTCTGGCGCGCCTGCGGGCCAACCGCCGGATCGCGCTGACCGAGCGCCGGTCCGCGAATCAGATCTTCTCCTTCGGGCGCGACCACGGTTACTACGGCCGGATCCTGTCCCAGGCCGTGATCTCGACGCCGACGATCTCGGTCCGCGGCGGCAACGAGATTCTCGGGTTCTGCTTCACTCCGCAGGACGGCAACTCGCTGGCCTCTTCCATCCACGCGGCCCTCTGGCTCATGGATCCGGACCCGAAGGGGATCCACGAGCGCATGGCGGTGCTGGACCGATTCTTCTTCCGGGAAATCTGAAGCGGCGGACGCGGCCGTCACTCGACCGGCTCCGTACTTCCGTCACATTGACTTCGGGCTGATCGGTTACCATGACGCCATGGCCTGGGTGACGTGCCCGCACTGCGGGTTTACGCAGATCCCTGCCGCGCGGTGTCTGAAATGCAAGAAGGAGCTGGACCGGCTGCGCGACGGCGAACCGGCGGCTCCGGCCGGTGCGGCGACCGGCGCGAACCCCGCGGCGGCCGCGGGCTTGCCGGGCTCGCCAGCATCCCCCGCGTGTATCTGCTGGGATTCGCGGCTCTCGCCCTCGCCATCATCACCGGCGTTCTCGTCTGGGGCTCGCGCACCGTCGGTCACCACCGACCTCGGCCCGCCTCCCGCGTCCACGACCCCCGAGCCCTGGACCCTGGACCTGACCGGGCGCTGGCAGGGCAAGATCGCGACGACGATCGCCGGCACGCCGTCCCGCCCCGCGCTCCGCGAGATGTTCGTCGAGACCGACCGCTCGGGCAACGTCGTCGGCGCCGGAGTGACCCTGACCGATCCCGGCCGCGGCGGAGCGGGCGCCGGCTACCTGACGGTCCCCGACGGCGGCCGCCGCGTCCGCGAGCTGGCCTCGGCTCTCGTCGCGTCGCCGGCGGGCGCCTCGCTGACGCTCGACTTCATCCCCTATCGCGCCCTGGGTGCCCCGGCGCGACCGCAGCTGGCGCGCGGTCGAGGGGCTCCGCCGGACCCCCGACGAGACCGCGTATCTCCTGCTCGAGTCCCGGGAGCCGGACTACCTCATCCAGGCGGGCGTCAACGCCACCGGATTTCTGTCCTACCTCTACCTCTCGCCGGCCTACGCCTCCGGGCGCGGCACCGACGCGCTCTCGAAGGTGATCCACCCGGGCCCCGACAGCTCCCTCCGCGGATTCCGCAACCTCGTCTGGGACCTCTCAGGCTCGGCCGACTTCGTGACCCTCCAGGTCGCGGCCACGATCTCGGGTCCCGCGGGCTCCGCCGACCGGATCACGCTCCGCCGCCAGTAGGCGCCGAGGACTACACCGAGACGACGTACCCCCCGCTCTTCGCGTCCTTCTTCATCGAGAGGATGCCGTGGCGCTCGGCGTCCTCCAGGAGCTCCGAGAACGACTTGTAGCCGTAGTACGACTCGTTGAAGTACGGCTGCTTGCGCTGCATCGTCTGCTTGACCATGGAGCCCCAGATCACGTCGTAGTTCTCGCGGCGGAGCGCCTGGATCGAGTCGAGCACGAGGCGGAAGACTTCCTGCTTCTTCTTCGGAAGGTTGTCGATCGAGGGCAGCGCGCGCGTCTCGCGGACGAGGTCCTCGTAGAAGATGAACTCGTCGCAGTTGGAGATGAGCAGGTTCGAGGTCGAGTTCTTGACTCCCACCCCGATCACGCTCTTGTCGTTCTCCTTCAGCTTCGAGACGAGCGGCGAGAAGTCCGAGTCGCCCGAGCAGATCACGAAGGTCGTGATGTGGCCCTTCGAGGCGACGAGGTCCATCGCGTCGACGACCATCCGGATGTCGGCCGAGTTCTTGGCCGAGTAGTTGCGCTGCGGGATGTCGATCAGCTCGATCGCGGCCTCGTGGAACTCGCGCTTGTACTCGGAGTAGCGCGTCCAGTCGGCGTAGGCCTTCTTGAACACGATCCGGCCCTTCTCGATGAGCCGCTGGAGCACGAGGTGGATGTCGAACTTCTTGTACTGCGCGTCGCGCACGCCGAGCGCGATGTTCTCGAAGTCGATGAAGAGCGAGAGCCGCTGGTCGACCGCGGTGCGCGTCGGCGGGCCGGAGGTGACGCTCAGCGGGGCGGCCGGGGCCGCCGTCGGCACCGGCATCGGCATCGGCCGGCGGGCGCCGGGGCCTCCTCGCCGGCCGGGGCGGGGCTCGGCCGAAACTCTTGTGCCTCCGGGCGCCGCCTCGGCGGCGGCGGGAGGGCTTCCTTTCCGGTTCCCCGACCTCGGCCGCGGGGAACGGAACCGTGTCGTCCATCATGATTTTTCTTGCTTCCTTTCCGGCGCGTATTCGAAGGAGGAGGTGGTCAGGAGGAAGGTCGCCAGGGCCCGGGCCACTTCCCGGCCGGCGCCGTCCACGATCTGCACTTCCCCCACGTTGACGCGCTGTCCTTTCTTGATGATGCGAGCCCGCGCCCGAACGTCCCCCCGCGCGCGGCGCAGGTAGTGGATCGTCATGTCGGCGGTCGCGAACCCCATCTTCCCGTCGAAGTTGGTGGCCAGGGCGAAGGCCACGGCCGTGTCCGCGAGCATCGCGAGCACCCCGCCGTGAATCGTGCCCGAGCCGTTGGTGATCTGTTCGCGGGCCGGCAGCCGCAGGACGCAATGGTCCAGCCCGAGCTCATCGAGGCTCGGGGACAGCCAACCCAGGGCGGGCGAGTCGGCGAGGCGTTTCCGCAGGCGCTGCAGGAGGTCGGGGGCGATCCCCGCCGGCTCCCGCGTGGCCGGTTGAAGGCTCACGAAGTCCCCATTCTATGCGATTTCGGGTCGGGGCCCGGCGGAGGCGGTCAGTCCGCGGGCTCCTCCGGGGCCTCTTTTTCCTTCTCGTAGTAGGGCAGCTCCTCCGCCCGCCGGGTCGAGTTGTCGAGGTGCCGGGGAACCTCGACGATCGTCCGCGTCACGTTGGGGTCGCAGATCTCGTTCTCGCACTCGTAGGTGTAGACGTTCTTCTCGGGTCCCTTGCGGAACTTGACGATCGTCTGGTAGCTGTCGCAGTTGCCGCACTTCACCGACATCATGAAGATGTCGATGACGTGGCAGGTCGGGGGCGTCTTCGGCGGCCATCGACACCCGATGATACGCTCGCGCGCCAGCGAGGTCGACATGTTGCGACGCACGATGGCCGCCGCCGCTCTCCTCGGCGCCTCCATTCTTCTCGCCGAAGAGGGGGTCCTCGAGAAGACGATCCCGTTTCCCCGCGACCGCTACGGAGAGGTCAAGCTCGTCTACAAGAAGTGCACGATCCGAGACGCTCCAGGCCAACAACTACCCCGACGAGGAGGACATCGAAAAGGCCCGGGCCAACGACCCGAAGGACACCTCGTGGCTCTGGTGGCAGTTCGATCGTCGACAACCGCGGGCCGGAGAAATTCAAGATCAAGCTCGCCGTCGAGGTGCTCGACAAGGACGGGAAGATCATCAAGGCGACCGACCGCAGCGTGACGATCGACGGTTTCGACGACGAGTCGTACCGGCTCTCGATGCGGATGCGTACGCTGGACGCCGCCGATGCGCCCAAGGTCCGGGTGCGTGCCCAGTTCGTCCACGACAAGAAGTAGCGCCGGCGCGCCGCCTCCCGGGGACGACGCCGCCGCGCGCGAGGGCCTCGCTCACCGCGAACGCCGCGGGGGTCGTCGCGGTCGAGGGCGAGGACCGCGCCGCCTTCCTCCAGGGCCAGCTCACCCAGGACGTGCGCGGCCTCGCACCCGGGCAGTCCCGCCCGGCGGCGGGCCTGACGCCGAAGGGCAAGCTGCTCTACTTCGGCCGGCTCGTCGCGGAGGCCGATCGGCTGCTGCTCCTGGTTCCGGCCGAGGCCGCGCCCAGCCGTGACCGCGCACCTCGGGAAGTACGCGGCATTCCAGAAGGCCACGGTGCGCGATGCGACGGCCGACTACCTGCGCGTCGCCCTCTACGGCCCGCGGGCAGCAGGCCTTCACGACTCCCGCCGGCGCCACCCGGCTGCCGGCGCGAGTGGGAGCTCGCCGGCGAGATCCTGGCCCCCTCGGCGGCGCGGGAGGCGATCCTCGCGAGTCTCTCGGCGGCCGGCTCCGCCGCACTCTCGGAGCCCGCGGCCGAGGTCCTGCGTGTCGAGGCCGGACGCCCCCGCTTTCGACAGGACGCGACCGAGGCGAATCTGGCCGACGAGGTCGGGCTCGAGGCGGCGATCTCGACGCACAAAGGCTGCTACGTGGGCCAGGAGATCGTCGCGCGGATGCGGACCTACGGGCGGGTCAACCGGCGCCTGGCCGGCTTCCGCTTTCCGGCGGGGCCGGTCGCGGCCGGCACGATCTTTCCGGATCCGGAGAAGCCGCAGCGGGAGCTGGGCCGCGTGACGAGCTCGGTGGTCTCGCCGCGTTTCGGCCCGATCGGGCTCGGATTCGTGTTTCGAGACGTGGCCGACGGCGACGGCGCTCGGCCCTGCCGGGAGACGCGGCGCCGGCGGCGGTGGTCTGCGGGCTCCCGTTCTCGTGAGCTCCCACGCCTCGACGCCTTCCTGGCGGATCCACGCCGCGCTCGCCGCCGCGCAGGCGGGCTTCGCCCTCTTCCCCATCTTCGGCAAGCTCGCCCTGGCTTCGATTCCGCCGCTCGCCTTTTCGGCGCTGCGCGTCGTCGGGGCCGTCCTCATCCTGGACGCCTTCCGCCTCTCGCGGCAGCGCGAGAAGATCCGGCCTTCCGACCGCAAGCGCCTTCTTCTCTACGGCCTTCTCGGCGTCTCGTTCAACCAGATCCTCTTCATCCTCGGCCTCTCCCTGACGACGGCGATCAACACGACGATCCTGACGGCCACCATCCCCGTCTTCACGCTGGCGGCCGCCGCGCTCCTGGGCCGCGAGCGGCTGACGCCCCGCTCGGTCACGGGCCTTGCTGCTCGCGGGCGCCGGCGCCTTCGTCCTGCTCAACGCGCAGAGGTTCAGCTGGGAGAGCGCCTCGTTCCGCGGGGTCTCGCTGCTGCTCCTCAACTGCATGTCGTACTCGCTCTATCTCGTGCTGTCGCGCCCCATCCTCGCGCACTACCGCGTGGCGACCTTCACCGCGACCGTCTTCCGCTACGGCGCAATCCTCATCGTTCTCGTCGCGCTGCCGCAAATCCTCCGCCTGGACTGGCGGGCCGTGCCGCCCGTGGCCTGGGCCTGCGCCCTCGCCGTGATCGTCCTGTGCACCGCGATCCCGTACCTTCTGAACTCCTGGGCGCTCGCGCGCACGCACGCCTCGCATGTCGCTTTTTACGTGTTCCTGCAGCCCGTGATCACCACGGCTCTCGCGGTCGTGCTGCTCGGCGAGAGCCTGACCCCGAAGACCGCGGTCGCGGCGCTGCTCATCCTCGCGGGCCTCGCCGTCACGCTGATCCGCGGCCACCTCTCCCCCCGCCCGCTGCCGTGAGCCCCGTCCCGGGAGGGCGGCGCGTGGCGGTCGTCATCCCCGTCTTCAACGAACGCGACTCCCTGCCCCTGGTCGTCGCGGCCATCCCGGCGACGGCCGGGCTCGAGGTCGTCGTCGTCGACAACGGATCGACCGACGGCACCGCGGAGGTCGCACGCCGCCTGCGGACCGGCGTCCCGATTCGAGTCGTCCGCGAGGGCCGAAAGGGATACGGAAGCGCCTGTCTCGCGGGTGTGGCGGCCCTCGAGGCCCGGCCGCCCGACGTCATCGTGTTTCTCGACGGAGATTTCTCGGACCACCCGGAGGAGATGCCGCGGCTGCTCGAGGCGATCGAGGCCGGCGCGGACCTCGTGATCGGCTCCCGCACGCTCGGCCGGGCGGAGCCCGGCGCGCTGCTGCCCCAGGCGAGGCTCGGCAACGCGTTCGCCTGCGCACTGATCCGGCTGCTCTACGGCCACCGCTACACGGACCTGGGACCCTTTCGGGCGATCCGCCGCGACGCCTACGAGCGGCTCGGCATGGCGGACCCCGACTTCGGCTGGACCTGCGAGATGCAGGTCAAGGCGCTGCGGGCCGGGCCTCCGCGTCGCCGAGGTGCCGGTGTCCTACCGGCGGCGCGTCGGCGTCTCGAAGATCACGGGGACCGTGAGCGGCACGCTGCGCGCCGGCTGGAAGATCCTCTGGACGATTTTTCGGGCGCGGACGGCGCGGTCGCCCGCGCCCTCACCCGCCCCGGGCTGACCTGCAGCCTGTCCTTGTCACTCTCTCGAAAACGCTTCGATAGATCGCGCCCGCCACGACCGCGCCGACGATCGGCGCGACCCAGAAGAGCCAGAGTTGCGAGAGCGCCCAGCCGCCGACGAAGAGCGCCGGACCGGTGGAGCGCGCCGGATTGACCGACGTGTTGGTCACCGGAATGCTGATCAGGTGGATGAGCGTCAGCGCGAGGCCGATCGGGATCCCCGCGAACCCGGCCGGCGCGCGCTTCGCCGTCACTCCGAGAATGACGAGCAGGAAGAAGAACGTCATCACGATCTCGCAGATCAGCGCCGCCCCGAGCGCGTACCCGCCGGGCGAATGCTCCCCATAGCCGTTCGCGGCAAACCCTGAGGCCACCACCTGGAACCCGGAACGGCCCGTCGCGATGAGGTACAGGATTCCGGCGCCGGCCACGCCGCCGAGCACCTGGGCGACGACGTACGGCAGCAGCTCCGAGGCCGGGAAGCGCTTCGCCGCCACCAGCCCGAAGGTCACGGCGGGGTTGATGTGGCAGCCCGAGATCGGACCGATGGCGAAGGCCATCGTCAGGAGCGTCAGGCCGAACGCCAGAGAGACGCCGAGCAGGCCGATCCCGACGTTCTGGAAGACGGCGGCCAGCACCGCGCTCCCGCAACCCCCCAGAACGAGCCAGAGCGTGCCGAGGAACTCCGCCGTTGCCCTCTTGCCGAGTGACATGCGTCCTCCCCTTCGTCGCGTTCAATGGGCAGCCTCGGGGCCCCTCAGGCGGCGACCGGACCGGAAGCGTTGCGAGCGGCCCGAGAATCTCCGCTGGAGCCCTGCGGGGCCGGCCCGACGGGTCCGTGAAGATGTGGCGAGTGGACCCGTCCGCCAGAAGCTCGCTCCCCTCTCCGCGCACCTCGTAGGCGAACGCGCAGCCCCGGCCCGAGAGCTCCGCCATGCGCGGCTTCGATCCGGATCGCGTCGTCGTAGCTCGAACGGCGGCGGAAGGTGGCTTCGACGCGGGTGACGGGGATGAACAGGCCCGCGCGCTCCATCTCGGCGTACGGAATTCCGGCGGCGCGGCACCACTCCGTCCGCCCGATCTCGAACCAGACGAGGTAGTGCGCGTGGTAGACGATGCCCATCTGGTCGGTCTCGGAGTAGCGGACGCGCAGGCGGGATTCGACGACGCGCCCGGCGCCGGCCTCCCTCGCAGCCGCCCCGCTCAAAACCGATCCGCCAGACGCTGGCGGACGAGGTTGGGCACGAGGCCGGTGACGTCGCCGCCCAGCCGCGCCAGCTCCTTGACCAGACGGCTCGAGACGTACGAGTACTCCTCCTTGGCCATGAGGAAGACGGTCTCGATCTCGGGGGCCAGGCGCCGGTTCATCAGCGCCATCTGCAGCTCGTACTCGTAGTCCGACACGGCCCGCAGGCCGCGGACGATGATGCGTCGCGCCGGAGCGTCCGGCGAAGTCGACGAGCAGCCCCGAGAAGGACCCGACCGAGATCGACGTGTCGCCGCCCACGATCTCGCGGATCATGCGCCATGCGCTCGTCGGCCGAGAAGAGCGGCTTCTTCTGGTCCTGCTCGAGGATCGCGACGATGACCCGGTCCGCCAGGCGCCGGGCCCGCGCCAGGATGTCGAGGTGGCCGTTGGTCAGCGGATCGAAGGAGCCCGGGTAGACGGCGATGCGCTCCGTCATGCTTGCCTGCCCTTTTCGGTCGTGGCCGTGCGGAGCCCTTCGGCCAGCAGATTATAGGCGGACACCGTCAGGAAGAGCGCGAGGCCCGGAAAAAGCGCGATCCACCACGCTTCGTCGAGGTAGGGCGGCGCGGCCGAGAGGATCCCGCCCCACGAGATCGCCGGCGCGGGAAGCCCGACGCCCAGAAACGAGAGCGCCGCCTCGGCGAGGATGGCCCAGCCGATGCCGAAGGCCGCCGACACGATCAGCGGCGGCAGCGCGTTCGGCAGGAGGTGCCGCGCCAGGATCCGCGGCGTCGACGCTCCCGCGGCCCGCGCCGCGCGCGCGTAGTCGAGCTGCTTGATCTGCATGACCTCCGCGCGGGCGTACCGCGCGTCTCCCGGCCACGCCGTCAGGCCGATCGCGAGGATCAGGGTCACCGGCGAGGGCGGCAGGAACGCCGCCAGCGCGAGCAGAAGGAACAGGACCGGGAAGCAGAGCACGACCTCGATCAGGCGCGAAAGGGCGAGGTCGACCGCTCCCCCGATCCAGCCCGCGGTGGCCGCCGACGGCGAAGCCGACGCCCGAGCGAGACCGCCGCGGCCACGAGACCGATCGCGAGCGAGATCGGCGTCGCGCAGACGACCCGCGCGAACAGGTCCCGGCCGAGGTCGTCGGTGCCGAAGGGGTGCGCGGCCGAAGGCGGCGCCAGCCGCTCGCCGAGCCGGATCGCGCCGGCCCGTTCGGCGAAGAGCGGAGAGCAGGCCGCCACGATCCACAGCAGCAGAACCACGGCCAGCGCCACCCGGCCGCTCGCGGGCAGGCCGCCGCAGGGACCCGCCGGCGCGCCGTCGACGCCGTCACGGCGCCGCCCCGTCGCGCACGCGCGGATCCGCGGCGGCGGCTCGCGATGTCGGAGGCGAGCGTGGCCGCGAGCGTGGCGACGGCCGACAGCAGCGAGAGGCCGAGGATGACCGGGTAGTCGCGCGACGAGGATGGAGTCGAAGTAGAGCCGCCCGAGGCCCGGCCAGGCGAAGATGCGCTCGACGATCACGCTGCCCGAGAGCAGCGCCGGCAGGAGCAGGCCGAAGAGCGTCAGCAGCGGCAGGATCGCGTTCGGAAAGGCGTGGCGTCCAGAGCGCCCGCCGCCGCGACGCGCCCCGCGCGCGAGCCGCCAGCACGAAGTCGGCCTCGCGCGTCTCGGCCACGCCCGAGCGCACCAGACGCGCCACGAACGCCAGCGTTCCGTACGCCAGGCACGTCGCGGGCAGAGCCACGTGCGCCAGCCGGTCGACGAGGCCCGCGAGCCCGGCGGGGGCCGGGTCCGACGCCACGCCGTAGAGCGGCAGCCAGCGGAGCTGGACCGCGAAGAGCGACTGCAGGAGCAGCGCCGCCCAGAACGTCGGCGTCGAGTAGAGCGCGAAGAGCGCGGCCCCGGAGAGGCGGTCGAGCGGGCCTTCGGGCCGGCCGCCCGGCGACGACGCCCAGCGGGATCGCGATCGAGAGCGCGAGAGCGAGAGCCAGGCCGTTCAGGAGCAGCGTGTTGGGCAGGGCCTCCCGGATGCGCTCCCCGACCGGCCGCCGGTCGACGAAGGACTCGCCGAGATCGAAGCGGACGGCCCGCGAGATCCACGCGCCGAAGCGCTCGGGGATCGGCCGGTCGAGCCCGTAGAGCCGCCGCAGCTCCTCGGCGGCCCGGCCGGTCGGGCCGCCGCAGCGACTCGCCGCCGCCCGAGACGGGGCTTCCGGGCGCGAGGTGCACCAGCAGGAAGACGATCGACGATGATTCCGAAGAGGGTCGGCACCGCGAGAAGCGAGGCGCCGCAGGACGTAGCGGATCATGCGGCCGGCTTCCCGGCGAGCTGCGGCGATGGCCTCGGCGCCTCCCACCAGCCCGAGCGGCCCGGGCCAGATGCCCGAGAGCCCGAGCGGCGACGTCGTGACGCCCGCGGACGCCGCGGTCGAAGCCGAACTTCTGCGTCGAGTTGACGAGGAAGATGACCGGGCGCGTCGTCGCGGAAGATCCGGTGCAGCCGATGAAAGAGCGGCGTCGCGCTTCGACGCGTCGAGCTCGCGCCGCGCTTCCTCCATCAGGCGGTCGGCCTCGGCGTTTCGGTAGCAGCCGGCGTTGAGGCCGTTCGGCGGGCACTGCGAGGAGTGCCAGTAGGGATACGGGTCCGGGATTGGGGTCGACCGCGGACCAGCGCGAGCGAGGCCGCTTCGAACTCGCCGGCGTCGACGCGCTCGACGAACGCCGCCCACTCCATCGTCCGCACCGCGGGCGGTGACGCCGGCGCGGGCGAGCTCCGCGGCGAGCATCTCGGCGACCTGGCGGCCGGTCTCGAAGCCCGCCGGGATCGAGCAGCTCGAACTCGAACTCGCGTCCGTCCCGGTCGCGCGTGCCGTTGCCGTTCGAGTCGCGCCAGCCCGCCTCGTCGAGCAGGCGCCTTCGCGGCCGCGGGATCGAACGGGAGCGGCGGGATCGCCGCGTCGTAGGCCGGCGAGTCCGGCGCCCACGGGCCCGGAGATGACCCGCGCCGAGCCGCGGTAGAGGTCTGCGCCGCCGCGGCGCGGTCGGAGAGCATCGTGAGCGCGCGACGGACGCGCGCGTCGGCGAAGAAGGGCGAGCGGTTGTTGAGCGCCACGTAGCTCCAGTCGAGCGTGTAGAACTCGACGAGACGGCAGCACTCGGCGAACCGGCGGGTCCGCCTGCGCCCGCGCCTTCAGCGTCGCGTCGATCTGGTCCTCGTCGAGCTCGCCGGCGAGCAGCAGGCGGTACGCCGTCGTGTTGTCGGGCAGGATGCGAAAGACGACGCGGTCGAAGTGGCCGCGGGAGCCCCAGTAGGCCGGGTTGCGCTCGAGCTCCACCGACACGCCGGCCTTCCACGCGACCACGCGGTACGGCCCGTTCGCGAGCGGCGCCCGGTTGTCCGCGGCCGTCAGAAAGTCCTTGCCCGCGAAGCGGTGGGCGGGAAGAAGCGGCAGCACGAACGCCATCTCGCGAAAGGCATAGGCCTCTCGAAACACGCACCCGGAATCGCCGGGCGTCGAGCGCCTCGACGCTCTCGAGACCGTCGAAGAGAGACTGGAAGACGGGAGCCGGAACCGCCGGGTCGGCGACCTTGCGGATGGTGAAGATCGCGTCGGCGGAGGTCACGGGGCGCCCGTCCTCCCAGACCGCCTCCGGCCGGAGAGTCACGACGTAGGTCGCGCCCGTCGGGCGAGACCTCCATCCCGGCGGCGAGCCCGGGCGAAAGCCGCAGCCGGGCGTCGAAGTCGAAGAGGTTGCGCTGGACGTACTGCAGGACCTGCGCTTCCGGCAGGCTCGACTGGAGGACGGCGTTCAGGGTCGTCGGCTCCCCGACCAGCCGGCGCGTGAGCGTGCCGCCGTCGAAGGCGACGCCCTCGGCGACTTCGTCCGGCGCGGCCGAGGCCGGAGTCGGCGTCGCGGGCGAGGTCGAGGTCCGCGCGCGGCGGCGCCGCCTCCGGCCGGGCGCGACACGCGGCCGCGACCACGAGAGCCGTGACCAGCGCGCACGCCCGCCTCATCGCTCGATGATTATGCCGGAGCGGCGGATTCGCCGACGGCGCCGGGAGCCGGGCGGAGGCCTAGGGCGCCGTGAAGGAGGCCGTCGCGACGTTGCGCGAGGCGTCCGTGACGCGGACGAGCAGGTAGGCGCCCGTCGAGCCCTTCGGGAGCCGGATGACGAACGTCTCCGTCGGGGAGTCCGCGAGTCCGTCCTGGGCCTCGACCCGCGTCCACTTGCGGGCGTCGAGGCTGTACTCGGCTTCCGTGAGCGGGCGAGGCGGCGTCCGCGACCTCGATCTGGAGGACGTCGGGCTGGCGCGAGGCGTCGCGGATCGCCGGCGGCGTGTTGTCGATGCGGACCGGGCGCGGACTCGCGCGCCGTCGTCTTCCCGTCGCCCGGGTTCGGCTCGGCGTCGGAAGCCGTGACGCGGAAGACGTAGTCGCCGTCGGGCAGCGACGTCGAGTCGAAGGAATAGGAGCTCTCGCGGACGTCCTTCCGGAGCACGAGCCACTTCGTGCCGGAGGCGGGCCGGAACTCGACGTCGTAGGCGAGCGTGTCCGAGTCCGGATCGGTCGCCTTCCACTGCACCGTCCGGTAGCCCTTGCGGAAGAGCTTGCGGGGCGAGCTGTCGGGACTTGGGCTCCTCGAGGCTCGTGAAGATGCCCTTCTCGTCCGGCGCCGAGCTCTCGATAGACGTTCGATCCGCTCGAGCCCGACCGAGCCAGGATCTCCGCCGGCTCCAGCGCGACGACGCTCTCGACCACGGGCGCGGCGTTGCGGTTGCGATACGCGGCCTCGGTCCGGCGGATTCGCGGCAGCGCGTTTCCGTCGGTCTCGACGCGGAGCTTCCACTGCAGGAAGCGCGCGTCGGGAGCCGCGATCGGAAGCGAGCGCGCGCTCCCCTCCCAGTTCGACCAGGCGCTCCAGGTGCTGTCGGGAGTCGCCGACGTCGCCCGAGCGGAACGAAAACTCCACGCGGGAGCCGGAAGGCGCATCGCCTTCCCAGCGGAACGCGCCGAACCGGCTGGTCCGGCCCGTGTCCTTGACCGGGGAAACGTACTCGCCGGCGAACGCGCCCGGACGCCGCCGATAGAGAGCGGTGGAGGCGTTGAGGCCCACGTCCGGGCCGGCGACGAACGTGACCTGCCTCTCGTCGAAGGTGCGCACGAGCGAGGCGCCGTCGGGCAGGAGCGCGTAGAGCTTTCCCTTGGGCCCCGTCGCCGCCACCACGCCGGAGCCGGTCTCGTCCGCGGGCGAGGTCGAAGACGACCTCCTCGGGAGCGCTCCAGACGACCCGGGGCGGCTCGCCTTCCTCGAAGAGGAGCGACCTCCGCGGAGTAGCCGCCGCGCGAGCCGCCCCGGGAGGGCGCGAGCCGGGGCGTCGAGACCGAGACCGTCACCTCGGGCTTCGAGCGATCCTCCTCGTCGGTCCCCGAACCCCCGCGCGCCGACTTCGCCGGCGCCGACGCGACCGGGACCGAGATCGGCTCGCTTGCCGAGGACGACATGTCCGCCGCTCCCGCGGCGACCCAGACCCGGCCGCTCGCGTCCCCGGCGATCGCCGTGATCTCGGGCTTGGAGGAGTCGTACAGCGTCGTCACGCGGCCGGTCTTGTCGATGCGGAGCACCAGGCCCGAGCCGGAGGTGCCCGCCCAGATGCGGCCCGTGGCGTCGACGTAGAGCGCGCGGACGTGCGCCGTCCGACGTCGTGTGCACGGGCTCGCCCTGTCCGCCCTTGCCGACGCGATGGATCTCGCCGGGAAGCCCGGTCGCCACGTAGAGATCCGGACCCGCGAAGGCGAGCGCCCAGACGTACTGCGCCTTGGTGTCGTAGTAGAGCGAGGCCTTGCCCGTTCTGGATGCGATAGACCTTGCCGCCCGGCGAGCCGCCCGCGTAGACCAGGCCGTCGGGGCCGAGAGCGAGGGCCGTGACTTCCTGCTCGGGCAGCGTGGCCCAGGTGTCCACCGACCCTTCCGCCGTGACCCGGAGGACCCTGCCCGAGTCGCCCGTGCCGACGAAGAGCTCCCCGTTCTTGCCCGGCGCCGCGACGAAGAGAACGGCCTCGGAGACGCCCTCGACTTTCGCGAGCGCGCGCCCGGCGACGAGCGCGCCGTCCGCAGCGACGGAGACGCCGCGGGCCTCGCCCTGCGAGAACTCCGCCGCCGTGTCGGTCGACCCAGATCTTCACCGCCGCGGCGGAGGCGGGCGGCGCCCAGGCGGCCGAGGCTCCGGCGAGGCACACGCCGATCGCGAGCGCGAGGTGGGGGCGTCCCGCCCGGATCACCAGAGCCTCGGGAGCACTTCGAGATGGAGACGGGCCGAGCCCGTCAGGGGAACCGGCTGCTCGATCGATTCGGCCTGGAGGCGGAGGTAGCCGAGGTCGGGCGTGCCGTCGCCGGGGCCGCGGTCGCGCAGGAGCGCGGCGCGGGTGGGCGGCAGAGCGGCCAGCGGCTCGCCGTTGACGACGGCGCCGGGAGCCGAGCGGTAGGCCAGGAGGTTCAGCGTGTTCGGCGGCCGCATCCGCGACAGGAAGTCGAGGACCTGATCGAGCGAGTGGGGGTCGGGCGGATAGAGCGAGAGGTCGTAGGCGGTCGCCGCGTTGCCGTCTCCGACGAAGACCGTCAGCGGCCCCGGAGGAGCGTCCTCGGGCACGCGGGCGGTCATGACGACCCGGCGCGGCCCTCCGCGGAAGTCCTCGAGGTCGATCCAGATCGGCACGGAGTCTCCCGGGCGCACGCGTTCCTTCTGCGCCTCGACGTGCACGATGCGCGCGCTCTGCAGCCGGTCGGAGTGCACGATCTCGATTTCGACGCCCTTGACGGACAGGTCGTGGAATTCGTTGGCCATCAGGTAGTTCGTGAGCAGGGCGAGCGAGCCCACGGCCTCTTCCCGCGCCGTCAGCCCCGTGAAGACCGAGTCCCAGCGGACCGTCGCGGTCGTCGGTCTCGATCGCCGACTTCCAGACGATCGTCCGCTCCCCGGCCCGCTTCTCGAGCGTCGTCAGAACGCTGTCGGTCGCGAGGGCCAGAAGGATCGGCGTCAGCATCGCGTTGTGGACGACCTCGAACTGGAACGTCTGCGTCGGCACGTCCTCGGACGTCATCTTGATCGTCACCGGCACCATCGTCGGCGGCTTGCCGAAGCTGCCGAGGATGCCGGTGGACCGGTCCTGCGAGACCGAGCCGAGCGCGGGCTCCGGTCGAGGAGAACTTGAACGAGCGATAGAGCGACGGAAGCACCGTCAGGACCTCGGCGCGGGCCATCGGCATGTCGACGGGGCCCATCGAGAGGAACGGATGCCCGAAGGCGAGGATCGAGTTGCCGTCGACCCAGGTCACGGTGCCGGTCGCGGACAGGACCATGTCCCCCGAGAGGAGAACCGCGGCCACCGCCGAACCGGGCTCCAGCCGATCGAGCTCGGAGGGTCCGGCTCGTCGAGGCGCTCGCGGCCGACGGCGACGGACGCGCCGGAGGGCGCCGCGAGCCAGCCCGCGGCTCCCGCCATGCGGTCGAAGAGGCCGCCGGGCGCGAGGTTTCCGGAGAAGGAGACCGGCAGCGGCAGAGCCGAGAGCCCGGCCGCCGGCGGGCGACTGCTTCAGAGGCGCGAGCAGATCGTCGAGAACGCCGCGCGAAGTCACGGTCGCGGAACGCCGCCATGAATTGCGCGGCGCGCGTCGCCGCGCCGCCGATCGGCACCGGCGCCGAGGGCGGCGCCTTGCGGATGTCGAGCATGCTCTGGATCGGCGTGATCCCGCAGATCGGCTCCCGCGAGAACGGCCAGCCGTAGGCCAGGGCGCCGACGAGCTTGCCGTCGACGTAGACCGGGCTGCCGCTCATTCCGGCGATGATGCCGGTCTTCTCGATGGCCTCGGAGTGGATGCGCGCCAGGATCAGGTCCTGCTTCGGCGCGTAGCTCCGCAGCACGCCGACGATCTCGACGTCGAAGCGCTGGACTCCCGCGCCGTCGCCCAGATCCGAGAGCGTGTAGCCGCGCATGCCGGCCGCGAGCTCCCGCACGGGGAAGATCTCGGTGGCGGAAGCGGCGCCCGCGACGCAGCGAGCAGACCGACAGCGATCGACACGATCCACCGGCACGAGAATCGCCTCACGTTGGGCAAAACGCCCCTGGGTTGCCGCTCCATTCCCTTTGACCCTCTTGTTACCCATATGTTACGGTCGAAACCGATGCTCGGGACCGTCTTTCAGCCTGTCACCACAGAAAACCTTCCCGGACAGCCCTCGATCCTCTCCTTCTTCTCGGAAACCGGCCTCGCCGACCAGGTCGTCCTGGGCATCCTGCTGCTGTTCTCGTTTGTGAGCTGGGTCATAATCTTCGCCAAGTTCATCCGGCTCAGGCGGGTGTCCCGGCAGTCCGAGAAGTTTGTCGCTTTTTTCCGCAAGTCGAAGCGGTTCTCCGAGGTCAACACCTTCGCCGGGGAGCTCGCCGACACCCCCCTGACGACCCTCTTCAAGGCCGGCTACGCGGAGCTCGACGCCCAGGTGAAGGCCAACCGCGCGGACGACGCCTCCCCGACGACGGGAAGCGGGAGCATCACTCAGGGCAAGCTCCTCATCAAGAACATCTCCGGGCATCGAGCGGGCCCTCGAGCGGGCCATCGGCGTCGAGATGTCCCGACTGACGCGCAACATGACCTTCCTCGCCACGACGGCCTCGGCCTGTCCGTTCATCGGCCTCTTCGGCACCGTCTGGGGCATCATGCAGTCCTTCCGGGCCATCGGTCATGACCGGCTCGACCTCGATCGCGGCGGTCGCGCCCGGCATCTCCGGAGGCGCTCGTCAACACGGCCGCGGGCCTCGCCGCCGCGATCCCGGCCATGATCTTCTACAACTACTTCATGGGGAAGAGTCCGCGAGCAGCGTGCCGGAATGGAGGACTTCTCGCTGGAGTTCATCAACCTGGCGGAGAGGAACTTCACCTAGGCCGCGGTGTCCTGATCGCGATATGGCATTCCAGCGTCAGTCCGGCGACCCGTTCGATCACCTGGCGGACATCAACGTCACGCCGCTCGTCGACGTGATGCTCGTGCTCCTCATCATCTTCATGGTCACCGCGCCGATGCTCCACCAGGGCATCTCCGTCGCCCTGCCCAAGACGGCCACGACGAACATCCAGACGCCAGCTCGAGGACCCGATCGTCCTCTCGATCTCGCGCGACGGGCTCTACTACATCAACGAAACGCCCGTGGCCCGCGGCCTCCTGCGCGACCGGCTGCGCGCGATCCTGCGCGGCCGGAAGGAAAAGGCCGTGCTCCTCAAGGCCGACCGCGGCCTCTCCTACGGCACCGTGATCGAGACGCTCGATCTGCTCAACCGCATGGGCATCGAGAGCCTGGGCCTCGTGACGGACACGTCGGGGACCACGAAGAGGTGAGCCGGCCTCGGCGCTGACGCATGGACTCCGTCGGCAACATCCTCGCCGAACGGCAGGCCGACCGGCTGCCCTGGGGGCCGGCGACCGCTCCTCGCCGTTGCTGCTCCACGCGGCCGTTTTCGGCGGCCTCCTCGCCTCGGTCGTTCGCCAAGCCGATGCGGTACAGCAAGCCGCGCGCGGTCGCGGTGCGGCTGCTGCGGGCCGGGTCGATCCGCGCGCCGGAGGTCCGAACGGCGCCCGCGCCGCCCGCGCCGCCGGCCGTGGCCGAGAAGCCCGAAGATCGAGAAGCCGCGTCGAAGAGGTCCCGAAGCCCTCGGAGAAGGCGGTGCTTCTCCCGGCCAAGGAAGACGAAGAAGAAGCCGACGCCTCCCGCCGTCAGCCGGCCCGGGCGCCCGCCCGTCGCGACCCCGGCCGTCAACCTGCCGAGCGGAGACGAGGAGGCACCCGGGACGACCGCGCGGGCCCGGCCGCCGGCGCCGGCGGCTCGGCCGGAATCGGCGGCTTCAAGATCGACCAGGCGGACTTCAAGTACCCGATCTACATCGACCGGATGGTGGCGATCATGAGCATGAACTGGTTCAAGCCGGCCCAGGTCGTGCAGACGAATCCCGTCGTGCACTTCCAGATCCAGAAGGACGGAACGATCACCGACGTCGCCCTCGTGACCTCGAGCGGTCTCCCCTTCGTGGACCGCGCCGCGATGCGCGCGGTCTACGCGTCCTCGCCTCTGCCGCCCCTGCCGGCCGACTACGCCGGGCGCGCATCTGGGCATCCAGGTCGTGTTCGAGTGAGGCGCCGAGTCGAACGCCGATGCGGCGGGCTGCGCTCCGCCTTCTGGGCGCTCTCCTGGTGCTGGCCTCGGTTCCGGCGCGCTGCGGCCCAGACGCCCGCCCCCGACGCCGGCGCCCGCCGAAGACATCCAGATCACGATCCGGGGCGGCGCCGAGCGCCGCCTCTCGATCGCCGTGCCCGCCCTCTTCGCGCCCGGTACCGCCGCCCTCCAGGCCCAGGTCGTCGAGCCCTTCACGGCGACCCTGCGCTCCGACCTCGAGTACGCCGGGGCTTTCGCGGTCGCGGAGCCCGCGCTCTACCCGACCGGGGTTCCGCGACCCCTCGACCGCCGAGGCGGCCGACCGCTGGCTGGGCACCGGCGCCGAGGCCCTGGTCGACACGCGGGGCGAGGTCTCCGGCGACAAGGTCTCGATCGAGGCCCGGGTCTGGGACCTGAAGGCCCGCAAGCTCATCATGGGCCGCCGCTACACGGGCGGCGCCTCGTACGTCGAGCGCATCGCGCACACGCTGGCCAACGACATCGTGAAGTACTTCACCGGCAAGCCCGGCGTGTTCCTCTCGACGATCCTCTTCGTGACCCAGGACGGGAAGCAACAAGGAAATCTCGGCGATGGACTTCGACGGCCGCGGCGTCCGCCAGCTGACCTCGCACAAGTCGATCGCGATCAGCCCGAGCGGCGCCAACGGCAAGATCGTCTACACCTCGTACGTCCGGCTCTTTCCCCTGCTCTGGACGATGGATGGCGACGGCGGCAACAAGCGGGAGGTCCCGACCGGCGTGGACTTGAACGCCTCGCCCTCGCTCTCGGCCGGACGGAGCGCTGATCGCCTTCGCCGGCTCGGCGAGGGGCAATTCGGACATCTACACGGTGCCGGTGGCCGGCGGCACGGCGCGGCGGCTGACCACGCAGCCGGGCCCTCGAGGCCTCTCCGGCCTGGTCTCCCACGGGGCGCCAGATCCTCTACACCTCGGATCTGACCGGAACGCCCCAGATCTACGTCATGGACGCCGAGGGCACGGGCTCGCGCCGCCTGACCTTCGCCGGCAACTGGAACGACGAGGGCGCCTGGTCGCCCGACGGCGCGCGCATCGCCTTCGCCTGCCGCAACGAGGGAGACTTCAACATCTGCGTCATGGACCTCGAGTCGGGCCGCACCGTGCAGCTGACCTCCGAGGGGTCGAACGGCCATCCGACCTGGTCGCCCGACGGCGAGAAGATCGTCTACCAATCGCGGCGCGACGGCTCGACGCAGATCTACACGATGGACGCGGACGGCCAGAACAAGCGACAGCTCACGCGCGGCGGGAACCACTCCCAGCCGGCGTGGGTCCCGTGAGTCGGCCGCTCGTTTTGGAGTTGGGGTTTCGACAAACTCTTTGCTACACTGAACTTCCGGGCGGTGCCACCGCGGTCTGCGCGCTCCGCTTCACCGACTAAGGAGTAACCGAATGGCTAAGAAGACTCTGGACCCTCACGCGATCACTCCTCGTGTGCGCCACGGTGGCGCTCGCATTCCGGCCGGCTGCAAGAAGAAGCCCCCGACGACGACGGCGGACGCGCGGCCTCCGGTCAGCGCGAAGCCTCCCGAGACCGAGGTCGCTCCGCCGCCCTCGACCGCGCACGAGGCCCGACGTGACGGCGGAAGTGCTCCGCCAGGACGTCACGGAGCTCAACAAGAAGGGGTACCTCACCGACGCCTACTTCGACTACGACCAGGCGGACCTGCGCGAGGACGCGCGCACCGCGCTGGCCGCCGACGCGGAGTGGCTCAAGAAGTACCCCACCGTCCAGGTGCTGATCGAGGGCTACTGCGACGAGCGCGGCACGGGCGCGTACAACCTCGCCCTCGGCGACCGCCGGGCCAACGCCGCCAAGGAGTACCTGGTCTCGCTCGGCATCGACGGCTCGCGTCTGCGAACGGTCTCCTACGGCGAAGAGCGGCCGTTCTGCGCGGAGTCGAACGAGAGCTGCTGGCAGCAGAACCGCCGGGCGCACCTCCTCATCACGGCCAAATAGAGTTGGTTCCCCGGTACCCCGGCCGCTTCGGCCTCTACGGAATCCTCGCGGCGTCCCTGACGGGCGTCGCCTGCGTGTCGTCGACCGACATCGAGGGTCTGCACCGCCAGATGGGCGACATCCAGAAGCAGATCCAGACTCTGGAGAAGAAGTCCTCGAGCAAGGAAGAGGTCGAGAAGCTCAACCAGAACGTCGCCACGCAGACGACGCAGCTGCTCAAGTCGAACGCCGACATGGCGATCAAGCTCGGCGAGCTGACGACCAAGATGGAGCAGCTCGAGGCCAAGCTCGAGGACACCAACCGGCGCCTCTCGCAGCTCTCGCAGCAGATCGCGGAGACGCAGGGCGACCTGATGCGCCTGCGGGACGCCGGGGCCGGCACAGGCACGGCTCCCGCGGCTCCGCCCGGGACGCCCGGCGCGGCCGCGCGCCGGCCGTCCCGGCGGCGGCGGGGCCCTCCCCCGCCGAGCTCTACGACACCGCCTACGCCGACTACACGAAGGGCCGCTATGCCCTCGCCATCCAGGGCTTCCAGGACTACCTCGCGAGCTACCCGTCCACCGACCTCTCCGACAACGCTCAGTACTGGATCGGCGAGTCGCACTTCGCGCAGAAGAAATACGCCGAGGCGATCACCGACTTCACCGAGCTCCTCAAGCGCTGGCCCGCCAGCGACAAGGCCGCGGCGGCGCTCTTGAAGAAGGGCTACGCCCTGGTCGAGACCGGCCAGAAGGCCGAGGCGGTCGTCCAGCTCCAGTACGTCATCCACGAGTTCCCGACCTCCGACGAGGCCCGCCTCGCGAAGGCGAGGCTGAAGTCGATGGGGGTCGACACGCGGGGCTGACGGGAAGTCGAGGCTCGAAGTTGAAAGTTGAAGGGGAAGAGGATATGGTTCCTCCCCTTTGAACGCTTCAACCTTCAACGCTCAACTTCAATCATCAGCTCAGGAGCGACAGTCAGTCATCATGGCCAACATCAAGTCCGCCGAGAAACGCATCCGCACTTCCGCCAAGAAGCGCGCCCGCAACAAGGCCCGCGTCTCGCGGCTGCGCGGCGCCGTCAAGCGGTACGGTCAGACCGACGCCAAGAAGCGGTCGGAGGCCCTGCCCCGCACCCACTCCGAGATCGACCGCGCCCTCGCCAAGGGCGTCATCCACCGCAACGCCGCGGCGCGCTACAAGAGCCGCCTGGCGAAGAAGGCGAAGACGAGGGTCGAGGGTCGAGCGTCCTGAGGTCGAGCGTCGACGAGCGCCGCGAGGCCTGCCGCAGCTCCGCTCGACTCTCAACGCTCGACTCTCAACCTTCCTAGAATCCCTCCAGCATGCTCGTCACCAGGCTCTGGGCGAACCGGTCGGCGACGCGGTCGATCGCATCGTTCTCCCGGTCCACGAACGTCGCCGCGGTCGCGTTGTACTCGTAGTTGCCCCGGAACGTGAACGCCGGGTTCTCCCAGATGGCCTCGCCGCCGGGGAGCGCCGTGAGCGCCACCCGCGCCGTGATCTGCACCTGGTAGTCCGTCGCGCGGCCCTGCGAGTCGAAGGACACCGGATAGAGGTTGAAGCCCGAGCACCGCGCCGGTCGAGCGCGGCGTCCGCTCCGGCGCGCAGTCGCCTGGACCTGGAACCGGCCGCGGGAGACGAGCTCGCGGGCGATCTCCGCCGAGAGGCGCTGCTCGAGGCCGACCCGCTGCGTCCGGTTCTCGAGGGTCGTGAACTCCACGACGCGGATGTTCTCGGGAAGCGACGAGCCCTGGCCCACCAGGGCGTAACCGCAGCCCGCGGTCAGGACGGCCGCGAGGACCAGGACGCCGGCAAGAAACCCTCGACCCTCGACCGTCCACCCTCGACTTCCCGGCCTCAACGCACCACCAGGTTCAGCAGCCGGTCCGGCACGAACACGGTCCGCGTGATCTCCTTGCCCTCCACCCACGCGCGGATCCGCTCGTCGTCGCGGGCGCGCGCCATCGCTTCCGACTCGCTCGCCCCCCGCGCGACGGAAAGCTTTCCGCGCACCTTGCCGTTGACCTGAACCACGAGCGTGACGTCGAGCGAGGTCGCGAGCTCGGCATCGGCCACCGGCCATGCGCGCGTCGAGCAGGAACCCCTTCTCGCCGAACCGCTGCCACCACTCCTCGGTCAGGTGCGGAGCCATCGGGTGCAGGAGCTCGGACGAGCGTCCGGGCGGCTTCGCGCAGGGTCTCGGGCGTCTCGGAGCCGTCGTCGAGAGCCTCGGCGATGGCCCGCTGGAACTCCATCAGCGCCGCGACGGCCGTGTGGAAGTGGAAGCTCGCGGCGTCCCGCGTGACGCGCTCGATGGTCGCGTGCATCCGGCGCGACGAGCGGCGTGTCCCGCGGGGCTTCCGCATGCGGACCGTCGCCCGAGAGCTCCGCGACCCTTCCGCACAGCGTCGTGCACGCGGTTGAGGAACCGGAAGGCGCCCGCGACGCCTTCCTCGGACCACTCCGATTCCTTCTCGGGCGGGCCGATGAAGAGGGTGGCCAGGCGGACGGTGTCGGCGCCGTAGCGGGCGATCAGCTCGTCGGGCGAGACCGTGTTGCCCCGGGACTTGGACATCTTCTCGACCTTCCCGGTCGCCGGGTTGAGCTGCGTGATCATGCCCTGGTTGAAGAGCCGCTCGAACGGCTCCTCGAGGTGGACGAGGCCCATGTCCTTGAGCACGCGGCAGACGAAGCGCGCGTAGAGCAGGTGCAGGATGGCGTGCTCGATGCCGCCGATGTACTGGTCGACCGGCAGCCAGCGGTCGACGCGCTCCGTGTCGACCATCTTCCCGTGGTCGGCGGGGTTGAGGAAGCGCAGGTAGTACCAGGAGGAGTCCACGAACGTGTCCATCGTGTCGGTCTCGCGCCGCGCGGCGCCGCCGCACTGCGGGCACCGGACCGCCGACGAAAGCCTCCGACTGCTCGAGCGGGATTGCCCTCCGCGCCGCGGAACGTCGACGTCCTCCGGCAGCAGCACGGGCAGGTCGGCGTCGGGAACCGGCACGACGCCGCAGGCCGGGCAGTGGATCGCGGGGATCGGCGTTCCCCAGTAGCGCTGGCGCGAGATCAGCCAGTCGCGCAGGCGGTAGCCGACCTTGCCCTTGCCGAACCCCTTCTCCTCGAGCCAGGCGATGGCCACGCGGACCGCCTCGGGCCCGTTGGGCGTGCCGTCCCAGCTCCCCGAGCGCACCAGCACGCCTCCGTGCGGCCGCGCCTCCGTCAGCGCGGCGGGGTCCACCTCCCCCTCTTCGGTCCGGTAGACCAGGCGGATCGGCAGGCCATACTTGCGGGCGAACTCGAAGTCGCGCTGGTCGTGGCCCGGAACGCCCATGATCGCGCCGGTGCCGTACTCCGGAAGGACGAAGTTGGCGAGCCAGCACCGGGATCGGCTCCCCCGTCGCCGGGTTGAGCGCCGTGGCTCCCGTGTCGAGCCCCTCCTTCTCGCCGCCCTCGGCCTCCCGCTCGAGGCGCGACTCGCGCCGCACGCGCTCGACGAACGCCTCGATCTCCGGCTTGCCGCGGCGAGTGCGCCGCGAGCCTCTCGACCGCCGGATGCTCGGGAGCCAGCGCCAGGAACGTCGCGCCGTAGAGCGTGTCCGGGCCGCGTCGTGAAGACCTTCACGGGCTCGGTGAGGCCGTCGACGCGGAAGAGGATCTCGGCGCCTTCGGAGCGGCCGATCCAGTTGCGCTGCATCGTCTTGACCCGCTCGGACCAGTGCGGAAGCCGGTCGAGCCCCTCGAGCAGGCGCTCGGCGTAGTCGGTGACCCGGAAGAACCACTGGGTCAGGTCGCGGATCTCGACGAGATCGTCCGAGCGCTCGCACCGGCCGTCGACGACCTGCTCGTTGGCGAGCACCGTGCGGCAGCCCGGGCACCAGTTCACCGGCGCCGTCTTCCGGTACGCCAGGCCGCGCTCCCACATCCGCAGGAACAGCCACTGGTTCCAGCGGTAGTACGACGGGTCGCAGGAGGCGAGCTCCTTGGACCAGTCGTAGAGGCAGCCCAGCGCGAAGAGCTGCTCCTTCATGCGGCCGATGTTGGCGAGCGTGTACTCCCGGGGATGGACGCCGCTCTGGATCGCGGCGTTCTCGGCCGGCAGGCCGAAGGCGTCCCAGCCCATCGGGTTCAGGGCCTTCCGCCCGGCCATGCGCTGGCGCCGGTAGAGGGCGTCGCCGAGGATGTAGTTCCGCCCGTGGCCGACGTGCAGCCGGCTGCCCGAGGGGTACGGGTACATGTTGAGCATGTAGTACTCGTCGCCGGGCACGCGCGGTGTCCACGTAGGCCACACGCGCGTCCGCCCAGCGGCGCTGCCACTTCGCTTCGATCTCGCCGGGCGCGTACTTGTCGCTCATTTCCGGCGCGAATATAACCGAACGGGCGCTGGCACTTTCGCCCTCGAGCCGGTTCTCAGGGAGAGGGAGCGGGAGCGACTTCCCCTCTCATTTCCGTCGGCCCGCGAAGCGGGCCGCTCAGAGTCCGAGTCCGGCACGCGGAGCGTCGCTTCGGGCAGCCGCAGCACGGGGAAGTCGAGACGCCCCGAAGTCTCGACGCCGACGACCGTCAGATCCTTCGGCCGCTCGAGCGCGCGCCGCCCGAAGGGCACGTAGCGCGCATCGACGGCGTTGATCGACGCCGACGGATCCGAGAACACGAAGCCGCGGTCGGGGTAATAGACCTCGATCCAGCGGTGATAGACGCCGCCGATCCGGGAGTCGTAGCCCTCGCTGCCCGGTTTGGAGCGGAGGATGCCCTGCACCGTCCGCGCCGCGATGCCGACGCGCCGGAGCAGATCGACCGCGAGCTCGGAGTAGCCCACGCAGTGGGCCCGGCGCGACGCGAACACGGAGGTCGGGTCCTGGCGCCGGGAGCGGTCGGGGTCGTAGCGCACGGCCGAGGCGACGCCCGACAGGATGCGCTCGACCGCTTCGGCCTGCGTCGCGGCGTCGCCCGCGAGCGTGCGCGCGAAGGCGTCGCGCTCGGGCGAGGCGGCGAGCGCGCCGTCGCGGGCTGCCGGCCGCCGGGAACGGGCGCGCGGCTCTCGAGCGGGCCGCCGCTGACGCGCACGTGCAGCTCGAGGCTGCCGTCGCTCTGCGGCGCCACCGCCAGCGAGTAGCCGTCGTTGTCGTACTGGTCGAACAGCCGCGCGTCCGGGCCCGGACGCGCGGTAGACCGCGCTCTCGTCCGCCGCGCAGCGCGGCGGCGGCGCGCGCCATCGCGCCGGCGGCCAGGAGCGACGGCGACGGCGCTCGCGCCGTCCGCTCACGACTCGCGGGACCTCGCCGCGGCGCGACTTCAGGACGCCGTCGAGGATGCCGTTGATGAACTGCGAGGACTTGGGGGTCGAGAACCGCTTGGCGATCTCGAGGGCCTCGTCGATGACGACGGGGCGCGGCGTCTCGGGCTCGTGGAGGAGCTCGAAGAGGGCGAGCCGCAGGATGTTCCGGTCGACGACCGGCATCCGGGCCAGCCGCCAGTGGTCGGCCTGACGCGAGATCAGGGCGTCGAGGTCCTCGCGGTGGAGCAGAGTGCCCGAGACCAGACGGCGGGTGAAGTCCTGGATGCCCTCGGGCGCGTTCTTCAGGTCGTCGGAGCGCCGGAACATCTCCTGGGGCTCCGTGCCGGACACGTCGTACTCGTAGAGCATCTGGAGCGCGAGCTCGCGCGCCTTGCGCCGGGCGCCCATCAGCGCCGGTTCCGTTCTTGAGATGGCGACGCAGGTTCGCCATCTCGATCGCCGCCTCGGCCGCCTCGACGCCCTTCTCGGAGCGCTGCCGCGCCTGCTCCATCGTGTCGCAGGTCAGGACGCCGAACCCGATCGGCATGCCCCGTCTCGACCGAAAGCGCGGCCAGGGCCGACGCGACGGCGTGCCCGAGAACCTCGTGGTGGGTCGTCTCCCCGCGGACGATCGCCGCGAGGGCGATGAGCGGCGTGGGGCTTCGCCGCGTCGGCGAGCGCCCGCGCTCCGGCCGGCAGCTCGAACGCGCCCGGGACGCGGGCGACCGAGACGTCCTGCTGCCCGGGCGCCGCGGCGTTTCAGGGTCTCGAGGGCGGCCGCGAGCAGCGCATCGGTGACCGTCGGGTTCCAGCGGGCGCATACGACGCCGAACCGCAGACCTCCGGCGTCGAGGCTTCCCTCGAACTGCCTCGGCGAGAACGACGCCGCCACGCGGCGCGGAACGCGCATGCTCAAAGGACTGCCCTCTCGTTGAAGAAAGGAGAATTGTAACCGAAGGCCCGCGAAGACGTGCTCAGCCGAACAGGCGGGCGAGCTCGGGCGTGTCGCCGAAGTTGCGGCGGTAGCGATCGAGGAACTCGCCGGGCGTGTAGCGCGGCGGCTGCGGGCCCAGGGCCTCCAGACCGAAGATGGCGTTGATGCTGCCGATCCGGCCGGCCACGGGCCACGGGCGCGCCGATGCGCCGGCCCCGCAGGAGACCCGCCCGGTACATGTCGCCGACGCCCGTCGGGTCCACGGCCTCCCCCTCGACGCGCGCGGCCGGAATCGCATGGCGTCTCGACGGCTCCCGTCGGCGCTCCGCGGCGTGGATCGTCGAGCCGTCCGGGCCGTGCGTCACGATCAGGACGGGGACCTCCGCCTGCAGCTGCCTCGAGCGCCGAGGCCGGTCTTCTGGCCGAGGATCCCGAACTCGTAGTCGTTGACGATCAGGATCGCCGCGCCCCGGAAGCCCTCCCGCATCTCCTCGCCGGAGAGCCGCGTGACCTGCTGGCTCGGGTCGTAGAGAAACGGGATCCCGAGCTCGCCGGCAGTCCGCGGCGTAGCGCCGCCATGGCCGGCGGGATCGTTGGGCGAGATGACGACGAACGCGATCGTCGGCGGGATCGAGCGAAGACAGCGGGAGCTCCCGGGCCCGGGCCATCGCGCCCGTGTAGAAGGAGGCCAGCTGATTCTGGTCCTGGTCGGTCGAGACGAAGAAGGAGGCGGTGAAGAGGTCGTCGCTCGAGGCGCAGGCCCGACACGTCGACACCCTCGCGCGCCAGCCGGTCGCGGTACTCGGCGGCGTCGGCGCCGGCCGTGGCGAGCAGCACGGGCCGCTCGCCGAGCAGCGCCAGGCCGTAGGCGATGTTGGGCCCGCAGCCGCCCGGCACCCGCCGCATCTCGTCGACGAGGAAGGAGACCGAGAGGCGCGACATGCTGGTCCGGGATCAGGTGCTCGGTGAACCGGCCCGGAAACGTCATCAGGTAGTCGAAGGCCACCGAGCCCGTGACGACGATGCGCCCGTCGCGCTCTCACAGGTACCTCCCGACGATGGGTTCGAGGCGCTTCTTCGCCGTCGTCCGGGATGGCCGCGCGGTCGGTGATGATCCCGAAGCGCATCGCGTCCCGGCAGCCGCAGCCGCGGTCGGGATCGACGCGCGCGACCGCCTCGGCGAGCGCCCGGCGGGCCGCGGCGGAATTCTCCGCGAGAACGGCCAGGATCGACTCGACGGAGACGTCTTCGGTCGACTCCCGCCAGCAGTCGTAGTCCGTCACGAGGGCGAGGCTCGCGTAGCACATCTCGGCCTCGCGGGCGAGGCGGGCCTCGGTCAGGTTCGTCATCCCGATGATGTCCGCGCCCCAGGACCGGTAGAGGTGCGACTCGGCCCGCGTCGAGAACTGCGGGCCCTTCCATGCAGAGGTAGGTTCCGCCGCGGCGCACCGTGAGGCCGCCCTGCGCGTCCCGCCCTCGACGAGCGCGCCGGACAGCGCCGGGCAGACCGGGTCGGCGAGGCTCGCGTGCCCGACGAGGCCGCCCTCGAAGAACGTGTCGGCGCGGTGCCGCGTCCGGTCGATGAACTGGTCGGGAACGACGGCCTGGCGCGGCGCGAGCTCCTCGCGGAGGCTGCCGCAGGCGGACGCCGAGAGCAGCGCGTCGCAACCCAGCATCTTGAAGCCGCAGATGTTCGCCCGATAGTTGATCTCGGTCGGCGAGAGGCGGTGGCCTCGGCCGTGGCGCGAGAGAAAGGCGACCGGGACACCGGCGAGCGTCCCGGTGAAATAGGCGTCCGAGGGCCGGCCGAACGGCGTATCGAGCGCCGTCCTCGGAAAGGTCCTCCACCGCCGCGAGATCGTAGACCCCGCTGCCTCCGATCAGGCCGACCCGGCCTCGCCTCAAGCCCGAGCCCCGCGCCGCGCCCGTCTTCGCCCGGTGCGCCGCGATGGCGTCGAGCACCTGATGCGCCAGAACGAGCGCGTCGCGGCCGACCTCGCCCGAGACGAGGGCATCCCGCCGCTCGCGCACGGCCCCGGCGAAGTCCTCGAGCTCCCGGGCGAGCGGATCCCCGGACTCGACGGGAACGTCCACGTTCACCGGCATGACGCCGGCCCGCCCCGCGCCGTCGGCGAGGCGCCGGCGCCCGGATGGTCCGAGCGTGCATGTCGACCGAGCAATACGAGGGACGGGCCCGAAGACGCGGAGCTTGCGCATCCGCTCGGAGGAAACGCGCGAGGCCGTCAGCGTCGCCACGCATCCGCCCTCGAACTCGATCCGGGCGTTCGCGATGTCGATGCGCGAAGTGACCACCGGCATGCCGACGGCGCGGATCTCGACGACCGGACGACGCACGAGATCGGCCACGATCTGGAGGTCGTGGATCATCAGGTCCAGCACGACGTCCACGTCGAGACTGCGGGGCGTGAACGGGGCCAGGCGAAGGCCCTCGATGAAGAGCGGCGGCTCGGTGCGCGCGAGGAGGGCCTGGACCGCGGGGTTGTGTCGCTCGACGTGCCCGACGGCCAGCACTCGCGAGCGGGACGCGCGCCAGAGCCACGAGCGCGGAGGCCTCCTCCACGGCCGGGCGCGAGCGGCTTCTCGACGAGGACGTCGAGGCCGCGCTCGAGAAAGAACCGGCCCAGCTCTCCGTGGGAGCTCGTCGGCGTCGCGACGACGACCGCTTCGGCGGCCGCGGCGACTTCCTCCGGCCCCGAGAGGACGCGGAGGCCGCGCTCGCGCGCCACCTCTTCGGCGCGCCCCTCGTGGTGGTCGTGGATGCCCACCAGGGCGATGCCCGGCAGCTCGGCCGCGACGCGGGCGTGGTGGCGGCCGAGGTGCCCGACACCGACGATCGCGAGGCGCACCGGCTCGAGGCGGACCGGCGCGGGAGCGCCCGTCACTTGATGAATCCCCGGTCGCTCGCCTTGATGAACCGGACCAGCTCCTCGACGTCCGGCTGCCCGGGGAGCTCCTCGGCGATCCGCTCGAGTGCCTGGCTCGTGTTGAGCTTCGACTTCACGAGGATGCGGTAGGCCTTCTGGAGCGCCTCGATGCGCTCGTCCGAGAAGCCGTTGCGCTTCAGGCCGATCGTGTTCAGGCCGTAGGTCTTCGCGTCGAGGCCGTCCGTGCGGCAGAACGGGAGCACGTCCTGGCGGCAGCCCGTGTACGCGCCCAGAAACGCGTACGCGCCGACGCGGCAGAACTGGTGGATGGCGTTGAAGGCGCCGATGATGGCGTGATTGCCGACCTCGACGTGGCCCGCGAGAACCGCCGAGTTCGCCATCGTGACCCTCGATCCGATCCGGTTGTCGTGGGCCACGTGGGTGTAGTTCATCAGGTAGTTGTCGTCGCCGATGACGGTCTCGCCGAGGCCGTTCGCCGTGCCCGCGGTGGACGGTCGTGAACTCCCGGAAGACGTTGCGGGACCCCACCGTGAGGCGCGTCGTCTCGCCCCGGTACTTGAGGTCCTGGGGATCGGAACCGAGGGCGGCGTGCGGGTAGATGCGGTTGTCCTCGCCGAAGACGGCCGGGCCTTGGATCAGGGCGTGGGCTCCGACGCGTGTGCGCGCCCCGAGGACGACGTCGTCGCCGACGACGGCGTAGGGCCCGATCTGGACGCCGTCGTGGAGAACGGCGTTGTCCGCGATCACCGCCGTGGGGTGAATCACGGCCGTCATGGCCGGTCCACCAGGACGGAGAGAAGCTCCGCTTCGGTGCAAACGACGCCGTCGACCGTCGCCGTCGCCCGGCATTTGCAGACCCGGGTCTTCAGCGAGGTGATCTCCGCCTCGATCCGCAGCTGGTCGCCCGGCACGACGGGCCGGCGGAACTTGCAGCGATCGACGCCCGAGAGGTAAAGGAGCTTCTTCTCCTTGTCGGGCACGACGCCGAGGAGCGCGATTCCGGAGACCTGGGCCATCGCCTCGAGCACGAGCACGCCGGGCATCACCGGGTTGCCGGGAAAGTGCCCCTGGAAGAACTCCTCGTTGAACGTCACGTTCTTGATCCCGACGACGCGCTTGCCCGGCTCGAGCTCGAGGATCCGGTCCACGAGCAGGAACGGGTAGCGGTGCGGGAGGATCTTCATGATCTCGCCGATCCGGATTTCCACGCGTCCTCCTATCCCGAGCTTCTTCTCGAGCGCCGCCAGCCGCTCGAGCGCCTTCTCGAGCCGCCCGAGAAGGGCGGCCCGCCGCAGAAACTCGCGGTGCGGCAGGGCGGGCATCCCCGACAGAACCGCTCCGGCCTCGACTCTCCCCTGCCTCGCGATTCCGGCCTGGCCGGTCGAGCACCGCGCCGTCGCCGATCGTGACATGGTCGGAGATCCCGACCTGGCCCGCGAGCGTGACGCCCGCGGCCGAGCTTCGAGGAGCCGCCGATGCCCGCCTGGCCGCACAGCAGCGAGTGCTCGCCGACGATCACGTTGTGACCGATCTGGACGAGGTTGTCGATCTTGGTGCCCCGGCCGACGACGGTCTCGCCCAGCGTCGCCCGGTCGATCGCGGCATTGGCCCCGATCTCGACGTCGTCCTCGACACGCACGGTGCCGACCTGCGGCACCTTGCGGTGCGCCTGTCCGTCCCAGACATACCCGAAGCCGTCCGAGCCCACGACGGCGCCCGCCTGGAGGACGCAGCGCGCGCCGATCCGGCATCCGTCGAGAACCGCCGCGTTGGGATGCAGGATGCAGTCCTCCCCGATCCGAAGCATTCTCGCCTACGAAGGCGCCCGCCGCGAGGACCGTGCGCGCGCCGATGCGGGCGCCGCGCGGACGACCGTGGCTCCGGGGGCGACCGCGACGCCGGGCCCCAGCCGGGCCGAGCGATGCACGAAGGCGCCGCGCTGCGACGCCGCTCTTGCTCCGGGCGCCGGGGCCGGAAGGCCTCCAGCCAGACGGCCAGCGCGAGCTGCGGCTTCGCGACGAGAACGCAGGGCTTGCCGGCCGCCGCCGTCTCGTCCGCGGCGAGCAGCGCTCCCGCCGCGCTTCGCGACGGCATCGGCCGCCCGGCGCTCGTCGGCGACCCAGGATAGATCCGAGCGGGCCGGCGGTCTCGAGGGTCGCGACCCCCGTCAGCGTCGCGGAGCCGCACCGCGCGGCCGCCGACCGCGGCCGCGACGTCGGCGAGCGTGAAAAGCCCCGCGGTGACTTCCGCGGGGCCGTTCGGGAGGCGCGCCGGGGGACGGCGGAACGCCGTGGCCCGCCCTTTCCCCGGTTCGGGTTCTTGGAGCGGGCCACGGCGCTTCGGATTCCGTCCGAACTGCGTCTACGGCTTCTTGGTCGGAGCCGGCGCGGGGGCCGGCGGCTTGGCGCCCGGGGGCGCGGGCTTGGCGCTCGCCGACGCGTCGGCGGGCTTCGCCGACGCCGGAACGGCGACGGTCGTGTTGAAGACCTTCAGCACTTCGTCGGTCAGGTCCACGGCGTCGTCGGCGTAGAGCAGACCGGCCTGGAACTTGTTGAAGATCATGGTGTAGCCCTTGTCCTTGCCGACCTGGTTGATCACCGGGAAGACGCGGCGCTCGAGCTCCCCGAGCTCCTTCTTCTGGGCCGTGTCGAGCTCGCGGGTGGCGTCGTCCTGGAAGCGCTTGAAGGCGATCGCCTTCTCCTGGTACGTCTTCTGGAGCGTCTCCCGCTTGTCGTCGGCGAGGGCCGAGCCCTGGTCCGCCAGCTTCTGCTCGAGATCGCGGAGCTCCTTCTGAAGCTTGTCGCCCTCGTCCTTCTTCTGGTCGTTCAGCCTCTTCACGCGGTTGAACGCCTCCTTGCCGAGCGCCGACTCCTGCACGAGCCGCTCGACGTTGATCACGCCGATCCGCAAGGAGCTCGACGCCGCCGGCGGAGCCGCGGCCGTGGTTCCCTGAGCATGGACGGCCGCCGCAACGAACGCGGCCACCACCGTCAAGACAAAGCGTTTCATTCCCTCTCCTTAATTCCGGACTTCGCGAAAACGCGGAAGTGTAGCAAAAACCACGGCTTGGACAACAGGGGCCGCGGGGGCCAATTCCGGGTCAGAGTCGAGGGTCCAGGGTTGAGGGTCCGGCGGCGATTCGGAGCCGGTGTCCACCCTCGACCCTCAACTCTCGACCCTCGAGCTTTTCGTCCTAGAACGTCCTCCCGATCGAGAACGTGAACCCTGACGGCTTCTCCGCCAGGTAGCCGATCGGGAAGCCGAACTGGTCCACCGGGGTGATGGGGTTGAGGTTGAACGCGTAGATGAACCGCAGCGGGGCCTGGAAGATCGGAAGAAAGATGCGCAGCTCCGCCCCGGCCGAGGCCCGGACGTTGCCGATGCCGACGCTCTGCGTGTCGTAGTAGTTCTGACCGACGTCGAAGAACGCCAGGAGCTTCGCCGGCCCGATCGACAGGAACTGGTACTCGACGTTGAGAACGAAGAACTTGTTGCCGCCGAGGATCCGGCCGAAGGGGTCGGTGAAGACCTGCAGCGTGTCCGGGTCGACCGGCACGGCCGCGCCCTGCTGGAAGCCGCGGAGGCTCTGCTCGCCGCCGAGCTGGAAGCGCTCGAAGATCGGGATCTCGACGTCGCCGAACGGGGCCACGTAGCCCGCCTCGAAGTTCAGGGCGACGATCGCCCCGCGCGGCAAGCGCACCGGGAGGTAGATCGTGGCGCCGCCGATCGCCTTGAAGAAGTCGCTCGTCCCTCCGAACGCGCCCGGGGCGAACTGGACCGACGCCGGAGAGGCGGAAGCCCCGCGTCGGGTCGAACGGATCGTTGCGGCTGTCGTAGCGGTAGGCCGGCGTCAGCGAGGAGGTCGTGCCCGTCGTCTCGGTGAACTTCTGGGGCGGCTCCGGCTGGCCGGGCGGCGTCGGGCGCCGAGCGCACCGGGAAGTTCGCCGTGATGTCCTCGTAGGCGTACAGCATCGAGACCGAGTCGAAGAGGGACAGGCCCTTGCGCGTAGAACACCGAGCCGCCCAGCCGCTTCTCTTCCTGCGAGAGGTAGTCGACGTTGCCGGCGGAAGAGCGCGCGCGCCGACGGACTGGTTCCGGTCCATGAACCAGGGAACCGTGTAGGAGAGGTCGAAGAAGTTGGAGACCTTGCCGAGCTGGGCGGAGGCGCCGATGATCTCGCCGCGGCCCAGGAAGTTGCGCGTCTGGAACGAGAACTGGCCGAAGAAGCCGTCGAAGCCGGAGTAGCCGGCGCCGAACTGGATCTCGTTGCGCGAGGTCTCCTGGCCCTTGATGACGATGTCGACCTTCTTTTCCTCCTGGAGCGGCGCCGAACTGCCGGCTCCTCGGTCATCTTGAAGTAGCCGAGCTGCTGGATCTTCGTGACGCTCTTCTTGACCGCTTCCATGTCGAAGACGTCGCCCTCGTCGAGGGCGAACTCCCGGCGGATGACCTTGTCGCGGGTCATCGTGTTTCCCTGCACCTCCAGGCGGCCGAGATAGAACTTGTCGCCCTCGAAGATCTGGACCTCGATGTCCACCGCGATGGTCGGGGAGCTCCTTGAACACCGGGTTCGGATACGAATAGATGAAGCCCCGCGACTTGTACATCGTCTCGATCAGCGCGAGGCCCTCGATGATGCGGTCGCGGTTCAGGACCGAGCCGGGGCTGAGGTCGTAGAACTGTTTCCTCAGCTGTTCGGGCGGGAACACCTCGGTCTGCCCCGACTCCGTCGGCTGGCCGTTCTGCCGGACGGCCACGACCGTGATATCGTTCGTGAAGAACTTGTCGCCCTCGACGATCGGGATCGTCAGCCGCACCCGGCGCTTGATCTTGTTGGGTTTCGCGTCGGGATTGACGACGTAGACGTCGAGGATCGGGTCCTTGATGACGATGTCCTTGTAGCCCCGCGCCTGATAGACCGCCTTGAGGCTCTCGACGTCGGCCTCGTAGTTGGCCTGGCTGTAGACGGTGTTGTCCGAGAGGATCCGCCAGAAGACCGCGACCTTCGTCTTGTGCATCGCGTTGCGCAGGGTCTGCGCGGAGACGTTCGCGTTGCCGGTGAACGAGATCGACTCGATCTTGACCTTGTCGCCCTCGTCGATCATGAAGATGACCTTCTTCTCGGTCTTCGAGAGATCCTCGATCTTGTAGTCCACCGTCGCGCTGCGGAATCCCTGCGCGATGTAGGCCTCGGCGATGACCGCGCGCGCCCGGGCGATGTCGCGAAGGGAGAGGGGCGCCCCGACCTTGACCTCCGTCTTGTCCTCCTTCAGCACGTCCCGGATCTGGGAGCTCGAGAGCTTCTTGTTGCCGGTGAACTCGATCTCCTTGATGATCGGGCGCTCCTCGATCGTCACGACGAGCGTGACGCCCGCCGGCTCGCGCTCGGCTTCGATGTGGACGTTCTCGAGGAGGCCCGACGTCCCAGAGCGCGTGGAAGTTCTGCCGGATCTTCTCCGGGTCGTAGACGTCTCCGACCTTGATCCCGAGGTAGTGCGCGATCGTGTCGGGCGACACCGTCTGATAGCCGACGACCCGGATGCCGACGATGCGGTCCTCGCCGGTGGCCGGAGACGGCGGCGGGCGCCGGCGGGCGCCGGCGCTCGGCGGCGGTCCCGGGCGGCGCGGAGCAGCTGCGACGGCGGCTCAGCGACGGAGTCGCGGGCTGGGCGCGGGGGCGTCGGGACGGGGCGGAGCCGCCGTCCTGGGCCAGGGCTGACGGCCGCCCCAAAACTCGTCAGAGCCGCGGCGACGACCGCGGCCAGTCCCATCGCCCCGCCGCAAGCGCTCAGCGCCCCTGGGTAATCGGCTCGATCTCGCGGGCCGTCACGCGCAACCCCTCGGGCCCGACGCGAACCTCGATCGCCTCGAGCCGCTCCTCGCGGGCCGCGATCAGGAGCTCCGACACCGGGTCCTCGACGTGCTTCTGAATGGCGCGGCGCAGGGGCCGCGCGCCCATGTTCGGATCGTCGCCGCTCTGGGCGAGCAGCCACTCGATCGCGGCGTCGTCGACGTCGATCACCGCGCCCTTGGGCGCGAGCGTCGTGTTCACGTCGTCGATGAGCAGCCGGCAGATCTGCGCGAGCTCGGCCCGGCCGAGCGGATGGAAGACGATGATGTCGTCGATGCGGTTGATGAACTCCGGCGAGAAGTCCCGCCGGAGCTCCTTGAGGACGAGGTCCTCGATCTCCTTGTTGGTCTGCGTCTCGCTGGTTGCCGCCGAAGCCGACGTGCGTCCGGTTGACGAGGTGCTTGCGTCCCGATGTTGGAGGTCATGATGATCAGCGTGTTCTTGAAGTCGACCAGGTTGCCGTAGGCGTCCGTGAGGATGCCGTCCTCGAGGATCTGCAGGAGGAGGTTGGCGATGTCGGGATGCGCCTTCTCGATCTCGTCGAAGCAGGATGACGCTGTAGGGGTTGCGGCGGATCCGCTCGGTGAGCTGGCCGCCCTCCTCGTGGCCGACGTAGCCCGGAGGCGAGCCGATGAGCTTGGAGACGGCGTGCTTCTCCATGTACTCCGACATGTCGAAGCGGACGAGCGACTTCTGGTTCTCGAAGAGGAACTCGGCCAGACGCCGCGCGACCTCGGTCTTGCCGACGCCCGAGGGCCCGAGGAAGATGAAGGAGCCCATCGGGCGGTTCGGGTTGTTCACGCCGAGGCGCGAGCGGCGGATCGCCTTGGAGACGCCGATGATGGCCGCGTCCTGGCCGACGATGCGGCGGCGCAGGGCGTCTTCCATGTGGAGCAGCTTCTCGGCCTCCTCCATCTCGAGCGAGGCGACCGGGATACCGGTCCAGGAGGAGATGATCTCCTCGATGTCGCGCCGGGTGACTTCCTGCGTCGCGTCGCTCTTCTCGGCCGACTGCGCCTTGGCGCGCTCGATCTCTTCCTTGAGCTCGATCTCGCGCTCGCGCAGGAACACGGCCTTCTCGAAGTCCTTGTCGGAGATCGCCTTCTTCATCTCCTTGACGATCTGGCGGATCTCGAGCTCGAGCTTGCGCAGGTTCTGCGTGTCGGCGACGCCGCTTCAGCTTCACCTTGGCGCCGGCCTCGTCGAGGATGTCGATCGCCTTGTCGGGGAAGAAGCGGTCGGTGATGTAGCGGTTGGACTGGTAGACCGCGCGTCTTGATCGCCTCGGCGGAGTAGCGGACCTTGTGGAACTGCTCGTAGCGGTCCTTGACCCCCTCGAGGATCTCGAAGGTCTCGTTCTCCGAGGGCGCGGTGACGTGGATCGCCTGGAAGCGGCGCAGCAGGCTCCGGTCCTTCTCGATGTACTTGCGGTACTCCTTGAGCGTCGTCGCGCCGATGCAGGAGACCTCGCCGCGCGACAGCGCCGGCTTGAGGATGTTCGCGGCGTCGAGCGAGCCTTCGGCCGAGCCCGCGCCGATGAGCGAGTGGATCTCGTCGATGAAGATGATCAGGTCCGGGTTCTCGCGCAGCTCCCGGATGATGCCCTTCAGGCGCTCCTCGAACTGGCCGCGGTACTTCGTCCCGGCCACGATGAGCGAGAGGTCGAGGGCCAGGATTTTCTTGTGAGCGAAGGAACATCGGCACCGCGCCCTCGACGATGCGGGTGGCGAGGCCCTCGACGATGGCGGTCTTGCCGACGCCCGGGCTCGCCGAGGAGGATCGGGTTGTTCTTGGTCCGCCGCGAGAGGATCTGGATGATCCGCTCGACTTCCTTCTCGCGCCCGATCAGGGGGTCGAACGTGCCGGTCCCGGCGAGCTGCGTGAGGTCGCGGCTGTACTCGGCCAGGAACGGGCAGCTCCTTCTTCTGCTTGCGAGACCTCGCGCTCCTTGATGAGGGAGATCGTCTCCTCGCGAACGCCGTAGAGGTTGAAGCCGCGGGCGGCCAGGAGCCTGCCGGCGACGCACCCGTCGACCCGGAGCAGGCCGATCAGCAGGTGCTCGGTGCCGACGTAGGGGTGCATCATCGACTCCGCCTCGTGGGAGGCGTAGGCGAGGATCTTCTTGGACTCTTCGGAGAGCGGCAGCTCGGCGGTCGAGGAGATCCGCTCGACGAAGATCCGGTCGCCCTCGATCTCCCGGCGGACCTCCTCGGGCTTCACGTTGAAGCGGGCGAAGATCTCCTTGATGATGTCCTCCCCCTCGCGGAGGATCCCGAGCAGGAGGTGCTCGGACTCGATGACCTTGGAGCCGAGCTTGGAGGCCTCGTAGCGGGCGAAGAAGAGCGCCCGGCGGGCCTTCTCGTTGTATTTCTCAAACATGGGAGGGAGGCTCAGCGGCGGGGGCGAATCGTTCCTGGGGCATGGAGCGAGCTCTCCGGCTTCATCCTCGCTCTGACAAACCCTGGGCGGCGGCGATTCCTTCCCGAGTCATCGTGAAAAGTCTATCACAGCGACGCGCCAGATTCCGGGTTGTGCGTGACGAGAACCGTGGTCATTCCGCGCTCGGCGTGGAGCTCCCGGAGCAGATCGAAGACGGTCTGAGCCGCCGCCGCGTCGAGATTGCCGGTCGGCTCGTCGGCGAGGAGGAGTCCCGGGCTCGCGAGCGAGCGCGCGCGCGATCGCGACGCGCTGCTGCTCGCCGCCCGAGAGCGCGCGGGCGCCGTGGCGCGCGCCGGTCGGCGAGGCCGACGCGCGCGAGCAGCTCCCCCGCCAGCCGGCGCGCCGCCCGCCTCGGGAACTCCCGCGATGCGGTGCGGCATCGCGACGTTCTCTTCGGCCGTGAACTCCGGCAGGAGGTGATGGAATTGGAACACGAATCCGACCTTCGCGTTGCGGAATCGGGCCCGCTCGCGCGGCGAGAGCTCGTCGAGGGCCTCGCCGAAGACTTCGACGCGGCCCGCGTCCGGCCGGTCGATGCCGCCGATCAGGTGCAGGAGCGTCGACTTGCCCGACGCCCGAGGGACCCATCACGGCGGCGAACGTCCCGGCCGGGAGCTCGAAGGAGAGGTTCGAGAAGACTTTCACCGGGGCGCCTTCGCCCGTGTAGGTCTTGGAGAGGTTCTCGGCCTTGACCGCGAGCATCGCCGAGTCACGTCGAGGTCGACGTCGAGCGTTGAGCGACGAGCCGCTCAACCTGAACTCTCAACTCTCGCTCATCGCGACAGCCGGATCGCCTCGCCCGGCGCCAGCCGCGACGCCGCTCGGGCCGGCAGGATGGCGGCGGCGACGGCGGTCGCGAAGGCGAACGCCGCGATGACCGCGACCTCGCCCGGATGGATCGCGAACGGGACGTGGCGTCAGCATGTAGACGTCCGCGGGAAGCGGCACGAGACGAAACCGGTCGGCCGCCGCCGCGATCCCGACGCCGATCGCGACACCCGCGGCCGTTCCGACGAGACCGATCACCGCGCCGAGGGTCAGGTAGATCCGCAGGAGCGCCGCCGGGAGTCGCGCCCATCGACGTGAAGACGCCGAGGTCGCGCTTCTTCTCGACGACGGTCAGCGCGATGTTCGAGACGATGTTGAGCGCCGCGACGACGATCACGAGGGCGACCGTCACGAAGATCACGACCTTCTCGAGCCGCAGGGCGAAGGCGAGCGGCGCGTTGCGCTCTCGCCACGTCTCGACGCGATGGCCGGCGGGCAGCCGGCGCGGCAAGGTCCCTGGCCGCGGACGCGGCACGTTCCGGGTCGATCGAGGAGGGCCTCGAGAGAGTGCGCCCCGGCGGGCACGCCGGTCAGCGGCTCGGGCCGTCTGCTCGGAGACCTCGACCTCGGCCGACTTCTCGAGGGCGCTCGACGCGACGCAGCGCGCCGACGCGCAGCACCGCCGAGACCGGGATCGGCCCGACGGGCGAGAGCCGCGTGCGCGAGGACGTCAGCCGCACGAGGTCGCCCTCGTCGACGTGCAGGCGCGTGGCGAGCGGTCGCGCGAGCCGGACATCGTCGGGCGCCGGCGCTTCGGCGTTCCCCGCTTCCGCGCGCGTTGCGGAACCGCACCGCGTACGGCGGCGGTCCCGTCGACGTCCGAGGCCCAGCCCCGCCCTCGAGGATCGGGACGACGGCCGTCACGCCGGGAAGCGACTCGAGGGCGCGCCGCGCGGTCTCGGCATCCGGAAGCAGGGTCCCCGTTCGCCGGTGACACCGTCAGGTGGGCCGTGCGCTCGGCCATCTGCCGCCGGATGCGGTCCTGGAATCCCGACAGCAGCGCCAGCGAGACGATGAGCGCGGCGACGCCCACCGCGAGGCCGACGATCGAGATCGCCGCGATCAGCGCCACGTGGGCCCGCCGCCGGGAAGCCGCGAGATACCGCAGGGCGACCGCCGTTTCGAATCGCATCGGTCTGCCTTTCAGGCGCGCGGGCCGCAGGAGCGGAAAGAGGATCACGTCCCGGATCGAGTGGCTGGTCCGAGAGCAGCATCGCCAGCCGGTCGATCCCGACGCCCTCGCCCGCCGTCGGAGGCATGCCGTGCTCGAGGGCCTCGACGTAGTCCTCGTCGTACGGCGCGGCCTCGAGATCGCCCCGGGCGCGGTCCTCCATCTGCTTCCGGAACCGCGCCGCCTGCTCGGCGGGATCGTTGAGCTCCGAGAAGCCGTTGGCGATCTCGATTCCGCCGGCGTAGAGCTCGAAGCGGTCGGCCCACTCGGGATCGCCGGGCTTCTGCCGCGCGAGCGGCGAGATCTCCGTCGGAAACTCGTGGAGAAACGTCGGCTGGATCAGCCGCTCCTCGCCCACGGCCTCGAAGAGCTCGGCGAGCAGCTTCCCCTTCTTCCCGCGGAAACGCTCGGGCTTCTCGACGCCGAATCGCGCGGCCGCCTCGAGAAGCCGGCTTTCGTCGGAGAGGTCCTCCGGGCGCACGGCGCCGCGGGGATCGTCACGCGTGAACTCCACGACGGCCTCGCGCATCGTCAGCCGCCGGAAGGGCGGCGTCCAGTCGATGCGCACGTCGCCCCAGGGCGTCTCGATGCCTCCCGTCACCTCCCGGGCGAGGCCCGCGAGCATCTCCTCGGTCAGGCGCATCAGGTCCTCGCCGCGCGCGTATGCCTGGTAGAACTCGAGCATCGTGAACTCGGGGTTGTGGCGGGTGGAGAGACCCTCGTTGCGGAAGTTGCGGTTGATCTCGTAGACCTTCGGGATCCCGCCGACGATCAGCCGCTTCAGGTAGAGCTCGGGCGCGATGCGAAGGAACAGGTCGAGGTCGAGAGCGTTGTGGTGCGTCATGAACGGGCGGGCCACCGCCCCGCCGGCGATCGGCTGCATCATCGGCGTCTCGACCTCGAGGAAGCCGCGCTCGTCCAGAAACCGCCGCAGGTAGCGCACGAGCGCGGCCCGGCGCTCGAAGATCGCGCGCGACTCGGGGTTGACCGCGAGATCGAGGTAGCGCTGCCGGTAGCGGCGCTCGACGTCCTTCAGGCCGTGCCACTTCTCCGGGAGCGGCCGGAAGCACTTCGCGAGAAAGGTCAGAGCGCGCGCCTTGACCGAGAGCTCGCCCGTGCGCGTCCGGAACAGCTCGCCCTCGACGCCCAGCCAGTCTCCGAGGTCGAGAGCCCGGTAGAGCTCGAAGGCGGTGTCGCCCGACCGCATCCCGCCGCAGGTACACCTGAAGCCTCGACCGGCCGTCCGAGAGATCCAGGAACCCGGCCTTCCCGGCCGTCCGGAGCGCGAGGACCCGTCCGGCGGTCGCCAGCGAAACCGGGCGGGCCTCGAGCTCCTCCCCCGACGCGCTCCCGTGCCGGCTCGACCAGCTCGGAGACCGTCGCCGTGATCGGAAACTCGACCGGAGCGACGGGCAACCCGAGCTCGCGAAGCCGGTCGAGGTTCGCCCGGCGGTTCTGGACGAGATCGCCCGACGCGGCCTGCGGCTCTTCGGGAGATCTTCCGGCTCCGACATCGGGGTCGGAGTATACGGCCCGAGCGGCGCGAGGGTCGAGGCCGGGTGCGGCGCTAGGACCGCGAGTCCCGACGCGTCGCTGCGAGGCGAGTCCTGCATCAGCCAGAGGTCGGCCGTCGCTCGCAGGAGGCGGAAGCGCGTGCGCGTCCAGGAACGGATCTCCTCGGTGGAGGAGACCGCCTCGGACTCGTCGATGACGCTCGAGAGCTCCGCGTCGAGCCGCGGGACGCGGCCGAGCGTGGCCCGAGCGGCGCGCAGCGTCTCCGCCGAGGGCGCGGCCGGCGCTCCGGCCCGCATCTGTTCGGTCTCCTCCTCGGCCTTCAGGCGCAGGGCCACCGCGCGCAGAAGCGTGCGGTCCCTCGGCGTCGGGGCCGGGCCTCCGGCGGCCACCGCATGCCGCGCCGCCTTCAGCTCCCAGCTTTCGAGCCGCAGGTTCTCGAGACCGGCGAGCTCGGTGCGGAGCGGCCCGGTCGCCGTCGTCGTAGAGCTCGACGGCGCCGAGCACGCGGTCGATGTAGGGCTTCCAGAACTCCGCATCCTCGGTGTCGGATTCGACCTCTTCGACGAGCTCGAGCGCCTCGTCGATGTCCTCGGCGGCCAGCCCCGACAGCTCGAAGCGTCCGAGGACCTGCCCGATCGCTTCCTTCAGCTCGACGACCTGGCGCGCCTTCAGGTTGGAGTCCCGCGTCTGGCGTTCCCACCGCTGGCGGGACTCGTGGAACTTGCGGAACTCGTCGGCGGTCGGCACGTCGAGGCCGCCGCGCGTCAACTCCTTCTCGAGATCGCCGATGCGCTCGGTCGCTTCCTCGAGCCGCCGCTCCTCGCGTTCGTACAGCCGGTGGAAGACGGAGCGCGTGCTCAGGTTGCAGGCTCGCCACCGACGCCAGCACCTCCGGGTGGGCGAGGCCGCTGCCGACCCGCCGCTTGAGCGTGCGCACGTTGTTGAGAAGCCGGGCGGTGACGAGATCCTCGAACTCCTGGGCGCGCGCCATGTCCGCCGCGAGCTCGTCGAAGGCCCGGGCGATCGTCGGCACCGTCCCGGGATCGATGCGCGGCCAGACCGACGTCGCGACCGCGGACTCCAGGTACTTGCGCGCATCGGGACGGGCTCGGCCCGCCGTCGGTCTCGCTGCCCGGCCCGGAGGCGACGACCGTGGCCAGGAAGTCGACCTTGTCGACGACGTCTTCGTCGACGTCCGGCTGCGAGAAATAGAAGCGCAGCAGGTGGAAGGCGATCTTCTCGTCCTGGGGCCGCACCTTCTCGAAGAAGCGGCGCACGTACGAGGGCGAGATGTGGCGGTCGGCCTCGCGAAGCTTTCGAGAGAACGCGTCGAGCCGCTCGGAGAGCTCGCGGATCCGCGGAGCGACTTTTTCGGGCGAGGTCGTGTCGATGGCGCCCGCGACCGCGCGCACATCGTCGTAGAGGCCCGAAAAATCCAGGGCGTAGCCCGGCTCGGCGGCAAAGAACGTTTTCTGGACTCCGCGCAGAAACTGATGAAACGTCCACAGCGCCTTGAACCTTTCGGTCAGGCGAATGTAGTCTTCGTGGAGAAGCTGGATCCGCTCGACGGACATCGTATTGTTCCGCGGTTCCGATCAGTTTATCGCGGAAAGGCGGCCCAAGATGAAAACCATCGCGACCGAAGGCGCACCGAAGGCGATCGGCCCGTATTCGCAGGCGCTCGCCGAGGGCGGATTTCTCTTCGCCTCGGGACAGGTTCCACTCGACCCGGCCACGGGAGAGCTCGTCAGCGGCGGTTTCGACGCCGGCGTCGAGCGCGTCTTCGACAACCTCGAGGCCGTGCTGGGGTCGGCCGGCCTGACGCTGGACGACGTCGTCAAGACGACCGTCTTCCTGATTCGGATGTCGGATTTCGCCGCGATGAACGCCGTTTACGCCCGCCGCTTCGGTAACCATCGTCCTGCCCGTTCGACGGTTGCGGTCGCCGAGCTGCCCAAAGGCGCCGCCGTCGAGATCGACCTCATCGCGCGGCTCCGGGCTAGCGCGTCCCTGAGCGTCAGGGCCAGAGAGCGAGCCCGACGGCGGCCGCGGCCCACCCGAGGACGAGGACGCGCGTCGAGCGCCGGTGGAGGCGGTCGAAGCGCGCCTTCCAGGGATCGTCGGCCGCCGCCGCGTCGAAGGACCCGACCTTGAGCCGGAAGTACTCCATCCGCGGCCGGAGGACCATCGCGAGGTAGACGTTGGTCGCGATCGCCACGAAGATCGCCACCGCACCGGCGGCGGACCGGCCCTGGAGCCGCAGCCCCTGCTCGAGCTGGACGAAGACGCCGATGACGAGCACCAGCGAGAGCACCTGCTTGACGATTTCGAAGCGGCGCAGGATCTCGCCGAAGACCGACCCGGCCAGATCGCGCGACGCGATCTTGCCGAAGACGACCGGCGCCGAGAGAACCACGAGCAGCGTGCCGCCGACCCAGAACGCCAGAGCGAATCGAACGAACTGGGACGCGGCGGCCAAAGCGGCGGCAGTGTACCCCGCGTCCTGCGACGCCGCGCTAAGATCGCGGCGGGGCTCGGAGGCTCCCGCCGAGGCAAGATGGACCGGGAGCTCTCCGACACGCTGGACGACCTGATCCTCGGGCGCGGCGTCGCCCGCGGGCGGCACAGCCTGCGCTGGAGAGGCCGCCTCGTCGCCGCCGAGCTCGCGGAGCGGCTCGCCGCCAACGGCTTCGCGAAGACCACCGTTCGCGACGCCGCGATCGAGCCCGGCGAGAAGATCCCGGCGTTCTACGTGCACGACGAGACCGTCGACTTCGGCTACATCCGCTGGGAGATCTTCACTCCGCGGAGCCGCCGCAAGCTCTTCGCCTCCGAGTACCGGAGGCCGGACAACCAGGAGTGGGCGGTGCAGCTGAACCTCTCCTCGCCGGAGAAGGTCTGGGCGAACCCGGCGGCGAAGGAGAAGCACGACGTTCAGACACGTCGTGGCGGTCCACCCGTGACGGCTCGCCCGATCCTCGACACGTTTCCCGTCGGGCCGCTGCAGTGCAACTGCACGATCCTCGCCGACCCTCTCACCCGCGAGGCCGTCGTCATCGATCCGGGCGACGAAGCGGAACGGATCCTCCGCGCCCTCGAGGCGGAGAAGCTCAAGGCCGTCGCCCTGCTCCACACGCACGCCCACCTCGACCACATCACGGCGTCCGCGGGCCGTCAAGGAAGCCGACGGAGCGCCCGATCCGCCTCCATCCCGACGACCGGCCGCTCTACGACGCCCTGCCCGAGCAGGCGGCCTTCTTCGGCTTCCGCGCCGAGCCCCGCGCCGAGCCGGACGCGCCGCTGTCCGACGGCGAGATCATCCGCTTCGGCGCGCCACGCGCTGCGGGCGATCCACACGCCCGGGCCACACGCCGGGCTCGACCTGCTTCGCGCTCGAGGGCGACCGACCCGATGCTCTTCTCCGGCGACACGCTCTTCCGCCGGTCGATCGGACGAACGGATCTCTGGGGCGGCGACACCGAGGCGATCCTCGCCTCGATCCGCCGGCGGCTCTTCACGCTTCCGGGCGACACGCCGGTCGTGTGCGGCCACGGTCCGGACACGACGATCGACGAGGAGAAGCGGCTCAATCCGTTCGCCGGCCTCTGAGCAGTCGAAATGTCGAAATGTCGAAGCGGCGAGGACATTCGCCGATCCCGACGTTTCGACGCTTCGACAATTCGACACTTCGACTCCCGCTATAATCGCCGCCGATGAGACTGTCGCTTCCGGAGAAATCCCAGCTCGTCGCCGTCCTTCTGGAAGGACGCTCCTTCGGTCTGCCCCGCCGCACGACGTGCCGATGCGGACCTTCTTCGTGGACCGCGTCTACAAGCCGCAGGTCGTCATGGTCTGCCCGCGCGGCAAGGAGATGCACCGCTTCGCGCAGAAGCCGAAGCAGATCGAGTTCTCGCGGCCGCACCTGAAGACGATGGTCCGCGACGCGCAGGAGCGCGAGCTGCCGACCTGCCCGCAGGACTTCGAGCCGCTCGTCGTCTACCGCACCCCGGCGGTCTTTATGCCCCAGGGCTGGGACTACAGCTTCATCTGCCCGAACTGCCTCTCCTACGGCGAGTGGATCGAGACCGGCCGCGAGGAGGAGGAAGTCCAGGCGGCGCCCAAGGTCAAGAAGGAGGCGCCGGCCTTCCACGACGAGACGATCCCCCTCCCCAAGCGCATGGAGATGGCCAAGGACGGCAACCTCGCGCTGAAGCTCTATGCCGCCATGGCGCAGACGGACTGCACGGCCTGCGGCTACGACTGCGAGGGTTACGCGGCGGCGCTCGCGAGCGGCAAGGAGAAGGACCCGAACCTCTGCGTGCCCGGCAAGGAGGAGACGCTGAAGGTCGTGAAGGATCTCCTCAAGGGCACGGGGCTGCCGGCCGCGTCGGCCTGAGCTCTCCTCGCTCGCGCCGGCCCTAGCTCGCCGCGGCCACGGCGCCCGAGTCCGTGGCCCGCCGCTCCGCCCCCCGGATCGGGATCGCGAACGTGAAGCGGCTCCCCTGCCCCACGACGCTCGAGGCCCAGATCGACCCGCCGTGGAGCTCCACGAGCGAACGCGCCAGCGCGAGGCCGATGCCCATCCCGGCATGGCCCCGCGTGGCCGAGCCGTCGACCTGGCGGAATCGCTCGAAGACGTGGGCGAGCTCGCTTTCGGGAATCCCGATGCCGTCGTCCTCGACGCTCACGAGGTAGCGCTCGGGCTCGCGCTCGACGCGCACCACGATCCGGCCGTGCTGCGGGGTGAACTGGATCGCGTTCGCGAGCAGGTTCCAGAGGACCTGCTGCAGCCGGAGGGCGTCGGCGCGGACCGGAGCCATCGGCTCGGGCAGGGGCGCCAGCATGAGGACCACGCCGCGGGCCTCGGCCATCATCCGGACCGTGTCGATCGAGCGCTGCGACGACCTCCGAGAGAAACACGGGCTTCAGGTCGAGCGTCAGCGCCCCGCGGTCCATGCGCGCGAGGTCGAGGAGGTCGTCGATCAGGGCGAGGAGCACCCGCGCCGACTGCCGGATCTGGCGGACCCCGCGGCGGAGCGTCGGCTCGTCGACGTCGCCTTCCTCGAAGAGGTCCGTCCAGCCCGACGATCGCCGTCAGGGGCGTGCGCAGCTCGTGGTTCACGTTCTGGAGGAAGTGGTCCTTCAGGCGGCTCGCCCGGCGGAGCTCGTCGACGGTGCCCGTGAGCGTCGTGTAGAGCCGGGCGTTGCGGATCAGCAGGGACGCGAGGTCGGCGAACGAGGTCATGGCGTCGACCTCCTCCTGGCCGAATCCCTCCGCACGGTTGATCGCGACCGCGACGCCGAGCGTCTCGTCCTCCGTCTTCAGCGGCGCGAACACGGCGTTCGAGGCGCCGAGCAGCCGGCCGAGCTCCCGGTTGGCGTAGGGATCGCGTCGAGACTCGTTGGTGTAGTACGCCTCGCCGGTGCGAAAGACCATCCCGGCGATCGAGCGCGCGTCGACCGAGACCTTGAGCTCCGAGGCGAGCTCCTCGGTCAGGTTGAAGGCCGGCAGCGCGGCTTCGAGGCGGTGCGTGTTCCGGTCGTACAGGTAGAAGAAGACCCGCTCGGCGTTCGTGAACGCCGCGATCGCCTGGGCGGAGCGGGCCAGGACCTCGCGCACGTCCGTCATCCGATACGCCGAGCGCGAGAACTGGTGGAGGCGTCGGAGCGTCTCGACCCGCCGCGAGACGCGCTTGCCCATCGTGTCGATGGCCGATGGCGAGCCGGCCGAGCTCGTCCGCCTTCTCCCCGCCCGGGACCTCGACCGGCCGCCCGCGGCCGATGTCCTCGGCGGCGCGCACGAGCTGCGAGACCGGCGCCGAGACGCGCCGCGAGACGATCCCGATGACGACGAACACCGCCGGCAGGAGAAGGACCGAGAGCAGCAGCACGTCGCGCCGCAGCATCGAGAGGGAGGACGGAGGGAAGGCGCCCGCGGCCTCGCCCCGGATCGTGTCCAGGGCCTCGCGGGACATGCCTTCGTAGAAGACCCAGCCGGTCGTTCCGACGCGCGCCGAGGCGATGCGGATGCGCTTGCCGTCGACGAGATACTCCTCGCTCGAGCGGTTCGCGCCGCGGCCGCGCGCCGCGAGATGCTTGAGCTCGGGCGAGGGCGCCGCCGACAGCGGCGCGTCGCTCGTCCCGCTCCAGCCGAGGATCGCGGCGGCGCGCGGCGTCATGAAGACGGCGTGGCCGTCGGAGTCGGTCGCGAACCAGAAGTCGCCCGGCGGCTGCCAGCTGCTCCATGGCCTCGGCCACGTATCGGCTGCGCGTCGACCTCGACCGCGACGGCCCTGCGAGGAGGCGTCCTCGCGCCGTCGCGCACGGGAACGAGGAGCGTCGGCGAACCGCGCGTCACTCCCGGGCGAGATTCGGGCCCGCGTGGCCCTCGACCCACATGCGCGACGATCGCCGCCGGCCGGGCCGCGCCTCGGGGAACCGGGCCACGCGGTTGAAGACGAACCGCTCGAGCTCCCCTCCGGACTCGCTGGTTGGCCCGGTGGATGTCGACCCACGGCGACATCCGCAGCGCTCCGGAAGCCGTCCAGAGACTGACGGAACGCGATGCTCGGCCGGCGGCGGCGGATCTCCTCCATCAGCGGGGCGAGGGCGCGGGTGCGCTCGAGATCGGCGCGCGCCGCGGCCGGCGTCCGGGCTGCGGAGCGAGACGAGCGCGACCGACTCCCGCTCGGGGATGGCCGTCCAGACGTGCCCGTGCGCGTCCGGCGGCGGCGCACCCGCTCCGGAGGCCGCGATGTCGGGCCCGGCCAGGGCGTTCGCGGCCGCCGCCGCGATCGACCAACCGGCCTCTTCCGTCGACCTGGGCGCGCCGCTCGATCCACTCCGCGCGGAACGTCGCGTCCTGGGCCACGCGGATCGAGGCCTCGGTGACCCGGACCGCCGCAACCTCGCGGCCCGAAGCCGTCTGCATTGCGGCCAGGCGCTGCTGGAGGAGAAAGATGAAGACCGCCGCCGGAAGCAGAAAGGCCAGGAACGATGGCGAGCAGGAGCCTCGCCGCCAGGCTCTCGCGCGGGTCGAAGCGGCGCCAGAGTCTCTCGAACGGGAAGCGGCTTCACTGGCGAAATTGTAGCCGGCACGAGGGTTGAGGGACGAGAGTTGAGGGTCGTGGGTCGAGGGCTCGAGCGGCCGGACCGCCAGACCTACTCTCGACCCTCGACGCTCGACTCTCGACTCTCCTATTCGTACCGGAGCGCCTCGATCGGGTCCAGCCGCGCGGCCTTCCGCGCCGGATAGAAGCCGAAGAAGACGCCGATCGCCGCCGAGAAGCCGAACGCGAGCGCGACCGCCCCCGGCGAGAGGAGGATCGGCCAGCCGGCCTTCCAGGCGAGGATCCGGGACGCGGCGATCCCGAGCGTGACGCCGACGGCCCCTCCCGCGATCGAGAGCGTGAGGGCCTCGATGAGGAACTGGGTCAGCACGTCCCGGCCCTTGGCGCCGATCGCCATGCGGATCCCGATCTCGCGGGTCCGCTCGGTCACCGAGACGAGCATGATGTTCATGATCCCGATTCCGCCGACGAGAAGCGAGATCGAGGCGGCCGACGCCAGCAGCGTGGACAGCGTCTTCGAGGTCTGATCGGCGGTCTGCGCGATCTCCTGCTGCGAGCGGATCATGAAGTCGGCGTCCTGTCCGGGCCCGATCCGGTGCCGCTGGCGCAGCAGGGCCTCGATCTCCATCTGCGCCTCTTCGACCGAGTCCCGCGACACGGCCGAGGCCATGAACATGTCGATCTTCTGGGTCTTCTTGAGGAGCCGCATGACGGTCGTGTACGGCGCGATCGACGACGTCGTCCTGGTCCTGGCCCATCGAGTTGCCGCCCTTGCCCTCGAGGACGCCGACCACGCGGAACGGGAAGTTCTTGATCCGCACCGTCTGGCCCGACGGGATCCTGCCCCTCGAACAGGGCGTTCGCCACGGTCGTTCCGAGAAGGCAGACCTTGGCCGCCGCGCGCACGTCGGACTCGCCGAAGAAGCCGCCCTTCTCGACGTTCCACGACTTGACGAACGGCCACTCGACGCCGACGCCCTGCACCTGCGTGCCCCAGTTCAAGCCTCCGGCGACGACCTGGGCGCCCGAGCGCGAGACCGGCGTCACGTAGGCGACCGACGGGCACTCGGCGCGCACGGCCGTGATGTCGTCCTCGGTGATCGTGGACTGGCCCGTGAAGATGCGCGCGCCCGACTGCGTCGCGACGCCCGGAAACACCATCAGGAAGTTGGAGCCGAGCGAGGAGATCTGGGCCTGGATGGCGGCCTGGGAGCCCTGGCCCACGGCGATCATCGCGATGACGCAGGCCACGCCGATGATGATCCCGAGCGCCGTCAGCATCGAGCGCATCTTGTTGCGGGCGATCGCCTTCAAGCCCGACCTTCAGGATCGTCAGGAACTTCAGCATCTTCAGGCCTCCACCGGCGCCGCGGCGCGGCGCCGCTGCTCGACCGGCCGGTCCTCGACGACACGCCCGTCGCGAAACACGACGACCCGGCGCGCGTGCTCGGCGATGTCGCTCTCGTGGGTGATCAGGACGACCGTCTTGCCCTCGTCGTTCAGCTTCTGGAAGACGCCCATGACTTCTTCGGAGGTCTTCGTGTCGAGGTTCCCGGTCGGCTCGTCGGCCAGGATCAGCTTCGGGTCGTTGATCAGGGCCCGCGCGATCGCCACGCGCTGCTGCTGGCCGCCCGAGAGCTGGCTCGGCTGGTGGTCCTCGCGTCCGGCCAGGCCGACGATCGCGAGGCACCGGCGCGCCTTCTCCACCGCGGCCCTTCGCGCGCGTGGCCGTTCGGCCGAGTAGACCAGCGGAAGCTCGACGTTCTCGAGGGCCGACGTCCGCGGCAGCAGGTTGAACGACTGGAAGACGAAGCCGATCTTGCCGTTGCGGATCTCGGCGCGCGCGTCCCGGTCGAGCCCCGACACGTCGATCCCGTCGAGCAAGTAGCGCGCCGGAGGTCGGCCGGTCCAGGCAGCCGACGATGTTCATGAAGGTGCTCTTGCCGGAGCCCGAGGGCCCCATGACCGCCACGAACTCGCCGGGCGCGATCGCGAGGCTCGACCCCGTCGAGCGCCCGCACCTCGACCTCGCCCATCTGGTAGACCCGGACGAGATCCTCGATCCGAATGACGTCGGGTCCACGTCCTCAGAATCTCCGGCCGCCGCCCGGTCCTCCGGGGACCGCCGCGCGCCATGGGATTGCGGCCCGCGGAGGCGTCGGCTTTCGCCGTGACGAGGCCGACGACGACGAGCTCGCCCGTCCTTCAGCTCGCCCGCCGTCACCTGCGTGTAGCGGCCGTCGGTGATGCCCGGCCTTGATCTCGACCGGCTCGGGGTCTCCGGCCTGCGGCGCGGCGATCGTGTAGACGGTCTGGCCGGGCCCGCGTGCCGCGGCCCGCCGAGCCCGATCGAACTGCCGCGCGGCTCCCGCCGGCCCCGTTCCGCGCGCCGCGCGCCGCGCGCTCCTCGGCAGACGCGCCGGCCGAAGACGCCGCGCGCCTCCGTCTCCTCGGGCCGGAAGCGCAGCGCCGCATTCGGGATGCGGAGCACGTCCTGCACGGTCGCGACGTCGATCGAGACGTTGGCGGTCATGCTCGGGCGCAGCGCCAGCTCCGGATTCGCGACCTCGATGATGACCGGGTACGTCACGACGTTCTGGTTGACCGTGGCGTTCAGGCGGATCTGCGCGATCTTTCCGCGGAACGTCTGGTCCGGGTACGCGTCCACCGTGAAGCGCACCGGCTGGCCGACCTTGCACATGCCGATGTCCGACTCGGAGACGTCGGCCGAGACCTGCATCTTCGTCAGGTCCTGCGCGATCGTGAAGATCGTCGGCGCCGTGAAGGAGGCGGCCACGGTCTGGCCGACGTCGTACTGCCGGTCGACGACGACGCCGTCGATCGGCGCCACGATCCGGCTGTTGCGCAGGTCCGTCTCCGCCTGCGCGAGCGAGGCCTGCGCCTGGTTGACCGCGGCCGTCGCCGAGTCGAAGTTGGCCTGCGCCTGGTCGAGATCGGCCTGCGCCGCGAGCTTCTCGTCCCACAGCGCCTTCTGGCGGCGCAGCGCGATCTCGGCGTTGCGCGCGTCGACCTCGGCCTTGTCGAGCGGCGCGCCGGGTCTGGGCCACGCGCTCCTGGAACGGCACCGGGTCGAGCTCGGCCAGGAGGTCGCCCTTCTTCACCTGCTTGTTGAAGTCGGCGTGCAGCGCCGCGACGTTTCCGGAGACGACCGACCCGACCTTGACGGTCGTCACGGCCGAGAGGGTGCCCGTGGCGGCGACCGTCTGGGTGACGTCCCCGCGCTCGACTTTCGCCGTCCGGTACTTCGGCTCGGCCTTCTGGCGGCCGCCGAGCACGAGAAACGCCCCGGCGACCACGGCCACGGCGGCGGCGATCCAGACGAACGACTTCTTACGCATCTCGCTCCATTAAACCGGCGAGCCGGAAAGCTTGTTCCCCGGAGAGGACATCGGCTCGGAGATTACATCGCTCTCCCACCACGTCATCCGGAGCGCTTGAAGGCTCGCGGAGAGGCACCGGCCCCTCGTCAGTACCGGCCGCGGGAGCGCTCCCTGGCCGGAAGGATCTCGAGGCAGGTCGTCCACCATCCCGTCCGGATCGTCTCGACGAATTCGGCCGGCAGCTTCTCGTCGCTCCATCTCGCGCGCCATGGCCTCGAAGTCGTACGCGACGGGAGCGAGCTCCGCCCGACACTCCGGCGCCGACCTCCAGCCGCGCGTACCAGACGTTCGTCCCTCCGTCGTTGGCCGGCCGGCCGAGGGCGCCGCAGTTGACGACGAGCCGGCCCGAGGGAAGCCGCCGCTGCCAGTGGAGGCCCGTGTGCGTGCAGACCAGGACGTCGGCGCGGAATGGTCTGCGAGCAGCTTCTCGAGAAACGGCACCGGGCTCGTGGACTCCCAGAGGAACTCGTTGATCCTGCGCGGCGAGCCGTGCACGAGCAGGATCCGCCGGCCGCCGATCTCGAGCCGCCGGGTCTTCGGCAGGGTCGCCATCCAGCGCTTCCACTCCGGCGAGGTCTTCGCGGCCGTGTAGTCGTAGGAGACCTGCGCGAAGTGGTTGTCGCGCGGGTCGGTGTAGCCGCAGTGGCAGTCCGAGGCGTCGGTCGAGAGCGACTCCTCGTAGTTGCCCTGGATCGATTCGACGCCCGCCTCGAGCAGGATCGGGAAGACGCGGTCGGGGTGCGGACCGAAGGCGCCGAAGTCGCCGAGGGCGAAGAGTCCCTCCGCGCCCCAGCGGCGGGCGTCGGCGATCGCCGCCGCGAGCGCGCGGGAGTTGCGAGTACACGCCGCCGAAGAAGGCGAGCCGCGTCACGTCCGGCACGTCACTCCGTACTCGTGACAGGTGTAGCAGGCGCCGGTCGAGAGCGGAAACGGCCGCAGGGTCTCGGCGAGCGTCGCCCCCATCCGCGCTTCGGGAGACTCGACGAGGATCGGGCACACGTAGACGCCGCGCGAGGTCACCATGCGCGCAGGAGGAGCACTGGAGCGCCTCGAGCGCCTCGGGCGGGAGCGTCCGCCCCGCGAGCGTCTCGTGCGGCGTGTATCCCGCGCAGGCGGCCGGCCTCGGCACCGATGCGGAAGAGCGACAGGACCTTCAGGCGCGGCCGCGACAGACCGATCGAGCGCGCCCAGTCGAGAAACCGCTCCCGGCCGGCCGCCGCGGCCGCCCCGTCGCACGCCTCCGTGACGGTCACGACCGGGTTGAGACCCTCGGCGACGAGGTTGCGGAGGCCCTCGAGGATCCGCGCGTACGTCCCTTCGCCCCGGATCGGGTCGTTCGATGGCCGCGTCCCAGCCGTCGATCGAGACGCGCAGGTCCAGCGAGTACTCCGCCGCCTCGAAGAGCTCGCGCAGGCGGCGGGAGCGCTCGGCCGTCAGGAGCACGCCGTTGGTCAGGATCGTGACGGGCCCCTGCTCCAGGGCGTCCGCCGTGATCGAGAGCATCTCGGGGTTCATGAACGGCTCGCCGCCCGTGAAGTAGTACTCCCGCACGCCGAGCCGCCGGGCCTCGTCGAGGAGGACCCGCACCTCGGCGCGCGTCATCATGGCGTGGGAATGGTTCGTCGGGGAGCAGGAGACGAAGCAGTGCGTGCACGCCAGGTTGCAGAGCGTCCCGGCCACCTGGAACCAGAGCGTGTCGAGGGAGAGCGAGGGAACTTCGGGGTACGCCTCCAGGGTCACGACATCGCCGATCTTACTCGTGGGACTTCCCGCCTGCGCCGCGCGGATCTACGGCGCGGCCGAAAAGGAAAAGGGGCCCGTCGCGGGCCCCTTCTCGGCGTGTCGGTGCCGGAGGCTCAGAGGTTGCGGTCGATGAGCTTCACGAACTCGCTCCGGGGCAGGGCGCCCAGCGCGCGGTCCGCCACCTCGCCGTTCTTGAAGAGGATGAAGGTCGGGATCGAGGTGATCTGGTAGCGCATCGCGATCTCCGTGGACTCGTCGACGTTGACCTTGGCGACCTTGATCTTGCCGGCGTACTGGGTCGCGAGATCGTCGACGATGGGAGCCACGGAACGGCAGGGACCGCACCAGGGCGCCCAGAAGTCGACCAGAACCGGGACCTGGCTCTTGAGAATGTCCCCGTCGAAACTGGCGTCGGAGACCTGGGCCACGTTGGGATTCGACATCAGCAGTAACTCCTTCACGCAGATATATGCCGGCGAGGGCCCGAAGGATTCAAACCGGCCGGGCCGGCATCTTAGCAAACCTCAGCGCGCGTGGGCGCGCACGGCCGTCTCAGTGCACGTGGGCGTGGACCCGGCCCCGAACGTGCGTGAGCCCCTCCCGCAGAAACCACGGAACCATCAGCAGCGAGAGGGCCGGGTCGACCCAGTGCGGCGCCGCGAGGAGGCCGCCGATCATCGCGAGCATCGTCAGGCCGGAATCGATCGAGCACGCGATGGACTCCTTCGCCTCGGCCGCCAGTCCCTTGCTGCCCAGGCTCCGGCTGGTCTTCCACTTGAAGTACCCGACGAAGGGCATCCCGAACGTCGCGAAGACCGTCAGGAGCAGGCCGAGGACGCTCGGCTCGACGTGGTTGCCGGCGATCAGCTCGTAGATGCCGCGCGCCAGCGTGTAGGAGGCGAGCAGCAGGAACGACACGCCGATCCAGCGGGCGAGCATCTGGTCGCGCCGGGCGTGGTCCTCCTCCTCGTCGGCGAGGTGCCGGAGGTGCCGCACGGCGAGGAAGGCGGCGCCGCCCTCGATGACGCTCTCGATGCCGAAGGCGAGGAGGGCGAGGCTGCCCGTCCGCGCGGCCTCGAAGAGCGCCAGGCCGCCCTCGCCGAAGACGTGGACGAACGTCAGCCCCAGGAGCCAGTGCATCCGCCGCCGCAGGGCGTCGGCCGATCCCGGCGGGAGCCGCTTCGGAGGCCGAGAGCAGGCCGGAACTCGGATGCGCACCGCGCGCATTCTATGCAGGCCTGCGGCGGATCCGGAGAGGAATACAATCCGGCGTCGCCGCTTGTGAGGCCGAAGTGTTCGAACGACTGACGGACGCTCCGCTCGCGCGCGGCCGCCCTGCTGGCCGGCGAGCATTCTGGCCGTGGTCGCGCTCGGTCGGGCCTCCACCCGGAGCCGATCGGCGCCGAGAGCGTCTCGGCGCACCGCGGTCTCGCGAGCGCCGCACACCGACGAGGCCGCGCACGCCTGCCCCGCCTGCCTGACGCACAGCGGCCGCGCTCGTCTCCGCAGCCGGCGGTGCTTCGCCGTCGGCGGCGCCGCTTCTCGCATCGCTCGGTCTCTCCGCCGACGCCCCGTCGTCGGCCGGCTCGCCGGCCGCGATCTCTCCGGCCGCTCGCCTCCCTCGCGCTCGTAGCGCCCGGAGGGCGCGCTGCGCGCCCTCCGTCCCTACGAACCGAAGCGATGGAAGGAGGTCCCTTGAGACTCCGAACATTCTGCTTTTCGCCGCGGGCGGGCTCGCGTCGCGCGCTCGCGGTGCTCGCGCAGGAACCCCCGCGCCCCGACGCCCGACTCCGTCGCCGACGCCCGAGCCCGTCGACACCCCCGTGCGCGACTCCTGCTCCCGAGCCGACGCCGGCTCCGGAACCGGCGGCCGCGCGGCCCGCCGTCAATCCCGACGTTCTTCAATCCCGCGATCGCCGTGATCGGAAACTTCCTGGCCTCCGTCGGGCCACAACCCGGTGCAGCCCTCGCCCGCGTTCCAGGTCAGCGAGTCCGAGGTGTCGTTCCAGGCCGTCGTCGATCCGTACGCGCGCGCCGACGTTTTCCTGTCGTTCAGCAACGAAGGAGTCGAGGTCGAGGAGGCCTTCGTCACGTTTCTCACGCTTCCCTGGCAGATGCAGGCGAAGGGCGGCAAGTTCAAGATGCAGTTCGGCAAGGTCAACACGATGCATCTCCACACCTTGCCCTGGGTGGACGAGCCTCTGCCGATCGACAACATCCTCCTCTGCCGCGACACCTGGGCCGGCGAAGGGATTTCGGTCTCGAAGGTCATCGAGCTGCCCGGCGACACGTTCTCCGAGCTCTACTTCCAGGTCGTCGACGGCAGCTCGGAGCCGCTCTTCGCGCGCGCCGAGCAAGGGCGACCTTGCCTACGACGGCCAGTACCGCGTCTACCGGGACTTCGGCGACGACCACAACCTCGAGCTCGGCGTCTCCTACGCCTACGGCCACAACGGCACTCGCCGACCAACACGACGACGTCTCGAGAACGTCCATCTCGTCTATCGCTGGAAGCCGCTGCAGGGAAAGCCCTACCGCTCCTTCATCCTGCGGAGCGAGTATCTTCTGGAGCCACCGCGAGCAGCCCGAGGGCCGGCAGGACGCGCACGGGTTTCTTCGTCGGCGGGGACTACCAGCTCGGCCGGCGCTGGTTCACGGGGGCGCGCTACGAGTTCTCGGACCGCGCCGAGAACGCCGTCCCTGCGCGACAAGGGCGTCGCGGCGACGTTGACGTTCATGCCGAGCGAGTTCTCGATGCTCCGCGCCGAATACCGGTACCGCGAGTACGCCCCGGGCCTGAAAGCCAACGAGGGGTTCCTGCAGATCCAGTTCGCCATCGGCGCCCACGGCGCCCATCCATTTTGAGGTCGCTACATGAAACGCACGCTCGGATTCCTCGCTCGCATCGCTCCTCGCGGCGGCGCCCGGCTTCGCCGAAGTCCAGGTCGTCACCAGCCTCCAGGACTTCGCCTCGATCGCCGACGCCGTCGGCGGCAAGCGCGTCGAGACGTTCGCCCTGGCCCGCGGCTACCAGGATCCCCACTTCGTCGAGCCCAAGCCGTCCTTCGTGCTCAAGCTCTCGAAAGCGGATCTGCTCATCGTCGCCGGCCTCGAGCTCGAGGTCGGATACCTGCCCCCGCTCATCGACCAGAGCCGCAACGCGAAGATCCGGCCGGGCAGCCCCGGCTACCTCGACGCCTCGACGGGCTGCGACATCCTCGAGCGGCCGACCGGCACCGTGACCCGCGCGATGGGCGACGTCCATCCCTTCGGCAACCCGCACTACTGGCTGGACCCCGAGAACGGCCGGATCATCGCCCGCGCGATCGCGGCCCGCCTCGAAGACGCTGGACGCCGCCGGCGCGGCCGAGTACGACGCCGAACCTCGCCGCCTTCGAGGCGAAGCTCGACCGAGGGCGCGAAGCGCTGGGAGGCGGCGCTCGCGCCTTACGCCGGCACCGAGCTCGTCACGTACCACAACTCCTGGCCGAACTTCCTCAAGCGCTTCAAGCTCGTCGCCGCCGGCTACGTCGAGCCCAAGCCCGGCGTGCCACCCTCGCCGTCGCACATCGTCGAGCTCATCGACATGATGCGGGCCAAGAAGATCCCGGTCATCCTCGATGGAGCCCTACTTCGACCGGAAGACGCCCGACCATGATCGCCGACGAAGACCGGGAGCGACGCTGCTGGTCTTCATTCCTTCCGTCGGCGGCCGTCCCGCAGATCAAGGACTACTTCGCCCTCTTCGACTACGACGTCAAGCTGCTGGCCGACGCGCTCGCGGCGAAGAAAGGATCCGCAAAGTGACGGTCCTCGAGGTTCTGCTGCCGGCCTTCGTCGCCAGCCTGATCCTGACGGGCATCCACGCGTACCTCGGCGTCCACGTCGTCGAGCGCGGCGTCATCTTCGTGGACCTCTCGCTCGCCCAGATCGCGGCCCTCGGGAACGACCGTGGCCTACCTCGCGGGCTACGACCTCCACTCCGGCGACGGCCTACCTCTTCTCGCTGGGCTTCACGTTCCTCGGCGCCGCGATCTTCGCCATCTCGCGGGTCCATCGGAAGACGCGCATCCCGCAGGAGGCCATCATCGGGATCGTGTACGCCGTCTCGGCGGCGGTCGCGATCCTCGTGATGTCCAAGGCGACGCAGGAGACCGAGCACCTCAAGGAGATGCTGGTCGGCAACATCCTCTCGGTCTCGTGGCCCGAGCTCGGCAAGACGGCGGTCGCTCTACGCGCTCGTCGGCGTCTTCCACTACGTCTTCCGCCAGCGTTTCCTGCTGATCTCGATGGACGAGCAGGCGGCCGAGCGGCAGGGGCTCAACGTCCGGTTCTGGGACTTTCTGTTCTACGTGTCGTTCGGCTTCGTCGTGACCTCGTCGGTGGCGATCGCCGGCGTGCTCCTCGTCTTCTGCTTCCTCATCGTCCCGTCCGTCACGGCCATGCTCTTCGCCGAGCGGCTCGGCGCGCGGCTCGCGATCGGCTGGGCCATGGGGCCGCTCGTCTCCGCCGCCGGCGTGGCGCTGTCCTTCCTGCTCGACCTGCCGACCGGCGCCACGATCGTCGCGACCTTCGGCGGCGCGCTCCTGCTCGTCGCGGGGGCGCGGCTCCTGTTCCGCCGCCAAACGGCCTAGGGGAAAAGGAACATCCCGGCGGCGGCGGCGAACATGAGGAACGTGGCCGCGCCGAGGGTCAGTCGCGAAGGCCATGGAATCGGCTGCCCCCGCATCACGGTGGCATCGCTCGCCGTGACCAGGATTCCGAGCAACAGAAACGGCGCGAGCAGCCCGTTGACGATGGCCGTCCAGTAGAGAGCCCGGACGACGTTGACGTTGAGGAAGTCGAGGGCGATCCCCGCGGCGGTCGAGAGCACGATGACTCCGTAGAAGTAACGCGCCTGGGCGAACTTCCGGTCCAGGCCCTGCCGCCAGCCGAACGTCTCTGCGAACGCGTACGCCGCCGAGCCCGCCAGCGTGGGGATCGCGAGCAGTCCCACGCCGATGATGCCGACGGTGTAGAGCGTCTCCGCGAACCGTCCGGCCAACGGCCGGAGGGCCTGCGCGATCTCTCGGGAGGTCTCGAGGTTCGTCGCGCCGTGAACGTGGAGCGTCCGCGCGGTCGTGAGGATCACGAAGAACATCACGAGGTTCGAGAAAAAGGTGCCGACGCCCACGTCGAGCCGCCGGTCGGTGAGCTGCCGCGGCGTTGCTCTTTCGCGCCGCGCGAGGAGACGCCGCCCCATGGACTTCGCCTCCTCCACCTCTTGCGAAGCCTGCCAGAAGAAGAGATACGGCGAAATCGTCGTGCCGAGGATGGCGACCAGGACGCCCCAGGACTCCCTCCGGGGCCAGGAGAGCGTGAACGTCTCCGCCAGAACATCCGGCCACGAAGGACCGGTCTCGAATGCCGCGACGACGTAGGCCAGGAGAACGAGCGCCAGCCACTTCAGGACCGAAGCGATCTGGTGATAGCGGAAGCGGATGATCGCCCACGCGATGCCGATCCCGAACACGATCACGAACAGATGCGAGTCCCATCCCGTCAGCATTTCCGCCGCATCGGCCATTCCCGCCAGGTCCGCGGCCACGTTCAGCGTGTTGGCCGCGAACAGCGCCAGAGCCGCGGCGGCGATCCAGGACCGGGGGAACCTCATCCGGAGCGCTCCCGCCAGACCCCGGCCCGTGACCATCCCGATCCGCGCGCAGGCCATCTGGACCGCGGCCATCAGCGGCCAGGTCAGCCACGCCGTCCAGAGGAGCGAGGTGCCGAAGCGAGCTCCGGCGATCGAGTAGGTGGCGATCCCGGATGGGTCGTCGTCGGCCGCGCCGGCCACCACACCGGGTCCCAGCGCTGCCAGGAACCTCCTCAGACCACGCGCCGGCGGCGGCTCGCGCGCCTCCGGCTCCCGGCTCACGGCCGGGGGGTTCCGGCGGGCCCGCTCCGGCCGGCGAAGTACTCGCGCGTCGCAGCGATGTCGCGCTGGATCTGGGCCTTCAGCTCGATCACCGAGGGGAACTTCCGCTCCTCGCGGAGCCGGTCGAGGAAGAAGAGCCGGACCTTCTCACCGTAGACGTCGGAGGAGAAGTCGAGGACGTAGGTCTCGATCGTGGTCCGGAACTCCTCGTAGAGGGTCGGCCGGCGTCCGATGTTGGTCACGCTTTCGAAGCGCCGTCCGAACGAGCGGATCTCGATCTCCGTGACGTAGACGCCGTCGGCCGGAGGCAGCTCGTTCTCCGGCTCGAGGTTGATGGTCGGCACGCCGATCTGGTGGCCCACGCGGTCGCCGCGCGAGACGAGGCCGTCGAGCTCGTAGGCGCGGCCGAGCATCGCGTTGGCCTCGCCGATGGCGCCCCGCTCGAGCGCCCGCCGGATCCGCGTCGAGGAGACCGGCTCCCCCGCGTAGAGGACCTCCGCGACGGCCGACGCGATGAAGCCGCACTCGGCGCCGAGGCGGGAGAGCAGCGCCAGGTCTCCGCGCTTGCCGCGGCCGAAGGCGAAGTGGGCTCCGATGTACAGCTCCGAGGCTCCCAGGCGGCCGGCGAGGAGCGTGCGCGCGAAGTCCTCCGGCTCCGTCAGCGAGAAGTCGCGGGTGAACGGGATGACGAGGAGTGTCTCGATCCCGATCGCCTCGATCGCCTCCTCTTTCTGACGCAGCGTCTGGATGCGGCGGGGGGCCCGGTCGGGTCGGAGCACGGCCATGGGGTGCGGCTCGAAGGTGATCGCGAAGGAGGGCCGCCCGACCTCCCGCGCCCGGGCGACGACCGTCTCGAGGATCTTGCGGTGGCCCAGGTGGACGCCGTCGAAGTTGCCGATCGTGCCGATGCCGCCCCGCGGGAGGTCGGTCGGCGAAGCGGGTCGCGGATGACCTGCATCGGTCAGCTGTCAGCTGTCAGCCGTCAGCTCTCAGCCGACGACCGAGCCCGTCACGTCGTAGTCGAACGTCTTCTCGATCCTCACCGACGACGATCGCGCCGGGAAGAGCGTCGCGGCCTCCGGCGTCGGTGATCAGGAGGCGGCCGTCGATCTCGGGCGCCTGGGAGCGCATCCGGCCGTCGAGCAGGTACTCGTGCTCCTCGGACGGGCCCTCGACGATCGCCTCGACGACACGGCCGCGCAACGCCCGGAGCTTGCGCCTCGCGATGGGCTGCTGGAGGGAGAGCAGGAAGTCCTTCCGCCGCTCCTTCTCCTCGGCCGGCACCGGGTCGCCGAGCGGCTCGGAGCCGGATCCGGGCTCCGGCGAGTACGTGAACGCCCCCATGTTGTCGAGCTCGGCGTGCGCGGACGAACTCGCAGAGCTCGCGGAACTCCGTCTCGCCCTCCGCCGGGGAAGCCCGACGATGAACGTCGTGCGGACGGCGATGCGGGAGCGAGCTCCCGCATGCGGGCGAGCATGCCGCAGGTACGACGGCCGGGTCGCCGCCCCGCCGCATCGCCGGCGAGGATCGGCCGGGAGACGTGCTGCAGCGGAATGTCGACGTACGGCACGAAGCGCGGCTCCCTCGCCATGAGCTCGAGCACCGAGTCGTCGAGCGTCTTCGGGTAGGCGTAGAGGAATCGGATCCACGGGAAACCCGGTCCCGCCAGCGAGCGCCTCGACGAGCCGGGCGAGGCCTCGCCGCTCCATCCCGAGGTCCTCGCCGTAGCGCGTCGTGTCCTGGGAGATGAGGACGAGCTCGGAGACGCCCTGCGCTTCGAGCGACCTGCGCCTCGGCGACGAGCGAAGCGATCGTGCGGCTGCGCTGGCCGCCGCGCATCTGCGGAATCGTGCAGAACGTGCACGGGTTGTCGCAGCCCTCCCCGACCTTCAGGTAGGCGTAGCCCCGCCGGCGCGAGAGCACGCGCGGCGCCCGCTCGTCGTAGAGCCGCGTCGCGAGCGGCTTGTCCGTGAAGCGCGGCAGCGTCGGCAAGGCCCGACGGCCGCGGCCGGCGCGTTCTCGAGCTCGTCGAGGCCCACGAACGCGTCGACCTCGGGGATCTCGGCGGACAGCTCCCGGCCGTACTTCTGGACCATGCAGCCCGCCACGACGACGCGGTCGATCTCGCCCCGCTTCTTGCGCTCGATCTGCTCGAGGATCGTCTCGACCGACTCCTCCTTGGCGCGGTCGATGAAGCCGCACGTGTTGACGACGACGACGCGCGCCTCCGCGTCGGGCACGATCTCGTGCCCCGCCCGCTGGAGGTGCCCCAGCATGACCTCGGCGTCGACGAGGTTCTTCGGGCATCCGAGCGACACGATGCCGACGGACGGAAGCGATCTTGGCGGCATGCTCTACGGGTAGATCCGCTTGAGCGTGCGCGGATAGGGAATGGCCTCGCGCAGGTGATGGATCCCGCAGACCCAGGCGACCAGGCGCTCGAGGCCCATGCCGAAGCCCGAGTGCGGGAACGTCCCGTAGCGGCGGACGTCGAGATACCACTCGTAGGCCTCGCGCGGCAGCTTGTGCTCCTCGAGCCGGCGCTCGAGCAGGGCCAGGTCGTGGATGCGCTGGGAGCCGCCGATGATCTCGCCGTAGCCCTCGGGCGCGAGCATGTCGAGGCCGAGGACGACCTCCGGGTCCTTCGGGTCGGGCTGCATGTAGAACGACTTGATGGCCGTCGGGAAGCGGGACACGATCAGCGGCTTCTCGAGGTCGCCGCAGAGCGCGGTCTCCTCGTCCGCGCCCGAGGTCGTCGCCGAATTTCACCGGAAAGCCCTTCTGCTGGAGCGTCGCGATCCCCTCCCGGTAGGTGATCCGCGGAAAAGGCTTCTTGATCTTCTCGAGCTTCGAGGTGTCGCGCTCGAGGCGCTTCAGGTCCTCCCCGCGAGCGGTTCAGCGCCCGCTCGACGAGATGACACGACGAAATCCTCGGCGAGCTCGCAGAGGCCCTCGAACTCGAGGAAGGCGACCTCGGGCTCGACCATCCAGAACTCGGTCAGGTGCCGCCGCGTCTTCGACTTCTCGGCCCGAAACGTCGGCCCGAAGCAGTAGACCTTGCCGAAGGCGGCCGCGGCCGGCTCGAGGTAGAGCTGCCCGGACTGCGAGAGGTAGGCCTTGTCGCCGAAGTAGTCGGTCTCGAAGAGGGTGGACGTCCCTTCGACCGAGGACCCCGTCAGGATCGGGCGAATCGATCCGGACGTACTCCCGCTCGTAGAAGAAGTCGGCGATCGCCTGCTCCATCTCGGAGCGGACGCGCAGCACCGCGTGCTGCTGCGACGAGCGCATCCAGAGGTGCCGCAGGTTCATCAGGAAGTCGACGCCGTGCTCCTTGGGCGAGATCGGGTACTCGGGCGAATCCCCGAGGATCGTGACGCGAGACGCCGGTCATCTCGTAGCCGCCCGGGCGCGCGCTTCTCCTCGCGCACCGTCCCCTCGACCTCGCAGCGAGCACTCCTGCGTCGCCCGCTCCGCGGCGTCCCAGACCTCGGGAGCGACCTCCGCCTTGGGGACCACCACCTGGACGTAGCCCGGTCCCGTCGCGCACGATCAGGAACTGGATCTTGCCCGAGGAGCGCTTGTTGTACAGCCAGCCCTGGACCCGGGCCGTGCGCCGGCCTTCGAGCCGAGCTTCGAGATGGGGATGTCGCGTCCATGAGGGCGCGGATTATACGGGCAGGACGCCCCCCTTAGAATCCCCCGCGTGACGCCGCCCGAGGCTCCAGTCGTGAGACCGCGCCCGCGCTCAGCCGCTTCGCGCGCGCGGTGTTGCCCGTGCCGGCGCCCGCTGGCTTCGCCGTGTCGGCGCGGGAGGCGCCCCACCGTTTCCGCGACTTTCCGAAGGACGCCGTCTGTGCCTTCGCCCCCCGCGCTTTCGGCGGGCCGATGCCGCCGCCCGGACTTCGCGCGCGCGTCGGGCTCGGCTCGCGGGACGAATTCACGCTCGTCGGCCGCGAGGGCGCCCGCCAGATCCTGGAGGCGCTGCGTCGCGACCGATCTCCGGCTCGCGCGGGCGGCGACTGGCTCGACTTCGGATGCGGATGCGGACGCCTCGCGCGCTACCTCCTCGAATCCGGCGTTCCGCGCAACCTACGCCGGGCGTCGATGTCGACGCGCGATCAGATCGCCTGGGCCGCGAGGAATCTCGCCGGCGGGTTCACGGTCATGCGGCCCGGACCTCCGCTCGAGTTTCCCGGACGCCTCCTTCGACGTCGTGCTCGCGATCTCGATCTTCACCCACTTCACCGAGGAGGAGCAGTTCGCCTGGCTCGCCGAGATCCGGCGACTGCTCCGTCCCGGGGGCCTGCTCGTCGCGACGACGCTCTCGCCGGAGTTCGCTCCGGCCTGCCCCGGCCTGACGAGCGCAGAGCTCGCGAGCCTGTCGGAGCGGGGGTTCCTCGCCGTCGACCACGGCGCCTCGACCTTCAACGAGAAGTCGACCTTCCACGCGCGCGCGTACCTGGAGCGCGAGTGGAGCCGTTTCTCCGTCTCCTCTCCCACGAGACGCGCAGCTTCGTCAGCTACCAGGACCTCGCGGTGTGGGAGAAGGCGGGGGAAGCACCACGATCGGCCGCTCGATGACCGTCTCGCCGCCGTCCCGTCCGACGACCGTGACACGGAGCACGTGGCGCCCCGGAGGAAGGTCCGGCACCGGGAAACCGTAGCCGCCGTTGCCGGGCTCGTCGTAGCCCGGATACACGTCCGAAAGGTGCGGCCAGCGGCCTTCCGATGCTCGCGACGGTTTCGTTTCCGCCGCCGGCGTCGGCGGTCACGCGCACGCTCCCGATTCCGGAATCGTCGAGCGCCCAGCCGTAGGCCCAGAAACCCGGGGCCACGCGCTGGCCCTCCGCCGGGACCTGGAGGTAGCCGAACGGCGGCGCCTGCCGCTTGACGTCGGCGTCGAGCCAGGCGGCGGCCTCGTCGAAGAGCCGCTCCGCCTCGGGAGGCGGCGTGCCCTCCGTTCCGACGTCGGCTCGCCACGCGCGGAGATCCGGCGAGCCGATAGGCGAAGTCGAGACCCAGGCCCTCGTGGGGAAAGCCTCCGAGCAGCTCGATCCGGCCACTCTCGACTCCGCGGCGCACGGCCGCGGAGTAGTCATTCGCGCGGTAACCCCGGCCTTCGTGGGCGTGGTAGACGAGAACGCTCGCTCCGAGGGCGCGCATGCGAGGCCAGGCCTCCGTATCGGGAATCGGCCGCTTCTTCAGGAGCGCCTCGAGCTCCGCGTACGGCATCGGGAAGAAGCCCGAGTAGCCGTTGAGAATCGGCTTCTCGTGCGACGCCTGCCGCAGGACGTACTCGAAGTCGTAGAGGAGGCCGAGCGGCCACTCGACCGCGGCCCCGGAAAACCCGGCCGTCCGCAGCCAGCGATACACGGCCGAGGGCTCCCCGGCGTCGGGATGAGGACGAGCGGAAAGACGCGGTACTCGATCGCCAGCACGGCGAGCGTCAGGCCGACGGCCGGCGAGGCGAGCTCCGAACGCGCGGCGCCGGGTGAGAAGGGAGAGCCCCCAGGCCGCGAGCACGGCGAGGGCGATCTGGAACAGAACGATCCCGCGCGAAGGCGCGCGGATCGCGCGGAAGACGGCGCCGAAGGACTGGACGAGGAAGCGATAGAAGGGAGTGTTCGTCGCCGAACGCGACGAGGATCCCCGGCCGTGGCGATGCCGAGAAGCAGCGCGGCCCGCGGCTCGAGGCCGCCGCGCCTCAGGAAGTCGCCGAGATTTCGGAACCGGCGGCCCGGAAACGCGACGGCGAGCCGGAGCAGCAGGACGGCGACGAGGAAAACGAGAATCCGGCCCGGGATCCCGGAGACGAAGCGGGCCCAGCGTCAGACCCGGGCGTGCAGATGGGCGACGAAGCCACAGCACGGCGAGGATCGCGACGACGACGTCGGCCGTACGGACGAGAGCGCGTCGCCGGGCTGCCGGCGAAGCGTCCGGGGCGCGGCGGCTCGATCGCGCGGTCGCCGGCGCCAGAGCAGAACGAGCGCGGCGACGGCGAGCAGGAACGCCGAGCGCCCCCGGAAAGAATTGCCTCTCCGGCGCGCTGAAAGCGTTGGGTCAGCGGTCCCCAGAACAGGTTCTTCTCGCCCGCCGAGAGGAAATCCGTCCACCGGCCCGAGAAGACCTGGATCTCCGAAACACCGCGCCGGAACCCGTAGAGCTTCTCGGCGGCGCGATAGCCGGCCGCGAACGGAAGAAACGGAAGCGACGCGGCGGCCGTCGTGAGCGAGGATCGCGGCGACCGTCCGCCGGCCGTGCGCGGGCAGGTCGCGGAGCCAGGCCCATGCCAGCGTGACCGCGACGAGGAAGCCCGAGAAGAGGGCGTAGTGCACGTTCGCCAGCGCGTTCCATGCGAAGGCGACGGCGTAGAGGACGAAGGTCCGCTCGCCTCCCCTGTTCCAGGTACCTCAGCAGAAAGAGGAGCATCAGGCAGAGGAAGGCTCCCCACTGGAACTGCAGGTGCGGGATCTGCTCCATCCGCCACGGGAGAAACGCGTAGACGACTCCGGCCACCGCCGAGGCGAGCGGGATCTCCCGTGACGTGCCGCGCGAGCGCCCACGCGCACAGCGCCGAGAGGAACATGCCGAGAAGCAGCAGCACGTTGTAGTTGAGAACCGCCGAGGCGCCCGCCGCGAGCAGCGGAAAGCCGAAGAGGGAGACGCCGAAGAGGTTCTCCGAGAACGCCAGAACGTAGCGCGCCGGATGGAAGAAGTTCAGCTGGAAGAGCTGCCCCGGGTCGCGGAGACTCTGCGCGTAGTCCCAGTGGAGGATGCGGGCATTGAGTTTCGCGTCGCCCCAGTCGGAGAGCGCGTCGCCCATGTGCAGGGCCTGCGGCCAGGTCGCGAGCGCGGTCCAGCCCAGAAAGAAGAGCGCCGCGAAGAGGACTTCGCGGCTCCGAAGCGACTTCACCGTGGAGCCCGAACGGGCGACCTCAACGAAGCCGCGCGCGCGCGTTGTTCGCGATCGTCATCGCCTGCTGGAGCCGCTGCATCCGGCGCTGGCGCTTCTGCGTGGCCTCGACGTCGCCCGTGGGGGGAACGGTGGCGCGGATCTCGCGCATGAGCTTGTCCGCTTCGAACCCGAAGGTCTGGAAGTCGGGCGCCTGAAACTTCCGAAAGGTCAGCTCGCTCGCGATGATGTAGCCGTCCGAGATGTCGCGGACCATGTTGTATGCGGAGCCGCCCAAAAACGCGCTCATGACTGCCAAAAGTGTAACCCGTGCGGTCCCAGGACGGACTCGCCCGGAACGCTTCCCCGAGGGCGCGGGTCGGGATAGGATGCCGGTCTTTTGCGGGAGGGCTCACCTTGGCTGCGCACGCGGATTACCTCGACTTCGACTCGCTTCTGACCGAGGACCAGCGGCTCGTCCGGGACACCGTCGGGTCCTGGGTCGACGACAAGGTCCTTCCCATCATCGAGGAGGCGGCCTGGGAAGGCCGCTTCCCGCGCGAGCTCGTCCCCGAGATGGCCCAGATGCACCTCTTCGGCTCGACGATCGCCGAGTACGGCCTGCCCGGCCTCGACAACATCTCCTACGGCCTGATCATGCAGGAGCTCGAGCGGGGCGATTCGGGCCTGCGCTCCTTCGTCTCGGTGCAGTCGGGCCTCGTGATGTACCCGATCTACGCCTTCGGCTCGAAGGAGCAGAAGGACAAGTGGATTCCGAAGCTCGCGACGGCCGAGGCCATCGGCTGCTTCGGCCTCACCGAGCCCGACTTCGGCTCGAACCCCGGCCGGCATGCGCACGACGGCGAAGAAGGACGGAGACTCCTGCGTTCTGAACGGCGCGAAGGCCTGGATCACGAACGGCTCCATCGCCGACGTGGCCGTGGTCTGGGCGAAGCTCGACGGCGTCGTGCGCGGCTTCCTCGTCGAGAAGGGAACGAAGGGCTTCTCGACGTTCGAGCACAAGGGCAAGATGTCGCTCCGCGCCTCGGTCACGTCGCAGCTCGCCTTCGAAGACTGCCGGATCCCGGCCGAGAACATCCTCCCCGGCGTCGAGGGCCTCAAGGGTCCGCTGTCGTGCCTGACGCAGGCGCGCTACGGCATCGCCTGGGGCGCCCTCGGCAGCGCCATGGCGACCTACGGCGCCGCGCTCGACTACGCGAAGACCCGCAAGCAGTGGAAGGACCGCCCGATCGCCGCGCACCAGCTCGTGCAGGAGCGGCTGGCCTGGATGATCACCGAGATCACCAAGGGCCAGCTCCTGGCCTGGCGCCTCGGCCGGATGAAGGACGACAAGACGATGAAGCCGCACCACGTCTCGATGGCCAAGCGCAACAACGTCTGGGTCGCCCGCGAGTGCGCCAAGCTCTCCCGCGAGATGCTCGGCGCCAACGGCATCGTCAACGAGTACCCCGTCTTCCGCCACCTCGCCAACATCGAGAGCGTGTACACCTACGAGGGAACGCACGACATCCACACGCTCATCATCGGAGAGGCCGTGACGGGCGTGCCGTCGTACAACCCGCCGATGGAGTGAATGAGAGTCGAGAGTTGAGCGTTAAGCGTTGAGCGTGGGCAATCCGCACGAACTCTCCGCTCGACACTCAACGCTCGAACACTCAACGCTCGCGCCCAAATCCCTGGCCTCTCAGTCTCTTGCGCTAAAATAGGCAGCTCGAGACACCACCGTTGGGAATCACCGGCAATCTCAAGACGATGCAGCTCGGAGAGCTGTTTCAGTGGCTCTCCCTGGGCTCGAAGACCGGCACCCTGCTGATCAACGGGCACGGTGTCGAGAAGCGGATCTACTTCCAGGACGGGCGCATCGCCTCGACCTCCTCCTCGGACCAGCGCGAGTACCTCGGCCACTTCCTGGTCTCGAACGGGTTCATCACCGAGGAAGAGCTCAAGATGGCGATGGAGGTCCAGGAGGAGTCGCAGATCCTCCTGGGCAAGATCCTCGTCATGATCAACGCGATCGCCGAGGGCGACCTCCTGCGGCTGATGCGCAAGAAGGCCGAGGAGTCGATCTACGACGTCTTCCTCTGGACCGAGGGCAGTTTCGAGTTCGTCGACGGCGAGATGCCCGACCAGAAAATGGTGCCCCTGTCGCTCGACGTCACCGGGATCGTCATGGAGGGGATGCGCCGTTACGACGAGTGGCAGCTCATCCGGCAGCGGGTTCCCGACTCGTCCGTCGTTCCCGACATCATCCGGCCGCTGGACATCGAAAAGCTGGGCGACCGCGAGAAGCTCATCATTCCCTACCTCGACGGCCAGCGGTCGATCGAGGAGATCGCTCTCCAGACGCACAACGCCGAGTTCGTGGTCTCCAAGCTCGTGGCCGAGGGCCTCCGCTCGGGCAGCATGCGCCTCACGGAGGCCCGGAGCCGGACCCCGGCGGCCGCTCCCATGCCCGCCGGCGGCAGCGAGGTGGATCACTTCCTGCAGCGCGGACGCGCGCAGCTCAAGGCCGACCCTCAGGCCGCCTATCGCCTGTTCAAGGCCGCGCACGAGCTGGACCCCTCCGACGGCCGGACCTCCGAAGCCCTCCGGGAAGCCGAACGGGCCATCAAGGCCGCCCTCGACAAGGACGGGGTCTCGGGAGAGCGCGTTCCGGAGCTCGCCATCGCCCTCCAGGCGCTGACGAAACGCTCCTTTTCGCCCCACGAGGGTTTCGTCCTCTCCCGCATCAACGGGCAGTGGGACGTAAAATCCATCATGAAGATCTCTCCGATGAAGGAGCTCGAGGTCCTCATCATTTTCCAGAAGCTCTTCAAGGACGGCGTCATCCGCTGGAAGGCAAGGCCCGGCGGTGCCTGAAGCCGTCGCGGCTCGTCCCGCGTTTGCCCGGCGTTTTCGGACGCTGCAGGCGGCCGTGTGCGTGGCCGCGGGCGCTCTGCTCGCCGCGCTCCTGCCCGGCGTCCCCTGGGCACGCTGGCCGGAGCTGCTCTTCTTCACGGCCCTGGCGGTCGTGGCCTTCCGGCTGCGCGTGCGCTACGCCGAGAACTACGTCGGCCTGGAAGCCGCCGCCCTCGTCCCGGCCATTCTCATCCTCGACTCCCCCGGCGCCGCGATGCTCGTCTGCGTCGTCGGAGACGCCATCTCGAAGCTCGTGGCCCGCCCGCGTCGCCGCCTGACCCTCTCGAACGCCTTCGACGTCGCGCAGCTCTCGCTCGCCTACGGGGTCGCCGCGCTCTTCAGCCACGCGCTCCACTCCGCCGGCAGCGGCTGGGCCAGGCTCGCCGCGCTGGCCACCGGGGTCCTGCTCGTCTTCTTCTTCGTCAACACGGCGCTGCGTCTTCGCCTACCTCGAGCTCGGCCGCATCGCGCCGCGCGAGCGGCTGCTCGAGATCGCCCTCTTCCAGCTCACGGCGCTTCTGCTGCTCGCTCCGATCGTCATCCTCGAGGTCCTCGTCTACGCGGCCTACGGCCCCGCCGGGATGCTCCTCGCGTTCTTCCCGGTCGTGCTGGCCTCCTTCGTGGTGCGCAGCCTCTCCTCGATGGAGCGCCGGGTCGCCGAGGTCTCCCGGCGGAACCGCGAGCTCGACGTCATGCGCGAGATCTCCACGAGCTTCGGCGGCAGCACGCGCGTCGACCGTTACGAGCGCGTCTTCGCCGCCATCGCGCGTCTCCTTCCCGTCGAGGCCATGGCGGTCCTCGAGTGGCCGGGGGCCGACGGCGAGGACTTCGCCGTCCACGTGTCGGAGCGCTGCGACCGCGACCCGGCGCGAAGTTCTCGCCTGGGCGCGACGCGGGCCGCCTCGACGAGCGCCGGTTCGACCGCGACAGCGCGCCCGAGGAGCTCTCGATCGGGAGACGCCCGCGAGATCCGCCTCGCTCCGGCCGACGCATCACCAGGTCCGCATCCGGCTCTCGACCTTCGAGCTCCACTCGGGCCTGCTGATCCTCGAGAGCGCGAGCTCCGCCCTCCATCGCCGCCGAGGCCATCGCTTCGCTGCGGCCGCTCGCGGACCACATCGCCCTCGTCCTCCAGGACCGGGCCATCCGCGCCCAGATCGAGGACCTCTCCGAGCGCAACCGCGAGCGCGCCGAGACCCTCAACCAGATCCTCGAGATCTCGAACGACCTCAAGAAGAACCGGACGCTCGACGATCTCTTCGCGTCGATCGCTTCGGCGGTGACCAAGGGCCTCGGCTTCCGCGAGGTCGTGCTCTCCCTCTACGACCGCGAGCGCAACGTCTTCGTCCCCGCGCGCGCACAGCGGCCTCGACGACCGGTGGGCCGAGATCCGCCAGCGCGACGTGCCCGCCGAAGAGATCACCCGGCACTGGACGGAGAAGAACCGGGTCTCCAAGTCCTTCCACGTCCTCGACCGCTCGGCGCGCGAAACTCCCACGAACGCCAGCGCGCAGCGGCGCGCGCCGCGTCGTCGCGGCCGGCGAAGCCGGATGGCAGGCCGGACGAGCTTCTCTGGATTCCGTTGTACGCGGAGGACCGGCTGCTCGGCTGCCTCTCCGTGGACGAGCCCAAGAGCGGCGCCACGCCCACGCTCGAGACCATCCGCTCGCTCGAGATCTTCGCGAACCAGGCGGTCTCGGCGATCGAAACCGCCCGCTCCTACAACGAGGCCCGCGAGCAGTCGGTTCGAGACTCGCTGACCGGCGCCTACAACCACCGCCACTTCCAGGAGGTCCTGCAGCGCGAGCTCGGCCGCGCGGAGCGCGTCGGGAGGCCCCTGACGGTCATCATGCTCGACATCGACGACTTCAAGTCGATCAACGACCGCTTCGGCCATCCCGTCGGCGACGCGATCCTCCAGGGCATCGTCGCCGAGATCCGAAGCGAGGTCCGCGGCGACATGGACCTGCTCGCCCGCTACGGCGGCGACGAGTTCGCCCTCGTCCTCCCGGAGACGCCCGTCGAGCGAGGCGCTGCTCGTGGCCGAGCGCGTCCGCCGCCGCGTCGACGAGAGGCTCTTCCGCATGCCCGACTCCCGCGAGGTCCTGCGGGCGACGGTCTCGATCGGGCTCGCGACCTATCCCGACGACGCCACCGAGAAGCGCAACCTGGTCGAAAAGGCCGACGCGGCCCTCTACCGGGCGAAGCACGGCGGCAAGAACGCCGTCGTCGCGACCTCCGAGCCGGGGCCCGGGCAGCTGCCGCTACTTCCCCACTGACTCGGACTTTGAGCGGCCCGCTTCGCGGGCCGACCGAAATGAGAGGGCGAAGTCGCTTCGGATGCCTCTCCCGTCGAAATCACCTGGATACGGCTGAGGAGCTCGCGTCGTAGAAACGCAAAGGCCAGTCCTTCGCCTCGCCCGCGTAGTCGATACCGATTCGGGGCGAGACGCCGATTCGAACGCGGCTGCGGCGGCGCGGCACGAAGATGCGCACGGCCGCGTCCGCCGACCAGATCGAGCCCGCTGTCCCGCGACGGTGATGCCGAGGCCGGCGCAGAGCTTGCCGGGCCCGGAGAGCAGCCGCGGCGGCGATCCGTCCGGGGCCTCGGCGGCGCGCAGCAGGACGGCCTCCGCGACGCCCTCCCTTCGCGTGACGACGTTCGCGCAGTGGTGCATGCCGTAGACGAGAAACACGTAGAGGTGGCCGCCGTCCGCGTACATCGGCTCGACCCGCGGCGTCCGCCGGCCGTTCCAGGAGTGGGCCGCGCGGTCGGTCGGCCCGAGATACGCCTCGGTCTCGACGATCCGCGCCCCGTACCAGCGCCCCCGCCACCGCCGGGCGAGCCAGGCGCCGACCAGATCGCGGGCGACACGCACGGTCGGCCGACGGAAGAACGCGCGGCCGGGCTCGACGAGATCCGAGCGCCGCGGAGCTCGAGATCGAGGCGGGGATCGGGGCGACGCATGGCTCCGCTATCATGCGGCGGCAGTTTGGAGCACGCAATTCATGAACATCCTCGTGACCGGCGGGGCCGGCTTCATCGGCTCGCACATGGCGAAGCGGCACCTCGCCGACGGGCACCGGGTCGTCATCGTCGACGACCTCTCCTCGGGCCGCCGCGAGCGTCTGCCCGAGAAGGCCCGCTTCGTTCTGGCGGACATCGCCTCGGTGGACCTCGAGCCGCTCCTGCGCGAGGAGAAGATCGACTTCGTCTCGCACCACGCCGCCCAGATCGACCTGCGCCACAGCGTCGCGGATCCGATCGGCGACGCGCGGGCCAACGTCATCGGCGGCCTCATGCTCTTCGAGGCCATGCGCCGCGCCGGCGTCGCGCCACGTTCTCTTCTCCTCGACCGGAGGCGCGATCTACGGCGAGCCGGAGGGCGGGCGGCCGGCGCCCGAGTCTCATCCGACGAATCCCGTCTCTCCCTACGGCTGCGCGAAGCTCTCGATCGAGAAGTACATGCACTACTACCGCGTGGTGCACGGCTTCCGGACGCAGGTCTTCCGCTACGCCAACGTCTACGGCCCGTGGCAGGACGGCACCGGCGAGGCCGGCGTCGTCGCGATCTTCTCGGAGGCGATGCTCGGCCGCCGGCCGCTCAAGATCAACGGCGACGGCGAGCAGACGCGCGACTACGTCTACGTCGGCGACCTCGTCGAGGCCGCCGCCGCCGCGGCGAAGAGCGAGAAGAGCGGCGTCTGGAATCTCGGCACGGGGGTCGAGACCTCGGTCAACGCGCTCTTTTCGCTGCTCGCGAAGGAGTACGGCTACACGGCGACGCCGCCCCACGTCGCCGCGCCGGCCGGCGAGCAGAAGCGGAGCGTCCTCGACGGCTCGCTCGTGCGCCGCGACTTCGGCCTGCCGCCCTGGACGCGGCTCGCGGACGGCCTGAAGGCGACCGCCGAGTTCTTCCGGAGCCGCCACAAGCCCGCTATGACGCTTGCGCGCCGGCACCCGCCTCGGCCCCTACGAGATCGCGTCCGCGATCGGCGCGGGAGGCATGGGAGAGGTCTACCGGGCGAGGGACCCGAGGCTCGGCCGGGACGTCGCGATCAAGGTTCTGCCCGGCCTCGTTCTCGAGCGATGCCGACCGGCTGCGCCGCTTCGAACAGGAAGCCCGGGCCGCGGGGCTCCTCAACCACCCCAACATCACGGGCGTCTACGACATCGGCCAGCACGACGGCGCGCCCTACGTCGTCCAGGAGCTCCTCGAGGGCGAGACGCTGCGCACGGAGCTCGCCGGCGGCCGCTTCTCGCCGCGCAAGGCGATCGAGCACGCCATCCAGATCGCCCAGGGCCTCGCCGCCGCGCACGAGAAGGGCATCGTCCACCGGGACCTGAAGCCCGAGAACCTCTTCATCACGAAGGATGGGCGAATCAAGATCCTCGACTTCGGTCTGGCGAAGCTGACGGAAGTGGGAACCTCCGGCAGCGCGACCAACTTCCGACCGTCACCCCGGGCACGGAGCCCGGTGTCGTGATGGGAACACTCGGCTACATGTCGCCCGAGCAGGTCAAGGGCAAGCCCGCCGACGCCCGCTCCGACATCTTCGCCTTCGGGGCCATCCTCTACGAGATGCTCTCCGGCAAGCGCGCGTTTCACGCCGACTCCGCCGGCGAGACGATGGCCGCGATCCTCAAGGAAGATCCGCCGGACCTCTCCGTCACCAACCAGAACATCTCTCCGGGGCTCGACCGGATCGTCCGCCACTGCCTCGAGAAGAACCCGGAGCGCCGGTTCCAGTCCGCGAGCGACATCGCGTTCAACCTCGAGGCGCTGTCCGGCGTCCCGGAAGTCAGCGGAGCCGCGCGACGCGCGACGGAGCGCGCGCCGGGCGGATCCGCATCGGCGCGGCCGCTCGCGGCCGGACTGGCGCTGCTCGCCGCGGGCTCCTGGCCGGGGCCGCGTCTCGCCGGCGGAAGAGCTCGTGCTCCTCTCGAGTTCAAGCCGCTCACCTACCGGCGCGGCTTCGTCAGCGCCGCCCGCTTCGCTCCGGACGGCCAGACCATCGTCTACAGCGCCGCGTGGGACGGGGCGCCCTCGCGGATCTTCACGACGCGCCCGGAGGGCCGGGAAGCGACGGCGCTGCCGCTGCCGCCCGCCAAGCTTCTGGCGGTTTCCTCCCGCGGCGAGCTGGCCATCCTTCTGGATCCGACGGTGGACTACAACCTCTACAACCCGCGCGGGACGCTCGCTCTCGTGCCCCTCTCGGGCGGATCGCCTCGCGAGGTCCTGCGCGACGTCAAGTGGGCCGACTGGGACCCCGACGGAAAGGACCTCGCCGTCGTCCGGCTGGAGGGAGCGCGACAGCGGCTGGAGTACCCGCCCGGGCGACTCCGGCACGAGAGCCCGGCCTGGATCGCGTCGCCGCGAGTCGCCCCTCGCGGCGGCCGGATCCTGTTCTACGAGGGACTGCCGTTCAACGGCTATTCGCTGACGGTCATCGATCGAACGGATCGCAAGATCGGTGCTTGGGCCCGTCCTGGCCGACTGGTGGGCTCCGTCTGGTCGCCGGACGGAAAAGAGGTCTGGTTTCCGGACTCGCGCGATCCGGAGCCGCGGCGACGTCGCCCATCAGCGCGATCGACCTCTCGGGCCGTCAACGCGTCCTCGAGACGCGGCCCGTTCACCGTCGACCTGGACGACGTGACGCCCGACGGAAGGGCACTGGTCACGTCTTCGACCAGGCCGAATGGACGCGCGGTCTGATGTCGGGTCAGAAGCGACGAGACTCGCCTGGTGAGCCGGACCGACCTCCGGATGGTGGACCTTTCGCGAGACGGGACGCTTCTCGCTCTCCGAGGCGACTCCGCGGACTATTCGGCGGGTCTGGATCGCGCGAACGGACGGCTCGCCGCCGGTGCATGTTGGGTGAGGGCGTGACGCACGGCACTCTCCGGCGACGGCGCGTGGGTGCTCGCGAGCCAGCAGGGCAAGCTCGAGGCGCTGCCGACTTCCGCCGGAGACCCGAAGCCCGTGACCGACGGGTTCTTCGAGGCCATCCGCTGGGCGAGCTGGTTCCCGGACGGCCGAGCGGATCCTCGTCTGGGGCCAGGCCAAGGATGGCAAGACCGGGATCTTCGTGCTCGACGGGGAGAGGCGCGAGCCGCGGCGCGTGGCTCCGGAAGGCTACGAGCTCGTCGCCGGCGGAAACGCGGTCTCGCCCGACGGGCTCCTGGTGGCCGCCCGATCTCCCGAGGGCCGCATGATGCTCTGCCCGGTGTCGGGCGGGCCGCCGCGGCCCATCCCGGGGCTACCGGGCTACTTCGCGCCCGCCCAGTGGTCCGAGGACGGCAGGAGCGTCTACGTCTTCCGGCTGGGCCAGGCGCCCGCCAGGGTGGAAAAGGTCGACATCGACTCCGGCCGTGCCACGCTCTGGAAGGAGCTCACTCCGCCGGACGTCGCGGGCATGGCCATGCGGGCGGTCGCCATGACGCCCGACGCGAAGTACTACGCCTACTCGTGCCAGCAGTACCTGACGACGCTCTACCTCGTCGAAGGTGTCGAGTCGTGGCGGAAGCAAACCTTCTGGTCGCGCCTCTTCGGCGACGGGCGATGAGCTCGGCGTCCGGCTCGGCCGCGCGCCTACCTCGTCGAGGGCTAAGTAGGCCTCCTCTAGACCGGCTTGGGCGGCGGCACCGGAAACGCTCCCGACGCCGGTCGGCGGTCCTCGGGAACCGGCGCGGGGCCGAAGTGGCGCTTCAGCACGACGACCGTGCGGTCGTCCTCGGGGTCTCCCCCGCCGGAAAACTCGGTGACCTTCCGAATGAGCTCGCGGGCGATCTCGTCGCAGGGCCTCTCGCGCAGCTCGAGGAACGCGCGCGTCAGTCGCCCCGGGCCGAACTCCTCGCCGTTCTCCCCGTGGGCCTCGACCATGCCGTCCGTGTAGAACACGACGGCGTCCCCGGGCTCGATCCGGCGGTACCCGCGGCTGTACGTCGCGTTGGCCGTCGGCCCGAGGACGAGGCCGGTCTGGACCAACGGCGTGACACTCATGCCGTGGAAGTGCAGCGGGTGGGGATGCCCGGCGTTGACGTACATCAGGTTGCCGTCGTCCTCGATCTCGCCGTAGAAGAGCGACACGAAGCGCGTGGTCAGCCGCGACTCGTGGATGATGCGGTTCAGCCGCTCGACGGTGCGCACGATCTTGAAGTCGCGTTCGACCGCCATGCGGAGTCCCGTGTAGACGTCGCGAACCTGCAGGGCCGCCGGCAGCCCGTGGCCCGACGCGTCGGCGATCGCGATGCCGAGGATCCGGTCCGAGACGGTGATGAAGTCGAAGTAGTCGCCGCCGACGAGCTCCGCCGGCGTCGTGAAGCCGGCCAGCTCGAGCGAGCCGCGGCGCACGGCGCGCTTGGGCAGGATCGACATCTGGATGCGGCGGGCTTCCTGGAGGGCCGAGACGTAGCGGTCCTGGCGCAGCTTCTGGTCCACGGCGAGACGCAGGATCCCGAGGGAGGACAGCAGGTCGTCCTCCGGGGCGGCGGGATCGACGCTGAAGGAGAGGATGTACTCGTCGTCGCCCACGGCGATCGCGGCGAACCGCTCGGCGCCCAGCCGGCGTTCGAGATCCGCGTCGACTCCCGGAGCGGAAAGATCCATCACCGCCACGCCCTCGTCGACGACCGTCTGAATCGGAACGTAATCTTCGGGGATGAACAGCCCCGGCGCGATCGCCGGCACGTTGCCGAACGTGCGCACGAGCTCGTAGCCGCCGTCGCGGTGGACGTACAGGCGGCCGCCCCGCACGCCGAGGACCTCGGAGAACTGCTCGATGACGGTCGTGGCCGTCTGCATGATCGTCGACGAGGCGTCCGCCGTGCGCTCGATCGCCTCGATCGCCTTCTCGACTTTGCGGAACAGGAATTTGCCGGTCTCGGCCATGGGCGCCGGATTCTAACCCGGCGCCTTGCGGCTGCCCGCCGAAGACGGCGCCGGTCGCTGCCAGGGCAGCCGACCCCGGGCCTCGAACCGCGCGTTGAGCGCGTCCAGCGTCGTTTCGAGCTGCCGTCGTCCCTCGGCCGCGGACGACGCCGGCTCCACGCGCACGCGTTGGGCCCAGAGCGGCCAGGCCTCGAGGACCTTGGCATGCCGGCCGCTGGCCGTGTGCGACTGCTCCCCTCGCGCGAGGAGGCGAGTCTCGAGCTCGCGCGCCACGCCGCCGGAGGCGCGCGCCTGTCCATCGCGCTCGACCTCGCCGAGAAGCGCCCGGGCCTCCGCCGAGAGGCCTTCCATCTGCCAGGTCTCGCGCGACAGCGCCGCCGCGAGCAACGCCGGCCAGAGCCGCCGGTGGATCCACGTGGTCTTCCCGGAGACGAGCTTGGCGAGGAGCACGTCGCGGTTTTGAATGAGTGCTTCCCCGGTCGCGAAGATCGTGTGCCCGAGGGGGTGACCCCACCACGAGCCGCTCACGGGCCCGCCCGCCACGACGGCCACGAGGCTCGGAAGCCGGGCGTCCGTCTCGAGAAGAAGGCCGTGCCGGTCGAGCTCGCGCAGAACCGCGGCGGCCTGCCTCTCGACGTTCGGTTGGGCCACGGCCCGAAGCATAGTCTGTCCCGCCCGCCCGGCCCTTCGGGCCCGCCCCGGCAGCATAGAATCCGCCGGCGTGAAGCGCGACCCGGGTTTCCGCCGGTCCCCCACCGCGACCCTGCTCGCAGGGATCCTCGTCACGGCGCTCGCCTGCGCCTGTGGACGCCGCGATGGACCGGGCCGCGTCATCCTTCTCGGCCTCGACGGGGCCGATCCGGCGACCATCGATCTGCTGATGTCCGAGGGAAAGCTGCCCAACTTCTCGAAGCTGCGCCGGGAAGGCGCGTACGCGCCGCTGCTCTCCCAGAAACCGCTCCTCTCCCCCGTCATCTGGACGACGATCGCGACCGGAAAGACCCCCGATCGCCATCGCATCGGCCACTTCGTCGCCGTGAACCCGACGAGCGGCGAGCAGCTCCCGGTCACGAGCCAGATGCGCCGGGTCCAGGCGGTCTGGAACATCCTCTCCGCGCACGACCGCTCGATCGACGTCGTCGGCTGGTGGGCGACCTGGCCCGCGGAGAACGTCCGGGGCACCGTCGTCTCGGACCACTTCGCCTACCACTTCCTGATGGAGGAGGGCGCGGCGGGCGCCGCGGGGGGGCCGGCAAGGTCTCGCCGCCCGAGGCGGAGAAGCGCATCGCCCCGGCGCTCAAGAAGCCGCAGGACGTCACCGGAGAAGAGCTGTCGCCCTTCGTCTCGGTCACGGCCGAGGAGCTCGCCCGCCCGTTCGACTTCGAGGACGACCTCTCCCATTTCAAGTGGGCCTGGGCCACCGCCGAAACCTACACGGCGATCGGACTGCGGCTCTGGAAGGAGGACCGCCCGGACAACCTCCTCCTCTACATCGAGGGCGTGGACTCGACGTCGCACCTCTTCGGCCATCTCTTCCGCGCCCCGGCGCTCTCGGGGGAGCTCGCGGCGCAGCAGAAGAAGTACGGGCATACGGTGGAGGCCATGTATGCGCTACGCCGACCGGCTCCTCGGCCGCGTCATGGCGGCCATGGATCGAGAACACGACGCTCCTCGTTCTCTCCGACCACGGCTTCGAGCTCGGCAAGCTCCAGGACGATCCCTCGAAGACGCGGGACATGCGGCGCGTGAGCGAGGCCTTTCACCGCACGGAGGGCATCCTCTACATCTACGGCCACCGCGTGAAGCCGCGCGTGCGTCTCAATCGCCCGACGATCCTCGACATCGCGCCCACGGTCCTGGCGCTGAACGGCCTCGGCCGGGCGGCGGACATGCCGGGCCGCGTTCTCGCCGAAGCCTTCGATTTCACGATCCCCGCCTCCGTTGCGAGTTACGAGCCGGCGGGAGGGGAAGCCGTCGCTTCGGCCGCGGCGCCCTCGGACTCGCAAGTCGACCCGGAGATCGTCAAGAAGCTCCAGAGCCTGGGCTACATCGGCGCGACCTCCTCGACCGGCGACCGGAATCTCGCCGCCGTCGCCTTCGAGGCGGGCCGTTACGAGGAGGCGTCCCGGGAGTACGCGCGCCTGGTGGCCGAGAAGCCCGACGATGGATCCCTGCGCGCGAGCTACGCCGGGGCTCTCGGCGCCCTCGGCAACTACGACGCCGCCTACGCGGAGCTGACGAAGGCCATCGAGCTCGAGCCCTTGAACGTCGAGGCGTACCACAACCGCGCCGTGATCCACGAGCGCCGCGGAGAAAAGGCCGCGGCGATCGCCGACTACCAGACCGCGGTCAAGTACAACCCCCAGTACGAGCCCTCGCGCCGGGCGCTCCAGCGGCTCGGCGCGCCGATGCCGCAGGAGCCGCGGTCGGACGCCGAGAAGCGCGCGGTCGCTCTCGCCGAGGAAGCCGCCGGCGCCGCCCGACGGGGGGACTACGCCGAAGCCAACCGCAAGCTCGACGAGGCCTCGGGCGTCGCGCCGGGGCTGCCGCTGCTCTATCAGTACCGGGCGAACGTGGCCTACCTGCGCGGCGACACCGCCGGAGCGATCGCCGCCCTCGAACGGGGCCTCAAGGTCGATCCGGGCAACGCGCTCTTCGCCGAGAACCTGAAGCGGCTCCGGCAGACCCCGACCGCGAATCGCTGAGGACGACAAGAGTCCGCGTGGCGGCGACAACTCCCACGAGCCGCACCCCTTCGCTTTCGGAGGCCTGGCGCTCGGTCGGCGTCGCGGCGCTCCCCTTCGCGGTGTACGCGGCGGGCGCCTGCCGCACCGCGTACGTCGGCGACAGCGGGGACCTCCTGACGGCCATCGCCGTCCTCGGGATCCCGCATCCGTCGGGCTACCCGCTCTACGTCCTTCTCGCGAAGCTCTGGTCGGCGGTGTTTTTCTTTCTGCCGCTGCCCTGGAGCGTCAGCCTCTTCTCGGCCGCGTGCGCGGCCGCCGCGGCCGCCGTTCTCTATCGAGCCGCGCGCGCGTCCGGCGCGGGAAGCCTCGCCTCGGCTGGAGGCGCCTGGCTGCTCGCGTTCGGTCCGAGCTACTGGGCCGAGGCGAACATCCAGCGCGTCTACGCCCTCAACGCCCTCTTCCTCGCGCTCGCGCTGCTTCTCGCTCTTCGCTGGCGGCGCGACCGCAGAGACCGGGACCTGCTCGCGGCGGCGTTCGTGTGCGGCCTCGGCGCCTCGAACCATCTCGAGATGGGCGTCGCGGGGATCGCGATCGGGCTCTTCGTCCTATCGACGGAGCCGAAGATTCTCAAGCGCTGGCGGCTGGTCGGAGGCTGCATCCTCGCCGCGCTCGTGGGACTGCTGCCCTACGTCTATCTCCCGCTCCGCGCCCGCGCCCATCCGCTTCTCGACTGGGGCCACCCCGTCACGCCCGCGAGCTTCGTCAAGGTCGTTCTCCGCTCCGACTTCTGGGGCCGCGCCTGGATCCGGGGGCCGGAGGACCTCGTCCCGATCCTGGGCGACTACGGCCGGAGCCTGCTGACGGAGTCGGCCTGGATCGGAGCCACGCTCGCGCTTCTCGCCGTCGTCGCGGCCAGGCGCAAGGGCTGGCCCGTTCTGCTCCCTCTCCTCGTCATGCTCGCCAACGCCGTCACGATGGCGCTTCACGGTTCGCGCAGCGACCTCTTCATCTGGCACCGCTACTACATCCCCTCGTACGTCGCGCTGGCGCTGATGGCGGCGTGGGGCTGGCAGACTCTCGCGGAGAGGGTCCGCCCGCGGCTGGCGACGCTCGCCCTGCTGCCGCCGCTCGTTCTCGCCGTTTCGGGCTGGCGTTCCAACGACCGCAGCCGCTACGCGATCGGCGAGGACTACTCGCGGACGCTGCTCTCGACTCTGCCGCCGGGAGCGCACCTGATCGCGTCGGACGACAACATCCTGTTCATCCTGATGTACCTCAACCTGGGCGAGGGACTGCGTCCCGACGTCGATCTCATCCTCGAGGGCGTCGGAGGCGCGCACCTGCCACCTCTTTCGTTCAATCCGGACACCGACCCCGTCTTCACGACGCACCACCCCAACTGGAGGGTCCCCGAGCTGCAGGCCGTCCCGGTCGGGATGGCCTTTCGCATCTGGCGGGCCGGCCGGCCGTGGCCGCCCGCGACGCCGGTGAAGGATCGGCTGGAGGGCGAGCTCGACCCGCGGGTGCCCAGGGACTACCTGACGCAGAACCTGATCGGCAATTTTCACCAGATGCTCGCGATGACCTTCGAGGAGCGCGACTGGCCGCGCGCGGCCCGCGAGCTCGAGATCGCGGCCGCCTCCGCTCCGAACAACGACGTGCTCTTCTACAACCTCGGATTGATCTATCGGAGAAACGGGCTCCTCGAAGAGGCGCTCGCGGCGTTCCGGCGGTCCGACGCGATCAATCCCCGCGAGATCGCGAGCGCGTCGAAGCCTCGCGCGGCCGAGCGCGCCGCCGAGGTCGAGGCGGAGATCGTGGAGCGCGACCGGGTTCTCGCGGAACTGGCGAGGACCGAAGGGCCTGCCGGCCTGAAGCCGGGATCCCCGGAGTGGAGGCGGGAGATGGCGGAGCGGCTGGCCGCCCGGAACCGCTCGTCCTGGGCGCGCGGCATTCTGCGCGCCCCTTGAGACCTGCGGCGTTCCTCCTCAGCGGGAGGTCGCGGGCTCGGCAGCCGGCCAGCTCATCGACGCGCCGGCCACGCGCACAGCCGGCCGGTAGCGGTCGTTGACCTGGTCGTCGCGGATCTTGCCGTCCTTCAGGCGGACGATGCGCCGCGCGTGCGCGGCGATGTCCTCTTCGTGCGTGACGAGGACGATCGTGTTGCCCCGCGAGTTGAGCTCGTCGAAGAGCGCCATGATCTCGGCGCCCGTCTGGGAGTCGAGGTTGCCGGTCGGCTCGTCGGCCAGCAGGATCGAGGGATCGTTGATGAGCGCCCGGGCGATGGCGACGCGCTGGCGCTGGCCGCCCGACAGCTCGTTGGGCGTGTGCGCCATGCGGTCGCCGAGCCCGACGGCGTGGAGCGACTTGATCGCGCGGTCGCGCCGCTCCTTGCGGGAGAGGCCGCCGTAGACGAGCGGCAGCTCGACCTGCTGCATCGCGGAGGTCCGCGGGAGCAGGTTGAAGGTCTGGAACACGAAGCCGATCTCCTGGTTCCGGATGGCCGCGAGCTCGTCGTCGGTCATCCGTGCGACTTCCTTGCCGTTCAGGATGTAGGAGCCCGAGGTGGGCGTATCGAGGCAGCCGATCAGGTTCATGAGGGTCGATTTGCCCGACCCCGAGGGGCCCATGATCGCGACGTACTCGCCCCGCTCGACGCCGAGGTTGACGCCCGAGAGCGCGTGGACCTGCTGGTCGCCCATCTCATAGACCTTCGTGATGTCCCGGATGTCGATCAGCATCGGACAGGGCCCTCTCTGTCAGGTTATACGAAAAACCGCTCGTCCTGTTTCGAGGACGCGCCCGATCAGCCCACCAGAGCGCTGGCGCCGGCCTTCCCCAGCACGTAGAGGGCCCAGAGCGAGACGACCAGCACGGCCATTCGGCCTCGCGAGGTCTTCGCCGCGGCCGCCAGTCCGAGGACGAGCAGGGCCATCGTCCAGAAGGAAAAGAGGTCGACCGAGGCCAGCAGGCCGTGCGTGACGGGGTCTGCTCCCGGCGCGAAGTAGCCGAGGTTCGTCGGGAGGGCATTCCCGATCTTCTGCGGGTCGACCGTCGGCCGGTTCCAGAGGGCCGCCAGAAGAGCGAGCCGCGTAGAGCACGCCCGGGAAGTACGCGTGCGCCGTGACGCCGAGCGACTGCCGGAACTTCACCTCCCAGCCGAAGGCGTTGCAGGCGCCCCAGAGGGCCGCGGCCACGATCAGCGTGACCAGGATGGGCGCCGCCACGGCGGCGACGTCCCAGACCCAGGCCAGCTTGCGCGAGCCTGCTCGACCGCGGCGTCGAGCTGAGCTTCCGAGAGCGTCCGGCCGGACTTCGCAATCTGCGCCGACACGACCTCCCGCCAGTTCGTCTTCGAGAGGATGAGCTCGGAGACCGGCAGCGACAGGCGCCGCCGAGATCGCGACCGGCAGGATCCACGTCGGCCGCGCCGCGATCGAGGCGAACGTCCGCACCGGCGAGACGAACACGCCGACGAGCCGCCCGAAGGCGGACTCGCCGGCGGCGCCCTTCGCGGGGACCGCGCTCGCAGCCTCGCTCATGTACGGCGATCCGGGACGATGACTACGGGGCTCCCGCCGGCGCGCCGCGGAGAAGGACTTTCTCCGCGAACGCCGCGCGGGATTCGATCTCCGGCGGCGGTCGCCGAGTCCGAGGGGATCCCTTCGACCTTGACGTTCTTCCAGTCGAGGATGTCGGCGATCGCGCTGTGGTACGCCGAGACGGCCTTGTGGTAGGCCGCGAGCGAGAGCAGGTACTGCGACTGGGCGTCGGACAGCTGGTTCTGGATCTGCGACACCTCGAAGGAGGTCGTCATGCCGTTGTCGTACTTCTTGCGGGCGGCGTCGAGGTTTCTCTCGGCCAGCTCCTGGGCCTTCGCCCGGGCGTCGATCTGGCGGGATCGCCGTCACGATCACGCGGTGGGCGTCGCGCACGTTGAGGACGATGTCCTGCTCGAGCACGGTGAGGTTCGCCTTCGAGGTTTCGAGGGTGTACTGGGCGACTCCCCGCGCGCCCTTCGCGCGCCCGGTTGAGAATCGGGTAGGAGAAGACGAGGCCGACCCTCCAGTCCTTGAAGTTCTCGCTGAAGAGCTGGTCCCCCGCGTCCCACCAGTTGCTCCGCGAGATGACCTGCCCCGTCTGCGTGTCGATGAAGGTCCCGCGCCAGGCCGTTCTTCCCGTAGCCGGCCACGAGGTCGAGCTGAGGCAGCGTCTGGTTCTTCCAGTACTCGTAGCGCAGCGCGTTCGACGCCACGGTGTAGTTCTGGGCGATGATCTCCGGCCGCCGCGAGAGGGCCGTCCGCACGCCGTCGGCGAGGTCGAACTGCCTGCCTCTCCACGGTGAGGTCGTCGGTCGGGATGACGCGGACCGTCGTCGGGCTCTCGGCCTCGTAGTTGAGGTCGCGCCGCAGCCGGTCCTCGGCGAAGCCGACGAGGGCCTCGGCCGTGATGATGTCCTGCTCCGCCGTCGCGATGCCGACCTCGGTCTGGACGATGTCGATCGGGGCCAGCGAGCCGACGTCGATCCGGATCTTCGTGATGCGGTTGAGCTCCCGGGCGATGTCGCGGGCCTCGAGCTTCACGATGAGGTTCCCGCGGGCGTAGACGAGATCCCAGTAGGACTGCTCGACCGAGTTGATCACCAGCTGGACGCTGCGGATGAACGTCTGGTACGAGGCGTCCCGCGTGTTGCGCGAGGTTTCGATGTTGATCTCGGTCGGCAGCCGGCCGAAGTTGCGCAGCAGCGGCTGACTGAGAGCGAAGAACAGGTTCGCCGGAATGGCCGGGTTGACATCGACGAAAGTGCTGTTGGTCGTGTTGTAGGAGCCGTTCAGACCGAAGTTCACGATCCCGCCCCAGGGAGTCAGCTGCTGGAGCCCGATGTCCGCGTTCCAGGTGTCGTTCTGAAGCACATCCGCTCCGCCGAGGGCGGAGGATTGCGGGCTGTCGGTGTGCGACCGGGTCACGTTGTTTGTCAGCAGCGGATCGTAGATGCCCGTGTTCTGGAAAAGAAAGAACTGCGAGGCTTCGGCCGCGTTGACCGTCACGTTGAGGTCCTGGTTGTTGGCCAGCGCGATGCGAATGGCCTGCTCCAGCGTGAGGTGCAGGCCGTCGCTCTCGGGCGCGGGGACGGTCATGCCGCCGCGCTGACCGGGTTGGGCGCTCACGACGGCGGGGGTCGACTGGGCCGGCAGCGCTCCGCGGAGTCGCGGCCAGAACGCCCGCCACCGCGGCCACAGAGATTCCCCGGAACAGAAACGAGGTCTTCATGCCAAGACTCCTTTGTTCACCCCCACTCTACGCAGCGGGGCGGTGAATGTTTCGCTTAAGTTCTCATATCACGGCAGTTCGCCGGGGTAAAAGCACGCCACTGTCCTCGCCGGAGAGACCTCCAGGAGCGCGGGCCGCTCCTCGCGGCAGCGGTCCCGCGCAATCGGGCACCGAGGATGGAACGGGCATCCGGGGGGCGGGTTACGGCCGTCGGGCGGCCCCTCCGCGAGCACGATCCGCCGACGCCCCCGAGAGGGTCGGGGTCGGGCGCCGCGGAGACGAGCGCGGCGGTATACGGATGCAGCGGCCGGCCGGTCACCTCGCGCGACGGGCCCTCCTCGACGACGCGCCCCAGATAGAAAACGGCGATGCGATCGGCGACCCGCGCCACGACCGCCACGTCGTGCGAGATGAAGAGATAGGACAGGCCGGCGCGCTCCCTCAGCTCGAGCAGCAGATTCACGATCTGCGCGGCAATCGAGACATCGAGCGCGGAGACCGGCTCGTCGCAGACGACCAGACGCGGCCGCGTCGCGAGCGCCCTCGCGATCGCGACGCGCTGCCGCTGCCCGCCCGAGAGCTCCGCGGGGTAGCGCGACGCGAGCGCCGGAGGCAGCCCCACCTCCGAGAGCAGGCCGCCGACCCGCTCGCGAAGATCCCTTCCTCGGGCGAGTCCCTGCACGCGGAGGGGCTCGCCGATCTGATCCCCGACCTGCATTCGCGGATTGAGCGAGGACTGCGGATCCTGGAAGACGATCTGCAGCTCGCGACGTCGGCGCCGAAGCTCCGCGCCGCGGAGAGCCAGCCAGTCCGTGCCGCCGAACTCGATCCGCCCGGCATCGGGCTCGAGCAGGCGCGCGACGATGCGCCCGGCCGTCGTCTTTCCGCTCCCGGACTCCCCCACGAGGCCGAGCGTCTCGCCGGGGGCGATTCGAAAACCGACGCCGCGGAGCGCTGGCAGGTATCCCTCGGGAATCCCGAAGGCGAAGTCGAGCGCGCTCCGGCGGATCGAGAACCGCTTCTCGAGACCCTCGGCCGAGAGAAGGGGCGCGTTCACGGCGTGCCGGCCGGCGAGGGACGGGGCGCCGGAGGCTCGTGGAGGAAGCAGCGGGCGAACCCGGTGGCGGTGGCGTAGAGCCCGGGCTCCCGCAGCGAGCATGGATCGAAGCGCTCCGCGCAGCGGGGCGCGAACGCGCAGGCGCCGCCCTCGCGCTCCGCGAGATCCGCGAGCGCTCCGGGAATCGCGTCGTAGCGTTCGCCGGGCGCGCGTCCGCCCTCGGAGAGCAGCGGCATCGACCGCAGGAGGCCCCGCGTGTAGGGGTGCTGCGGCGAGCGGAAGAGGTCGGCGGTCGGCGCCTCTTCGACGATGCGTCCCGCGTAGACGACGAGGACCCGGCTGGTGTGCCGCGCCACGACGCCAAGATCGTGCGTGATGATCAGAAGCGTCAGGCCCCGCTCCCGCCGAAGGCGGTCGAGGAGATCGAGGACCTCGCTCGCGACCGTCGCGTCGAGAGCCGCCGTCGGCTCGTCGGCGAGCAGGAGGCGAGGACCGGCGGCGAGGACCGCGGCGAGATGGGCCCGCTGCCGCAGGCCCCCGGACAGCCGGTGCGGGTACGCGTCGAGCCCGCCCTCGGGATCGGGAAAGGCCACCTCGGCGAGCGCCGCGCGGGCCGCCTCACGGGCGGCGGAACGCGAGACGCGCGACCGGAGCCGGATCGACTCCTCGATCTGGGAGCCGATGGTGCGCACCGGATCGAGCGCCGAGGCCGGCTCCTGAAATACGAGGCCGATCTCGCGGCCGCGGAGCTGCCGCCAGCCGCGCTCGCCGGCCTCCAGAAGCGAGCGGCCGCCGTAGACGATGCGCCCGGACACGCGGGCGCCGTCGGGCCAGAGCCCGAGCAGGGCCCGGGCGAGCTGCGTTTTTCCGCTGCCGCTTTCCCCGACGACGGCCACCGACTCTCCGGGAAAGAGCGCGAAGCTCATCCCGTCGACGGCGGGGCGCATCCGTCCGCCGGCCGGCAGCTCGACGCGAAGGCCGTCGATCGTGAGGAGAGGCTCGAGGGAATCGGGCGTCCGTCGCGGCGCCCGGTTCACGAGTTCTTCCGGACGGCCTCGAGATCGCGGACGCGCTGAACGACGTCGCGGTAGTTCGCGTTGAGGCCGAAGACCTCCTGAAAGGTCTCATAGGCGAGGTTCGTGTCCCCCGTGTCCTGATAGACGGTCGCGAGGTCGTAGAGCATTCCGGCGGTCTCCGCGTCCTGGATCGCCGGGGTCTCGAGTCCCTTCCGGAACCACTTGATCGCGAGCTGCGGCATCCCCTTCTCGAGGAAGCAGTGCCCGAGCATGCTGCAGCACTCGACGGTGCGGCCGGGGTCCTTGCTCGCGAGCTGAAACTCCCCGATGGCCTCGTCGACGAGACCCATTTCCTTGTAGGCGATGCCGAGGTTGTAGTGCGTCTCGTAATCCTCGGCCGAGAGCTGCTGCTCGACGCCCTTCTTGAACTCGCGGAAGATCTCCTCGAGGGACACTTCGCCCTGGGGCGTCGAGAGATCGCCGGACTCCGCGACCACGGCTTCGTCGCCGAGCTCCTTCTCGAGCTCCTCGGCAAGGTTGAAGAATTTCTGCTCGTCGGCGAAGAGGCTCTCGTCGTCGACGGCGGGAGGCTCGGCCGGGGGCGGCACGGGCTCGTCGACGCCCTTCTGCATCTCGTCGCTGAGCAGATCGCCGAGCTCCCCGTAGGAAACGAACTCGGAGTCGCTCGGCGCCACCGGCTCCGGCGTCGTGAGCCGCTGGAAGGCCGGAGCCGGGCCCGAGGACTCCGCCTCGGCGAACTCGATCGCATCGTCGGCGAGCGGGGCCGGCTCGGCGGCCCGCGGTGGCGCCACGGCCGGCCCGATCTCGAACTCCTCGAACTCCACCTCCACCGGGGCCGCGGCCACCGGAGGAGGAATGGTCGCGAAGGACTCGCCTTCCCCGGCGGGCCCGATCCCTGCCACGGCGAGAACGCGCGCCGCATCGCCCGGGCGCGCGGCCGCGGAGTAGGCGGCGGCCAGCGACTCGGCCTCGCGACCGAGCGCCGGGTTCCTCGATTCGGCGAGCAACTCGACGAGCCGGTCGCGCGCCTTGAGCAGGTCGGGACGGCGGCGCACCAGCGAGAAGAGGCGCTCGATCGCCTTGTCGACGAGCCCGTACTTCGCGAAGACCTCGGCCTCGACGATGAGCGTCTCGATCTGCTGCTCGTCGGCCGGAGCCTCGACGGACGCCGCGGAGGGCGCGGGAGCGGGCGGCGGCGCAGAGGGCCTGGCCGCCGGCCTGGGCCCGGCCGCCGACGCGGCGGCCTCGGGCTCGTAGTCGAGCGACGGCACCTTCGGCTGGGGAGCGTGGATCGATCCGGAATCCTCCAGATCGATGACGAACTCCTGGTACTCGGGCACGGGCTCGGCGGGCGGAGCCGCGGCTCCCGGCGCGGCCGCCGGAGCGGCGGAGCGGGCTCCGCGGGCGCCGCCTCCGGCGCCGGACCGATGTCCTTCAGGCGCGTGGCCGCTTCGACGTTGGAGGGGTTGGCTTCGAGGGCGCGCCGGTAGTGGGCGAGGGCGTTCGCCTGGTCCTGTTTCTTCTCGGCCGCCTCGCCCAGGGCGATGAGGACCTTCGCCAGGGCAGGCCGGTTCTCGTCGGCTTCGTGGACCGTGGCGAGCATCTCGAGAGTCGCCACATGATGAGGGTCCGCCGCGAGGATCGGCTCGAGGAGCTCGGCGGCGTACGGCGCCTTTTTCCGCCCGAGAGCCGCCTCGACAGCCGGGGAGATGGCGGCGACCGCCCGGTCGTACGCCCCCTCCTGGATCCGCAGGTTGCGCAGGAAGACCCGCGGCGCCTCGGCATCCGCGTCGAGCTGCAGGGCCTGTTCGGCCGTCCGGATCGCCTCGACGCGCTGCCCCATCTCGAGCTGGGCCTCGGCGAAGAGCGCGAGGCTGTCCGCCGTACGCGGCGCGGCCTTGAGCACCGCCATGGCCGCGTCGGTGTTGTTCTGGGCGAGCAGGGAGCGCACGAGGTTCTTCTGCGACTCGACGTCGTCGGGCGAGAGCTCCAGCGCCTTCTGGAAGACCTGCGCCGCCTCGTCGTGCGCCCCGCGCTTGAGCAGCATGTTCCCGATCAGGCCGTACTGCATGACGGCCTGATCCTTCTGGTGCGTGGAACGGTAGAGGTCCGCCAGGCGCACCTGGATGCGCATGTCGTTGGTATCGATGGCGGCCATCTTCTTGTAGACGTCGATGGCGTCCGGCAGCCGGTTGTTCTTCTGGTAGTGATCGGCCAGGACCTGGTACTGGCTCCGGGCGTCCTGGACCAGGCCCTGCTTGTGGTAGAGGTCGGCCAGCTTGTCGTAGACCTCGAGCTGGGCCGGGTCGATCTTGTTGATCTTCTTGAAGATCGCGATCGCCTTCAGGAAGAACCCGTCCCTGGAGTAGAAGTCCGCGATCCGCGTGAAGTAGGGGATGGAATCCCCGGGACGGTTCATGCGGACGTAGAGGTCCCCGACCTTGTTCAAGGTCGAGATGTCCTTGGGGTTGTCCTCCAGGACGCGGAGGTACTCCTTCAGCGCCTGATCGAGCTTACCCTTGGCCAGCAGCTTCTCGGCGGACTGGAGGACCTGTTCGCGGTTGACCGCCATTTCTAGGTGTTGATTCTAACCGCGACGGCGCACGGACCGGCCTTCGATCACCGGTTCGGGGGCCTCCGGAACGACGCCGTGGTAGGTCAGCCGGTGCTCCGCGCAGGGTCCACAGAGCCGCAAAGCCTGCCAGTGCTCGGGCGTTCCGTAGCCTTTGTGCTGCTCGAATCCATAGGCGGGATAGCGGCGGGCCAGCGCGTCGAGCAGCCCGTCGCGGTGCACTTTCGCGACGACGGACGCGGCCGCGATGGAGGCCGAAAGCGCGTCGCCATGCACGATCGGGATCTGGGGGATGCGGACCCCGGGAACGGCCACCGCGTCGACCAGCAGAATCTCGGGCGGCGGCGTGAGCGCGCGCACCGCCTGGCGCATCGCCTCGAGGCTGGCGCGCAGGATGTCGCCCGAATCGATGTCGGTCGCGGCGACGACCCCGACGCCGACGGCGAGAGCCCGCCGCCGGATCTCCGGGGCGAGTCGGGCCCGGCATTCCGCGTCGAGCTTCTTCGAGTCGTCGAGGCCGGGGAGAACACAGCCCGCCGGGAGCACGACGGCGGCGGCCACGACCGGCCCGGCGAGCGAGCCGCGCCCGGCCTCGTCGACGCCGGCGATGCGCGTGAAGCCGCGGCGGCGCAGCTCCGTTTCGGCGAGGTCGAGGTCGTGGAGACGGCCCAGCTCCGCGAACAGCGCGGCGAGCGGATCGGGCGTCACTTCCGGGGTCGGGGCCTCTACGACTGGTCGGTCTGTTTTTCGTCGATGCGCGCGGCCTTGCCCTTGCGCTCGCGGAGGTAGTAGAGCTTGGCGCGGCGGACGGCTCCCCGGCGCTCGACTTCGATGCGGTCGATGATCGGCGAGTGGAGCGGGAAGATGCGCTCGACCCCGACGCCGCCCGAGATCTTGCGCACCGTGAAGGTCTCGCGGGCGCCCCCGGCGCGGCGGGCGATCACGACGCCGGTGAAGACCTGGATGCGCTCTTTCTCGCCCTCGCGAACCTTCACATAGACGCGAATGCTGTCGCCCGGAGCGAACTGGGGGATGTCGCTCTTGAGCGAGGCTTTTTCGACTTCGAGCAGAAGATCAGTCATGACAAGGCTCTCCCAATCCCAAATCGGCTGCGAACGTACGGAAACGGCGAATTCTAAACGAAGCGGCCGGACAGGGCAACCCGAGGCTCAGTCCCCCTCCTCGCCCGGCTCGGGAGGCCGGCGAACGAGCAGGTCCGGCCGCCGCTCCCGCGTCCGGGCGAGCGCCCGGGCCCGGCGGAACTCCACGATGCGCCGGTGGTCTCCGGAGAGGAGCACCTCCGGCACTTCGAGGCCCCGGAACTCTCGGGGTCGCGTGTAGTGGGGATAGTCCAGCCGCTCACGGAGAAAGGACTCGTTCTCGAGCGACTCCGCGGCGCCCACGACACCCGGCACCAGCCGCGACACCGCTTCGGTCAGGGCCAGCGCGGCGGCCTCCCCTCCGGGCAGGACGAAGTCGCCCAGGGAGACCTCCTCGTCGTAGAGGCCGAGCTCGCGCACCCGCTCGTCGATTCCCTCGTAGCGGCCGCAGACGAGCAGAAGCCGCTCGCGCCGCGCGAGGGCCGCCGCCAGGTCCTGATCGAGGCGGCGCCCTTCGGGCGCCATGAGCACCGTCCAGGCGCGGGGAAGGTCGGGCGGCTCCCGCCTCCCCTCGATCGCGGCCGCGACCACCGGGGCCATCATGACCATCCCGGCCCCTCCCCCGTAGGGCTCGTCGTCGACCTTGCGGTGGCGGCCCTCGGCGAAGGCCCGCAGGTCGGTCACGGCGACTTCGACTTTGCCGGCCGCGATCGCCTTTCCGAGGAGGCTTTCGCGGAGGGGCGTTTCGAAGTAGCCCGGGAAGATGGTGAGGATCTCGATGCGCATGGGTGACGCGACGGTGCGTTATAGTCTCACGCTGGTTGAAGGTCGAAGGCCGTCGGCCGAGGGTGGACGCCGGACTCCCACATCCTCGACTCCGCGCTTTCGGCCTTCGACTGTTTTAGCCGTCGGCGGTCAGCCGTCGGCCAGATCCAGAAGGCCTTCCGGCGGATCCAGCACGATGCGGCGGGATTCGCGGTCGACGGAGACGACGATTCCGTAGACGAACGGCACGAGCGCGATCCGTCCGGGCCGCGTCTCGACCGAGAGCAGCGGCGCGCCCGGCGAGCGCTCGAGCCCGGCGGCCTCGCCGAGCCGGCGGCCGGCGCGATCCTCGCAAACCCATCCGCGGATCTCATGCTCGTAGAAGTAGCCCGGCGGGGCCGGAACCGCGTCCGTCGCGGCGATGCAGAGGTCGCCGCCCGCGAGAGCGCGCGCGCCGCCCGCGTCCGCGACGCCCTCGAAGCCGAGGAGCATGCGGCCGGCGTGAGGCCGCGCGGAGACCACCCGCAGCTCGCGCGCTTCGTCCCCCGGCGCCAGAGAAGAGTCGCTCCGGCGACGAAACGCTCCGGGAAATCCGTCCGGAGGGAAACCGAGACTTCGCCCGCCATTCCGTGGGGGCGCTCGACGCGCCCGACGACCAGAAGCTCGGGGGTGTCCATGCGTTGCGCGCCGCGGAGGCGCCCGCGGTCAGTCCCGAACGCGGATCAGGACCTTCTTGCCGCGCGCCGTGGCGGCCGCGGAAACGAAGGCGCGCAGGGCCCGGACGGTCCGGCCCTCGCGGCCGATCAGACGCCCGCGGTCCCCCTCCGGCACCTCGATGTCGTAGACGGCCGTCTTTCCTTCGAAGGTCTCGAAGACGCGCGCCTCATCGGGGCGGTCCGAGAGGCGGCGAACCACGGTTTCGATCAATCGCTTCATCGCAACCTCCCGGCGATCAGACGGCCGGGGCCGTCGCCGGCTCGGGGCGGTCGAGGAGCGATTGCACGGTCGGCGACACGCCGGCGCCCTTGCTGATCCAGACGCGAGCCCGCTCGCGGTCGAGCGACAGCACCGGCGGATTCACGACCGGGTCGTACGAGCCGAGCTCCTCGAGAACCTCCGCCCGCGCCGTCCGGCGCGAATCGGAGACGACGATGCGGTAGTAGGGGCGGTTGCGGGCGCCCATGCGGCGGAGGCGGATCTTGAGCATTTCAGTCCCTTCTCGGTCTCTTCAAAAGCGGCGCATTCTACACCAGGCGGGCCCGAGTCAGCGGCCCCCGGGCAGGGCCAGCCTGGAGAGGTCCAGTCCCCGGACCCCCTTTTTCGCGGTCCGCATGAGCCGGCGCATCTGCTGGTACTGCTTGAGAAGCCGGTTGATCTCGGCCACGGAGGTTCCCGAGCCCCCGGCGATTCGCTTCTTGCGGCTGCCGTTCAGGACCTGGGGGTAACGGCGCTCCTCCACGGTCATGGAATCGATGATCGCGGACACCCGCGTCAGGGCCTTCTCGTCGACGCCCTCGGGCTGCTTGAGGGCCTTGAAGGCGCCCGCCTTGGGCAGCAGGTCGATCAACCCCTCGAGGGGGCCCATTTTCTTCATGGAGGCGAGCTGGTCGCGCAGGTCCTCGAGCGTGAACTCGCCCGCGGCCGTCTTCTCGGCGAGCTTCTTCGCCGCCTCGGCGTCGACCGTCGCCTCGACCTTCTCGATGAGCGTGAGGACGTCGCCGAGGCCGAGGATCCGCGAAGCCATCCGGTCCGGATGGAAGGCCTCGAAGTCCTCGGGCTTCTCGCCGACCCCGACGAACTTGATCGGCTTGCCGGTCGTCGTGACCACGGTCAGCGCCGCTCCCCCGCGCGCGTCGCCGTCGGTCTTCGTCAGGATGATGCCGGTCAGCGGCAGCGCGGCGGCAAATCCGGAGGCGGAGCGCACCGCGTCCTGGCCCGTCATCGCGTCGGCGACGAAGAGGATTTCCTGTGGCTCGATCGCCGCCGCGACCGCGCGGATCTGCGCCATCAACTCCTCGTCGACGTGGAGCCGGCCCGCCGTGTCCACGATGACCGTGTCGCGTCCCGTCTGACGAGCCTCCCGAACGCCCTGGCGGGCGACCTCGACGGGATCCGTGGCCGCGCCCGGCTCGAAGACGGGCACGCCGATCTGCCGGCCGAGCGTGACGAGCTGAGCGACGGCGGCCGGTCGCGCGAGGTCCGCTGCCACGATCAGCGGATAGCGCCCGCGGGTCTTCAGGTGGCGCGCGAGCTTGGCCGCCGACGTCGTCTTGCCGGAGCCCTGCAGACCGACGAGCGCGATGATCGCGGGCTTCCCGGCGAGGGCGACGTCCGCGGCGTCGCCTCCGAGAAGCGCGCGGAGCTCGTCGCGGACGATGCGCGTGACCTCCTGCGCCGGCGAGAGCTGCTGCGCCACCTTCGCGCCGACGGCGCGCTCCTTGACCTTCTCGGTGAAGCGCTTCACGACGGGCAGGGCCACGTCGGCTTCCAGAAGCGAGAGGCGGATCTCCCGGAGGGCCTGCTCGAGGTGAAAATCGGTCAGGTGCCCCTCGCCTCGGAGCTCCTTGAAGACTCCCTGCATTCGGTCGGACAGGCTTTCGAACACGGGCCCTCGATCCTGTAACCATCGTCATATGAGTACGACGGTTACGCGTTTCTGAGCAGTCGAACTCGCAGGATAGCCCGGGGTCGACGCGCGAGTCGAGCCGGGTTTTTTGTTGACGGGAGCCGGCTTTCGAGTATCATTCCGCGTCGATTTTCCCGAGGTTACATTTCGCTCCGAGGAGCGTTTTGCGCAACAAGAAGGAGATGAGGAAAATGAAGAAGTTTCTGACCCTGGGTTTCGCGGCTGCAACGGCGATCGCGCTCGCTACCGGCTGCCAGAAGAAAGAGGCGGCTGCTCCCGAGGCCGCGCCCGCAGCGGAAGCCCCGGCGGTGGTCGAGGAGACCGGCACCGCGGCGACGACCGACGAGACCACGACGACCACGACCGAGACGGCTCCGGTCACGGAGACCCCGGCCGCGCACTGATCTCCGCCCCGACTCGGAACGCGAATTCGCGGCCCCCGCAAGGGGGCCGTTCTTTTTGGTCCTAAACTCGCTCGAAATGCTGCCGCTCTGGGCGGAAGCCCTCCTCGTCCTCGCCGTAATCGGCGCCGGCCTGCGTGCCTCGTGGCTCGCCCGGCGCGCACGGACGCTCGAGGGTCGCCTGCAGGCCCGCGAACGCGGGTCCCACTTCCTCGGTGAGTCTCCCGAGCCGCGGCAGATCGTCCAGCACGCCTACCGCGCCGCCGCCGAGATCCTCCCGCTCTCCGGCTTCAACCTCTACCGGCTCGACGCCGTCACAGCGAATCTACGAGGTCTGGACGCTGCCGTCCTCCGGAGCGGAACCCCGACTGCCGGAGCGCGACGACTCGAATGACCTCGTGGGTCAGCGCATCGACGCGCAGGCCGTTCTGCGTTTCGCCGCCACGGAGACCGACCGTTCCTTCGCGCCGATGGACCTGCTTCCGGGCGCGCCGCCCACGCAGAAGCTCCGCCTGCCCCTCTACTCCGGAGACACGCTCGTGGCCTACCTGGTGCTCGCGTCTCCCCGGGAAATCGACGAGACGCGCAAGGGCGAGATTCGCGCCCTCCTCGCTCCCCTGACGGCCTCTCTCCACGCCTCCCGCAACTGGGAGATCGCCGTGACCGACGAGCTCTCGAGCCTCTCCTCGCGGCGCTACTTCGAAACGCGATTCTCGGAGGAGTGGGCGCGCCACCGGCGCTACGGCGCTCCCCTGACCGTGGCGCTCTTCGACCTCGACCACTTCAAGCGCGTGAACGACACGTACGGCCACGGCGCGGGAGACATGGCGATCCGGCGCTTCGGCGCCATCCTCAGCGCGGCCGTGCGGTCGACCGATCTCCCCTGCCGCTACGGCGGAGAAGAGTTCGCCGTGCTGTTTCCGGAAACCGAAGCCCGCTCCGCCCTCGGCGTCGCCGACCGGGTGCGCCGCGCCGTCGAGCGGGAACCGTTCAGCAGGGACGGCCGGGCCTTCCGCGTCACCGTGTCCGCGGGCGTCGCGGATACGGAAGGGCTCTCCTCCGAGGACCGGGCGGAGCTCCTGGTGCGGGCGGACAAGGCGCTCTACTACGCCAAGGACACCGGCCGAAACCGCGCCCGGCTCTTCTCGGCGAAGGTGCTGGCGAGCCGCTGATCGAGGATTCGCGCCGTTGTCAGCCCAGCAGCCGGGTGAGGCGCCGCTTCAGGCGCACCAGCGCCGCGGGCAGCCGCATCGGGAAGGCCGGCGTCACGAGGCTCGCGAGCGAGTCCGCCTCGGCCCGGGCCCACCGCGCGTCCTCCGGCTTGACGCCGAGCTCCCCGAGAATCCGGCCGCGCTCCTGCGCGAGCCTCCGGAGCGGGTCGCGGTCGCTCATGCTCTTATGCCAGCCCCGCCGCCCCGAGGAGCTTCGCGACGGGCTCGTCCCAGGACAGGCCCGCCGCGCGGCGCCGCCCGGCCTCGCCCATGGCGGCGAGGGCTTCGGGGCGTGACCAGGCGAGGCGCAGGGCCACCCCCATGGCCTCGGGGCGGGGCGCGACCACGAGGCCCGTCTCTCCGTCGCGCACGAACTCGAGCGGTCCCCCGGCGTCCTCCGTGGTCAGGACCGCCTTGCCCGACAGAAACGCCTCGAGGGGCACGTAGCCGAGGTCTTCGCCCGAGGCCGTGACCGCCACCAGCCGCGCGTCGGCATAGAGCGAGAGGAGCGTTTCGTCGTCGACGGAATCCAGAAACCGGACTCGCTCTCCGAGACCGAGCTCGGCGGCGCGTCGACGCAGGCGCTCCTCTTCGGGCCCGCGGCCGACGAACACGGCCCGCGCGTCCGGCGCGAGCGGCAGGGCCTCGAGCAGCAACCCCGGCCGTTTCCACGAGTCGAGCCGCCCGACCCAGAGCACGGTGTCGCCGAGCTTTCCCGCCCGGTATCGGCCGGCGAGCGGCGGCGGATGGTAGAGCGGCTCCGAGCGAATGCCGTTGAAGCGCAGCAGGCGAGCGGCGACCGTCTGCGAATTCGCGAAGACCTTCCGCGCTTCGGTCAGTCCGACGCGGTCGATCTCCGCGACGACCTCGCGGGTCCGACGGTCTTCGGGCGAGGCCGTGAGGTCGCTGTACGGAGTGCCGTACTGGTCGTAGGCCTGGCGGTACTGGTGAATGAGCCACACGACCTTGTTCGGGTGCCGGACGGCGTAGGTCGGGAAACGCGTCGCGATCACGGCGTCGACCGGGCGCCCTCCCGCTTCGGTCAGGTCCATGCTGCGCCAGGCCGCGGCTCCGCGGATCAGATCGAACCTCTCCTTCTCCACGAGCGGGAGCGTCACGAGGTCGGCCTCCACGCCGCGCGCCACGAGCTCCTCGGTCAGCCGGCGGACATGGCGCTCGGCGCCGCCCCGCGAGAACGGAGTCTGAACGCCGAGCACGAGAACGCGCCGCGGCTTCGACTTCAAGCGGTGACCGGCGCCCGCCCGATGAGGGCGTAGTCCTGCGGGCCGAAGAGCAGGGCGTTCAACCGCGTCTCGTTCGGGGAACGCTCCTCCAGCCGCTCCGCGGCCGGAAGCGGAGAGCGATACTCGACGCGGATGTCCGTGAAGCCCGCCGCCTCGGCCAGGAAGCGCAGCGCCTCGGCCGGGACCGGCCGCACGTGCGTCGGGTCGAGGTAGAAGGCGCGCAGGGCCGACAGCGAATCGGCGTTGATGGTCTCGGCGATGAGCACGCCTCCCGGGGCCAGGACCCGCCGCGCTTCCTGCAGGAAACGGAAGATCGCTTCCGGCGTCCAGTGCTCGACGACCTGAAACGCGACGAGGCCTCCGAGTTTTCCGGCGGGGCGGCGGCCGAGCAGCGCGAAGACATCGCCCGCCTCGACCTCGAGACCGGCCCGGCGGCACGCCTCGACCGAGAGCGGATTCGACTCGATGCCGCTCGCCGGAATGCCGGCGGCGCGCAGGAGCCCGAGAAACTCGCCTCGTCCGCAACCGACGTCCAGCACCGGCCCGGGCAGGTCGCGGACGAAGTCGAGGTAGAAGCGCTGGCCGCGCGCGATCTCCTCGGGGCTGCCGCGGAAGCGCTCCTCGAAGAGCGCATAGACGCCCGCCGGGATCGCCGGCGCCGGCCCCGGCGGAGCGGCGGAGACGGGCCCTCCGGGGCGGCTCGCCGACGATTCGACGAGCGTCAGGCGCGATTCCTGGATCCCGGCGCGGCGGGAAAGCTCGTCGAGCCCGCGCGAGGTCTCGGCCCTCAGCCGGTCCAGGCCCTCGGCGAGGCCCGAGGACGCCGCGAGCGAGAGCGAGTTGAACGAGGACTGGTTCCGCCAGAGAAAGCGCAGAGCCCGGATCGCGAAACGCTTCGCCGCGGAGAGCGGCGCGCCGTCGGGAACGGCCGGGGTCAGGACCTCCTCGGCGCGGGAGAGGGCGGAGCGCGTCTCCGCGCTCGCGGAGTCCCCGCGGCCGTCCGCACCCGAAGCCGCCGACCCGGCCGGAGCCGCCTCGGCGATGGCCGCGCGTACTTCTTCCGCGAGAACACGTTTGAGGTCCTGAGACGAATCCATCGGGACTCCTCGAGGGTCACGCGCGAGGATAAGGCAAATCCCGACTAGAATGCCGCCCCGCATGCGCCGCACCCGCCCTGACGTCTACGCGCGGATCGCCGCTTCTGTCGTTCCGGCCCTGCTGATCCTGGGCCTCGCCGGCCCCGAGGCGACGCCCGCGCCGACGCCCGCAGCGCTGCTCGCCCCGGGCGAGGAGAAGTTCCTCGCGAACGTGCGGCAGCTGACCTTCGGGGGACAGAACGCCGAAGCGTACTGGTCGGCCGACGGCGCCCGGCTCATCTTCCAGTCCGACGAGGGAACGCTTCCCTGCGACCAGATCTTCACGATGGCCGCCGACGGCACCGGACGCCGGCGCATCTCCAACGGCGAAGGCAAGACCACCTGCGCGTACTTCTTCCCCGACGGCGAGCGCGTGCTCTACGCCTCGACTCTCCGCGCCGGCCCGGCCTGTCCGCCCCGGCCGGACCGTTCCCGGGGCTACGTCTGGGCGCTCGACGACTACGACATCTACTCGGCGAAGGCCGACGGCTCCGACACGAAGGCGCTCTTCGCTTCCCCGGCTTACGACGCCGAGGCCACGGTCTCGCCCGACGGGAAGACGATCGTCTTCACGTCGGCGAAGGACGGCGATCTCGAGATCTACGCGATGAACGCCGACGGCTCGGGAGTTCGCCGGCTGACGCAGACGCCCGGCTACGACGGCGGGCCGTTCTTTTCGGACGACGGGAAGAAGATCGTCTATCGGGCCGACCACCCGACGGCTCCGGAAGACCTCGAGCGCTATCGCGAGAATCTGGCCCGCCACACCTACGCGCCGCGCAGCCTCGAGATCCGCGTGATGAACGCGGACGGCACGAACGACCACGCCGTGACGAGCAACGGAGCCGCCAATTTCGCTCCGTTTTTCCTGCCGGGCGGACGCGAGATCATCTTCTCCTCGAACCTCTCGGACCCGAAGGGGCGGGAGTTCGAGCTCTACCTCGTCCGCGAGGACGGGACCGGCCTGACCCGGGTCACCTTCAGCGCGGACTTCGACGGGTTCCCGATGTTCACGCGCGACGGCCGCCGGCTCGTCTTCGCCTCCAATCGCCATGGAGCGAAGCCGCGGGAGACGAACATCTTCGTCGCCGACTGGGTCCGCCGGTAATCAGGGCGGGCTCGGAGCCGGCGCGGGGGCTTCGATCGCCTGCGTCTCCTCGGCGAACTGGATCAGGGCGAGCACCAGCGCGAGAACGACCGGCCCCAGGAAGAGCCCGACGACCCCGAACGCGGCGATTCCGCCGATGACGCCGAAGAAGGCCGTGAGCGTGCCGATCTCGGCGCGCCCCGACACGAGCGCCGGCCGCAGGAAGTTGTCGGCGCTGCCCGCCACGAGAACCCCCCAGCAGAGCATGAAGATCCACTTCCAGGCGACGCCCTGGGCCAGCAGGACGAGCACCGCCGGCACGACGACGAGCGAGGTCCCGACGAACGGGATGAAAGAGGCGATGAAGGCCAGCCCGCCGAAGACCACGGGCGAGCGCAGTCCCGTGACCCAGAAGGCGATGCCGATGAGCGCGCCCTGGGCGAGCGCCGTGACCAGAGTCCCGAAGACGACCGCGCGCGTGACGTCGCCGAGGTGACGGCTCAGTCGCTCCTTCCTCTTCGGATCCATCGGGATCAGGCGGACGACCCGCAATCCCATCTCGTCGCCGTCACGGAAGAAGAAGAACAGGATGAAGAGCGTGAGCGAGACGTTGGCGAAGATGCCGAACGCTCCGGCCACCCAGACGCCCGTGTGCGAAACGAGAAACTGCAGGATGGTTTGCAGGGTTTTGACCGCCCAGGTCTGGATCTGCGATGCCGTGACGGGAAGCATCGTGTCGAGCCATTCCAGGGCCTGACCGACCACCGGAATCGCGACGAGGTCCTCGGGGGCCTGGATCTGGTACTGCTCCGCCAGCTGGGACAGCCGCTGCCCGAGCTCCACCGCCTGGCCCGCGAACGCCGCGGCCACCACGGCGGCGGGGACCCCGAAGGCCACGATCACCAGCAGCGTCATCAGCGCGGCGGCGAGGCTCTTGCGGCCGCCGAGGCGGCGCCGCAGCCGGTTCACGAGCGGGAAGAGAAGGTACGTGATCAGCAGCGCCCACACGATCGGACCGATGAAGGGCCGGAAGATGAGGTAGAGCACGTAGGCGAGGACGGCGGCGATCGCGAGGGCGACCGTGCGGGTCACGAAACGGTCCTGAGGCATCGGACGTTTCCCTCTCTCCGGCTGCCCGGCTCTCTGGCGCGGGATGCTAGCATCGGCGGCTTGCCGGAAGATGCGGCGCCCGACCGGCTGCTCGCGGCGCGAGTGCTCCGCGAGGAGGCGATCCGAGCCGGATTCGCCCGCGTGGGGATCGCGCGCGCGGAGGAACCTCCGGGCCACTCCCGCTTCGCCGCCTGGATCGCGGCCGGCCGCCACGCGGGCATGCGCTACCTCGAGGACACCCGGACGACGCGGGCGGATCCGCGGGAGCTTCTGCCCGGCGCGCGATCGGTCGTCTGCCTCGCCGCGCCCTACGCCTCGGCGCCCTGGGTGGCGGAGGACGGGTCCCGCTTCGCCCGCTACGCGCGCGGCCCCGACTACCACGGCGGCCTGCGGACGCGCGCCCTCGCCGTCGTCTCCGCCGCCCGGACCCGACTCGGCACCGCGTGGCGCTCTCGCGTGTGCGTGGACTCGACCCCGCTCGCCGAGCGCGCGTTCGCCGCGGCGGCCGGGCTCGGCTGGATCGGCAAGAACGGCTGCCTGATCGACCCCGAGCGCGGCAGCTACTTCCTGCTCGCCGAGATCCTGACGGACCTCGACCTGCCGGCCGATTCCCCTGTCGCCGAGAGCTGCGGATCCTGCACGCGCTGTCTCGACGCGTGCCCGACCGGGGCGTTTCTCGAACCCGGGCTGCTCGATGCCGGACGCTGCCTCGCCTACTGGACGATCGAGCATCGCGGGCCGATGCCCGACGCATGGAAGGCGGCGGTCGGCTCGCACGTCTTCGGCTGCGACGTCTGCCAGGAGGTCTGCCCCTGGAACGCGCCGCTGCGGTCGCTTCCGCCGCTCGCGACACTCGCTTCGCCGGAACCGCCGCCGACGCGCGCCGAGATCCTCGCGATGGGAAAGGGGGCCTGGCGGCGGCGGTTCGGCAAGACCGCCGTCAACCGCGCCGCCCGCCGGGGGCTCCAGCGCAACGCGGCGGCCTCGGCGGGAGCGACGCGAGACGCGGCCTGTCGTCCGGGTCTCGAGCGGGCCGCGCAGGTCGAGGAAGCCGGCCTCTCCGAGGCCGCGGACTGGGCGCTCCGCCGGATTCCGTCCCCCCTGTAAGATCCCCCTTCGTTTCGAAAGGACGCCTCATGGACCCGCAAACGGTGCTCTACATCGTCGCGTTCGTGCTGTCGCTCACGGCCTCGGCCTTCTTCGGGGGTTCCGAGACGGCGCTGTTCTCGCTCGGGCGCATCGATCTCCAGGCCATGCGCGAGAAGGGCGACCGGCGTGGCGCTCTCATCCGGACCCTGCGGTCCCAGACCTCCCGGATGCTCGCGGTCCTTCTGATCGCTCAGAACCTCTTCATGAGCGCGGCCTCGGCGTCGGCCACGAAGCTGGCGGAGAACTGGTTCGGGCCGCGTTACGGAACCACCGTGGCCGTCATCGCGGCGGTGCTTTTTTCGACCCTGACCCTCTTCATCTTCGCCGAGATGATGCCCAAGGCCGTGGCCGCGGCCTCGCCGGTCGCGGTCGCCCGCACGGTCATCGTGCCGCTGTCCTGGATGACCCGGCTGCTCTCCCCCATCGCCGAGCTCTGCGTCAAGCTGACGACGAAGACGCTGCGTGTCTTCGGCGTGCCGGAGCATCGGCCGGGGCTGACCGAGGAGGAGCTCAAGAGCATCTTCAATCTCGGCGCCGACGAGGGCGTCATCCACCGCGACGAGCGCCAGCTCCTGCACAAGGTCATCGAGTTCGGCGACAAGACCGTGCGCGACATCATGGTGCCCCGCACGAAGATCGTGGCGCTGCCCGAGACCGCGAGCTTCGACGACGTCCGCGCGCTCCTGCGGGAGCACCAGTTCTCGCGGCTTCCGGTCTACCGCGGCACTCTCGACAACGTCGTCGGGATCCTCCACGCCAAGGACCTCTTCGACCTCACCGACGAGGAGGAGAAGAACTTCGAGCTCCCGAAGTACGTCGACGCGCCCTTCCTCGTCCCCGAGTTCAAGCGGGCCGAGGACCTCTTCCGGGAGATGCGCCGGCGTCACACGCACATGGCCATCGTGGTCGACGAGCACGGCGGAACGGCAGGCCTCGCGACGATCGAGAACGCCATCGAGGAGCTCCTGGGCCAGATCCAGGACGAGTTCGACGAGGAGAAGCCGGGCTTCGAGGCGGCGGGCGAGCGGACCTTCGTGCTCGAGGGCAGCCTGCGTCTCGACACCCTCGAGGAACAGTTCGGCATCAGGCTCCCCCGCGACGAGGCCGAGACCATCGCCGGTCACCTCATGCTCCGTTTCGGCCGCATCCCGCGCAAGGGCGAGCGATGGAAGGGGCGGTTCGCCGATTTCGTGATCGAGGAGGCCACGCCGACGGCCATACGGAAAATCAAGATGATCCTGCCGTCGATGCCCGAGAGGCGGGAGGCGCACTGATGCAGCCGCGCCTGGTGACGCTGATCCGCGGGGACGGCATCGGCCCGGAGGTCGCCGACGCCGTGGTGTCGATCCTGGAGGCCGCGGGAGCGCCGCTCGCGTGGGAAGAGGTCCGCGTCGGGCGCAGCGCGGAGGAGGCCGAGGGCGACCCCTTGCCGGAGACGCGCCCTCGCGTCGATCCGCAAGAACCGCGTGGCCCTCAAGGGCCCCGTCGGCACGCCGATCGGGAAGGGCTTCCAGTCCGTCAACGTCCGGCTGCGGCAGGCTCTCGACCTCTACGCCAACCTGCGCCCGGTGCGCAACGTGCCCTCCGTCGCGAGCCGATTCTCGGGTGTGGACCTCGTCGTCGTGCGCGAGAACACCGAGGACCTCTACGCCGGGCTCGAGCACACCGTCGTCCCCGGCGTCGTGGAGTCGCTCAAGATCATCACGGAGGTCGCCTCGACGCGCATCGCGCGCTTCGCCTTCGAGTACGCCCGCGCCCACGGCCGCCGCCGCGTCACCGCGATCCACAAGGCGAACATCATGAAGCTCTCCGACGGCCTCTTTCTCAGCAGCGTGCGGCGCGTCGCCGAGGACTATCCGGACATCTCGTTCGACGAGCGCATCGTGGACGCCGCGTGCATGGACCTCGTCCTGCGGCCCGAGAAGTACGACGTGCTCCTTCTGCCCAACCTCTACGGCGACATCGTCTCCGACCTCGCGGCCGGCCTCGTGGGAGGGCTCGGGCTCGTGCCCGGCGCGAACCTCGGCCTCCAGGGAGCGATTTTCGAGGCCGTCCACGGGACGGCCCCCGACCTCGCCGGACAGGACAAGGCCAACCCGACGGCTCTCCTGATGTCGGCGATCCTCATGCTGCGCCACCTCGAGCTGCCGGAGCTCGCCGACCGCGTCGAAAAGGCGCTGCTCGCGACTTTTGCCGCGGGGATCAAGACGGGAGATGTGGGCGGGACGGCGGGAACGCGCGAGTTTGCGAGGGCAGTGGCGGAGAGAGTCAGAAGTTGAGGGTCATGGGTCGAGGGTCAAGGGTTGAAAACCGAAAAGGACGTCGCCTCGCCACACTCCACTCTCGACCCTCGACCCTCGACTTTCAGTAGAGCTCGACCTTGGGAATCATCAGGGCTCGTACCGCGCAGTTCCCCTTCACCTTCGCCTGGCAGCCCAGACGCCGGCCGTTGCCCATGTCGTAGGCGATCTCCTGCGGATTCACGGGCGAGAGGTTCTCGCCGCCGACGACGACTTCGACACGGCAGGTCGAGCAGGTGCCGTTGCCGCCGCAGACGTGGCTGATCTTGACGCCGAGATCCAGCGCCGCCTGGAGGATCGTGGTGTCCTCCCCGACCACGCCCGCTTTCCCCTCGTTGACGAAGACGATCGTGGGCATGACAATCGCGGCTCTGCAGAATCAGGGTAGCACAGCGAATCGGCCGGGCCGGTGGCCTGGCGCACCGGACGAAGAGCTCTGGTTCGGCCGTCCGTTCGATTCCCATTCGTTCTTCGGCCGACGGGCGCCGCTCGAAGTCGAGATCGGGAGCGGGAAGGCGCGCTTTCTGATCGCGTCGTCCCGGGCGTGCCCGAGCCACGACTTTCTCGGAGTCGAAAGGTCGCTCTCCTACTACCGCGTCTGCCGCGAGCGCCTCGAGCGCGCCGGCCTGGCGAACGCCCGCGTCGTCCGGGCGGATGGGCGGCTCTTCGTCGAGACTGCGCTGGCTCCGGATTCGGTCGTCGCGTTTCACATCTACTTTCCCGACCCGTGGCCGAAGAAGAAGCAGAAGAAGCGCCGCCTCCTCGACGGAATCTTTCTCGAGCTCCTTTCGGCGAGGCTCGTGCGGGGCGGCACCTCCGAATCGCCACCGACCACCCGGACTACGGCGCCTCGCTCGGCCCCCTGCTCGAGACCGTGCCGGCGCTCGAGCGCGTCGACTGGACGAGCCTGCCCGCGCCTCCCGCGACCCACTACGAGCTCAAGTACGCCCGGCAGGGCCGGCCGATCTGGAGATTCGCCGCGCGGCGAGTCTAGCGCAAACGGTCAAGGTTCCTCTGTGCGAGAGGAACCTGACCAGCGACTGTTGCTCTCGCGGTGCGGATAGTCTCGCTGAAGCGGAACCGCGAAGGAGGACGAGTCCGCGCCGCGGGAGCCGGAGCGCCGCGCGGAGAACAGGCGAGCGGTCGAGCCGGGATACCGCCGAGCAACGCTGGCTCGGAGCCAGCGTTGTGCTCGGCGTTGCCTTTGAGCCGGAGGCTTGCCTTCGGTTGTCGGCTCCCGGCGAGCCGCTCGCCGGTGCGGCCGCAGGCCGCAGTTCTCCGCGCAAGCGAAGGCGACGGTCTAGGGCTCGGGCGCGGGTGTCGGGCCCGAGAGAACGATCTTGCGGAAGAACCGCAGGAAGTACTCGACCCCGGAGGCGAGAGCGACCGCCACCACCAGCCAGAGGGCGATGCGGCCGGCCGCGGCGAAGTGCGCGTGGCGGAGGGCCACGATCAAAAGCGAGACGGCCGCGATCTGCGTCACCATCTTCGCCTTGCCCCAGTTCGAGGCCGGAATCAGGATCCCGCGGCCCGAGGCGATCGAGCGGAGGCCCGAGACCGCGAACTCCCGGCCGATGATCACGACGACCATCCAGGCCGGCGCGAGGCCGAGCTCGACGAGCGAGATGAAGGCCGCCGAGATGAGGAGCTTGTCGGCGATCGGATCGAGCAGCGTGCCGAGCGTCGTGATCTCGCGGCGCCGGCGCGCCAGCCATCCGTCGAGGAAATCGGTCGCGACCGCCGTCAGGAAGATCAGCAGGCCGACGATCTCGCGCCCGTCGAACTTCGTCAGCAGAACGACCACGAGGAAGGGCACGAGAAAGATGCGCGTCAGCGTCAGCGCATTGGGCAGGTTGATCGACACGGCCCGGCAAATATACGGGAATGGGCTTCCCGCATAATAGGAGCGTGAACGTCCCCTGTCCGACCCATTCCGGCCGGCGGGCCCACAAGAGCTGTCATGACTGCCGCAAGCCGATCTGCCGGCTGTGCGAAGTGGCCATGCGCGGCCACCTCTACTGCTCGACGCGATGCGCCCGCGACGCCGCACGCTACGCCGTGTGGCGGGCCGTGCGCACCCAGCTCGTCCGCCGGATTCCGGCCCGCCTGGCGGTCGGCGCCGTCGCCCTGGCGGCCTTCGCGCCGGTCATCCTCGCCCTGCGCACGGTCCACGAGCTCGACGCGCTCTCGGCGCCCTCGCCGATCGCGCCGCCGCGGCGGGCGGCGCCCTCCGCGCGTCTCGAGTCGATTCGCGAGGCCCCGTCCGGCGCCGTCCTCGAGGGAACGGCGTCGGAGGGGTGCGCCGTCTTCCTCTTCGCGGCCGGGAGATTCGTGACGAGCGTTCCGGCCGCGAACGGCCGCTTCCGCTTCGAGCACGTCCGGGAGGCCGGGCCCTACCGCGTCGGGGCGATGTCCCTCTCGGCCGAGGCCGCCCTGCCGGAAGCGGCGCCCGAGGCGCCTCCGCCGCAGATCGTCCCGCCCCAGGGCCCGGCGCCGACGCCACGCCCGCGGATCGCGGCGGTTCCTCCTCCGCCGCCCGCGCCGCCGTTGCGGCCCGGTCCGCTTCGACCCGCAGCTCCGGACATGACGCGCGGACCGTCCGATCGGCGCGAGGTCCTGGTCTCGTTCGACGCCGGATCCTCCGACCGCGGCGCCGCGGAGATCCTCGACGCTCTCGCGAAGCGGAGCATCCGCACGACCATGTTCGTGACCGGAGAGTTCGTGCGGCGCTACCCCGCCACGGCGCGCCGCATCGCGGCCGACGGCCACGAAGTCGGCAACCACACGGACACGCATCCCCACCTGACGACGTACGCCCGGGACGGGCGGCAGATCACGCGCCCGGGGGTGGACCGCGCTTTCGTGGCGGGCGAGCTCGCGCGGACCGCCCGCCTCTACCGCGACGCGACGGGGAAGGCCATGGCGCCCCTCTGGCGGGCGCCGTTCGGTGAGCACAACTCCGAGATCCGGCGATGGGCGGCCGAGCAGGGGTACTGGCACGTCGGCTGGACCGGAGGCCGCACCGGCCTCGACGGGCTCGACTGGATCACGGATCCGCGCGCCCGCGGCTACCAGCCGGCCGAGCGGCTCCTCTCCCGGCTCGTCCAGCACGCCGAAAACGGCGGCATCGTCCTGCTGCACCTCGGAAGCGACCGCACCGAGCCCGTGGCTCTCCGGATCGACGTGCTGCTCGACGGTCTCGCCGGCCGCGGCTTCCAACTCGCCCGGGCCTCGGAGTTTCTCGAGCGCCAGGGCTACGACGCCGCGCGTCTCGCGTCCTTCCGCAGCGAGCCGATCGCGGGCGCGCCCTGACGCCTTGAAGATCGCCTTCGGGACGGACGGGTGGCGCGGCGTCATCGCCGACACCTGCACTTTCGCCGAGATTCGGAGAATCGCGGCGGCCACCGCGCGCTGGTACGCCGCCGCGGACGGGCCGGGCGACCCGCGGCGCATCGTGGTCGGTCACGACCCGCGGTTCCTCTCGCCCGAGCTCGCTCTCGCCGCCGCCGAGGTCTTCGCCGCCGCCGGGATCGACGTGGTCCTGAGCGATCGGCCCGTGCCGACGCCCGCCGTCTCGTGGCACGTCCGGCGCCTCGGGCTGAGGGGAGGCGTCGCCATCACCGCGAGCCACAATCCCGGCCGCTACAACGGGTTCAAGGTCAAGGCCCACTTCGGCGGCAGCGCGCCGCCCGAGACCTATTCCGCGATCTCGCAGGAGGCGGACCAGCCCGCTCTCTCGGCCTCCCGTGCGGGAAAGATCCAGGTGCTGGACCTGCTCGGCCCCTACGCGGCGCGCCTCTCTGAGCTCGTGGACCTCCCGGCAATCCGCGCCGCGAAACTCGCGGTCCTCGCCGACTCGATCCACGGCGCGGCGGGCGCGCTCCTGCCGGAGATTCTCGCCGGCGGCCGTCTGGCCGTCACGGCGTTCCGCACCGCGCGCGACCCGCTCTTCGGCGGCGTCCATCCGGAGCCCATCGCCGAGAACATGGCCGACTCGGCCGCTCTGGTCCGCGAGGGGCGGCTCGATCTCGCGGTCGCCCAGGACGGCGACGCGGACCGGCTGGGCGTTCTCGATGCCGAAGGCCGCTTCGTCTCGCCGCATCAGGTCCTGGCGCTGCTTCTGCTTCACGTCTTCCGCCGCCGCGGCGTCACGGGAGGCATCGCCAAGACCTTTTCGACCTCGTTCCAGATCGATCGGATCGCCCGGAGCCTCGGCGTCCCGCTCATCGAGACCGGGATCGGCTTCAAGTACGTCGCCGAGCTCATGAACCGGGGCGAGGCCGCGGCGGGCGGCGAGGAGAGCGGCGGCTACGCGTTCGCGTTCCACCTTCCCGAGCGGGACGGCGTTCTCTCCGCGCTCCTCCTGCTCGAGAGCCTGGCTCTCGAGGGTCGCACGCTCCGGGACGCGCTCGCGGCTCTCGCCGACGAGTTCGGCCGCTTCGAGTACGGCCGAAGGGACGTGCGCCTGCCCGTCGAGACGATTCGCGGTTTCCTCACGGCGGTCAAGGACGCGCCCCCGCGCGCGGTGGCCGGCGAGCCGGTGACCGCCGTGCTCGACCGCGATGGCATCAAGTACGTCTTCGGCGAGCGGGGCTGGCTCCTGCACCGGCTCTCGGGGACGGAGCCGCTCGTCCGGCTCTACTGCGAGCACGAAGACGGCGAGACGATGAGGCGGATCTTGACGAGGCGGAAGGACGGAGCTGAGCGGAGAGTTCGCCCGGATCTCCGCTTACGTTCCTCACGCTGATCCACCGGCCGATCCTGGTCCGAGGCGCGGCGGCGCGGCCGCGGCGGCTCCGTCAGTACGGTGCCCTCTCCCTCGAAACGGATCTTGGGCGGGCTCGAGACGTCGGGCTGCATGACCTCCTCGAGAAACTCGTCGTCGAGGACGGAGGCCACGAGCTCGCCGCTCCAGCCGACGAGGTCGCGCGAAGAGATCGAGAGGGGGTAGTCGGCCGAGACCTCGTGGGCGAGGACGGGGCCGCCGACCGAGAAGATGGCGCTGCCCCGTCCCTGAACGCGCAGGACGTCCACCCGGCGGTTTCGCCGGAAGTCGTGGATGGTGTCGATCCGGAAGGAGAGGCCGTGGTCGAGCGCCAGAAGCCTCGAGCCCTCGACGAAGAGGGTCTGGCCGTTCAGGTCACGGCGATACGCCCGGCGCCCGGGGTCGATCACGAGGAGCGTGCCGCCCCCGCTCGCGCGGAGGATGCGCTCCAGAGAGGTGTTGCGGAACTCGGGCAGCGGCGCGAAGCGGATCTTGCCGCTGTACCAGGCCACGCAGCCCTTGCGGACGAAGACCGTCCCGCGCGAGGCGATCTCGAGCCCGCCTTCCGATCGGACCTTGAAGAGCGGCCGGGCTTCGGGCGCCCCGATCGCGATCGGCCGCGAGCGGTCGGCTGCCTCGGGGAACGGCGGCTGCAGATCGGGCGTCTCGGCCACCGTCGGCGCCCGTTCGACCGTCACGCGGCCGGAGGGCATCGTGTCCTCGCCGACCTGGGGCTTGGGCGTCGGGGCGGTGTCCGCCGGGGCGCCGCGGCCCGAGGCCTCGCGGCTGTTGCGGCGCAGCGTCTCTTCGATCTCCGTGACCCGCCTCTTCGCTCCCGCCACGCGCAGGTGCTCGAGCGCGAGCCCGAGCTTGCCCCGCGTCTGGTAGAGGAGCCCGAGATAGAGATGGCTCCGGAGATGACCCGGGGAAAGCTCGATCGCCTTGCGGAGCTCGAGCTCGGCCTCCGCGAGAAACCCCGCCTTGAACAGGATGAGCCCGAGGTTGGCGCGGAGAACTTCCGAGGTCGGATTGTCCGAGAGAAGCGTGCGGGCGGCGTTGGCCGCCTCGTTGTAGTGTCCGCGCTTGAATTCCAGCAGCGAGAGCAGGTTCAGGACGTCTTCGTCCCGCGGCCGGATCGACTTGGCCTGATCGAGCTGATCCCAGGCCTCCTCGAGGCGGCCCTCCCGCACGCCCTTGCGCGCGCGGTTGAGGTGCAGCAGGAACAGTCCTTGATCGACGGTGGACAGGTCGCCGGCAGCGGTCTCCACGGCAGTATCGACCGCGCCGCTACCCGAGGCGGGCGGGCCGCGACTTCGTCGTCAGGATGACGCGGTTCGTGCGCTCGTCGCGAATCCAGCGCACGGGCTTGCCTTCGGACGCCGGAGTGCCGCGGTAGGTGTCGGACGACGGCTTGCCGAAGCCTCCGCCGAGCGTGGACTTTCCGTGGTACGCGGCGAGCGTCTTGCGCACGTAGAGCTGCGTCTCGTCGTAGGGAGGCACGCCGCCGTACTTGTCGACGGCTCCCTCCCCCGCGTTGTACGCGGCGAGGGTCTTCACGAGATCGCCGCCGTAGTAGGCCAGAAGGCGGGAGAGATACCGCGTCCCCCCGGCGATGTTCTGCTTCGGATCGTGAATGTCGGTGACGCCGTGCTCGGCGGCCGTGGCCGGCATGAGCTGCATGAGGCCGCGGGCGCCCTTGCGGGAGATCGCCGCGGGATTGAAGCCCGACTCGACGAGCATCACCGACTTCACGAGCCGCGGATCGACCGCGTGCTCGCGCGCCGAAGACTCGATGAGCTCGTCGTAGTCCGAAGCCCTCTGCATTTGCGCCGCGAGCCAGTCCTCGCTCGCGCGGAGCTTCGCGGGCCCGTCGTTGTAGATGACGCGGCGTCCGCCTTCGACTTTGAGTTCGGACCTCGGCCGCGGCCGCCGACGTGAATGCGGCAAGCACTCCCAGCAGAAGGAGCGTTCGAGTCTTCATGAATTGGTGAGTGGAAATTATAGCCGAGGCCTCGCGGCCACATGAACCCCATACCGCCAGGCGGGTTCCGAACGCGTGACGGGGGTCACGCGGGCCCGAATCAGGAGGCGAGGGGCTCCGCCAGCAGGTCCCGGACGGCCTCGGCGGCGGCCTTCAGCCCGGCGGGCAGGAGGTCGGCGTTCTTCCCGCCGGCCTGCGCGAGGTCGGGCTTGCCGCCGCCGCTTCCGGAGAGCGACTTTCCGACGCGCGCGGCGATCTGGGAGGCGGGCAGGCGGCGCGTGAGATCGGGCGTCACGGCGATGATGACGGAGGTCTTGCCGTCGCCCACGGTCCCGACCGCGACGACGCCGCTCTTGAGCTTCGAGCGAAGCGTATCGGACAGGTTGCGCAGCTCGGGGATCGACAGGCCCTCGACGACCCGGGTGACGACGGGAACGCCGCCGACTTCAACCCGGTGGGCGTCGGACCCCCCGTCGCCCGATGCGAGCTTCAGCTTGAGCGAGGCGACCTCGCGCTCGAGCGCCTTGACGCGCTCCTCGCGCTCCTGCCAGCGCGCCGGCAGAAGCTCGCGGGGGGCCTGGGCCGCGCCCGCGAGCTCGCTCAGGATGCGCTCGTCCTGGGAGAGCAGCTCCACCGCGCCGAGCGAGGTGACGGCCTCGATGCGGCGCAGGCCCTGGGCGATGCCGCGGTCGGAAATGATCTTGAAAGCCCCGATCTCTCCGGTCCTGGGAACGTGGCAGCCGCCGCAGAGCTCGGTGGAAAAACCGGCCACCTCGACGACCCGCACCCGTTCGCCATACTTCTCGCCGAAGAACATGTCGGCGCCCCGTTTGCGCGCCTCCTCCATCGGCATGACTTCCTTCGAGACCGGCTGGTCGCGGAGGATCTCCTCGTTGACGAGCCGCTCGATCTCCGAGAGCTGCTCGGGCGTCGTGGGCGACGCGGCGGCGTAGTCGAAGCGCAGGCGATCGGGAGCCACGAGCGAGCCCCTCTGGCTCGCCGACACGCCCAGGACCTTGCGCAGCGCGGCGTGCAGAAGGTGCGTTCCCGTGTGATTGGCCTGCGTGCGCCGCCGCGTCCACTCCGGGACGTCCATGTCGACCGACAGGCCGAGCTCGAGCCGTCCGGAGCGCACCTCGACCCGGTGGGCAATGAGGTTGGGCACCGGCTTCTGCACGTCGACGACCTCCGCGGTCCCGCCGTCCCAGCGGAGCGCGCCGCGGTCCGCGACCTGCCCTCCGCCCTCCGGGTAGAACACGGTGCGATCGAAGATCACGTCCCCGCTCTGCCCCGCCTCGAGCATGGACGCTTCGCGTCCGCCCTGCACGATCCCGAGCACGCGCGCCCCGGCCAGGCGGACGAAGTCCTGCTCGGGATACCCGCGGAAAACCGAGTGCGGCCCCGGGAGCTCCAGCCTCTCGAAGACCGAGGCGTCGGCGGCGTCGAACTTCTGAGAGGCCCGGGACGCGACCCGCTGGCGCTCCATCGCCTCCTCGAAGCCGGCCCGGTCGACGGCCACGCCCTCGTCGCCCGCGATCTCCTCGATGACTTCGAGGGGGATCCCGTAGGTGTCGTAGAAGCGAAACACCGTTTCGCCCGAGAGCGCCGTCGCCCCTTCGCGCCGGAGGCGCTCGATCCCCTCGCCCACGCGGTCGGCGCCCTCCGAAAGCGTGCGACCGAAGCGCTCCTCTTCCGGCTCGAGCACGCCCGCGACCGTCCGGCCGACCGAGGCCGCCTGCCCCTTCTCGAAGTAGACGCCCTCGAAGCCCGCCGTCACGACCGGCGCCAGGCGGTGGAGAAACGGGTGCTCGAGGCCGAGGCGGCGCCCGTATCGCATCGCCCGCCGCAGGATCCGGCGCAGGACGTACCCCCGTCCTTCGTTCGACGGCAGGGCGCCGTCGGCCACGAGCATCGTCGCGGCGCGGACGTGGTCGGCGATGACGCGGAAGGGGGCGTCCTCGGGCGCCATGCCTCCCCGGTACGTCTGCCCCGAGAGCTCGCCGAGCTTCGCGAGGATCGGGGCGAAGAGGTCGGTGTCGAAGTTGTTGTTCACTCCCTGCAAGATGGCGGTGATCCGCTCGAGGCCGGCCCCGGTATCGACGGAGGGCCGGGGCAGCGGCGTCATCTTGCCCGATGCGTCGCGCTCGAACTGCATGAAGACCAGGTTCCAGATCTCGAGCGTGTCGTCGCCGGGACCGTTGACGAGCGCGGCCGTGTTGCCCGCGAGGCTCGCGCCCCGGTAGTAGTGCAGCTCCGAGCACGGGCCGCAGGGGCCCGTCTCCCCCATCGCCCAGAAGTTCTCCTTCTCGCCGAAACGGAGGACCCGGGACGCCGGCAGGTGCCGCTCCCAGAGACGCGCCGCCTCGTCGTCGTCCGTGTAGACGGTCGCCCAGAGCCTCTCGGGGTCGAGGCCGTAGCCGTCCCGGCCCGTGACGAGCTCCCAGGCGAAGGCGATGGCCTCGTCCTTGAAGTAGTCGCCGAACGAGAAGTTGCCCAGCATCTCGAAGAAGGTGTGGTGGCGGCCGGTGTAGCCGACGTTGTCGAGGTCGTTGTGCTTTCCGCCGGCCCGCACGCACTTCTGGGCCGTCGCGGCGCGGGCGTAGTCGCGCTTCTCGCGACCCGTGAAGACGTCCTTGAACTGGTTCATCCCGGCGTTCGTGAAGAGCAGTGTCGGGTCCTCGGCCGGAATGAGCGAGGACGACGGGACGCGGCGGTGGCCGCGCCTCTCGAAGAAGCTCAGGAATCTCTCGCGGACGTCAGTCGACTGCATACCAGCCCCGGATAATCTCAGAAATCTTCTCGGGCGGAAAACCGCGCCGGGTCAGCGCGTCGAAGACGCGGCGGCGCCGCAGGGGCGGCGCGAGGTGCGCGCGCGCGCGCCAGAGCCGCTCGAACGCTTTTCGAAGGGCCTCGTCTTCCCGGCCCGACGCGCCCTCCGCCTCGAAGGCCGCCGCGATCGTGTCCCGCGAGAAACCGCGAGCCCGCAGCTCGCGCTCGATGCGCCCGCGGCCGTGACGCCCGCCGCGCAGCCGGACCGCGGAGCGTGCCGCCGAGAGATCGTCGAGCAGCCCGTCCGGTCTCGAGACGCTCGACCGCTTCGGAAACGGCCGCCGGCCGTGAAGCCCCGGTCGCGCAGGGCCCGGACGAGCTCGGCGCGCCCGCGGGCCCGGATCGAGAGCAGGCGCAGGGCCCGCTCGCGCGCGGCGGACGCCGAGGCGGCGGACGCGGGTGGAGCGGTCCCGGGCTTGCGCCTACGTCCGCCCGTCTAGGTTCTTCCCTGCGGGGTCTGGTTGGAGAAGTCGAAGGGCGACTCCTCCTGCAGCGGATTGAAGTCCGACGGCGCCTCGAGCGCCGAGTCCATCTCCTCGCGGGCCATGTCGGCCGTCGACTGGATGCCCTGGATCTTGAGCTTGAACTCGTTCGGGTTCGTCGCGCGCTTGAGGGCTTCCTCCAGCGTGATCAGGCCCGACTTGTACAGGCTGTAGAGCGACTGGTCGAAGGTCTGCATGCCGTACTGCGAGGTGCCCTGCTGAATCGCGTCCTTGATGTACTTCGTCTTTTCCTTGTTCTCGATGCACTCCCGGACGTAGTTCGTCCGGATGAGGATCTCCGCCGCGGGCACGCGGCCCAGGCCGTCGGCACGGGGCATCAGGCGGAGCGAGACGGCCGCCTTGAGCACCGCGCCGAGCTGCAGGCGGATCTGCTTCTGCTGGTGGGGCGGGAAGACCGCGATGATGCGGTTGATCGTCTCGGTCGCGTCGAGGGTGTGGAGAGTCGAGAAGACGAGGTGTCCCGTCTCGGCCGCGGTCAGGGCGGTCTCGATCGTCTCGTAGTCGCGCATTTCGCCCACGAGGATCACGTCGGGATCCTGGCGGAGGGCGCTCCGCAGGGCCAGCGAGAAGCCCTTCGTGTCGACGTCGACCTCGCGCTGGTTGACGATCGACTTCTTGTCGCGATGGAGGAACTCGATCGGGTCCTCGATCGTCATGACGTGCTCGTTGCGGGTCGCGTTGATGTGATCGATCATCGCCGCGAGCGTGGTCGACTTGCCCGAGCCCGTCGTTCCGGTGCAGAGGACCAGGCCCCGCTGCTCGAGACAGATCTTCTCGAGGATGGGCGGCAGGAGGAGCTCCTTGATCGTCAGGATCTTGGCCGGAATGACGCGGAGCACGAGGCCGACGGTGCCCCGCTGCTGGAAGATGTTGCAACGGAAGCGGCCGAGGTTCGGGACGTTGTAGGCGATGTCGATCTCGAAGTTGTTCTTGAACTTCTCCTTCTGCCGGGCCGACATGATCGAAAACGCCATCGCGATCGTGTCTTCCTGCATGAGGCGCCGCATGTCGGCCAGCGGCAGGAGCGTTCCGTCCACGCGAATGACGGGAAAAGCGCCCACCTTCAGGTGCAGGTCGGACGCTTTCCGCTCGACCGCAATCTTCAGCAGATCGTTGATATGCATTGGTTTGTGTCCTCGGTTGGCAGCTAGATTACGCTCGTTGGCGGGCGAAAGAAAGCTCTCCGCGCTCGGCTCTCCGCTGTCAGCCTGACCGAGACCTGCCCGACCGGCCACTCCTAACGTATTGAACTGACGGCTGATAGCGGACAGCCGATGGCGGACCGCGGAGAGCTAGCTCACCGCCGCTTCGACCGGCAGGGGCGTCAGCCACCCGTAGCGATCCGGTGCCTCGCCCAGCGATGAGCGCGAAGAAGTCTTTCTGGATCCGCTCGGTGACCGGGCCCCGCCGGCCGGCGCCCACGACGATCCGGTCGACCGACCGGATGGGGGTGATCTCGGCGGCCGTGCCGGAGAAGAACACCTCGTCCGCGATGTAGAGCATTTCCCGGGCGATCTGCTGCTCGACGACCGGAACGCCGGCGTCCCGGGCGATGGTCATGATCGAGTCCCGCGTGATGCCTGGAAGAATCGTCCCGGCGAGCGGCGGCGTGAGCAGGCGTCCCCCGTAGACGACGAAGATGTTCTCTCCGCTCCCCTCGGACACGCGCCCGGCGTTGTCGAGCGCGATGCCTTCCGTATACCCGTTGGTCACCGCCTCCATCTTGATGAGGGCGGAGTTCAGATAGTTGCCGGTGGCCTTGGCCATCGCCGGGAACGTGTTGGGGGCCATGCGGTTCCAGGACGAGACGCAGACGTCGACGCCGCTCTCGAGGGCCTCTTCGCCCAGGTACTTGCCCCAGCGCCAGACCGCGACCATGACGTCGACGGGGCTGTTGAACGGATTGACGCCGAGCGCCCCCATTCCGCGGTAGATGACGGGACGGATGTAGCACTCGTCGAACCCGTTGGCCCGGATGGTCTCGACGATCGCCTCGCGAATCTCCGCCATGGAGTACGCGACTTCCATGCGGTAGATCTTGCAGGAGTCGAAGAGGCGCTTGATGTGCTCATCGATGCGGAAGAGCGCCGAGCCCTGTTTCGTTTTGTACAGCCGGGCGCCTTCGAACATCGCCGAACCGTAGTGAAAGACGTGCGAGAACGCGTGGATGTTCGCATCGGCGAAGTCCACGACACGACCGTTCATCCAGACTTTCTTGACGTCCTCGTACGACATGGGGCCTCCGCTTAGCGCTCTGGAATCCGACCGCGAGTATTGACCCAACCCGAGGGGGTGTCAATGCGGGCCGCGGGCCAGCGCGGCCCGCGCGAGCGCCGTCCGTGCGAGAGTCAGTCCGGCGACCGCCGCCGTTTCGGCGCGCAGCTTTCCCGCGGCGAGCGAGGTGGCGACCCAGCCCGCGGCGATCGCGGCCTCGTGCTCGGCGTCGCTCCATCCGCCCTCGGGGCCGACGAGAAGGGCGATCGCGCGAGACGGAAGCTCCGCGGGGAACGGGTCTCCGCGAGGGTCGAGCAGGAAGCGCAGCGCGGCGTCCTCTCGGGCCAGCGCGGCCGCGAACGCGACGGGCCCCTCGACGCGCGGCCAGCGCGCGCGCTCGGACTGCTCCGCGGCTTCCTCCACGATCCGGCGAAGGCGCGGCACGAGGCCGGCGCCGGCGCGGGGCCCCTGCGTGCGCTCGCTGACGACGAGCAGAAGCGAGGCCGCGCCGAGCTCGGTCGCTTTCTCCGCGATCCACGACAGCCGTTCGGAGCGCACGGCCGCCACACAGAGATGGATCGGCGGCCCGTCCTCGGCGGCGGCCGGAGCGACACGCTCGATCGCGACCGTCACGCCCTGACGTCCGACTCGAAGTGTCGCGACGCGGCCGAAGGCCTCGACGCCGCTCCCGTCGACGAGGACGACGGGGTCTCCGGGGCCCAGCCGGCGCGCCCGAGCGTGCGCGGCCTTTTCGCGGCCGAGCACGCAGGTGTCGCCGGCAGCCGGCAGGCTCGCGACTACGAAGCGCGCGCCAGGCACAGGCAGATCCACTCCTTCTCCGAGCGGCGGCCGGCCAGCTTCCAGCGCCGCCGCCGCAGTTTCCCGAGAACGTCGTCTTCCCGCTCGCGCGTCACGCCGGAGAGCAGGATCCGGCCCGTCCTCCCCGCCCGCGCCTGCAGGCGCGCCGCCTCCGGCAGGATCTCGTCGGCGAGCATGTTCGCGAGCACGAGATCGAAGCTGCCCCCCGCCGCCTCGAGCGGGCCCGCATAGAGGCGCACCCGGGAACCGAAGGCGTGGCGCCCGAGGTTCTCCCGCGCCACGAAGATCGCCTCCGCGTCCGTATCGAGGCCGATCGCCAGGCGTGCGCCGAGCGCCGCCGCGGCGAGAGCGAGGATGCCGGAGCCCGTGCCGACGTCGAGCACCGTGCGTCCCTCCAGCGCCTCCTCTTCGAGGGCCAGCAGCGCGAGCCGCGTGGAGGCGTGCTCCCCGGTGCCGAACGCCCGCGACGCCGGCAGACGCAGCGCGATTCGCCCCCGCGGAGGCTCCGAGTCGCTCGGGTCCCCCGGATCGATCCAGAGGCTTCGTCCGACCGCGAAAGCGCGGGAGGCGGCGCGAAAGGCTTCGAGCGGATCTCCCTCCGCGATGTCGGTCGTCAGGGCGTGCTTGATGCCGCGCAACCGCAGGAGATTCGAGGCGGTTCTCGCCGCGGCCGCCTCGCGAAAGAAAGCGACGAGATCGCGGCCGTCGTTCTCGAAGCCGAGCGGCGCGTGAAGGGCGATGAGACCCAGCACGGCGTCGTCGCCGGACTTCCGAGGCACGAGGAGGCGGCTGAAGCGGGAGCGGGTCAACTCCCTAAGAGAATATCTTCCTGGCCTTCCGGAAGACGCCCTTGCCCGAGACGGGCGCGCCCACGAGCTCCGCGTAGCGGCGCAGGAGCTCCTTCTCCTCCTTGGACGGCTTCTCGGGCACCCGGACGCCGACCTTGAGGACGAGATCCCCGCGGCCGCTGCGGCCCAGACGGCCGAAGCCCCGTCCGCGGAGCCGGACGTCCGAGCCCGAGGCGGTCCCCGCGGCGATCGAGACGGTCTCGTTGCCTTCGAGCGTCGGGACCTCGACGTCTCCGCCGAGCACGAGGGTGGGAAACGGCAAGTCCAGCCGGAGGATCAGATCGTCGCCTTCGCGATCGAAGACCTCGTGCTCCGCGACGGTCAGCACCACGTAGAGATCGCCCGCGGGGCCGCCGTTGGGGCCGGCGTCTCCCTCGCCCGACAGCCGCAGGCGGGATCCCGTCTCGACGCCCGCCGGGATCTTGATCGTCAGTTCCTTCTTGGCCCGGCGGCGCCCTTCGCCCCGGCAGGCCGGGCACGGCTTGTCGATGACGCGTCCTTCTCCGCGGCAGCTCCCGCAGGGCCGCGTCACCGTCAGAAACCCCTGGGACAACCGCTGGCGTCCGGTGCCGCGGCAGGCGGGGCAGGCGCGCGGCTTCGTGCCCGCGGCGGCCCCGGCGCCGCCGCAGTCGTCGCAGCTTTCGAGGCGGGAGATCGCGATCGGCGCCTCGACACCGTGCGCCGCGTCCTCGAAGGCGATCTCCATGCGGTAGACGAGGTCGCTGCCGCCGACGGGCCCCGCGTTCGCTCCGCCGAATCCGCCGCCCGCCGCGAACCCGAAGATCCCGCTGAAGAGATCCGAGAAGTCGCCGAAGGCCGACGGGTCGAACCCGGAGAAACCGCCGTACCCGCCCTGCCCCGACCCGACGCCCGCGTGGCCGAACTGGTCGTAGCGCGCGCGCTTCTCGGGGTCCGAGAGCACGGCATACGCCTCCGAGGCCTCCTTGAACTTCTCGGAGGCATCCGGGTTGTTGGGATTGCGGTCGGGATGGAAGGTCAGCGCGAGCTTGCGGTAGGCGGATTTGAGGGTGCGCCTCATCCGCGTCGCGCGAGACCGAGAGGATGTCGTAGTAGTCGCGGGTTGTTTCATGGAGTTGAGAGTTGAGAGTCGAGGGTTGAGCGTCAGCGGTCGAAGTCGGCTCTGAGCATGACGTTGACGTCTTAGCTCGCCGCCGCGCCGCCCGCGCCGGCCCGGGCCAGCATCACCCGCGTCAGCACTTTCGACACTCCCTGCATGTCGAAAATGGCTTCGTTGAACGCTTCTCGCGATTCGCCGGACGCGATCTCGCGCGAGCGCTGGAGGGTCTCCACGATGCGCTGGCGCTCGTCGTCCGCGAGAGAGCTGCCGAACTCGCCGAGCACCCGCTCGTTGGAGGCGATCATGCCCTCGAGGCGGTTCTTGATCGCCGCGATCTCACGCCGCTCGTGGTCGGCCTCGGCGAAGGCCGAGGCCTCCTTGATGATCTTGTCGATCTCGGTCTGCGACAGGCCGCCGGCGGGGTTGATCTGCATGCCCTGGGCCTTGCCGGTCGCGAGGTCCCGCGCCGAAGTGTTCACGATGCCGTTGGAGTCGATCGCGAAGGTCACCTCGATCTGAGGTACGCCGCGGGGAGCCGCCGGGATTCCGACGAGCTCGAAGCGGCCGAGCGACTTGTTGTCCTTGGCAATCTCGCGCTCGCCCTGGAGGACGTGGATCTCGACGACCGACTGGTTGTCGGCGACGGTCGTGAAGACCTTGGTGTTCTTGGTCGGGATCGTCGAGTTCCTCTCGATGAGCTTTTCGAAGACGCCGCCGTGCATCTCGATACCGAGGGAGAGCGGCGTCACGTCGAGGAGCACCACGTCCTTGATCTCGCCCTTGAGCACGCCTCCCTGGATCGCCGCGCCGATCGCGACCACCTCGTCGGGGTTGATGTCCCGGTTGGGCTCGCGGCCGAAGAGCTCGGCGACCATCCGCTGCACCTTGGGCGTGCGAGTCTGGCCGCCGACGAGGATGACCTGGTCGACGTCGGAAGGCTTGAGGCCGGCGGCCGTGAGGGCGTCGAGGCACGGCGCCGCGGTCCGGTCGATCAGGTCGGCGACGAGGCTCTCGAAGCGCTCCCGGGTCAGCGTGCGATTGATGTGCTTGGGCCCGGAGGCGTCGGCCGAGATGAACGGCAGGGTGATCGTCGTCTCGGTCGCCGTGGACAGCTCGCACTTGGCCTTCTCGGCGGCCTCCTTGAGCCGCTGCAGGGCCATGCGGTCCTGGCGCAGGTCGATGCCGGTGGCCTTCCGGAAGTCGTCGAGCAGCCAGTCCATGATCTTCTTGTCGAAGTCCTCGCCGCCGAGGTACGTGTCCCCCGCCGTCGCCTTGACCTCGTAGATCCCGTCGCCGAGCTGCAGGATCGAGATATCGAACGTACCGCCGCCGAGGTCGTAGACCGCGACGGTCTCGCTGCCCTTGCGGTCGAGGCCATAGGCCAGCGAGGCGGCCGTCGGCTCGTTGATGATCCGGAGGACCTCCAGGCCGGCGATCCGGCCGGCGTCGCGCGTGGCCTGGCGCTGGGCGTCGTCGAAGTACGCGGGAACCGTGATGATGGCCTCGGTGATCTCCTCGCCGAGGGCCTCCTCGGAGAACTCTTTGATCTCGGACAGGATGAATGCCGAGATTTCCTCGGGGCTGTACTCCCGCGCCCGCGCCCGGATCTTCACGTCGCCGTTGACGGCTCGCACGATTTCATAGGGCAGCACCTCGCGCGCGTGCTGCGTCTCGTCGGCGTCGTACTTGCGGCCGACGAGGCGCTTGACCGCGAAGACCGTGTTCATCGGGTTGGTGATGGACTGGCGCTTGGCGATCTGGCCGACGAGGCGCTCGCCGTCCTCCGTGAATCCCACGATCGAGGGCGTGGTGCGGCTCCCCTCCCGGTTGGTCAGAACCTGCGGGGTCGCCCCTTCGACCACGGACACGCAGCAATTGGTGGTTCCGAGGTCGATGCCGAGGATTTTTCCCACTCTCCCTCCCTGCTTCCCTTACTTCTTTTCCGCCGGCGCCGTCTGTTCGTCGTCGGGCGTCTTGCGGACCGCCACCTTCACGAACGAGGGCCGGATCAGGCGATCGTTCAGAAAGTAGCCGCGCTGGAGCTCCTCGACGATCGTGTTCGGCGGAACACTATCGGATTTCTCCGTCGCGACCGCCTCGTGGAGGTTGGGGTCGAACGCCCCGGACGTGTCGATGGGAATCAGGCCATAGCGCTTCCAAAGCTCGCCGAGCTGCTTGGCGATGATCGCGATGCCCTGCCCAAAGTCGCTCGTGAGGTCCTCGGCACGGGCGTGCGCGAAGGCCCGCTCGAAGTTGTCGAGGATCGGAAGGAAGTCGTGCGCGAAGCCGGCGAGTGCGATCTTGAAGTACTCCTGCCGCTCGCGCTCGCTGCGCTTCTTGTGGTTTTCGAACTCGGCGAGCTTGCGGATGTGCCGGTCCTTGAGCTCCTCGATCTCCTTCTGGATCGCCCGGAGCCGGTCTTCGGCGGCGGCGAGGGCCGTGACCTCCTCCTCGCCGAGGGCCGCCTCGAGGGACTCGCCGGAGTCGCGAAGCTCGATCGTGTCCTCGTCGGGGGCCCGCTTGTTCCGGTCGCGGTCGTTCATTCGGAGCGGTCCTCCTTCGGGCGCTCTTCCCGCCGGTCGAGGCGGTCCGAGACCGCCCGGCCGAGCAGGTCGACGACCGGAATGACGCGCGTGTACTCCCGCCGCGCCGGACCGATCACTCCCAACATTCCCGTCAGTGTCTCTCCCGTGCCGTAAGAGGTCAAGACGGCCGAGAGGCGCGGATCCACGGAGCGGTCGTCCTCGGAGCCCAGAACCACGCTCGTGCCGGGCGAATCGAGGTAGCGGGAGACGAGGTCCAGCACCCGGACCTTCTCGTCGAAAGCCTGAAAAATACGCCGGATCGAATACACGTCGGAGAACTCCGGCTTTTCGAGCAGCCTCGCCGTGCCGTCGAAGAAGAGCAGGTCTTCGCCGTCCCTGCGCTCGAAAGCCAGCCGCGCGAGGACGAAGACCCGGCCGATGCGGTCGGCCTCGGCCCGCTCACGCGCCACGTCGGCGGCGAGACGCCGGCGGACCTCGTGCACGGTGAGGCCGCCGTACTCGCGTGTCAGCCGTTCCGAGAGAGAGTCGAGCTCCGCGGGCGAATAGGTCGTCTCGGTCTCCAGAACGCGCGAGATCACGACGTCCGGCTCGTTGACCTGCACACAGAGGATCTTGCCCGGCGCGACGGCCAGGAAGCGGAGGCTCTTGATGATCGTATGGAGGGCGTCCGGCGCGACGACGAAGCCGACCTCCCCCGAGAGCTGGGAGAGTAGCCGGGAGGCCGCCGTGAAGAGGCGGCTGACGTCCCCGCCGGCGGAGTCCAGGTCGAAATCCACCTGTTCGCGGACCTCGTCACCGACCTTGCGTTGCCGCATGAGCTCGTCGATGTACACGCGGTAGGCCCGGTCGGTCGGCACACGGCCCGCCGAGGTGTGGGGCTGGGCGAGGAAGCCCGAATCCGTGAGGTCGGCCATGATGTTGCGGATCGAGGCCGGAGATAGACCGAAGCGGTTCGACTTGAAAAGCGTCCGCGAGGAGACCGGTCGTCCGGTATCCACGTGGACACGGATGATCTCCTTGAGGATCGCGCGGCTTCGGGCTTCGAGGGTCGACATCGTGGGCTCTGGGCTCCTGGCACTCTCGTTGAGAGAGTGCTAAGGATACCAAAAAGCACCGGTAGACTCGGCCGCGTGGGGGGCGGCGTTCTCGACTCGCGTCTCGCGCTCGCCGGGGCGGGGCGCGCCGCCCGCGCCTTCGCGCGCTCCTGGGCCGCCGCGGGCGGCCGCATCGCGTTCGTGATCGTCCGCGACGCCACGACCGCGCGGCCTGCGGAGCTCGCCGGAGTCCCCGCGGTTTCCCTGTCGGAGACCGGCTCGGAGCCCGGGACGAAGAGCTGCGACATCCTGATCCTCGCCGTCTCCGACGATGCCATCGGCAGCGTGGCCTCGGAGCTCGCCTCTCGGATGTCCTGCCGCGTGGCGCTCCACCTCTCGGGAGCGCTGCCGAGCGCCGTGCTCGAGCCGCTCGCCCGAGGCGGTGCGGCGGTCGGATCGCTCCACCCGGTCCGGCCCTTCACGGGGGCTCCGGGAGAAGACTGGCGCGGCGCCTTCGTCGCGGTCGAAGGAAACCCGGAAGCCGCCCGGACGGCCACCGCGATCGCCCGCGCCGTTGGTGCGCGCCCTCACAATCTCTCTCCGGCCGCGAAGCCCCTGTACCACGCGGCCGCTTCGCTCGCCGCCGGCGGCGCGGCGGCCGTCGTCTCGGTGGCCGTCGAGGCCTGGATCGCCGCGGGAATCCCCGAAGAGACGGCCCGCGAGGTCCTTTCGGGGCTGGCGGAGCGCGCTGTGGCCGCGGCGGGCGAGCGGCCATTCCACGAGGCGTTCACCGGCGCCGTTGCACGCCGCGACGTCGGAACCGTCCGGGCGCACGCGGAGGCACTCACGCCGCATCCCGAGGCCTTCGATCTCTATCGCGTGCTCGCCGACGAGATTCTCCGGCGAACGCATGGGCGAGGCCAGGAAGAGACGATCCGCGCGATCTTCACGAAGGAGTAGCCGGTCACGTAACCCTCTCAGGGTGCTACAATTTGCCGCAGCTCGCAGCACGCCTCGCGGATCGCTCGGCGCGTCGGGCTCACTTAAGTCATGGTTTTTTTCAATTACGCCACGATGCAGATGGCGGCCAAGGTCGTCTACTACGGACCCGGCCTGTGCGGGAAGACGACCAACCTCCACCACATCTACGGACGCACCGCCCCAGGCTCGCGGGGCGAGATGGTGTCGCTCGAGACCGAGACCGACCGGACACTCTTCTTCGACCTCCTGCCCCTCGACGTCGGAGTGATCGGCGGCTTCAAGACGCGGGTCCAGCTCTACACGGTTCCGGGCCAGGTCTTCTACAACACGACGCGCAAGCTCGTGCTCAAGGGGGTCGACGGCATCGTCTTCGTGGCCGACTCGCAGCGGGCCATGAAGGACGCCAACGTCGAGTCGCTCGCGAATCTCAAGACGAACCTCGCCGAGATCGGCGTCAAGCTCGACGAGATTCCGCTCGTGCTTCAGTACAACAAGCGCGACCTCGCGAACATCCTCCCGCACGAAGAGCTCGAGGAGAGCCTGAACCCGGCGAAGCTGTTCGAGAGCTACGAGGCGTGCGCCGTGCTCGGGCAGGGAGTCTTCGAAACACTGAAGGCGATCTCGCGACTCACGCTCCGCTCTCTCAAGAAGAGAATGCTCGGCGAGGAGAAGGCGCCCGCGCCTTCCGTGATCGCCAAACCCGCCGCCAGACCCGCGGCCAAAGCCGAGGCCCCGGCCGCTTCCGCGGCGACCGCTGGCACGTCGCGGGCCGCGGCAAAGTCCTCGGCCAAACCGGCCGCGCCGCCCCCGCCCCCGCCGGCCGACGACCTGCAGGAGGCCCTCGACGTCGATCCCGGAACCTTCTCTGAGAGGGCCGCTCCGACCCCGCGGGCCTACGAGCTCAACCAGCCTCCCCCGCCTTCGACTTTCGACGGTTCGGACGTCGAGACGGTGCAGGAGTTCGAGCAGGCCCTCAACTCTCTCGACGCGCCGCTGCCCGATGCTCCGGTGCCGGCCGGCGCGGCCGGTGCCACGTCCGACGCGGAGATCAGCGACGTGTCCTTCGCTGAGGCGGCGCAACCTGAGCCCGAGAAGGCGATCACCGAAGAGGTGCGCCACGTCAAGGTGCGTTCGAACATCGACATCCTCGCCGAGCTCGAGCGCCTCCGAAAGACGTCGACCTCCACCGCGCCGGAACCCGAAAAACCGAGACGGCCGGCCACCGGCATCTCGGTCGACGACCTGTTGGCCTCGAGCCTCAACCATCGCAAAGAGATCAGCAAGGTCTTCGAGCTTCAGGTGCCGCGCAAGCAGCTCGCGCAGGGACACCAGGTGACCGTCGGACTGCGCTTCGAGGACCGGCAGGGCAAGGAGGTCGGCGAAGGTCAGTCCTTCTCGATCGAGCTCCAGTCGCGCAGCGACATCGAGCGGCTCCTGCTTTCGCTGAAGTTCCACATCCTGGGAAAGTGACCGCGCGCGCCGAAGGCGGCGCGCGGTCATCCTGAGGCGCGGTCCGAGCCGACAGACCCGATCGAAGGCAATCCCGAGCCGGTACCGAGCGCGATCGGCCTCGACCAACGGCGAACGTCCGCCACGCGAACTCGCCCGAAGACCCCGGCTTCCCGTGACCGGTGTCACCTTAACGCCACACTGTACCGAAAAGCTTTTGCAATCCCCCGAGGGCCGGGTCTAACCTTCCATCCATGCGACCGGTCCGAGGGATCGCGCGCTGGGGCATCGCCGTGCTCGCGGTCGGAGCGGCGGCCTGCGCCTCGGCGCCCAGAGAGAACGCGACGCGCGTCCGCGGCGCCTAAGACACCCACGGCCGACGAGCGCGCGATCGACGCCGCATCGAGCGAGTTCGAGCTCGGCCGCGAAGCCGCCCTCGCCGGCGACTTCGTCTGCGCACGCTACCGCTTCGGCCGGGCGATCGACGTCCTCCGGCCGCCCTCGGGTCCCCCGCCCTCGGGGGCCGTCGCCGCCTTTTCCTTCGACCTCTACGACGGCATCCAGCGCTACGAAGCGCTCGCCGGTCCGACCGAAGAGGCCGGAACTTCGAGCGGCCAGATCGACCCGGAGATCGAAGCCCAGATCGAGGCCCCGGAGACGAGCCCGGAAGCGATCGCGACCGCCCGCGAAGCCGTGGCCTCCGACCACCCGGTCGCTCCGCCCGACGTGCCCATCGTCGTCAACGACATCCGTCCTGCGCGTGGTCGCCGCGTTCCAGAGCGACGCGCTCCACGGCAAGATCTCGGCGGGCCTGGTTCGCTCGGGGCGCTACCTCCCGATGATCCACCGGATCTTCGCCGAGGAGGGGCTTCCGCAGGACCTCGCGATGATCGCCTTCATCGAGTCCTCGTTCCTCCCGCTCGCGAGATCGAAGGCGTCGGCCCACGGCATCTGGCAGTTCATGCCGCGTACGGGACGCCAGTACGGCCTCCGCTCGAACGGAGTCGTCGACGAGCGCCGCGACCCCGAGAAGTCGACGCGCGCGGCCGCGCAGTACCTCGCGTATCTGCACGAGATCTTCGGCGACTGGTATCTCGCGATGGCCGCTTACAACGCCGGCGAGGGCAAGATCCTGCGCGCCATGGACCGGACCGGCGCGAAGGACTTCTGGGCGCTGGCCTCGACGAACGCCATTCGAAAGCAGACCAAGAACTACGTCCCCGCCTTTCTCGCCTCGGTGCTCATCTCCAAGAACCCGGCGCACTACGGGTTCGTCGTCGTCCCGGACCCGGCCCTCGAGTTCGACACCCTTCGACTGGACCGCTCGATCAGCCTCGAGGATCTGGCGAAGGCGTCGGAGCTCCCCCTCGATGACCTCGAGACGCTGAATCCGGAGCTGCTCTCCCTCGTGACGCCGCAACAGCCGGAGGGCTACGAGCTGAAGGTGCCGAGCGGGACGCACGAGACCCTGCTCCTCGCCGTCGCCGCCGTTCCGACGACCCGGCCCCCGGAGTTTCGGACGCACGTCGCGAAGAAGGGCGACACGCTTCCCAAGATCGCCCGCCGCTACGGCGTCTCGGTCTCCTCGCTGGCCTCGGCGAACTCGCTCTCGACCCGTTCGCGCGTCGCGCGCGGCCAGGTGGTCATGGTGCCCGAAAAGGCCAAGAAGACCGGGAAATCCGCCGCGTCGCCGACGAAGGTCGCGAGCGCGAAGTCGAAGAAGGGCAAGACCGCCAAGACGGCTCCGGCGCCGACGGCCTCGGCGGCCAAGAGCTACCGCGTGAAGAGCGGCGACACCCTCTATCGGATCGCTGTCCGTCACGGCACGACGGTGGCCGAGATCCTGGCGTCAACGGGCTGGGCGGCTCGGGGCTGATCAAGCCGGGGGACAAGCTCAAGATCCCCCGCGAAGTAAGACTGAGGGTCCGCGGCTCCCGACCTCTCGACTCTCGACTTCTTTCGTCCTACCATCTCTCGTCCTCATCCGATCAGGCCTCCTCGGCCCCGAGGAGGTTTTCATGCTCACCCGCGTCCACTCGGCCGCGACCCTCGGTCTCGAGGCGCGCGTGCTCGACATCGAGGTCGACGCATCCGGCGGTTTTCCTCGTTTCACGATCGTCGGGCTGCCCGACGCGGCCGTGCGGGAGGCTCGCGAGCGGGTCCGGTCGGCGCTGAAGAATTCGGGCTTCGCGTTCCCTTCCGGCGCGGTCACGGTCAACCTCGCGCCGGCCGACTTCCGGAAATCGGGAGCCGCCCTCGACCTGCCGGTCGCCCTGGGCCTCGCCGCGCTCGGCGGGGCGGCAGCGCTCGCCCCGGGCCGTCGAGTGATCGTCGGCGAGCTCGGCCTCGGCGGCGAGGTCCGTCCTGTCCGCGGCGCGCTTTGCCTCGCCCTGGCCGCCCGGGACGCGGGCTTTCCCGAGATCGTGCTGCCCGCCGCGAGCGCGCACGAAGCCTCGGCGGTCGACCGCATCCGCGTCATTCCGGTGCCTCATCTCTCCGACGCGGCGGGTTACCTCTTCGGAGGGCGAGCGGTCGCTCCCCTGACGGGTGCGGTCGGCGGGTTCGAGCCCCCGAACCCGCCACCGGACTTCTCGGATCTGCGCGGCCAGCTCGTGGCGCGCCGGGCCGCCGAGATCGCCGCGGCGGGCGGCCATCACCTGCTCCTGACCGGCCCGCCCGGCGCGGGCAAGACCATGCTGGCCCGCCGCCTTCCCGGGATCCTCGCTCCGCTCTCGGACCCCGAAGCCCTCGAGGTCACGCGGGTCCATTCGGTGGCGGGCACGCTTCCCGCGGGGGCGGGCCTGATCCGGATCCCTCCCTTCCGCGCTCCGCACCACGGGATCTCGGCGCCGGGCCTCGTCGGCGGGGGCGCGCGGCCCGTGCCGGGCGAGATGTCGCTCGCGCACCGCGGCACGCTCTTCCTCGACGAGATTCCCGAGTTCCGGCGGGATGCCCTCGAGGCGATCCGCCAGCCGCTCGAGGAACGATCCATCGCCGTCGTGCGCGTCGGCGGGGCATGCGTCTTCCCGTGCGACGTGCTTCTGGTCGCCGCGATGAACCCGTGCCCCTGTGGCTTCGCCGGCGACCCGCGGCGCGCCTGCCTCTGCGATCCGCGCGAACGCACCCGCTACGCCCGGAAGTTGTCGGGCCCCCTTCTCGATCGAATCGATCTCCATGTCGCGATGCGCGACCTGACCTGGCCGGAATTGCGAGGCCGGGAGAACGGCGAGCCGTCGGCGCCGATCCGCGGCCGCGTCGCCGGGGCCCGCGCTCTCGCCGGGGCCCGGCGTCCGGGCACGCCGGGCTTCCGCAACGCCGATCTCACCGCGCCCGAGCTTCTGCAGCACGGCCGGCTCGACGCCGGCGGGTTGCGCGTCCTCGAAACCGCGGTCGAGAGGCTGCACCTCTCGGCCCGCGCGATCCACCGTGCTCTCCGCGTCGCGCGCACGATCGCCGATCTCGAGGCCAGCGAGCGGCGTGCGCGCGCCGCACCTGTCCGAAGCACTGTCCTTTCGTCCGTCGCACGTGTCGCCGATTTCCTGACCGATCGAGCAGGATTGACAGGCCGGGAGGCGGCCCATAGGATCGATGTCACCAAATCCGGGGCGTCGACTCCGGTCAAGACTCTCGAACAAGCTCGGAGCAGGCGTACGGGGAGAGGCCTGCGCGGATCCGGGAAGGAGAACCGGTGAAGTACAACACGATCATTTTCGTGCCGCACGCCCGGGCGCGTTTCCGCAAGCTCACGATCTCCTCCCGCTTCCTCGGGCTCGCCGCGGCCTCGGTCGCCGCCGTCCTTCTGGCCGCCGTTGCCTTCGCGTGGGCCTACTTCGCGTCGGCGCGGAGCGACCGCGAATACCGCTTCGCGCTGGCGGAGAACGCGCGCCTCCGCTCCACGACCGCCGACCTGCACCAGCGCCTCGACGGAATCTCCAAGCGGATGTCGGATTTCGAGGCGCGCACTCGCCGCCTCGCCATCGTGGCCGGCCTGACCGACTCGGCCCGCCAGGGCGTCGGCGGCCCGGGCATCGCCCCCGAAACGGCCGGCGTCGATTGGCGCAACCAGAGCGCCCTGCTCGACACGCGGTTGTCGCTGCTGGAGAAGCAGTTCTCGCGCCGCTCGGCCCAGATCGCCTCCACGCCCACCGTCTGGCCGGTGCGGGGCGCCGTCAGCTCGGGATATGGCCTCCGCAGCGACCCGTTCAACGGCGGCTCCGCGACCCATGAGGGCATCGACATCTCGACCTCCCGCGGCGAGCCCGTCCTCGCCACGGGCGACGGCACCGTACTCCTCTCCGGGTGGGCCGGCGAGTACGGGCGGGCGATCGAAATCGTCCACAACGACCGCTACATCACGCTCTACGGCCACCTCCAGGAGACCCTCGTCGAGGAGGGCCAGGTCGTGCGCCGCGGCGACCGGGTCGGACTCGTCGGGTCGACCGGGCGCTCGACCGCGCCGCACCTCCACTACGAGGTTCGCGTGGACGGACGGCCGGTCAATCCGCTCGAATACATCCTCGAATCGCGATAGAGTCCCCCCGCCGGGTCGTCCTCGACTCGCCCGCCCATCCGAAATAAACTCCCGCCCCTCAGGTGTTAACCGCCAGAATATGATCGACCGCGTCCTCGCCAAGGTTTTCGGCACGCAGCACGAGCGCGACCTCAAGAAGCTCGCGCCGCGCGTGACCCGGATCAACGCCCTCGAGCCCGAGATCCAGAAGCTCTCGGACGAGGCCCTGCGGGCGAAGACGGACGAATTCCGGGCCCGGATCGCCAAGGCCCTCGACGGCGTCCACGAGGATGACCTCAAGGCCGCCCGCGCGGCGGTCCTCGACGAGATCCTCGAGGAGGCCTTCGCCGTGGCCCGGGAGGCTTCGGTGCGCGCGCTCGGCATGCGCCCCTTCGACGTGCAGCTGATCGGCGGCATGGTCCTCCACCAGGGGAAGATCGCCGAGATGAAGACGGGCGAGGGCAAGACGCTCGTCGCCACGATGCCGGTCTACCTGAACGCCCTGACCGGCCGGGGCGTCCACGTCGTGACCGTGAACGACTACCTGGCCCGGCGCGACGCCGACTGGATGGGCAAGATCTACGGCTTCCTGGGCCTCACGGTCGGCTGCATCCAGAACAGCCTCCTCGACGACGAGCGGCAGAAGGCGTACGCCTGCGACGTCACGTACGGGACGAACAACGAGTTCGGCTTCGACTACCTCCGCGACAACATGAAGTTCGAGCTCGAGAGCATGGTCCAGCGGGGTCACGTCTTCGCGATCGTCGACGAGGTCGACTCGATCCTGATCGACGAGGCCCGGACGCCGCTCATCATCTCCGGGCCGTCCGAAGAGAACACCGACGTCTACTACCGCTGCAACCGCGTCATCCCGCACCTGGTCAAGGGCAAGGAAGAGAAGGACAAGCACGGCAACAAGTGGACGACCGGGGACTACCTGGTGGACGAAAAGGCGCGCACCGCCGTGCTGACCGAGGAGGGCGTCGCCAAGGCGGAAAAGCTCCTCGGCATCGACAACATGTACGAGCTCACCAATATCGACCTCCTGCACGGCGTCGAGCAGGCGCTGCGCGCCCACGCCCTCTACCGACGGGACGTCGAGTACATGATCAAGGACGGCCAGGTCCTGATCGTCGACGAGTTCACCGGCCGCGTGCTCCCGGGAAGGCGCTGGTCCGACGGCCTCCACCAGGCCGTCGAGGCCAAGGAGAACGTCAAGATCGAGCGCGAGAACCAGACGCTCGCGACGATCACGTTGCAGAACTACTTCCGCCTCTACGAGAAGCTCGCGGGCATGACCGGCACGGCCGATACCGAGGCCGCCGAGTTCCATCAGATCTACAAGCTCGACGTCGTGGTGATCCCGACCAACATGCCCATGATCCGGGCGGATCACCAGGACGTCGTGTACGCGTCGGAGCGCGAGAAGTACGACGCCGTCGCGGACGAGATCGTGCAGCTCCGGGAGAAGGGCCAGCCGGTCCTGGTCGGCACGGTCTCGATCGAGAAGTCCGAGAGGCTCTCCGAGCTCCTGAAGAAACGGAAGGTCCCGCACGTCGTCCTCAACGCCAAGTTCCACGAGAAGGAGGCCGAGATCGTCGTCCAGGCCGGCCGCTCCGGCTCCGTGACGATCGCGACCAACATGGCCGGACGCGGCACGGACATCGTCCTCGGCGGGAACCCGGACGCGGTCGCCGCCCACGAGCACAAGGACGTCACCGATCCGGAAGAGCGCGAACAGCGGCTGGCGAAGATGCGGGAGACCTGCGCCGCGGACAAGCAGAAGGTGCTCGCGGCGGGCGGCCTCCACATCGTCGGCACCGAGCGCCACGAGTCCCGGCGCGTCGACAACCAGCTGCGCGGCCGCTCCGGCCGCCAGGGCGACCCGGGGTCCTCCCGCTTCTATCTCTCGCTCGAGGACGACCTGATGCGCATCTTCGGGTCGGACCGGCTTCAGAACATCATGCGCCGCCTCGGCATGGAGGAGGGCGTGCCCATCGAGCACGGCATGGTGTCCCGCTCGATCGAGCGCGCGCAGAAGCAGGTCGAGGGGCGCAACTTCGAGACCCGCAAGCACCTGCTCGAGTACGACGACGTGATGAACCGGCAGCGCGAGGAGATCTACGGCATGCGCCGGGGGATCCTCAAGGGCGAGCTCTCGCGCGACCACGTCCTCGGCCTCGCGGAGACGATCCTGGACTACATCCTCGGCCGTCACCTCGACGAGGACAAGTCGCCGGCCGACTGGGATCTGGCGGCCTGCGACCTCGACCTCGGGGAGTACTACGGCCTCAAGCCCGGGTCGACCGAGTACTCCGGTAAGAGCCGCGAGCAGATCCGCGAGGAGCTCTGGACGGGCGCTCCTCGCGATCTACGACCGCAAGGAGTCGATCCTCGGCGCCGAGATGATGCGGACCCACGAGAAGTTCGTGATGCTCCAGGTCGTCGACCAGCAGTGGAAGGACCACCTCCTCGCGATCGACCACCTCAAGGAAGGCATCGGGCTGCGCGGGTATGGCCAGCGGGATCCGCTGATCGAGTACAAGAAGGAGTCCTTCGAGCTCTTCACGCTCATGAAGGAGCGGATCGAGGACCAGAACGTCCAGTACCTCTTCAAGCTCCAGCCCGTGCCCCGGGAAGAGGCCGAGGGCGCGCGCGAGGCGCCGTCGGCTCCGCGTCGCGCGCCGGCCGCCATGCCGTCGCGCCGGGCGCCGGCCAACGTCAATTACTCCTACGGCGCCGCGGCTTCCGGCGGCCAGGACGCGAAGGTCGAGACGATCCAGCGGCAGGCTCCCAAGGTCGGCCGCAACGATCCCTGCCCGTGCGGCTCGGGCAAGAAGTACAAGAAGTGCCACGGGGCGGCGGCCGCGGGAGCGTGATGGCGAAGAAACCCACGACCCGGTCCGAAGACGACGCCATCCCCCTGGCCCTCACCTTCGACGACGTTCTGCTGCTTCCGGCCCACTCCGAGGTGCATCCCCGCGAGGTCGATCTCTCGACGCGCCTGACCGCCGCGATCGGCCTCAACATCCCGGTCATCTCCTCGGCCATGGACACCGTCACGGAGTCGCGGCTGGCCATCGCGATGGCGCAGCAGGGCGGCCTCGGCGTCATCCACAAGAACCTCTCGATCGAAGCTCAGGCCGCCGAGGTCGACAAGGTCAAGCGCTCCGAGTCCGGGATGATCGTCGACCCCGTGACCTGCCGGCCCGAGCAGTCGATCGTCGAGGCCCTCGAGCTCATGTCGCGCTTCAAGATCTCGGGCGTGCCCGTGGTCGACAAACGCGGCAAGCTCGTCGGGATCCTCACCAATCGCGACCTGCGCTTCGAGACCCGGCTCGACAAGCCGATCTCCGCGCGCATGACGAAGAAGAACCTCATCACGACGCCGGTCGGCACGACGCTCGAGCAGGCCAAGGAGCTCCTCCACAAGTACCGGATCGAGAAGCTCCTGGTCGTCGACCGCGCCGGAAGCCTGAAGGGCCTCATCACGGTCAAGGACATCCAGAAAGCCATCAAGTACCCCAACGCCGCCAAGGACGGGCTCGGCCGCCTCCGGGTCGGCGCCGCGATCGGGGTCACCCGCGACATCCTCGACCGCTCCCGCGCGCTCGTCCAGGCCAAGGTCGACGTCCTCGTGCTCGACTCGTCGCACGGCCACAGCCAGGGCGTGCTCGACGCCCTCACGCTCGTGCGCAAGCGCTTCCCCTCGACCCCGATCATCGCCGGCAACGTCGCGACCGAGGAGGGAGCGCGCGATCTCGTGAAGCGCGGTGCCGACGCCGTCAAGGTCGGCATCGGCCCGGGCTCGATCTGCACCACCCGCGTCGTCACCGGCGCCGGCGTCCCGCAGGTCCACGCGATCCGGGAGTGCGCCCGAGCGACCCGGGGGACGAAAGTGCCCCTCATCGCGGACGGGGGAATCAAGTTCTCGGGGGACATCACGAAGGCCCTGGCGGCCGGCGCGCATCTCGTGATGATCGGGTCTCTCCTCGCCGGGACCGAGGAGTCGCCCGGAGAGACGATCCTCTATCAGGGACGCACGTTCAAGGCGTACCGCGGCATGGGCTCGCTGGGCGCGATGAAGGCCGGCTCGTCCGACCGGTACTTCCAGGAGTCGATGGAGGCCGAGGCCCCTTCCGTCTCGGCGAACGGGCCCTCGCTCTCCAAGCTCGTCCCCGAGGGCATCGAGGGCATGGTGCCGTACAAGGGCTCGGTCGAGGGCCTCGTGGCGCAGCTGACCGGAGGCGTCCGCTCGGGCATGGGCCTCGCCGGCTGCCGGTCGATCGAGGAGCTGCGCACGAAGTCGAAGCTCATCCGCATCACGGCCGCGGGCCTCAAGGAGTCCCACGCCCACGACGTGATCATCACGAAGGAAGCGCCGAACTACCGGGGAGGGGAGAATTGAGCGTTGAAGTGTTGAAGGGTTGAAGCCCTTCAACGCTTGAACACTTCAACCCTTCAACTCTTCCTTTTCCTCTTCTCCTTCGCCTCCGCGTCCTTCGCCCACTTCTCCTGGCGTAGCTTCATTACGGACTCGAGCCGCCGCGCGAGCTCGGCCTCTTCGCCGGAGGCTCGGGGCCGGTAGTACCGGCGCCCCCGCAGGACGTCCGGCAGGCATTCGATCCCGCCCACGCCCTCCGGCTCGGCATGGGCATACCGGTAGCCGCGGCCGTAGCCGACTTGTCGCATCAGCTTCGTCACCGCATTGCGGATGACGGCCGGCACGGGCTCCGCCGGCTTCTCGGCCACGTCGTTCTTCGCCTCGCCCTCGGCTTCGTAGAGGGCGTTGGACTTCGGCGCCAGCGCGCAGTAGACCGCGGCCTCCGCGAGGGCCAGGGAGCCTTCCGGCATTCCGAGGAAGTCGTAGGCCTCCTTCGCATCCAGGGCGATCCGCAGGGCCCGCGGATCCGCGAGGCCGACGTCCTCCGAGGCGAACCGCACGATGCGCCTCGCGACGTAGAGCGGATCCTCCCCCGCATCGAGCATACGCACGAGCCAGTAGATCGTGGCGTCCGGGTCGGACTCGCGCATCGACTTGTGGAGGGCGGAGATGAGGTTGTAGTGCTCCTCGCCGGCCTTGTCGTAGAGCAGGACCTTGCGCTGGAGAAGGTCGCGCAGGCGGACGACATCGATAGTCTTCGTCCGCGACGCCTCCGCGTCGGCGGCTGCGGCCTCGAGCAGGTTCAGGGCACGCCTCGCGTCGCCTCCGGCGGCCTGGGCGATGAAGGAGAGGCCGTCGTCGTCGAGCCGAAAGTCCCGGGCGCCGAGGCCCCGCGAGATGTCGCGGAGCGCGCGTTCGACGATCCGGACGATCGCCTCCGGAGCGAGGGGCTCGAGGACGACGACCTTGCAGCGGGACAGGAGCGCGCCGTTGAGCTCGAAGGAGGGGTTTTCGGTCGTCGCCCCGACGAGCACGACGTCGCCCGTCTCGACGAAGGGCAGGAACACATCCTGCTGGGAGCGGTTGAACCGGTGGATCTCGTCGAGAAACAGGATCGTGCGTTTGTGCGCCCGGAGACGCCGGGCCTCCTCGAGGACGTCGCGCATCTCCTTCACGCCCGTGGCCACGGCCGAATAGGAGACGAAGTGCGAAGACGTCTGCGAGGCGATCAGCCGCGCGAGGGTCGTCTTTCCGACGCCCGGAGGGCCCCACAGGATCAGGGACGGAACCCGGTCCTCGGCGATCGCTCGCCGCAGAAACCCGTTGGCTCCGACCACCTCGGCGGGTCCCTCGACCTCGTCGAGCGAACGCGGCCGCATGCGATCGGCGAGGGGCGTGGAGGCGGCGAAGCCCTTCAGGTCGGGGGCGTCCCCCGGCGGAGGGGCGTCGAAGAGATCCCCCGTCACGGGGCGGCCTCGAGCGATCGACGGCAGCCCTCGGAGCAGACCGGGATGATCTCCCCGTCGCGACGCGCCGGCAGCGCGAGCCGGCGATCGATCCAGGTTCCGCAGATCGGATCGCGCACCATGTCTCCCTCGCGCACCGACGGCGATCTCGGGCGGCCCGTCGTGCCGCGGCGGCGGACCGCCTCGAAGAAGATCCTCAGGCCGCGGAGAACCGTCAGCAGGGCGAAGAGCGCGAAGACGAGAAGAACGGCCCTGGCCATGGCCGGCCTCTCAGGCTCCTGCACGGAGACTCGAGATTTGGGTCTGGATGCGGTCGAGCTGAGGGATTTCGGGGTGCCGCTTCTTGAGCTCGTCGAGGAGCCGCTGCGCCTCGGCCGGATTCCGGCGATCGAACGCCTCGATCAGGACCCAGTTGAGCGACGCCTGCCAGTGCTCGGGGTCCGCGTCCCGGGCCTTCTTGAAATAGGCGACGGCCAGCTCGAACTCCCCCGCGTTGCGATGCGCCGCGCCGAGGTCCGAGAGGAGGCTCGGCTCGTTCGGGGCCTTCCGCCTCGCCTTCTCGTAGGCGGCGATGGCGCGGTCCCACTCCTCGCGGTCGTAGTAATAGTTGCCGAGCTGGGTGAGCAGCGCCGGGTTCTCGGGATCGCGCTCGACCGACCGGGTGAGCTCAGCCAGACGCTCTCCCCCGGCCGTCGCGGCCTGCGGTGCGGGCGCGACACTCTCTCGCCCGGGGCGGCCGCCGCCGCCCGCGAAGTAGCCGGCCGAGAAGCCGATCAGTCCTCCAACGAGGAGGGCCACGACGATTCTCGGGACGGCGGATTTCGCCGACGTCTCCACGCGGGCATTCTCTCAGAAACGAAACGGGGCGGCTGGCGCCGCCCCGTCGAGGATTCGAAAAGGGAAGGACTCAGTGAGACGCGGCGCGGAGGGCCGGGGCCCCGGACGCGCGGGACACCGCGGCGGCGCGGCTCGAGGCCGAGCGCGCGAGCGCCTTGTCCACCTGGCGCTCGACTTCTTTCTCGTCGAGGTTGTTGATCACCGCGATCTCGGACACGATCAGGTACTTGGCGCGCTCGTACATCTTCTTTTCCCGGAACGAGAGCGTCTTGCGGGAGGAGATGTAGTTGAGCGTCTTCAGGACGTCCGCGATGGCGTGCAGCTCCCCCGACTTCATCTTGTCGAGGTTCTGCTTGTAGCGGCCCTTCCAGTCGCCCGTGGCGGAAAACCGGCCGTCGCCCAGAGTCTTCATCAGGCCCGTGATGTCCTTGCGCTGGGTCAGCCGGCGCAGGCCAATCAGACTCGTGTTGCCGACGGGGACCATCACCCGGGAATTGTTGGAAAGGAGACGGAGATGGTAGAAGCTCCGCGGGGCCACCGGCTCCGTCGCGAACCCCTCGCCGATTTTTTCGACGACCGAGACCCCATGGTTGGGGTACACGATCTTCTCTCCCACCTTAAATCCCACTCGCGCCTCCTCGAAAATAGATGAAAAAGATCTGATCCGGGAGCCGCGAATTATAGGCAAAAGTGGGACGAAATTCAAGGTTTGCGCCCCATTTGCGCGCCAAGAACTTATGCTGCAGCAGCAACTTACTGGCACGCTGTGCGCGCGGTCACAGGGACAGGAAAAGGACAGGGGGCGAGCGAAAAGCCCTTCGGCTGCAAGGTGATCCGGGCGGGCAGTCCTCGTCTCAGGACACTCGACGGGCGCGCAGACGAGGGCGCGGCGCACCGAGCTCGGCGAGCATCTCGTCGATCCGGGTGAGGCCCTCTCGGACCTTCCCGATGTCGTATCCGTAGCCGATCCGCAGGTACTTGCCGATTCCGAAGTGGCCGCCGGGGGTGATGAGGACGGATTTCTCCCGGCGCAGCCGGTCGAACAGGGCGACCGACCCGATACGAAGCCTGTAGCGGACGAGGGCGATCGCGCCCGCCAGCGGCGGGATCAAATCCAGCACCCCCTCGTGCCCCCCGACCCAGGCTTCCACCTCGGGCAGCTGGCGGCGGAGGATCGCCCGGGTCCGCGCGAGAATCTCATCCCGGCGGCGCGGCTCCATGGCCATCCGGGCCAGTCGGTCCGAGAGCATCGAGGGAGTCAGCGTCGTGTAGTCCTGATAGGACCAGAGCCGCGCGGTCTGCGCGGGTGGCGCCACGATCCAACCGATACGGAGGCCCGGCAGGCCGAAGGCCTTGGACAGGCCGGCGGTCACGATCACCTTCCGGTAGCGGCCCCAGAACGTCGGCGAAAGCGAGCCGTCGAGCTCGGCCCCGCGGTAGACCTCGTCGGAGACGATCCAGGCCCCGACTCTCCGCGCGGCGGCGACGACGGCGTCCATCTCGTCCTCGGTCAGGACGGCGCCCGTCGGGTTGTTCGGGTTCGTGACCATGATGACCCGCGTCCGTTTCGTGACGGCGCGCTCGAGGCTGTCCACATCGAGAGACCAGCGCCTCACGGGACTGTCGGTCTCGACCAGGCGGAACGAGTCCGCCCGGCCGGCGTACGCCCGAGCGAGTCCCCAGGCCTGGAGGTACGAGGGAAGCATCACGGCGGCCCGGTCGCCCTTCTCGAGGAGGCCCCAGAGCGTCGTGTAGTTCGCCTCGGAGGTTCCGGTGGTCACGAGGACGTTTTCCGCGGTCGCGCCCGGATAGAAGAGGGCGATCCGCTCCCGAAGGAGCTTCGAGCCGTTGGCCTCGGGGTACTTCAGCGCGGTTCCGAGAGCAGCTCTCCGGTCCGGCCTCCGCGTCGAGCAAGCTCCTCGACCCGTAGAGGGAGGACGCCCGACTCCGAGAGGTTCCAGCGGACCTCGTTCTCGTAGAGGCACTGGGTCCGCTCCATCTGAAACCGGTCGATGCGCATCGGAAGACCTCGGCGAAATGCTATCAGCCGGATCTCGAGCGGGCCGGGCGACCTCCTCTTCACAAACATTTCTCTAGACTTTTCCAACTACGGAGCGAAATAGTAGTTGCCGTTCATTAATCCTTGAAGGAGGAGACCATGTCCACCCGGTTCCCATCCCGCCTGGTCAAGCTTCCCATCCTGGCGTTAGCCGTCCTCTGTTTCGCCGCGACCGAAACGGCGGTCGGCTCGTCAGGCAAGACATCGGCGCCGAAAGTCAAACCCAAGTGGTCGAAGGCGGTGGCCTTCGACGTGTCCGCCCCGCTCCGCGACATGGCGACGTCGGGACGCGTCAACCAACCCGTTGCCCCGGAGCTCATCGAGGTCCGCAAGGAGCGCTCCTTGCGCGCGGTGCTCGACCGCGGACACTCGGGAGATGGCGCGCTCCAGGGTCCCGCCGGCTCGTTCCTCGCGCCCAGCCTCGCGATCCCGGGTCCTTCCGTCAACTTCGAGGGCGTGAGCAACACGGACAACTTCAACATCTTCGGATTTCGCGTGAACCCGCCCGACCCCGTGGGCGACGTCGGTCCCAATCACTACGTCGAGATGGTCAACCTGGCCTACGCGGTCTACAGCAAGACCGGCACCCTGCTCCTGGGCCCGGTCGACACGGGTACGCTCTGGGCCGACTTCCCCATCGAGGACTGCACCGACCCCTCGGGTGATCCCATCGTCGTCTATGACCAGCTCGAGAATCGCTGGCTCCTCAGCCAGTTCACGACGCGCGGGCTCGCCGATCCGCTGCTGCCCTTCTACAACTGTGTCGCGATCTCGGTCACCGGGGATCCGACCGGCGAGTACTACCGCTATGCGTTCATCACTCAGGAGGACCCGGATTTTCCGGGCGGATATTTCTTCCCCGACTATCCCAAGTACGGCGTCATGAAGAAGACCTACGTTCTGACCACCCGTGATTTCGGGGTGATCAGCGCCTACGGCATCAGCGTCTACGCACTCGAGAAGAACAAGATGATCGCCGGCAACCCGGATGCCCGCGCGGTCCAGTTCTTCCTGGATTCCGACGTCGTCCCGCTGGAGCTGATCGGCGACGGCCTGCTTCCGGCGGACATCGACGGCACGAAGCAGCCCAAGGAGGCCGCCGCCATCCCGATTGTCGGCACCCAGGACGACAACTCCCCCTACGGCGCGACATTCGACGCCTTGAACATCTGGGACCTCTACATTCACTGGCAGGCGAATCCCGTCGCCTCGCTGGAGCTGAACACCCAGCTGCCCACGGCCCCGTTCGACTCGATCTTCCCGTGCGCTCCGACCTCTCGCGACTGCCTTCCGCAGCCGGGCATCGTCAATCCGGCTCAGTTCCTGGACATCCTTTCCTACCGCCAGCGCCCGACCTGGCGGCTCGCGTATCGCAACTTCGGAACCTACGAGTCTCTCGTGACGAACCAGTCCGTCGAAGCCCTGCCCGGGATCGCCGGAGCGCGGTGGTACGAGATCCGGCGCGTCGACGGCGCCTACTCCATCCACCAGCAGGGCACCTATGCCCCGGCCGATGGCGTGCATCGCTGGATGGGCTCGATCGCCCAGGACAAGAACGGCAACATGGCGCTCGGCTACAGCGTGGTCAATGGGACGACCGTCTTCCCCGGCATCCGCTACACGGGCCGGCTCGCCGGCGACGCGGCGGGTACCATGACACTCGGCGAAGCCACCGTGATCGACGGCACGGGAGTGCAAACGACGACGAACTCTCGCTGGGGCGACTACACGTCGATGAACATCGACCCGGCCGACGACTGCACGTTCTGGTACGTCAACGAGTACTACACGGCCGCCGGTCAGGCCAGCTCCGCGGCCGGCTGGCAGACCCGGATCGCGAGCTTCAAGCTGCCGGGCTGCTAGGTTTCTCTCGCTCGCATTCGAAGGCCGGCGCGCAACCGCGCCGGCCTTTTTTTCAGGGTACGGTGACGACGACCTTGCCGGTCGTCTTCCGGCTGGCGAGAGCCCGGTGCGCGTCGGGAAGGCGTTCGAAGGGAAATCGCGGCCCGAGGATGGGCCGGATCCGCCCCGCCTTCCACGACGCGAAGACCTCCTCGGCCGCCGCGCGCAAGCTCGCCCGATCCGATCCGGCAGCAGGGAGAGGTTGAAGCCGATGAGCGTCCGGCACGACTGGACGACGCTGTATGGCGAGTCGAGGCCCATGCCGAGAAGCTCCGCGCCGCCGTCCATTTCGCGACGCCGCCCGCGCCGGACGCGGCCGCGAATCCATACAGGACGTAGCGGCCCCCCGCTTCGAGTCGCTTCCAGAGCCTGGAGAACAGCCGGCCACCGACGGCGTCGATCACGACGTCCGGCTCGGCCTCCGAAGACGCGGCGACGCTCGGCCGAGGCGTAGGACCGGCCTCGGCGGCGCCGAGCTCGAGACAGAGGGCGAGCTTTTGCCTCGGAGCCGACGAGGGCCAGGACCGTCGCGCCCGCGCTCCCTCAGGAGCTGCAGCAGACGCCGTGCCGACACCTCCGGCCGCGGCGGTGACCACGACGCGATCGCCGGCGGCGATCTGCGCGCGATGGCACGCGTACCAGGCGGTGAGGAAGTGACCGCGACGGCGGCCGCCTCGACGAGGTCGATCCCGTCGGGCAGCGGGAAAACGCGCTTCGCCGGCACCGCGACCTTTTCGGCGTGGCCACCGAAGATGGGCAGGGCGACGACCCGCTGTCCCGGCGCGAGGCCGCGCGACGCCGGGACCCGACCGCCTCGACCGTTCCCGAGATCTCCATCCCCGGGACGAAGGGCGGCTTCGGCGTCCGCGGGTAGTCTCCCGAGCGCACGAAGAGGTCCGCGAAGTTCAGACCGATCGCGGCCGTGCGCACGAGGACCTCGCCCGACGGCGGGGAGCGGATCCGGCCGCTCGCGGAGCACGAGCCGCTCCGGGCCCCCGTAGCGATCCACGAACCAGGCGCGGGAAGAGGACACCATGGCGGCCGATTATTGCCGAGTCCGAAATGGCACGTGTGTTGCGATAACAAAACGCGTCAGGGCGAGAGGGCGCGGCGAGCCCGGGTTTTTACCGTTTCCCCGAGCGAGTCGCTCCCGAAGGAGAACGGTGGCAGGGAGCCACGACGCGCCTTCTCGCCGATTAATCTTCCGCGCCCCCGGTCTCGGCCCGAAATCGGCTTGCCCGCCGGCCGAAATTCAGCCAGACAATCCGCATGAACCAGACAAACCTGCTCCTGATCGGCGACCTCCCGGGCTTCACCCCGCAGATCGGCCGCCTCGTGTCGATGATGACCTACGCTCGGCACACCACTCTCGCCGACGTCGACGGCCTGGAGGTGGAGCAGCTCGACTACCTGCACGATGCCGAGAGCAACTCCATCGGCGCGCTTCTCTTCCACCTGGCCGCCGTCGAGGTCTGGTACCAGGCCGCCACGTTCTCCGGCCGCGACTTGAGCCCGGAGGAGATGCGGGAGTGGGGCGCCGGTCTCGACCTGGGGCCGACGGCGAGACGCGAGATCCGGGGGCACGACCTGGACTACTACCGAAGCCGGCTCGAGGAGGTTCGTGCGAAGACTCTCGCCGAGCTCGGCCGGCGAGACGACGCGTGGCTCGAGCGGCAGTCGCCGTTCTGGGAAGGCCTCCCGGCCAACAACTACTTCAAGTGGTTTCACGTCTTCGAGGACGAGCTCAACCACCGGGGGCAGATCCGCTGGCTGCGCAAGCGTGCGCCCGAGTCGTCGAGCCGGGGGAAGAAGCGCCGCCGCGAGAAGGGCTAGGGTATCCTTTCGACGCTCCTGCCGGAGTGGCGGAATGGCAGACGCAGGGGACTCAAAAGCGTCTCCGCTGAAATCACCAACTCTCGCAACCGCAACACAGAACGAAGGATCACGCGAATCGGCGCGACGCTTCTCGCGCTGTTTCGTGTCGTTTTCGTCGCTTCGCTTCGCCTGGATCGCACAATTGACGGCACAGCGTGCAGTCCCCTACCTCGGTTTGCTGGGACTCCGGGTTCGAATCCCGGCGTCCCGACCAAATTTCCCAAGCAAGAGAGTGACTGGTGCCTGGTCATTTCTCCGGGACCGTCCCGAGCGCTCTCCCCAAGAGCCGCTGAAGGAAATCGAGCGGTCTGGTCCCTATCCCTTCGGCCCTCTCGCGCACGTGCTCGAGGATCCTGCCGGCGACGCCCCTCGCGACCGCGGGGGCCTGCTGTGCGAGGGCGCGGCGGCCGAGGCTCAACAAGACCGAATAGTCGACGTCGACGTTCGGCGTGGAGACCTCTCCGGACACCCGAAAAGGCACCGACACGCGGCCGAACTCGTCGGCAATGCCGCGGCCGGCGACGCCAAGATTTCGGACGAGTCTGGATCCGAGAACGACGTGCCCCTCGTATGCGAGAGTCTGATCGAATCCGATCCATCCGTCGGCAGTCACCGCCACGTCGCCGCCCGACAGCAGCAATCCCGGCGTCATCACGCGGCCGTTCTCGAGGCGGAGCGTCGCCTCGATGGACTGGATCCGCGTGGATTCGAGACTCTTGGGAACCTGAAAGCCGAGGATCTGTCCCACGGTCGTGAGCGCGCTGGCGACCTTCGGCATCAGCTCGATGGTCTTCAAATCCGCGTTGGCGAGGGAGACGCGCCCCTCGCCGCGCCCCGTCGCCGCCAGCGCCTCAGCGGCGAGACCACGGCTCGCGAGGGACATCCTCGCCGACAGGGTTCCGGACATACCCCTGGGGCTGTCAGCCGCCGTGAACGATGCGGAGAGCGGCCGAGCCTGCACCCGATCGACCTCAAGACGGATCCGTGTCTCCGTCCCCGGATTCGTGAAGTCGCTCTCGAAGCGCGCGCGAAAGCCACCGCCAAAAGCGCGGAGCGACGGCAGAAGTGTCAGAGAGCCGTCCTTCCACGTCCAGTCGGCGACGAAGTCTTCAAAGGGCAGTCTCTGAAGTCGTCCCGAGGCCGCGGTCACCCGGCCGGCAACCGGCGCGTTCCCTCGCGCCGCGAGCGTCGCGCGAATCTCCGGAGCCACGAGGATCGGCTCACCGTCGCGCGTCACGTGCAGCGCCGCGGCGTCGAGCGAAGCGTGCGTCGAGAGATCCTTCGGGGAGCCGCGGATCTCCGCATCGAACCGCAAACGGCCGGACAGCTTGATGCCCGCGGGACCGAGCGAGCGAATCCCGGAAGACGCGTCAGCAGGTCCTCGATCGAAACGGCGGCCGGTGTTGCGATTCGCAGGTCGAGGCTCGGCGCGTCGGGGAGGCCGCGGATCCGTCCCTCGGCGGTGAGGGGCAGCTTCGCGAGCGCGAAGGCGGAGCGCTCGATTCGGACCGATCCGTTTGGCCGGTCGAGCATCAGCGCCAGCGCCGCGTCGAATGAGGGAATCGCGGGTGACTGCGTTGCCGCAACGAGCGCCACGGTGCCGCTCACTTTCAGGAGGCCGGGAGGCGCGCCGTCGAGCGTCCCATGGATCGAGAGGACGCCGGGATCGTGCCGGCGAAGCGTCGGGAGATAGGGACCCAAGCGGGTCAGGGCCAGATCTTCTGCGGAGAAACTCGCATGGAAAGGCGTCTCGGCGAGGCCCATACCCGGCGCTGGCGGGCCGAACGCGCCCTTCACGACCACATTGCGCCCCGCGTCGGCGAGGAAGCGTGCCGAGACGTTGAACCGAGGCGAGGTGCCCGGACCGACGTTAGAGATCTCGCCCTCGAGGTCCTCGACGGCAAGGAGACCGTTCTTCCGGGCGCGGAGTGGCGATCTGCCAAGAGGAATCGGCCGCGGGAGATACGCACCTTTGAGACGAAGAACGTCGCGGTCGGCGGCCTGGCTCCCGAAGCGCTTCTCGAGCGTGTCGAGACGGGCGCCGACGCCGGGGTTCTCGAGTCGGCGCGGGTGCGCGCCTGGAGAAGATCGGCGATGCTGGACCGTCCCGACGGATCCCGCTCGATTGAGACCGTCGCGCCGTCGAGCTCGATTCGCCGGACCTCGACGCACCTGCCGGAGGAGGGGCCAGAAGGCGAGCTTCACCGAGAGACGGTCGACGGTGGTCAGCGCGGGCATCTCCCATCCGGGCGGGTTCCGAACGACGAACTTTTCGATGCGTGCGCCGAAGCCGGAGACGAGCTCGAGATGGATCGCGCCCGCCTCGACCTTCCGGTGAAGCGACGACCCGACCGCGGAAAGAATTCTCGAGCGAACGGATTCGAGCGAGAGCAGGGAGGGGAGCGAGGCGAGGAGAGCGAGGAGGAGAACGCCGACACCCGCCAAACCGACGCCGACGCGGCGGACGGTCTTCGTCGGGAACCCCGGTTGGTTGAGCTATCTCATTGTGCGGCGGCAATCCTATCGCGCCGGTGCAGTCGGGGGGCGAGAGGTCGCGGTGCCTCGGGGGCTTGCAGACTCGTACCGTACGAGCATCGAAGGGCGCGCGGGCGGCCCGAGCGGACCGCCCGCGCCGTTCGCTCGATCGAGCCGGTCAGATCATTCGGGAAGGCGTCGCGTCCGTCAGAGAGGCGGCCGAGGTTTCACGATCTGCGGAAGACGGCCGGGACGAGAGTCGAAGCGGTGTCCTCGCACGCCGTGGCGAAGCGGCTGCTCGGCCATGCCGATGAGGACGTGACGGACTCCTACCTGATGCCGACGCTCGAGGAAGTGCGGGCGGCGGTGAATCGGGCGGCGAGGCTCATAGACGGCACAAATGACGGCACACTAGCTCCGGAGAAGGCG
>CAVRRE010000016.1:0-166739 GCA_963723535.1 uncultured Acidobacteriota bacterium
ATCAGGCCGTCGAGCGCGAGCCCGGCGCTTCCCGAGAGCGTCAGCCGCAATAGGTCTCGGCGGTTGAAGTCGGATCGATTCTTGCCCGAGGCGTCCTTCGCAGGCTCATCCATGAGTACCTCCTGCCGATCGCCGATGTCGAGAACTCTCGTGTCCGACTCGACCACCTGAAACCCACCGCGAATCCGCATGAACCCCGGAGTCGTTACGCAGCTGAAAAGCTCCTCCACTCTAGCGCCCTTGGTGTCCCATGTCACGCTGCGACGCTCGGGCACGGTCTCGGTGCTGTCGCCGCCAGTGGACGCTCTGTCACCCTCCAGAGTCGTGGCATCATGGTCGCCCAAAGATGGAGCGGGACTTCGGTGATCCGCTCTTCCGCGTTACGCTAGCGCATCTCGCCGGAAACCGTGCTCCTCGGAGCGTTCACAGGAGAGCTCGGATGCCTCTCGAAAAGCACCCTGGATTGGCTGGCGGCGATGACACCCTGCCGGTCTCCAAACCTCCTTCTCCCGTGCTCTCGTACAACGAATGGGATCCTCTCGAGGAGGTGATCCTCGGCATGGCGGATGGCGCCGCGGTGCCGCCGTGGCATCCGATCCTCTCGGTGACGATGCCGGAATCGCAGCTGGAGTTCTTCCGCGCCTCGGGCGGCCGCTCGTTTCCGTCCACGGTCATCGATCACGCGCGCCGCGACCTCGACGGGTTGGCGGCGCTCCTCGAGCGGGAGGGCGTCACCGTCCGCTTCCCGGATCGGATTGACTACACGCGTCCTTTTGCCACTCCGGACTGGGAATCGCAGAGCGGCCTCTACTCCGCGATGCCTCGCGACCTGCTGCTGGTCGTCGGCGACGAGATCATCGAGGCGCCGATGGCGTGGCGCTGCCGTTACTTCGAAATCAACGCCTATCGCGCACTGATCTCGGAGTACTTCCGGGCCGGCGCGCGCTGGACCGCGGCGCCGAAGCCCACCCTTCGCGATGAACAATACGCCCAGGGCAACGGCGCGCGCTTCTTCGTCACCGAGCACGAGCCGACATTCGACGCCGCCGACTTCATCCGCTGCGGCGACCACCTGTTCGGACAGCGCAGCCACGTCACCAACGCCCTCGGGATCGAATGGCTGCGCCGCCACCTCGGGCCGACGTTCGAGGTCGTCGAGATCGAGCCGGCAGACGAGCACCGAATGCACATCGACGCCACGCTCATGCCGCTCGCGGCCGGCAAGCTCCTCGCGAATCCCGAACGCCTGCCGGTCGTGCCGCCGCAGTTTCGCGACTGGGAGGTGCGCTACGCCCCGCCGCCGAGCCCCGGCTTCCGCACGCTGTACATGAGCAGCGCCTGGGTCTCGATGAATCTGCTCAGCCTCGACGAGAAGCGAGTCATCGTCGAAAGCCAGGAAACGGCTCTGATGGAGGAGCTGCGCGCGTGGGGATTCGAGCCCATTCCCTGTCCCTTCCGCGGCTTCAACGCTCTCGGCGGGTCGTTTCACTGCGCGACCGCCGATGTCCGCCGGCGCGGGAAGCTGCAGTCGTACTTCGGCTGATGGCGATGTGGCCGGCCGTCCCGGCCCTGCTCGCCGCTCTGCTATCGGCCGCCCCGGCTCCTCCCCTCGCCATCACCAACGTCACGATCATCGACACGGCCGGGGGACCCAGCCGCGCCGCCATGACGGTCGTCGTCGAAGGCGAGCGGATCAAGGTGGTCGGCGAGACGGCCAACACCGCGGCCCCCCGCGGAGCGAAGAGCGTCGACGGCTCGGGCAAATTCCTGATCCCCGGCCTGTGGGACATGCACATCCACACATTCTTCGGGGAGTGGGTGCCGGGCGGGCGTGAGGTCACTCTTCCGCTTCTGCTCGCCAACGGCGTGACGGGCGTGCGCGACATGGGAAGCGACGCCGAGCCGATCCTCTCGGCGCGGCGCGACGTCGAGTCCGGGAAGCTGCTCGGCCCGAGGATGATCGTTTCCGGGCCGATGCTCGACGGTCCGAAGAGCCAGTTCCCCTCATCGATCTCGCTCGCCACGCCCGAAGACGGCCGGAGTGCGGTTGCGAGGCTCGCGCGCCGCGGCGTCGACTTCATCAAGATCCAGTCGTACGTTCCCCGCGACGCCTATCTCGCGGTCGCCGAGGAGTGCCGCAGGCGCGGCATGGCCTTCGCGGGTCACGTCCCCGACGCGGTGCGGGCGGGCGAAGCCTGCGACGCCGGCCAGAGGAGCTTCGAGCACTTGATCGGCGTCTTCGAGGGCAGCTCCACGGCGGAGGAGCTGTTCCTCGAGGGCAAGAAGGGTCCGGCGCGCTTTCTCGACACCTTCGACAGCGGGAGGGAGTCGGCGCTTCTCGGCCGCCTCGCAAAGGCGTCGACCTGGCAGTGCCCGACGCTCTACTGGGAGCGCGGGCAGTGGCTGGTGGACGTCATCGACGTGACCAAGGACCCGAACCTCCGCTACGCGCCGGCCTCCTGGCGCGAAAAGACCTGGCCCGAGTTCGCGAAAGGCATCCTCAAGGACCTCGCCACGGATCCGCTGCCGGTCCGGGAAGAGTTCGTCCGGCACGAGCTCGAGATCGTCGGCCGCATGCGCCGCGCCGGCGTCCCGTTCCTCGCCGGGACCGACACGCCCGCCGGCGTCGGCGTGCTGCCGGGTTTCAGCCTCCACCAGGAGCTCGAGCGATTCGTGGACGCGGGCTTCACGCCGCTCGAGGCGCTGCAGACGGCGACCCGGAATCCGGCGATCTATCTCGACAGGCGCAAGGACTTCGGCGCGGTCGAGATCGGCCATCTCGCCGATCTGGTCCTCCTCGATGCGGATCCGACCTCCGACATCCGCAATACCCGGCGGATCGCGGCCGTGGTCGCGAACGGACGCTACCTCTCCAGGGCGGACCTCGACGGCATCCTCGCGAAAGCCGAGGCCTATGCCCGGAGCCATTGAAACCCGCAAGGCCTTCCGCGTGTTGAAGAGGCCATGAACGGAATCGGCTACACCCTCTTCGAGACGGCCATCGGGAACTGCGGGATCGCCTGGGGCGAGCGCGGCATCGTCGGACTCTGGCTTCCCGAGTCCGACGCACGCCGGACACGCGCCCGCATCCTCCGCCGCCTCCCGGACGCCACCGAGACCGTTCCCTCGCCCGAGATTCGAAGCGCGATCGAGGACATTACGGCGCTGCTCTCCGGCGATCGCCGCGATCTGTCCGGAATCGCGCTCGACCTCGACGGCGTGGCCGAATTCCCGCGGCGCGTGTACTCGCTCGCGAGGATGATCCCGCCGGGCCAGACGCTCACCTACGGCGAGATCGCCTCGAAGCTCGGCGACCCCCTGCGGGCGCGGGAAGTCGGCCAGGCGCTCGCCCGAAACCCGTTCCCGATCGTGGTGCCCTGCCACCGCGTGCTCGCTGCGAACGGAAAGAGCGGCGGCTTCTCGGCGCCGGGCGGCGTGTCGACGAAGCTCCGGATGCTCGAGATCGAGGGCGCGCGGGCGGCCGGCATCCCGACGCTGTTCTGACCGCTTTCAGCAGCCGCCTCGGCGGTCAGGGCCCGTAGAGAAGAAGCCCGAACGTCCGGACGAGGAAAACGGCCATCTGACCCCGGTTTGTGGGGCTTCCGGGACAGAAGAGCGCCGGACTCGTGGAGCATCCGCCCGTAATCGCCTCGTTCGCGAGCCGCTCGATCCACGCCGCGAATTGGCTCGGGCACGGGACGTCCTCGAAGAGGCCGGCGCATGCCGGCGGCGTGTAGCCGGCGCCGTGCTCCGCCTTGAGCAGGAAGGTGGCCATCTGCTGACGCGTGACCGATGCCTCCGGACAGTACACGCCTGTTCCGCAGCCGGCGGTGATCCCTTCCGCCGCGAGCTGCTCGACCCAGTCGGCGAACTGCGAAGGACATGGGACGTCGGAGAACACACCTGTGCAGGCCGGCGGCGTGTAAGCCGGACCACGGGCGCCCTTGAGGAGGAACACGGCAATCTGGTCGCGACGCACGGGGTTGCCCGGACAGTAATTGCCCGCGCCGCATCCGCCGGTCACGCCATTGTGGAAGACGTTCTCCACGTAGGCGTAGAACGGATGCGACGGCAGAGTGTCGGCAAAGCTCCCGCCGACGTGCAACGTCCATTCCTTGGTGGCGCCGATCGTCACCGTTTCGTCGAACGCGGCGTCCCAGTGCGTCGCAGGCCGCGCTCCCGACACGGTCATCACGTAGCAGTCGAGCGTCGCGCCGAAGCAATCCTCCGTGAGTCCCGGCGCGATCGTGCCGTAGTCGGCCTCGGCGTCGTCGATTGTGTAGACCGGCCCGGGAGGTCCGACCAGACTGGACGCGGCTCCCTCGAGGCTCAGCGGCGCAAAGTGGGCGTTGCGCCATGCGGGCACGACGGCGACCGTCTCGCCGGACTCGAGCACGCCGTTGCGGTTGGACGTCGCGCCCGCCCCGTACGCATCGACGCGCATCGGCTGCGGCGCGCGAGCGTCGGCGCGGCGGGCGAAGATGGCTGTACCGGAGCCGTCCTGGATGTAGTCGGTCCAGGAGACGACGAAACTTCCGAAATCGCTGATCGCGACGTCGGGCCGCGCCTGCCCGCCGAAAGTGTAGGTGTTGACCTGGAACTCCGGCCCGACGGGTCTTCCCGATGAGTCGAACTGCCGGGCGAACACTCCGTATCCCTGTCCGTCCTGGCCCTGGCTCGTCCACGCCACGACGAAGTCGCCGGATGAATCCATCGCCAAACGAGGCCGCAGTTGCGACTCCGCCGTGGTGCCGTTGATCAGAAACTCTCCGTCGAGCGCCTGCCCTCCCGCGTCGTAGCGACGAGCGAAGACGCCGGTCTCGGATCCATCTCCCTCGCTGGCCCACGAAACCGTGAAGTTGCCCGCGCCGTCCATGCCGACGCTTCCGTACGTCTGCGTTCCCGTCGTGTACGAGTTGACCTGGAACTCGCCGCCCTGAGGCGCTCCGGTGGAGTCGAAGCGCTGACCCGCAAGTCCATGCAGTGATCCGTCCTCGTCCAGACTCGTCCACACAGCCACGAAGTCGCCGTCCTCGTCGGTGGCGACGCCCGGGGTGTCGATCGCGGCCGGCTCGGTATTGACCGGGAACGCGTCGCCCTGAGGTGCGCCGTTCGTGTCGAACCGGCGTCCGAGGACGCCCGTCAGCGAATTCCCGCTGAAACCTTCCCACACGACGACGAAATCGCCAGCGGCGTTTCGCGCGATCTCCGGATAAGCATCCGGTCCGCTCGTATTCGTGCTGATGGGGAAGTCGTCGCCCTGCGGGGTTCCCCCGGCGTCGAACCGCCGTCCCGAGATGTCGTCGCCTCCCCACACGACGAAGAAGGTTCCGAAAAAGTCCATGCCGACGCTCGGGTGGGCCTGGGCTCCGGCCGTGGTCGTGTTCACCTGAAACTCTCCACCGACAGGCGCTCCGAGACTGTCGTAGCGCTGGCCGAAGACATCGACGCCCGCTCCCAGCTGGCTGAGCGACTGCCAGGCGACCACGAAGTTTCCGAAGGGGTCCACGCCGACGGCGGACTCGCTCTGGCTGTTCGTCGTGTACGTGTTGACCTGGAACTCCGGACTGAAGGCAGGGTTCTGCGCGCGGACGGTGAACTCGATCGGTACGCACTCCGAGAACTGCGACGTGTTGCCCGCGGGATCGGTGGCCGTCGCCGTCAAGACTCCGGGCCCGCTCGCCGCAACGGTCGCCTGGATCGGCACGTTCCCGGCGCCGTCCGTCGTCACGGTGACGGCCCCGAGAAACGTCCGCCCCTCCCCGAACCCGCTCGGATCGCACTCCGGAGACGCGAAGAACTCGAGGCGTACGGCCGCGTTCGGCAGGCCGGACAGCGCGCCTTCGATCCTGGTGCGGACCCCGTTCGACGACGCCGACGCAAGAGTCGGGATCCCGTCGAGGCTCCCGGTGAAGATGCCGAGCCCGCCGTTCGAGAAGATGCTGTTCGCGGTGAGGCGAGCTCCCGGAACCGTTTCGACGCCCACTCCGCCGTTGAACGCGATCGTGTTGGCGGAGACGAGGTTGTTCGCGCCCTGGCCGATTGAGATCCCGCAACCACCGTTCGGGATGGCGACTAACCCATCACGATCCGTCCCGACCAGGTTCCCGGCGATCGTGTTTCCCGAAGAGAAGACCACGATGCCGCATCCGATGGCCGTGCCGTTACCGGAGACGAGGTTTCCTTCTCCGACGCCATAGCCGCCGATGAGATTTCCGGGAGCGCTATCGATCGCGATGCCGTTGAACAAGCCTCCGAGGGACGCCGTCCCTTCGCGGTTCGTGCCGATGTAGTTGCCCTGCACGGTGGAACCGCCAGCGGTGATCGTGACGACGTTGAGGTTGTCGCCGACGATCACGTTCCGGCTCGCCGGAGCGGGGCCGCCGATCCGGTTGCCCGCGCCCTCGAACACCGTCACGCCCGCTCGGGAGGGGGCGGCCATCATCCCCGTCGGGTCGGTGCCGATGAAGTTTCCCTCGATTGTGTTGTGGGAGCCGAGGATCGCGACGCCCGAGTCGATCAGATAGCGACTGATGACCAGTCCGCGCACGGTGTTGTTGTCCGAAAACAGCATGAAGAAGCCGGACGTGCCCGAAGGAACGGCCGAGGCATCGACCTCGATCCGGAGCGAGGCGTCGTTCCCGCGCAGCTGCGTGTTCGGCGAAGCGCCCGGCTGGGTATAGCCGTCGATCGTCGTTCCGGCATTGTCGGTGAGGTTGGGCAGCGCCTCGAGGGGGCTGATCGTGCGCACTCCGGCGCCGGGGATGTTGAAATGAATTGCGTCGGCGGCGGGGTTGGCGTTCGCGAACGTCATCGCGTCACGCAGAGTGCAGGTTCCAGTTCCGGTCGAGGCGCAGCCCGGACTGTGCAACGCGTCGCCACCATCGTTCACGACGATCGTGGCAGCACTCAGCTCGGAAAGGTTCGCCGGCCAGAATTGTCGCCATCACGGCCGCACGGAGCATCGCTCGGCTCACGTTCATCTCCCTCCGGATGTGGCTGCGGGTCGAACCTGACGAACATCATATGTCCGACGCTAAAATGGCCCATGCACGCAAGTCTCGAGGCTTCCGTGGGCACCGTGTCCCCCGCCCCGCCGCGCGAGATCGCTCTGCTCAAGATCGTCGTCGTGGTGGCCGGAGCGGTCCTCATGGCTCTCGAGATCCTCGGCTCGCGCGTGCTCGCCCCGCGCTACGGGTCGTCCGTGTACGTCTGGGGCAGCCTGATCTCGACGTTCCTCGTCGCCCTGTCGGTCGGCTACGCCCTCGGCGGCCGCCTCGCCGACCGCCGCCCGTCGCTCGCCGCTTTGTCCGTCGTCCTGTCGCTCGCGGCGGTGCTGATGCTTCCGAGCGTCGTCTGGCCGGAGAAGATCCTCGACTGGATCGCGAAATTCGAGTGGGACGTGCGCTGGTCGGCGCTCGTCGCGGCGATCGTCCTCTTCCTGCCCGCTTCGCTGGCGATGGGGATGGTCACGCCGTTCGCGGTTCGGATCGGCATCCGCCGGATGGAGGCCGCCGGGACCGTCTCGGGCGGATACTCGGCCCTGTCGACGGCGGGCTCGATCGCCGGCACGCTCGCCGCGACCTTTCTTCTCATTCCGGCGTTCCCGGTCGGGACGCTCCTGATCGGCCTCGCGGGAACATTGGTCGCGTGCGCCGCTCGTCCTGGCGCGGGACCGGCCGAGCGCGATCGGAGCGCTCATTGCGGGACTGGCGCTGGCCGCTGCCGTCGGCGGCCGGACCTCGCCGGCTCCGACGGGCGGGGAGACGGTCCTTCTTCGCCGGGACACGGCCTACCACCACCTGGTCGTGACCCAGCTCGACTCCTCCCGCTGGCTGCGGTTCGACGCCCTGACCCAGAGCGGCGTCGACCTTTCGCAGCCGCATCGATCCCTCGTCGGATACGACGAGGCGCTGCTCGCCGCGCTCGCGTTTCGGCCGGGCATCCGCCGCGTTTGCGTCATCGGCCTGGGCGGCGGCTCCTTTCCGCGGGCGTTCGCGCGGATGCGCCCCGAGGCCGAGATCGACTCGGTCGAGATCGACCCCGTCGTGCGCGACGTCGCGCGCAAGTACTTCCTCTACGAGGAATCGGAGCGCGTGCGAACCGTGATCGCCGACGGACGCGTCTTCCTCGCACAGCCCGGGCCGGCCTACGATCTCATCGTCCTCGACGCGTTCAACTCCACGGGCGTGCCCTTCCACCTGACGACCCGGGAGTTCTTCGAGATCGTGCGCCGCCGGCTCTCCCCGGACGGGATCTTCGCCGCCAACTTCGTCGGTCAGCTGATGGGCGGCGAGGGGCGCCTCTTCTGGGCAACGTACAAGACGATCCGGGCCCGGTTCGGCCAGGTCTGGGTCGCGAGCCCGTACATCCGCGATGGACGGGCGCCGGTCGCGGGGAACATCATGGTGTACGCGACGGTGTCCTCGGATCCGCTCGACGTCGAGCTCGTGCGCCGGAACGCGGCCGCACTCGCCGAACGCTGGGATCTGCGCCAGGCCGAGTACTACATGAGCGCACTCGTCCACGCGCCGCAGCCGCCGGAGGGGATTCCCGAGCTCACGGACGCGTACGCCCCGGTCGAGGCCCTGCAGAACTTCTGAGGGCCGGTCATGCCTGAGGCGCGTTGGGGAGCGTCCCCCGGAGGCAGGACCCACGGACTAGGCGACCCGACCAGTCGGCGCCCGGCCTCTCGCTCAGGCATGACGCTGAGGCGTCACCTACGGGTTCGTCTCCCGCCGGCGGTACTCCTCGAGGCGCTTGCGGTCGGTCACGTCGCGGCAGACCGCGAGAGCGGCCAGCGTGCGTCCGAAATCGTCGAAGAGCGGCACGACGACGGTGTCGACGATGCCGCGTCGACCCGTCCTTGCGCAAGAAACGCATCTCGCCGTTCCAGCGTCCGGAGCGCCGCATCTCCGCGAGCAGCTCGACGGCGGTCTTCTTCGCATTGGCCGGCCGGAGAACGTCCGGCGTCTTGCCGAGCATTTCCGCCTGGCTGTAGCCGAACATCCTCTCGGCGCCCGGATTCCAGTCGACGATGCGGGCCTCGAGATCCATCGTGATGACGGCGTCGGAGATGTGGTCGAAGGCGCGCGCGTGCCGGCGAATCGTGTCCTCCATCAGGCGAAGCCGCGTGACGTCGTGGAAGCTCCAGACCCGGCCCACCGTGACGCCGCCGATCTTCTGCGGCGAGGAGTAGCGCTCGAACATCCGGCCGTCCTTGAACTCGAGCCAGTCGTAGCTCTTGGCTTCCGGCTGGTCGTAGAGGTCCTTGACCTTCTTGACGAACCGCTCGGGATCGCGGAGCTGGTCGAGCACGAATTCGATCGCTCGGTCGTCGTCGCGCGCGAGGATGACGTCGTCGGGTATCCGCCACATCTCGACGAACTTCTTGTTGAAGCTGACGATCCGCCCGTCCCGATCGACCACGAGGATGCCGTCGGCCGTGGCCTCGAGCGTGGCCTTGAGCAACGACAGCGTCTCCTCCGTGCCCTGCTCGGCCTGCCGGCGCACGGTCACGTCGCGGAAGCTCCAGACGCGGCCGACCGTCTTGCCGTCGACCTCCTGCGGCAGCGAGTCGCGCTCGATCAGGCGCCCGTCGGCGAGCTCGACGACGTCGTGGCTGGCGGCTCCCGGCTGCGCATAGACCGTCATGACCTTCTTGACGAAGGCGGCGGGGTCCTTGAGCTGATCGAGGACGAAGCCCATCGCGCGGTTCTCATCCCGGCTCTCGACGATCTCGGCCGGGATCCGCCACATGTCCACGAAGCGGCGGTTGAAGTGGACCATCCGGCCGTTCGCGTCCACGACGAGGATGCCGTCGGCGGTCGCGTCGATCGTGGCCTCGAGCAGGGCCACGGACCGCTCGAGCTCGGCGAGCGCGCTCTTGCGCTCGGTGATGTCGAAGGCGACGCCCGACGACCCCGCGGATGCCCCCGTCGGCGTCGCGGAGGGGCTCGACGTGGGACTGGAAGACGCGGCCCTTCCACTCCGACTCGTAAGTCACGGACTCGCCGAGGAGCGCCCGGCGGTGCGCTGCGATCGGCGGAAACTCCGGATCCGTGGTCTTGAAGTAAGCGAAGAGGCTGAGCCCCGGACGTCATCGGTCTCGCCCATCGCGGCCCGTCCCGCGCCGGTGCCTTCGGTGAAGCGAAGGTCGAGGTCGGTCGTCCAGAGCACGGCCGGCATCTGGGTGACGAGGACGCGAAGGGCTTCCTCCTTCTCGTGCATGGCCTCGGCCGCGAGTCGTTGCGACTCGTTCTCCGGCTGCGGATTCGACACCGTCGAGCTCATGCCTCTGGGAAGAGAGAGCCGATCATACGTCCGTCCGGCCCGGGGGGAATCAGCCGTTTGCGGATCGGGCGTCCCAGGCCTCCGCGGCCTCCGGGGACGGGTAGGCGCGGACCAGGATCGGGGTCGTGATGACCGTCGTGAACAGGGCCATCGTCACGAGCCAGAAGAACGCCGCCGGCGAGATCACGCCCATGTCGGCGCCGATGTTGATGACGACGAGCGCCATGAGCGCCCGCGTGTTCATCAGCAGCCCGATCGACGCGGACTCCTTCCACGGCAGCCCGGCCATCCGGGCGGCCAGGGTCGTGGCGCCGAACTTCGAGGCGCAGGAGACGGCGATCACCGCCGCGAGGGCGAGCCACAGCCGCCCGTCCGAGCCGAGCGAGCCGATGTCGGTGCGGAGCCCCGAAAAAACGAAGAAGATCGGGAGGAACAGCACCGAGACGAGATCGCCGATCGAGTTCTTGATCCCCTCGGCGAGGTCCCTGTGGAACGACCCGGCGATTCCGCAGAGGAAGCCCCCGAAGATCGAGAAGACGCCGAGGGCGTTCGTCACGGTGGCCGAGGCGAAGACGATCACGAGGACCACCGCGAGCCAGCCCGGGCGTCAGACCTCCCCCCGGCGTGCGCGGCACGCGCAGCCGCGAGAGGCCGTAGCGGCCGATCGCCCAGAACGCGACCGCGAGGACCGTGACGCCGGCGAACGAGACCGCGAGCGTGCCGAGGTCCGCGCGGCCGTGCGTCACCATCGAGACGACGGCGCCGAGCAGGATCCAGCCGAGCACGTCGTCGATCGCCGCCGCCGTGATCGAGGTCAGGCCCATGCGGGTCCGGGTCAGCCGCGTGTGCATCAGGATCCGGCCCATGATCGGGATCGCGGTGATCGAGACGGCCGTCGCGAAAAAGAGCCTGTAGGCGAGCTCGGGCGCGGCGACCGGCGCGATGCGGTACAGCCAGCCCGCCAGCGCGTAGCTCGACGCGAAGGGCACGACGATGCCGGCCACGGCGACCGCGGTCGATGCGCGGGCGGCCTGCCGGAGGCGATCGAAGGGAAATTCCAGGCCGATCAGGAGCATCAGGAGCACGAGCCCCACCTGGGCCATCGCCGACAGTACGCCGGTGGTCTGGGGCGTGCAGCATGCGTCGAGATCGCTCCGGGGTAGAGGCGGCCGAGCAGCGAGGGGCCGAGGATCACGCCGGCGAGAATCTCTCCGACGACCGGAGGCTGGCCCAACTTGCCGAAGAGCCAGCCGGAGATGCGCGCGGCGCCGATGATGATGGCGAGATCCGCGCACAGAAGCAGCAGCATCTTCTCGAGAGCGAGGTACGAGTCCACGCGATTGGCCTTTCCCCGATTCTAAGGCTGGGGGCTTCCGGAGAGTCGGTCCTGAATCGACTTGCTCAGGGGGATCAGGGCCTTGCCCTGCTGGTCGGCCGCCCGGTCGTAGGCCTCGAAGAAGGCGCGCGGCCCCTGCGACAGCGCCGTGCGGTAGGCCTCGACACCGAACGTCTGGATGATGCCATCCGCGAGAAAGGCCCCCGCCGGCCCGGCGATCGTGGACACGAACTCCGGCTTCTTGATCTCGGCGGCGACGGCCATCCGCTGGTCGAGCTCTCCTTCGACCGACACCAGCTGGTCGGCGACGCGGTTGAGCTCGTCGATCGAGGTCTTCATCGGCCCCTTCAGCCAGACGGAGAGCGGAAAGAAGTTCTCGTCGACGTTGTAGAGCGCCACCGGCCCCGCCTCGGCCACGATCCGAAGGAGCGGCTCGAGCTGGCCCAGTGACGCGTCCGGCTTCTCCCACGCCGGGCTGAGCGCGCGGTACTCCGCCCAGGCTCCGCTGGTAGGCCTCGGCGGCCATCAGACGCGAGAGGTGCTTGATCTGCGCGGCCGGCGCGGAGGCCTCGCTGTCCGCCAGAGCGCGCGACAGATCGATCACGACGCCCCACTCGGCTCCACCCGCGCCGGGCAGCGCAATGTGGTCCGCCCGGCTCGCCAGGCCGAACGTCAGATAGAACGGAAGCGTCACGGAGAGCGGCCGATCCGGCGGAATCAGCGCCCGGGCGCGATCCGACGCGAGCTTCGTCAGCTCCGCCTCGCGCGCGGAGATCATCGCGAGCAGCTCCTGCCAGCGCGCACGGTCGTCGCGGATTCGGCGGAAGTCGAAGACCGACGTCCGCGCCTGCTCGTCGAACGCGGCAGCGAGGTCCCGCTCGAAGGTCTCCGGGGGGCGGTTGGAGTCGGTGATCGCGAGCTCGCACGGCCGGAAGCGTCTCGAGCTGCTTGGCGGCGGCCGGCGAGAAGCTCGGCCTGGGCCAGAAGCGCCAGGATCTCCCGGGCGGCGCGCATGTCGATCGTGAGGACGATCCGGTCGTTTCCGGCAGGCGGGCTGTCGTACGGCGCCTGCGAGCCGGTTCCCGTCTTCGGCGCGAATGGCGGCGGCGACGGAGCCGACGACGGCGTGGCGCAGCCCGCCGAGGAGAACGGCCAGGAGCGCGCCGGCCGAAAGACGCCTCATCCGAGGATCGCCTCCATCGCACGCTCGGTGTCGGCGAAGTCCGCGAGAAGCGCGTCGGGCTTCTCGGCCGCGAGCCGCTCGAGGCTCGTGATCCCGGTCGCGACCCCGACGGAGCGGACGCCCAGCGCGCGGCCGCACGCCACGTCGTGGATCGAGTCGCCGACGATGACGATCGACTTGCCCGCGAAGCGCGCGGCCGGTGTGCGCGAGCGCCCGGTCGACCGCGACTCGTCGGAAGCTCGTAGCGGTCGGCGGAGTCGCTGCCGAACGCGCCGAAGGGGAAGTAGCGGTTGTAGTCGGGCGGCGCGAGCTTCAGCCGCGCGCCGGCCTCGAGGTTGCCCGTCAGCAGGCCCAGCGTCACGTTCGTCTCCTGCCGCGAGACGCCCCAGCAGCGCCGAGATGCCGGGCTTGGGGACGACCGTCCCGGGAGCGAGCCCGCGCTCGAGCTCCTCGAGGTAGAGCCCCAGCGCCCGGGCGAGGCCGGCGTCGAACCGCTCCCGTCCGACGTCCTCGAGCACCAGCTCCCGCACGATCTGGGGATCGGTCTTCCCCGAGAAGTCGAACTTGCTCGCGGTTCTGGTGCTCCGGACGTCGCCCGCCAGCCGAAGGCCGTCTCGAGGGCCCTGGAGGATCGAGTCGCGAGCCACCCGGCCCGCGGACAGAAGCGTGCCGTCGATGTCGAAGAGGACCAGCCGGTGGCCGTTGGAAGGTCGCGGCGGGAGAACGCCGCGCCAGATGCTCTGTCACCCATCACCGGGCATCATATTCAAAGCCCGCCGCGTGCCAGGCGAGGATGTCGATCATCGCCGGTCTTCCAGTAGCGCCAGTCGTGCGTCTCCCGGCTCGAGCACGACGGTCGTCGGGACGCCGCGCTCGTTCAGCAGCATTCCGTACTGCGCGGCCACGCGCTCGAGGCCGTAGAAATCCTCGGTGCCGCCGCGCATGTGCACGCGGAAGGGCGGCTCCTCGAAGCACAGCCCCCAGAGCACGTTCCACGGATCGTTGTCGTCCAGAGAATTGTCCCTTTCGTCCTTTCCGAAAACGCGCTTCAGCGTGTACCGGGTGACCCAGTTGTAGCGGTCCAGGTCCTGCCATCCGATCGGGATGAGCGCGCCCGCGATCGCGGACACCGTTCCGTAGAGGTCGGGATGACTGCAGCGCCGTCTTCACCGCGCCGTATCCGCCCATCGAGATGCCCGTGATGCCGCGGGCGCGCCTTCGCCGGGATGCCGCGGTGGCGGGTCTCGACCCAGCGGGGAAGGTCCTCCGACGAGAAACTGCTCGAAGCGGCGGACGCCGTCGTGCGAGTCCGAGAACCAGCTGCCCACCGCGTCCGGCGCCACGATGAGAAACTCCGGCAGCCGGCCGTCGGCCATGCGCGCGCGCGCCTCCTGCGCGACGCCCCGCCGCTCGAGCGTCCGCCCGTTGCCCCAGCCGTCGTGGAGGAAATAGAGGACCGGATACCGGCGCCCGGGCGACGAGTCGTAGGAGGGCGGCAGAACGACCAGGCACCGCACCGCGGACGGCATCGTCGCGGTTTCGACCCGCTCGTAGAGGATGCCGGGCGTCGCTGCCCGTCCGGGCGCCGGCGCGAGCAGCCGCCGACAGAGGCCGCCGCGCAGAGGACCGCCGCGCTGCCGAAGATCCGACGGGCGCGAGACGCCGGTCTCAGGGAGCGGCCGGCGGAAGGAAAAGCGAGTCGTCGCGCGCCGGCGCCACCGCGACGTTCTCGAACCGGATCTCGAAGGGCTGGCCGACCATCGGCTTGTCGAGAGACAGCATCAGCCCTCCCATCTTCCGCCAGTCCTTCCACTCCGCCGTCGTCGGCGGGGACGACGCGCCGCCGAGGACGTACTGCCACTGCAGCATGCGGCGGCCGTCCTGCGTGACCCAGAGCCAGTAGACGTCCTTGGGCGTCAGGCCGACGTTTTCGAAGGACAGCTTGAGAACGTCGCAGCCGCCTCCCCCGGGGCAGGGCTTCTCGCCGTCGTACGCAAGGTGGACGCCCGGGTCGAAGATCTTCCAGGGCGCGAGCAGCCAGTACGTGTCGTTGATGAAGCGGCCGTAGGCGGCCTCGATCTGCTTGTCTTTCTCCGCGCCCTGGGCTTCCACGCCGTTGACCCAGGCGCGGCCCTGTCTTCGTGTTCACGTTGAAGAGAACCGTGTACGGCGCGCCCGCCTTGTCGACGCCCTTCACGCGATAGTCGCCGGTGTAGCGGTCCCAGACGTGCGCGAAGCGGGCGACTTCCTTGCCCTCCCGGATGACGACGAAGTCGAACTGGAACTGCCGGGCCTTCTCCCACGCGGGCATGCCGCCCATGGCCGCGACGAGCTCCTTGCCGACGGCGTCCGCTTTCGCGTCGCGCTCGGCAGCGGCCACGCCGATCCGCGGCCGATCAGCAGCATCAGAACCGCGGCCGCCCGGCCCGTTTTCATGGCCGGATCATATGCCCGACACCGCTAGACTCAGGATAGTGGGCAGTGTGGCGGAACACGAGCGAATGGCCCCGGACCTTCACGCGGCCCTCGCCGGCGTGGGATTCCGGAAGCGCCGCCGCATGGTCCTGCTCCTGTTGACGACCGACCCCGGAAGGCTTTCCGCGCGTCGCTCTGCTCACGATGGGCGAGGTCCGGGCCAACTCGGCCTCGGAGCTCGCGGTCGCCGTCCGCGCCGGCAGCCGCACGGCCTTCAACCTCGTGCGGCGGGGCACCGCCACCCTCCTCTACATGAACCGCCGGGTCACGGCCTCCGTTCAGGCGCGCGCCGGCAGGGGCCGCGTCAGCGGCGCCGACCCGGCCCGGCGCCTCTTTCCGCTCAAGGTCGAGCGCGTCCGCGTCGACCGCCCGGCGGCCGAGGAGGGCGACGTGGCGCTTCTGACCGGGCCGACCTTCGGAGGCGCCGACGCGGCCGGGCTCTTCTCCGCCGAGCTCTTCGACGAGCTCGGAAAGGTCAGGCCGGCATGAAGTTCGAGAAGCGCACCGTCCTCGTCACCGGAGCCGGCCGCGGCATCGGCCGCTCGATCGCCCTCCGCTTCGCCGAGGAAGGCGCGCGCGTCGCCCTGGTCGCTCGCACGCTGACGGAGCTCGAGGACACGGCGCGGCGGATCGAAGCGCTGCGGCGGCCGCGGTCTCGCCATCTCCGCCGACGTCACGGCGCGAGGCGCCGCCGAGCGAGTGCGTCGCCCGCACCGAGAGCGAGCTCGGACCGATCGACATCCTCGTCAACAACGCCGGCGTCTTCATCTGGCGGCCGTTTCTCAAGATGAGCCCGGAGGACTGGGACCGCGTCCTCGCCACGAACCTCACGGGAGCGGCCGACTTCTGCCGGGCCGTCCTTCCGCGGCATGGTCGAGCGCCGCCGCGGCCGCATCGTCAACGTCGCCTCCATCCACGGCATGCGGGGCGACGCCAACGTCGCCGCTCAGGCCGCCGCCAAGTTCGGCCTCATCGGCCTGACCCAGAGCCTCGCGCGCGAGTTCCGCGCCCACAACATCGCCATCAACGCCGTCTGCCCCGGCACCGTCGAGAACAAGAAGGACGAGGGGGACGCGCTGCACGAGGAGCCCCTCGCCGAGAAGCTCTGGCCCCGCGACGTCGCCCGGGCCGTCCTCTTCCTCGCCTCCGACGACGCCGCCGCGATCACCGGCACCGCCCTCGAGGTCTTCGGCGGGACGCACGTGACGATCCAGCGCCTGATCGGGGCAAACGACCCAGCCCCTCAACCCATTCGCCTCGTTCGACGTAATAGTCTTCACACGTTTCCATGCGAGGAGGAACCATGCAGAGATTCGCGAGGGATCCTGGCCGGTCCTTGCGCTCCTGGGCGCCCCTGGCGCTCGATGCGGCGAGCGCCCCGACCGCCGACGAGATCATCGCCAGCTACGTCAAGACGATCGGCGGCATGGAGAAGCTCGAGGCCATCAAGACGCTCAAGAAGACCGGCCGCTACACGAGCGGGGGCGGCCTCGAAGCGAAGGTCGTCGAGGAGAGCAAGCGGCCGGACCTGGTGCGGCAGGAGTTCGTGCTGCAGGGCATGACCGGCATCACGGCCTGCGACGGGAAAGACCGGCTGGAAGATCGAGCCCTGGCAGGGCAAGAAGGACGTCGAGCCGCTCGGCGAGGAGGAGCTGAAGCAGATCCTCGAGGACGCCGACTTCGACGGCCCGCTCGTGAACTACAAGCAGAAGGGGAACACGGTCGAGCTCGTCGGCACGGAGCCGGTCGAGGGGACCGACGCCTACAAGCTGAAGGTGACGCTGAAGGCCGGCGACGTCCAGTACTTCTTCATGGACACGGACTACTTCGTCCCGATCAAGATCGAGAAGACGCGCATCGTCCGCGGGGCGCCGCGCGAGTCGGAGACGTCGATCGGCGACTACAAGGAAGTCGCCGGCGTGTATTTCCCCCACTCCTTCGAGTCCGGCCAGAAGGGCAGCGCGAACCGCGCCAAGGTCGTCTACGACAAGGTCGAGGCGAACGTGCCGCTCGACGACAGCCGGTTCCATCCGCCCGCAGGGGCCGGGGAAGTGAGGCGCGCCATGAGAACGAGATCCACGCTCGCGCGCTTCCCTGCTCTTCGGCGCTCGGGCTCGCGGCGGCCGCCGCTCAGACTGCCCAGACCGTCAAGATCGACTCCGAGACCATCTCGGGCCTCGGCGCCCGCAACATCGGCTCGGCCGCGATGAGCGGCCGCGTCGCCGCGCTCGACGCGGTGCGCGAGGGCGAGCGACTGACCGTGTTCATCGGCGCCGCCTCGGGCGGCGTCTGGAAGTCGGTCAACGGCGGCACGACCTACAAGCCCGTCTTCGACAAGCAGCCCGTGCAGTCGATCGGCGCGGTGACGATCGACCCGAAGAACCCGAAGACGATCTGGGTCGGCACCGGCGAGGCCTGGACCCGCAACAGCGTCTCGATCGGCGACGGCATCTACAAGTCCGTCGACGGCGGCGAGAACTGGACCAACATGGGCCTCCGCGAGACCGAGCGGATCGTCAAGATCCTCGTGGACCCGACCTCGTCCGACACCGTCTACGCCTGCGCCCCCGGCAAGCTCTGGAGGGATTCGGACGAGCGCGGTGTCTACAAGACGACCGACGGCGGCAAGACCTGGACGAAGGTCCTCAAGGGCGCGAACCTCTCGACCGGCTGCTCGATGATCTCGATGGACAGCCAGAACCCGAAGACGCTCTACGCCGGCATGTGGGACTTCCGGCGCAAGGGCTGGACGTTCCGCTCCGGCGGCGACGGGCCCGACGCGCCGAGCGGGAGCGGGCTCTTCAAGTCGACCGACGGCGGAGCGACGTGGAAGGAGCTCGACTCGAAGACGGCCGGGGGCCTGCCCACGAAGCCCTGGGGCCGCGTCGCGGTGACGGTCGCGCCCTTCGAAGCCGAGCGTCGTCTACGCCTTCATCGAAGCGACGCCGCCCAAGAACGGCCTCTACCGCTCCGACGACTCCGGCGCGACCTGGCAGGCCGATGGACCGCAGCCAGAACATGGTCTGGCGGCCCTTCTACTTCGCGCACCTCATCGTCGACCCGAAGGACCCGATGAAGGTCTACAAGCCGGACCTCTCGCTGATCGCCTCGACCGACGGCGGCAAGAGCTTCACGGACATCGGCGGCGGCTGCCACGGCGACTTCCACGACCTCTGGATCGACCCGACGAACTCCGACCACATCATCGCGGGCGACGACGGCGGCGTCTGGTACTCCTACGACGGCGGGAACAAGTGGTGGAAGGGCGACAACCTGCCGATCTCGCAGTTCTACCACGTGAGCGTCGACATGGACCGGCCCTACAACGTCTACGGCGGCCTCCAGGACAACAGCTCCTGGGTCGGCATGACGCGCGTATCCCGGCGGCATCTCCAACGCTCAGTGGCAGAACTTCTACGGCGGCGACGGCTTCTGGATGTTCGCCGACACGGCCGACGAGACCTACATCTACGCCGAGGCGCAGGGCGGCGAGATCGGGCGCATCAACCGCAAGACGTTCGAGAACCGCAACATCAAGCCGCTGCCGGGCTACGGCGATCCCAAGCTCCGCTTCAACTGGAACACGCCGATCCACATGAGCCCCACGCAGAAGGGCGTCGTCTACCTCGGCGCGCAGTACCTCTTCCGCTCGCGCGACCACGGCCAGACCTGGGAGCGCATCTCGCCCGACCTGACCACGAACGATCCCGCAGAAGCAGAAGCAGGAGCAGTCGGGCGGCGTCACGGTCGACAACTCCGCGGCCGAGATGCACACGCACGATCTACGCGATCGCCGAGTCGCCCAAAGACCCCAACGTCATCTGGGTCGGGACCGACGACGGCAACCTCCAGCTCACGCGCGACGGCGGCAAGACCTGGACGAACGTCGTCGCCAACGTCACGGGCCTGCCGAAAAGCGCCTGGGTCTCCTTCGTCGAGGCCGGCCACTTCGACGCGGGCACCGCCTACGCCACCTTCGACCTCCACACCTTCGGCGACATGAAGCCCTACGTCTACAGGACGGCGGACTTCGGCAAGACCTGGACGTCCCTGGCTCCGACGGACGGCTCCATGAAGGGCTACGCCCACGTCGTTCGCGAGGACCCCGTCGAGGCGCGCCTCCTCTACGTCGGCACCGAGCTCGGCCTCTGGATCTCGCTCGACGGCGGACGCCAGTGGGCGCAGTTCAAGGGCGGCGACTTTCCCAACGTCGCCGTGCGCGACCTCGTCGTCCACCCGCGCGACGCGACTCTCGTCCTCGGCACGCACGGCCGCGGCATCTGGATCGTGGACGACATCACGCCGCTCCGCTCGCTGAGCGAGGAGATCCTCGCGCGCGAGGCCGCGTTCGTCCCGGCCCAGCCGGCCGTCCAGCGCATCCTCGACCACCGGCGGCTGGGGCTGGGGCGACGCGGCCTTCGAGGCCCCGAACCCGCCGGCGCGCCGCCCAGATCACGTACTACCAGAAGAAGCGCCACATCTTCGGCGACTTCAAGCTCGAGGTGTTCGGCCCGGACGGCAAGCTCCTCACCACGCTTCCGACGAGCAAGCGCCGCGGCCTCTCGCGCGCCTCGTGGTCGATGCGCGTCAAGCCCCCGCGCGTTCCTCCGGCCGCGACGCTCGCCTTCGGCGCCAACAACGGTCCGCGCGTCCTGCCCGGGACCTACACCGTCAAGATGACCAAGGACAAGGCCGTCTACGAGACGAAGCTCGAGATCGTCACCGACCCGCGCTCCAAGCAAACGCCGGAGGACCGCAAGGCCCAGTTCGATCTCGCGATGAAGCTCTACGGAATGCTCGGCGACATGACGCTTCGCCGTCGAGCGCATCAACGCGCTGCGCGCGGATCTCGACGCGCGCGCCGCGAAGCTCCCCGCCGGCGACGCCCTCGCGGCCCGCCTGCGAAAGGCCTCGGCCGATCTGGACGTCATCCGCCAGAAGATCGTCGCGACGAAGGAAGGCGGAATGATCACCGGCGAGGAACGCCTCCGCGAGTACCTCACGGACCTCTACAGCAACGTCATCAGCTACGAGGGACGGCCCTCGGCGACGCAAGTCCAGCGGACCGACGCGCTCGGGCGCGAGCTCGACGCCGTCGTCAAGGAGTTCGACGCCTGGGGGGCGAAGGAGCTGCCCGGGATCAACCAGGCGCTCGCGGCGAAGGGGCAGGCGAAGGTCGAGCTGCTCACGCGAGAGGCCTGGGAGAAGGCTGGAGCGGAGTCCGGGGGCTAGGCTCTCGGGCTCAGGGTCGCGGGAGCGGGCCGGGCGGCCGATCCGCTGGTGCTGATTCGGGGCGATCTCCGCACCGGACCGTCGAAGGTTGCGTGCGGACGGTCGACCGACCGGAAGACGATGCCGGAACCGGCGCAGCGTATCGGCATCCGGCGCGAGGCGCAGCGGCGACCACTTCGCAGCCCGCGTCCGACGCTCTTCAGGACGCCGACGTGGTTCAGCTCGACAGTGTCCGCTACCGGAACGACGAGCTCGTGCCGAACCCCAATTTTGGAACCCCGAACATCGTCGCCGACCCCCGCCGCATCCAGTTCGGTTTGAGAGCCTCGTTCTAGGCTCACTCAACTCAATTCACCGCATGCGTCGCTTCCAGCTCAGCGGGTGGAAGTAAACCGCACGATCGTCCCCTTGGGGCCGACGGCCCAGCCGGTGTTCGCGTCGGAGAACGCCACGGCGTTGAGAGGCGTGGCGTCGAGCTTTCGCCACGTCTTGCCCCAATCGTCGCTGACGGCGGTGCCGAGCGGGCCGACGGCGAACAGGCGCGCGGGCATGCGGGGCACGGCGACGACGGCCGAGAAGAAACCGGTTTCCGAGACCGGCGCGGGCTTCCAGGTGCGGCCGCCGTCTTCGCTGCGTGTGCCGTTCAAGCCCGCGAGAGCGGGCTCCTTGTAGTTGCCGCCGACGGCGAATCCGGTCTTCGCATCGAGAAACGCGACCGAGAAGAGTCCCGAGGACGGGTTTCCGGCGGGCTGAGGATTGGGCGCGGAGCTCCAGGAGCGTCCCCGGTCGAAGGTGCGGAAGACGCGCGACATCCGGGCGCCGCCGGTGACGAACCAGCCTTGCTGGCTCCCCTTCAGCACACTGAGGCACGTTCCGCTCGCGGCGAAGGCGCCCTCTCCGGGAAACGCCTCGGACATGGCGCCGGGAGGCGGCGGAGCCCAGGTCAGGCCGCCGTCGGAGGTCAGTGGAGTGACGAATCGGCCGTTGACCGGATCACCGAGCACGACACCGTGCTTCGCGTCCCAGAACGCGATGGCGTCGTAGAAGCCGTCCTTGTCGGGGTTCGTGTGGACGAGGGTCCAGGTCTTGCCGTCGTCGGTCGTCCGGTAGATGCGGGAGAGCTCGCCCGGGCCCGCCGCGAGCACGAGGACGGCGTTGTCCGGGAGGATCTCGACGTCGCGGAAGTCGAGCTTCTCGCCGCCGGGAACGGCCATCTTCTCCCACCGGCGGCCGCCGTCGCGCGTCCGGAGCACCGTCCCGTCCGCGCCCGTGGCCCAGGCCCGCGTCGCGTCGTGCACGGCGATGCCGCGGAGCTCCGCGGTCGAGCCGCTCGTCTGCGGCGTCCAGACGCCGGCCGCCGCGGCGGCGGCGGCCACTCTCAGCACGAGGCCGATCACTTGCCCCACAGCATCCTCACCGAAACGAGCAGCAGGAAGGCTCCGAACATCCGGCGGAGCGTGAGGTCCGAGACCGGCTCCACGAGCTTCGCGCCGAGGAAGGCCCCGACGAGAAGGCCCGCGGCGAGCAGGGCCGAGTACTTCAGGTTGACGTTGCCGTTCTTCCAGTAGACCCACGCGGAGAGCGCCCCCACCGGCAGAAGCAGGGCGCCGAGGGAAGTGCCCACGGCGGCGTGCTGCTTCATGCCGTAGAGCAGCACGAGCGCCGGGACGATGATGAGCCCGCCGCCGATGCCGAACATGCCGGCGAAGACTCCCGCGAGCGTGCCGACGAGAAGAAGCCCCGCGATCTGCATCGGTGACCTCCTGGGGTTACGCGGGCGGCCGCGGATACGCGAGACCCGTTTCGTGAGCCTCGGTGCCTCCGCGGATCTCGAGCGCGAGATCGGGCGCGTTGGTGGTGATGGACGCGACGCCCGCGGCCAGCAGCCTGCGGATCTCGTCCGGCCTCGTCGGCCGTCCAGGGATGGACGGACAGATTCACCATCGCGGCCTGGGACAAAAGCGTCGGGTTGACGAGGTCCTTGCGCGGCGCGATCGCGTCGACCGGCGGGAAGAGCGGCGTCGCCTGGCCGGGCGAGGGAAGCGCGACGGGATGGTCGAAGATGTAGCTCGTCGGCAGCGTCGGCGTCCGCTTCGCGCATGCGCTTGAGAAACTCGGCGTCGAACGAGCCGACGACGACCCGCCGCTCGACTCCGAAGACCGACACGAGCTTCGCGATGCGGCGGGCCATCGTGCCCATCTGCAGCCCGGGCGAGCTCTTGACCTCGACGATGTAGCGCAGCGCGGTTCCGTAGCGGTGGAAGACCTGCTCGAGCTTCGGGATCCGGTACTCGCCCAGCTCGGAGGGAATGACGAGCTTCTCGATCTCGCGCCAGGTGAACGTCCGCACGGGAAGGCGCTGCGTGCCGAGAACGATGTCGTCGTCGTGGAAAACGACGGCCTCGCCGTCCCGCGTCTGGCGCACGTCGAACTCGATCGCGTCGGCCCCGAAGCTCTCGGCGAAGTCGAAGCTCGCGAGCGTGTTCTCGCGGGCCCGCCGCGGCGCGCCGCGGTGGCCCACGATCCAGGTGGGGTGCGGCTCCTTCCAGTCGCTCATCGGGGCGGCATTATGCCCCGGCCGATCCGGCAGAAGCCGACACGACCTCGGCGAGGATCGCCCCGAGCGCGGCGTCCGGGTCGGGGGCGGCCGTGACGGGCCGGCCGACGACGAGCAGATCCGCTCCCGCCGCGACCGCCCGGCCGGGCGTCGCGACGCGCTTCTGATCCCCGACGTCGGCTCCCGCGGGGCGGATGCCCGGCACGACGGTGAAGAAGGCCGGCCCGCACGCGGCGCGAATTCCGGGAAGGTCCGCGCCGGAGCAGACGACGCCATCGAGGCCGCACTCTTTCGCCAGCAAGGCAAGGCGCCGCGCGATGGCCTCGGGCTGCCCGGCCATCGGCAGATCCGCGAGCGTCTTCGCGTCGATCGACGTGAGCACCGTGACCGCGATGAGCTTCTCGAGGCCCGCGCGCCGAGCGGCCTCGCGCGCCGCCTCGAGCATCGCGCGGCCACCCGACGCGTGCACGTTGACCATCGCCGCGCCCGACCGCGCGGCCGACGCGACGGCGCCGGCGACCGTCGCGGGAATGTCGTGGAACTTCAGGTCCAGGAACACCCGCGCGCCCGAGGCTTTCGCGACCTCCTCGACGAGCCCCGGGCCCTCGGCGACGAACGCCTCGAGCCCGACCTTCAGCCAGCCGACGCGCCCGGCCAGGCGGGTCGCCATGGCGAGCGCCTCATCGCGCGTCGGGAAGTCGAGAGCGATACAGATGCGCTCGGAGGCCTTCACCCCTCGGCCCCCGCTTCGCCGCCGACCTTCGTCGACGGACGATGCGCCCGGCCGACGAGCTCGGCGACGCTCGTCTTCCTCCACTCGCAGTACCCGGCGAGCTCGCCGACGAGGCGGCCCGAGACCGCGGGATCCTTGAAGTTCGCGGTGCCCACCTGGATGGCCGTCGCTCCGGCGGCCAGGAACTCGAGGACGTCCGAGAGATCGGAGATTCCACCGATCCCCATCAGCGGCACATCCGGCAGCGCCTTGTGGACCTGGTAGACCATGCGGACGGCGAGTGGCCGGATCGCCGGCCCGGAGAGCCCGCCCGTCCCGAAAGAGGTCCGCGGCCTGGCGGTCTCGGGATCGATGACCATGCCGACGAACGTGTTCACGAGGGAGAGGATGTCGGCGCCGGCGTCCCGGGCGGCGCGGGCCGATTCGACGAGGTCCGGAGCGTTGGGCGAGAGCTTGACGATCAGCGGACGCGTCGTCGCCGAGCGCACCCGCGCCACGAGCGAGCGTGTCGCCTCGGGCGAGTTGCCGAAGAGCATGCCGCCGCGCTGGACGTTGGGGCAGGAGATGTTGAGCTCGACGGCGGCGATTCCGTCGGCGCCCTCGAGCGCCCGGACCACCGTCACGTAGTCCTCCTCGAGGTCTCCCCAGACGTTCGCGATGACCGTCGCGCCGAGCTCGCGCAGCTTCGGCAGTTTCTCCGTCACGAACTCCTCGACGCCGACGTTCTGCAGGCCGATCGCGTTCAGCATCCCGGCGGGCGTCTCGCAGATCCTCGGGGGCGCATTTCCGGCGTGCGGCTTCAGCGACAGCCCCTTCGTGCAGAGACCCCCGATCTTCGAGAGGTCCACGAAGTCCGTGAATTCCAGGCCGTAGCCGAACGTCCCCGAGGCGGTCGTGATCGGATTGCGCAGCGTCAGCGGGCCGAGGCGGACCTCGAGGGGCGAGCTCACAGCCGGTCCCACGCGATCTTCTCGGGCGAGAGGATGGGCCCCTCGCTGCACGAGACCAGAAACGGCTTTTCGGTCCCCGGAATCACGCAGCCGAGACACGCCCCGAAGCCGCATCCCATGTCGGCCTCGGTCGAGAACTCCGCGGCCACGCCGGCGCCGCCGACCACCTTCGCGAGGGCGGCGAACATCGGCATGGGTCCGCAGGCGAAGACGCGCGCGTAGCGCGTTCCGGCGGCCAGCCTCCGCGCGAGCGCTTCGGTGACGAAGCCCTTCTCGCCGAGCGACCCGTCGTCGCTCGAAAGGATCGTCTCGCCGGGGACGAGGCCTTCGAACCGCGCCCGAAGCGAGAGCTCCCGCGCGTTTCGCCCGCCCAGGTAGAGGTCGCAGGCGACCGAGGCCGAGCGCAGCACGCCGAGGAGCAGGGGAAACGGCGCCGCGCCGATCCCTCCGGCGACGATCGCGACGCGGGCGCCGGCGGCGAGGTCCCCGACGTGGAAGGAGTTGCCCAGCGGCCCGAGAAGCCGGACGCTCGACCCCTCGGGCAGAACCTCGAGCGTCGCGGTCCCGGGCCCGATCGTCTTGACGAGGAGCTCGATCTCGCCGCCCCGGGGGTTCGAGTCCGCCACCGAGTACGCGCGCCGCAGGTACGGCCGCATCCGGTCGGGAACCTCGACCATCGCGAATTGTCCGGGGAGGACCGCCGCCGCGAGATCAGGGCAACGGAAGGTCACGGAAAACAGGCCGTGCGAGAAGAAATGGCGCCTCAGCAGCGTCGCCCGGTGGTCGGCCTTCACCGAGCCGCGATTCTATCGAATTGCCGTCTCAGACCTCGATCTCGCCGCGGAATACCACTTCCGTCTCGGGATCCTCGCGGCGTGCTTTCTCGACGCACTTCTCACAAAGGAGCCGTCCGCCCACCTCGCCGTAGGGTCGCGAGTAGCTTCCGCAGCCGTGGCAGCGCCGGAGCGCCCGATGGTGGGCGTTCAGATCCAGCACCGCTTGTTCTCGTCGCATCATCCTGTCGCTCCTTTCGATACACGAATCCGCAGAGCACGAGTCATACCCGAATCGCAAACACTCACAACACGGCACTTAGGCGCAGTGGCCGCGCCGCGAATGTGTCGCCTCCTTAGGCGACGGAGTCCTCCACCGAGGTCAGAACCGGGACCCTAGAGTACCTTCTTCGCGCGGAGATCTTCGAGGATGTTCAGGCCGAGCAGCACGACGGCGGCGAGGAGCAGCAGCGGCCCGATGAACATGAACGCGGTGAAGAGGTAGGCGGTCTCCTTCAGGAGCAGAGCGAACGCCAGGATCACCGCGACCAGCGTGAAGATCGCGGCGAGACGGAGACGCCAGACCGCTCGCTGCTCGGGTGTGGCGCTCATTGCATCGCCTGCTTCTCCGGCGTCCCGCCCTCGGGCTCGGGCTTGTGGGCCGGGCCGTGGCAGTCGAGGCAGGAGTTCTCGTTGGCCATCAGGCTCGGCATGACGTCCTTGTCGTGCTTGGCGACGAAGTTCTGGGCCCCGCCGTGGCACGAGAGACAGCGCAGGTTCGAGTAGGGCTTCCGGATCTTGATGGGCTTCGGATAGTTGCCCGTCATGTTGTGGTAGACGTGGCCCAGCCCCTCGAGCTTGGCGCTCATCGTGCCGAACATGCCGTAATCGCTGTGGCACGTGTAGCACTGGTCCGTCTGGATGTAGCGGTTCTTGTAGTGGACCGCGGCGAGCGAGTCGCTCGCGGGATTGCGCAGGTCGGCGACGTGCCCCTTCATGACGTGGCAGTCGCCGCACGCGTCGACCGTCATGGACTCCTGCATCCCGTGTCGCCGTGGCGAGAAAGATCACGATCGCCGGAAGGACGACGATCGCGCCGAGGAGCAGGGCCTTCGAGGCCGTGGTGATTCCGCGCCGCCGGACCAACTGCCAGATGAAGACGACGAGCGCGATGTCGAGGACCGCGAGAACGAGGCCGACCCCTCGGATCCACTCGCTCGTCGTGCCGATCCAGCCGTGAGGCGGCGGGACGCCGAAGTCCGACGGGTCCGTGCCGAGAGCCGCCGCCGCCGTGAGGACGGCGACGGCCGCGGCAACGGCGAAACGACGCATTACTTCTTGCCCGGGTAGTCCTTCAGCCACGCGCCGTCGACGGCCTTGGCGCCGCGCTTGTCTTTCTCGGCGACGAGCCACTTGCCGGCATCGTTCAGCTCGTTCTGCCCCTCGCCCTTCTTCGGCAGCGCGACGGTGTGGCAGGCCTTGCAGTCCTTCGCGTCGACTCCGGCGGCCTTCGCCTCTTTCTGGTTCTCGAGGGTCGCCGACGAGGGCGCCGTGAGAAGCATCCAGCCGCACCACGTGAGCGTCACGACAAGGAATCCGAGGCGCGTTCCGGACTTCATCGAGCGCCTCCTCCTGCCCGGCCCGATCGCCGGGCGCGCTTCAAGGTCTCCAGTGCAGGCCCACATAGTAGCGGTTTCCGTTGTAGTCCGCGAGCGGGCCGGCCTGGTCGAAGGCGACGCGCTCGGTGTACTTGTCGTCGAGCCACTCGAAGGTGGCGCCCGAGGTTCTTCAGGAAGAAGTACTCGGCGAGGACCCGCGCGCGGTCCACGGTGAACGGAATCGAGCCATTGTTGTTCATCCAGAGGTAGGCGGCGTCGATCGAGAGGTTCTCCCACTGGAAGTGCAGGCCTCCCTCCCAGGTGTGGCCGAACTCCTTCTGCTTGGTCGGGACGATCTCGAAGTCCTGGGGGACCCGGATCAGGATCTCGCGGTTGGTCGCGAACTCTCCGCCCGCGCCCCGCAGCGTCAGCATGTTCTTGAAGAGGGAGACCTCGACGTCGGCTACGAACTCGCGCACCTTCGCCCTGTAGCCGATCTCGACGATGTCGTCGTCGGCATGGGTCTCGGAGAAGACCGCCCCGATCTTCAGGAAATCCTTGTAGGTCCACAGTCCCCGGAACTTGTAGCGGTCCCGGTTGATGAAGTCGGTCCGGAAGATCGGCTGGTTGGCGTCGTCGTGCCGGTAATCCCCCGTCAGCGTGACGCCGCACCAGGAGAAGGTGGCGCCGCCGCCGAACGTGTTGACGGTGCGCTCGAACTCGCCGCCCTGGCCGCCCGGGACGATGATCTCGGAGGCGTCGGGGGTGGCGAGGACGTCCTGCTGGAGCTGCGACCAGCCGGCGTTGACCGAGAAGGGTCCGAGCATCTGCGCGGTGACGCCGGCGTCGAAGACGACGTCCTGGCGCTCGACGGACGGTCCTGGCGTCGATCTGCTGGAGCAGGTCGCCCGCCGGGCACGCCGGCGAAGGTGACCGTGTTGAGATAGAGGCTGGCGATGAGGGCCTGGCCCGTGAGGGTGCGGCTGTTCTCCGACCAGCCTCCCGCGAGCTGGACCTTGGGCGTGACGTCGAACTCGGCGCGTGCCGACCCCCGCCAGTAGTCCGTCCGGGCTCGGGAATTCACGGTTTCGCCGAGGCCGGCGAAGAAGCGCGAGATCTCGAAGGAGACGAAGTTGCCGGCGTCCGCCTCGACGTAACGGGTTTCGTTGCTGCCGTCGGCCTTCATGTACGAGCCGATGAGCTTCAGGCGGCCGAAGAGGCTCCCGGTGACCCAGGCGTTGGTCACCGGCGTGTTGACCTTGTTCTCCTCGACGGACACGATCGCGTCCGCCGTGATGTCCTCGCCGAGGATCGGCGTCGTCACGTTCCCGTCGCCCGCTCCCGGCGCGAGGTGTCCGAACCTCGTTCCAGCGGAAGTAGCGCCAGCCCTGCGTGACCGCCTCCCTGGACGGGGCCGAACTGGAAGCCGAGACCGACACGGTAGAGGTCGTCGGTCGAGCGCACCTGGTCGTCGAGCTGGAACTCGTTGCCGCCGAGGTGGTACGTCGTCGTGCCGGGCCCGTTGTACGTGTTGCGCGTGAACTGGAGGATGGGACTGATCGCCTTGCCGGGAAGAAGCTCGCAGCGTCGCGTCGTAGATGTTGCGCGTCCGGTTGTACGTCTGCTGGCCGGGAATGATTCCTTCGGCGAGGAAGGGATTGGCGAACGCCGGCAACGCGCTGTAGAAATCGGTCTTCCGCCACGTGAACGTCAGCTTGTAGAGATCGACCGCGCCGGCCTGCAGGCGAAGCTGACCTGCGGGGCCGGCGCCGATGTCGGAGCCGTCGACGTGGAAATAGTCGAGAAGGCCGCCGCCGAGCGGCTCCGAAGACGTGTAGTTGAAGGAGCGCAGAAGGAGCCCCTGGCGGTCGTTGATCTGCGTCCGGTACATCTGCTCGTTGCCCGAGACATCCACCCAGCGATAGCCGACCTCGAGATCGATCGGGATCGCCTGCCCGGACAGCGATGCGGCGGCCGCCGCCCAGCGCGCAGCGCCGCCAGGCGCGAGTCGCAGGAGCCGTCGCGGGTCGCGCGGCCGAGTGCTTCACTTCAGCAGCTGCGGCGACAGGTTGGAGCCGTGGACCGCGACGTGGCAGGTGGTGCAGTTGCGGTAACGCGGAAGGGTCAGGTCATGGAACGACGGCGGCTGGGACCCGAACGTGCTCGGCCCGCCCGGTCTGCGAGTGACAGGACAGGCAGAGCTGCTCCACGCGCGCCCAGAGGAGCTGATTGGGATTGTTGGACCCGTGCGGCTGGTGGCAGGAGAGGCAGTTGCCGCCCGAGCCCGTGACGTGATCGAAGACGAAGGGCCCGCGCATCTCCGAGTGGCAGTTCATGCAGGGCAGCTCTCCCTGCGTCGTCATCTTGACGACTTCGCCCTGTTTGGCGTGGGGCGAGTGGCAGTCGAGACAGGTCATCCCGCCGCGGTCGAGGCGGTGCGCGTAGGGCTTGTTCTGGAACGAGGCGGTCTGCGTCGTGTGGCAGGTGGCGCAGAGCTCGCCGGGCGTCTTCGCGAGCAGGCGTGCTCTTCGGGGCGGAGGCGTGCATCGAGTGGCACGTCAGGCAGTTCACGGCGGCCGAGTTGGCGTGCACGCCGTGGGTGAACGAGTCCTGCGTTCCCTTCGAGAAGGAGTCCTGCCCTCCGGTCGAAAAGGCCTTGATGCTCGTCGTGGCAGGCGAGGCAGTCCTGCGACCCCGTGGCTCCCTTCATCGTCGAGATGAGGGTGCGTCTCCCCGCTGACTCGATGTGCTTCGTGCCGTCGCCGTGGCAGGTCGAGCACATGTCCTCGGGGTCGGGCTTCTTGCCCTTTCCCGAGTAGCGGGCGTGCGGGTTTTTGGCCAAGGCCGCGACGAGGTCGGTGTGGCAGTCCCCGCACTTCGGCAGCTCCGAGGCGGCTTCGGCCGTCGGTGTCTCGGCGGCTTCGGCCTTCGGTGTCTCGGCCGCCTCGGCCTTCGGAGCCGCGGTCGGCGCGGGCGCGCCGGCCTTCGGAGCCGCGGTCGTCGCGGGAGGGGGCGGCGGTGTCGGCGTCGCCGTCGGGTCCGGCGCGCGGCTCCCCGCAATGGCGAGCGTCGCGAGTGCCGTCGCGAGCACGGTCAGAGCGAATGCCAGGGACGCGGGGCCCCTTCTCACACCCTCACTCCTACCTCCACACAGGGCGGGAGCGTCCCCGCCCGACGCTCACGACGAAACGGCTACTCGGCGTGGACCTTGTCGACCGAGAACTCGGCGTTGGGTCCGTGACACGACGCGCACGCCTCGCCGAAGGGCGCCGTGTTCACGAAGGCGTGCGCCGCCGCGGACTGCGAGTCGTGGCAGCCCAGGCATGCGGCCGCCGTCGGCAGCTGCGGCGTGTACCAGTCGTTCGGCGTCTGGGTCGGGAGCCGGCCCGCCGGCATGTTCTCGAGCACCTGCTGCGTGCCGTCCACGTGGCACGTCAGGCAGTCTCGCAGGTCGCCCGGGAAGCGCAGATGGTTGAAGTCGAGGTAGGGCTGCGTCAGGTCCTCGCCCCGGTGAAGGCGGTGGATCATCCGCTTGAAGTCGAGCGATACCGACGGCTCGTCACCGCTGGTGAAGTTGGGGTTGTGGCACATCACGCATTCCTGCGGGTTGAGGCGCTGGCCCCCGTGGAAGGCGAGCTGGCCGTGGCACGTGTTGCAGTTCGCGATGTCCACCACCATGCGGCGCGGGTCCGCCGGCCGCCCCCGAGGTCCTCGTAGTGCATCGGGTTGAACGCCGCCTCGCGGATCGTGTCGTCGCCCGGCGGGAGATACTCGACGGCCACGTCGCGGCGCGCCTCGATCGAGAACGCCCAGGTGCCCGTCGCGTCGGCGGGAATGGCAGTGCTGAACGTGTAGACGAAGGCTCGTGCCGTTGGAGCGTGGCGCCGTTGGCAGGCTCGCGGTACGGGTTGATCGCGTAGTCGGCCGTCGGCCCGCCCATCAGGATGTTGAGGTTGCTGCCGCCGGAGTCGGTCGTGAAGGCGGCGGGCGGCACCGGCGTCCCGTCGTTCTCGGTGATGCGGAAGGTCGACCGTGGGGTGCTGGCCCGGCGCGGCGTTCGACGACCGACACGATCTCGGCGTTCAGGCCCTTCAGCTGCGTCGACTTGTAGGGCACCGTGTGCGCCCCGATGACCGACGCGTCAAATTCGCGGGAGCCCTGACCGGCTGGTGGCAGGAGGCGCACGCGGAGTCGTCGGCCTGCGGGCCCGCGGGATGGTTCGCGCCCGTGACCCAGTCGATGTCGTCGTGGCAGGAGGCGCAGGCCGCGCGGGCGGGATACGTGAACCAGACGTTCGACTGCGTCGCCTCGGGCGTGTGGCAGCGGACGCAGTTCCGGATGTCCTGCGGGAAGACGACGTTCGAGAAGTCGTGGACCGACTGGTTGTTGCCGATGATGATGTACGGCGTTCCCGCCTCGACGCTCGGCAGGGAGGCGCCGCGGTGGATCTTGTGGACCATCACCTTCATGTCGACCGTGTTCCCCGTGTCCGGGTCGACCGTCTGCGGCTGGTGGCACGTGACGCAGAGCTTGACCTCCTGCCGGGAGCCGCCGTGCGCGGACAGGAGATCGTGGCACTCGTTGCAGGCGGCGTTCGTCGTCTTGTCCCAGGTCTCGGTGACGTGCTTGACCGTCGGGACGGAAGTCGTGCTCGAGGTTGTCGTAGTAGTTCTTGCCGATGAAGTCGTCCGTGTTGCGGGTGGCGTAGATCGCGAGCGTGTGCGTCTTCGTGACGTCGTATCCGGCCGGGAGCTCCGTCTTGAACTTGTACGTCGAGTGGCCGACCTCGAGGTCGGTCCAGGTCCCGCCGGAGTCGGCCGCGGCCTGGATGGCCGAGTTGCCGTTGATGGGGCTCGTCTGCACCCGCGTCGTGTAGGCGGTGTAGTGACGCGCGTCCGCGTCCCACCACGCGAGGACCTGGTTGATGCTGAGCGATCCCGGGCGTCGAACTCGCCGTTGCGATCGAGGGGCTGCTGGAAGTCGTCGGTGAAGGAGTAGTCCACGAGCGGCCGCCGATCTTCGGGGATCGTGATGCTGTTGAGCGTGATGTGGAAGCCGGGGCGGATGAAGCCGAGCTCGTCGGCCTTCATGTAGTACTCGCGGACGTTTTTCTCGTAATAGGCTGATCCGTCGCCGCCGAACCGCGTGCCCACCGTCTGCGTCAGACGCGGGTTGACCGTCGGCACAACGACGAGCGAACCCGCCGCCATCGCCAGAACGAGTCGCCCGCGCAGGTCTCTCATGGCGGATCTCTCCCGCGAGTCGAGCTACCCAAGACCGCTGCGACGGAGCCTACCTCCTTGTTGGCGGGCCCTGCAAGCATCATCGCCGTCGCACGAGCGATTCGGTGCGACTTGCGTCCTTTCGACACGGCCAGGGCCTGGCCGGATACCTCGAGAGGACAAGACAGACGTACCGGCGGAGGACAGTCGATCGGGAACTCGCGGATCAAACCGAGCCTGTCGGGTCCTTCGTCTTTTCGCGAGAAGCCGGACGTAGCGTCCGACGAGGAGTGCGGTGGGATAGAGGACCTCTTCTTCGAGCTGCGCATGACGGATCAGCCGCTGGGCGAACGCCGCGTAGCCCGGATGCTGCTCCCGGGTCGCCGCCTGCAGCAGCCTCCGCAGGCCGTCGACGATGAGATCGTGCTCTTCGAGCATCCGCGGCAGCACGGTTTCCAGAGTGTCGGTCTTGCGAAGGATCGCGCTCATCGACGGCTCGAACTCGCCGCGGGCAAGCGCGGGGATAAGCGCGAGAGGAGGGATCGCGAACTCCGCCTCGAGCAGCAGGTGAGGGAACAGAACGTTCATGACCGCGGTCGCCGCCTCGGCCGTCTCTCCTCCCGCCTGCGTCGCCGCTTGCAGCTCGGCATGGAGCCGCGCATGTTCTTCCGGAATGGATTCGGCGGGACCTCGCACATTCATGAGCACCCTCCCCCGACGGCAACGTGTACTGCTACAGAAACTGCCCCGGTCGCCTACCAGGCCCGGGAGATGCCCCAGGATCCGCGTCCCGCGCGGAGCTAAAAGGCCGCGACCTTGTCGAGCGCCTTCCGCACGTGGGACGGCTGCGGAAGGATGAAGTCCTCCACCCGGGGTTGATAGGCGACGAACGTGTCCGTGGCCGCGACGCGCTCGACCGGCGCATCGAGCTCCGAAAACAGCTCGGAAGAGATTCGGGCGGCGATCTCGGCGCCGAAGCCCCAGGAGAGCGGGTCCTCGTAGACGACGATCGCGCGCGAGGTCTTCGTCACCGACTTCGCGATGCCCTCCCAGTCGTACGGCGAGAGCGTCCGCAGATCCAGGATCTCGACGGTCTTTCCGGTCTCCTCGGTGAAGGCCTTCGCGGCCTGCCATGAGCGGTACACCGTCGCCCCGTAGGTCACGATCGTGATGTCGGCGCCTTCCTGGACGACGGACGCCTTGCCGAACGGAACCATGTAGTCGGGTCCGGGATACACGCCCTTGTTGTGCGTCTGGCGGTAGAGGTGCTTGTGCTCCATGAAGATGACGGGGTCGTCGCAGCGGATCGCGGTGCGGAGCAGCCCGTTCGCGTCCAGGGCGTTCGAGGGCATCACGACCCGGAGCCCCGGGTTGTGCGTCATGAGCACGGCGCCGGACTGCGAGTGGTAGACCGCACCGCCCCCGATGTAACCGCCCGCCGCGACGCGGACGACCACGGGGCAGGTGAACGCGTTGCCCGAGCGCCAGCGCAGATTCGAGAGCTCGTTTCGGATCTGCATGTAGGCCGGCCAGATGTAGTCGAAGAACTGGATCTCGACGACCGGCTTCAGCCCGCGCACCGCCATGCCGATCGCCCGGCCGATGATGTTGGCCTCGGCGAGGGGCGAGTTGAAGACCCGGTTCGCGCCGTAGAGGCGCTGCAGGCCGGCGGTCACCTTGAAGACGCCGCCCTTGCCCTTGCACTCGTCGAGGACGGCGTCGCGCGAGGCGTCCGCGACGTCCTCGCCGAAGAGGACGATCTTCGGATTCGCCTTCATCTCGTCCTTGAGGCAGGCGTTGATGAGGTCGACCATCGTCGTCGGCTGCGCGCCCTCCGCATACACCGGAGCCGTCGAGAACTGCGCGGAGGTCGGGTCGACGTCGGGCGAGTAGACGAAATCGTAGGCGGACTCGGGCTCCGGAATCTCGGCGGCGAGCGCGCGATCCGCGGCCTCGGTGATTTCGGCGTCGACCTCGGCGTGGAGGCGCTCGAGGTCCTTCTCGCCGAGGATGCCTTCCGTCACGAGAAAGCGCGACAGCCGCGTCATCGGATCCCGCCCGGCCTCGAGCTCGCGCTCCGCCTTCGGACGGTAGAGCGCCTCGTCGTCGGAGAGCGAGTGGCTGTACGGCCGGATGACCTTCGCGTGGACGAAGGCCGGGCCCAGGCGCTTGCGACAGTACTCGGCGGCATACCGCATCGCGTCGTAGGTCTCGAGGAAATCCGTTCCGTCGACCTCCGCCACGAAGAGGTTCGGGAAGCTGCGGACGAGCTTGGAGATCGAGCCTCCGGGAACGTTCACCTCGACCGGCACCGAGATCGCGTAGCCGTTGTCCTGGATCACGAAGAGCACCGGCAGCTTCAGATTGCTCGCCGAAGAGAGGGCCTCCCAGAACTCCCCTTCGGAAGTCTGTCCTTCGCCCCCCGAGACGTAAGCGACCTCATCCTTGGAAAAGGAGGCCCCCTCCCCGGCGAGCTCGGGAATGCGGCTCATCCTCCAGCCGCCCTCGGCGGCGCCGACCGCGTGCAGGAACTGCGTTCCCGTGCACGAGGACTTGGAGATGACGTTCAGCCGCTTGGATCCCCAGTGGGCCGGCATCTGGCGCCCGGCGGAGGCCGGATCGTCCTTCGCGCCGACGGACTGGAGGAACATCTCGTAAGGCGTCAGTCCCAGCTGGAGGATGAGCGCCCGGTCGCGGTAGTAGCAGTCGAACCAGTCGTAGCCGGGTTTGAGGACCATCCCGGCCGCGGTTCCGACGGCCTCGTGGCCGACGCTGTTGATCTGGAAATAGATCTTGTTCTGCCGCTTGAGCTGGATCTCTTTGTCGTCGAACTTGCGGGAAAGATAGATGTTGCGGTACGCGGCGACCAGCGACTGGGGGTCGAGGCCACGGTATTTCTCGGTTCGGACCTCGGTCGCCATCACGCCTCCGGCGGCGAATATACCAAAGGGGTTTTGGGGAGCCGACGGACGAGAGGCGGGAGATACCGGCGGGACGGGAAGACCTAGAAAAGGCGCACGAACCCCCAGAGCTCGAGGGCCGCAAGCCCGAGCGTCACGACGAGGAACAGAACGGCTTTCAGGTCCAGCCTGGGTTGCGGATGCAAGTCTTCCATAGAGCGGCCTTTCGGATAGCAGAACCCATGCCACCGATGGAAGTTACGAGCGGCGGGGGTGAAACGTTTACGTTTCGTCCTTGCTATGCTCGGTAGTCCTATGAGCTCGGCCTCGGGAGTGCCGTCGTATCCGTCGTTTCCGCCTCGACCGGCGCCGCCGGACATTTCCACGATCGATCCGCGTCTGGATCTGGAAGCCGAGATCCTCGCGCTCAAGCGACAAAAAAATGCAGTCCTCCTGGCGCACTACTACCAAGAAGAGGCCATCCAGGACCTGGCCGACTTCGTCGGCGACTCGCTCGACCTCTCCCGCAAGGCGCAGCAGAGCGACGCCCGGATCATCGCGTTCGCCGGGGTGCGGTTCATGGCCGAGACGGCCAAGATCCTCAACCCGACGCGGAAGGTCGTCCTCCCCGACTACGAGGCCGGCTGCTCCCTCGAGGACTCCTGTCCGCCCGACGCCTTCCGGGCCTGGCGGGAGGCCCACCCGGGCGCCGTGTCGCTGACCTACATCAACTGCTCGGCGGCGGTGAAGGCGCTCTCCGACATCATCGTCACCTCCTCGAACGCCGAGAAGATCGTGCGCTCGATCCCGGCAGGACCAGGAGATTCTCTTCGCCCCGGACCGGCACCTCGGCGCGTTCCTGTCGAAGACACTCAACCGCCCGATGACGCTCTGGCCGGGCACCTGCATCGTCCACGAGCAGTTTTCCGAGCGCGAGATCCTCAAGCTGAAGGCCAGGCATCCCGAGGCGAAGCTCGCGGCGCACCCGGAGTGCCCGGAGGCCATCCTCAAGTACGCCGATCACGTCGGATCGACGCGCTCGATCCTCAACTACGTGACGACGGCGCCCTTCCGGACGTTCCTGATCGCGACCGAGGAAGGGATCATCCACCAGATGAAGAAGCTCGCGCCCGACCGCGAGTACATCCCCGTCCCGCCCGACAACGGCTGCCGCTGCAACGAGTGCCCCTTCATGAAGCTCAACACGCTGGAAAAGCTGTACCTCTGCCTGCGCGACGAGCGGCCCGAGATCGTCCTGCCCGAAGAGCTCCGGAAGGCGGCGGAGAAACCGCTGCTGCGGATGCTCGAGCTGTCGTAAGCCGTCACGTACGCAGCCGCCCTCACAGCGGCGCGCCCCTGGCGGGCGCCCCGCTCATGGCGCGAATCACGACGCGGCACGCGCATCGATGCGGTGCGAGGGGGCGCGGCGCGGCCCGCCACAGCCCGCGCCCCTAGGGCGCCCCGGGCGTGCCCCGGACGTGAAACGCCTATAACCGAGTGGGGATATCCTCCGCCGCGATGGAGGCGCTTTCCGGCGAGGCCCTCGACGCGCTCTTGCGCGGCTTCCTCGCGGAGGACATCGGCCGTTCCGACGTCACGACCGAGGCGACGGTGCCGCGGGGCGCCACGGCCGAGGGTGAGCTCGTCGCGAAATCGGAGTGCGTCGTCTCGGGCCTTCCCGTCGCCCGCCGCGTCTTCGAGCTCCTCGACCCGGGCCTCGCGTGGTCGCACGAAGCGCCGGCCGGCTCCGCCGTTTCGCCGCCGGCCGTACTCGGGCGGCTCGCGGGCCGCGCGCGGTCGATCCTGACGGCCGAGCGCGTCGCCCTGAACCTGCTCCAGCGCATGTGCGGGATCGCGACGCAGACGCGCCGTTTCGTGGACGCGGTCGCGGGCACGGGCTGCGCGATCCTCGACACGCGCAAGACGGCGCCCGGGCTGAGGCCGTTCGACCGGCAGGCCGTGCGCGACGGCGGCGGCCGCAACCACCGGTACGATCTGACGGAGATGATCCTCATCAAGGACAACCATCGGCGGCTGGCCGGCGGCGTCGCGCAGGCGGTCGCCGCGGCGCGGGCCTCGGCTCCGGAGGGAACGCCGATCGAAGTGGAGATCGAGTCGGAGAAGGACCTCTCCGACGCGCTCGCCGCCGGCGCCGAGCGAATTCTGATCGACAACCAGCCTCCCGACATCGTCGCCCGCTGGTGCGCGGCGGCGAAGACGGCGAGCCGCACCGGCCGTCCCATCTTCGTCGAGGCCTCGGGCAACATGAGCCTGGAGACCGTCCGGGCCTACGCCCTCACCGGCGTCGACGCCGTGTCGGTGGGTTCCCTGACCCATTCCGTCACGGCCGCGGACGTCTCGCTGGAGCTCTCGCCGAAATGAACGCCGAGACGACGGACGTTCTCGTCCTCGGCACGGGTGTGGCCGGATGCACGGCGGCCCTCGCCGCCGCGCGGGACGGCGCCTCGGTCACGATCGTCACCCGGACCGAGGAGGCGCGCGAGTCGAACACGTTCTACGCGCAGGGCGGCATCGTGGCCCGGCCTTCCCGCGACACGCCGGAGGCGCTGGCCGCCGACATCGAGCGCACCGGCGACGGCCTTTGCTCGCCCGAGGCCGTGTCACTGATCGCGCGAGAGGGCCCGGAGCTGGTCGAGAAGCTCCTGATCGACGAGCTCCAGGTTCCCTTCGACCGCGAAAACGGCACTTTCCACTGGACGCTGGAGGGCGGGCACTCGATCGCCCGGGTGCTCCACGTCAAGGACGAGACCGGGGCGCCGATCGAACGGGCGCTCCTCGACGCATGCCGCCGCGAGAAAAACATCAAGTGGTGCCTCGCAGCCACGGCCGTGGATCTGCTGACGCTGTCGCACGACTCGGTCGACCCGGCCGACCGCTACTACCCGCCGGTCGTCATAGGCGCGCACATCCTCGAGAGGAAGACGGGCGCCGTGACGCCGCACATCGCGCGCGAGACGATCCTCGCGACCGGAGGTCTCGGCCAGGTGTACCTCCACACGACGAATCCCCCGGGCGCGCGCGGCGACGGCTTCGCGATGGCGCGACGCGCCGGAGCCCGTCTCTTGAACCTCGAGTACGTCCAGTTCCACCCGACGGCCCTCCTCCACGCGAGGGGCCGCCTGCTCCTGACCGAGGCGCTCCGGGGCGAAGGCGCCAGGATCACCGACGCCTCGGGCAAGCCCTTTCTCCAGGACGTCCACCCCGCCGCGGAGCTCGCGCCACGCGACGTGGTGGCCCGGGCGATCCACCAGCGCATGCTCGAGAAGGACGAGCCGTACGCTCTGCTCGACATCTCCCACAAGAGCGCCGCCTGGATTCGCGAGCGGTTCCCCGGTCTCCATCGGCGCTGCCTCGAGCTCGGCTTCGACCTGACCGCGGGACCGGTGCCCGTGGTGCCCGCCGCGCACTACGCTTGCGGCGGAGTCGCCGTCGACCGCAACGGACGCACGACGCTGGGGCATTTCCGCGCGGTGGGCGAAGTCTCCTGCACGGGCGTGCACGGCGCCAACAGGCTGGCCTCGACGTCCCTCCTCGAGGGACTGCTCTGGGGCTGGCGCAGCGGCCGCGCCGCGGCCCGCGAGGCGCTCCGCCTGCGGCCCCGGCCGTTGTCGGAAGTCCGCCCCTGGCAACCCGAGCACGAGGTCGTCGATCCGGCTCTGATCGCGCAGGACTGGATGGTCATCCGCCACACGATGTGGAACTACGTGGGATTGCTCCGATCCGAGCGCCGCCTGGATCGGGCCGGCCGGATCCTGGGCGAGCTCCGCGAGGAGATCGAAAACTTCTACCGCCACGGCACGATGTCCGACGCGCTGGTCGGCCTGCGCAACGGCGTCCAGACGGCCATGGCGATCCACCGAGCGGCGTCGGACAATCGCGTCTCGCGGGGCAGCCACTACCGCGTCGACGGGTAGGCTATCGGGACGACAGGGGCGGGGTAAGCCCCGCCCTACGACCGTCGCGTCTCCATAGGCTATAGTCCGCCGTTGCTATGAGCGTTCTTTACCTGCATTTCGACAACGACGACCGGAACAGCCGCCTCGCCCGGCTCCAGAAGAGCGGCGCGCACGTGGTCGTCGCCGAGCCCCGCTGGCCGGGATTCTTCGAGCTGGCCAAACGCGAGAAGCCCTATGCGATCGCCCTCGACTTTTCGCAAGCGCCCTCCCATTCCCTCGAGACGGCGGACTACCTTTCGAAGGCCAAGGAGACCCGCGACGCGGCGCTCTTCCTTCTCCGCGTCCCCGCCGACCGGCAGGAGGCCGTCTCGAAGCGGCTGCCGCAGGCCACGATCCTCACGGAGACCGAGCTCTCCGGAAAGCTCGCCCAGATGGAACGCGAGGCCGAGGAGCGGGCGCGCCAGAAGAAGGAAGCCGCCGCCGCGGCCAAGAAGGCCGCCCGGGCCGCCGGCGCCGCCGCACGCGCGGCCGCGGCCGGGAAGGGTAAACCGGTCGTGGCGCCGGCGAAGCCGAAGGCCGCCGTGAAGGCCAAGGCGCCCGCGCCGGCCCCCAAGAAGAAGCCCGCCAAGAAACCGGTAGCCGCCAAGAAGCCGCAGCCCAAGAAAAAGAAGTAACCGAGGGGGCCCAGGATGTCCGGATTCACCCGAGAAAAGCTGCAGTCGTACGCGCGCGGCAAGCGCGGAGAGTTCGAGGGCGTCCTCGAAAAGGTCGTCGAGATCCCGTCGGTTTCGGTCGACCCGGCGCGCAAGGGCGACGTCCACCGCGCCGCCGAATACGCCGTGTCGCTTCTCGAGTCGTTCGGGGCGAAGGCGAAACTGTACGAGACGAAGGGCCACCCGATGGTCTACGGCCGCTTCGACCGGGGCCCGAGCTACCCCACGGTCACCGTCTACAACCACCTCGACGTCCAGCCGGCGGAAGGTCCCGACTGGAACACGGAGCCCTTCGATTTCATCCGCGAGGGCGACAAGTACCGGGGACGCGGCACGACCGACGACAAGGGACCCGCGATGACGGCCCTCTTCGGCGCCCGCTACGCCCTCGAGCAGGGCGTTCCCCTCAACATCCATTTCCTCTGGGAGCTCGAGGAGGAGATCGGCAGCCCGCACTTCGAGACGACGATCCGCGCGAACGCGAAGGAGTTCGCCACGAACTCGGTCGTCGTCTCCGACACCGTGTGGGTCTCCCGCGCGCGCCCGGCGTGCCCGGCCGGCCTGCGGGGACTGCAGGGGTTGCGCCTGGAGCTGCAGACGGGCGAGACCGACCAGCACTCCGGCACGGCCGGCGGCGCGGCGCGCAATCCCGTCACGGAGCTCTGCCAGCTCATCGCCGAGTGCGTCGACGGGAAGACCGGAAAGGTCAAGATCCCCGGCTTCTACAAGGACGTCGTGCCCCCGACGAAGAAGGAGCTCGAGGACCTCAAGAAGTGCGGCTTCACGGTGAAGGACTTCAAGCGGGACCACCTCTTCCGGTCGCTGCGCGTCAACGACGCGCTCGAAGTCATGAAGCGGATCTGGATGATGCCGACCTTCGAGGTCCACGGCATCGCCGGCGGCTACCAGGGCCCGGGCGTCAAGACGATCATCCCGCCGAAGGCCACGGCCATCGTGTCCTGCCGCCTCGTTCCCAAGATGAGCTCGGCGAAGATCGTCAAGCTCGTCAAGGACTTCGTGAAGAAGAAGAACCCGGACGTGAAGGTGTTCGGCCGAGCACGCGCTGCCGCCCTACGAGGGCAAGACGACCGGCCCGTACGCCGACGCGATCCGCGGCGCCATGAAGTTCGCCTTCGGCAAGGAGCCCGTCTTCGTGCGCGAGGGCGGCTCGATCGGGGCCGTCCTCTCGATGGAGAAGGTCCTCAAGGCTCCCGTCTTCTTTCTCGGGCTGTCGCTCCCGGAGCACGGCTATCACGCGCCCAACGAGAACTTCGACTGGCCGCAGGCCGAGGGCGGCATGGCCGCCTTCGCAGACTACTTCCGCCGACTCGCCGAGATGTAGATACGGGCGGCCGCCCGGGGCCGCCCCGACGACGGGGGACACCCGATGAAGCATCGCCGACTCCTGCTCGGACTCTGTCTTCTCTCCCCTGTCGTCCTGCTCGCGCAGCCGACTCCGGTTCCGACTCCGGCGCGCGACGCCGTCTCCGCCCAGCTCGACCGGATCTACAACCAGTCCGCCTACAAGGAGAAGAAGTTCGGGCCGTTCCAGTGGCTCGAAGGCGGCAAGGCCTACACGACCGTCGAGCCCTCGGCCGCCACGGCGGGCGGCAAGGACCTCATCCGCTACGACTCGGCGACCGGCGCGCGGCGCGTTCTGTTCGGCGGCCGCGGCGCTCGTGCCCGCGCCCGGCCAGCCGCCGCTCGACCCCGAGGAATACTCCTGGTCCGCGGACGGCCGGAAGCTTCTGATCTTCACGAACACGCGCAAGGTCTGGCGCAAGAACACCCGCGGCGACTACTGGGTCCTCGACGTCCCCGCGGGCAAGCTCCAGAAGCTCGGCGCGGGCAAGCCCGAATCCAGCCTCATGTTCGCCAAGTTCTCCCCCGACGGAACGCGCGTCGCGTACGTCCAGGCCAACGACCTCTGGGTCGAGGAGCTTGCGAGCGGAAAGATCACGCGGCTGACCTCCGACGGCGGCCCGACGACCGTCAACGGCACCGCCGATTGGGTCTACGAAGAGGAGTTCGAGGTCCGTGACGGATTCCGCTGGAGCCCGAACGGCCAGGACATCGCGTTCTGGCACTTCGACGCCAGCGGGATCGGCGAGTTCTCGCTGATCAACGACACGGACACGCTCTACCCCGTCGTCACGCCGCATCGCGTACCCCAAGGCCGGCACGACGAACTCGGCCGTCAAGATCGGCGTCGTGTCGGCGGGCGGCGGGGCGGCCCCCCGCTGGATCGCGCTGCCGGGCGACCCGCGCCAGATGTACGTGCCGCGGATGGAGTACGTCGACTTCACGGGCGAGATCGTCCTCCAGCAGATGAACCGGCTCCAGAACACGAACGAGGTGTGGCTTGCGGAACCGACAAAGGAGGCGGGCAAGGCGCGGAAGATGCTCCACGACGAGGACCGGGCGTGGCTCGACGTCGTCGATTCCTGGCAGTGGCTTCCGGGCAAGGAGCTCCTCTGGGTCAGCGAAGGGCACGGCTGGCGGCACGCCTACGCCGCGCCGCGGGACGGCGCGAACTGGCGACTCCTGACGCCCGGCGACTTCGACATCGAGACCGTCGAGGGTGTCGACGAAAAGGGAGAGTTCCTCTACTTCATCGCCTCCCCCGACGACGCGACGCGCCGCTATCTCTATCGGGCCCGGCTCGACGGGCGCGGCTCGCCGCTGCGGGTCACGCCGGCGAATCAGCCCGGGACGCACAGCTACAAGATCTCTCCCGACGGGCGCTACGCGGTTCACACGCTCTCGACGATCGACCGGCCGCCGGTCACCGACCTCGTGCAGCTGCCCGAGCACAAGAGCCTGCGCGTGCTCGAGGACAACCGGGAGCTCGCCGCGGCCGTCGCGCCCGTCCTGGCGCCGGCGACGGAGTTCTTCCGCGTCGACATCGGCGGCGGCGTGCAGCTCGACGGGTGGATGGTCAAGCCGAAGAACTTCGATCCGTCGAAGAAGTACCCGCTCCTGATGTACGTCTATGGCGAGCCCGCGGGCGTCGAGGCCACCGACAAGTGGCGGGGCGACCCGACCTACCGGATGCTCTTCCACCGGGCGCTCGCCGACGCGGGCTACGTCGTCGCGTGCGTCGACAATCGCGGCACGCCGTCCCTCAAGGGCCGCGAGTGGCGCAAGATCATCTACGGCGAGGTCGGCGTCCTCGCCACGGCCGACCAGACCGCCGCCGTCCGGGCGATGCTCGCGTCGCGCCCGTACCTCGATCCCGAGCGTGTCGCTTCGTGGGGATGGAGCGGCGGAGGCTCGATGACGCTGAACCTGCTCTTCCGCTCACCCGACCTCTACAAGGTCGGCATGTCCGTAGCGCCCGTGCCCGACCAGACGCTCTACGACACGATCTACCAGGAGCGCTACATGGGCCTGCCCGCCCAGAATGCCGAGGGCTACCGGAAGGGCTCACCCATCTTTTTCGCCGAGGGGCTGCGGGGCAAGCTTCTGCTCGTCCACGGCTCCGGCGACGACAACGTGCACTACCAGGGCACCGAGCGGCTGATCAACCGGCTCATCGTCCTCGGCAAGCCGTTCGAGTTCATGGTCTACCCGAACCGCACGCACTCGATCAACGAGGGCGAAGGCACGTCGTACCACCTCCACGCGCTCCTCGCGCGGCATCTGCGCGAGAACCTCCGGGCCGGACCGAAATGAAGCGTCGAGAGCTCGAGTCGAGGGTCGAAGAGTTGGGAGAGCCGGCGACTCCGGCGTCGACCCGTGAACCCTAGACCCTCGACTCTCGACTTTTCGCCCGACTTCGGAAGCAGCCGGTAGCCGGCAAGCGTCTTCTCGATCTTCCGTCGCGTGTCGTCGCGGACCGGGACGAGCGGAAGCCGGAGCGTCTCCCCGCACTTCTTCATGAGCGACAGCGCGCACTTGACCGGACCGGGGCTGGTTTCGAGATAGTTCATCTCCATCAGGGGCTCGTACTTCCGCTGGAGCTCGAGGGCGCGCTCCCGGTCGTTCGCCAGGGCGGAGCGGACCAGCTCGCCCATCTCCTTCGGAATCTCGTTCGCCACGGTCGAGATCAAGCCCCGCGCGCCCAGGGCGATCAGGGCGAGGGCGGTCGTGTCGTTGCCCGAGAAGACCGCGAAATCCCGAGGCAGGGTCGCCATGAGCTTCGCGATCTTGCCGAAGTTCGAGGACGCCTCCTGGAGCCCCGCGACGTTCGGAATCTCGGAGAGCCTCTGGATCGTGGGGACGTCGAGGTCCGAGCCCGTCCGCGACGGGTTGTTGTAGACGATCATCGGGAGGTCGGTGGCCTCGGCGATCGCCGAGAAGTGGCGCAGGAGTCCGTCGGGGCTGGGCTGGTTGTACATCGGCGTGACCGACACGATCCCGTCGGCCCCGGCCGCGGCCGCCTCGCTGGCCCAGAAGACGGCGCGGGCCGTGTGGTTGCCCCCGGCGCCCCCAATCACCGGAACGCGGCCATTCGCCGCCCGCACGACGGCCGCCGTGACGGCCTTGCGCTCGTCGCGCGAGAGCGTCGGCGACTCGCCGGTCGTCCCGCAGGGCACGAGAAAGTCGATGCCTTGTGATACCTGCCACTCGACCAGCGCCTGGAGGACGCCGAAGGCGATGCGCCCCTTGTCGTCGAACGGCGTCACGAGGGCCGTGCCGCACCCGCTCCAGTCGACGCGCTTCCCGATGTACTTCACGCGACCTCCTTCCAGCGCCGATTTCCGGGGGCCAACCGTATAATCGTTTCGCATCCGAGTTCGAGAAAAAAGACCGTGAGCTCCGCGCCTGCCGGCCCCCGCTGCCCGCGCTGCCATCGGCCTCTGGCCGCCTGGCGGCTGAACCACTGCATCTATTGCGGCGAGTCGTTCCCGGCCGACTTGAAGCAGGGCCACGAGGCGCCGGACGCGCTGAAGTGGGTGGAGCGCCCGGCGTTGCCCGCCGACGTGTCGAAGAAGCTCGAGATGATGAAAGTCGTCCCGTCGCAGGCCCCGCGAAAGTCGAGGAGCTTCATGGCGATCGCGGGCCTCGTGTCGATCCCGATCTTCGGCGCGATCTTCTACCTGACCTACACGATGCTCCGGCAGCTCTCGCCGACCTCGAGCCTGCTCGTCCTCGTGGGCGGCATCGGCGTGGTCGCGTACCTCGGCTGGATCTTCTACAAGGCCCGCAAGTAACCGCGGACGCGGCGAAACGGGGCGGGGGCGTCCGCACCTACGTTCTGCGCGGCACGATGTCGGACCGTAGGGACGGCTTGCGGGCGCCCCGTTGAGCCGCTCAGTCGAAGAGCGTCTTCGGCTTCTCGGTCTCCCGGAACGGAATCCCGAGCTCCCGCGCGAGCGCGCGGATCGTCAGCGGCGCGCAGCCCTCCGAGCGGTTGTTGACGAGGAGGAACGCGTCCGCTCCGGCCGCGGTGATGTGCCGGACGAGGCGGACGAGGTCGCGGCGCATGTCCTCGCGCGGCGCGAGGATCCGGTCGTACGGGCGGAAACGCTCGACCGCCTGCTCGTACGGCACCCCCGGAGGCACGAGGATGCGCGCGACCGCATAGTCCGCGGCCAGGGGCCGGGCCGCCTCCCATTGCTCGAGAAGCGGGGGCGTCCGGGTCCACCAGTTGAAGACGTGGGCGGCGTTGCGGCGCCGCAGGACATCGAAGTAGTCCGAGGTGAAGTACTGCGGCGTGCGGATCTCGACCGCCCAGCGGAGACCCGGGGGCGAGGCGCCGAGGAACCTGTCCAGCCTCTCGAGAAACTCCGTCCGGCGCTCGGGCGAGGGTTGCCAGTCGGTCGGAAACTCCAGGATGAAGGGGCCGGTGTGCCCCGAGAAAGCCTCGACGTACGGCGGCAGCACCTCTTCCCGGAAGACCTTCGGATCCAGCCAGCGCGGGTTCTCCGCTCCCGCGCGCTCGGCGTGCCGGGGCAGCTCCGGGAAATGCGGCATCGTCAGCTCCTCCCAGACCTTGGAGAACACCGGGAAGCCGGGCGGCAGCATCGCGGCGTAGCGCGCGAGCTGGCGCGCCGTCGGGGGCCGGTAAAAGGTAAAGTCGAACTCGACGGTCCGGAAGGGCTCGAAGCGGGCGTACTCGCGCAGGCACTCCACCTTGAAGGTCGCCTCGCGGTAGCGCTCGTGGTAGACGATCCCCTTCCAGCCCTCGTATGCGAAGCTCGCGGTACCGAAAAAAACCTCCGCCACGCTGAGGAGTATGTCGCACGAAAAAGCCCCGACGATTCCCCTGCGGGGACGCGCCGAGATCGTGGATCGGCTCGAGATCCCCGCGGCGCGGAGGCTCCTCCTCGCCGAGGCGCCGCCGCAGTTCGAGCAGATCCTCGCGGCGAGCCTTGCTCCCGAACAGTCGCTGACGCCGATCGAGGCCCGCAAGCTCCGCTCGATCAAGGAATCCTTCGACTGGATCCTTCTCTGGCAGGAGAACCGGGTCGGCTCGCGCGCCGTCTTCGATGCCGCCCTCAAGCGGCTCGAGCCGGAGGGGCGCCTCTGGGTCGTGACGGCCCTGCGCAAGGTCCAGGGCCCGAGGACTCCGGCGGCCCACCGGCTGGAAGCCGGCGATCTCGCGAAGGCCTTCGAGAAGGAGGGTCTGGCGGGAGGCCGGGAAGCGCGCCTATCGGCCTGGCACGTGGCTCATCGATTCACGCGGCAGAAATGAGGCGGCGCTCCACGCGCCGAAGGGTGGCGCGGGTCTACTCGACGTAGGGAAAGAATCGCCCCGTGACCCGGAAGAAGCGGCCGCTCGGCGGCTCGACGGTGAGCTGGCAGCGCGAGACCTCGAGGGTCGTCGAGAACGACACGCCCGGGGCCGTGAGGCTGATCGGGTACTTGGTGCCGACCTTGAGGGGCGCGTCGAAATCGAATCGCACGCCGGTCGGCGACACGTCCAGGACCTGGCGGGCCTTCTCCCACCGGATCTTCAGCTCGTACTGGTCCGGCTTCAGCTTGCGCGCCGATCGCGAGTCCTCGACAGGACTCTTGGCCGGCGGATCAGTTCGTCTCTCTGGCATCGGGCTCCGGGGGAGGTAGCCTACTCCCCTTTCCTGCTCGTTCAAAAATGCGCCGGCAGGCCAATGACGGCCGCCGGCGTGGTGGCCCCCCGGCCGGGGGGCGGGCAGTGTATCTCAGGGACGGGCGCTCCGGACTAGGCCAGGACGTCCCGCCGCACGAACACGGCGAAGGCCGCGAGCACGGCCGCCGCAGCCCAGGCCGCGAGGACCGCCGCGCCGAGCTCGACCGTCAGGCCCGGGATCGGCGGCGGCGAGCCGGAGTAGTAGTCCGGCAGCGGGAGGTTGGTCACGAACAGAAACTTCTGGGCTTCCCACTGCGACGCGAGCCGCGGCAGGATCGTGCCGGCGATCAGCGCCGCGAGCATGGTGCCCATGGACGCCGCCGTCGAGCGCAGGAGCACCGATGTCAGCAGCGCGATCGCTCCCACGCAGAGCGCCGCGAACCAGGCGAGGCCGTAGACGAGGATCGCGTCCTGCCAGAGAGGCACCGCGCGCACCGTCGACGGGTCGAAGATGTCCCCGCCGACGCGAAAGCCGGTGAGCACGGGTGCGTCCCATCCGGGCCAGCCGTACGCGAACCCGCCGAAGAGATAAGCCACGATGCCGCCGAAGACGACGGTGAGGGTGATCGCGAGCGACTGCGCCACGAGCTTGGAGGCCAGCACGCGCGCCCGGCCGACCGGGCGCGTCAGCAGCAGCTTGATCGTCCCCTGCTGGAATTCCGCCGATACGACGTCGGCGGCGAAAACGATCGCGAGCAGCGGCAGGAGCAGATAGCTCGACGCGTTCGCGAACGCCCGAGCGAAGAGCGGCCCCGAGATCGCCTCGGGATCGATGTCGCGTTCGAGGTGGTACTGGAGGCGGCCGAGCTCGAAGGTCGCCCACCGGCGCGAGGAGGCCGGCATGCGTTCGTTCCGCAGCCAGTTCTGGATCCTCGCCATGCGCTCCTGCGTCTCGACGCGCCAGTTCTTGTCGTGGTAGCGCTCGCGCGCCCGCGACTGGGCGAAGACGATCAGGCCGATGAGCGCGACGAGGATCAGCACGACCACGCGAAAGCGGCGTTGCTTCGCGAACTTCAAGAGCTCGTTCTCGACGAGGCCGGGGAATCTCATACCGTTTCGCCTCCCGTGATCTCGAGAAAGACTTCCTCGAGCGTGGAGGCCGGCCGCTCCACGGTGAAGACTTCGATTCCCTCCGACACGAGGGCCCGCAGGGCCTCCGGAACGCGGTCGGGCGGGATCCGCGCCGTGACGACGCCGTCGCCGCTCCCGTCGCCGCCGACGAGACTCGTCGCACCCGCCGCGGGTGCCGCGGCCTCGACCGCGCCGAACGCCGACAGCGTCTCCGCGGCCTTCCCCGCGGGACGCGCCCGGACCCGCACGCGATCCGAGGCCGCGCGGGCCGAAAGCTCCCGCACCGATCCCGACGCCAGCGTGCGGCCGCGGTGGATGATCGCCACGCGGTCGCAGGTCTGCTCGATCTCCGAGAGAAGGTGGCTCGAGACGAAGACACCGATCCCGCGCTCGGCCGCGAGGCGCCGCACGAGCTTCCGGATCTCGCGGATGCCCGCCGGGTCGAGACCGTTGGCGGGCTCATCGAGGATGAGCACGTCGGGCTCGCCGAGGAGCGCCTGCGCGATCCCGAGCCTCTGGCGCATCCCCAGCGAATAGGTCGAGACCTTGTCGTCCAGGCGCTCGGAGAGCGCGACCAGCGCCGCCAGCCCTTCGATCCGGCCGCTTGCGCCGGCGGGAAGCATGCGGGCGAAGTGCTCGAGGTTCTCCCGTCCCGTCAGGTACCGGTAGAGATCCGGAGACTCGACGATGGCGCCGACGTGCGCCATGGCCCGCGTGAAGTGCCGCGCGAGGTCGAGCCCGCGAATGCGCACGCGGCCCCGGTCGGGACGGGCCAGGCCGACGAGCATCCGGATCGTCGTCGTCTTGCCGGCTCCGTTGGGCCCGAGGAAGCCGAAGACCTCCCCCGCCCGGACGTCGAAGGACACGTCCGAAACCGCCTCGCGGTCGCCGAACCGCTTCGTGAGGTTCTCGGCGGAGAGGACGATGTCGTCCGACGCCATCCGCTCCAACGTATCATCGGCGCCCGGATGGCTCGCGCCGCGTCGCGTTTCTGGCTCTGGACGTTCCCTCTCGTCGCGGGAACGGCGGCCGCTCTCGTTCTCGCCGCGGGCTTCGTGCTCGCTCTGCGGGGCGCGATCGGAGAGCCCATCGGGGAGCCGCCCCCGCCTCCGGTCCAGCCGAAGCCCCAGCCGGCCCGCGCGGGCGAGCGCCGCATCCTGGTCCTCGGAGACTCGCTCGCCCGCGGCACGGGCGACCAAACCGGCAAGGGGTTCGCTCTCGACGTGCTGCAGGCCTACCGCAAGCGCGGGGCGGCGGAGCTGACGAACCTGGGCGTGGGCGGGTCGGAGTCTCCCGAGGTGCGCACGCTCGCGGAGTCGGCGACGGTGCGCGCCCGCGCGGCCGAGGCCGACCTCATCCTTCTCTCGGTCGGCGGCAACGACCTCTCGCACGCCGCATCCGCGTTCTCCGATCAATCCGCCACCGGGCTCGCGGACTCCGTGAGCAAAGCGCGGGACCGCTACGTCGAAAATCTTCGGGGCATCCTGCGCACGCTCCGGGACGCGAACCCGACGGCGCCGATCCTCGTCGTCGGCCTCTACGATCCGTTTTCCGGCGAGCCGGGCCCCGGGCGACTCGGCTCCTCGGTGGTTCTGCAGTGGAACACGCTCGCGGCCGAGACGGCCCTCGGGTTTCCCGGCGTCACGGTCGTGCCGACCTTCGACATCTTCCAGGGCCGCCCCGACCGCCTCGCCGCCGACCGATATCACCCGAACCGCGAGGGCTATCGGCTCATCGCCGAACGCATGCTTCAGATCGCGGGCTGAAGGCTCCGCCTACCAGAAGCGCCGGGCCGTGCGGAAGCCCTTGCCGAGTCCGATCAGAAGCGACGCGGCGGAGGCGATTCTTCCGGCCTTCGCGGCGAAGGAGTTCCTGCCGAAGAGCTTCCACCCGGCGGTCGCCGCCGCGGCGAGGCCCGAGGCCGCGAGACCCGCGAACCGCCAGCGCTGTCGGAACGCCGAGACCTCGACCCGGGCTTCCCACAGCGCGGACGCGAGCTCTTCCCGCTCCCGCGCCGCCCGGCGCGACAGGGTCTCGAGCCGATCCTTCGGCTCGTTCATTCCGCCCCCGCCCCACGCAGCCGCGCCTCGAGGTCGCTCACCTCGCCCTCGGGGTCCCGGTCGTCGTCCTCCGGCATGTCGTCGGGCTCCGGTCCCTCCTCCGGGTCGGGATCCCGCGCGAGCGCCGCACGAATCGCATCCACGTCGCGCGCGAGCTCGCGGGAGGTCGTCGGAAACTCTTTCGGCTTGACCTCGGCGAACCGCTTCCAGGCGAAGTAGCCCGCACCCGCGGCGACCGCTCCGTAGATCACCATGGCTCCGAGAATGCCGAGCGTGACGTTTCCGAAGAGCTGGGCGAGAAGAGAGGCCAGGAGCGCCGCGAGCATCAGCGTCGCCCCGAGGCCGAACGCCGCCGCGACCGCCAGCCCAGCGAGCCCCTTCCCGAAGAGGAGCGCCTTGAGGTTGAACTCTTCTTCGAAGATCGCGAGACGGGTCGCGACGAGGGACTGCGCCGCCTCCGCCAGGCCGGCGAACCGGTCGGTCCAGGCCCGGACCGACCCCTTCTCGTCGCCTTCCGCGGCCGATGAGCTCATGGAGTCTGACAGTGTAGCCTCAGCCCGGCGGAATGACGACGCCCTCGCGGCGCGTCACGCGCCCCGAGGCGAGCGGCGCGATGCGGATGCCTTCGCGCCCGAACCGCTCCTGGATGCGCTTCGCGATCTCGACGACGCCCGGAGTATCGCCGTGGATGCAGAGCGTATCGGCGCGGACCTCGATCTTCGTCCCGTCGGCCGCCACGACCGTGCCGTCGCGCGCGAGGCCGACCGCCTGCTCGGCGGCCTCGTCGGGATCGGTGATCACGGCGCGGGGCTCGGTCCGCGGCACGGTCGACCCGTCCGCGAGATAGCGCCGGTCAGCGAACGCCTCTTCGGCCACCGGCAGCTCGGCGTCGCGGCCGGCCTCGACGAGCATCGAGCCCGCCGGCCCGACGAGAACGAGGCCCTCGCGGAATCGCCGCACGCCCTCGGCGATCGCGCGCGCGACGTCGGGAAGCTCGGCGCCCGCGTGGTAGAGCGCGCCGTGCGGCTTGACGTGCGTGAGCGTCCCGCCGCGCGAGCGTACGAAGCCGTCGAGCGCCGCGCACTGATACAGGACGAGCGCCTCGACCGCGCCGGCCGGCAGGTGAACGGGGATGCGGCCGAAGTGCTCGCGGTCCGCGTAGCCCGGGTGAGCCCCGACGCGCACGCCCCGCGAGAGCGCGAGCGTGACGGTCGCGTCCATGACCGACGGATCGCCCGCGTGCAGACCGCAGGCGACGTTTGCGGAAGTCACGAAGGGCAGAAGCGCCGCATCGTCCATTCCCTCGCCGACATCCGCGTTCAGGTCGATGCTCAAGGGAGGGTAATGGTACTCCGTGGAGCGCGCCGTGCGGAGGCCGCTTCGCGAAAAGTGACGGCCGTAAAACGCAAGGTTGCACCGGGCCGGGCCTGCCCCAACCGCCAGAGGTCGGCCCCGATGACCGTGGCGAGGCGCGGATAGCCGCCGGTGACCGGTCCATCGGGTCCGAGGACGATCGGCAGTCCGCTGCCCGGAATCTGGACCATTCCGGGGACCGTTCCCGACGGCGCGATCTCGGGCTCGCCGAGGTGCTCGAGCGGCGCCCCTTCGAGGCGGAGGCCCCGGCGGTCGCTCTCGGGCGTCACCCGCCACGGGCTCGCGAAGAAGCGCCGAACCTGCTCCGGCGCGAACGCGGCTGCCTCCGGACCGAGCACAACGCGCAGGGGGATCTCGTCGGAAAGCTCGGGCGCCGCAGCCGGCTCGGGATGCCGGGAGGGGTCCGGGCCGCGAAAGCTCGTCCACAGGATGTCGCCCGCTTCGAGCCGGCGGGTCGGCTCGCCGGAGCGTCTCGGATCGACGAACCCGCCGGCGGCCGCGACGTACTCTCGCGCACCTCGCTCGACTCGCCCGAGTCGGACGCGCTCGCCGGAGCGGACCTCGCCGCGGCGCGACAGCGCGACGTCTTCGAGGGCCTCGAGCTCGGGACCCGCGAACGTGATCTCGAGGGCGGGCGCATCCGGAGGATTGCCCACCGCCGCATTTGCGAGAGCGAGCCCCCGAGGATCGACGGCCCCTCCCGGCGGCACTCCCGAGGAACCCAGGCCAGGCCGCGGCGCGCCCTGGATGGAAGTGAAGAGGCCCGGCGAGAGGACACGGAAGGCAGGCCGTCCCGCCGGAGTCGCGGCGGCGGCACGCGGGCGCGGAGCCGGAAGCTCCGTCACCGCCTCGAACTCCACGCGATCTCCCGGGGCGAGAAGGCAGGGCGGATCCGCCGCCGCATCGAAGAGAACCGCCGAGGTCCGGCCGAGGAGCCTCCAACCTCCCGGCGAGGCTGACGGATACACGCCGGTCCAGCCTCCTCCGATCGCCACGCTCCCCGGCGGCACCCGCGGCCGCGGAGTCGTCAGACGCGGCGCCGCGAGCTCCGCCGGAAGACCCGACAGGTACGCGAAGCCGGGCGCGAAGCCGACGAACGCCACGCGGTAGCGCACCGCCGCATGGCGCCGCGCGAGCTCGGCGGCCGGAAGGCCCGCGCGACCCGCCAGCTCGGCGAGGTCAGCGCCGTCGTAGAGGACCGGCAGCCGCAGGAGCCGACCCGCGGCTTCCGCTTGCGCGGGCAGCGTTTCGGACGCCGCCGCGTTCGACGGCGGCGGCGATGGCCTCGCGGTCGAATCGGTCGGGGTCGTACGCGACGAGAAGAGTGCGCGCGGCCGGGATCGCGTCCTCGACCTGCGAGCGCCGCAGCCGGGCGCCGAGAGCGACGGCGGCGCGGTTGGCCTCCTCGTCGGAGAGCTCCGGGAACTCGACCAGCATCGCGCCGTCGCGAAGGTCGACGAGCACGGGAGGCCTCATCGCGTCCTGTCGCGCCTCCAGAAGAAGAACACGGGCACGCCGGAGGCGAGGATCAGGTAGCCGGGCCAGGTCGTTTTCGGATTCCCGATGAGCAGAAGGACGATGAGGACGGAGGCGGCCGCGGCGTAGCCGACCTGCAGCCACGGATATCCCGGAGCGAGAAACGGCCGCGGAGCGTCCGGACGGCTCCGGCGCAGCGCGGGCACCGCGAGAACCAGCAGGACATAGAGCAGCAGATCCGCCGAGACGACGTACTTCAGGAGCTGGCTGTAGGTTCCCGTCAGGACGAGGAGCGACGCCCAGACCGCCTGCAGCCACAGCGCGTTGCCGGGCACGGCGGCGCGGTTGAGCGAGCGAGGCTCGAGAAGAAGTGGCCGTCTCTCGCCATCGCGAAGGACACCCGGGCGCCCGAGAGGATCAGGCCGTTCACGCACCCGAACGTCGAGATCATGATCGCCGCCGCCATCGCCCGCGCGCCCGCCCCTCCGAAGAGCACTCCCGCCGCCGCCGTCCCGACGCGATCCTGCGGCGCCGTCGCGATTCCCTCGAGACCCAGCGTCTTCAGGTAGGCCGCGTTGGTCAGGACGTACGCGACCGTGACGATGAGACAACCGAAGACGAGCGCCCGGGGAAGCGTCCGGCCCGGATCGCGCACCTCCTCGCCGGCGAACGTCACGTTGTTCCAGGCCGACTGCGAGAAGAACGGGCCGACCATCGCCGCGGCGAACGCCAGCGCGAAAGGCAGCCCCTCGGCGGCGGGAATCCGGCCGCTCCCCGCCACCGCAGCGGCCGCGGCCTTCCCCAGCACCAGCCCGCCCAGGGCCAGCGCCAGGAGCGCCGCGAGCTTCGCCGCCGTGAACACGTTCTGCGTCAGGGTGCCCGCGCGGAGGCCGGTGGCGTTCGTGGCGGTCAGAAGGACGACCACGCCGATCGCGACCAGCCGCTGGGGGGTCAAGGCGAGGGGCCCGAGGCTGGCCCAGGGCGCGTCGGAGATCCCGGGCGCGAAGACCGCGAGGAACCTCGCGAACGCGGCGGCGACCGCTGCGATCGTCCCGGTCTGGATGACGAGAAGCATGGCCCAGCCGAAGAGAAAGCCCGCGAGCGGCCCGTAGGCCTCTCGAAAGAAGACGTACTGCCCGCCCGCCCGGGGAAGCATGGCCGCGAGCTCGGCGCAGGAGACGGCCGCCGCCATCGTCAGAAGGCCCGCGACCGACCACACGGCGAGAAGGCGCGGGCCGGAGCCGAGGAGCCGCGCGCTCTCGGCGGAGACGATGAAGATGCCCGAGCCGATCATCGAGCCGACGACGAGCGCGACGGCGTCGAGCCGGCCGATTCCGCGTCGGAGCGGCTCGCTCAAGGCGGCTCTGGGGCGCGGACCGGGGCGTGGGAGCGCGCGCTCATCGGCGCGCGTGCCAGCCGAGGCGGCGGCGCCGGCGACGCTTCGCGATCGAGCGCCCCAGGACGAACGCCAGGGCGGCGATGCCGACGCCGCCGACGAGCAGCAGCGGCGCCGCGGGAACGGCGGGCGGAGGAGGCGGAATCCGGACGCGGTCGGCGGCCGTCGCGGCACGGCGGCGCGCGAGCTCGAGCTCGAGGCTCCGCTCCCCCATCCGCATGGCCCACCGGTGGTTCGCCGCGAGCGCCGAGGCGAAAAGCGGCGCGAGGGCGCGAAGGAGCGGCTTCTCGGCGCGCACGCGCCACGCATAGGTGGCGACCGTCCACGCGCCGGCCTGCTCGAACGTCCACTCGCCCCGTCCGACGAGATCGCCCTCCGACTCGATCGTGAAGCCGTGGGGGTGGCGGCTCTCCGTGACGCGAAGGTCCCAGTGGAGCGTGTAGGGCAGCCACCCCTTCGTGCGGAGACGCAGCCGCTTGCCGACGCCCTGCTCGTCTCCCGGCTCGAGCTCGTCGACGTCGAGATAGACCGACGGCCACCAGCGCGCGAACTCGCGCACGTCGCCGAGAACGGCGGCGACCTCGCCGGCCGTCCCGATCACGCGCCACTGGCTGAGGAAGCGGAACTCGGGGGCGTTCATCGGGACCGCGGCGCCCGGCGCTTCGCGCGCGACTTGGGCAACGGCCGGGGGTTGACCAGCTCTCCGCGCAGAAGGCCCATCCGAATCACGTCGATGTAGCGGCCGGCGCGAAAGGCCTCCTCCCGAAGGACGCCCTCCCGCCGGAAGCCGACGTGCTCGTACGTCCGCACGGCTCCCGCATTGGTGGCGTACACGTCGAGCCGGATCTTGTGGAGGTTCATCTCCTCGAACGCGAATCGGCAGAGCGTCCGGGTCGCCTCCTCCCCCAGGCCCTGCCCGCGGCAGTCCTTCTCCCCGATGAGGATGCCGAAGGTCGCCACGCCGTTGTCGCGCTCGATCGCTTCGAGGCCGCAGTTGCCGATGTGCCGGTCGCCCTCGAAGAGGCAGATCGCGAAGGTCAGCCGGGAGGTGTCCTGGCCGCGGCTCGTCCGCTCGATCCAGTCGGCCTCCTGGGCGAGAGACATCGGGTAGCGCTGCGCGAGCGTCGCGCGGAGCGACGCGTCGTTCATCCAGTCGTGGCAGCGCTCGAGGTCGTCCCGCTCGATCGCGCGCAAATACAGCCGCTCGCCTCGGATCACGTGCAACCCCTTCAGTTGCAAAGATATCCGATTCGGCGCTACCGTCGGGTTCTCGAGGCGCCCGGGATGTCGCGTCGGGGAGCGGAACCTCGGGCCGACAGGTGCGTAACTCCCAAAGAAAGCGAGGGGTTTCGTGAGCGGAGCAATCCGACGCTTTCTATCCAGGGAGGACGGTATGTCGAAGCTCTTCAAGACGCTGCTCCTGTTGCTCGTGCTGGCCGCGGCGGCCGTCGGCGTGTACGCGCTGGCCCGGGGCGGTCACGGGGACGACGGGGAAAAGAAGCTCGTCACCGTCGAGAAGGGCTCGATCACCGAAAAGGCCCTGGCCGTCGGCCAGATCCAGCCCCGCCAGAAGTACTCCGTCAAGTCAAAGATCTCGGGCATCGTCAAACGCTGCATGGTGAACGTCGGCGACAAGGTCAAGGCCGGCGACCCGCTCTTCGAGATCGCTCCCGATCCGACTCCGCAGGAGCTCACGGACGTCGATCGGCAGCTCGATTCGACGAACGCCTCGTTCGACCGGGCGAAAGCCGAGTTCGAGCGCGCCCAGGAGCTCTCGAAGAACGGCGTCGTTCCGAAGTCCGACCTCGACGTAAAGCGGGAGGCCTTCGAGCTCGCCAAAGTCGCCGTCGCGAAGGCCGAACAGCAGCGCGAGCTCACCCGCCGGGGCCGCGTCCAGACGGAGACGGTCTCGATGGAGTCCATCATCCGCGCGCCCGCCGCCGGCACGATCCTCACCCGCGCCGTCAACCCGGGTGAGCCGGTCGTCCCCCTCACGTCCTACCAGCCGGGCACCGAGCTCGCGGCGATCGCCGACATGAGCGACCTCATCTTCAAGGGCACCGTCGACGAGATCGACGTCGGCAAGCTGAAGATGTCGCTGCCGGCGCGCATCAAGGTGGGAGCGCTGCCGACGGACGTCGTGACGGGACATGTGGCCCGCATCGCGCCCCAGGCCCAGCAGAAGGACGGCGCGACGCTCTTCGATGTCGAGATCGAGCTCGATCCGACTCCCAACGTGACGCTCCGCGCCGGGTACTCGGCCAACGCGGACCTGATCATCCGGGAGCGCAAGGACGTCCTCACCATCCCCGAGCGCGTCGTCATCTTCGAGGACGGCGGGAAAAAGACTTTCGTCGAGGTCCCGGGCGCAACCGAGAAGGCCCCACCCGTCAAGACCGCTATCAAGCTCGGCGTTTCCGATGGCTTGAACGCCGAGGTCACCGACGGCGTCGCCCTCGGCGCGAAGGTCCTGGAGCGGCCGCCCAAGAAGCTCACGTCCGCTGTGGATTAATCGACTAGGACCCCTACGGTGCTCTCCCTTCGCGACGCGCTTCGCCAGATGTGGCGCGACGTGCGGAGCCAGAAGCTCCGCACGTTTCTGACGGTCTTCGGGATCATCTGGGGGACCGTGTCGGTGAGCCTGCTCCTGGCTTTCGGCAAGGGGCTCCAGCGCCAGATGATCGTCAACAGCTCCGGCATCGGCGACGCCATCTGCATCGCCTGGCCGGGCCTGACCTCGGTCCCCTTCGAGGGGCTCGGCAAGGGCCGCAGCATCCGTCTGAACGAGGAGGACGTCGACGCGATCCGCAACGAGGCTCGCGGCCTGAACGCCATCTCGAGCGAGTACTCGAAGACGATGAAGATGAACTACGGCGCGAAGACCATCGCGATCGACGTGTCCGGCGTGTCGCCCGACTTCGGCGGAATGCGCAACATCCTTCCGCAGGCCGGGGGTCGCTTCATCAACCCGACCGACATCGCCGAGCAACGCCGGGTCCTGTTCATCGGACAGAAGATGGCGGCCGACGTGTTCGGCGAAGGCGTCGATGGCGTCGGCAAGACGGTCATGCTCGACGGTTCGCCCTTTTTGATCGTCGGGATGCTCGAGCCCAAGGTCCAGAACTCGAGCTACAGCGGCCGCGACAACCAGAAAGGCTTCATTCCCGGATCGACGTACCGCGCGATCACCGGCGAGAAGTGGATCGAGAACCTCATCTACCAGTCCAAAGACCCGCGCAACGCCGAGGCAGTGACGGACGACGTCCGCCGCGTCATCGCGCAGCGCCAGCGCTTCGACCCGGCCGACAAGGAGGCCTTCTCGGTCTGGGACACGACCGAGAACCTCAAGTTCTTCGCGATCTTCTTCCTTTCGTTCCGCCTCTTTCTCGGGATCATCGGCTCCTTCACTCTGATCGTCGGCGGGATCGGCGTGTCCAACATCATGAACGTCGTCGTCGAGGAGAGAACCAAGGAGATCGGCATCAAGATGGCGCTGGGCGCCCGCGACCGCTGGCTCCTGCGACAGCTCCTGATGGAGACGCTGCTCATCACGGGCATGGGCGGCGCCATCGGCTTCGCCATCTCCTTCGTCGTCTGCGCCGTCTTTCCGAAATTCGGAGTCACCGAGTACGTCGGGAATCCCGACCTGTCGCTCTCGGTCGCGGCGCTGACCGCGGCGATCCTGGGCATCACGGGGCTCGTCGCGGGCTACTTCCCGGCGCGGGACGCCTCGCGGCTCGATCCCGTGGTCGCGATGAAGCTATGACGGTCCTTAACGTGGAACGCAGCTCAAGAAGAGTCGCGATGAAGCTGTGAAGCGCAACCTTTCCGTCGTCCTGCACCTCTTTCTCAGCTCGGCGCGGCTGCAGAAGAAGCGCGCCACGCTGACGATCGCCTCGCTCGCCTGGGGCACGGTGACGATCCTGATCCTTCTCGCCTTCGGCGAGGGCCTGAAGCGCCAGATGATGTCCAACGACCAGGCCATGGGGAACAACCTCGCGATCATGTGGCCCGGCGAGACATCCAAGCCGTACAAGGGCCTTCCGGAAGGCCGGCCGATCCGGCCGAAGATGGAAGACATCGACTATGCGCGCGAGCGCCTTCCCGAGCTCGACGCGATCTGGGGCGAGTACACGTCCTGGCGCACGGCACTGGCGTACGGACGGAAGACCGTCAACGGCCGTGTCATCGGCACGCGCTGGGACTACGGCGATCCCCGCAAGCACTTCCCGACGGGGAAGGGACGGTTCCTGAACCCGCAGGACGAGGAAGAGAAGCGCCGCGTCGTCTTTCTCGGGGACGAAATGGCGAAGGACATCTTCGGGCCCGAGGAGCCTCTCGGAAAGACGGTCCTCATCAACAACTCCTCCTTCACGGTCATCGGCGTCATGCAGAGGAAGAACCAGTCCTCGACGTACGGCGGGCCCGATGCCCAGCACGCCGTGATCCCGCAGGGCACGTTCAAGGCCGTCCTCGGGGCCAACCGGCTGAACGTCGTCGTCTTCCGCGTGAAGAAGCCGGAGCACATGGACGCCGCGCTCGTGCATTTCAACGAGGTCATGGGGCCACGGCTCGGCTACGACCCCGAGGATCCTCGCGTCTGGGGACTGTGGAACACCGTCCGCGGCCAGCAGATTCAGGGGAAGATCATGCTCGGCCTGGAGATCTTCTTCGGCGTCATCGGGGGTCTCACGCTCATCATCGGCGGCGTCGGCGTGGCCAACATCATGTACGCCGTCGTCAAGGAGCGCACCAAGGAGATCGGCGTCAAGATGGCGCTCGGCGCCCGCCGCGCATGGATCACGGGCCCCTTCATCCTCGAGGGCCTCGTCTACACCCTCGTCGGCGGTCTCGTCGGCGCGCTCATCGCCATCCTGATCGTGACGGGCCTCTCCTTCGTGCCTATCGAGGGCAACGAAGTGCTCGAGTTCATGGGCCGGCCGACGCTCTCGTGGCCCATCGGCATCGCCACGCTCGCCATCCTGGGGACCTGCGGCCTGCTGGCCGGCTACTTTCCCGCCCGTCGGGCCGCCTCGATCGACCCCGCGTCCACGCTGCGCTACGAATGAACGGAGAGTCCATGAGCCAGATCATCGACATGTCCGCCATCCGCAAGGTCTACGACACGGGCAAGGTCAAGGTCGAGGCCCTGAAAGGCATCGACCTCGAGGTCGACAAGGGCGAGTTCGTCGCGATCGTCGGCCCCTCCGGCTCGGGCAAGTCGACGCTCATGAATCTCGTCGGCTGCCTCGACACTCCGTCGGCAGGCACCTACCGTCTGGGCGGCGAAGACGTGTCGAAGTTCTCCCGTGACTCCCTCGCCGACGTGCGCAACCGCCGGGTCGGCTTCGTCTTCCAGGGCTTCAATCTGCTGCCCCAGATCTCGGCCTTCGAGAACGTCGAGATGCCGCTTCTCTTCGGCGGCGTGCCTCCGAAGAAGCGCCGGGAGCGCGTCGAGGAGCTTCTCGGCCGGGTCGGCCTCGCAGACCGCATGGACCACAAGCCCACGGAGCTGTCGGGCGGCCAGATGCAGCGCGTCGCGATCGCCCGCGCCCTCGCCATGCGGCCGGACGTCGTCCTCGCCGACGAGCCGACCGGCAACCTCGACACGTCCGCCGGCGGCGACATCATGAGCCTCTTCACCGAGCTCTGGAAGCAGGGCTCGACGCTCGTCGTCATCACGCACGACATGACGCTCGCCCGCCGTGCGAGCCGCATCGTCGAGATCCGCGACGGCCGGATCGTCCGGGATGGCGAAGCCGCCGCGTAGCGGGCGGGCTCCCGTGCTTCGCGCCGCCGTTTCCTTCGCGACCCTCCTCACGGCCCTGCCGGCCGCGCTCGCTCTTCCCATCCCTTCGGCGGACGTTCCGAAGTGGCGGGAAGACCTCCGCACGATGGCCGTCGAGATGCCCCGGCGCCACAAGAACCTCTTTCACACGATGACGCCCGCCCAGTTCGAGGCGGCGGTGGCCGCGCTCGACGCCCGGATCCCGAGCCTCGAGCGGCACCAGATCATCGTCGAGATGGCGCGGATCGCCGCGATGGTCGGCGACGGCCACACCAGCGTCGCGCCGACACGCGATCCCAAGATTGCCTTTCGCACCTATCCGATCCATCTCTATCTCTTCAAGGACGGTCTGTACGTGCGCTCCGCCGACGCCGCCCACGCCGATCTCGTCGGCGCCCGCGTGCTCCGCATCGGGACCGCCTCGGCGGAGGAGGCCTACGCCGCGGCGCGCGAGATCGTCGGACGCGACAACGAGATGGACGTGAAGTTCTTCGCGCCCATGCTTCTATCGATGCCGGAGGTGGTCCACGCTCTCGGCCTCGTCTCCGACATGGAGAAGGCGTCCTTCACGTTGGAGATCGGAGGACGGCGCCGCGTCGTCGTTCTCGTCGCCGGCCGGCGCCGCGGACCTGCTTTCTCCCCACGGGGACACGAGCTGGATCAGGAAGGACGGCTGGACCGACGCCCGCGGGACGACCGATCCCCTCTGGCTCGCGGGATCCGAAAGACAAGTACTGGCTCGAGTATCTGCCCGCGCGCGCGCGCCGTCTACGTCCAGTTCAACCAGGTCGGCAACAAGGAAGACGAGACGATCGAGGCGTTCTCGAAGCGCCTTTCGGCATTCGTGGAGGAGAACCCGGTCGACCGGCTCATTCTCGATCTGCGGCTCAATCGAGGCGGAGACGGTTCGCTCAACCGCCCGCTGGTCGTCGCGCTGATCCGATCGGTGAAGGTCGACCGGCCGGGAGGCCTCTATCGTGCTCATCGGTCGCTGCACCTGGTCCGCGGCGCAAATGCTCGTCAACGAGCTCGAGAAGTACACGAACGCCGTCTTCGTCGGGCGAGCCGAGCGGCGGCAAGGTCAATCACTACGGAGATTCCTCGAGGATCACGCTTCCCCACAGCGGCATGACCGTGCGGGTCTCGACGCTCTGGTGGCAGGGAGACGAACGCGACAAGCGTCCCTGGAAGGCGCCGGACGTGGCCGCCGAGCTGACCTTCGCGGACTACCGGGCGAACCGGGATCCGGCGCTCGAGGCGGCGCTGGCCTACGTACCGGAGAAGACCCTGGCGGACACACTGCTCGAAGCGGTCTGCGCCTCGGATCGCGGGCCGAGTGCACGCTGCCTTTCGCCGCCTGGAAGGCGGACACCCGGCACGCGTAGGTGGACCCGGAGCCGAGCTGAACGCGCTCGGCTACCGTCTGATGGGCGAGAAGCGCCTGCCTGAAGCGATCCAGATCTTCCGTCTCGCCGCGGAGGCCTCGCCGCAGTCGGCCAACGCCTACGACAGCCTGGGCGAGGCCTATGTGGCAGGCGGCCAGACCGGCGATGCCGTCCGCTGCTACGAGAAGGCCCTCGCCCTGGATCCCGAGCTGGACTCCGCCCGCGACGCTCTCCGGAGGCTGCGCGCGTCAGCCCCTTAGAGAGGCTGCGCGCGTCAGCGCCCCTTAGAGCGGCTGCGCGCGTCAGCGCCCCTTAGAGAAGCTGCGCGCCTCAGCCCCTTAGCGTGGAAAGTGGAGGCCGAGCGCCTTCGCGAAAAAGACCGCCATCTGTCCCCGCGTGAGCGTGTTGCCGGGGCAGAAGTCCCCGCCGCCGCAGCCCGCCGTGATCCCGGACGCCGCCAGCGCTTCGACGAACTGGAAGATCGGATGGTCCGTCGGGACGTCGTTGAACGTCGCGACGAGGGGCGCGGGGCTCACGGATCGCCGCCAGGAGACGACAGCCCCGTAGAGGACGTGCGTCAGCGACGTCAGGTCCACCTCGATGGCGTGGAGGTTGTAGCTCTCGGTCCCGCAGGCGACCCCGCCCTGATTCTGGAGCGTCAGCGGCGTGGCGCCCGCGACCGTGACGATTCCTCTCCCTGAAATCCCGGCGGACGTTCCTGTCCAGGCCGTGTAGTAATACCCGCCATCGCAGCCGGGGGATCCATCCACACTTTGCACCTCAAGCACGAACCTGACGGTGATGTCCTCGGCCACATCGTCGTCCTGAACCAGAACACGGATCGCCTCGATGGCCGCTCCGCTCGGCAGTCCGAGCGGTGCCGTCCAGTTCTGGTTCTCGTCGACCAGCGGATGGCGGTCGAGGCCGTACCCGCCCGTGTACGAAAAGCCGGAGGTCGCGGGCGTGAATGCCGAGGCGGGGACGTAACTGTTCTGGAGCACTCCTCCGAAAGCTCCCTCGACCGATAGCGGAGCACTCAGGGCCTTGAGCGCGGGTTGTTCGGATCGGGCTGTTTCGGCAAGCAGGATCAGACCCAAAGCGAGACACGAACCGATTCGCATCCACATGATCGCCTCCATTTTCTCGGAATCGAGTGCGCCGAGTGTAAGTCCGGGAGGCACGGCGACCGTGTGATCTAGGGAAAGAAGTTGGCTCCGACGTCCTTCAGGCCGTTCCAGTTCACGATGTAGAAGCAGGCCGGCGACGCCTGCTCGACGCGCACGGAAGCCGTGAAGCCCTGCGGCGTGAACTGCCCTGTGATCGTGATCACGAACTGGCCCCCGACGTTCTCGGGCTGCATCGCGAAGGAGCCGTCGTCTTCGACCGTCCCTTCGTACGTGATGCTCGCGTGTGTCAGGGTGAGCGCGTGCGAACCCGGTGTCTGTGCGACAGTCGTCGGGTTGTCCATCACCGTGGGGACGGGGCTGCAGGTGTTCTGGCCCAGCGCCACGTCCGTGGCGTAGGCGCCTCCGACCGAGAGAACCGGCGCCACGTCGGCCGCTCCGCGGACGAAGATCGGATCCGTCGTGTGGTTGTCGATCACCGCGGCGTAGGAAAGGATCGCGGGGCCGTCGGTCTGCACCGTCACGACGGCGTCCGTCGTCTCGAGCAGCGGGTGATTGACTCCGTCCGACCCGAAGATGTTGTTGATCTGGGTGCCGGAGTGCGCGGGGATCGTGCGTTCGACTTCACCCACCCAGTGGCCTTCCCAGTACACCGCGAAGACCACCGTGGCGGCGGTGTCCTGGGGGTTGAAGGCGCCGACGTTCGTCCGGAATCCCTCGCCGGGTCCGGCATTGGCGATCTGCGGTAGCACGGAGTACCGATGCGCGGCGGCCGCGGTGACTCCCGGGACGAACATGCCGACGGTCGGCTCGGGAGTTGTCGAGTACAGCCGGCTCGTCACGACGACATCGGCCGCGGTGCCCCCCGAGAGGACGTCGATCTCGACGCCGCCCGCCGAGTTCGGCGCGTGAAAGGTCTCGTCGATCATGTTGTCGAAGGCCCGCGACTCGCGCGGCGCCACCGTGAAAGTCTCCTGCGGCGCCGTCCCGGGGCATGCGGCCACGAAGCAACGGTAGGTCGCCCTGACTTCGATCGGCGAGGAAGACCGGTTGAACACCCGCACGTCCGAAAAGAACGGATCGGCTCCCAAGACCGATGCCACGGCGGGGATGGTGATCCTCTCCTGGGCGGCCGCGCCGGCGACGCAGCCGAGGAGGAGGGCGAGCGCGGCGACAGACTTCATTCGGGGCGCGCCGACTCTAGCATTCGAAAGCTCGCCGAAGGTCGCCCCAAGAACTTTCCAAGAATCCTGACGGGCTACGGCGTCGCCGCCGTCTTCGCGAAGCTCCGGTACTCGTCGATCCCGTCCGTCGCGAAGACGACGACGCTGGGGTCGGGATCCTTCTGGAGCGCCTCCAGCAGCGGCAGGTCCTCGGCGCGATGGAGCTTGCCGAGCTTCTGGATCGCGGCCAGGCGTACGGAGCGATTGCGATCCGAGGTCAGCCGGCGCAGGTCGGCGGCGAACGCGGGGTCCTCGGGCGCCGCGCCTTCCCAGCCGGTCATGGCGGCGATGCGGACCTCCTGGACGTAACCCGGCGCCGTGTACTTCGCGAACGTCGACGCGAGCGACGGATCGCCGAGCTTTCCCAGTCCCATGAGCGCGCCGAGGCACACCGAATCCCACCAGCGCGACTCCCGTCGGAGCTGGCGCACGAGGAAGTCCTTCGCGCCCGGCGCCCGCAGCCGCCCGAGCGAGATCTCCGCGGCGGCGACGACGTCCTCGGCCTCGTCGGTCTCGACGGTGCGGCGAAGCGTGTCCGCGGCCGAGGCCTCCCCCGCGTGGCCCAGCGCGAGGGCCGCGGCTCTCCGGACGCGCGCGTCCGAGCTGCCAAGCGCCTTCGCGAGGGCGGGCTGGACCGCGGAGCCGCCGATCTTCCCGAGATCGATTGCGGCCTCCTGTTTCAAACCCCAGTGCGTCGCCGGATCCGCCAGCAGCTTCGACAGTGCGTCGACCGAGCGCGCATCCGTCGGAAAGTCGTTCGCGAGCTGGCGCGCGGCGCGCAGCTTCCCGGCGAGGTCCGCACCGGAAAGCTCCGCGAGGACCTCGGTGATGGGCCGCGTGTAGATCACCTCGCAGACGAGCCAGCCGCCCTTGTCGAACGTGACCCGCGTCGGCCGGCTCGCCGCCGGCAGCGAGGCCGTCGTCGTCCAGCCGGAGAGATCGACCCGGTGCGTCTTCGCGCCGCTCGCGTCGGCGATCTCGACTTCGACCGGAAGACGGAAGTCGTTCTCGAAGGGCAGGTCGGACTGGATCTGACGGACGGTGAGATCCACTTCCTTGCGGTCCGGCGCCCAGCGGTACGACACCTCAAACCGCGGATGGCCTCCGCCTCCCACGACCCAATCCTCGAAGAACCACGAGAGGTTTCGCCCCGACGCCCGCTCGATCGCTTCTTTCAAATCCGCCGAGTCGACGTTCGAGTACTCGTGCTTCGCGAGGTAGGCCGCGATCATCCGGTCGAAGTCGCCCTCGCCCAGGAAGTGGCGGATCATGTGGAGGACGAGCGCGCCCTTCACGTACGTCGTCTCCTGCTGGTACATCGCGCCCGGCTCCTTGTAGCGGAGGTACTCCATCGGCCGCACGCTGCCCGTCGTCCGCACGTAGTCGACGTAGTCGTTGAGGTACGCCCAGCGCTGGTAGGTGAGGTCGCCCTCGCCGTGGGCCTTGCCGTTCCACATCGTGTGCCAGAACGTGGCGAAGGACTCGTTCAGCCAGAGCGAGCCGAGCGAGCGGCAGGTCACGAGGTCCCCGAACCAGTGATGGACCAGCTCGTGCGCCACGACGTCCTCGTACGTGAAGACCGGCCAGGCGTCCTCGTAGAAGGGGAAGAGGTCGGGCGGATCGCCCGCCAGGCGCAGCTCCGACTCCGAGAAGCCCGTGGCCGTCGTCGTCTCCATCGCGCCGGCGAATTCGCGCAGCACGACCTGGTCGTACTTGTCCCACGGATAGGGGTAGCCGAACTTCGTCGAGTAGTACTCGACCATGTCGGGAGTGTTGCCGAAGACGTGGCGCGCCTTCTCCTCGGTCCCCGGTGGAGTCCAGGCCGTTAGCGGAACGGCCTTGTCGCCGACCTTCGCGTCGCGGAGCGGCACTTTGGAAAGCTCGGCTACATCGACCGTCACGAGATAGTTGGGGATCGGCCCCTTCTGCACCCAGTGGAAGGTCCGCGTGCCGTCCGCGTTCTCGCGGGTCTCGACGAGACGCCCGTTCGCCACGGCCGTCAGTCCCTTCGGGACGGTCACGACGAATTCGATCGCGAAACGGTCGTTCGTGTCGTTATAGAGGGGAAGCCAGCCTCGGTGCAGCCCGCCCTCGCCGTAGTTCCAGGCCTGGGGCAGGAGCTTTCCGCTCGCCGGGTAGAAGTACATCCCGGCCCGCGGCTTGACCGAGTAGGTGATCGCGACCGTCGCCGACTCGCCGATGCGGACGGGCGGGTCGAGCGCGATGTCGAGCTTGAAGTCCTGGGCGTTCGTCGTGAACTTCTGCGGCCGACTCGTGCGTTCGCCCGCGGCGGCGCGCTCGACCTTCGTGACGCGAGGTCCGCGGCGTCGAGCGAGAGCGTCGCGAGGGAATCACGGAGCGCCTGGAAGGTGATCGTCGCGGTTCCCGCGATCGTCTCCTTCGGCATGTCGAACCCGAGCTCCGCCTTGTAGGCCTCGATGTGGAAGGACCGCTCGCGCACCGGCCGCTCGGGGCCCTCGGGCAGACGGTGGCCAAAGGCGACCTGCGCGGTAGCGGCGAGCGGACAGGCCAAGAGCGCCAGGGCGGCGAAAAGCCGTTTCATTTCTCCTCCGTGAAGCGTGAAAGCCCGGGAATTCTATCGCCCGCCGGGCTCCTCTCATAGGATCCGCGCATGCGCCGACTCGCCATGCTCGCCGCCATCCTCGGAATCGCTTCGGCCGTTTCCGCCTCCCCCGAGTACGAGGCCGTCGAGGACCAGTCCAACATCCACTTCTCGGTGCCACTCATGGCGGTCTCCAGGGTCTCGGGCAAGTTCATGAAGTACGACGTCGAGCTGTGGGCCGGCGACAAGCCCGACCTCTCACGCGCCACGCGCAAAAGCCGTCATCGAGATCGCGAGCATCGATACGGGCAACGACTCCTGGGACACGAAGCTGCGCGCGCCGGCGTGGTTCGACGCCGCGAAGTACCCGAAGATCGAGTTCGTGAGCTCCCGGGTGCGGAGGGTGGGCGACCGCTGGGAAGCCGACGGCAAGCTCACCCTGCACGGCGTCACGAAGGAGATCACGCTGCCCTTCAAGTTCGAGGGGCGCTTCGAGGGTCCGAGCCCCGACGAGCACATCGGGATCCATGCGACCTTCAAGTTCGACCGGCGGGACTACGGCATGGCCTGGGCGGACAACGCGGAAGCGAAAGCCGTCGGCCACATGGTGACCGTCGAGATCACGATTCTCGCGAAGCGCGTCGCGAGGCCGGCGAAAAAGAAGAACTACGAGATCGCTAAAAAGTGACCCGGAGACTCCCGCGGAAGGCCCGGGGGCCGAGCAGCTCGTAGGGATCATTGAAAAGGTCGGCGGGCACAAACGGCGTCTCCCCCGCAGCGTCGTAGAGACCGACGGACAGCTCGCGAGCCAGGACCGTGCGGCTGTCGAGCAGGTTGAAGCACGCGAACTGCGGCGTCACCGTGACCTCCGGGCCGATCCGAAGGTCTTCGAAAGCTGCAGATCGACCTCATAGACGCTCGGCGTTCGGTAACGTGTCGGGTGACCCGATCTGGATCTGGTAAGTCGAGTCGAAAGGGTCGTAAGTCCACAGCTCGACGAAATACAGCGTCGGGAACCCCTGCCGGCCGAAGACGTTCGCACTGGCCACGATCCCGAAAGGAAGCTCGACCATTCCGCTGACGTTGAACTGCCAGTTCGCGTTGAGGGAGCCCGCATACCCGCCGCTGGCGTTCGTGCCGGGCGTCTCGTCGTTCGGATCGATGATCGCGCCGGGGCCGATGTGCTGCTCCCATCGTTCTAGGCGAAGCTCACGCGCGCCATCCAGCCATCCGAGAAGGACTTGATCAGCTGGAACTCGACGCCGTCGTAGGTCTCGCTGGCGTCGGGGCGGTTCTGGAGCAGGTGCCCTCGCACGGGTCAGGGCAGTCCATGAGTCCGTAGTAGGGCTCGTCGAACTCGAGCACGAACCCGTCACCGCTCGACGGCAGTCCCCGTCGCGTTGCCGAAATACCGCTAGCTCGCGCGGGTCGTCCCGATCATCGGAGTGATCGAGGCTGCGGGTCTCGGTGGGTGTACGCGAGGGAGCCCGATGAGGCCGAGCGTGAACTGTCGCTCGATACCGACGATGATCTCGTCCGTCATCGGCGGCTCGAGGCTCCTCGAGACCTGATTGATCGGCACGAAGGAGGCCGGGTTCGCCGGGTCCACGAAGCATCCCGTGGGTTGCGAAAGGTCGATGTCGGCCGGTTCGACGCGGCCGTTGCCGTTGGCGTCGTCCCAGACGTAGACCGAGCTCCGCGATGTCCGGAAACGCATTGATCGCAATATCGTCGCAATGTCCAGCTGGTCTGTGAATCGTGCGTACGAGGCTCTCAACAGAGTGCGGTTCTCGCCGAGAGCGTAGGTCGCCCCCACCCGCGGCTGGACCATTCGCCACGTGACGGGAAAGCCCGTATCGCCGGAGTACAGCACGGCCGGAAGAAGTCGGAAAAATCGGGTTGGCCGGAACCGCCGAAGGGAGGTTTTCCCTTGCTGATAGTCGAACCGGGCTCCGAGATTGACCGTCAGGTTGCCGGCCTGGATCGTGTCCCCAGGAAGACATCGTAGAGGTTCGCTCGGAGTAGCGACGTCCTGCCGGCGCGTGATGCCGGCTCGACCTCGCCGTCCACTGCTCGCCAGCGGACCCAGTAGCCAACCGAGCTCTCCCGTGGCCAGCTTTGAGGTCGAATCCGTGCCGGAGCCTGCCGGTGACTCTCGAAGCTGTGGCGCCAGACTCGCATCTCGTCGATCGGCCTGCTCGTCGACCCCGACGGGAGGTCCGTCGACGAGGCCGGCACGTAGGAGAGTAGAACGACCCGAAGAGCTGGGCGAGAGACGCCGAGTCCTCGCCGGAAGACGCCCGGACGAAGTTGTTCAGCTGGATTCCACGGACTGATCGATCGGTGAATCCGAGGAAGTCCGGTCGAAATTGGTGTACGCGAGGTCAGCTTTGCCGTGGATGGGACGGGCGTTGAGCTTGGCATTCCAGATGCTCCAACGGTCTTCTCGAGGTTCTCGACCGAGCGGTTCACGAAGGGCTGACCCAGGTAGTCGTATTGTGCGCGAAGGCCCCCAGAGCCAGACCGTCTTTCCAGGGCGGACCGCCCGCCTCGACCCGTATCCCAACCGGCGCCGCCGGTGTAGAGCCCGGGCCGAGCCCAGAGCTCGTTGGTGCCGCGCCGGGTCACGAGGTTGACAGTCACGCCGGGAGTCGCGATCGAAAGGTCGGAGCCGCCGGTCGTCACCTCGATGTCGCTGAGCGCATCGAAGTCGAAGAAGATCGGAGATGATGCCCCCCAGACTGATCGCGACGCCATCGAGGTTGTAGCTGGTCTGTTCCGGGGGGGCGCCCTTCCCGGTGACGCTGGGCTGACCCTGGCTGACGCTTCCCACGTTCATGCCGCTGACCAGCACTCCGGGAACCTGCCGCAGGACGGCCCACGGGTCCCGTGTCGTGGGGATGTCTTCGAGCTCCTTTCGGCCATACGTCGCGCCCGTCTCGATCTCGCGATTGTCCAGGCGGGCCGCGTCGCCGGTCACCTCGACCGCTTCCTCGACTCCCGAGACCGGCATGATGAACGAGAGAACCACGTTGGCGAGAGCGACGGTCACGTCCGCGCGAACCGTCTCGAATCCCGTCAACTCCAGGACGACGGAGTAGTCGCCGGGCGAGAGGCTCAGGAAATGAAAGTCACCCGTTCCGTCGGTGGTCGCGCGTTGGGCGGCGCCCGGACCGGTCAGCGTGACCGCCGCGCCGAGCGAGAGAGCTCCCCTGGGTGTCGCGAGCGGTGCCGTAGATATTGCCGGTCGGTGACGGAACCTGGGCCGAGGCCCCCGCCGTCACGAAGCAACAGCGCCGACAGACCCATCGCGGAAACCCGCGCGGATTTCACTTTTGTCTCCAGCCAGTCTATAGCCGGGCGCGAACGCCGGTGACCGGCCCGGAGGGCCGGCCACCGCTTCGATCGAGAAACCGCGTCTCACTCACCGCCGGTCGTGGTCTTGAAGACCGACGATTGCGTGGACGCATAGAGGATGTTCGGGTCGACCGGATCGAGCGCCAGACCGACGACACCCGGATTGTCGAGGCCCAGGTTGACCGGCAGCCAGGTTTCGGCGCCGTCCGTGCTCTTGAACACGCCCTCACCCTCCGTGCCCGCGTACAGCACGTCGTGGTTCCGGGAGTGGACCTGCACGCCGGCCGTGCGCGAGATCGCAAAGTAGGCATCGGGATCGGAGGGATCGAACGAAGGCAGCCCGTTGCTCTTCTGTGCCCAGGTCGAGCCGCCGTCGAAGCTCTTGAGCACTCCCTGGAAAATCGTACCGGCGTACGCGATCTGGGGGTCGACCGGATCGACCGTCACGCTGAACGCGGGCGTCTCGTAGACATTGACCCAGCTCGCGCCGGCATCCTGCGAACGCCAGAGGCCGCTGTTGCGGTCCGCGAGGTAGACGGTCGTGTGGTTGTGCGGGTCGACCGTGATCCCGCGGCCGCTCAAGTCCAGGAACTTGCCGGGAGGGGCATGCGGGGCACGATCGATGCGCGTGAACGTTTCGCCGAAGTCGGTGCTCTTCCAGACGCCGTTGGTGAGCAGAGCAAAGCCGCCGCCCAGGGTCGCGACATACACGGAATGGTCCACGGGGTCGACGGCGATTCCGGTGGTGTAGGTCGTGCTCGACCCGAACAGGCGGCGTTCCCAGGTCTTGCCGTGGTCCTCAGACTTGAAGAGGCCGCCTCCGACGAAGGAGCTCGCATAGACGCGCCGGGGTTCTTGCGGATCGAATGCCACGCCGCGGGGGGAGCGCGAGAGGAAGCCTCTGGTTCCGCCGTCCTTCCAGGTGCGGCCGCCGTCCTCGGTCACGATCAGGCCGCCGTCGTTTGTGGTGAGAAAGACGCGCTCGTGGTCGGAAGGATCGATCACGATGGCATGCCCGTCCTGGCAGGCGCAGCGCTTCAAGGGATCCCAGCCGATTCGGCGCCACTTGCGATCGTCGGCGTCGACAGTCCGCCGGCCGTTCGCCGGTCCGGCGAGCTGGAAGGCTCCATCCACGTTGGTCCCGAGATAGACCGCGCCGGCGCTGTCGACGCTGAGGGTGAGTCCCTGGCTTTGCGTCACGCCGGTGTTTCTCCACGTCGCACCCCCGTCCTCGCTCACCGACACGCCGCCCGACGCGGTGCCGGCGTAGAGCCGGTGGCCGCTCTTGGCGAGCGAGAAGACCACGCCGACCGCGGGCGACCCGACGGGCGCGAATGAGACGCCGGCGTCGGTGCTCTTGTAGACGCCGTTGCCGTTGGATCCCGCATAGACGACGTTGCCGTCATCCGGATCGACGAGGATTCCCCAGACCGTCGCGTCGATGTCGAGCGGGGTCCAGCTGGCGCCGCCGTCGGTCGAACGGAACGCTCCGTCTCCGTTTGTTCCGGCGAACAACAGATCCGAATCGAAAGGGCTGATTGCGAAGGAAAAGATCAGGGCCGAACCCAATCCCTCCGAGGCCCCTTCCCAGGTCTCCCCGCCATCAATGGACTTCTCCACGCCGACGAACGTCGAATAGAGGACGTTCGGGTTCGCGGGATCCATGGCCATGACCAGACCCCCGCCGCCCGCCTGGAAGTTCCAGGTCTCACCGCCGTCGGTCGTCTTGGCGCCTCCCGCATAGACGACGTTCGGATCGTTCGGATCCATGACCATCGACGGCACCCCCCCGTCGTAGACGGCAACGAAGTGGGCGCCGCCGTCCGTGCTCTTCAGAAGACCGCCTGCCAGGCTGCCGATGTAGATCGTGCCCGACCGCGCGTGTGCCGCGATCGCCGCCGGGATGGCGCCCGGGGCCGGGCCGACCGACTTCCAGCCCTTATGAGGACCGGCGTCACTGGCATTGACCGCTGCGATCACGGCCATCGGCCCGATCAGGGCGCCGAGGGCCAGTGCGAGACACATCCGCCGAGCCGTCCTGACCGACCGGTTTGCGAACCGAGTGGAATCCATGGTGATTCTCCCTTTCTTCAATGGCTCGATCCTGGTCGGACGGACGCGGCGAGGTCCTCGTCGATTCCTCAGAAATCCCTCAAAAGGCCACGCGCTAGAATCCGCACACGGCTCATTGATGACACTCCGACCCGGGTCGCGGCTCGGCCCCTACGAAATCCTCGATCCGCTCGGTGCGGGAGGAATGGGCGAGGTCTACCGGGCGCGCGACACCCGCCTCCACCGCGAGCTCGCGATCAAGGTCCTGCCGGCGTCGATCGCCAGGGACGCCGACTTCCTGGGCCGCTTTCAGTCCGAGGCTCGCGCCGCCTCCGCCTTGAACCATCCCAACATCGTCACCATCCACGACATCGGGTCGGCCGATGGCGTCTCCTACATCGCCATGGAGCTCGTCGATGGAAAGAACCTGCGCGAGCTCGTCGGCGGTGGGCCGCCGCCGCTGAAGAAAACCCTTCAAATCGCGGCCCAGGCGGCCGAGGGCCTGGCCGCCGCCCACGCGCGTGGAATCGTCCACCGCGATCTCAAGCCCGAGAATCTGATGGTCACCCGAGACGGCGTCGTCAAGATCCTCGACTTCGGCCTCGCCAAGTCGTCACCCCTCTACGCGGGGGCGGGAGAACAAACCGGCTCGTACGAGGCTGTCCCGACACGGCCCGGAAGCGTGCTCGGAACGGTCGGATACATGTCGCCCGAGCAGGCCACCGGGCGATCGCTGGATTTTCGTTCCGACCAGTTCGCTCTCGGGACGATCCTCTACGAGATGCTGACGGGCAAGCGCGCCTGGAAGAGAAACTCCGCGGCCGAAACTCTGACGGCGATCATCCGCGAGGACCCGCAGCCTTCGATCGCGACCGCCGCTCCGGGCACGCCCACGGCGCTGCGCTGGATCGTCGACCGCTGCCTCGCCAAAGAGCCGGACGAGCGTTACGGCTCGACGCGAGACCTCGCCCGTGACCTGACGACGCTCAAGGATCACTTGAGCGAGATCAGCGGCGTCGATGTCCATGCCGACGGGCGCCGGCGATCGAGCCGCGTCCGGCGCGGCGTTCTCATCGGAGGTCTCAGCGCCGCGGCGTTGGGAGCCGGCATTCTGCTCGCGCCTCTGCTCCGAGGCAAAGAGCCGCCGCCGCCACTGCCCAACTGGACCCAGGTGGGTTTCCGTCGCGGCGTCGTCTGGTCGGGCCGCTTTGCTCCGGATGGCCAGACGATCGTCTACAGCGCCGCCTGGGACGGCGATCCGGTGCGCCTGTTCTCGACGCGTCCGGGATCGACCGACACGCGCACGCTCGATCTCCCCCCGGGGAAACTCCTGTCGATCTCGTCGAAGAGCGAGCTCGCCTTCGTGCGCAACCAGACTTTCATGACCCTCCTCCTGCAGCCGGGCATCCTCGTCCGGGCCGGGCTGGAGGGAGGCATCGGTCGAGACCTGCTCGAACACGTTCAGGCGGCGGACTGGTCTCCCGACGGAACGCAGCTCGCCGTTGCCCGGAACTTCGAGGGCAAAGTCAGACTGGAATACCCGCTCGGCAAGGCCCTCTATGAAACCCGCTCGCCGATCAGCGACGTTCGGATTTCCCGGGACGGAACCTGGATCGCCTTCCTCGAGCGGGTGGAGTCCGGAGTGGTGGTGGCGGCCATCCGGGTTTCCGACGGCTCACGACGCGTTCTGACCGAGGGCTGGTTTACGGCCGCGGGGCTCGCCTGGTCCGCGGACGGACGCGAGATCTGGTTTACCCCCCAGAAGCAGGTTCGGGATTCCAGTCCTCCTCTCCTGGCCGTGAGCCTCTCCGGAAAGCAGAGAGAGGTCGTCCGGGCTCCGGGGCAGCTGCGTCTCTATGACATCGCCCCCGACGGGCGTCTGCTGCTCGCGCGGTGGGACTTACAGGTCGGCGTCCGGGGTTTCTCAACCTCCACGGGTCATGAGCGCGAGTTTTCCGCAACGGACGACAGCATGCTCTCCGACCTCTCGAGCGACGGCCGCACGGTTCTCCTGTATGACCGACACGCACTCGTCCTCCGGGCGACGGACGGCTCGCCTCCGTTGCGTCTGGGCGAAGGCTACGACGGCGCACGCCTGTCGCCCGACGGGAAATCGGTGCTCGCCGTCCCGCGGGAGGGGCCCCGCTACCCGGTTCTCATTCCCGTGGGAGCCGGAGAAGTGCGGCCGATCGAGACCGAAACCGAGTGCGAGGGCGTGGAGTGGTTTCCGGACGGAAAGCGGATCCTTTGCAAGATCCCAAACCCGAATGGTCCGTTTCGCTTGTTCATCATCGAGGTCGCGTCCGGAAAGGTCACGGCAGTCAAGATCGCCGAGGACGCCGCCAGGAGCTTCGACGAGGGAGCGTTCCAGGCCGAGTCGGCAACGGTTTCGCCGGATGGGGCCTACCTGGCGGGCGTCGGCGGCGGCGGGGACATCCTGATCCTGCCGCTGGCGGGCGGGGAGGCACGTCGAATCGCCGGCACGCTGACAGGCCTCGACGGTCTGGCGCGCCCCGTCGGCTGGACGTCGGACGGCCGACATCTCTTCATCCACCACGTCGGCGACCTGCCGGACAAGGCGCAGAAGCTCGAGATCGCCACGGGGCGATTGGAGCCCTGGAGAGACCTCACGCTGGAGGATCCGGCCGGTCTCCTCCGGATCAACCCCGTGAGAGTCGCGCCTGACGGGCGCTCCTGGGCCTACAGCTACATCCGGGTTCTCTCGAACCTCTACGTCGTCGACGGGCTGAAGTAAGAGACGCGAAGGCGCCTCCCCCGGGGCGACGGCGCTCCCTTGTAGAATTCTCAGAGTTCCGTCCATGCGACTCGACCTGGGACCCGTCACGCTCGATACCGATCGCCACCAGGTATTTCGCGACGGTAAGCCCGCACATCTCTCGACCAAGGCCTTTCAACTGCTCGAGCTGCTGGTCGAGAGCCGGCCTCGCGCACTCTCGAAAGACGAGCTCCAGAAGGCGCTCTGGCCGGACACGTTCGTGTCTGACACGAGCCTGACCACGCTCGTCAACGAGCTCCGCACGCTGCTTTCCGAGACCGCACGGAAGCCCCGGTTCATCCGCACCGTACATGGCTTCGGCTACGCCTTCGAAGGCGAGGCCCGCCCGGCGCCTCCCTCGGGCTGCCGCCTGGTCTGGGGCGCACACGACATCTTTCTCGAGGCGGGAGAGAACATCCTCGGGCGCGATCCCGGAACTCGCGGGTCCATTCCGGACGCGTCGATCTCCCGACGCCATGCGCGGATCACGGTCCGCGACGGCCTCGCGACCCTCGAGGACCTCGAGAGCAAGAACGGAACCTTCGTGAATGAGGTGCGCATCGCCGCACCGACGCCTCTCTCCGACGGAGACCCGGTCCGGCTCGGCCTCGTGAACCTCGTTTTCCGCGGACCTCCCGGCGGCCTCACGACTACCAAGACGGTCCGATAGCGATCGGGCCCGAGTCGGCCGGATGCTCTACCGGAACGTCAGCGTCGCCCCCGCCGAGTAGGCGTGGAACTCCGGGGCGTACATCGACTGCACCGTCGCCGGCGAAACCTTGAACGTGCCGGCCATGTTGGCCCGGATGCGGTGCTTGAAGGTGTACTCCCCGACCGGCAGCCACTCGAAGAAGAAGTTGGCCCCCGAGTCGCGCGTCTCCTCGTACCAGAAGATCCCCAGGTCCCACTTGTAGCGGGACAGGACGTTCTGGGGCTCGGCGCCGGCCGGCCGCGGGTCGCGCAGGTGGACGTACTCGGCGGCGTGCTTCGTGCGGAGCGAGATCTGGACTTCGATCTCGTCGCCGGCGCGCACGACGGTTCCTTCCGCGAGCGGCTTCAGAACGAAGTCTGCGGCCGTCGATTCGCGGAGGAAGTACTTTCGGGAGACCGCGAAGAAATCGCCCCGGTCCTCCTCCGGGAGCTTCTCGGTCGAGAAGTGCCAGGTTGCCGAGGCGAAGGCGAGTCCCTTTCCGGTCTTGGACACTCCGATCGCGGAATCGCGCTTCGGATCGATCTTCTCGCCCGCCACGACGACCTGGTTCCGCTTGCCCGTATAGCGGTCCGGCTCGAAGACGAACGTCGTCTTCTGGCTCCCGACTTCGACCGTCACGTCCTCCCGCACGGCGAGCGCGCCTTCCTTCTTGAGATACCAGACGACGGCGTAGATGACGTCGGCCGTTGCGCGCGTCGATTTCCACTGGTTCATCTTCTTGTTCAGAAAGAGCCACTGGACGAGGCCGTGGCGGCGGGAATCCGTGGGGTCGAGCTCGGCGAGGACGCGCAGCGCGAAGGCCTGCGTCTCGATCGTGTCGTTGTACCAGAGCCAGGAGCGGTCCTCCGGAGCGAAGTAGGTTCCCAGATCCGGATCGGTCTTCGCCGCGTCCATCACCGAGTCCCAGACGAGCTTCGCATCCTTCGGCCGGCCCATGCGCTTCAGCGTCAGCGTGAGCTGGCCCTTGAGGTACGGAGAGTGGGCCTTCCAGTGAGCGAAGGAGTAGTCGAGGAGCTTCTTTCGGTACGCCGCGTCGAAGGCGCCGGCGTACCAGGACTCGTCGGGATAGGACGAGAGGACGTAGTTGACGTACGTCACGAATTCGCAGGTGCCCTTGTGCGCCATGCAGGACTCGAGGTCCCGCTTGAGATCAGCGCCCGCGTAGCGGAAGGCCTTCTCGACCATGTCCTTCGGAACGTCGACGCCGAACTCCAGGGCGTGGGCGAAGCCGTTCAGGATGTAGAGCGTCATGTACGGGGAGGGAGGTCCGCCCGGCCACCACGGGAAACCTCCGGACTCCGTCTGCGCCTTGCGGAGCTTCGCGATCGCCGAATCGCGATCGGCCTTCGCGATCCGCGGGTCGAGGACGCGCGTCAGGTCGGGCCCGGTCTTGCCGCCGCGCGCCTCTTCGAGCCACGGCGTCTCCTCGAGCGCCATCCGGCGGTTCGGATCGTCAGCGGCCCACGGCTCGAGCTGCGTGTCGCGTTTCGAAAGCTCCTGCGCCATCGCGGCCACGGCCGGGTAATCGCGGAAGACGGACGACACGATGCCCGTCGACAGAAAACGGTTGAGCGTCTGCTCCGTGCACTCGTAGGGATAGTTGACGAGGTACGGGAGCGCCGACAACACCGAGTAGAAGAGCTGGCCGTCGATCGTCACGACGAGCTGCTCGTCGACGCGGGTGGGGTCGTCCCCTCTGGCCATGTCGGCGAAGGTCAGCGTCCGGCGCTCCCCGCCCCGCAGGGCGGCGAAGCGCGACTGTGCGAGCTGCATCCGCCCCGGCAGGACCGGCACCGGCCGGAGCTCGCCGTCGGAGAAGCTTCCCGAGACCGCGGTCGCCTTGACGGCGTAGGAGCCGACGCGCTTCGGCGTCGTCAGGCGGAAAGTCACATCCGCACCGGCGCCGGCGGCCGCCGAGAAGGGCTGTGAGGCCTTCTCCGGCGCGAGCCCGAAGTCCGCCAGCGCACTCGTGTTGGTGGCCGTGTCGAGGATGTCGAGGGAGACCTTCCCCGTCATCCCCTTCTCGGAGGCGTTGTTGACGACGATCTTGAGCTCGGCGAGATCTCCTTCCCGAAGGAACCGCGGCACGTAGGGACGGACCATCAGGTCCTTGACGCTTCTTGTCTCCTTCGTCAGAGATCCGCCCTTGAGATCCTTCGTGACGGCCTGGACCCAGACGTTCCAGGAGGTCACGGAGTCGGGCACTTTGAATTCGATCGAAGCCGTGCCGTCCACGCCCGTCAGGAGCTGCGGCTTCCAGAACGCCGTCTCGGAGAAGTCGGTGCGCAGGACCGCGGCCGGCTCGGCGGCGGCGAGCGCCTCCTGGCGCTTGTCGCGGGCGGCGAGCCCTTCGTCTTTCCGCTCCTTTTCTTCGAGGCGCCGGGCGGGAGCCGATGCCGGCGCCTGCGCGACGTTGTCGGCCATTGCTCCCGCCTTGGACATGGCGTACACGCCGCGACGTCCCGGGCCGCCCATAGCGTAGCCGCCGTAGAGCTTGAGCTCGTCGGGACGGAGGCTCGGATAGCCCGGAAGCGAAGGAAACTGGCCGCGCACGTGCTGAAATCCGGACCAGCCGAGGCTCGACTTGCTCGAGGCGACCTGCGTCCGGTTCGGATACAGCGCAAGAACGCTCGGCGGCTGGTGCGGCACGAACGCGTCGAGGCTCCGGTCGTACATGTAGGCCAGGATCTCCGCCGCCGCCTTCTCGAGCGGGGCACCCTTCGGCCCGTCGACTTTGACCGTCCACGTCTCGGACTGCCCCGGCCGCAGCCGGTCGCGGAAGGTGGCGAAAGAAAGCTTCAGCTCCTTGTCGTCCCACGGGACGAAGACCGCCTGCGAGAGCGTGACGAGCTGGTGGTCGCGCAGCACGGTCAGCCGGACGCCGAAGCCGCCGCGATGCTTCTCCTCGATGGGGATCTCGATGACCGCCGGAGCCTGGCCGGCAACGAGCGTGCGTCGCTCGACGGTGCGTCCGTCGCGATCGATCTCGAAGTACATCGTCTGCGCCGGGAGACCCGAGGCCGCGAGGAGACGCGCCGTACCGCCGACGGGAACCGAGGGTTCCTCGGCGAGAAGGACCGCCGCGAGCGCCAGCGGCGCTTCGCGGCTGCCGGCCACCACGAACTCTTTCGGGGCTTCGTACTTTGCCCCGAACTCGTCCTGCGTCTCGTAGATCAGCCGGTACGGGCCGGCCGCCAATCCGGACACCGGGATACGCGCCACGCCTTTCGCGTCGTGGGTCGCGTCGCCGCGGGCGATCTGGGCGCCGTCGTTCCACGAGGCGAGGACCTGATCGGGCGAGTACCTCGTCTCCCACCGGGGCCGGAGCGCGTCGCCCGGCGTGCGCACGGTGCCTTCGGGCGTTCCGTTGGGATCCGGCGGAAGGTCCGCCGGGAGAAGCGGCGCCGCGGGCTGGACGAGGCGGACGATCCGCCAGGCGCCGCGGCCGGCGCGCGGCACGCCGTCGAGGCTCGTGCGGGTGATCCGGATCTCCTCCTTCGCTCCGGCTTGCAGGAAACCGCCGGGCATCTCGATCCGAGCCTCGACCGCGACGAACCCGAGCCGGAAGCTCCGCGACGCCGAGCGGGTCTCGCCGCCCTCGTCCGAGGCGTCGGCGTCGACCGCGTAGACGTAGGTCAGGCCCCGGCGCTCCGTTGCGAGCCGCTCGTCCGCCGCCGGGGTGAACGCCAGCGTGAAGCTGCCGTCCGCCTGGAGGGCCGAGCTCCCGGCCGCCACGGTCTCGGCCTTCGCTCCTCCGCCCCATCCGCGCCACCAGAACCACCACGGAAACTGGGGAGTGCGCGTCACTCGCCAGCGCACGGTTCCCGATGCAACGGGCAGCCCGAAGTAGTAGCGGGCTTCGCCCGTCAGCCGAGCCGGCCGATTGAGACGTAGCGGCTCCTTCGGGTCCTCGAGCTTGACCTCGAACGTCGGCCGCTTGTACTCCTCGACGCGCACCGAGGCATCCGCTCCGCCGAGCGACGTCGATACGCGCCACGCGCCGAGGGCGCGGCCGGTCGGGATCGCGAACTCCCCCGCGGCCGTGCCGAAGGCGTTGGTCGTCACGTTCCGTGTCGCAACCGACTGGTTGTTCTGGTCGAAGAGGGTCACGGTCATCGAGGCGCCCGAGTAGGCCGAGAGGCGCCCCGCGCCGGCGTTTCCGCGGTACGCGAGAGCCTTCCAGAGGATCTTCTGCTGCGGGCGGTAGATGCTGCGATCGGTGAAGACGAGCGAGGCCGTTGTCTCGGCCGGACGCGAGCTCGCCGACCAATAGGGCGTCGTCCAGATCCAGCGCGAGGTCGTTTCCCTTGCGCGCGTAGAAGAACCGCCGGCCGCGGTGCGGCTCGCCGGCGAACGAAAGCTCCACCCGGCCATCGGCATCCGTCGTGCCCGAGGCGGACCGCTGGATTCTCTCGGGGCTCCACTCCCCGAGGAGCAGCTCGACCGTGGCGCCCGGAACGGGCCGCCCGTTTTCCCCCGAAAGGACGCGGACGTCGTATGAGCCGCGCTCGCCGTTCGGGCTCGTCGAGCGCTGCGACACCGTGAAGACGAGATCGGTGACGAGGAAGCTGGCGGCGCTGACCGGGAAATCCTCGCGGCCGAAGCCTCCGGAGGCGGCGACCACGTAGAGGCCCTTCGCCTTCATGGGCGGGACGACATAGGTCTTGTGCTGACGGTAATCGGGCGTCGCCGGCAGGGCGACCGACCATTCCGCCGCGGGCTTCTCGTTCGCCAGGATCTTCAAGACGTCCTCGCCCCTCGGGAGAAGGCGACTCATGTCCCGGATCGTCTCGAGGCGGCGCGGCAAGTCCAGCGCGTAGGCGCGGAAGTCGAGTCGTCCGACGTTCCGATGGTTCACCAGGATCGAACGCCGGCCGGCGCCGTCGCTCTCCATGGCATGGACGTCGTAGCCCGGCGCCTCGATGCGCGCGACGATCGCGCGGCAGCGCTGCCCGCCGACGGCGTCGGGGTAGGCGCGCCGGCCCGCTTCGGCGGCCGCCCGCGCGCGAACGAGGGCATCTCCCTCAGCGCCGCTCTCGAGGAACTCGGCGAGCTGCGCCTGGCCCATCGCGAACCAGGGGCGGTCGGCCATGGCGGGCAGCCGGTGCTCCAGATCCCGCTCGATCGCGTCGCGGTCGTCGTCCTCGGCGAACGCCGTATGGAGGCGGCGCAGCCGCTCGAGCCGTGCCTCGAACGCGGCTTCCCGTTCGCTGCGGCCGGAGTGCCAGCCCTCGAGGTCCGCGAGGACCGCCACGTAACGCTCGACGGGGTGGATGGCCGGATCGTCGAGCCGGGCGGATGCCGTAGCCGCCGTGGACTTCGCGTCCGCGCGGAGAAGCCCGGCGAGGTCGAGCGCGTAGACGGCGTTGGATTGTGCGGGACTCCAGCCCGAGGTGTCGGCCAGGACCTCCGTGAAGAAGTAGGAGAGCGCGTCGCGCAGCGTCGGCCGGATTCCCGCGGGATAGTCGTTCGGCTCGACGAACTCGGAGAGCGCCTTCACGCTCTCGCGCCCGAGGGCCTCCCGCTCCTTCCAGAGGTCCACGTACGCGCGGACGGCTTCGTCGTAGATCTGCTCGCGCGTCCAGGCCTTGAGGTCGACCGTCCCCTTCGACTCGACGCGCTCGCGCTGCGAGACCTCCCAGGAGTACATCCGCGCGTAGTTGACGAGCGACTCCGCGTAGAAGAGCTCGAGGGCCGCGCGGGAGAGAAGGTCCTGCGGCCACGGCTCGTCTTTGAGAAACCGGACCGCGGTCTCGTAGCCGTGGAGGCCCGTGCGCACCTGCACCGAGCGGATGAGCGCCTTCGTCCATTCGGAGGAATCCTTGCGCGCCTTCGCCGACTGCAGAAGCGTGTCGATGGCGCGGGAGGCCTCCTCGAACTTCTGCTCGGAGACGAGCCGGTCGACCTCTTTCCAGCTCGCGGGGGCCGCCGCGACGGAGCGCACGGGCGTCGGGGTGGGTGTCCGAGCGACCGAGACGGCGGCCGGCCGCTTCTCCTGACCCGTCGCCGCCCCCAGGGCGACAGCCGCGACCACAACTCCAGCCCATCTCGAGAGCGAGCGCATGTTCGTCATTCTGCCAACAAAGAACCCGGTCCTTGCGGAAAGTTCCCTGCCGCCTCATCCTGAGCTGCCCTGTCGCCGTCATCCTGAGCGCAGCGAGCCGGCCACCAGAGGTAGACCCCCGGCAGTAGGCAACGCCGACCGCAGGTCGGCGGTAACGATCCCGAACCAATCGAGTCCGGGATCCCTCGATGCGACGCGTCTCGGGATGACCGCTACGGCGGCCTGCGGCCGCCTCCGCGGTCACTTCTGGAAGGCGTACGAGACTTTGAGGAGGAACTGGCGGTCCCGGGGGCGGAGATCGATCCCGGATGTCTCGAAAAGCGCGCGGTTGTCGCCGTAACCGGCGAAGAGCACGGTCTGCCAGTTGAGCTTGTAGGCGAACAGGGCCGACCCGGAGAACTCGGCTTCCTTCTCGAGGACCGGGAATGTCCAGAGCGCGGGGTCGCGCGTCGTCTCGATGTACTGGCCGATCACGCGGAAATACATCCGGGAGTTGAAGACGTAGATCGCCCTGGCGCGGGCGATCGTCGCGGTGAAGAGGCGGCCCTTGCGCTCGTCCACCGTTTCGTCGATCCACTGCCGCTCTCCGATGAGGTCCAGCGCGAGATGCGCCGTGGGACGAATCGTGGTCGTGAACGAGAGCGTGCCGCCCGACCCCACGCGCACGTTGAAGACGTCCGGCTGGTCGCCGTAGTCTCCGGCGAACGTGACTCGCGGCACCCAGCGCGAGGGCGAGGCCTGCAGATTCCAGACGACCCGGTTGAACTCGAGGGTCTGCCCTTCGATCTGGACGGCTTCGAAGTTGTAGTCGATCTCGCCGGACAGGTTCCACAGCGCTCGAAAGGAGATCCCGGGGAAATAGTTCCGCGAGATCAGGTCGCCCTCGCGGTCGACGGAATGGTCGGCGCCCACGAGCGGCTGCAGGCGGGAGAAGAACCCGGTCGGATAGAACCGGTAGCTGAGCCCGGCCGACGCCTCACGGTATCCGACCTGCGGAACGAAACCGTTGTCGGCCAGAAAACCCGAGGCGAAGTCCTCGTAGTCCAGGTTCCAATTCCAGGTCGAGGTCGAGTGGATCCACTCCGCCTCCCACCCGAACCCCGACTGCTTCTGGCCGAGCCACCCCGGATAGAGATCGGGCCGGTCCGGGTTCTGCGAGAAGCTGTAAAGGTACTGGCCGTTGACGATGTCGTTCTCGCCCGCCTGCCAGTGAAAGTCGCCGCCGACGACGGCGTTGTAGCCGCCGCCCTCGATCACACGGCCGGTGGCGAGGACGCCGGCGAAGGAGGGGCCGAGGTCCTGGCGTGCGCGGAGGATGGCGACGGTCGACTCGTAGTCCTGCGGCGCCGTTTCGGAGAATACGGGGCCCGGAATGATGACCGTGCCTCCCCCTTCGTCGCTCGCGACGAGCGCGGTGTAGCTCGTGCCTCCCGACTTGCCCGTCAGCCGCCCTCCCCAGAGGGGCTGGGTGATCGTCCGCGTGTAGACCGCCTGGATTGGCGTCTGGAGGAGATCCACGTGCTCGAGGAAGAACGGCCGCTTCTCCGGAAAGAACAGGGCGAACCGCTCGTTGACCGAGATCTGCGCGGTGTCGGCCTCGATCTGCGAGAAATCCGGGTTGATCGTCGCGTCGACGATCGTGTCGGCGTTGGGCAGCCACTTCGCATCGAGGCCGACCTGGCCCAGCGTGTTGGTGTTGTCGTCGGAGGGCCCTTCTGCGCCGTAGTACTTCGTGTTCGTGACGGCGCCGTAGGGCGCGAGCACCCAGTGGGCGCCCTGCGGAAGTCCGGTGATGCCTTCGATCGTCGCCGAGTTACAGAGGAAGCAGCTGAAGCCCCGGGGTACGCGCACGTTGTAGAACTGATAGTTCCGGTCGCGCGGGTAAGTGCGGTACAACATGAGGGCCCAGTCCTGCGGATCGTTCTTCGGATACCGGAGCGAGGACAGCGGGATGGCGACCTCCGCAGTCCAGGAGTCGGAGCCGATCGCCCCCGCGGACTGCCAGAAGTAGTCGGGCCCGAAGTCCTCCTGGAACGTGCCTTCGAAGAAGACGGAGTCTGCCTGAATGCCTGTGCGGCCCGATCCAGAAGTCGATCGCGGAGTGGTTCTGGTTCTCGACGTCGAGAAGGATGCCGACGTAGTCCTGGTCGTCGTTGATGCCGTCGCGGTCGACGAAGGGCGCCCGGAGCTTCGAGATGTCGGGGTCCTCGCACCAGAACGAGACGTAGAAGAACTGGTCGTCGTACCCGATCTTCGCCAGCGTCTTGACCGCGGGCGTCGTGTTGTCGCCCGGGTTGATCTCGTAGATGAGGGGGACCTCGGTGGCTTCCGCCCAGCCCGGGTCCGAGAGGTCGCCGTCGACGCGGATGGGAGAGGTGATCCGCGCCATCCGGATCCTGGGTTTTTCGTAAACCGGCGTCTCCTGGGCCCCGAGCCAGAGCGGCCGAGCGCACACCACGGCCAGGGCGGCAAGCGCTCGGAGCCTCATTGATGGGGAGATTACGGCTCGGAGAGAGAAAAGTTGAGGGTCCAGGGTCGAGGGTCAAGGGTTGACCCGGAGTTTTGAACGCGTACGGCGGAAATGCCGCGATCCCTCTCGACCCTCGACTCTCGACTCTCGACTTTCTACCGGAAATCGTGGCTGGGCATCCGGGCGAACTCGGGAATCGTCCAGAACCGCTCGGCCTTGACCGAGAGCGAGCCGTCCTGCCGCTGGAGCTTGCCCTTGACGACGAGCGCCCCCGACCCGACGACCACGGCGCGCTGCTCGCGGAACAGATCGGGCCGGACGATGGCCTGGAGCATGCCCGGTCTCGTCCTCCATCGTCAGGAAGACGAACCCCTTCGCCGTGCCCGGCCGCTGGCGCACGATGACCGCGCCGGCCGCCGTGACGCGGTCGCCGTCTTTCTGACGCGTGAGCTCGCGGGCCGACAGGACGCCCCGGCGGGAGAGGGACTTGCGCAGGTGGGCGAGCATGTGCGGCCCCGTCGTGATCTCCGTGGTCGCGTAGTCGGCGCGGGTCTCTTCGATCGGCGACATCTCCGGCAGGGGGGAGGGGTTCGGATCGTCCGTCGGGATCTCGGCGAAGAGCGGCCCGGCTTCGCGCGCGACCTTGGCCACCTGCCAGAGCGCGGCCCGCCGCGTCCGGCCGAACGCCGCGAGCGCGCCCGCGTGCGCGAGGAGCTCGAGCTCGCCGTCGCGCAGGCGGCAGCGCCGCGCCAGATCGTCGATCGAGGTGAACGGCGAGGCCGCCTGGGCCCGCTCGATCGCTTCGCCCGTCTCCTGCTTCAGGCCCTTGACGAACCGCATCCCGAGACGCACGCCTCCCCGCTCCCACCGGCTCTTCCAGCCCGAGAGCGTCACGTCGACGGGCCAGACTCTCGTCCCGTGGAGCTGCGCGTCCTTCACGAGCGTGGCCGGGATGGTAGAAGCCCATGGGCCACGCGTTCAGAAGCGACGCCAGGAAGGCCGCCGGGTGATGCGCCTTCAGGTACGCGCTCGCATACGCGATCAGCGCGAAGCTCGCCGCGTGCGACTCCGGGAAGCCGTAGAGCGCGAAGGAGGTGATCGACTTGACGATCTGGTCCCGTGCCGCGGGGCCGATCCCGCGCTCCTCCATGCCCTTCCGCAGCCGCGCCTCGATCGAGTCCATCCGTTCGACCGAGCGCTTGAATCCCATCGCCCGCCGCAGCTCCTCGGCCTCGCCGCCGGTGAAGCCCGCCGCCACCATCGCCATCTTCAGGATCTGCTCCTGGAAGAGCGGCACGCCGAGCGTGCGCTTCAGGATCGGCTCGAGGCAGGGATCCGGATAGACGACCTCCGCCCTCCCCTGCCGCCGCTCGAAGAACGGCCGCACCATGCCGCCGACGATCGGCCCGGGCCGGATGATCGCGACCTGGACGACGATGTCGTAGAAACACTTCGGCGCGTTGCGCGGCAGCGAGGCCATCTGCGCGCGGCTCTCGACCTGGAAGAGGCCCACCGTGTCGGCGGCGTTGAGCATCCGATAGACCGCGGGATCGTCCTGCGGCAGATGCGCGAGATCGACCTCGGTCTTCTCGTGGGTCCGGATCATCGGGATCGCTTCCTCGATCGCGGCGAGCATGCCCAGTCCGAGGAGATCGACCTTGACCACACCGAGGTCCGCGCAGTCGTCCTTGTCCCACTGCACGACGACGCGTCCCGGCATGGAGGCCGGCTCGAGAGGCACGACCTCGTCGAGACGGCCGGCCGCGACGACGATGCCCCCCGAGTGCTGGCCGAGGTGGCGCGGCAGGTTCTGGATCTGGAGAAAGAGACGGAGGAAGTGCCGCGCCCGCCGCTCCTCCGGATCGAGGCCCGCCGAGCGGATCTCCCCCGCCAGCTCCTCCGGCGGGTCGCGGATCTCGCCGAAGTTCCAGCCGCCGAGCTGCTTCGAGAGGGCGTCCACCTGCTCGGGCGAGTAGCCGAGGGCCTTGGCGACCTCGCGCGCCGAGGAGCGGTCGCGGTAGGTGATGACGTTCGCGGTCATGCCCGCGCCGTGCGGGCCGTACTTCTCGTAGACGTGCTGGATGACCCGCTCGCGCTGGTCTCCGGACGGCAGGTCGAGATCGATGTCCGGCCACTCGCCGCGCTCCTCGGAGAGGAAGCGCTCGAAGAGGAGCTCCATCTTCACGGGATCGACCGCCGTGATCGAGAGCGCGTAGCAGACGGCGCTGTTGGCGGCCGAGCCGCGGCCCTGGACGAGGATGCGGTTCTCCAGGCAGAAGCGGACGATGTCCCAGACGATGAGGAAGTAGCCGGCGAGATCGAGCTTCTCGATCATCGCGAGCTCCTTCTCGATCTGGGCCTGGGCCTTGGTCGTCAGCGGCCGGAAGCGGGCGCGCGCTCCGTTCCACGTGACCTGGCGCAAAAACGAGGAGGGCGTCTCGCCGGGCGGGAGCGGATAGTCGGGGAACTTGTAACCGAGGTCCGCGAGCGTGAAGTCGAGACGCTCCGAGAGCGCCACCGCCGCGTCGAGCGCCTCCGGCAGATCCGCGAAGAGCTCCGCCATCTCGGCCGCGCCCTTGAAGCGCCGCCCGCGCTGAGCGGCGAGGAGACGGCCCGCGCCGTCGAGCGTCGTGTGGTGACGGATGCACGTCATCACGTCGTGGAGCTCCTTGTCCTTCTCGCGCGCGTAGCGGACGCCGTTCGAAGCGAAGAGCGGAAGGCGCAGCCGCCGCGCGAGATCCACGAGCGCGGCGTTGCGCCGCTCCTCCTCGCGCAGGTGATGCCGCTGGAGCTCGACGTGGAGCCGGCCGGGGAAGCTTGCGGCGAGCGTCTCGAGGAGTGCGCGCGCCGCGTCCGGCCCGCCCTCCGCGAGAGCGCGCGCCACCGGCGATTCGTCCCCGCCCGTCGTCACGTGCAGCCCTTCCGCGTGCGCCGCCACCTGCGCGAGCGTCACCGCGGTCTCGCCTTTCGGCTTCCCGAGCGCGCCGGCGGTGATCAGACGGCAGAGGTTCTTGTAGCCCGTGCGGTTCTCGACGAGGAGAGTCGAGTCGCGAACGCGTACGGCCGCTTCGCCGTCCCGACGCCGTCGGACCCGGTTCGACCGCTCGCACCTTGCTCTCCGATCCGTGCCACCTCCGCCCCCACCAGCGCCCGGATCCCCGCCGCCTTCGCGGCCTTCCAGAACCGCGGCGCGCCGTAGACGCCGTTGCGCTCGACGAGCGCGACGGCCGGGATCTGGAGACGCGCGGCCTCTTCGACGAGGTCCTCCGGCAGCGACGCAGCGTCGAGGAACGAGAAGGCCGAGGCCGCGCGCATCTCGACGTAGGGCCGGGGCGCCGGGCGCGGCGCCAGCTTCAACGCGGGGCGGGAAAAGTCGCGCTCTCGGAGCTTCTCCTTGCGCGCTCCCGACGCGACGATCAGCTTCAGCGGGTCGGCGGCTTCGTGCCTTCCCCCGCAGCTCGCGTTGCCCACACCCAGATTGCGCGACGGGGGCATCTCGGGAGGGCCATCCGAAGGCCGGCGTTTCTCGGCCATGACGGTACGGTAGGCGTAAAAAAGGCGTAAGTCAATCTGGCTCACTTTCTGCACGCCGAACTGATTCGAGGAGAACAACATGACCGACAAGTCGCGCCGCCTCGCCGGAATCCTTCTGATCATCCTGCCGACCGTCGCCTACGGAGGAACCGCCCTGCTCGGCATGCTCATCAACGACCCGCGCTACATGGCGAATCCGCTGCGCCAGAACCTCTGGCGCGCCGGCCACGCCCATGCCGCGGTGCTTCTGATCCTCTCGCTCGTCGCGCTGCGCTACGTCGACGAGGCGAACCTTTCCGATGGATGTGAAGGCTTTCGTGCGGCTCGCGATCCCGAGCGCCGCGATCTTCTTGCCCGTCGCTTTCTTTCTCTCGGTGCTCTCCCCCGACGCGACGCAGCCGAACGGTCTCATCAACCTCGCCTACGTCGGCGCAATCGTCCTGGCGGCGGGATTGCTGTCGTCTCGGCGTCGGCCTGGTGCGAAGCCGAACCGTCTGAAGAACGGCTAGGTGCCGATCAGCCTCGGGTCCAACCTTCTCAGGCGATCTGACAGCACGCGCATGACGTGCAGGGAGAAATTCGGCGTTTCCTGAATCATGAAGAGGAACCGCCGCTCGTCGACCGGAACGACTCTGGCGGCCGTGCGGGCGACGGCGGTGGCAATGCGATCCGTTTGGTCGATCAGCGCCATCTCGCCGAAGATGCCGCCTTGCCCGACGGTCTCGACCTGCCGACCCTTCACGAAGAGGTCCACCTCGCCCTCGACGACGGCGTACATGTAGTCGCGAGCATCGCCTTCCCGATAGATCGTGGTTCCGGCCGGGACCGATCGGGCATCGCTCGAGTGTTGGAACAGACGGGTCTCAGGCATGCGGGACTCCCCTTCTCGTTCGGCACCTGCGCATTGCGCGAGATCCTCCGCGCCGGACCTGAAGCCGATATGAAGGTTCGCCGTCGTCAGGACCGGGAGCGCTCCGCCGCGACGGCGCGGCGAAGGCTCTCGGCGCGCCCGACGCGCTCGCGGAAACCGAGCTCGCGGCGGATGCGTCCGGTGTCCGCGACGAGATCGTGCGCGAAGTCGTACGGCTCGCGCTCCGCCTCGGGCAGCTCCTCGCGTGCCGACCTCGCGCACGCGTCCCGTCCAGCCCGCCGCCTCGCCGATCGCTCGGATCCACTCGGCCTCGCTCGAGCGTCGCTCCTCTCCCAGGTTGTAGACGCGCCCCGACGCCGGCGCGTCGGTGACCGGCGAGGGCGATCGCGTCGGCGACGTCCTCGACCGCGCCGCGGGTCCACCGCCACGCGGCCTTCGCCCGATCGAGCCGGATCTCCGGCGGCTCCGTCGAGCATGCGGCTCAGGTAGGGCCGCAGCCTCCGCTGCGGATCGCCGGGGCCGTAGACCTTCGGGAGCCGCAGGATCGTCACCGGAACGTCCGGCCCCGGCGCGGACCGCGGACTCGACGAGGATCTTGTCGTAGTCGTAGGCCATCTCGCCGGGCTTCGCCATGGCGCGGTACGGATGGCGGCTCGTCGCGCAGGGGCGATTCCTCGGTCGCCGCCGCAGCGTTCGGCCGGGCCGCTCTCGAGACGCAGGAGACGGCCGTATGCGGCGTAGACGTCCTGGCTCGAGAGCACCACGAGCCGGCGCGCGATGTTGCCGAAGGCCTCGGCGAGCGCGCGCCCGTCGGCTTCCGTGTAGGCGATCGTGTCGACGACGACCTCGGGCGCGAAGCGGCGGAACGCCTCGCGGTGCGCCGCGAGATCCTTCCGGTCTCCCCGGATCGTCGCGGCGCCGCCCGACGACTCTCCCCGGTGGAACGCGGCGACTTCGTGGCCCGTCCTCGAGGAGCCGGCGCACGGCCGCGCCGCCGACGAATCCGGTCCCTCCGAGGACGAGAACCCTCACGGGTTCCGTCTAGACGCGGGCGCTGCGCCGTTCGAGCAGCGCGACGTCGCGCCACACGCCGCCGAGCTTTCCCAGCTTCTCGCGCACGCCGACGGTGCGGAAGCCGCAAGCGTGATGGATCGCGATCGACGCGGCGTTTTCGGGAAAGATGCCCGCCTGCAGCGTCCAGATCCCGGCCTCTTCCGAGACGCGCACGAGCTCGGAGAGCAGGGCCCGTCCGACGCCATGGCCGCGCGCCGCGCCGGCCACGTAGACGCTGACTTCGGCCACGCCTCCGTACGCGCAGCGTTCGGAGACCGGCGAGAGGGCTGCCCACCCGAGGATCTCCCCGCCGGGCCCGCGGGCCACGAGCCGGCAGTCCTTGCGGTGCGCGGCGTCCCAGGTCTCCCACGCGGGAGCGGATGTTTCCATCGTGGCGTTGCCGGTCGCGATTCCCTCGGCGTAGATCCGGCGGACGTCGTCCCAGTCCGCCGGCTGCATCGCGGAGATCGCGAGGTCCCCGCGCGACTGCGAGCTGGAAAGCGTCCGCACGCTCAAATCAGACGTCCATGTACTCCGGCTTGTACCCGGCCATCAGGCTCCCCTTGGGCAGGATGGTCCGGCCGGGGACCGCCGAGTCGTTGCCGGTCTTGACCCAGTGCCAGGCGTGCAGGATGTCGGGGCCGTGGTAGTAGCGCGTCTCGGCCTGGATGAGCACCGTGCCGCCGAGGATCTCGGCCTTGAGCTCCTCCCACTTGTGCGCGCCGACGACGGCGACGCGCTCGATGTGCTCGGAGTACTTCGAGAGGAACTTGATCTCCTCCCAGCGCGCCGCCCAATCCGTGCCGGTCATGTCGGTGAGATCGGCCAGGATGCCGATCGTGCGCTTTCCGCGCTCGCCGATCGCGAACTCGAGCTGCGGGAGAAACGCTTTGACTTCGTCTGCCGTGACCTTCCCGCTGACCTTGAGCCCGAAGGCCCGACCTTCGCTCTCTTGCATTCGTTCGATCATGGCGAGAAGATATCTCAGGGCAGCTGGCGCCCGTGATGACGCACGTGCGACGTCAGAAATCGCAGAGCCTCGGCGTCGGAAAGCGTTCCGAGATAGGGATGCGTCAGGCGGGCGCGTCCGGCCGCGTGGGCGCGCGCGAAGCGGTCCACGAAGATCCCGGCGCGTTCGGTCAGCCGCCGCGCTCCGGCCTCCGGAGTCGGAGCCGTCGAGGTCGGGCGGATTTCCCGCGGCGCGGGCACGCCCCGGGGAAACGTTCCCGCGAGGATCGACGGGAGGAACTTCCAGCGCAGGATCCGCCGCTTCCACCAGGGAACGACGATCCGCATGCCCTGGCCGCCCTCGAGCTCGGAGAGGAGCGGCTCGTACGAAACGGCGAGATGCTCGGCGATCTGCGCCGGCGTCCACTTCTTCTCTTCGCGCGCCGTGTTCCAGTCCGCCTGCGCGACCGCCCGGATCGCCGCCGCGCACGCGTCGACGGCCCGGCGATGTTCGTCTGCGGCCTCGGCAAACGGCTCGGGCGCGTTCACGCCGTCGCGATCTCTTCCGACTCACGGAAGGCCTGCCTCTCGAAGGCGTTGCCGGCGTGGGCTTCGCGTCCGCGCGCGAGCGCCGACGACGCTCGAGAGCAGGTACAGCAGCGGAAAGAGCGGGCCCCAGCTCTCGTACTGCCGGACGTGGACGCGCTCGTGCGCGCGGGTCTCCGCGAGGGCGCGCTGCGCTCGAGGCGAGGACGACGTGCCCGAGCGTGATCGCCGCGATCGGAAAGCCCGGCACCGCGCGCGCGAGGAGAGGGCCCAGCACGCCTCCCGCCGCCTCGAGGACTCCGTCGCTCACGCGCGGCTCGCCCGCCCGTCGCGAGCGGCCAGCGCGACGAGGGGAGCGCCGCCGCCGTGACCGGTCCCGCCCAGAGGTAGGCCGCGGGACGCTTCACGGGGCGCCGCCAGGGATTCTCGCCTCCCTCGGGCCCGTAGAAGAGGACCCAGACGACGAGATCGTCCGTGAAGCTCTCGAACCGGTGCTCGGCGAACGCCGGAACGAAGAGGACGTCGCCCGGGCCGAACCGCTCGAGCGTCGAGCCGTTGCGGAACTCTCCCTGGCCGGACACGACGACGTAGACCTCGTCGCGCGTGTGCGGCTTCTGCGGATCCGTTCCTCGAGGCGCGTAGATCTCGATGTCGAGCGTCCCGTGCTCGAGCACCGTCGCGAAGCGCTCGCCCTTGGGTCCCGGGATGCGCGCCAGCGCGTCGGTCACGCTCACCCGCCACTTGTCCTGGTACATCGTCCTCCCCGCGTCCCCAGCAGTGGCTCGAGCCTACATCTCCTCGAGCGTGCGCCCCTTCGTCTCCCGCACGAATCGGGCGACGAAGACGAGCGAGAGAGCCGCGGCCGCCGTGTAGAGACCGTAGGCGAAGCCCAGGCCCATCTTCGAGAGACCCGGGAAAGTCAGCGTCACCAGCCAGTTCGCGATCCACTGCGCCGACGCGGCGAGCGCGAGCGCGGCGCCGCGGATCTTGTTGTTGAACATCTCGCCGAGAAGGACCCACACGATCGGCCCCCACGAGAAGCCGAACGCGAACACGTAGAGGTTCGCGGCCACGAGCGCGGCCGTCCCGCTCGAGCCCGCGAGCACCGGCGAGCCCTTCGCGTCGAGCGCCGCGTGCGCGAAGAGCCAAGCCATCGCTCCGAGCGTCAGCGTCATCCCGATCGACCCGGCGATCAGAAGGGGCTTGCGGCCGAAACGGTCCACGAACGCGATCGCGATGAGCGTCGTGACGATGTTGATCACGCCGGTGATCGAGCTGATCCGCATCGAGTCGGCCTCGGTGAACCCGACGGAGTGCCAGAGGGCGGTGCTGTAGTAGAAGATGACGTTGATCCCGACGAACTGCTGGAAGACCGAGAGGCCGATGCCGACCCAGACGATCGGCAGCAGCCCGCCCTTCGGCGCGCGCAGGTCCGCCAGCCGGGACGGCCGCTCGGAGCCGATCGTCTCGCTGGATCTCCTTGATCCGCTCCGGCACGTCGGGGTCGCCGATCTTCATCAGGACCGCCGCCGCCTCCGGCGCGCGGCCCGACTTCACGAGGTAGCGCGGCGACTCGGGGAGGAAGAACGCCGCCAGACCGTAGACGACAGCCGGGAGCACCTCGACGTAGAACATCCACCGCCACGCCGGGATGCCGAACCAGAAGGGCGCGTCCGGAGACCCCGCGGTGTGCGCGATGAGGTCGTTGACCCCGAGCGCCAGGAAGATGCCGGTGACGATCGCGAGCTGCTGCAGCGAACCGAGCCTTCCCCGGATGCGCGCGGGCGCGACCTCGGCGATGTAGGCGGGCGCGATGACGCTGGCCGCGCCGACGGCGATTCCCCCGAGAAACCTCCAGGTCGAGAAGGTCAGGAGGCTCTCCGCGATGCCCGAGCCGATGGAGCTCGCCGCGAAGAGGAGCGCGGTCAGCTTCATCGCCGGGATCCGGCCCCATCGGTCGGCCACGCGACCCGCGATCAACGCGCCGACCGCCGAGCCGAGCAGGGCCGAGGCCACGGCGAAGCCCAGCCGCCCCGGATCGGCCTTGAAGTGCCGCTCGAGCGCGCCGACCGTGCCGTTGACGACGGCTGTGTCGTAGCCGAAGAGGAAGCCGCCCAGCGCGGCCGCGACCGAGATGAGAACGACGTAGCCGAGGCCCGACGGGGCGACGCCGTCGGTGCTCTACTGCTCATCGGCAAACACCTCCGCAATCGCCGGCGCTCTTCCGGTGAAGGACTCGTCACTGTTGACGAGCAGGGCGACGACGAGATGCTCCTCGGGGTAGATCACGAGATTCGCCGTGCCGCCCTCGGGCCCGCCGGAGTGGCGGACGCGGCGCCGGCCCTTCGCGTCGCGGTCGACGGTCCAGCCGATGCCGTAGTCGGTGTCCTTGCCGTCGGATGTCTTCATCGACGTCCAGAGGAGTGGCAGCGTTTCGGGGCGGAGCAGCCGGCCCTCGAGCAGGGCGTTCGCGAACGCGACCAGGTCTTCCGCCGTCGAGAGGAAACCGCCGCCCGCCCACTTGTAGCTGTTGTCGACGTAGCCCGCGTTGATCACGGCGCCGGTCGTCTCGTCCCGCGTGTAGAAGCGGGCGCGGCCCGGAATGATCGGACGTCACCTCGTCGGCGGAGGTGTGCGTCATGCCCGCCGGAGCGAAGACGCGCTTCTCCATGTACGCCAGGAAGGGCTCTCCGCTGGCCCCTTCGATGACGGCCGAGATCAGGTTCCAGCCGTAGGAGGAGTAGGAGTACTTCGTCCCCGGCTCGAAGAGGAGGGCGTCCTTCTCGAAAATCGCGAGACCCGCGCGCACGCTCGCGTAGTGGTCGCGGATCTCCATCTCGCCCCTCTCGTAGTGGCGGATGCCGGCGAGATGGCCGGCGAGCTGCCGCGTCGTGATCGGCCAGGCCTTCTTCGGGAAATCCGGCACGTACTTCTGGACCGGCGCGTCCAGATCGAGCTTGCCCTCCTGGACGAGCAGGCCGATCGCCGCCGCGGTCAGAGGCTTCGAGACGCTGCCGATGCGGAAGCGGGTGTCGGGCCCGACCGGAACGTCGAGCTCGAGGTCGGCGCAGCCGAAGCTCTGGCTCCAGATCGTCCGGCCGCCGCGGGAGACGGCGATCTGCGCTCCCGGGGCGAGCGTGCGGGCCATGCCGGCGTCGACGATCTCGCGCGCCCGCGCGATGGCACGCGTCGCATCCGCGGCCGGTGCCGCGACCTGCGCGACGGCCGAGGCCGCGAGGAACGCCGCCGCGGCGGCCAGCGAGGGAGCTCCGCGGATCCGTCGCATGACCGTCCTCCTCAGTCCGCGCCTTTGCGCGCCAGGATGCGCTCGAGGAGCGCCTCGTAGATCGGCCGCGCGCCGAGGGCGCGCGCCGTCAGATCCGCCAGGATCGCGGCGAAGACCAGGGGCAGCAGAACGGACAGGGCGCCGGTCATCTCGATCATGAGGAGCACGCCGGTCGCCGGCGCGCGGACCGAGCCCGCGAAGAGCGCGCCCATGCCCACGATCGCGAATACCGGCAGCGCGGCCTCCGCCAGCGGGCAACAGCGGCTCCGCCGCGCGGCCGACGAGGATGCCCGCCTCGGCGCCGAGCACGAGCAGCGGGGCGAAGAGCCCGCCCGCCGCCCCGGTCGCGTAGCTCGCGAGCGTCAGAGCGAAGCGCCCGCCGAGAACCGCGGCGGCGCTCGCCGCGTCGAGCGGAGCGCGGAGGGCCTGCTCGATGCAGCCCGTCGCCCGGCCCGAGCAGGACGAGGCGCGAAGAATCCCACGAGGCCGACGGCCGCGCCCACGAGCAGCGGGATGCCGTCGCCGTAACGGCCGTCACGGGACGCGCAGCCGGTCGAAGAGGTCGAGCGTTCCGAGCAGGCAGCGGTTGAAGACGCGCCCCGAGAACTCCGGCCGCCGCTCCGAGGATCAGAAGGGGCACGAGCGCGGCAGGCCGGCGGGCGCGGCCACGGCGATCGTGCCGAGCTGCGGCGCGCCGCCGAGCAGCCCCGATAGACCTGGTCGGCCGTCACGCACGCCAGCAGGGCCGCGAGCGCGTGGCGCGGCGTGCGGAGGACGCGCAGCTCTTCGAGCACGAAGAGCGTCCCCGCCAGCGGCGCGTTGAAGGCCGCCGCGAGGCCGGCTCCCGCCCCGGCCGCGATCAGCGTCCGGCTCCGCTCCGCCGAGGCGGACGGCGGACCTCCGAGCGGCGCGCCCGAGCGCCGCGCCCATCTGAACCGTGGGCCCCTCGCGCCCGAGGGTCAGGCCGCCGCCGATCGCGAGCACGCCGCCGGTGAACTTGACCCAGAGGATCCGCGGCCACCGGAGGTCGCGGACCCTGATGGAGGGTGGCCTCGACCTGCGGGATCCCGCTTCCCGAGGCCTCCGGGGCGAAGCGGCGGACGAGCGGCGACGCCCGCCCATACCGCGAGCGCCGAGAAGAGGACCGCGGCGGGAAGCCTCCAGGCGGACTCCGACGCCGCCGTGCGCCAGACCCTCGCGCAGCGCAGGCCGCGAACGCGAGGGCCTGCCTGGAAGGCGACGGCGATGGCGCCGGCCAGCAGCCCGACCGCGATCGCGAGGCCGAAGAGGACCGAGTGTTCGGCGACGTGCTCGAGATTCGGGGAGCGGGACGCCACGGCCGTCGCCCCGGCGCTACCTGGTCGCCGGCTGGCTCGGCGCGGGCGGAGGCGGCTCGGTGGAAGCGATGTCGGCAACGTAGCGCCACTGGCCTCCCGTCTTCTTCGAGACGCTCATGAACCGCCCCTTCATCACGACGTTCTCCCCGCCCGCCTTGGGCTTGAGGGCGAGCGTGAAGTTCCCCCACGGCGTCGAGACGTCCCCGTAGGTGTGGTAGACCGCGTTCGTCAGCGAGGCGTCGACGACCGTGTTGGCCGCCAGCAGGCCCGCATAGGTCGCCCGGATCGCCTTCTCGCCTCGCGCTTCCGGCGCGTCGGGAAGCCACAGTGACGGCATCGGGCGCGTAGCACGCGACCAGCGCGTTGAGGTCGTTGGCCTTCATCGCCTTCAACCACGCCGCATCCACGACCTTCGCCACCCTCCTCGGCAAACAGCTGCGGCCCGCCGCGAATCCCAGAGCGAGACGCCAGGACCCGGCAGGATCCTCCGTCTCATCGATTCCTCCTTCGAAACTTGCCGCGAATCATATCCGTCGGATCCGTCAGCGGGACGCGCCTCTTTCGATCGCCACCTGCACCGCGGAGAGGCGCGAGCAGCCGCTCGAGGTCCGCCGGAGTGATCTCGACGAGAAAGCCGCGCCGGCCGCCGTTCAGGAGGAACCGCTCGAGCGCCAGGATCGAGCCCTCGACATAAACCGGAAGCGCGCGGCGCGTGCCGAACGGGCTCACGCCGCCGGGCACGTAGCCCGTGTGCTTCTCGACCGCCGCCGCGCTCGCCGGCGCCACCTCGCGCGCGCCGATCTGGCGCGCCAGCTCGCGTGTCGAGACCTCGCGGTCCCCGTGCATGAGAACGATGAGCGGCTGCGGCTTCCCGTCGCGTCCGCGCGACTCCATCACGAGCGTCTTGACGACGTGGTGCTCGTCGACGCCGAGGGCTTCGGCGGAATGGCGCGTTCCGCCTCGCTCGACGTATTCGTAGACGTGCGGCACGAACTCGATACCGGCCGCTTTCAAGACGCGAACGGCCGGGGTCGCCGGCAGGCTCAGCGGCCGCACCCCGGGAACGCGATCGCCCACAGCAGGACCGCGAGCCAGCCGAAGACCAGCACGCCGGCGAGGCCGAGAACGATCGGACGCTGGAAGAGTGAAAAGGACTGGACGAGAGGCGCGCCGCAGCGCGCGCAGGTCTGCCGCTCCGCGAGATCGTTTTCCGCGCGGCAGCTCCAGCAGGTCAATCGAACTCCACGCGCGACGGGCGGCTGCGCCGCGCCGACCCGTCCCGCCGCGATGTCCGCCTTGAAGTAGTTCTCGCCCCGCAGAGGCACGCCCGCCATGCGGCGAAGCATGGCGATCTGTCCGACGTGCGCGAGGGCGTCGGCGATCGGGCCCTGGAACAGCTTCTCCGGCGGGCAGCCGAGAGGCTCCGCGGAGGCGAGCCGCGCGTCGAGCCGCTCGAGACCGGCGTGGAACTTCTCGACGTCCTCCTCCCACGGCCCGGGCACGGATTGCTTCCCAGACGTGACGGCCCTCCGCGAGCTGCAGAGCCCAGGCCAGCAGATCGTTGACGTGCGCGAGGATCTGGCCCGGCGTGCGGGTGCCCGCGGCCTTCCCTTCGGCCACCCGGAAGCTCGAAAAGGACGCCGGCGCGCCCCGCACCGCCTTGCCGCCGCGATACGCCAGCGTCGCGAGCGTGTGGCGCAGCCAGGCCGTACTCGCGCTCGCGGCCACGCCGCTCATCCCAGATCTCCCAGCTGGGTCAGCATCCCGAGCTCATCCACGTTGTCCCAGCGCTCCACGATCCGGCCTTCGCGGAGCCGGAAGAAGTCCATGCCGCGCACGAGGATCGCCTTGCCGCTCGGCGGGATTCCGAGAAACGCCTCTCCCTTGTGCGTGCCGCGCCACGAGTAGCGCGCGGCGACGAGATCGCCCTCGGCGACGAGCTCCTCGAGCGTGAAGCGCAGGTCCGGAAAGGCCGTCGCGGAGCGACTCGACTTTCCCCTTCACCCCCGCGGCGCCGGCGGGCTGTCCCGGGGCCGGGTTGTGGTCCACGTACGCCGCGCCGATGAGGGTGTCGAGCAGGCCCAGCTTGCCCCCGTTCCAGACCTCCTCGAAGAGGCGTCGGACGCGGTCCTTGTTGTCTTCGGACATTTTTAGCGGCTCCTCGACGGGGCCGGACGAGAGCAAGCGGCCCCTGCGCAACAACCCATGGTGAAGATGCTCCTTTCCGTCATGTTCATCATTCCACGCCGATTCTCGCCGCGATTTCCTTGACGAGCTTCGCCGCCACCATCGCGGTCATCCCGGAGGAATCCATTTGCGGGTTGAACTCGACCACGTCGCCCCCGACGATCTCGCCCTGCAGCCTCTGGATCACGTCGACCGCCTGGCGGGTCGAGAGCCCGCCGGGTTCCCGGTGGGCGACGCCGGGCGCGAACGCCGGATCGAGGCCGTCCATGTCGAAGGACACGTAGACGGGATCCTCGAACCGGAGCTCGAGCCCGTCGCGGAAGTCCCGCATTTCGATCATCTCGACGCCGAAGCGCGCAGCCTGCTCCCGCTGGTGCGCGCTCGCCGCGCGGATGCCGACCTGGACGAGACGCCGCGCGAGGCCTTCCTCCATGATCCGCGCGAACTGGCAGGCATGGGAGAAGCGGTTGCCGCCGAACTCGTCGTGGAGATCGGGATGGGCGTCGAACTGGAGGATGGAGAGCCGCGGATACCTTCGCGCGAACGCCCGCACGATCGGATACGTGATCGCATGGTCCCCGCCGAGCGAGAGGGGCGCGTAGCCCTTCTCCAGGAGGTGGCCGATCGCCGCCTCGATGCGCGCAAACGTGTCGGCGCCGATCTCCTCGCCGACATCTCCGGCGTCATAGAAGGCCTCGCGCGAGAGATCGCGCCGGTTCTCGGTCCAGGCGTTCGAGGACTCGCTGAAGAGTGCCTCGCGGATGAGCGGCGGCGCGTCGGCGGCGCCTCGCCGGTACGACGAGTTGGAGTCGGAGCGAAAGCCGACGAGAGCCAGCCGCGGTGCAACCGCGGCGCTCATCACAGTGCTCTCTCCATCCGGATGATGGGCAGCGTCGTGCCGTCCGGCATCGGGGCTTCGAGCGGTTCGCACTCCTCGAAGCCGAGGGCCCGATAGAACGGAACGCCCGGCAGCGTCGACGCGAGCTCGACTCTCGAAAACCCCGCGGCGCGCGCCGCGTCGAGGCAGGAGTCGAGAATCGCCGAGCCCACGCCTTGCCGCGCGAAATCGGGATGGACGAAGAAGGCGCGGATGCGCGCCGCCTCGGTCCGCGGATCGAGCAGCGGGTCTTCCGCCGCCTTCATCTGGTCGCCGCCATAAAGCGTCCTTCGCCGGCTCCAGCCGCCGCAGCCCGCGAGAACGCCGTCCGCCTCGACCACGAAGTAGGTTCCGTCGGTGATCAACCGCGTGTCCGGGCCGAAGATGTATCGGATGGCCGCCTCGGTCTGCGCATCGGTATAGAAGCCGCGCGAGAGAATGCGCGCGGAGGCCGGGATCAGCACCACGAGCGCCGGGAGATCCCCCATCGTCGCGAGTCGCGGCGTCATGTCCGTACCGGAAGTCTATCGCTCACCGTCTGGCAGTCCGGCCGCCTTGCGCCACTCGACGAGAATCGCGTGGAAGCGCTGGGGACGGTCGCCGGTGGGATCGAACTGGCCGCCGGGCATCAGGTACTCGAGCTCGGCGGGCTTCTCCTTGCGCGCCCAGGCCTTGAACTGTTCGAGACGATCCTCTCCCGGCACGGTCGAGCCGCGGGGCTCGTAGAGGAACCCGGCGAACTTTCCGGCGGAGTCGAGCCACCAGGTCGCGCGGAATCTCTGGGGAGGGCGCTCGATCAGCCGATAGAAGTCGTTCATCTCGACTCCGGAAGCGGCGACGGTATCTCCCGTCTCACGGAAGTCGGAGTAGTCGTTCTGCGAGTGGAAGTAGGCGTCCCAGCCGCTCCATTTCGACACGAGGCCCCAGGGCTGTCCGGCACCCTCCCTCTTCTCCCACCAGATCCGCGCGTCCGGCGACATCAGGGCGCGCGCCGCGGCTTCGTCGCCGCGCTTGCGCGCCTCCAGAAGCGCCTTCACCTTGGCGATCCCGAGGGCATCCTTCGTCACGGCGCCGCCCTTCATGACCCACGCCACGCGCTCGAGAGTCGTGACGTCGGTCAACGGGTTGCCGCGGACGGCGATGATGTCGGCGAACTTGCCGGGCGCGATGGAGCCGACGCGGTCCGACCACCCGAGGAGCTCCGCCGCATTCACCGTCGCGGCGCGGATCGCCTCGAGCGGCGTCATGCCGTGCGTCGCCATCCAGACGATCTCCTTCGCGTTCTCGCCGTGCGGCAGAGCGGAGGCGTCGGAGCCCATCGCGATCTTGACGCCCGCGGCGACCGCCTTCCGGAACCCCTCGACGCTGCCCTTCTGAAAGGTCTTCTCGCGCTCCTTGCGCCAGGCCGGCGCGTCTTCCTTCTCGAAGTCCTCTTCCAGCGTCCAGATCGCGCCGGTCGGTACGAGGAAGACGCCCTTCTCCTTGAGCATCCGGACGCCCTCGTCGTCGAGAAGCGTGCCGTGCTCCACCGAGTCCACGCCCGCGCGAATCGCCGTCTTGATGCCGTCGGTCCCGTGGGCATGCGCGGCGACCTTCTTGCCGTAGCGATGGCCTTCCTCGACGATCGCTCGCATCTCCTCGAGGGTGAACTGCGTCTCGTTCGGGACGTTCTTGCCCTCGCCGCCGCCCTCGGTCGCCATGATCTTGAGGACGTCCGCGCCGTATTTGATCTCGTAGCGGGCGAGCCTGCGCACGCCGTCGACGCCGTCCGCGGTTCCCGACTCGCCGCCGACCGTGATCGTCGGCGACAGGCCCTCGACGTCCTCGTTGTGGCCGCCGGTCGAGCCGATCGCGAGCGTCGCGACGAGCATGCGCGGACCCTCGACGTCGCCCCGCTCGATCGCATCGCGCAGCGCGACGTCCGTGAAGTCCTTGGCCCAGAGGTCGCGGACCGTCGTGAAGCCGGCGTCGAGCGTGAGCTTCGCCCGCGCCGCGGACGTCACGGCGTCCTGCATCGGACCCCCCTCGAGCAGGAACTTGTACGTGGTCGTGACATGCGTGTGGCAGTCGATGAGCCCCGGCAGGATCGTGACGTCCCCGAGGTCGAAGACCTCGGCGCCGCGGGGAATCGTCAGGCCCGGCCCGACTGCGGTGATCCTGTCACCCTCGATGAGGACGACGGGGTTCGCCACGACGCGCCCCGCGACGACATCCAGCATCGCCGCCGCACGGACGGCCTTGCGGGCCGGCGGAGCGGACGCGGCTCCAAGGAAGCTCGCCGCCACGGCGAGCACCGCAGCGGCTCGGATCGCGGCGTTCAACTCTCGACCCTCGACTCTCGACTCTCGACTTTCACTTCGCCAAGTACTCCCTCACATTCTCCTTCGTGATCATCGCGGTCGGCAGCACGATCGTCTTGGGCACCTTCTCGCCCTTGAAGATCTTCTCGGCGACCTCGATCGCCTCCTTGCCGCCCGTCGGGTAGACGAACGTGGCCGAGAGCTTTCCGTCGGCGACGGCCTGGCGGCCTCCGTCGAGGCCGGGGAGCGCGTCGATGCCGACGAAGAGCATCTGGCCGTCGCGCCCCTTCGCCTTGGCCGCGAGAAACGCGCCCATCGCCATCGGGTCGTTGTGGGCATAGACGAGATCGATCTTCTCGTGCGCGGAGAGCGCGGACTCCATCTGCGCCATGGCCTCCTCGCGCAGCCAGTTGGCCACCGGATCGTGGACGATCTTGATGTCGGGGCTGCCCCGCGATCGCCTCCCGGAAGCCTTCGCTGCGGTCGCGTGCCGGAGGCGAGCCGGGCAGGCCCTTGATCTCGACCACAGCGCCCTTCCCGCCCAGGGCCTTCGCGATGAACTCGCCGGCCGCCTTGCCGATCTCGCGGTTGTCGGCTCCGATGAATGTCGTGTACGTGTCGCCCTCGATCGCGCGGTCGAGGACGATGACCGGGATTCCCTGTTCGTAAACGCGGCGCACGATCGGAGTCAGGGGTTTGGCCTCGTTCGGCGAGATGATGAGCAGGTCGATCTTCTGGCGCAGGAAATTCTCGACGTCCGCCACCTGCTTGGCGTTGTCCTGCTGGGCGTCGGCGTATGCGATCTCGATGTCGGGGAAGTTTTTCGCCGCCGCGGCGACGTCCGCGTTCATCGAGACGCGCCAGGGCTCGCCGAGATTGCACTGCGAGAAGCCGATCAGATGTTTCCCGGACTTCGCCTTCCCGCATCCGGCGGCGAAAACGAGGACGCAGGCGGCAAGCGCGGCGCCCAGGGCGCGTCTACCGCCGCCGCCGCTGGAGCCAGACCGCGCCGAGGATGATGACCCCCTTGAGGATGAGCTGCAGGTTCGCATCGACATTGTTCAACCCCATGATGTTGTTGATGACTCCGATGATCAGCACGCCGACCAGCGTGCCGCCGACCGATCCGATTCCACCCGAGAGGCTCGTTCCCCCGATCACAACCGCCGCGATCGCGTCGAGCTCGTAGGCCACGCCGTCGTTGGGATTGCCCTGCTCGAGCTGGGCGCAGTGGACGATCCCGGCGATCGAGGCCAGCACGGACGCGAGGACGTACACGCCGGCCTTGTGCCAGGCGACGCGGATCCCAGAGATGCGCGCGGCCGTCTCGTTGTCGCCGATGGCATAGAGGTACCGGCCGCCGCTCGTCTTCGCGAGGAACAGATGCATGCCGACGACCGTGAGGAGGAAGAGCACGGCCGGCGCCGGCACGTACGGCAGAAGCGTGCCCGCGAGCCGGTGCACGGACTCGGGCGCGCCGCCCTCGCCGAAGCCGAGCGGGATGGCCATGCCTCCGCTGACGTACCGGGCGACTCCCCGCGCCGCGCTCATGGTGGCGAGGGTCGCGATGAAGGGCTGCAGTCTCCACCGCGCGACGACCAGGCCGTTCACCGCGCCGCAGAGCGCGCCGACGGCGAGCACCACGAGGATCGTCGCGCCGAGCCCGAGCCCCGCTTTCATGAGGCACCACGCCGTCAGAGTCGCCGCGAGGGCGAGCACCGATCCGACGGAGAGATCGATGCCGCCCGAGATCACGACCGCCGTCATCCCGACGGCGAGAATGCCCTTCTCGGCGACCTGCCGCAGGATGTCCGTCAGGTTTCCGATGTCGAGAAAGACCGGCCGCCCGCCCCGCACCGGCGAGAACACGATCGACAGCAGGAGGACGGCCGCGAGGCCGAAGAGACCGGTGTAGCGGGAGAGGCGCCGGCGGAGCGTCGGAGGCGACGGAGGCCCGCCGGGCGGACCTCCCGAGGTATGCGAGCGGTTTCACGACGGACGTCCCGGCCGCCGCCCCGAGGACCCGCTCCTCGGTGGCCTCGGCGTGCGGCAGCTCGGCCGTGACGCGGCCGTCCCGGAACACGAGCACGCGATGGCACTGCGTGAGGATCTCGGACATCTCGGAAGAACACAGGACGATGCCGAACCCCTGGCCCGCCAGCCGGCGAAGCAGCGCGTAGACGTCCGCCTTCGCCGCCAGATCGATTCCGCGCGTCGGCTCGTCGAGCAGCAGCACCGACGGCGAGGCGTAGAGACAGCGGGCGAGAATCGCCTTCTGCTGGTTGCCGCCCGACAGCGTCGCGATCGGGACGTCCGGCGACGCCGCCCGCACGCCCGTGTCGGCCATGAGCCGTTCCCCGTCTTCCCGGCCGCGCCGGCGATCGATCCAGCCCGCGCGCGCCGCCCGCTCCTGCGAAGGCAGGATCACGTTCTCGAGAACGGAGAGATCCGGAAAGATCGCCTGCGACTTGCGCTCCTCGGGAAGCAGGACGAGCCCGGCCGCCTTTGCGTCGGCGGGGCTCGAGGGCCGATAGTCCTCCCCGGCGACGCGCACCCGGCCCGTCACCGTCCGTTCGAGCGCGCCCGTGAGTGCGAGCAGGAGGTCCGTGCGGCCCGCCCCGATCAATCCTGCGAGACCGAGAATCTCTCCTCGGCGCAGCGAGAAGGAGACGTCCGAGACGCGCCGGCCGCCGGGTCGGTCCGGGTCCGCGACCGAGAGGTTCTCGACGCGGAGCACCTCCGGCGCATCCTCCGGGACCGGCAAGAGCGCGATCCGGTCGATCCGGCGGCCCACCATGAGACGCACCATCTCGGCCTCGTCCACGGCTTCCGCCTCGCGCGTGACGATGCGTTTTCCGTCGCGAAGCACCGTGATCCGATCGGCCAGCCGCTCGACCTCGTCGAGCTTGTGCGAGATGTAGACGATCGCCACCCCGCGGGCCGACAGCCGCTCGATCAGGCCCTCGAGGCGGGCGGCCTCCGGCGCCGACAGCGAGGTGGTCGGCTCGTCCATGATGATGAGCCGCGCTTCGAGAGAGAGGGCGCGGGCGATGGCCACGAGCTGCCGCTGACCGGCTTCCAGATGCGCGACGAGCTCCTCGGGCGCAACGTGCGTCTCGCCAAGCCTCTCGAGCGCCGCCGCCGCCCCGGAGAGAAGCGACCGGGGACGTCCGAGGAAGATGTTCTCCGCGACCGAGAGCGACGAGACGAGCTGGAGCTCCTGCGGAATGACGGCGATGCCGGCCTCGATGGCGTCCCGAGGTCTGTCCATCCGGCGCGGCTGGCCGTCGATCCGGACTTCACCGGAATAGTCCGCGATCTCGCCCGAGAGAATCCGGATCAGCGTCGATTTGCCCGCGCCGTTCTCCCCGATGAGCGCGTGCACCTCCCCGGGCCGCACGTCGAAGTCCACGCCGTCCAGCGCCCGGACACCCGGGAACTCCTTCGAGACGCCGCGAGCCTCGACGAGGGGGGTCATGCGCGACCCCGGCGCAATCTGCTTCATGAGATCGGACTTCTTCCCGAAGTGGTCGTGGAGCTCCAGCCAGTCGCGATAGAGCGCGTCGTAGGCGTTCGCGCGCACGGGATCCGGCGCGACGCGCTCGGGCTTCAGGCGGGCCATCGCGCGGGCGGCGTCCGCGAATGAGGCGTGGCCGCCCGCCGCCGGCCCGGCCGCCACCGCTCCCAGCATCGCGGCTCCGAGCGCCGAGGCGTTGACCGCCGCCGCGAGCCCGATGGGCCGGCGCGTCACGTCGGCGTAGATCTGAAGCAGCAGCGGGCTGCGTTCCGCGAGCCCGCCGACCGCGATCAGCTCCTTCACCGGGATCCGCTCCCCTTCGAACGCGTCGAGAATGCGCCGCGTCGAGAAGGCCGTGGCCTCGATGAGGGCCCTGTAGATGTCCCCCGCCGTCGTCGCGAGGGTCATGCCCACGAGGAGGCCCGAGAGATTCGCGTCGACGAGCACCGAGCGGTTCCCGTTCCACCAGTCGAGCGCGAGCAGCCCGTGGCCGCCCGGCGGCGCCGCGGCCGCCTCCCTCTCGAGGGCCGAGAAGCCCGCCTCCGAACCGCCGCCGACGAGCTTCGCGAACCAGCCGAAGATGTCCCCGACCGCGGGCTGGCCCGCCTCGTATCCCGCGAACCCCTCGACGATGCCGTCCTGGACGACGCCGCCGATGCCCTCGACTTTCGCGTGGCGCTCGGCGAGGAGCATGTGGCAGGTGGAGGTCCCCATGACCATCACCATCCGCCCCGGTTCGACGACGGTCGCCGCGGGGACCGCGCTGTGCGCGTCGATGATCGCGGCGGCGACCGCGGTGCCCGGCGAGAGGCCGAGCCGCGCGGCCATCGCGGGAGTCAGGCCGCCGACGCGCCGCCCCGGCGGCACGATTTCGCCCTGGAGCTTCGACGCGAGCCCCGCGAAGCGCGGATCGAGCGCTCCGAAAAATGCCGGGGACGGGAAGCCGCGCTCGCGGTTCCAGAATCCCTTGTAGCCCGCGCCGCAGGAGTTGCGCACCCGCGCACCGCAGAGCTCCCCCACGATCCAGTCCCCGCCTTCGACGATCGCCGCCGCGGCCTCGTAGACCTCGGGATCCTCGTCCAGGATCTGCAGCGCCTTGGCCGCGAGCCACTCCGAGGAGGTCTTCCCGCCGTAGTCCGCGAGAAACGCCTCGCCTCGCTGCTCGGCGAGCGCGTTGATCCGATCCGCCTGCGGCTGGGACGCGTGGTGCTTCCAGAGCTTCACCCAGGCATGCGGCCGCGCGGCCCAGTCCGGCGACAGGCAGAGCGGCGCTCCCGCCGGGTCCACGGGAAGCACCGTGCAGGAGGTGAAGTCGACTCCGATGCCGACGATCGCCTCCTTCGGAACGCCCGCCGCCGCGAGCGCCCGGGGCACGGCCTTCTCGATCGAGGAGACCCAGTCGCCCGGATGCTGCAACGCCCAGTCGGCGGGAAGCTTCTCTCCCGAGCCCGGAAGCGCGTCGTCGATCACGCCGTGCGGGTAGTCGACCACGGCGGAGCCGCGCTCCTCGCCCGTCGCCGTCTCGACGACGACCGCGCGCACCGAGGCCGTGCCGAAATCGAGCCCGAGAGAACAGGGCGACGACGGCGACATTAAGGCGTCACGCCCGGTACTTCGCCGCCTGGTGCCGGTCGAGCGACTGCTCGGGATCGCCGCAGAGGTTGACCTGGATGCCGAGCGCGCGGGCCATCGACGCCTTGCGCACGAGCGCGCGGTTGGCGGTCAACGCGTCCGGCGCGTACGCGACCTGGATGTGGTTCGCCATGTGCTTGGCCATCATCTGGTCCCGCGTGATCCCGTAGAGGACCGCGTGCATGATCGGCCACTGCGGCGTCGTCGCCTGCCAGCGCCGCTCCGTCTCCTCGTCCGACAGCTTCACGACGCCGCCGCGCCCGATGTCCATGTGGAGCGCGTGGTTCTTGACGTAGATCCGCGAGAAGACGATCTCGCCCGGCTTCGACACGCCCTTCAGCGTCGAGCCGCCCTTGGGGAAGTACATCGGCGGCTGCCGCTCGCCCTTCGCCCCGCCGTAGCCCCCGATGAAGTGTGAGGCGGGGGCCGCGCCCGAGATCTCGAAGACCCACACGTAGGCGTCCACGCCGTTCTCCTCGACCGGGGCGCCCCAGCGCACGTCATGAAGCGTCGTCGAGGGATCGATGCCCAGGTCCATCCAGACGCGGTTCGTCAGGAGCGCGTCGACGCCGGCGCACTCGTCCACCTCGTTGAAGTGCGGGACGGCGAGGCCTTCGAAGAGCGCCCGCCCGTCGGCGCCGCGCACGGGCGGCCGGTCGGGGTTGTTCAGGAGCCCCTCGGTCAGGTCCGACGCGACGCAGATGTCCTTCAGGCCCTGCTGGTACTGGATGCCGATCGCCGCGCACCCGAAGTCGTGGGCCATCGTCACGGCCGCGTCGTACATCTTCAGGCCCTCGAGGACCTGCCACTCCGTGAGCTCCGTCGCCTCGTTCCTGCCGAGGGCGAACTTCATGCCGCGCTTCGTCAGCCAGTCGTAGTGGCGCCGCGCGGTCTCGTCCGGGACCTCGCGCATCGCGGCGAAGAGCATCGATTGCGACAGCCGTTCCTTGAAGAGGCCCATGGCGTGCATGAGGTCGTCGGGGATGATCGCGTTGTACATCCCCATGCAGCCCTCGTCGAAGACGCCCATGATCGCCTGATCGCGCTTGAGCTCCTCGCCGAGCGCGGCGCCGCGCGCCCGATCCTCGGCGTAGTTGCCGTTGAAGGTCCGGTCCTCGATGGCCTGGGCGTGGCTCACATCGTGCGCGATGGTCCCCTCGGCGAGCCACTGGCGCAGCCCGCCTCGGGCGAAGCCGTCCTCGAAGTCCTCGCTCCAGATCGAGCTGTACGGGAATGCCCGCCTTCGTCAACGACGCGTTCACGTTGAGCATGCCGACGAGGCCCGGCCACTCGCCGCTCCAGTTCGCGAGCGTGAGGATCGGGCCCCGGTGCTTCGTCAGCCCGGCGAGGACGTGGCTCGTGTACTCCCACACCGCCTCGGCGACGACGAGCGGCGCCTCGGGATCGATCTTGCGAAAGATCTGGATCCCTTTCGCCTGGCCGTCGATGAAGCCGTGCTTCTTCTCGGGGTCGTAGCGCGTGGCCCCGGGTGATCCGCGCGCCGAGCTCGCCGAAGGCCTTGTCCACCGCCTTTTCGAGAGCCTGCTGGGCCGGCCAGCAGCGCTGGTTCGCGGAGAGACGCGAGTCCCCGCTCGCGACGAGGACGACTTCTTTCGCGCCGGGCTTGACGGAGCTCATGTCGGGCTACTTCTCCTCGGTCGGAAAGACCGGCTTCTCCATGGGCTTCCCGCCGATGTAGCGGGCCAGCCACTGCTGCACCTCGTAGTTCCAGTAGATCGAGTTCTGGGGCGAGAGCACCCAGTGGTTCTCGTTGGGAAAGAGGAGCAGGCGCGACGGGACGTTCATCGCCTGCAGCACGCCGTAGAGCGAGAGGCTGTTGCCGTACGGCACGCGATAATCCTGCTCTCCCGCGGTGATGAGCATGGGCGTCTTGAAGTCGGCGGCGTAGGTCATCGGGTTGTTCTTCTGCATCGCCTCGGCGTCCTTCCAGGGAGTGCCGCCCCAGACGGTCGCGTCGAACCCGTAGCTCGTCGTGTCGCTGCCGTACTCCGTGATGAAGTCGTTGACGCCGGCGTGGTTCACGAGACAGAGGAACCGGTCCGTATGGCCGAGCAGCCACGCCGCGAGATACCCGCCGTAGCTCGCGCCGGCCGCGGCCACTTTCGTCCCGTCGATCGCCGGGATCTCCTTCACGAGGACCTCGGTCGACGCCAGGATGTCTTCGGTCGGCTTGATGCCCCACGCGCCGTCGATCGAGCCCAGGAACGCCTCGCCGAATCCGGTCGAGCCGTGCCGATTGACGCGCGCGACGACGTACCCGGGCGAGGCGAAGACGTGCTGGTTCCAGCGGTAGCCGAAGTCGTCCCGAAACATCGTGTGCGGCCCGCCGTGGAGGATCTGGACGAGCGGGTACTTTTTCGCCGGGTCGAAGCCCGCCGGGTAGGTCACGAACATCTGGACGGTGTCCCCGCCCGCGCCGCGGAACTCCCGCGACTCGGTCCGGCCGAGGTCGAGAGTCGCGAGGACCGCGTCGTTGAACCGCGTGAGGCGCCGGGCCGTGCCGCGGGCCGCATCGAGGGCGTAGACCTCCGACGGACGGTTCGCCGCTTCGTTCAGAAAGAGGATCGATCCGCCCCGCACGTCGAGCCCCGTCGAGGTCCCGTCGGCGTAGACACGCGAAAGCCCGGTACCGTCGGAGGCGAGTCGGAAGATCGCGACGATCGCCGCGGTCCTCGGACGTCGCGAAGAGCGTCTTGCCGTCGGCGCCGAAAGAGACGGCGTCGAACGAGCGGTCGTAGGCGGTCGTCAAAGTCGTGCTCGCGCCCGAGGCGAGATCGACCCGCGCGATGCGCCGATTCCCCGCGTTGTGTTTCGCCTCGCGCATGTAGTAGATCGACCGGCCGTCGGGCGCGAAGCGGGGCGAGTCGTCGGTGAAGGGATTCGACGCGGTCAGATCGCGCATCGCGCCGGTGCCGTCGGTCGGGATGACGTAGACGTCGAGGTTGGTGCGCTCCCGGTACGGCGGCGGCGTGGCGTTGATCGCCATCGCGATCGACCGGCCGTCGGCCGAAACGTCGAAGCCGGGCTCCATGACCGTCGAGAAGAGCCGGTTCCAGCCCGGCGTCAGGTCCGTCAGCGCTCCGGTCTCGGCGTCCACGGCGACGAGCTTGTCGGCCACGCCCTCGGCGAGCGTCCGGTCCCAGAAGCGGTACTGGCGCTCCTCGGTCACTCGGGCCGTCATCAGCGAGTCCTTGCGCCGCTTCATCTCCTTGCGCATCGCCTCGAGATCGCTCTTCTCGAGCTTGCCGGCGAGATCCGGAAGGACCTGCGTCAGCACGGCGATGCGTCCGGTCGAGAGCCACTTCGGCGCCCGGAAGCCGTAGGGCGCGCCGGCCACCCGCCGGGCTTCGCCCCCGCCGAGCGGGATCACGTAGAGCGCCGGCGCGTCGTCGTCGCCGCGCTTCGAGACGAAGGCGATCCGCTTGCCATCGGGGCTCCAGGCCGGCGCGCCGTCGGAGCCGCCCTGCGTCAGCCGGCGCGGCTCGCCTCCCGCCACGTCCACGAGCCAGAGGCTCGAGGTGCTCTTGCTCTTTGGAATGGACCATTCGGTGACGGTGAAGACCGCCGTCTTCCCGTCGGGCGAAAGGACCGGAGCGCCGACGCGCTGGAAGGCCCAGAGGTCCTGCGCCGTGATCGGCCGCCGGGTCTGGGCGAAAAGACTCGTCGCGCACGAACAGAGAATGAGGAGAACGGCTGCGAGTGCGCGTCTCATGACTGGAGATCGAAATACATGTCGTACGGCATGTGGGCTCCGACTCTGTAAAAAGGCATGAACATCCCTTCCGGTTGTCCGGGCGCCGCAAATTCGAGGCCCGGCCGGCCGACCATCCACTCCGTCGGCCCTCCATTCAACGCGAGGCGTGGCGTCCCGTCGCGGACGAGCACGACGGGACCGTAGCTGACGGCGACGCGCTTCGGATGCTGCGCATCGATCGGGTGGAGCGCCAGCCGCATGGGCAGCCGGATCGTGACGCGGTCGCCGGCGTTCCAGGTCCGCCGGAGCACGGCCCACTTTCCCGGCTCCGCGGCGACCGCCGCCGGCTTCCCGTTCACCGCCACCTCGACGCCGCCCGCCGTCCACGCGGGAACGCGGAACTTCACGTCGAAGGCCGCGCTCTTGCCCGGGCGCACCGTGAGGGTCGTCGTGTCCGCTTCCGGGAAGGCCGTCTCCTGCTCGACGACCACCGGCGTCCCGCCCTGGTTCCATGCCGCGCGGGACGGGACGAAGAGGTTGACGGCAAGACCCGCGGCGTCCCGGAAGTAGACGACGTTGTGGTAGTCGGCGAGCACCTGGGGGTACGTGCCCGAGCAGCAGGGCCAGTTGCCGTCGGGATGGTAGAACTTGCGGCCGCCGCCCAGACGGTAGTCCGCGTAGTAGAAGGTCGCGCCCTTCGGGCCCATCGGCAGCGCCGCGAGGCTTCCGTTGTAGAGGAGCTTCTCGATCCAGTCGCCGTACCGGGCGTCGCCGGTGAGAGTCAGGAGATAGCGCGCGAGCTTGAACCCGCCCCACGCGCCGCAGGTCGTCTCGAAGGAGTACGACGTGGTCTCGAGGCGTCGGCCGAGCTCGCCGTCCTCGGCGACCAGATCCTCCTCCGGCCCGTAGCCCCCCGTGGCGTAGCACTGCGTCTTCTGAAGCCAGTCGTACTCGGCGAGGATCGCGTCGAGATACTTCTTCTCCCCCGTCACGACGTGGGCCATCGCGCAGGAAGACATCGTGTTCACGTGGCTGTAGGCGTGGTGGCCCCAGCGCTTCAGGTCGGTCGGCGCCGCGCCCGAGAACGCGTTCCAGTAGTCGTCGAACCGCCAGAGGTCCGCGAAGCGGCGGTACTTCTCGTCGCCGGTGACCTGGTACGCGCGGTAGAGGTTTTCGGAGAGCGTGTACCACTCGGTGTCCGAGTCGACCTTCCGGCTCCGGTCGAGGTTCTCGATCGCCCAGTCGGTGATCTTCGAGAGATGGACGAGCGCGTCCTTCCGTCCGGCGTAGACGGCCATGTCGACGAGACCGCCGACCTGCTTGTCGTAGATGTAGTGCGGCTGCCATGGGCGGCGCGAGTAGAAGAACCAGCCGTCCGGCTCGATCGTCGAGGCCCACTCCCCCATCAGAAAGATCGCCTTCGAGCGCATCTCCGCGTCGCCCGTGGCCTTCGACATCCGTGCCATGCCCGAGAGCCACTGGCCGAATGCGTTGAACGTGTCGCCGTTCGACCACCAGAACCGGCGATTCGGCTCGCCGCTGTACCAGCCGCCGAGATCCTGTCCGCGCGCTCGCTGTCCCGCCCGCAGGCGAAAGCCCTTCAGGATGTCGTCGTCGGGAATCGCGTAGTAGTACGCCCGCATCGTGTCGAACTGGGCCTTCATCGGCCCCTCGAGCAGCGTCACGCCGTCGTAGTCGAAGGGCTGGAGGTTCGTCTTCGGGCCGCTCTCGGCCGACGGTAACCGCCGCAGGGAGCCCCCGCGCGAGCGAAGCCGCCGCGACTCCTCCCAGAGTCCGCGCCATGAACTCCCGCCGGCTCGTCCCGCCGCTCATCGTGTCCTCCGCGTGGTTGGGGCGGATTCTATGACGCCGTCGCTTCGAGGCGGCACGCGCTCACGGAGCACCGCGATGCCCATGACCGTCAGAAGCGTCGCCAGCAGGTGCGCCGCTTCGAGCGAGTCGGTGAAGGGATCGCCGTTGCGCGCGTGCGTGACGATCGCACCGACCATCACGAGGGCGAGGCCGAACGCGGCGACGAGCCGGACGCGCGGCTCCAGCAGACCGATGGCGCCGATCGTCTCGACCGCGATCACGACGTAGAGGAACCACGCGGGATAGCCCGAGGCCGTGAAGAAAGCGCGCATCTCGTTCTGATGCGCGAGCTTTCCGACCTCGGTCGCCAGAAAGGCGAGAGCGGTCGAGACGCAGAGACCGCGGATCGTCCACGGCGACGCGGCGAATGCCAGGCTTCGCGGACCGACGCCGGAGAGCCCGTTTCGCGCGAAAACGAATCGGAGGAGCACGGAGAGCGCGAACACTCCTCCCGCGAGCACGATGCCGCCGCGGAAGACGAGCGCCCGGAAAACCGTCGCGTAGGCGCCGGCGATCGGGACCGCGCCGAGCGCCGACAGGAACGTCGCCGCGAGCACCGCCGCTCCGGCGAGGCCGCAGAACGCGTAGAACAGGCGGGCGGCCCGTTCGCCGCTCACTTCTTCGCGGGGCTCTCGATCTCGCGGATCGCCCGCTCGGCGGCGTCCGACGGCGACCGTTCGATCACGCCGTTGACATGGAGAATCGGCTTCGCGGCGATCGCCTGGAGCACCGGCAGGGCGCTCTTCGCCGCCGGCCCGATCGCGCCGAGGGCCTGGGCGCAGGCGCGCACGACGTTGACGTTCTCTCCGGCGACGCCCGCGGCCGCCGTCAGCGCGGGCACGGCCGGAGCGGCCTTCGGCCCGATCGCGGCCAGGGCCTCCGCCGAGGCCATCCGCACGATCCACTCGGGGTCCTTGAGGCGAGCCGCGAGCGCGTCGACCGCGGGAGCCGCGGCCGGTCCCATCGCCCGGAGCTCCCGCGCCGCGAGGCCGCGCACGACCGCGTCGGGGTCCGAGAGCGCGCGCGTCGCGCCCGCGAGGTCCGTCGGGACGACCGGCGGCTTGACCGCCGCCGCCTTCGCCCAGCCCTTCGCGCCGACCTCGGCCAGCACGATGTTGTCGACGCCGAGCACGTAGCCCGTCGACGCCGCGTTCTTGCCCAGACAGACGTAGGTCAGCGTGTGCCGACCCTTCGTCAGGCGCGGCCAGCCGACCTGGTAGTCCCGGCCGACGTAGGTCTCGTAGGCGTAGCCGTCGAAGGAGAGCTCCGGGCGCACGTCCGCGCCCGGCTCGTGCTCGAGGACCGGCGCGACCGGGGGCTTGCCGTCGAGGAGCACGTTGTAGATCCCGTAGTCCGAGCCCATCGCGATCTGCGTGTAGAGCTCGTAGTCGCCGGCCTCCTCGACCTCGAAAGGGATCTCGATCCGCGAGCCCGGCCCCTCGGCCTTGAAGATGAGGACGTCCTTGGACCAGAAGAGGTCCGGGAAGACCGACGCCGTGCCCTTCTCCGTCTTGACCTGCGAGGCGACTTTCTCGACCTCGTACTGGATCGCGTTGCCCTGCGGCAGCCGGGCGGAACCGTAGGGCACGGGCCACAGGCCCGTCGCGACGCCTTCCTGGTACCAGAACGCGACCGACGACATGAGGTCGTCGCGCGTGCCGTAAGGGCGACTTCAGCGAACCGTCGTTGTTGAACGTCCAGCCCAGGTGCTCCATGTCGAAGCGGAAAGACTTCTTGAACGGGATCGGGTCCTTGATGTGCCAGCGGTATCCCGTCATGCGCGAGCCCAGGCCCGTCCCGTCGGCGACGGTCACGCCCGTATACGGGCCGTCGAGCACGTGCAGCCCCCACGCGTCGTTGAAGTAGTCCTCGGATCCCGTGCCGATGATCGACGGCTCCGTCTCGCCGTCCACGTAGATCCGCTCGTCGCCCTCGCCGAACCAGCCGGCCTCCGGCTGGATGACGTTGAGGACCGCTCCCGGCGAAGAAGCCCCGACCCTTGACGTCGAGGAACGTGTAGACCTTCTTCTCCGCCGGCGCGGGGAGCTCCTGCTTGTAGCGCGCGTGGAAGTAGAGCGTGTCGGGAGGAAGCGCGGGCACCTTCGACCAGTCGACGTGGTAGTAGACGTGGTCGAGCCGGCGGCGGCCTTCGTTCGTCAGCGTGATCCTGCAGGACTTCGCGAACGGCATCGGCCAGTAGGCGTTGCGCGCGCGTCCCTCGGAGCTCGCGCGGATCATCTCGGACTTGACCCACCGCTCGAACCCGTGGCCGACCGCCCAGAAGTCGCCGACCGGCGCGTCGACGGAGGGCTCCGGATTCCCGTCGTAGTAGACGCGCAGCCGGACGAGCCGCGGCCACGCGTACTCGTTGGCCGCGATCGTCAGCCAGATGTGCGTGACGACGCCGGGCCCGTTCAGGTCCGCGAGGACGATCGTCTCGCCAGGGATCGGCTGCCTGCTGTCGTTGTTGGAGGCGGGATTCGGGCTCGACGAGGACACGCGCTCCGCCTTCGCATCTTTCATCTGCGCGAATGCGAGAGCGTCGAGCGGCGGAAGGGGTCCTTCCTGCGCGGCCAGGGCCAGGCCGCACGCGAAGCCGAGAATGGACGCGAGAACCCTCTGCCTCATCGAGCCCCCTCCCTTGCGAATTCGAAACGACGAAACGAGCGCGAAGCGGAGGGATTCTAGCGCGGGCTCAGCTCTTCTTCTTTTTCGCCGGTTTCTCCGTCGTCGCAGCCGCCGGCGCCGCCGCGTCGGCGTGTATGAGCGGGCGGGCCTTCTCGAACCACTGCCGCGCGAGCAGCGGGTGCACGATGGTCTTGCCGTTTTCGAGCTCCACGCCGATGACCAGCAGCCCGCCGCTGTCGATCAGGAAGGCGCCCTGGGAACGCTCGCCGCGCCGGTCGTACTCCCCCGCGATCGTGAACTTTCCGCCCGAGGCTTCGAGGCCGCGCACCACCGTCCGCGGCTCGGAGAACACGACGTTGGCCGAGGCCGTGAGGCCTTCGAGGTCGATCGGGCCGCTCGTCCACTTCGGCAGCGCGCCGCCGAGAAACGCGATCAGCGGCCGCCCGTCGCTGCACTTGAAGGTGACCTTGCCGGTCAGGCCCTGCGACATGCGGCCCGAAGGGATTTCGAACTCTCCCCACCAGGCCTTCGTTTCCTTGGCCGCGCCGGCGACGAAGACATCCGTCATCTTCACCGTGCTTCCGCCGATATCGGCAGCGCCTCCGTCGAGCACCCAGTTCGAGAACACGAGCTTCGCGTCCGCGCTGCCGATGAGCGAGAGCCCCGGCCGCGCGTACTTGCCTTTCTTCGCCGTGATCTCGGCCTTTCCCGAGGCCTTTCCCTTGTCGATCTCGCCCGACACCTTCAGGACACCGGGGCCTCCCGAGACGTGCACGCCTCGGCCGAGCTGGAGAAGCCTGTCGAGGAAGTCGACTCCCTCGGTCGGGCCTTCGAGGGCGACCCTTGCCGTGACGACCCGAAAGACCTTGTTCTCCTTCAGCTCCTGAACGTCCCATTCGGCGAAGGTCGCGCCCAGGTTCCCCGAGAGCTTCGTCACCGCCGGCTTTTCGGCGGCGGCGAGCACACCGCCTCCGAACTCCACCGTGGCCGGCCCGATCCGGGCGCGGTACCCGGGCCTCAGCCGGAAGCGGCCGCGCAGCTTCGAGGGCCCGCGGTAGCGGAAGGCATCGACCCAGATGTCGTCGAAGGCGTCCGTCGCGACGTCCTGGACCTCGAAAGTGAACGGGTTGGACTCGGGTTTCGGGAGTTCTTCGCCTTCGACGCGGAGCGGCGGGTCGGAGAAGCCCGGAATCGGCGGGAGCTGCTTGGCCTGCGCTTCCGTGAACTTTCCCGGGACGAGCTTCTGGCGCAGGCGGAACTGGATGGAGGTCGGCCGCAGGTTCGTGACGATGAAGTTTTTCCGCAGCAGAGGCAGGAGCGAATACCGAAGTGTCGCTTCGGGGAGGATGACGATCCACTGGACGTTCGGATCGCTTCCGCGGATGCGGAGATTCTTCACCGACACGCGGCCCGGCCACGCGGACACGGCTTCGTCCCACTCGATCAGGATGCTCCTCGGGCTTCTTGTTGATCTCCGCGCGCAGGGCCGGCCCCGTCAACAGCTTCTTCGCCGCAATGCGATAGGCGGCGACGAAGAGGACCGGCGAGAGCAGGACCAGGATGCCGAGCCCGATCAGGACACGGCGGAGGGCCTTTCTCTTCTTAGCCATCGAGATCCATCGAGCGGGCGAGGCGGATCCGCCAGCCGGTCTCGGTCGGGACGAACACGTCCGTGAAGGCGCTGAGCGAGGCGACGCGTTCGCCTTCTCCGAGCGCCACCTCCGCGCGCTGGATCCCGTTCACGACCCCGAGCCCGCCGACGACGTCGACGGACAGCGAGTCGAAGCCCGCGTCGAGCACCGTGTACGTCGAGGACAGAATCGAGGCGATGAACTCCGCGCGGGGCGTCCGGACGCCCTTGCCGTCGAGGTGCACGAATTCCGGATCGAGCAATTCCTCGAGCGCGGACGCGTCCCGGCGGACGATCGCCTCGAGGAGGCGCGCGCTCACGCGGACGAGCTCTTCCGGGCCGGCGGGGCTCAACGCGGGGGCTGGTTCCCGTTGTCCATGTCCGACATGATCAGCCACTTGCCGTCGGAGCCCTTCTTGAGGGTCAGGGTGAACTTGCCGTCGTCGGGCTCGCCGGCGCGGGCCGCGTAGCCCCCGATGATGTAGCCCACCGGCCCCTCGCTCGCGTATGCCATCGCGCGCAGCACGAGCGGGCCTCCGGCGCCCGCGTAGGCCTTCTCGATCTCGGCCCGGCCGCGCACGGGCGGCTTGTTCCGCTGGAGAACGAATCCGTCCTCGGCGAAGAGCCGGGCCAGCGCCGCGGCGTCCTTCGCGCGCCACGCGGCCTCGTAGTCGGTCAGAACCCGGGCGAGCTCGGGCGGGAGCGTCACGCTCGGCAAGCGCGCCGACGCCTGCGGGGGCGCTTCGGCGGCGAGCGCCGCGGCGAATGCGAGAGCGGTGAGCATCATGCGAAACCTCCGGGGCGGGGAGGCTACCGCACTTCGAGGACCGCCTCGACCTCGACCGCCACGTCGTAGGGCAGCGCGGCCACGCCGACGGCCATCCGGGCATGGCGTCCGGCGTCCCCGAAGACGTCGACGAAGAGGTCGGAGGCGCCGTTGACGACCTGCGACTGGTGGACGAAATCGGGCGTCGAGTTCACGAACCCGGCAATCCGCACGATTCGTGCCACGCGGTCCAGGTCCCCGTCGACCGCGTCCCGGGCGTGCGCGATCAGGTTCAGCGCGCAGAGCCGCGCCGCCGCCTTCCCCTCCTCCACGCCGAACTCGCGGCCGAGCTTGCCGATGAATCGGCGCTCGCCGTTCCACTGGGAGAGCTGCCCGGTCAGAAACACCAGCGATCCGCTCCGGACCCACGGAACGTAGTTCGCCCCCGGCTTGCTCGCCTGCGGCAGCTCGATCGAGAGCGCGCGGAGGCGCTCGTCGATTCGAAGCCCGCTCATGCCCCGGACTCCGCGATCTTCGGCGCCGCGGCCGCCTCGCGAATCAGCTTCTTCAGCACCGCACCGTCCACGTCGCCGAGGCGTTTGACGTAGAGGCAGCCCTTGCCTGTCTTGTGCTTGCCCAGCTTCCGCAGGAGCGCCTCGTGACTGTGGATGCCGGACATCAGGTACAGCGTCAGCGCGCCCTTGCGCGGCGCGAACCCCATGACGAACCAGTCGCCCTCGCGGCCGGTCGCAGGAGACTTGTAGTGATAGTCCCCGAAACCGACGATGCTCGAGCCCCACATCTTCGCCTTCGCGCCGGTCGCAGCCTGCATGAGGCCGACGAGCGTCTTGCAGTCCTTCCGTGCCTCGGGATCCTCGATCGTCGAGAGGAAGGCCGGGACACTGTCTTTGGTCTTCCTCGTCTTGAGCTCCGCCATCGTTTCTCCTTCGCCGGCCGCGTTTCGGTCCTAAGCCACCGGCTTGTACTCCGTGATCCCGCCGAGCTCTTCGAACCCGATCCTCCGATAAACGCCCGCTCCCGCCGCCGACGCCTGGAGGACGCAGTGCGCGAGGCCCTCCCCGCGCGCGTCGACCAGCGGATGCAGGGTCATGGCGGTCCCGTACCCGCGCCTGCGGTGCGCCGCGACCGTCGAGATGCCGTAGAGGCCGGCCACGCCGCCCGCGATCGTGAGCTCCGAAGCCGCGACGGGCTCGGCCCCGGCGTAGCCGACGTAGAGGCGGATCGGAGAGTCGAGCGCGAGCAGGAGCGGCGCCGCGAGCTCGTAGAAGCGAACGACGGCTTCGTCCGGAGGCCACCAGTTCGCCGCCTGGACGCTGGCGTAGTCCGCGAGCCCCCGACGCGTCGCAACCCGGCGAATCTCGAGGCCCTCGGGCGCCGACTCGGCGTCGCGAATCCGGGAGAGCGGCGCCGCCATCGCGAGCTCCGTCTCCGAGGCCGAGAGCCCGGCATCCGCCAGCCGGCGCCCGAGATCCCAGGGTCGGTCCGCCGGTCCGACCCACCACGAAAAGGGCCGGCCCGCGAACCAGGCAATCGCCCTGTCGATCCTGCGGGCGGCGCCGCCGGGAGCAAGCCGCGCCCGGCAGACGGCGTTGAACGTGTCGCAGTCCATCCCGCACTCCGTCCGCACGAGGTCGTCCTCGAGAATCGCGCGCATTCCGGCCGTCTGCCGCTGCACCCACGTGAAATGGGTCGCGAGATTGTCGTCGGCAGCGGCGGCGACGTCCGGGGCCGTCTTCATCACATTCACGCGGCGGCCCGCCGCTCGAGCGCTCCTTCGCGAAGGTAGAGAAAGAGCGGAAGACCGAGCGAGACGCCGACGGCGAGGGTCCCGGCGATGGGCGCCCAGAGATGCGGCACGCCGGCCCGGCGGCCGTCGACGAACACGAACACCCAGAGAACCAGCGCCGACACGATCAGGTCGAGGCCGAAGAATGCGCTGATGCGGTTGGCGAAGAGCTGCTCGACGAAGAGGCGCAGGTCGAGGCCGTGCGCGGCGAGAAACGGAACGAACTGCGAGTAAGGAAGGAGCGTTCCGACGACGCAGAGCCAGAAGTACGCGGTCTTCGGTTTCATCGGGCGCCTCCAGAATCCGGCCGGTGAAGACTCTCGCAGAACGCGGCGACATCGGAGGCGAACCTCCGCGGCTCCTCCCAATGCAGGGCGTGGCCGGCGCCCTCGTAGACGAGGAGGCGCGAGCCGCCGATCGCCGAGAGCATCGCCTCCTGGTCGCGTCCGGAGCGCGAACACGTCGCGATCGCCCCAGACCAGCAGCGTCGGCGCCCGGATACGGCCGAGCTCGGCCGTGTTCTCGTCGTCGCGAAACGCCGCGAAGCAGTCGCGCCACACGCGCGCCGGGACCTTGAGGCTTTCCGCCACGACCGTCTCGAGATACGCGGGCGGAATGGGCCGCGCGAGTGTGCTTTCCTGAAAGCCCCGGGCGAGAGGCTCGGGGACCGGATCTTCGAGCGCCGCGATGTCGGAGAGCCAGAAGTCCTCCACCACCGGGTGGTCCCGAAAGCTGGCGAGTCCGTCCACGAGGACCAGTCCCCGCACCCGTTCCGGATGATCGATCGCGAAGCGCTGGCTGTTGGTCGCGCCCATGGAGTGGCCGACGAGGACGAAAGAGTCGAGCCCGAGCGCGTCGGCGAAGGCGTCGACGTCCTCGGCAAAATCGCGGGCGCGGTATCCCGACTCGGGCCGGCCCGAGTCGCCGTGACCCCGCTGCGTCAGGGCAATCGCACGGATCCACGGCGGCAGGTGCGGGAGGACGAGCTCGAAGGACCGCCACGAGTCCGTGACGCCGTGGAGAAAGAGAACCGGGACGCCGGCCGCATCCCCGCGCTCGACGTACTCGAGCCGGACCCGCCCCGGAAGGGCGACCGACCGCGGGGCGGTCACCTCGTTCATCTCACACCGGCCGGAAGATGGGCCCGCAGGCGCTCGCGATCGCGCCGACGTGGCGATCATCCGTACCGCAACATCCTCCGAACACGCTCAGGGCCGGAAGCGCGCGCTTGAGGCGGGCGTGGTCCCGCGCGAGCTCCTCCGGATCGCCCACGTCGAGCGTCGCCGACTCGTTGAGCTCGGCATGGCTCTTCTTCGATGCGTTGGCCCGCAGGCCCCGCACACGTCCGACCCAGGCCTCCCCGGCGGGAAGCGCGCCCTCGAAGTGAGAGGTGTGCGCGCAATTGATCATGTAGTAAGCCGGGTAAGCATCCGTCGCGCGGTCGACCGCCCCGATAGCCTCGGCGAGCGGCTGGCCCGTCGGAAGACGGCCGTCGGTCTCGACGGTGAACGAGAGGACGACGGGCATTCCCGCCGCCCGCGCCGCTCGCGCCACGCCCACGGCTTCCTCGACGTAGTTCATCGTGATCGCGGTGACCATGTCGGCCGCCGTCCCGGCGAAAGTCTCGATTTGCGCGCGGTGATACGTCTCGGCGTCCGCCGCCGACATCGCCCGCTCGACCACATAGCCGTCTCCGCGCGGGCCGACGCATCCGCTGATCACGACCCGCGTGCGATCCGAGGCATATTCGGCCCGGAGCTCCTCGAGCATCGCCACCGCGCGCCGGTTCGCGGCCGAGAGCTCCTCGTCGGAGTAGCCGAGGCGCCGGCCCCAGTCCGCGCTCGCCCTCCAGGTCGCGCTCTCGAGCACCAGCCCGGCGCCGTGGCGTCGCGCAATCTCCGCATACGCTCGAAAGTACTTTTCGAGCGCCGCGCGGCCCTCCGGAGTCTTCAGGAGATGGAACGCGGCGAAGTCGGGCAGCTCCAGGCCCTCGTGGAAGATGAGCGTGGTCTCGATGCCGCCGTCGGTCAGAAACAGGCTGCCGTCGAGCTGCGGCAGAGCGCTTCGGTACTTCGCCATGCGACGACCTCAAATCCTCCCGGCTCGGCCGCGATTATTTCGCAGGTCGGGCCTCCGGGGCGCGCGGCAGCGCGGGGATCGGCAGCCGCGCCTCCGAGCGCGCGATGAGCACGTCGAGGCGCCGGCGCCGGGTCTCCTCCCTCTTCGCGCTCACGACCCACCAGCTCGCCGTCCGGCGATACCAGTCCGTGCGCGTCCGGAAGAAGGCCCAGGCCGCCGGGTTCTTCTTCAGGATCCGTTCGTAGGCCGCCGGCAGCCTCGGCGCGTCCTGCTCGAACGAGTAGACGCCCGAGCGGTCGCTCCGGCGGGCGCGGAAAGCCGCCAGCCCGGCGGGCCGCATCCGCCCGGAGGCGATCAGGACCTTGACTTTCCGGATGTTGATGGCGCTCCAGTTGCTGCCCGGCTTTCGCGGCGTGAAGCGGTTCGTGTAGCGCCTGGAGTCGATCGACTTCCGGATCCCGTCGATCCAGCCGTGACACAGCGCCTCGTCGACGGCCTCGGACCACGACAGGCTCGGCCGGCCGGTCTCCTTCTTGTAGTAGCCGACCCAGAGCTCGGTGCGGCGCGCATGGTTCTTCTCGAGCCAGCGGCCGAACTCGGCGGACGAGCGGAAGAAGAGGATGCCGGAGGGCGTCACACGCGGGCCCTCCTGGACCGCCGGTCGGTGTCCTTGTCCTCGAGACCCGCCGGCGCGAAACGCGAGAGGGCCACGGCGAGCGGCGAAGGCGTCTCGCCCCGATTCTCGGCCGCCTCCTTGCGCGTGACCGCTCTTCGGACGATGTGCGCGCCGACCCACCGGATCGGCTCCGGCGGAAACCGTCCGGCCGAGCGGCCGATCAGCGGATGCCGGCCCCAGTCGTCGTCCGAATCCAGGGCCAGGCTCGCGAGAATCTTCCCGCCGAGAAGGCTCGGCGCAACGCCGTTGCCGCTCCAACCCACCCCGTAGACGATATGCCGCCGCCCGCCGAGGCGGCCGAAGATCGGCAGGCTGTTGGGCGTCCGGTCGATCGGTCCCGACCAGTCATGCGACACCGCCACGCCGGCGAGGCCCGGATGCACTCGCCGGAAGTCCGCCTCGACCATCCGCGCGCGGCGCCGGTTCCGGTCGAACTGCGGGCCGATGCGGCCGCCGAAGGCGATGCCCCAGCCTCCCTTGCCGAACGCGACGCGCCCGTCCCGCGTGGCGTGGTAGTAGTCGATCATCATCTGCGAGTCCGTGACGCACTCGCCGCCGGTCCAGCCGATCTCCGCAAGGCGGCCCGGCGCAGGCTCGGTGACCAGCATGTCGCTCGAAACGGCCACCAGCGACCGGGAGAGCTCGCGAATTCCGGCGGCCCACGCATTCGACGCGATGACGAGGCGGTCCGCGCGGAGGCGGCCGCCGCCGGCGCATCGGATCGTCACCGGCCTCCCGCGGCCGAAAGAGGAGACCCGGGTGTTCTCGTAGATCCGGACTCCGGCGGCGAGCGCCGCCTTGCGCAGCCCGCGGGCGAGGGCGGCCGGCTGCACCGTCGCCGCCGAGACGTCGAGGACCCCCGCGCGGTGAACCGGCGAGCCGGCGCGCCGCGCGATCTCCTCCGGAGGGAGGCGGCGAAACGGGCCGACACCGAGCTTCTCGCAGAGCGAGACGACGCCCTCCCACGCTCCCATCTGCGCCGCGGTCGTCGCCGTCCAGAGCCACCCGCCTCGGCGGAAGTGCGCGTCGATGCCCCGCGCCTCGCAGAAGGCGCCGATCTCGGAGATCGTCGCCTCGGACTCCCGGGCCACGCGCAGCGCGTCCGACTCGCCGCAGAGGTGGACCAGCGAGGACAGCTTCGACCACCACGACAGGGCGAAGCCGCCGTTACGTCCGGAGGCTCCCCCGCCGCAGATGTCCTGCTCGAGCACCGCCACGTCGCAGGCCGGTTCGCGGCGCTTGAGCTCGAGGGCCGTCCAGAGCCCGACGTACCCGCCGCCGAGGATCGCGACGTCCGCGCGCGCGTCGCCGGAGAGCGCCGGCTCGTCCGGTGCGTCCCCGGCGACCTCTTCCAGCCAGAAGGAGCGGTGCTTCGAGCCCTTGCTCACGCCCTCGCGGTTTCGTTTCGATAGACCCACGCGACGGCGATGCCGACGATCACGAGACAAATCGTGTCGAAAACGATCTGCCGGACGACCAGGGACCCCGGCATCGGCTGGACGGCGTAATAGATCATGTACATCGGAATCGCCGTCAGAAACGCAACCGCGATCCCGTAACGGAACCCCTGGGCGAGCCAGGGCTTCGGCTCGATGCCGCGCGAGTAGATCCAGACGAAGGCGCCGGCCGCGATGACGTGCGCCAGCAGCAACGGGAGAAAGTGGGCCTGGGCATCGGCGTCCGCTCGAAACAGGCCGGTGAGCGCCTTGTACTCCGGGGCCAGAAGCGTTCCGTGGATGATGAAGCCTCCCGCCATCCAGAGGACGAACGCCACCACCCAACCGAGAAAGAACTTGCCCTTCATGAGAGTTCCTCCTTCCTCATTCGAGCTTCCAACGCGTCATCGGCGGGTTGCACGACGGGGCTGCCGGGTGGGACAGCTCGTTCGGCGAAGTCTTTCACAGGCCACCGACCGCCGATAGCCCTGGCCCCGCGCCGCCTTGTGAAATAACGTCCCGGCCATGACGAAGGGCCGGCTCGAAGCCTTCAGCGACGGCGTGATCGCGATTCTCATCACGATCATGGTGCTCGAGCTGAAGGTCCCGCACGGATCGGATTTCGCGGCGCTCCGGCCGCTTCTGCCGGTCTTCCTGACCTACGTGCTCTCGTTCGTCAATCTCGGGATCTACTGGAACAGCCACCACCACCTGCTTCAGGCCAGCCGCGCGCGTGAACGGTCGAATCCTCTGGGCCAATCTGCACCTGCTCTTCTGGCTTTCGCTCATCCCGTTCACGACGGGCTGGATGGGCGAAAACCACTTCGCTCCGCTCCCGACGGCGGTCTACGGCGGCGTCCTGATTCTGGCGGGACTGGCCTACGTCATCCTGCAGGGCGCCATCATCGCGGAGAACGGCCCCGGCTCGCGCCTCGCCGAGGCGGTCGGCCGCGATCGCAAGGGGAAGCTCTCGCTCGCGCTCTACTCGGTCGCCATTCCGCTGGCGTTCGTCAACCAGTGGATCTCCGACGCGATCTACGTGGCCGTGGCTCTGATATGGCTGGTCCCCGACCGGCGCATCGAGAAGAAACTCAGCGCGTAGGCGCTCCGGGCAACTCGAGCTTCGCCTTCAAGCGTTTCGGCGCGACCTCGAGATACCCGTCGCGCACGAGGCCCGCGACGATCCCCCAGGCGAGCCCGCGATCGAGCCGGATGCCGAGCCAGCCCGCCTTGCCCACGTACGGCGGCACGAAGAAGTGTTTGGGGTCGGCCGCGACGAGATCCTCCTGGGCGCCGGGAGCGGCCTTGCACCAGAGCGCAATCCGGCCGTCGCCGTGGTGATTGTTCGCGAACATCGCGAAGAGCTTGTCGCGGACCCGGAAGGTCGGCTCGCCCCACGCAATCTTCTCGTGCGCCTCGGGAAGCGCGAGGCAGATCTTGCGGACGCGCGCGAGGGGTGTCACCGGCGTCGTTTTCCGGCGGAGAGTCTATTTCGGAAGCTGGATGTCGACGATGATCTGCCCGACGATGCGCCAGCGGCCGTCGGTTCGGCCGAGCATCCAGGCGGTCTCCTCGTCCTTCCAGCTCCGGAACTTGTTGCTCCCGGTCTCCCTCGCCATCACGACCGCGGAGTCTCCGCGGACGCTGACCGACGAGACCACGGTGGAGTCGCGATAGGCCGCCGCGAGGAATTCTTCGGCCAGTCCCGGAGCGTGTCCCACCTTGAAGAAGTGCGCCTTGAGCCGGTCCGGCCTCCGCTCGTCGCCGATGAAGTACGTCGGGCCGAGGACTCGAGGACCGCGCCGGTCGCCCGCTCGAACGCCGCGTGGTACTGCTTACCCGGACGACCGCGCGTCCCGACCAGCGCGTGGTCATCGGACCTCAGTTCCGCGTTCGGCCTGATCTGGTGTCCTCCCACGTCTTCTCGCGCACGAGCGCGCCGTTCTCGAGGAGCCGCCGCGTTCCCGAGTAGTAGAAGTTCTCCCGGTCGCTGCGAAAGACGACGACGCTTTCCCAGCGCAGCGTCCGGCCGGGAAGCTTGACCTCGGTCGCGTACTCTCCCTTGACCGACGTCTTTTCGGGAGCGCCGTCGCTCGCCTCGTGGGTGATGGATTCGGTGTTGTGCTCCTCGCCCCAGGGGAAGCGGCTCGCGGAGGAGGAGGTCGCGACGACCTTCGCCTGCCCCGTCCGCGGGTTGCGGTCCACCGAGGAGATCTCGCCGTAGCCCGAGGTCGTTCCGAGGTCGAGCGGCTCGAAGCCGGGCAGGCGTTCGTCCTTCCGTTCCGCTTCGAGCGGGACGTAGCGCGGCACCGGCCGGTCGCCCGGCGGCACCACCGGAAGAACGAAACGGGACCCGGCCGGGCCCATCTCGAGGGTCGTCGTCGCGGCGTACGGCGTCGGCCAGATCATCGGCCACTGCGCGTTCGAGACGGCGAAGCGGATGCGGTGGCCCTTCGGGAACACCCAGGACGTGAAGTGGAGCTCGATCTCGAGCAGGAAAGACGCGCCCCGGCTCGATGGCCTTCGGCGCGCGCGCGGACTCGCGGTGCCCGCCGTTCTGGCCGGCGCCGGTCACCAGGGTCACCGTGCCGTCCGGCGCGACGTCGTTCAGCCGCGCGAACCAGTGCACGAGCGGCGCATCCGCGGTGACCTGGAGAAGCGCCTCTGGAAATCCCAGGATCTCGACGTCCTCCTCGAGCGGCGCCGTCTCGTAGACGAGACTGAAGGCGTCGGTGGGACGCTGGTCGGGAGCGACGTCGCCCCACCACATCACGGGACCTCCCGCCTCGACTCCCGTCGTCGGCACGTAGCGCAGCTTCGCGGTGGCGGCGGCCGGCGCCTCCGCGGCGAGCGAGCCGTCCGCAGTCGGATAGAGCACGCGCTCCCGGATCCGCGCGATCGGCCAGCCGTCTTCGTAACGCCAGCGTCCCGGCGCGAACTCGAGGTAAGGCCCCGGCGGGATGCCACTCGCGGACGTACACCGCGAGGCGCGGCTCGTCCATGATCCCCGTGTTCCTTCCTTTCAGCCACTGGTCGAACCAGCGCACGACCTCGGGCTTCCAGTCGAAACCGGGCTTCGGGTAGGGCTCGTCCGGGTACGTGTGGTTCCACGCCCCGACGATCGCCTTGATCGGGGCCTTCACGTGCTCGAGCATGCGCGGCACGCTGTCGCGGTAACCGTCGTACCAGCCGCCGACGACGAACGTCGGGATCTTGAGAGCTTCGTAGCGCGTCTTCAGCGCCGTGCGGTCCCAGAAGGCGCCGTCCCGCTGCTGACGCTTGTAAGTCAGCATCCACGGCGGCCGGTCGAAGCGCTCGGCAAAGTACTTCTGGTCGATGCGGTACTCCGGCGGTCCGGGCATGGAGTTCGCGACGTCCATGAGCATTTCCCAGGAGTCCACGTGGATCATGCCGTCCATGAAGTGGACGTCGTCCTGGTAGAGGTCGTCGGTCGCGTCCACGGCCAGGATCGCCTTGAGCGCCGGCGGGTTCCGCATCGCCATGTGGATCGCGTTGAAGCCGCCCCAGGAGATGCCGAACATGCCGACGCGCCCGCTGGACCAGCGCTGGCGGGCGAGCCACGCGATGACCTCCTCGGCGTCGCGCTGCTCGATGTCGGAGTACTCGTGGGGAATGAGCGTGCCTTCGCTGTTGCCCGTGCCGCGGATGTCCACACGGGCGACGACGTAGCCGCGGCGCGCGAAGTAGGCGTAGAAGTCGTAGGCCCCGCCGCGCGACTCGGTCTTCCGGTACGGCAGATACTCGAGGAGCACGGGGAAGGGCCCGCCGTCGCCCTTTCCCTTCGGACGCCAGAGGTCCGCCGCGAGCCGGACGCCGTCCTTCATCGGGATCCAGGCTTCCTCGAGAACGACGTCGAAGGTCGGCGGCGACGGAGGCTCGACGGGGCGTTGCGGCGCCGCCGCGCCGGAAAGCGCGGAAACGGAGCCCGCGAGGAAGAACGACACGCAGAGCCTCGGCGCACGGACGCCGAGACTCTACGACATTCGAGGCGCCCCTCGAGACGCCGGCAGAGCTCACCGCGCCGACTCGAACGTCAGCGTCGACTTCTCGATCGGGACGAGGGGGCCGAGCTCGTACACGTTCCTGTATCCGTACATGTAGAGCGTCGTGTACGTCGAAAGGTTGAGCGAAGCCGGAGCCATCTTCGTCGGGAACGCCTCCGCGTTGAGAAAGTTGTTGTTGCAGTAGATCAGGACGCGGGTGTCCTTCGAGGGAATCCGCCACGCCAGGGCCGCGGCCGTGAAGTCCGGAAAGCTCAGGTGGATCGCGCCCTTGACGTGGAGCTCGTCGTACTTCTCCTTGCTCCGAGCGTCGAGGACGACGGTATCGGGCTCGCGGCTCATGCGGAGGAACTGCGCCTCCGACAACCGCCGCCCCTCCCGCAGCTTCGCGGCCTCGGCCGAAAGCCGGAGATGGGCCTGCATGTCGATCGCCGGGTTCGCGAGGTCGGCCTCATCCTCCGCTCCCGCCGTGGAGATGGTCAGAAACGCGGCAAGAAGAACGACGATGGGCTTCATCGCGGACCTCCTGAAGACAGTGCCCGCTCAAAAAACAGGGGCCGCTCCCGGTTTGTTCCTCTCTCGACGTTTCGTGTGAATCAGGCGGAGGCGAGCCGACGGATGTCCGCGGGTTCGAGGACCTTCCTGGCGTCCCCCTGGTCCGCGAGGCGGATCATGGCCCGGCCGACCTCGACAGTCGTCACGACGTGGCGCGGAAAGAGCTTCCGCGCGAGCGGAAAGAGCGGCGCGAGCACGACGTAGAACCCCTGGTAGAGGGGCGTCTTCGAGCGGACGCCGCGCATGGGCTGGATGAAACCGGGGCGGAGCATGTACGCCGCGCGAAACGGCAGCGCGAGGAGGGCGTTCTCGGTGCGGCCCTTGACCCGCGCCCACATCACGCGGCCGCGTTCCGTCGAATCCGTGCCCACGCCCGAGACGTAGACGAAGACCGCACCGGGGCTCGCCGCGAGGATCGCGCGCGCCGCCGCGAGCGTCAGCTCGTAACGTCTGCCGCGTGTACTCCGCCTCGCTCTTGCCCGCCGACGTCGTGCCGAGGCAGAAGAAGCAGGCGTCGAGCCCGGCAAGACGGGCTCCGCAGCGCCGTGTAGTCGAAGAAGTCCTGGTGGAGGACCTCCTCGATCTTCGCGTGGCGCACGCCCGTCGGCGTCCGCCCGACGACGAGCACCGACGCGACGCGCGGGTCGTCGAGGCACTCGAGGAGCACGCCGCCGCCGACCATGCCGCTCGCCCCGAAGATCGCGACGCGCATCCTCGGGACCGTCAGTCCGTCAGGGCCGCCAGCGGCACGGGACCGCTCGAGCGATCCTCTCCGGTCAGGACGCGGCGCAGCGTGGACGCCTGACCGAGGTGATACGCGGCGTGGGCGCAGAGGTGCATCAGAAAACGGTCCGTCCGAAGAGCCAGGCCGTTCAGCGTCTCCGGATAGATTTCGGTGAACCGCTCCTCCGGGAGGGACGGCAGCACCTGCCGCACGGCCACGGGCCGCGGCCTGGAGCTCCGCGGCGACCTCGCTCCGAGAACCCGAGCGGCGCCCGAACTCGAGCTCGCGGTTGCGCGCGTAGCCCGAGCCGCCGAGCACCGCGCCCACGTAGTGCTGAAGGTTCCCGGCGACGTGCAACGCGAGATTGCCGGCCGAGTTCGCCATGCCGGGAGCCGTCTTCCAGAGGCTCTCGTCGTCGGGGTACAGGGCGAGCTCGCGTTCGAACGTCGCGAGCTCCCGCAGAAGCAGGATCGAGAGGTTCGACCCGAGCTCGCTCACTGCGGCGGGGGCGCGTCGGGGTCGCCGGGCTCGCGCAGCACGAGGCGCGGGGGCATCGCGAGGCCGGAGGGCGTCACCTTCACGGGGACAGGGCTCACGGTCGTGTACCCCGCGAACTCGCTGAAGATCTCGTACTGCCCGACCGGCACCGCGGGGAACTCGTATGCGCCGCCCTCGCCCGTCGTCACCGACGTGAAGAGTTTTCCCTCCGCCGTCCGGATCGAGACGACGATGCCCGGCAGCCCGTTGCCGTTCGTGTCGACCGCGACGCCGCGCACGACGCCCACCTGCGCCGGCGGCGGCGCGCTCGCGCAGGAGGAAACCAGAGCGCCGAGAACGAGCGCCAGGATCGCGGGACCGAGCGTCCGCCGCCTCATGCCCGCGCCCTCCGCGGCCTGGCGGGTTTCGCCCCGGCCGCCTTCTTCGGCTTCGACTCCGCGAAGTCGACGGCGCGGCCGACCCACTTGCGCAGCGCCGAAGATCCCGCCAGCCCGGGCGCGTCCACGTAGAGGAACCCGCGCATGGGCCGCCCCGTGAAGTCCATGGGCCGCGCGCCGCGCTCTCGGAGCATCGTGCCCTCGCGGGCCGGGTCCACCCGCACCATGAGGCTCGAGCCCATGATCCCGCAGCTCATGTGGCCTCGGACCATGAACGCCACGCCGCCGAACATCTTCTTCTCGACGACGTCCCGCCTCTTCCCCAGCGCCGTCCGCACTCGCTCGGCGAGCGCCTCGTCATAGGCCACGATTTCCTCCGTCCAGCGTGTAGTCCAGATCGTAGAAGTGTTTCCCGTCCGTGATCTGGATCGTCATCGTCCCGGCGATTCCGGAGAGCTCGCCGGTCCCCGAGTCCGGAACGACCGTGATCGTCAACGACGGTTTCCCTTTGTCCATCAGGCCGCTGTGCTGGAGCACGAACGTTCCCTTGCGGCCGGCGAGCGTCCCTTCGAACCGCTCGAGCGCGACGTACCCCGCCGAGCCGTCGACGGGCGTCCGCGTGGCCAGCATCTGGCCGCGGCTCGCACCGCTCAGGTCGCCCTGGAACTGCTTGTCGAGAGCGAAGCGTCCGATCGACGGATCGCCGACGTTGGCTTCCGCCGGCTGCGGAGCCATCTTCACTTCGAATGTTCCCTTCGCGTGCTTCGCCACCGCGTCCCCTCCGAAGGCCCACCCGGACCCGACGAGCAGCCCCGCTACCGCCAGCATCCGAGTGCCGAAGAAGCCGCCGGGCCTCATGCGTGAGAAAGCCTATGGCACGCGGCCGTACTTCCGAAGCGCTTTCATCACCCGATCGCCGGGCAGTCCGTAGACGCGGAGCCCGTCGGCTCCGGTCATGGTGTCGGCCGCGAGCATCGCGTTCACGACCGCTTCTTCGGTCGCCTCGATCGTCGCCCGGAAAAACGGATCCATGGAGTCGTTGGCCACCATCCGCAGGGAAGACTCGCCCTTGGCCGAGGCGTTCGACCGATTCGCCGTGGAGAAAGCGAGGAAGAGGTCTCCCGACTGGTTGCCTGCCCAGCTCCCGATGCGCCCGAGCCCCATGCCGACGCGCTTCGCGAGCCTCTCGAGCTGATTGGGAAGAAACGGGGCGTCCGTCGCGACGACGACGACGATCGAGCCGCGGCCGAGGTCGGCCTCCTCCACTTCGAGACGCTCGATGGCGGCCCCGGGCTTCTCTTTCCCCGGAGCTCCGCAGTGCGGGACGTCCTTGAGCCAGGACCGCGCGGGAGCTCCCTCCATCGCGATGCAGGACTTCAAATCCCCGATCTCGCGCCGCACCGGGACGCCCAGGATCTGGAGGTCGCCTCCGTAGTTGCACTGCACGAGGACCCCGACGGTGTACGACTTGCCTTCGATTTCCGAGACGATCCGGGAGGACGTGCCGATCCCGCCCTTGAACCCGTTGCACGTCATTCCGGTCCCGCCGCCGACCGCGCCCTCCCGGACGCCTCCCCCCGACGCGGCGTCGAGTGCCTCGAAGACGTGCTCGGGCTTGACGTGCTGGCCCGTGGAATCGCTCAGTGCATCGAAGGTCTCGGAGACGATCGGGTAGGTGAACACGAACTCGCGGCCGCGCGCTTCCTGCCATTGAACCGCCGCGTCGCGCACGACGCCGACGCTGTGCGTTCCGGTCAAAAGGATCGGGCCTTCGAGGTACCCCGACTCCGCGATCCAATTGACGCCGGTCATGTCGCCGTTGCCGTTCTGGTTGAACGTCGCCGCCATGACGAAGTCCCAATCGCCCCTCGGCCGCGTCAGAATGGCGGTCACTCCCGTCCGGACGGGCCCGACGCCCGGCACGAGCTTGCCCTCGCCCGAAATGAGCGTCACGTGGCCGACGGCCACTCCCGGCACGTCGGTGATCGCGTTGAAGGGGCCGGTCTCTCCGGGGAAGGGAATGCCGAGCACACGGCCGCGCGGCCGCGGCCCCTCCGCGAACGCCGCCGAGGCCGCCAGAGCCAGGGCGCAGGCTGCCGCCGTGAGACGCGCGCTCACTCCGGCGTCCCCTCGCCGTCCTCTTCCGGCTCCGAGCCGAACCGCAGGACGTTGCCGTCGGGGTCTTCGATCTGCATCTCGAGCGCCCACGGAAAGTTCGTCGGCTCCATGCGGATCTTCGCGCCCCGCTCGAGGTAGAGCCGGTGCAGGGCGCGCACGTCGCCGACTCCCAGCCACACCCAGGCGCCCGGATGTCCCTGTCCTCCCCGAGCAGAGATAGAGGCCGCGCTCGTCGCGCCCGACGTAGGTGAACTCGTCGGTCCCCCAGGGGGCGGCATCGAAGCCCAGGACCTCCACGTAGTAACGCACGCTGCGCGCCATGTCTTCGACGCGGAGGATGGGATCGATGCACTCGAAGTGCGTCGGCAGGGGATCCGTCAACTCCGCCTCCTCGGGGCCTTCTTCCGGGCCGGCGCCTTCGGGCGCGCGTGGCGCGGCTCGTAGACGCCGAGCTTGCCGCCGCCCGGAAGGGTGATCTGGCAGAGGAGCCCCCAGCCCCGGTTCATGACCTCGCTGCAGCGGACGCGACCGCTTCTTCATCTCCTTCACGAACGCCTCGATGTCGGAGCACATGAAGTAGAGCTCGTGGACGTCGTTCTTTCCCGGATGGATCGCCACTTCGGCCGGCGGCAGGCCGAAGATGAGCCAGCCCTCGCCGGCGTCGACGTGCGGAAGCTTCAGCGCGTCGCGGAGGAACGCGCGATCGGCCTCGGCCTTCTTGCTGTAGATGATGGCGTGCGCGCCGTTCAGGGGCATGTCGGCCTCCTCAGAGTGGACGCGATGTTGTCATACGAAACTCACGAGCTCACGGCACGAGTTTCTTCGCAAACGCGACGACGCGCTCGACCTCCGACGTATCCGAGCGCGGCGTGCGCGCGGTGGCTCAGCGTGTTCGCGAGCTCCGCGTCGGAGCCCATCTCCGTGCACCCCCGGGAAACCGCCCAGCGCTCCGCGGCTTCGACCAGCCGGCGGCCAACCCCGCGGCGCCGGTGCTCGGGCAGCGACGTACCAGCCCTCGACGTAGCCGACCGGACGCGTGCGGCAGCCCTCCGCCCAGTCCCGCAGGGCAGCCTCGACGAAACCGACCAGCTCGCCGCTTTCGGACCTCGCGACGAACACCGCGTTCCGGTCGGGATTGGCGAGGATCTCCCGGCGTTCCAGCGAGAGCTCCTCCTTCTCGTGATCCGGCCAGAGGAGCTCCCGAAGCCGAAGCCACGCCTCATGCTCGTGAGGACCGAGCTCGCCGATCTCCACCTCTCACGCTCCCCGGACGTCTTCGAGGACTTCGTAGTGCGCGACGTTGGGCTCCGGGTCCAAAAGGCACTCCAGGTCGTACTCGAAGTACTGCGCCCGTTCCATGTCGGGCCCCGTGTACTCCCGAATGGACTCCGCCGAGTCCCAATAGGAGATCAGCAGAAAATGGACGCGCTCGCCGTCCCTCCGCTGGAGCAGCGAGACGCCGCGGTTGCCTCGGATCGCCCGGTACGCCCGAACCCCGAGGTCCGAGTCCGCGAGGTAGCGGGCGTACCCCTCCGCCTTCGCAATCGGAACGACTCCGTGCCACACGCGCGCAATCATGGCCTTGCCTTCCCTTTCTTATCGGGCGCCAGCTTCGCCCCGAGCCGCGCGCCGATGAACGCCCACATGTCCGCCTGTTCGGCGATTGCTCCCGGGCCGGAGGCGTACCCGTGGCTCGCCGCGGGCGCCACGCGCAGCAGGATCGGCCGGTCGCAGGCCTGCGCCCGCTGGAGCGCCGCGGCGAACTTGTAGGCGTGGCTCGGCACGACACGGTCGTCGTGATCCCCCGTCAGGAGCAGGGTCGCCGGATAGCAGACGCCCTCCTTCACGTGGTGAAGAGGCGAGTACGCGGCGAGCGTCCGGAATTCTTCGGGCCTCTCCGGCGACCCGTACTCCGGGATCCAACCGGCGCCGACCGTGAACTTGTGGAAGCGCAGCATGTCGTAGTGGCCCGCGTTGGCGACGGCCGCCGCGAACAGGTCCGGGCGCTGCGTGATCATCGCGCCGACGAGAAGCCCCCCGTTCGAGTGTCCGTAGATGGCGATCTTTCCGGCCGACGCGTGACCGCCCGCCGAGAGGCTCTCGGCCGCCGCGACGAAGTCGTCGAAACTGTTCTGCTTCCGCTCGCGGCTGCCGGCCCGGTGCCATTCCTCGCCGTACTCGCCGCCTCCGCGCAGGTTGGCCACGGCGTACACGCCGCCCATCTCGAGCCAGAGCGGGATGCCCGGCTGATAGTCCGGGCGTCATGCTCGAGCCGTACCCTCCATAGGCCGTCAGGAACGCGGGGCTCGTCCCGTCGCGGGCCTAGCCCCTTCTTCGCGGTCAGAAACATCGGCACGCGCGTGCCGTCCTTCGACGCGTAGAAGAGCTGTCGCGTCTCGTAGGGGGCGGGGTCGAAGGGAACTCGCGGGGCTCGGAACGCAGCGTTCGCGCCGCTCGCAAGGTCGTACCGGTACACCGTCTCCGGCGCCAGAAACGATCTAAAGGAATACCAGAGCTCGGGCGCCGAGTGCCGGCCGTTCAGCGCCCACCCGATGGACCCGATGCCGGGTAGCGCGATCTCGCCCGCGGCTCGCCCGTCGAGGTGGAAGAGGCGGAGCCGGCTCCGCACGTCCACGAGGTAGTGCACGGCGAGCCGGTCGCCCGCAACTGTAGCGCCCTCGATCACGTCGGCGGACTCGGGGACGACCGGGCGCGGCCGCGCCGCCGCGCCTTCGGCCAGGTCGAGCGCGATCACGCGCCGCCGCGGCGCGTCGAGATTCGTGGCGACATAGAGCACGTTCCCCACGGTCCCCATCGGCGTGTGGCCCGCCTCGCGTCCGGCGAGAAGAGGCACCAGCGGCGCGGCGACGTCCGGTGAGAGCGGCTCCTTCAGATCGATCGTGTAGAGGAAGTCGTTCGGACCGCGCGAGGCGACGGCGATGGCTCGCCGGCCGTCGTCGCTCATCATGCAGTAGAGCCATCCATAGCCGTCCTTCCACTCATGGATCGAGGCGGTCGCGCTCCGCCGGCTGGCCGAGGGTGTGGTGGAGGAGCCGTTTCTCCATCCGCGCGACGCTCGGGTCCTCACCCGCCTTCGGCGGCGGCCGCTGGGCGTAGAAGAAGCCCTTCCCGTCGAAGGTCCAGCAGACTCCCAGCGCGCCTTCCACCGTGTCGGGAAGCAGACGTCCGGTCGCGAGCTCGCGCACGCGCGTCTGCCCGACGTCCGCTCCCCCGGGAGCCGTCGTGTAGGAAAGCCAGCGGCCGTCCGGCGATACGGCGAAGTCCCGCACCTCGATCGAACCGTCCGGCGAGATCTCCTGCGGGTCCAGGACGCGGCGCGGTTCCGCGTTCCAGGCGTCCTGCGAGTAGAGAACCGGCTGGCCCTCGAGGCCGGCGTTCTCGAGGATAGTAGAAGCGTCCCGCCTCGCGCCAGGGGACCTCCGTGCGGGTGAAGTTCCAGAGAGCGGACAGCCGCCGCCGAATCGGCTCGCGTTCCGGAAGGCGCTCGAGCGCGTCGGCCGTGACCCGGCTCTCGGCCTTCAGCCAGGCCAGGGTCTCCGGCGAGTCGAGAGTCTCGAGCCAGCGATACGGGTCGGCGACCTTCGTGCCGTGAAGGACCTCCACGAGGTCGTCCCGGCGCGCCGCGGGATACGGGGGCGTGGGAGCCGGCGCCGTCTGCGGCAGGACCTCGGCCAGGATCACGAGAAGAAGCGCGCCACGGGTCATGCGGCCATCCTTCTCCAGCCTACGTCAGGCCCGTCACGTCAGAGGCAGGGCGCGGAACCAGGCGGCGAAGTGCCGCCACGCCGGTCCCTGGGCCAGCGTGAACCAACCGAGGTGGACGAGCGGAAACAGCGCCGCGCCCGCCAGGTAGATGCGTCTCTGACGCGGCGCCATGCGCGGCCGCCACAGGAGCGCGAGGAGAACGAGATTGGCCAGGCCGAAGGTCACGATCTGGACGTGCATCGGGTTCGCGATGGGAGGTCCGTAGTAGAAGAGGAGCCTTCCGCCGACGGGATCGAGAAGCACCAGGGCCGTCGCGATCATGAACCGCGCGTGGACGGCGGTCGTCCGCCGAAACGCCATCGCGAACGCCCACGCCCACGCGAAGAGCACGACGGCGTGGAGCGGCAGATACATGTTCGGCGCCTCCTTCGCGAACGTCGGGGCATCCATCGCGCGAAAGCGGGCGCTCGTCAGCAAAAGCGACGCGACGACGAGAAGCGGCCCGACCACCCACGACAGCGCGCCGAGGCGCCGGTGAAGGCCGCGCCGACCTGCCCGGATCAGAAACGGCTGAACGACGAGAAGGAGGCACCAGACCGTCGCGACGGCCGCGTGGAAGTGCGTGTAGCCGTCGATCCCCTCTCCGAGACGCGAGAGGTAGCGCGGCCAGAAAGCGAAGACGGAGGCGACGAGGAGCGCCGCGAACCAGTACCCGCTCGTCCGGAACACGCGCGCATTCTCGCATCCCGCGACGTCAGGCCGTCTCCCGCCAGCGCGGCCTCCCGAACGCGAGCGAGCAACCGACGGCGATCATCAGGAAGCTGAACATCCAGAGCGCGCCGCCCGGCGTCGTCGGCAGAAATGTCAGCGAGAGGCCGACCGCGCACGGCGCCACGAGGAGGAAGAGCCACGCGAGCCACGGGGCGAGCGTCCGCTTCCGCAGGGCCGAGATTCCGATCATCACCGATCCGACGAGGACGACGTTCATTCCCATCATGTGAATCGCGTAGGCCGTGTTGGCGAGAGGGTTCGTACCCGGAGTCGGAACCGTGAGGCCGTTCTGATGCCAGGTCGCCGTATGCACCGCGTCTCCGGGGATGACGAGACACAGCCCGGCGATGAGCACCCAGAGCCCGGCCGGCCGGACGCGTCCCCGCGTCGCCCGGATCCGCATCGCGAGGGCCAGCAGGCCCGCCAGCATCAGGAGCAACGCCACCGTATAGATCCGTCCGTAGAAGACCCAGAGTCCGACGGGCGTCGCGAACGAGAGCAGCGAGCCGAGCGCGGGCCGGGCGGCCGAGATCCAGGAAGGCTCCGGCACCACGGACCAGCCCGTCAGGTACTTGACGATCACCATCGCCGGCCCGACAACGACCCCGAGCAATCCGCCGACGATGGCGGCGGCTCCCGCGAGACCGCCCCACCGATCGGGCCGCGACGGGGATCCGCGCTCAGGAGGCACGGCTGACTCGGCCCTCCCGGCGACCACCGACGGCGGCCGCGAGTCCCCGAGCGCACGCGACGCCGGCGGCCGTCCAGAGGAAGCTCCAGAAGAGAAACCCGAGAACGAGACCGAAGGCCAGGCCTCCCGGCGCCACCCGGTCGCCGAACCGATCGAGAGCCTCGGCCCCGCTCGAGGCCAGCCGCGTGATGATCCCGAGGGCAACCGGGCCGAGAGCGCCCCAGCCCACGAGCAGGCCGGCCGCGACGCCGAGCACGTCCCATCGCGCCCGGACAAGGTTCGAGTCCGGGTCAGTCGGCGCTAGTCGGATCCGCAATCCCCATCCGCTCCGCTGCCGTCTCCGGGAAGCGCCGCCATGTATTCGATGCGGCTCTGCTCCGGGGAGCCGTTGGCCGCCAGTCGGACCAGCAGAGTGTTGCTCTGTAGAACCGGCAGAGAAAACTCCGCGGGCTTGTACCCGTCGGCGACGACCAGGATCGGAATCGCGCGTCGCTCCCCGCTGACCGCCTGAAACACCGAGAAGTGCCCGGCGGCGTTGGATTCATCGGTGTTCGACAGGTCGGGCGGACTCCCGGTGTTCTCGAGGATCACCGTGGCTCCGGCGATCGGCTTGTTCGAATGGAGCTCGCGCACGTCGCCATCGGCCCAGACCGCCGGGCTTCCGATGGACGCGCACGACGCGCAGGACAGGGCGATGGCCAGGACCGCGAGCCGCCGGACGCCGCAAAACGCGAGGTCGAAGCTCTTCTTCATGGGATGACTCCGTCGCCAGGACGGATCATACGGCCCGCCGCCCCGCCGGAGATCGGATCGAATGTCCCCTTAAGAGATGTAGGGGTCCCAGAAACCCGGCGCCGGGTCGATCGTCTGGATCACGTCGACCCAGGTGCCCGCGGGGTCGTGGACGGCGAAGCGGCGCTGACCCCAGGGCTCGTCGCGCAGGGGATACGCGATCGGGAGGCCGGCCGCCTCCAGACGGGCGTGTTCCTTCCCCGCGTCCTCGACCTGGACGGTGAGAAACATCCCCTGACCGCTGAAGCGCTCGGGCCCCGGAGGCTGCGAGGGATGATCCGGCGACATGAAGGCAATTCCGAAAGCGTGGTCTCCCTCCGCCGCGAGGTAGACGAACCAGGACGCCTCGAAGACCACCTGGAAGCCGAACCAGCGGACGTAGAAGTCGCGGCACGCCGCGCGCTGGTCGGTCACGATGATCGGATAGAGGTCCTTGACGTTCACGAGGCCTCCTTCGCGCGAGTCGTCTCCTTCGTATCTCAGAAGAGCGCGACCGGATTGACCGGCGAGCTGGTCGTTCCCTGAATGCGCCATGGCGCGACCGTCAGCAGAAACTGCCACCTCTTCTCCTCCTGGCAGACCTGGCCGAGCGAGTCGAGCGAGGCGTTGTCGAGAAGCGGCAACCCCATGTAGGGGATCGCCACGCTGTGCATCGCCGACGCGAAGCGCTCGAAGCCGGGCAGCGGTGCGACGTCGCTGTCCCCGTCGCTGCCGAGCAGCGCAACCTGCCGGTCATGGAGCCAGGTCAGACACTCCGGATGGAGCCCGGCCCGCCGTTCCCGGGTGTTGCGGACGCCGGCGCCGGTGCGGACCAACAGGATGTCGCCGGAGCCGACGCGCATTCCCTGCCGCGCCTCGGCGGCCTCCAGGTCGGCGACGAGAATCGGAGTGCCCGGCGCCAGGGGGGCGCCCTTCGAGGCCGCGACGTCGAGCAGCGCGCCGCGCCCGCAGATCCCCTGCGCCCCGAGCTTCTCCATTCCCAGCCGCCGCGCTCCCTGCGGCCCGACCTCCGACGCCGGAAAACCGTTGTACATCCGTCCGTCGGGAGTGAACGCGTGGCAGAGGGCGTCGAGGTGCGTCAGGGCGAAACCGTGAAAGATCATGCCGACGAAGTCGCGGCTGCCGCCTGCTTCGCTCATCATTTCGTAGGTGCCGCGGCGGATCCCTTCGGTGGCCGTGACGGACACCTCGCGGGCGAGGGCCACCGTGCGGCCCGACTTCACGAGCGCGGCCGCCTTGCGCCGGAGCTCCGGCGTCACGAAGTTGAGAGTGCCGATCTCGTCCTGCTTGCCCCAGCGTCCCCAGTTCGACAGTGCCGGCAGGAGGCGCTCGATGTCCGCGTCCGTTCGAACGCTCGGAGCGGCGGCCGGCGTTTCCGCGCGGACGTGCGTCGCCGCCCCGGCCACGAGCGGGACGCGCGCGCCGAGCGCGGCCACCGCCGATCCCCGCAGAACGGTTCGCAGAAAACGGCGCCGGTTCGCGCCCCGGCCTCCGGCGAAGTGGCCAGTCATCGCGCCTCCATCGTTCGATTCCTTGCGGAGCGAGCCTCGGTCGCGCTAATTCGCGAACCGGCCGTTCAGCACCGGGGCCGGAACGGCCCGGCCCAGGTTCTTGAACGTGCCCGATTCGGCGATCTCGGTCGCGGCCTCGAGGAAGCCCGTCCAGGCGACGCGCGCCAGCGCTCCGCCCACGCTGATCCGGCGGACACCGAGCGCCGTGAGCTCGGCGACCGTCGTGAAGTCGCCGTATGCGAGAACATTCACCGGCTTGGGGGCGACGGCCTCGACGACCGCGCGGATCTCGGCCGCCGAACGGATGCCCGGCGCGTAGAGACACTCCGCTCCCGCATCGGCGTACGCCTTGAGCCGCCGGATCGTCTCGTCCAGATCGGGACGGCCGACGATGAAGCCTTCGGACCGTCCGGTCAGCAGGACTCCGGTTCCGCTCGCGTCGATCGCCTCGCGGGCCGCCTGCATCCGCTCCACCGACAGCGAGAACGGGAAGAGCGGCTCGTTCGGGTCGCCGGTGGAGTCCTCGATCGAGAGCCCGGCGACTCCGGTTTCGGTCGCCCGCTTCACGTGCTCGACCACGCGGGCCGGCTCGATGGCGAAGGCGCCCTCGAAGTCGGCGTTCACGGGCACCTCCACCGCGGACGCGATCGCGTAGAAGTGAGCGAGGGCCTCCTCGAGCCGGACGTGGTTGTCGGCGCGTCCGAGCGACCAGGCGAAGCCCGAGCTGGTGGTCGCGAGCGCCGGGAAGCCGAGCTGGACGAGCGCACGCGCGGTGCCGATGTCCCAGGGGTTGGGGAGCACGAAGCAGCCTTCCCGATGAAGCCGGCGGAACTCTTCCCAGCGCGCCTGCACGGCGCAAGCCTACTCTCTTGACACACTCTCTTGACAAGCGCCTCGCCGACCGAACTAATGTGCCGCGAAAATGGCCGCTGCTTCGGAGAGAACGAAGGTCGCCCTCGCCGCCGAGGTCCGCGCCGTCCTCGCGTCGCTCGAGCGCCAGGGCAGCAAGAAAGCGCACGAGGAGATGGCGACGCGCTACGGCATCGTCGTGAAGAAGGCCTGGGGCGTGCCGATGTCCGCCATGCAGAGGGTGGCGCGGGGGCTCGGGAAGGACCGCGCGCTCGCCCTCGCGCTCTGGGACACGGGCTGGTACGAGGCCCGCACCGTCGCGGCCTACGTCGACGACCCTGCTCTCGTCACGCCGGCGCAGATGGATCGCTGGTGCCGCGACTTCGACAACTGGGGCATCGTCGACACGGTTTGCTTCGTCCTCTTCGACCGCACGCCCCACGCGTTTGCGAAGGCCGAGGCCTGGTCGCGCAAACGCGAGGAGTTCCAGAAGCGGGCCGGCTTCGTCCTCATGGCCTGTCTCGCCCTCCACGACAAGAAAACCGGCGACGACGCGTTCCTCGAGCTTCTGCCTCTCGCCGAGAAGGCCGCGAGCGACGGACGCAACTTCGTCAAGAAGGGCGTGAGCTGGGCGCTGCGCTCGATCGGCCGGCGCAGCCCGGCGCTGAACGCGGCCACCGTGAAGCTCGCCCGGCGGCTCGCGGAGTCGGCGGAGCCGGCGCCGCGATCGCTCGGCAAAGAGGTGCTGCGCGAGCTCACGAGCCCGAAGGTCACCCGCGCGCTGCAGGCAAGAAGCCGCGCCCGGGCCTAGGAGAGAACCTTCTCCGCGGCCTCGTCGGACGAGATCACCGGCAGGATCTCGAAGTCCACGAGGTCGGACCAGTGTGACGTCCATTCCTCGAGCAGCCGCGGATCCTCGCACTCCATGACCTGGAAGCACTGGCGCAGGTCCGCCGTCACCCAGCTCGCCACGTAGCGAAGGCCGTCCGGCGCGAGGCGTCCCTGCTCGCGAAACCGCCGGTAGACCGGAACGGCATCCCCGTCGCGGAACCGCTCGACGATCATGTAGGTCATGGTTCCTCCGCGCCGGCGCGCCGGCAGCCTCGGCCGCCAGCGGCGAACCGCGGCGCAGTAGCGATCGTATTCCGCGCCGAACGCCTCCCGCAGCGTCGGCTCCTCGTACCACACGACGAAGGCGTGCATGAGGAGCAGGAACCCGAACGTGTACGCCGCCAGCGCGGCGGACTCGAAGTAGAGCGCCGCTCCCGCGAGCGCGGTCGCGGCCGCCAGATACATCGGATTGCGGACGAAACGGTACGGGCCGCGCACGACCAGCTTCCGAGGAGGATCCAGGGGCAACGGCGTGCCTTTTCCGAGCACGGCAAACGCCAGAACGCACCACAGAGCGACAGCGCCGCCGAGAGCCACGGCCAGAAGCCCGACGGCCCTCAGACCCGCCGAAGTCCGACGCGCGCGCGCCGGACCAGGCGAGGAGCCGCGCGGGAAGGAACACGAGCACCAGCCCGATGAAGAGCGTCGCGTAGGTCAGAGCGCGCGCGAGGACGAACATCTTCGAAGAGTCACCACGGCCGGCCTAGCGGCCGCCCGAGGACTCCTCGGTCAGGACCAGCCACGCAAGGAGAGCCGCGGCTTTCTGGTCGGCGCCCCAGGGCGAGCCGGCTTCCCGCCGCCACTCCTGCAGGGCTTCGCGCAGCGTCTCGGGCGTCCGGCCGAGGACGACGGCCGCCCGGCCCTCGAGGTCCTTCGCGCGCACACGCGTCACGCTGAGCCCGCACCGTGCCGCGGCGGCCGCGAGCGCGTTGCGGAAGTGATCGCCGTCCGCCGTGTGAATGAGAGGGTGCGCGGCCAGCGTGGCCTCGAGCGAGCTCCCCTTGCGGCCGGCGGACTCGAGAATACCGGCTCCGACGACCCGCCGCCCGTCCCCGGCGAGCGTCTCGACGACGCGCGCGATGGCCGCGTGCGCCAGCCGCTCGGCGCTGGCCTGAAAGGAAGCGAGACGCGTTTCTGCTTCTTCGAGCGGAAGCCTTTCGACGGCGTGATACGGCTGCTTCGATCCCGGATCCTCCGCCTCCGCCAGTTCGATCCGTTCCCGCGCGAGAAGGCGAGGCCGCGCGGCGTCGCCGAACCCGACGGCGACGAGGACGGTCCAGCCGGAGTGCGGCGCGAAACCGAGCGCCGCGGTCGCGTTCACGGGGGCGGAGCGGAGACGTCGTTCCAGATGTCGACGACGCACTTCCAGGCGCCCGCCCCGTCCTTCCGCCAGACCGTCACGGCCTTTCCCTCGACGGTGACCGGCTTTCCGTCCGGCCCGTCGAAGGACACCCGGTTCGTGCCGATTCCGTAGGCCAGGTCGCCGCTCGCCGCCACGGAGACTTCGTTCGTCTTCCACGAGATGCGGAAGCCCGGTATCTGGAAGCTCTGTGCCACGTACGCGCGGATCGCGTCCTTGCCGACGAGCGCCGGGCTCCCCGGCGGAAAGACCGAGGCGTCGTCGGACCAGTACGACAGGATCTTTTCGAGGTCTCGGCTCTCGGCCGCCTTCGACCACTCCGCGTCGAGCCGCAGGATCTCGGCCTTCGCGGCGCTTACGTCCGCTGGCGTCGGCGAAGGACTCACGACGAACGACAACGCGATGGTCGCGAGCAAAGCGAGTCCCATCCTCGCGCGCTCACCGAGGATCTATGGCCAGGCCCTCGCACCCGACTGAGGCATCCTTCGAAGTCGGTGCACCCACGGCACTCCAGAATCGTTCCTCTTTACGTGACCAGGGCAACCGGGACCCCGGCGCGAATCGTGTTGTGCACCTCCGCGACGGCGTCCGTCCGACGCAGGAGGTCCGCGATGGCCTCCTGAGGCGCGGGTGAGGAAATGCTCGCCCGATAGCGGATGTCCGTGGCGGCGAGACCGACACCAGGGAACCGGGCGCTCGCCTCGACTTCGACGCTATCGAGCGAAATTTCGAGCTGCTCGGCTTCGCGGTACAGGTCGTTGCAGTAGCACGTCGCGAGCGCCAGCATGAGGAGCTCGCCGCCGTTGACGGCCGAGCCTCTCCCCGTCGCCTTCGGGGGGATCGCCAGCGACCGCGCCGTCGCGTCCGTACGAACGACGACCTCGTGCATCGACGCTGCGCTCTTGACGATGGCGGAGATTGTCATGGACACACTCCGTTCGAGTCAGGACCTGCCGCGACTCCTCGACCTCTGAGCGACCTTCCGCGAGCGCACACCGCCGGCGGCGCGATGGCCCTTCCATCAAAACGGACAGCCGCGCAGGCCGCGGTACTTGTGCCCGCGAGAACATGTCTTCCAGCCGCCCCTATTGGATTTCGGCATCGCTCACTTCCCCGCTTCCTTGACCCGTCTTCTCCAGTCCCAGAGGCCGCCGGTGATCGAAACCGGCAGCCGCCCGCCCAGCTGCCGCGCGACGAGGACGATCTGGCCGCGGTGGTGGCCTTCGTGCGCGACGAAGTAGGAAAGCACATGGGCGACATCCAGCGGGAGGTTTCGCCAGACGTACCGCGCGGAGATCGGGATGCGGCCGCCGGATTCGAAGCCGAGACGGAGCAATCGGGTCATGCTGCGATGGCTTCGCCCGAGCGCCGACACGAGCTCCCTTCGGCCGACACGGAGGGGATCCACGCGCGTCGGGCACCGGAATGCCCCGCTCTTCGCCGAGCGTGCGGATCCAGTTGCGGCGGCTGTTGTGGATGTGCGCGGCGATCGTGCGGATGGTGCGGCGTGGAACTCCCGGGACGTTCGCGCCCCAGAGGCCGGGCGGCAGCTTCTCGATGAGAAAGACGGTCGTGCGGTGACTCGTCTCCCACGCTCCGAGAATGCCGTCCTGCAGGTTCATCGGGAGGCGATGGCCGTCCTCACGAGCTTTCGCACCAGGGTCGCCGGCAGCGGCTTCTCGGCCGAAAACCGGACCGTGCCCTTGCTCGTGTCGTAGGCCCGGAGCTCCCGGGCGTGGCGTTCCACCGCGGTCGAACCGGGAAAGAAGGAGCAATGATGCGCCGCCGCTCCGAACCACACGACCACCTTCCCGTCGTGGCGGAAGGCGGGCATCTGGTAGCTGATGCACTCCTCCGCCCCGGGCGCCGCGGCGAGGATGTCCTTCCGGAGCTTTTTGAGCGCGGCGCGCTTGTCGTCGCTCAACCCCGCGAGGTAATCGTCGATGGTCTTCGGCTTCTTCTTCATGAACGTGCCTCGCCTTGCGTCAGACCGCGCCGGCGTGATCGCGGACGAACCGCCGCGACGTGATGCCGATCCCGAGAAGCGCGATGGAGACGCCCACGATCTTCAGGCCGCCGAGCAGCCGCGGGTCGTCCGGAAACCGCCACGAGTACGACGGCGGAAGGACGAAAACCAGGAGAAGAAAGAGCGCGACCAGCGCCACGACGACGATCCCGCCCCGGCGGACGGGCGCGTTTTTCCATTCGCGCGGGGTCACCATGACCACCGGAGAAACGGCCAGAAGCAGGATGCTGCCCAGGGTGGAGTGTTCCACCGGATGGAGGAAGAAGAGCGCCCAGCCGCTCCCCCAGACCATCAACCAGGCGACGAGCCGTCCGATCGTCACGCTCTGCCCAACATTAACCCTAAACCGGAACGGCCTCCACGACACTCACGGCGGACTCCGTCGGGACGACCCGCGTCAGGCGGAACCCGGCTTTGCCGAGCAATTCCGCGTATTCGGACTCCGTGCGCTCCTGGCCGCCCGGCAGCACGAGCATGGTCATGTCCAGCATCTTGCCGGGATGCGGGGTGTCGCCCGGCGGAAGCACCATCTCGACGATGAGCAGCCGGCCGCCCGCCTTCATGGCCCGGCGGCAGTGTCCCAGGATCGTCAGGCACTGCTCCTCGCTCCAGTCGTGGATGACGTGCGAGAGGATGTACGCGTCGCCGCCGGCCGGCACGGATTCGAAGAAGCTTCCGGCCTGAATCGTGACGCGATCGGCCACGCCCGCGCCTCGAAGAGCTTCGGTGCATCCCGGACGACGTGCGGCAAATCGAAGAGCACGCCGCGGGGCTTCGGGTATCGGCCCAGGATCGCCGCCAGCATGTTCCCCGTGGCGCCGCCCACGTCGACCACGGTGCCGACTCCCGAGAAATCGTAGGCCGCGGCGACGGCCGGCGGCTCGGCGCCGTGGAAACCGACCATGGCTTCGCTGAAGAGCGAGGCTTCCTCTGGATGCTGGGCCAGATAGTCGAAGGCCGGCATGCCGAACGCCTTCTCGAACCCGGTCTTCCCGGTCTCGAGCGAGTACATGACCTCCTCGTATCCACGCCAGAACGCCGGGCCGGCGAGACTGAGCACGGTCGAGTGCGCCGCGCCGGGCGCCCCCTTCCGCAAGGCCTCGCCGAGCGGAGTCAGCGCGAATCGGCCCCCTTCGCGCTCCGTGAGAATGCCCAGTCCGGCCAGGCACCGCATCAGCCGGTGCAGCGAGGGCGCATGCGTCCCCGTCGCGGGCGCCAGCTCGGCGGCGCTCCGCGGCCCTTCCGACAGCCGGTCGGCGAGCTCCAGCTTTGCGGCGGCGTAAACGACGCGGGACACCCAGTACCCGGTCGCCATCTGAATGATCTGCGCGTGCGGAGGCGGCGCCTCCGATTGCGACTGCGAGTTGTCGTCGAATGCCACTTCCACTCCTCCTGTCAGTAGGCCTGAATATCCATCGTCTCGAGAATCGTAGCCTTCGGGCTGCGCATGACCGTCCCTTCGACGCGACCCCAGAGAACGCGCAAGGCCGCGCGAAACGCCTCGGCCTCGGCCAGCCCGTCGAACTCCAGGTCGACCATCACGTACTTCGGATCGTCGACCGGCCGAAGCACGCGGTAGCGGCGCACCCCGGACTCCTTGCGGTGCATCGGGTCGCTGTCGAACGCCGCCTTCCAGGCTTCGAAGCTCGGGACGGGATGCTCGATCCGGAGCGTGATCATCGGGAGCTCCCGGTTTCAGGATTTCGACGCCAGGAACATGTAGCGCGACAGACGCCGCTCACTCGTGAGCGTGTGGACGGCGGCGAGAAAACGCTGCAGGTTATCAAAATCTTCGTCTCCCTCGGCGCGGACGAGCGCCTCGCGCCGTGCGGGCCCGCGCGTCGCGCCACTTCTGTGAGATGGACGCGGCCGCATCGCTCACGTCCCGCGCCTCGAGCACGGCGAAGCCGGCGTCCTTCAGGAGACGTTCGTTGTATCCGAGAGGCAGAAACAGGAAGAAGCCGATGGAGCTGCGGACGCGGATCTCTTCGTTCGTCACCGGCCCAGTCACCACGACGGGATCGGTATAGAGGAGCCGCCCGCCGGGGCGAAGCACGCAGTGCCAGTCGCGGAGCACGTCCGCCCGGCCGGGAATGTGGTTGATCGAGTCGTTGCAGAAGATCGCGTCGAACGACGCGTCGGGAAACGGAAGCGGGCGTCCCGCATCGACACGCTGGAAGGAGACCCGCGAAGACAGGTCCGCCTCGACCGCCCTCTTTTGTGCGGCCTCGATCCCGTGCGGGTTGATGTCCACCCCCACGCACGTCGCCCCCGTTTCGAGGGCCATGCGGCAGGTCATTCCGCCGGATCCGCAGGCCACCTCCAGTACCGTGCGGCCCGGACCGAGCTCGAGCAGGCCGAACCACTCGCGGGCCTCCGCCAGCGTGATCCAGCTCGACTGCCCCACGTCTTCGTCGTAGGTTTCGCGGCGCACCGCCGACTGGGCCTCGGCATCGAGCCGTCCGTAATAGCCGTCATAGAGGTCGAACTGGTCCGTCATCGCTCTACTCTTCGTACGGCTCGCTGCTCCGCGGAGCCGCGGGTGCCTGATCGTCGAGAGACCGACGATACTTCACGCATCCCTCCATGAACTGCGGCCACGCCGGGACGACCGGGACGGGGTCCGTCTTCTCGGGCAGGAGCTCCCAGAGCTCGGGGTGGTGCCAGCAGAGCTCGTGCAACGTGCTGTCACGGTGCACGCGAATGCCGCGGCGGAGCTTCGCGACCTCGTCGACCAGCTGCTCACGTGACATGCCTGCGAGATCTTCGTCCATCGTGTGCCCCCTCGCCGAATTAGGATTTCGGAATCACGTTCGCGTGTCGCGCGAACAGCCGCCAGCTGCCTGCCTCCTTCCTCCAGATGTTCGTGAAACGCCGCCGCACGATCTGTCCCGCGGAAGGCCCGGCCGCCGGCTGAACCGTCTCCGCGCCCATGACGAAGGCGTAGTCGCCGTCGACTCGGATGAACTCGACGCGCCGATCGAACGTCGTGAAATTGACCACGCCGGAGACCACGAATTCGTCCAGAACGGCCTGCTTCCCGATCACGACCTTGTTGTTCGGAGCGTTGACCGTGAACTGGTCGGACCAGAGGCGCTCGAGCGCCGGGACGTTCCGTCGCAGGGCGGCCAGCCGCTCCTCGTTGTCGAGCGCGCGGACGATCTCGTCGGCCGGCCGGGGGTCCTGGCCCTGCGCGAGCGCGCGTCCGGCGGACGCGGCCAGGAGAAGCAGAATCGTTACGGCGGTCTTCTTCTTCACGTCAGCCGTCCTCCTCCTCGACCGGCGGAGGGCTGGAAAGCAGCTCCTTCGCGGTCTCCTCGTCCTCGCGAAGCACCTGAAGACGGATCGGTCCCATTGCGACGTTGTAGCCCGTGCCGATCGAGCCCCAGCCGAAGAGATTCTGCAGAGTCTCGTTCCTCGCGATGCATGGAATGCCGGCAGATTCGAGCATTGACTTCGCGACGGCGATCTGACTCTGATCTCCGGTCTCGAGGACCGTGACGAGCTCGACCGGCTCCGCGGCCTCGATCGACGGCGGCGGAGCGTCCGTGAGGTCGACGCCGCAGTCCGCGCAGCGGGTGAACCCCGGACGATACTCGTCGCCGCAAACGGGGCAGAACATCGTCAGTCTCCACGTCCGCCGGCGGACGCCGCCGGCTCGCCGAACGTAATCCAGAACCGGTTCAGGTCCCGAATGATGAACTCGCGCGTCCCATAGAACGTGTCGTGAGGCGCTTCGACGACATCCACGCGGCCCTCGAGGTTCTCGTACAGGGAGTCGATCCCGGGAGTCTCCACGTAGAGATCGACCTCGCGGCGCCTAGCGTCGCTCGGCCGGCCGTCGACGTTGAACATCACCTTTCCCTCTCCGAACGAAACGGCGGCCCAGACCATCCGTCCGTCCTCCTCGGCCGTGTCGACGACGGCGAATCCGATCGACTCGTACCATTCCACCGCCGCCCGGATGTCGGGCACGTGGATCATCGGCGTCACGTTTCGCGTCGTCACAGAGGTCCCCGGAACGTCACTCTAGTGGTCTACGGGCCGCGAATTCACCTGTCCCCGCCGATCCAGCGCACCAGCAGATAGACCCCTCGGGCCACGAGGCTCAGCGAGGGGAGAGCGCAGATCCCGAAGACCGTCCACACGAGCTTCCGGGATCCGCGCGCCGCGCCGAGCCAGAGGAGGCCCGCCAGTCCCAGCAGAAAGATCGTGACCAGCATGAGAAATCCCTCCGCCATCCCGCGCTGCGGGTCGTTGGACGGCGATGCCCATGCCCAGGCGACAACCCCGAGGTAACCCGCGAGCAAGACCGCCGTGATGACGACCAGCCGACGTGGGCGGCGAACCTGGTTTCGGGCTCATCTCCGGTTTCCCTCAGACGCGCGCCGCAGAAGTTCACGAGGGCGTCGCCGGCCATGGCTCAGGTCTGCGCGCGCTCCGTCCTCGCGCCCCAGATCAGGAGCCAGAAGATGATGGGCACCTCCGCGACCTCGAGCGGAAACGCGACCTTCGCGACCAAGCGTCGCGATCGCGGCAGGACCAGGGTGGCGAACGCGCTCGCCAGGTAGCCGACCCCGGCGATCATCAGCAGGACGCCGAAGCACGCGAGGGATGAAGCCCGAGCGGATGACCAGCAGCCCGAAGGGGAACAGCCAGAGTCCCCAGAAGACGGAGGCCACGGTGATGCCCTCGCCGTGCAGGCGGAGGAACAGGTACGCCAGGGCATCCAGCTGGGGCTTCTCGAACACGGACAGGAAGTCGGCGCCGCTCACGAGGACCAGCGCGGCGACCTCGTTGAGCACGTTGACGAACATGATCGGAACCGACACCAGCGCGCCCAGGATCACCACCTGCTTGGCCAGCGACTCGTCGACCGGCTTGAACAGGCGATAGAGCGCCAGGACCAGGAAGACGGCGAGGACCTGGTGGACCAGCTCGCTCGCGATGCCGAGCGCGGAGAAGCCCCTCGGACGCCCGGATGTTGTCGGCCGTCGCGGTCGCGTTCCCGGGCACGATCAGCTTGCCGGGGACGAACAGGAGACCGATCGGCGCGATGACCGCAGAACAGAATACAGGAGCCCGGCGCGTCGCGCCTGCTGTCTTGGTGGATCTCATCGCCATCCTCCTATCCCGCCGGATTCCGCCGGAGCGACGCCGGAACAGCGCATAGGCCGCGAAGAAGAGCAGCGGAGCACCGAAGGCGACGAGAGCCGCCCTATGACGTCGAAACTGACCGCGGCCACGCCCTCTTCCGCCACCTGGGAAGCGTCCAGTAGGCGCGCCACGCGAACACGACGAACACGCCGAGAATCCAGAAGAAGACGAACGCGAGGACTCGAAAGCCTGGCCACGGGGCGTGGCTCATCGGGGCCGCCCGGGCGAGCTTGTCGCGCCGCCGCCGAGCGCACTAGCATCCGGCGCAGCCGCGACACCGCGAGCAAGGAGAACCGTCATGCGAACAGCGACTCTGGCGATGGCCATGATCCTAACCCTCGTCGGCGATCCGACGCCGCTCCATTCGGCGACCCGCAAGGCTCCCCCGGCGGACGTCGGAGCGGGCCGCGTCGCCTGGTTCGACCTCACGACGACCGACCTGGCGCGGTCCAGAGACTTCTACGGCAAACTCTTCGACTGGCGGTTCACGCCGGTCGCAGGCACCGACCAGGCGGCGGAGATCGTCGCGGGCGGCACGCCCATCGGGACAATCCGGGTCGCGGAGGGTCCGATCAGCGCGTTCAATGGCGTCGTCTACGTCCAGGTGGCCGACATCCAGGCGAGCTGCAGGAAGGCGAAAGAGCTCGGCGGGACGATCCCGGAGGGATTTCCGTTCAACCTGTCCGACGGCATCGGAGCCATCGCCGTCGTCGTCGATCCGGCCGGCCACCCGGTCGGCATGTACTCGAGGACGCCCCTTCCCGCGCCTCCCGCCGCGAAATGAAAGACCCGGGCGACGCCGGCGCTCACGACGTCGCCTGAAGCGCCCGCCGACCGGACCACCAGGCGCTGAACGCCGGACCGCCGACGAACAGGACCGCCATGATCAGCATCGCCTGTAAGCCGCTGATCGTCAGGTGCTCGCCGAACTGGATGGCGTTGCCGCTGCCGGACCGAAACAGGTCGAGAGTCTGGTTCACCGCGAAGAGCGTGTCGCCCACGGCCGGGACCCAGAGCTTCCAGCCGCGCCCGCGGCTCGCCAGGATCAGCGCGGAGCTCAGAGCCCAGACGAGCAGAAGCGCGGTGGGCAGCGTGGCCGCCCGGTGTTCGAAGTGCAGCATGCCCAGCCGGAAGCCCGGATAGCCCGGATCGACGAAGGAGCGGAAGGGCGCGACCGAAAACGTGGCGGCGAGAAGCATGTGCATCACGCCCAGAACGACGGCGCTGGCGCCGGGCCGCCGCCGGACCGCGAGCGTGACGAAGGCCGCCCAGTAGATGAGGTTCGTGACGAGCGCGATCTTGAGCCAGGGCGTCATGGAGCACCTCCTTCGCGTTTCTCCACACTACGCGAGGGGCGGAGAAAATGTTCCGCGGCCCGGCGGACCGAAGTCTTGGAAACCTCTTGAGGAGGCTGGCCGCTCCTTTTTCGGTCCCTCCCGGAACCGTCATGAACTACTCCCTGCCCGACGCGGGGAGTAGAAGCCTTCTGTTCACCTCGCCCGCGTCAGCCTCCTCGGGCCCACGGAAGCGTTCGCCGTGCAAAGGCCATGCGGCCTCGCAGCAGGTGAAAAAGAAAGGACCCGAGGCAAAACCCGCCGAGAGCGAGAGCCGCGACCGCGGCGATCAGGAGACCCTGGAGCGCCACGGCGGCCGCCGTCCATCCCCGCGCGAGCGAGATCCCGATGGCCAGCGCGACCGTTCCCGCCATTCCCTGAGCGAACCGGCGAGGAGCGGGAGCCCGCCCCACGGCCATGCCTCCCGGACGGAGCGCCAGCGTCCGGTTGTAGACAGCGTCGAAAGGATTCAGATGAGGAATAAGGGCGTTCCACCAGAGAACGACGCCAAGCGCCAGAAAGATCCACGGCTCCTGCAGAAAGACCGCCACGAGAACGACCAGTCCGACGACGCGCGGCTGAAATAGGAGTGAGCGGTACTGGAGCGGGCAGCTGGCCGCCGCAGGCTCGGAAAACCCCTGCTGGAGAATGAAGTTCCGCTGGAGGCCGGGAGCAGGCGGGGCGGGATCCATGGCCGGGCGTCCCTATGCGGCTCCAGCCGGCGGGAGCGTGCACGGCCGGCGATTCCGCGCGCTCACGGCGAACCCCTCCGCGCCAAGCCGGGAGCCCGGGTCGGCGGAGCGCGGCCGTCCGAGGGGTGGCGCGTGGGCGTCATGACTGAGGCGCCTCGTTCGGAATGCGCGAGATCTGGACGCTGACGATCTTCCACGCTCCGCCGCGCCGGACGTAGACGTCGATGTAGCGATAGTGGCTCGTGAACGGCTTCCCCTGATACTTGCCCGTCATCCGCGTTCGGCCGCTCAAGAGCGCGACGTCTCCGTACACGCGCACGTCGAAGTCTTCCACCTCGTACGGATCGATCTGCAGGTCCGGCGAGACGAGCTCGTCGACGAAAGAAGCCTTCGTCGCCACGTTCCCGGCCCCGTCGATCTGGCGGAAGTCTTCCGCCATGTTGGCCTCGATGGCGGCGCGATCCTTCTTCACGATCGCCTGATCCCAGGCATCCGCCTGGGCCGTGAGCTCGGCGACGAGCGCGGGCCCGCTCTCGTCCTGTCGCGGCGAGCCCTGGCAGCCGCCGAGCAGCAGGGCGCTCGCCGCAACGCCCGACACCCACGCGGCGAGTCGGAAGGCCGAACCTCGTCGCACCTGCAGGTCAGGCATCGCCGTCATGGTTCTTCTCCCAGGAACGCACTCCACCCCGGACGATTCGAAAGAGCGGATTGGCCTCCGGCCGCCGAACGGACACGAGCCTTTTGGCCAGCTTCCGGGCTCCGCTGATCGAGCTTCTTCATCAGGTGTCGCCACTCGTACCCGAGCTGTCCCGTCGTCTCGGGAAGCGCACCCGAGGCTCTCGCCCGGCCGACCTTCGACCGATCGAAGCGGTACCCGCGGCGAGTCGCCTCGTCATGGACGAACGCCAGGTACGAGTTGATGCACGCCACCGGGTTGCTCTGCTCGCGGAAGCGGCGAAGCTGCGGATGATGGCGATACCCCCGCGTGCGGTTCAGCAGAACCTGGCGGGCGAGGAGCGCCTCGCGCCAGAGCGCCACCAGTCCGACCGGATCCAGATAGCGCGGATGAACGGTCCAGAGGCGCATGGCGTGACTTCGGACTCCGGCCTCACTCGCCCTTGCTCGTGTTGCCGAAGGATCTCCTGTATCTCCTCGAGCGAGAAGCTGTTGAGCTGAACGACCTTTGCCCGCGACCGGAAAGCCGGCGGCACGATGCCGCGGGCCTCATCCTTGCTGTCGACTTCCACGACGATCCACCCTTTGTGCTCCCCGTCCTTGCATCCCCAATCCGCGTTCGTGAAGAAGTGGGATCCGGTCCGGAGAAGGGCCTCGACGGCCCGCGCGCAGTCCACCCGGCTTGGCTCGTGCGGGACCTCGATCTGGAACCTGGCCATCTTTTGTCAGCTCCTCTCTGTGTTCACTGATGCCTCCCGCTTGCAGCCGGACTCTGAGAAATCTGTCGAACGACTGCGGCTGCTCACTTGAGCTCCATGAGGTACGAGGTCAGGTGCCGAATCAAGGTGCCGCGCATCAGGAAGACATCGCAGAACACCGCGTGGAGCCGGCCGCCGTCGGCTCGGACGGCGCGAACGGTGCCCTCGGCGACGACCACGTCGCCTTCTTCGACCATGCGAGTCGTCTCGATCGCCGGGCTTCCCACAAATGCCGGATTCTCGATCTCGGCGTCAAATGCCCGCTTTCCCACTCCGTGGAAGGCGCCCGGAATCACCCACTCGACGTCCTCCGTGAGGCAGGACAGGATCTGCTCGTGGTCGGAGCGCCGGAACCCGTCCAGGTATTTTTCGATCGTCCGCTTGTTGGGCGTCACCGCAACCCCCGGAGTCTCCGACGGCTGGAGAACGCGCTCATCTGACGCATCGCCCGTTCTCGTCGTGCTTTCCCCGCCTGTTTCACTTCGAGACCGGCCTCTATCCATCATCGGTCCCCCGCACGTACAGGAGAGCCAACAATAGCGCTGCTCCGCTCACTGCACGCGCGCGTCAGCCATCCTCACGACAGCTCCACGCCACAGCCAGGACAATAACGGGGACCCCAGTTCTTGCCCAGATACTTGTTGCACGCGGGGCAGCGCCAGTTCTGAAGGGCGAACGCGAAGGTGCCGATGAATATCAGGGCCACAGCCGTGCCCCACACCGCGACCGGCAGGCCGAGGATCTCCTCGGATTTGTTTCCGCTGGCCAGGGCGACGGCGATGACGGCCACGAACAACGGGATGGTGCCCAGGAGCTGCCGCTTCCGCCGCCGCGCAAACTCGGTCTTGAATCCAGCGCTCTGTTCGGCCGTGTACTGCATCGGATGCCTCCTGAATCGGCGACGTCGTCAGGCCCGGCGCCCATAGATGGCGTACTCCTGCTTCAGAGACCGGACGACCACGTAGTCCGGATTCTTCACCAGGACGGGATCCCGATCGCGCTGGTGGCAGGCGACCAGGACCGTACCGAGCGCCACCGCTGCGAGCGTCTTCCCCGGGCGTCCTGACCGATTCACGGTGGCCGAGCTATTTCTGTGGGTTCGCGAGCATGGCGTCTCGCTTGCCTTCCCACTTGATGAACATCAGGCACTCGTCTGTCAGACAGGAGTCATCGTGCGGTTGAAGTCCCGGTTGATGCCAGTAGCTCCCGGGGCCCAGAGGCGGAGCCTCCGCGGCCTTCTCTCCCTCCCCCAGGTGCTTCATCTGTCCCTCGAGAACGACGAGATCGTAAGTCGAGGAGTGGTAGTGCAGACCCCCGTCGGTCTTCTTCATCCTCATGAGCATGGAGGAGGGCCCTCTGGCCGGATCGCCCCACAGCACGGCCACCTGGGCTTCTTCGGGGTTCGCGGGATCCAGGGGAACGAATTTCGCGTCCTCGCGCCGGACGACGACCATCGGATCCTGGGGCGCGGTGACGGGGCCGTCGGAGCAGCCAGCCGCGATACAAGCCATCCCCAGCACCACGGTCCGAGCCGACAGCATCCTCGGCCCCGGAACGAACATTCGACTTCTCCTTCGAGCCGGCTCTCGGCGGCATCACGTCGATGCCGAAATCAGACATACAGCTGGCCGTAGGCCGCCTTTGCCGCATCGAGTTGTCGAGCCCGTTGCGCCACGGCCCATTCCCGCGTCGGGCGATCGATCGCGATCGTGGTCCAGCCGCGGCCGTCCTCGTGGGAGACGTGAATGAGCAGCGTGTGCTTGTTGTGTTCCACGCGAACACGGTGCTCTGGATGGCCTTCTTCTTCCAGACCGCGACTCACCCGGCCCTGCGCCGGACTCCCGACGAAGGAAGTCCACCGGACGCCGCGCCGCGCCGGCGCGGGGACGGTTTTGCTGCGGCCATCAGACATGGCGTTCTCCTCGGATCCGATTTGCACCGCCGCCTGACGGGTGGCGGATCTTCGGCGTCACTCCGATAGCCTGGCCAGAAACTCCACGCCGCCCACCCGATTGCCTTCCAGGATATCGAGCACGAGATCGCCCTCGGTCGGGTGCTGAAGCTCGAAGTTCGTCTGAACCTGCCATTCGGATCGCGGTTCACCATCGGGATTGGCCGGGTCGGCGAAGTGGATGTACGCCGTATTCTCCTGGCTGGCCGTCGTACAGGCGGCCAGGGCCGCCGGCAGCCACGTCTCCTCGGGCAGCTGCTCCTTTGCGAGCTCCACGAGCCACGTCGGATCGTAGGGTTTCCAGTCGGTCATGTTCTTACCTCGTACCGCTCACGCAGTCGCAATGTCGATACCAACGAAAGATCTTGCCATCTCAGTAGATCATCGCGCTGGCGGCCTCGCTCTTTTCGACCAGGAGACGCATCGCCGCGGAGCCGCGGGGGCGCGCCCTCGCCCACGCCCGGCTCCACGGTTCCTTGCGGGTAGACAGACCAGACATCCATCCACGAGAAATCGTCCCCATGCCTGCCGAAAGCCGAGCCTGCGCCGAGAATCGTCGTCCCGGGTCGATCGCGAAGGACAATCAGGATTCCGGCCTTTCCATCTTTCGAGCTCGTCGCAAGGACGGCCAGATCGAGCTTGCCGTCCCCGTTGAAGTCGCCTTGAAGGTAGTAGGGATTCAGACGATTGGAAATCACGAGCTGCTTTTGCTTCTCTGCGGATTCCACGATCTTCCAGCGACCACTTCGGCAGATTCCACCGCGGGTCGGCTCCGGCGGCGGATCGGTGCCCGAAGCAGGAGGCCGGCCAAGGGCGGCAGTATAGCCTACCGGAGCCGTCGGAGAGCGGCGCGTCAGCAGGTCAGGCAACCTCACCGCGGACCCCCCTTGTTGAGCTTTCGAAGCGACAGCGACCACCATACCGCGTAGGCCAGGTACATCAGGTAAGGAAGAAACACCCAACCACTGAACGGATCCACGCGACTGAGGAGAATCGCCAGTATCAGGGCGACGGCAACGTAGGCCATCAGGACGATGGCGCTCGCCTCGACGCTCCTGAGCCGGAAGAAGGCCAGGTTCCAGATTGCGTTTCCGATCAGGAGCACCACGACGAGTGCCAGGGCCGCTCCCCGGAGAGGCGAAGGCTCGAGAGTCGATCAGCCGGGCGAGAATGACGGAACAAACCAGGTAATAGCAACGCCGATGACGAGCGACAGCGCGAAAGGCGGCGAGTAGCGCGGCTGTCGCAACTGCGCGAGCCGACGCTTCACGCCTCGACCCGCGAGCACTCCTTCGAGCGCTGCCGCCGCAAGGCAAATCGCGAATGCCACGAGTGCGGTCTTGCTCACAGCTCTGGCGCTGCGTCACGCGGCTTCACGACCCGCGGGTCAGGCCGCGCGGACCGCCACCTGACGGGCCAGCAGCAGAAATGCGCCCGCAAAGACAAAGTCGTACGCCGCGCAGAACGGGGGATACCAGGCGGGAAGCTTCGTCGTTATTCCGCGGGGCCGATGCGCGAGATCCCAGAACCCATGCAGAATCAGGCCGACGGCGACAAACACCGGAGCCTGCCAGAGACCCAGGAGCGCCAGAACGACGAAGGCCGTGCCGACGGACAGCTCGAGGATCACGATCGGGAGTCTTCCATCCGACAAAGCGAAGCCCAGGTAGATCGCACCGATGACGGCGAGTGCGACCGAGTGAAATGCCAGCGGATCGGGAATGACCGACGACCATGCGATCAGGGCCGTCACCGCGCCGCACGCAATGCCTGCTGCAACTGCTCGAAGTGTCACCCTACGACCTCCTCACTTCTCAGCCTCCTTCACCCCACTGGCAACGTTGAATGCGAGACGACGACCGTCGACAAGCTGCACGATCAGCTGATCGTGCGACGACACCCCGACAATTTCGCCCCACGCGTAGTGCGAGGCCGTACGCCGCAACGCGGAGAGACTCGCGAACAGCTCTCCGACCGAGACGACTCGAACGACCCGCTGCCGGTTCATGAATACCAACAGCGTGATCGCCGAGCTTTACGTCGAGAGGAAGCAAGTTGAGACCGGCAGGACCAATGACGAGATGGTTGCCGTCATCTGCGAGGAAGACTTGACGATGCCACGCTTTGAGCGACCAATCGGGCCTCGTCGCACCTCGGGCGAACACGCTCACCGACTCTGACGCCGGATCCGCGACTGCGCAGAATGCCTGATCTGGCGAGCACACGGTGTACTTGGCCGGCGGCCTCAAAGGAGCGTCGGCCAGCACTGGCGACGCGGCAGCGAGAAGCAAGAGCAGAGGCAACTTGCAGAAACCGTGGCTCTTCGGGACGCCTAACGGGCGGCAGGTCCGCGGCGAGCACCATCGCGCGAAGCGCGGAGGACGAGTCCGCCGCACCCGAGGGTCAGGCGACGGCGACAACCAATGCGGCCACATACAGTGCTGTAGACAACACGATGCCACGAAACGGAACGCTGAACCAATAGACCTTGCCCAGGAAGACGTAGCCGACAAGAAACGCGAGCCCGAGCCCGAGAAGAAAGGGCGACGCGAACAGGAAGGCGCCGTGGAACAGGGCCAGGTAGCCGTAGACGAGTCCGAAGAGGATGGCGCCGGCGCTATGACTTGCATTGAAGCCGATCCACGCCTTCCACATCGTTGTTTCTCGCGTGATCACGGGCGAGACTTCCTTGAGCCTGCCTTCGAGGTCAGGGTCGCGAGGATGCAGCTTGGTGCCTCGGAAGGTGTACCGCAGGTGAATCACGCCCAGCGACAGGATGATGGCTGCGCTCGCCCCGACGAGCAGCGCCGGAACAGTCATCAACCACATCCAGAGGCCCCTGACGGGCGGGTCAGCGGCAGATGATGACCACGGCGCATCTCATTCATCACGCGTGTCCCTGCTGAGCGCTCGGCTCACTTGATCGCGTAGACGCTATAGACAACGCCGGTCCGCGTACGACGGCCGACGCCCACCGCCACCAGTTTGTTGAGCCAGGCATACTTCTCGGAGGCGGTCTCGAAGAATGGCGCGGTCCGAAAATAGTATTCCGACGGATCGACCACCTCGCCCTTGAGGATCCGTTGGCGCACTTCCGGCGCCAGGGTCGATATGCCGCGATAGCTGACGAAGATCAGAGCCCCGTCGTCAGTGCGCAACGTGATCCGCACGTCCAACTGACTGACGCCGTCCCTCCTCACCAGTACCCAATCCCCGCCGCCCGGCAGCACCTGGCCCTTCAGGTCGGGGCCGGAGAACTCGCCCCGTTTCACATAGACAATCCGCCGCCCTCCGACGGGCGTTTCACCCAGCTGTTGCGAGTCTTCCAGCTCCGCCGACATCTGCATCAAGAACTGCGAGCGAAGCGGCAGGGGCTCGTTTTCGCCGAGCGCCACTGGACCCAGGAGTGAAAACAGGGCGGCCGTGGTGTATGTCAAGAAGACCATTCCGGTCCGATATCGCATCATGTCCTCCCCTCTGGCAGCGGATGTGGGATTACCGGCGTGGAACCCATCGCGAGCACCTGGCAAAGCTGATGCGGCTTCTGCTGCGGGGACGACGGGCGCGTCACTCGACGCACGAGCAGCCTGGAAGCGGGCGCGACTCGATGTAGGTCAGATTGTTCGTGTAGCTCACGAAGCCCTTTTCCCGACCGTAGAGCCGGAGGATGCAACTCGATTTCGTCTTTTCCACGAAGAAGGAGTAATCCGTTCCGGACGGCGCGGCCACGAGGAAGGGCCGCGGACCGAGATCGCCCGGCGTAAGGATCGTGATCGCGTTGTGGGCCAGCGCCGTCGCGTTCTCCGTAGTCTCGCCCTCCGCGCTGAGGACAGCCGCCATTTCTCTCTCGAACGAAGCCTGACACGTGGAGTCGGCCAGATTCGTGACCTGGGCGACCGACGTGCAGCCGATGGCCATACTCGCAGCGGCCAGTATCGCGGGAAGACCCAATGCTGTCCGCAGCACCCGTGTGCCAGGCGGCGCTTCCTGGCCATTGTGATTCGATCACCCAGGTTCCTCTTTTCGCGGCCGCCGCACGGAGAAGTATGGTCTGGCCGACCGCCAGTCGACCGATGCGAGTGACCGTGCCGTAGATTCCCGCGTTGTTCTGGTTCGCGCGCACGACCGCCTTCTGCACTTCCGGCGCCGACTTGCTGAGTCGGGATCAAGGTTCACCATCGAGCAGCGCTCGTCGCGCATTGTGACGGTGATGGCCGGGGCATCGTCCCCCTCGCCGAATGAGAGCACACCGCCCAACCACTCGTCCTCCTGGAAGGGAACGGATCGCAGTAAACGAACCACGACATTCGGGCGAAATCGTCGCACGTCCGGGATTTGGCCTGCGAGTCGTCCGATCTCGCGCACCGTATCGAAGGCGATCACCGAGATGCTCGCCTCATCGAAGATGCCTTGCCTCAACTGCATCATCTGCACGGGAGCCCCGTGGCGACGTCCGATCTCCGTGGCCAGGTCCTCTCCGAAGACAGACATCTCCTCGCCATCGGGGGTGCGAACATGCGTGGGGAGGTCGCCCTGAGCACCATCTTCCCGGCGGAGAGGCGCAAACAGGATCAGGTCGGGAAGCTTGCTGGCCGTGAGCCACGGGAACCCGCTGCGGTCATCGATCTTCCGGAAAGCCAGGCGTCTGTCGCCATCGAGGCCGTGCCAGCCCAGATTGGCGACGTCGAGTCGTTCGCCGCCCATGGACTTCACGGGATACCGGAAGATCGCCTCCACATGTCCGATTTCTGTGAGCATCCGCTATCCGAGTCTGCCGCACGCGCGGGTCAGGAAGCGAGCCTCATCCAGGGCCGCCCGCTCCGGGCTTGCTTCGATGCGCCACAGAAGGTCGCCATCTCGCGCGCTGATCTCGAGATCCAATCAGAGTTGGCAGGTCACTATACGGTGCGCCGATAGCGCATGTACACGACGCCCGTCGGAAGGGAAGACGCCTCCACCAACGTCAAGTCGAGGCGTTTTCCTTCCGGATACAATCGCTTGCCACTACCCAGCACGAGGGGATAGACGTGCAGGCTGTACTCATCAACCAGATCACTCTGCGCGAGCACCTTCGTCAACACGCTGCTCCCGTCGACGAGGATGTTCTTGCCGGGCTGCTGCTTGAGCTCGCGTACGGCTTCAACGACATTCTCGCGGATGAGGGTGGAGTTCCGCCAGGCCGAGGCGGATTTCAAAGATGTGGACACCACGTACTTGCGGATGCTGTTCATCGCGTCGGCGAATGGATCACCTGCCATCGGTTCAAACGCGCCGCCGTGGATTTGCCATGTCTTTCGCCCAGCAAGAGTGCATCGGCCTGGGACATCGCCTCTGAGAAGTGAGCGCCGATGTCATCGTGCCAGTACGGCTGCGTCCAGCCGCCATGCGCAAAGCCGCCTTCGGTGTCTTCATCCGCACCACCAGGCGCCTGGATCACGCCGTCCAGCGTGATGAATTCAGCGACGATGAGTTCTCTCATGTCTTTTCCTCGTGCGATGGTTGATTTGAGGATAGCGGCCGCCCAACGGGCTGCGGCTCAGCGGCGAGCGACGCGGAGTGGAGCGAGTCGCCGGTCCAGTGTGTCGGAGCGCAGCGGAAGCCATGCTAATGCGTCACCGCCGTCAGGGGACGCCGCTGTGCCAGGAGAGTGAAGTGCGCCATCGCCACCAGCGGCACGAAGAAGGCAGGGATTAAGACGAACGGGAGGCGCTGCATGAGAGCCGTGTTCGTCGCGGCGGCAAAGCCGGGCCACAAGTACAGCGTGCCGAGAAAGACGGCGTTCAGGAAATCGGCGATGCCGAACAAGTTCCAGGCAAGAAAGGTCTTACCGAAGCGAAATCGATCGTCCGCCGCAACACGGGAGGCGATCCACGGCGCCGTGGCCGCCATCGCGATGTCGCCGAGGCCGGCCGGCCAGGCGAACCACCCGGTAGCAATCCTTCCGCATACGCCATCACGAATCCCAGACCGATGAAGCGCCACCCATTCAAAGCGATCAGGAAAACAGGCGGAACGGAAACGACCAACGCTCGCCAGCGCCGCGACAGACGCAAGGCCACTACGAACAGCACAGTCGGCGCGAGGAAGGCGAGCGCCAGTGCCAGAGGCGGCTCATCCGGCCCGCTGATAAACACACCGCGCGCTGCGAGCCAAACGGCTGCGCCAAACCACAGGACGGCGCCTCCGAGCAGTCTCACTCGCCCGTCGTACTTCACCTGATTGCCTGACCGATGCCCAGAAGATTGCCCTCGCTGTCCCTGAACCAGGCGGCCCTCTCGCCCACACCACCGGACGACGGGTAGTTTCCCGTGATCTCTGCGATGCCGTTGCTGGTCTTGAGGCCCGGAAGGTCGTACTCCTCGAACACCACCCCGCGACGGCGCAGCTCCGTGACCGTCGCCTCGATGTCATTGACCTCCCATCCCATTTGCGTGTGAGAGCCGGAGGGCGAGCCAGACGACTGGAACAGGCTGAAGTAGCCACTGCCGCAGCGGTAGCGCAGACCTCCTGGCCGCTCCTCGATGGGATCAAGGCCGAGTCTGTTTGAGTAGAACGATCTCGCTCGCGCCAGGTCTTGTGCGGGGATCCTGGCCGCGACGCTACTGTTTTGGAGCATGTTCAGCTCTCCAACGCGGTCACATGTTCAACTCTCTGCGGCTGATCTGAACACTGAGAGGCGCCCCACTCCGCCATCACGCGGCTATGTTGCCGTACTGCGGTATTGCGGGACAGCTCGACGAATTCTGGGGAGAACCATACTCGAGTTCTCGGCCACGTACCGCCGCAGGACGGGACTCTTGGCGACGTGATCTCGAATGTAGTCCTTCCACAGCCTGTCCGGCCACATCTGTCGATACCTCCCCTGTTGCTGGAAGTAACCGTCGAAGTAGTTCGCGAGCAGCTGAGCCGCGGCCATGACGCGCGCGTATTCCGGATCATCAGGGGCGAGGTCCTGGCCCTGGTAGAAGTATTTGTAAAGCCCGGGATTATCGAGAATGACCTTGTCGAATTCCAGCTGTCGCGCTGCGACGCCGGCGCTCGACTGAGCATCGATCGACCGCACGAGGACACGCAGTGACCAGACCACGACGACGAAGCCGAGAGCCGAGACGAGGAGCTGCAGAAGAGCGATAGCGGTCGCCGTAGAGTCAGCCATTACTACCCATCCCCTACTTCCATCCATAGAGTCGCCGCGCGTTCTCGCGCAGGACGCCCTTTCCCATCGCAACGGCACGTTCCCGGTCGATCACACCGTCCCGAATCAACCCGGCCAACGCAAGATACAGCGCGTCACGAGTGGCGCGTGACAGCACCAGGTGCTGCACATCAGCGCCACCGGGCACGCTGGGATAGCTGGCGGCGTCGGTGCCATAGAGGACCTTCTGAGGAGCGAAGAGGAGGTACCTGCGTAGGACTTCCGCAAAATCGGGCACCGGGTACAGAAATCCGATCGAAGAGATGTCCACCCAGACGTTGGGCTTGAGCGCCAGATAGGCCGCGATCTCGTGCCATGGTCCACCGCCGTGGATGAGCACCACAGGCGTCGCGAAGAATCTGGGATCGGCCAGCACGTCCTCCAGATTGCGAACGTCGGATTCGAGCGACCGGAGAAACGGCGGCACGCCCAGCGAGGAGTGGATGTGAACCGGCAGCTTGATCTCGCCGGCCTCGAGGAGGATGTGGCGCCACAGGAAGTCCTGAAGCGCCAGGTACTCGTCGCGAGTGAGCGGCGCCGTGCGGCCCTTCGCGTAGAGAGCCGCCGCCTGAGTCTCCGGCACGTCGGCGATTCTCAGCGTGCGCAGGTACGCGTCCCAGAACTTCACCGCAACCGCGCCTTGCTTCTGCCAATACCGCAGGGTGTTGTCGACGAAGCGGACGTAGCTCGCCAGATCGGCCGGCATCGCGTTGACGCCGGTCTCCGTCAGGAACCGTTGGAGATCCTTCTGTGCCTCGGCAATGGCAGACTGATGCGACGGGCTGCGAAGCATCAAGCCGTCCGCCGGTAGCGGAAAGAGGAGCGTCGTGGCGTGGGGCACCCAGCGCAAGCGCTTGCCATCAATCCCTTCCCGGTTGTTGCCATTGACGAGCGCGATCTCCGTGCGTGTGTAGTCGAGGTGGTTCATCCAGTAGCCGTGCTCGCCCAGCCGTTTCACCATCGCCGCACGCGCGGCCACGATCGCCTCGATGCCCGATCCCCAGTCGTCGGACTGCACCGTAACGCCGAAGCGCTCCTGGATTGCGGCCGGAAGCCATGGATTTGTGCTGCGGTTCAGCAAGGGCCCTACATTGGCCAGCGTCGGATTGAACGCATTCGGTTCAAGCAGGTGTGTATGCGTGTCGACAGCGAGAGTTTGGTCGAGCGCCGCCGCCAGGTCTTGAAACAGAGGATCGCTCCGCCACGGAGCGGGTGGCTCCTGACCGACTGCCAGGCTCGTCACGAAGCTACCCGCGAGCACGGCACTCATGATCCGTCTCCGCACCATGCTCTACCTCGTCAGCAAAGTCCGCATCTCCTGAAGAATCCTCGGCGAGGGGACCGACGATGTCTCATTGATCATCAGAACGAAGTTGTCTGCGAGGGTCTCCACCGGGTGAATTATGTAGCGCCGGGCGCCGTAGAGAAGCGTAGGCGCGAGTCCGCTGCACCCGCGGGTGAGGCGGCACCCGCTACAACAGCCCGTTCTGGCCGGCCCACTGCGTGAGAAGATCAGGCCAGTCTCGACACGCGAAGCCCGGGCGCCGCGGAAGACGGAGGAATGCTTGAAGAACAAACTACGGATCACAGCCTGGCCGCTCGCCCTGGTGGCGCTGCTTCTGTTCTCGACGACGCGAGCCGTCGGATCGCCGCCGCCGCAGGGCGACGCACCCAAGGCCGATTGCGCCTTCAGCAACCCGGGGTACTCCGGGTGGTGCAGGCAGACGGTCCCGATGAAGGCGGGCACGACGCCGAAGCAGGCATGCGAGGCCGTCCTGAGCTGTCTGAACGGCAACGCATGCGAGGCCAACTATTGCAACGCCCCAAACATCCGCGGCGGCTGGCGACTGGAAGAGGCCAAGCCTTCGACGCCTCCGCGCTGACGCGTTCCTGAACCTCACACCGAGCGGCGCGGCGACCGTATCGTCACTTCGGACCGCCTGACGGGCGGCGGGTCGGCGCGCGAGCTCCGTAGCGAAGATACGCCCACGGCTGGCCGAAGGGCGGCGAGTCCGCTGCACGTGCACCTTAGGCGGCGGCGACCTCAAGCACGGAACTGGCTGAAATGGTGGTCGAAGTGGCGGTACGAGAAGTATCCCCAGACTCGATGGTTCATGGGCCCGAAATTTGGATGATCCGCCCAGGGTCGGTCCGGGCTCGCGTTCACGAACTGATCGACCAATGCCTTCAGGGTGGCCACATCCTCCGACCAGACCGCCGGTGGCGTGCGGAACGCCTCGGGCGGGCCTTGGATCTGGGCCTTCGGCCATGGGATGAGGTAGAGAACGAGTTGCTGCATGACCGGGTAGTGCTGCACACCGGGGATGGGCGGACTCGGATTGTCGTTGTACGGCATGCGCATTTGATCGCACAGATGGGCGAGCATTTTGGGTGCTGTCAGGCGCCCGAAGAGCGGTGGCCCTGCTGGATCGAGGCGCGCCAAGCGATCGAAAAGGACTTTGCGGTGCCTGGGGTTCTGGATCGTCCGCATTAAGTAAGACATCAGGCTCCTCCTGCCATTCTGATCGGGCGCCTAACGGGCGGCGAGTCAGCGGCGAGCCCCGTAGCGAAGCGCAGGGGCGCGTCCGCTGCACCCGCGGGTTAGGCGGCCGATTGACGGCCGCTCATTCTGTTTTCCGCCGCGAGTCGAGAAAGATTGTCCACTCAACAATCTCGCTCGGCAAGAGAATGCCATTCTTGGCCCACGGATCATCCCGGAAGAGATTTCTTACCTCTTCCACATCCTGAGCCTGAACAACCAGCAGAGCCCGGCTAAAGTCCGCGTAGGGCCCACCCAACACGATCCGCCCCTGGTCAAACAGCCGGTCGATGAACACCGCATGCTCGTCCCACAGAGGCTGCTCACGAGTGCTTCGCCCCGGCACCCAGGATGGACCTGGTTTCTGGAAAAGCAAAAAGAGCGTGGTACTCACGGGACAGCCGATTTTGCGCCGCCTAACGGGTGGCGGGCCAGCGGCGAGCGACCGAGCGGAGCGAGGGAGCGAGTCCGCTGCACCCGCGGGCTGGGCGCCTGCCGCCACTGCGTTGGGAAGGCGGTCAGGCCCATAGTCCTGCTAACGCCAGCGCGCAGCCCCGCAGAAAGGCTTCGTCCTCCGCCGTGAAGGCATCGATACGGTCGCTCTCGACGTCGATAGTCCCAACAATTGTCCGCCCTCCGGTGCCGCTACCGGGAAAATGGCTTCGGCCCGCGTCGCACCGAAGGTCGTCAGATACCGCTCATCTCGAGTGACGTCCTGGACGATGACCGGCGCGCGTGCCGCCACAGCCGCTCCATTGAGCCCCTGTGTCCGCGGGAAAGTCGGGAACGCAGGCGCATCGCTGCCCGTCCACGCGATGGCGGTGATCTCGGTCGGCGTCACATCATAGAGTCCCACCCAGTGATACGAACGCGCAGCGCGAATGAGGTCAGCGGCCTGCCGTGCCTTCGCGGGTCTTCCCAGGCTGGATCCGCCGAGCCTCCGAAGCTCTTCCAGAACGTCCGCCATGGTCCCAGTACGTCCTGTGTCTCCTCAGCCGCCTAACGGGTGGCGGGTCAGCGGCCAGCCCCGAGCGAAGCGTAGGGGCGAGTCCGGCTGCACCCGCGAGTCAGGCAGCGGCGCCATCTACCTCTCTCCGATCGCTATCGTCATCAGCTGAGACGCGACTGACGCCTCGTGGCAACCGTAGCGCTGATCGCACGCAGCGGGATCGACGACCTTCACCCATCCAGTGACTTTCGCCATGCCGGCGCGCAGATTATTGAGCGGAACCCTCTTTGACCAAACAATCTCCTGGCCTGGCAAGAGCGTGAACCTTTCATCGCAACTCGGATGCTCAACGCGAACGAGGTGGCCCGCATCGTGCCCGCCCACAATCACGCTGACGCCCCACGACGGCCCAAAGCACCCCTCGAATACCGCCGACCCGTTGTTCGTGAGAGTGAACTTTGCTGTCACCACGTGTCGCCGACCGTCAAGGCGCTTCCCAATGCCATTGCGAGGCTCAAGCTCTGGCCAAAGCTCGACTTCGGCCGCGCCACCTCTGGTGTCGGGGAGGCCGCTGGGGTCGCGGAGGTACATCCCGCAGCCGCAATCGCGACAAGCACGAGACCGCCGACCCACTTCCGCGACTTTCCGCTGCCGAGCGGCGGCGGGTCAGCGGCGAGCGACGGAGCGAAGCGAGGGCGCGAGTCCGCTGCACGCGCAGGTTAGTCCGAGACATCACGGACGAGCGCCCCGTCCTGGAGATTCGGCGGCCATCTATTTCTTCGTGGCTTTGCCTTCCAATACGGTGGTCCAGGTGTGCCGTCGGGCGACATTTCGAACTTGAAGTTGTAGGCCGTGGCCGAAAGCACCTTAATGGTGAGTCGTCCTCTCATGGTCTGTGCGCCCATCCTTGTCTCGCTCTGCCAGGTCCAAGTGTCGCCGTCCACATTGCCTTTGGCGTGGTCGGCTTCGCCCAGGGTGTTGAACGAGTCGTAGGTGTACATCTTGTCGTCGCTGTCGTAGCCCATGTAGGCCGTTTCCGCACCTTTGCCCATGGCGCCGGTGAACTCGGAGTGTGTCACCAGGAAGAATCCACCGTCCATCCACTGGACGTGGTTTGTTCCTGTGAATTTGCCGCCCGGGCCCATGGGCCCCGGCTTGATTTCGCCTTCCGTGGTCCATGTGCCGGCGAAGTAGTCGAGTTTCTTTAGCTCGGGCGCGGGCTTCGGTATCTCCATCTGGACTCGGGCCGATAACGCTATCCCAAGCAAGAGCGTCATGCAGGCGAGAATGGTGACACGCCTCTTCATCGGCCTCTCCCTAGATTGAATGAGAGCCTCGAGCCTCTGGTCTTGAAATTCTGCGGATCGGCCTCTGCTGATCCAGGTGCTGCCCTGCGACGTGGAGCCGCCTGACGGCCGGCGAGTCAGCGGCGAGCGAAAGCCGAAGGCGATGAGCGAGGCCGCTGCATGCGTATGTTGGGCGGTGCCCACCTGTTTCGGGGACTGAGGTTTGTCGCCCGCTGGAACCTGCTCTACTCCGGCACATTCTCCGGCGTCACCACCGCCGCCAATGCCCTGAAGATCGTCGGCGCTGGATTCGCTTTGCCAACCGGAATGTCGGAGTTCACCATCACGACGATCACCGCCTTCTTCGCAGGCAGGTAGTGCGCGGTGCAGTTGTAGCCCGGCAGCTCCCCCGTGTGGCCGAGCCAGCCGTGATTGATGCCGATACCGATGCCGTAGGCATGTTCCGGGGTCATCGGCGGCATCGTCACCCACGTCAATCGCTCCTTCTGCATCGCGGGTGATATCAGGGAGCCCGTCGTGAACGACACGACCCACGTGCGCAGATCGGCCAGGGTCGAGATGAGCGCCCCGGCCGTAAATGCCGAACTCGGGTTGCGATTCGTGGCGTCGGCCTGCCTGTGGTCGGGGGTCTGCATGGTGCTCCCGTGCGCGGACGGCGCGGGAATGGCGGAGCTGGTGGGCCAGACCGTGTGTGTGAGCGTGAGCAGTAGAAAGATCTTCTCGGCGAAGACCTGCTGGATTTTCTTT
>CAVRRE010000017.1:0-385723 GCA_963723535.1 uncultured Acidobacteriota bacterium
CTCGACCTGACCCGGGCCCGCACGCGGCGCTTCGAGCACGTGTTCGTGATCGGCCTCGAGGAAGGAAGCCTCCCGCGCCGCGCGCCGGCGACGCCGTTCCTCGGCGACGACGAGCGGCGCCGGATCGGCGGCAGGTTGCGACGGGACGACGCGGTTGCGCGCGACCGATATCTCTTCTACACGGCCTGCACGCGCCCCACGGAGCGCCTCTATCTGGTCCGCGAGGCTGCCTCGGACGAGGGCAGCCCGAGGGAGGCGAGCCCGTTCTGGGAGGAGGTCGTCGCCCTGTTCCCGGCGGAGGACGTCAACCGCTGGACGACGCGGCGGCCGCTGTCGGCCCTGACCTGGAGCCTCGAGGGGGCGCCGAGCGAGCGCGAGCGGCTCCGAGCGGTCGCCGGTCTCTGGGCGGACGATGCACGCCGCGACGACGCAGAGGGCCTCGCGAGTGCGAACGGCTGGTCGAGACGCCTGGAGCGCGCCCGGCGGGCGTTCACCCGCCACACGCGCCTCACACATCCGCTCGTCCTCGGAGAGCTGCGCGCGCGGTCGGTGTTCAACGTCACGGAGCTGGAGCGCTTCGCCGATTGCTCGAGCGCGTGGTTCTTCGACCGAGTGATCGACCCGAAGACGATCGACCAGGAAGTCGACGCGCGCTTACGCGGCTCGGTCGCGCACTCGGCGCTCTTCCGCTTCTTCAAGGGCCTGCCGAAGGAGCTCGGCACCGACCACGTCGTGCTCGAGCGGGTCGAGGACGCCGTCCGCTTCATGCGCAGCTGCCTCGAGCAGGCGCTGGCCGGCGTTCGCGTCGAGATGACCGAGCTCCAGCGCCGCGAGCTCCAGCAGACGCTCGCCCGCGATCTCGAGCGACTGGTGCGCGCCGAGGCCGAGACGGAGCTGCCGCTTCAACCCAGCAAGTTCGAGGTCGCCTTCGGGTCGGAGCGCTCGGTGCCGGAGCTCCAGCGCGGCCTCGAGCTCGGCGACGGCATCGTCCTCTCCGGGAAGATCGACAGGATCGACGTCGACCCGTTCAGCGCCCGCGGGATCGTCCAGGACTACAAGTCGGGCAAGAGCGCGCCGTCCGCGCGCGACATCGACAAGGAGCTGCGGCTCCAGATCCCGCTCTACATGCTCGTGCTCCGCGACCTGGTGGGGATCGAGCCGCTCGGCGGCGTCTACCGGCCGCTATCGGGAGAGCGCGGGCCGCGCGGGCTGCTTCGCGCCGAGGCCAAGGACGACGCGCTCCCCGGGTTCGCGAAGGCGGACTACCTCGAAGAAGAGGCGTTCTGGAAGCAGGTCGAGGGCGCAAAAGAGACCGCATGGCGTTTCGCCGGCCGGATCAGGGAAGGCGACGTCGTCCACGATCCCAAGGGCGGCGAGTGCCCGGCCTGGTGCGACCTCTGGACGATGTGCCGGGTGAGGCGCGCATGAACTGGACGCCGAACAAAGAGCAGCGTGCGGCGATCGACGCACGCGGCCGCGTCTTTGTCTCCGCCGGCGCGGGACCGGCAAGACCGCCGTGCTCGTCGAGCGCTTCGTCGAGGCCGTGTGCGACCGAGGCCTCGACGTCGAGTCGATCCTCGTGATCACCTACACGAAGCGAGCGGCAGGCGAACTGCGGGCGCGCATTCGCGCCGAGCTCCGGCGCCGCGGCCGCGCCGACCTGGCCCGCAGCCTCGACGGCGCCTACATCTCGACGATCCACGGCTTCTGCAACCGGCTGTTGAAGGCGTCTCCGTTCGAAGCAGGTCTCGACCCACGGTTCCGCGAGTTGGACGACCCGCAGGCCTCCGTCCTCTCCAGCGAGGCCTTCGACGAGGTGCTCGCTGCGTTCTGCAGCCCGGAGGACGACGAGCGCGCGCGACTGCTGACCACCTATAGCGCGCGCGGCCTGCGTCGGATGATTACGGGGATCTACGAGACCCTTCGGTCTGCCGGCCGCGAGCTCGTCCTCGAGCTCGGCGAAGGCCCGCCGATCGGCGAGCGGCTCGAGGAGTTGCGCGACGCCGCCCGCTGCCTGGTGGAGGACGACTCGGCGACGGAGCTCCAGCGCGGAAGCGCCGCGGCGCTCCTCAATGCGGTGTCTGGCAAGCCGCGGGCCGACGACCTGCTCGACCTGTCGGCTCATCGCGCGCGCGGCGAGCGGTCGGCCAGCTTCGAGGAGGCGCGCGTGGCCGTCGAGCAGGCGGCCCTCGACGAGCTGGCGATGCGCGACCGGGATCTCCTCCAGCAGCTCCTGAACGGCTTCGCGGAGGCCTACGCGGTGGCAAAGCGCCGCGAGTCGGCGCTCGACTTCGAGGATCTCCAGCTCGCTGCACGGGCGCTTCTCCGCGACAACCCCGAGATCCGCGAGCGGGAGGCCCTGCGCTTCAAGGCGATCATGGTCGACGAGTTCCAGGACACCAATCGCCTCCAATGCGACCTGATTGATTTGCTCGCTGACGCGCCGGGCGAGCGCGACGTCTTCTTCGTCGGGGACGAGTTCCAGTCCATCTACGGCTTCCGCCACGCCGACGTCGCCGTCTTCCGCGAGCGACGCGAGTCGGCCGGCGGCGGCCTGCCCCTCGTGCAGAACTACCGCTCCCGAGCCGAAGTGCTCGAGGCCGTGAACTACCTGTTCCGCGGCGACTTCGGCGAGGGCTTCCAGAGCCTGACCGCCTCAGGCGAGTTCCCGGACCCGGTCTTCGGCCATCCGGTCGAACTGCTCGTTACCGACAAGTCGACGTACTCCGGCACCGGCACGCACTGGCGCCGAGCGGAGGCGCGGCACGTCGCGGGCCGGGTGCGCGAGCTGATCGAGAGCGGCGCAGCCACCGCCGGCGAGATCGTGCTGCTCTTCGCGGCCGGCACGGACGCCGAGTGGTACGAGCAGGAGCTCCGCGCGCTCGGGATCCCGACCTACCGCGCGACCGGCCGTGGCTACTTCGGCCAGCAGCAGGTCGTCGACCTCCTGAACTACCTGCGGCTCCTTCAGAACCGGTACGACGACCAGGCACTCGTCTCCGTCCTCGCCTCGCCGTTCGTCGGCGTCTCCAACGACACGCTCTTCCTGCTCCGTCGGGCCGCAGGGCGGCGCCCGATCTTCACGGGGCTCGAGCGTTCCTGGCCCGAGGAGCTGGGCGCGGACGACGAGCGGCTGCTCCGTGCGTTCAAGCAGCGGTACGAGCGCCTCGCGGCCGCTTCCTCCAGGCTCTCGCTCGAGCGGCTCTGCGAGCAGATCCTCGTCGAGCACGACTACGACCTCGCGGTGCTCGCGCACTGGGACGGCCGCCGTCGGTACGCGAACCTCCGCAAGCTGGCGCGGCTTGCACGCGCCTACGAGGAGCTCCGCGGACGCGACGTCGAGGGCTTCCTCCGCTTCATGCGCGACCAGGAGGCCGTCGGGGCCAAGGAGCTCGAGGCCGTTGCGGAGGAGGAGGGCGCGGACGCTGTCCGCCTGCTGACGATCCACGCCGCCAAGGGGCTCGAGTTCAAGGTGGTGATCGTCGCGGACGCCGGACGCGACCGGCCGCCGCCGGGGCCGGACGAGCTGCTCGCGCTGTCGGACGGCCGATTCGGGTTCCGTGTCGCCGACCCGGTCACGAGTCGGCGGCGCGGCGTCTTCGGGTACGACGAGGTTCGGAAAGCGCGCGAGGTTGAGGACCGCGCGGAGCGGCTGCGCCTCTACTACGTCGCGATGACGCGGGCGATCGACCGGCTGATCGTCTCCGGCGCCGTCGATCCCTCCAGCACCGCGGATGCCTCGACGCCGCTCGGGTGGGCGCTTGCGCGCCTCGAGGCGGGCGAGGAGCTCGATGCGGCGGTCGACGGGCCGGTCGAGCTCGAGCGCGAAAACGCGCGGCTCTTGCTGCGGCTCGACCGGTTCTCGCCCGAGCCGGACCTGGTGGAGGAGCTTCCGCCGGCCGGCGAGGACGGCCAGCTGGAGCTCTTCGCCGCCAACGGCGCCGGCGCACTCCCGCCTCCTGCCCCGGTGCTTCCTCCGCTCGCAGAGATCCCGTCGGCGCCGTTGCACGCCGTCCGGTCGCTCTCCTACACGGCGCTGTCGCTCTTCGACCGCTGCTCGTACCGCTACTACGCCGAGCGGGTCGTCGGCATGCGGCCGAGCGACGAGAGCGGACGCGTTCCGGGCTCGACCGGCCTCGCGGCAACCGAGATCGGGGACGCCGCGCACCGGCTCCTCGAGCTCGTCGACCTCTCGGCGCCGGCTGCGCCGGATCTCGAGCTCGTCCGCTCCTGGTATCCCGCGGTCACCGACGAGGAGCTGGAGCGGATCGGCGGCTTCGTCTCGTCCTACTGCGAGTCGGAGCTGGCCCGCAGGATCGCGGCCCTCCCGGGCGCCCAGGTCGAGCGGCCGTTCGCCTTCGAGCACGACGGCGTCCTGCTCCACGGGCGGCTCGACGTCCTGCACCGGGAGGGGGACCGCGCCTTGGTCCTGGACTACAAGACGAACGCGCTCGAGGACGCGAGCCCGGAGGAGATCATCGACGGCAGCTACTCGCTCCAGCGCCTCGTCTACGCGCTTGCCTGCTTCCGCGCCGGGGCGGAGGAGGTCGAGGTCGTCTACCACTTCCTCGAGCGGCCGGACGCCGTGGTGTCGCGGACATTCGACCGGTCCGAGCTGCCCACGCTCGAGGCCGACCTCTCCGAGGCGATCGCCAGAATCAACGCCGGCGACTTCCGGCCCACCCCGGGCGAGGTCTGCAACGGCTGCCCCGCGCTCGATCTCGTCTGCGCCGGCCCGCGGCTGCCGAACGCCCGGGCCCAGATTCCCGTTGCAGCCTTGAGTGGCGCGTAGTTACGTCCACGAGGCGCGCCGGCGCGTCGGGCCTAAGCGCGAGCGGATCGTCCCGATCATCGAGCGCCTACGAGCCGAGCACGCGGACGCGGCGATCGCGCTGACGTTTCGAAGCCCGCTCGAGCTCTTGGTGTCGGTGATGCTTTCCGCTCAGACAACGGACGTGAACGTGAACCGCGTCACGGAGCGGCTGTTCGAGAAGTACCGCCGCCCGGAGGACTATCTCGCCGTCCCGGAAGAGGAGCTCCAGCGCGACATCTTCGCGACGGGCTTCTTCCGACAGAAGACGAGATCTCTGCGCGGGACGATGCGCGTGCTCATCGAGGAGTTCGACGGGCAGGTCCCGCACCGCATGGAGGATCTGCTGCGGCTTCCCGGGGTCGCGCGCAAGACGGCCAACGTCGTCGCCGCCGAGCTCGGCGAGCCGCAAGGCGTCGTGGTGGACACGCATGTCCGCCGGCTGTCCCAGCGCCTCGGGCTGACCAAGCAGGAGGACCCGGTGAAGATCGAACGGGACCTCCAGAAGCTCGTCCCGCGTGAGTTCTGGGGGCTCTTCCCGCACCTCCTGATCTGGCACGGCCGCCGAGTCTGCGACGCGCGCAACCCTAGGTGCGAGGCGTGCGTCGTGAACGACCTCTGCCCGTCGAGCCGGGTCTGAGCGGGGCTACTCGCGGGGTGCGGCCAGCGCCGTGGCCAGGTGCCCTTCGCGTGCGGCAAGCCAGCGTTCGGCGTCGAGCGCGCCCATGCAACCCATGCCGGCCGCCGTGACTGCCTGGCGGTACACGTGGTCGACCACATCGCCGACCGCGAAGACGCCCTCGATGTTCGTCTGGGTCGAGCCGGGCTTCGTAATGATGTAGCCGCCGGCGTCGAGATCGAGCCAGTCCACGAAGAGCTTGGTGTTCGGGTCGTGACCGATCGCGACGAAGAGCCCGTCCGCGGCCAGCTCCGTGACCTCGCCCGTGTTGACGTCCCTGACCTTCACCGCCGTGACGCCTGCTTCGCCGATCACCTCGTCGACGACCGCGTTGGTGATGAACTCGATCTTGTCGTTGGCGCGCGCCCGGTCCTCCATGATCTGGGAGGCCCGGAACTCGTCGCGCCGGTGCACGACGGTCACCTTCGTCGCGAACTTCGTGAGGAAGGTCGCCTCCTCCATCGCGGAGTCGCCGCCACCGACGACGATGACATTCCGCTCCCGGAAGAACGCCGCGTCGCAGACCGCGCAGTAGGAGACGCCTCGACCCTGCAGCGCGACCTCGGACTCGAGACCGAGCTGACGCGCGTTGGCGCCGGTCGAGACGATCACTGCCTCCGAGCGGTACTCCTCGTCGCCGACCCAGACGCGGAACGGCTGCTCCGAGAAGTCGACGCGCGTGACGTCGTCGCTGACGAACTCCGCGCCGAAGCGCTCCGCCTGGCGCCGGAAGTCCTTCATCATCTCCGGCCCGAGCACGCCCTCGGCGTAGCCCGGGTAGTTCTCGACATCGCTGGTGATCATCAGCTGGCCGCCCCACTGGAACCCTTCGATCACGAGGGGCTCGAGATTCGCGCGCGCAGCGTAGAGCGCGGCCGTGTACCCGGCCGGGCCTCCCCCGATGATGATCAGGTCGCGGACCCCGTTCTCAGTCAATCTCTCCTCCAGACATGCGCCGAGCCCGCACAGGGCTCGTCAACAGTATTGAACGAAGCGGACGACTCCAAACTTCCCTTTGGGCGATGCCTGTGCTTATCTGGAGCCCGCAGTGCTGCGGCTTCACGGGGTCTTGGTCCTCCTGGTCAGCATCGTGTTCCTCGGCTGGGGAGCTGCCGGCGCGGCGACGCCGCAGCGCGCCCGCGGATCGTAGTCCGCGCTCGACGCACCGCGGGCACGTGACGAAGGACTCGGACGGTCAGCCGCACCGTAGAGACAACGATCGAGGGCGAGTACGACGGCAAGGTCAGGGAGCACGTCCGCTGGACGCTCACGTTCACGAGAGTGTCCTAGCCGACGAGCTCGCCGCAGAGATAGAGCCTGCCGTCCCGCACCTCGACCTCCTCGGCGAGGCGATGAGGCTCGACGCCGTCGGGTGACAGGTGCAGCGCCTCGTGGCCTCGCGCGACGAGCAGGTCGGCAATGAAGCGCCGATGACACTTCGTCCACGGCGTCTCGGCGCACATGAGGCAGGGCGCAGGCTCCGCGAGGACCGAGGCGAGCGCCTCCTGCCATTCGTGCGTGCCCATCCGGGCGGCGTAGCTGCGGAACGCCGGCTCGCGAATGCAGGCGAAGCGCTCCTCTCCGGGCTCGCCGCTGAGGCGTCCACCGAGCGCTTCGGCGTGGCGGTAGACGATCCCGCGCTCGGCCAGCGCATGCTCGAGCGCGCCGCGGTTGTACTGCGGGTTGCGTCGCGATCCGGGGTAACGGCGGACGTCCACGAGTGTTTGGACTCCGGCCCGTTCGAGCATCTCTATGAGCGCCTCGGTAGGCCTGGTTCCGTGCCCGATTGTCCACGCTCTCATAACCCCTAGAATCGCTGCTCGTGGCCAGCTCCGTGACCTGGGACACGCTGCGGCAGCTCGCCGGATTCCGCGCGGCGAAGGGCTATGCGATCAGCCTCTATCTCGACCTTCATCCGAGCGACTCGCCCACGGCCGGCGATGCAGCGACGCGCATCAACTCCCTCGTCGACCAGGGCGCGAAGTCGAACGGCGCCAACCGAGGTGACCAGACGCACGAGCAGCGGGTCGGGCTGCGCGAGGACTTCGAGCGGATCAAGCACTTCTTCAGCGAGGAGTTCGACCGGGATGGTGCCCACGGCGTCGCGGTGTTTTGCGCCGGGCTCGACAACGTCTGGGAGGCCCTGCCGCTCAGCGAGCCCGTGCCCGACGAGATCAAGGTCGGGCGCGACCTCTACCTCGCCCCGCTCGTCCCGCTCGTCGGCCGCGGCGAGGGCGCTGTCGTTGCGCACGTCGGCCGCGAGCTAGGCCTCCTCTACCGGCTGCGCGCCGGGAAGCTCGAGAAGATCGCCGACCTCTCGGAGGAGCAGCCGGGCCAGCACGACCAGGGCGGGTGGTCGCAGGCGCGGTATCAGCGCCACATCGACGAGCTCGCGAAGAACCACCTGAAGACGGTCGCCGGTGAGCTCGACCGGCAGCTGCGCCGGCTCCAGTTCCCGGGAGTGGTCGTCGTCTGCCCGGAGGAGCTCAAGAGCGAATTCGGAGCTGTCCTGGCAGCCGAGGCGCGGAACGCGATCGTCGGCTGGACGACGGCCGAGTCGCACGCTTCGCCGACCGAGCTCTACGAGATCTCGCAGCCGGTGCTCGAGAAGTGGCACCGACGGAGGGAGTCGGAGCTCGTCGAACGCTGGAAGGAAGAAGCGGGGCGGGGCGGCCGAGCCGCATCCGGCTGGGAGGAGACGCTCGAGTCGGCGTCGGACGGTCGTGTCGAGTGTCTCGTGTTCCACGAGGGCGTCGAGCACTCGGCCTGCCAGTGCCCGGCGTGCGGGCGCGTCAGCGTCAACGGTGGTCGCTGCCCACTCGACGGGACGGAGATGGAGCAGCGGGACGAAGGCCTCGACCTCGCCGTCCACCAGGTGCTCGCCCACGGTGGCCAGGTACTCGCGCTCCGCGACCAACCGGATCTCGAGCCGGTAGGCGGCATCGCCGCTCTTCTGCGTTATTAGGAAACAAGCTCGCGGCGTAACATCTCCCGGGATGACGGCGAAGGACGACATCGCGCGTGTCGCCGGACAGCTGGCGACCCTGACTAGAACCGTCGAAGAGATGGCGGAGGAACTCAAAGCCTTGACCCAGCGTGCTGAGAGCCAGAGAGAGCGTTCGGACACCCAGCAAGAGCGGATCGAGCTCGCGGCGAAAGAGCTCACAGACGTGAGCGACCGCCTGCAAGCGGCCGCGAACGCACTCCGAGACTCGATCTGAGACTCGATTAGGCGGCGAGGAGCCGCCGCAGCACGTAGGGGAGAATGCCGCCGTGGCGGACGTACTCGCGCTCGCGCGGTGTGTCGAGCCGTAGGCGCGCCTTGAACTCCTTGTCGTCGGCTCGCACCGTGACCTCGCGGGCCTCGCCGTTCTCGACGCCCTCGACCGAGAACTCCTCGCGGCCTGTCAGGCCCAGCGTCTCAGGGCTCTCGCCGTCCATGAACTGAAGCGGGAGGATGCCCATCATCAGGAGATTCGAGCGGTGGATCCGCTCGTAGCTCTCGGCGATCACCGCGCGGACGCCGAGAAGCTTCGGGCCCTTCGCCGCCCAGTCGCGCGAGGAGCCGGAGCCGTACTCCTTGCCGGCGATGACGATCAGCGGCGTGCCCTCCGACTCGTACCGGACGGACGCGTCGTAGATCGTCATCTCCTCGCCGCTCGGGACATGGACCGTCCACGTGCCCTCGCTGCCCGGGACGAGCAGGTTCTTGAGCCGAACGTTCGCGAACGTCCCTCGCACCATCACCTCGTGATTCCCGCGCCGCGACCCGTACGAGTTGAAGTCCTTGCGCTCGACCCCGTGCTCGATCAGGTACTTCCCGGCCGGGCCGTCCGGCTTGATCGCCCCGGCCGGCGAGATGTGGTCGGTCGTCACGGAGTCGCCGACCTGCACGAGGCATCGGGCTCCCTCGATGTCGTCGACCGTGCCGGGCTCTGGCGACATGCCGTCGAAGTACGGCGGGCGGCGCACGTAGGTCGAGTCCTCGCGCCAGTCGTAGAGGTCTCCCTCGGGAATCTCGAGCGAGCTCCAGCGCTCGTCGCCCTTGAAGACGTCGGCGTACGTACGCCGGAACATGTCACCCTCGATCGCGGCCTCGACGGTGGTCTTGATCTCCTCGGCGCTGGGCCAGATGTCGGCGAGGTACACGTCGTCGCCGTCACTTCCCTGGCCGAGCGGCTCGGTCGTCAGGTCGAGGTCCATCCGGCCCGCCAGCGCGTAGGCCACCACGAGCGGGGGAGAGGCGAGGTAGTTCGCCTTCACCTCGGGGTGGATCCGCGCCTCGAAGTTCCGGTTGCCGGACAGCACGGAGCAGACGACGAGGTCGCCCTCGGCCACGCCCTGCGAGATCGGCTCGGGCAGCGGGCCCGAGTTCCCGATGCAGGTCGTGCAGCCGTAGCCGACGGTGTGGAACCCGAGCTCCTCGAGGTAGTGCGTGAGGCCCGCCCGGTTGTAGTACTCGGTGACGACCTTGGAGCCGGGCGCCAGGCTCGACTTCACCCACGGTTTCCGCTGAAGGCCGCGCTCGACAGCGTTTTTCGCCACGAGCCCCGCCGCGATCATCACGCTCGGGTTCGACGTGTTCGTGCAGCTCGTGACCGCTGCGATCACGACGGCGCCGTGCTCGAGCTCGAACTGCTGTCCGTCGAGCTCGACCGGTACGGGCTTCGCGCGCTCGGCAAGGACGGTCGCCGGCACTGCGATCGGCTCGGGACCGACGACTGGGTCGTGGCCAGGCGTGCTGTCCGCCGCCGGGTCGCTCGCGGGGAACGACTCGGCGACTGCTGCGTCGTGTTGGTTCCCGTAGTCGACGCCGAAGGTTTCGAGCGCGGCCAGGAACGAGCGCTTCGCATCCGTCAACGGGACACGGTCCTGCGGCCGCCGCGGCCCGGCGAGGCTCGGCTCCACGTCGCCGAGATCCAGTTCCACGATCTGTGTGTAGGTCGGCTCGTGGTCGGGGTCGTGCCACAGAAGATTCTCCTTGCAGTAGGCCTCGACGAGCGCGATCCGATCCGCCGGCCGGCCGGTCAGCCGCAGGTAGTCGAGCGTGACCTGGTCGACGGGGAAAAAGCCGCAGGTCGCGCCGTACTCCGGCGACATGTTCCCGATCGTGGCTCGGTCTGCGAGCGGGAGGTTCGAGACGCCGGCGCCGAAGTACTCCACGAACTTTCCGACGACGCCGGTCTGGCGGAGGATCTGCGTCACCGTGAGGACGAGGTCGGTGGCGGTAGCGCCCTCGCGCATGGAGCCGGTCAGCCGGAAGCCGACGACCTGAGGCACGAGCATCGAGACGGACTCCCCGAGCATCGCCGCCTCGGCTTCGATGCCACCGACTCCCCAGCCGAGGACGCCGAGCCCGTTGATCATCGTCGTGTGCGAGTCGGTGCCGAGGAGCGTGTCCGGGAAGGCCTCGCCGTTCCGTGCCTCGACGACCCGTCCCAGGTACTCGAGGTTCACCTGGTGGACGATCCCGGTCTCCGGCGGGACGACCTTGAGGTCGTCGAACGCCTGCTGCCCCCAGCGGAGGAAGGCGTAGCGCTCGCGGTTCCGCTCGTACTCGCGGTCGGTGTTGACCCGGATCGCCATCCGGTTCGCGAAGGCGTCCACCTGGACGGAATGGTCGATCACGAGCTCGGCGGGTAGCTGCGGATTCGTCTTGGCCGCATCGCCGCCGAGGTCGTGCATCGCGTGACGCATGGCGGCGAGGTCGACAATCGCGGGGACGCCGGTGAAGTCCTGGTGGATCACGCGCCCCGGCGTGAACGAGATCTCCCGCGAGGGGTCGTCCTTCGCGACCCACTCCGCGACCGCCTGGACGTGCTCCTCGGTCGACGTGCGAAGCACGTTCTCGAGCAGGATCTTCAGCGTGTACGGGAGCCGCTCGACGTCGAAGCGCTCCTGGAGCGGCGCAAGCCGGAAGATCTCGTAGCTCTCGCCCCCGACGTCGAGGGTCGAGCGAGCTCCGAAAGCGTCCCCGGCCATCAGGGACGATCTTAGTCGGGTCTAGGCGGCGTCCAGAGCGCGCGGAAGCTCCTGGGCCTCAGCAGCTTCGACGGCCTCCGGCTCCCACTCCGTCGCGCGCTCGAGGCTCGTACCGAGCCGGTCGAGCCGTCGATCGGCCTCGCTGTACTTCGTCTGGGCGTTCGCGATGTGCTTGCCGACGACCTCGAAGTCGCCGCGGAAGCGGTCGAAGTCCTTGCCGATCTGTGCGCAGAACGCCATGACCTCCTGAGCGTGCCGCTCGATCTGGAGCGCCCGAAGCCCCTGCGTGACCATCAGGAGGTAGGCGTGGAGCGTGCCTGGGGACACGGCGATGACGCGCTTCCCGTGAGCGTACGCTGAGAGGTTCCCCGTCTTGCCGCACACGAGCTCGTAGTAGACCGCCTCTGACGGGAGATACATGAACGCGAAGTCGAATGTCCCCTCGGCGGGCCGGATGTACTTCGAGGCGATCGCGTCGATGTGTCCCTTCACGTCGCGGCCGAACGCCTTCTCGTGCAACTCGCGCTCGTCGTCGCCCTCCGCGTTCGCCAGTCGCTCGAAGTTGTCGAGCGGGAACTTCGCGTCGACCGGCAGGAGCTTGTCGACCCGGATCACTGCGTCGACGCGTTCGCCGGACCGGAACGTGTACTGCAGGCGGTACGCGTCCGTCGGGAGCATGTCCCGCAGGAGGTTGGCGAGCAGCATCTCTCCGACGCCGCCCCGGGCTTTCGGCGGCCGAAGCGCCTGTTCGAGGCGACCGAGGTCTGCTGCCTTCTGGAGCATCTGGGCGGCGGTCCCGTCGAGCTTGCTCAGCCGGTCGACGATCTGGGTCGCCGTCTGGCCCGCCGTCTGCTGACTCGAGAGAAGGCGGCCGTCAAGGCCCTCGAGCCGGCGGTCGAAGCCCTCGTGAACCTCGGACAAACGGCGGTCGAAGCGCTCCTCCACCGTTCCGAGGCGGCTTTCGATCAGCTCACGGATCGTCCGCACGACGACGGTGCCGGCGATCGCGACAGCCGCGGCCAATCCAAGGGTAAGCAAGGCAGTCCCCATAGGACTTGTAAACGCTAGAGCTGGGGTCGGACGACATCGGGGCGGCGCACCCGCGCCGCCCCGACAGTCCGTCTACATCGGGTCTTCGCGCTCCGCCCGGTGAGCGGCGGCGTCGTCGCGGGCTTCCTGCGCCATGTCCTCCGCCTTTTCGGCGCGGTCCTCGGCGGCACCCTCAGCCTCCTGATGCATGCCTTCCTGGCGCATCTCCGGGTCGTCCTTCATGTCGCCGGCGGCCTGCTTGCTTCGGCCGAGCAGCTTGTCGAGAAAGCTCATCTCTCCTCCGATCGTTGGCGGCAGCAAGGGAGTATGAAGCACGCCGGGCACACGCCCTCCCTCGCTACCATCACCGCGCGAGATGGCCAGGAAAGTCAAGACTCCTCCCCCGCCTAGGCGTGCGGTTCAGGCGCCCAAGCAGCGCGCGACCCCGCGCGACGACGCGCGGAACAAAAAGATCCTGTACGCGATCGGCGCCTCCGGATTCGTGATGCTCGCGCTCGTCGTCGGTTTCTTCGCCCTGTCGGGCGGCGACGACGCCGAGAGCGCCGAGGGGGCGGTCGCGACGATCAGAGCCGCGGGGTGGACGTACCAGACGACCAAGAGCCAGGGCAGGACTCACGTGCCCGAGCTCCCGGCCGGTTTCAAGTACAACACCGTGCCGGCGACGAGCGGTCAGCATTCAAACCAGACGGTCGTCTACGGCGTCTACGACCAGCCGGTCTCCGAGATCAACTACGTCCACAACCTCGAGCACGGTGCGGTCGGGATGTTCTACGGGCCCGACGTGCCCGAGGCGAGCGTGGCCCAGATGCAGGAGTTCTACAACCAGGATCCGAGGGGCCTGATCATGGCCCCCGACAACCGGTTGGGCGACCAGATCGCGCTCACCGCCTGGACTCATATCGCCAAGGGCAAGACCTTCGACGAGGAGGTCTTCGACACGTTCGTCGAGGAGTTCGGGTTCCGCGGGCCCGAGTCGTGCAAGACCGACATCGAGCAGGGCTGCTTCCGCCGCGAGAACCTCGAGCCCGGCAATCAGTAGCGCCTATCCTTGGCCGGCCGGGGTGGCGAAACTGGCTATACGCGGCTGACTTAAAATCAGCTGTCCCCTACGGGGGCGTGCGGGTTCGAGTCCCGCCCCCGGCACCTCACTGATCCCTTGCTCCTCGTTCTGGCCATCGCCGTCGCCATCCTCTGGCTGCCGACGGGCTGGGGCATCGCGCTCGTCGCGGCTGCGGCGGTCTTCGAGCTCGCGGAGACGGGATTCTGGTTCTGGCTCTCGCGCCGGCGGAAGGCGGTGACCGGGGCGGAGGCACTGCCCGGCTCGAGCGGGATCGTCGTTGCTGCCTGCAGGCCTCTGGGCCAGGTTCGTATCGACGGTGAGCTGTGGCGCGCGCGCTGCGAGGAAGGGGCGGACCCGGGCGACGAGATCGTGGTCGAACGGCTCGACCCCGAGCTGCTTCTGGTCGTGCGGAGGGCGACCTAGACTCTGCTGCCCGTGGCGCTCGACGTCGAACAGACAGCACTCGAGTGGGATTCGCCGCTCTTCCGCATGGCGCTCGCGCAGTACGAGCAGGGGCTGGAGCACGCCGACGTCGAGGAGGACGTGGCCGAGCGACTCCGGTACCCGGAGCGCGCCGTGATGATGTCGGTGCCCGTGCGCCGCGACGACGGCTCGCTGCAGGTGCTCCCCGGTTACCGGGTGCAGCACTCGACGGTGCTCGGCCCGACGAAGGGCGGACTGCGCTACGACCCGCACGTCTCACTCGGCGAGTGCACGGCGCTCGCGATGTGGATGACATGGAAGTGCGCGCTGCTGCGGATTCCCTACGGCGGCGCGAAGGGCGGCATCCGCTGCAACCCGCGCGAGATGTCCGCTCAGGAGCTCGAGCGCATGACCCGCCGCTACACGATCGAGCTGCGACCCGTGATCGGGCCTGAGGAGGACATCCCCGCTCCGGACATGGCCACGAATGAGAAGACGATGGCCTGGATCATGGACACGTACTCGATGGTCGAGGGCTACGCGGTGCCCGAGATCGTGACGGGAAAGCCGGTCTCGATCGGCGGCTCCGTCTTCCGCCGCGAGGCGACCGGCGCCGGCGTCGTCATGGTCGTCGAGCGTGCCTGCCGGCGACTCGGCTGGGAACTCGCCGAGCAGCGCTGCGTCGTCCAGGGCTACGGCAACGTGGGTGGGGTGGCGGCCCACGAGCTCGCCGCCCGCGGCGCCCGGGTGATGGCCGTTTCGGACATCTCCGGAGGCATCTACTCCGAGGCCGGACTGGACCTGGTCGCGGTGGACCGCTGGATCGAGGAGCACGGGCACGGCTCGCTCGACGCGTATCCGGACGCGCAGCACGTCTCAAACTCGGATCTGCTGGAGCTCCCCTGCGACGTCCTCGTCCTGGCCGCGCTGGAGGATCAGATCACGGCCGACAACGCCGGCCGGATCGACGCGAAGATGGTCGCGGAGGGCGCGAACGGCCCGACGACCGTCGAGGCCGACGCGATCCTCGCGGACCGCGGCGTCGTCGTCCTGCCGGACATCCTCACCAATGCCGGTGGGGTCACCGTCTCCTACTTCGAGTGGGTGCAAGATCTCGGTCGGTTGTTCTGGGGGAGGGACGAGATCCGGGACAAGCTCGCCGAGCAGATCTGTGACGCATTCGACCGGGTATGGGAGCTTTCCGACCAGCTCGGTGTGACTCTGCGGCAGGCCGCGCTGGTCGCCGCCATCCGCGAGGTTGCGGGGGCGTTGACGGCGCGCGGGATCTATCCGTGACGCTTGTCCGCGAAGCAATGGTCGCCGACCCGCCGACGCTCGAGGTGGGCGACAGCGCGCAGGACGCCGGCCAGGCGCTGGCCCGGCCGGAGGTCCGCGCGGTGTTCGTCTGCGCCGGTGACCGCTTCGTCGGCGTCGTCACGCGGAAGACGCTCGTCCGCGAGGTGGTCGCTACCGGCCGAGACCCCAGCCAGACGCCGGTGGGGGAGATCGCGGAGGAGCCGCATTGGACCGTGGATGCCGAGGCCCCCGCCGACGAGGCCTTCCGGTTCATGGAGGAGAAGGACGCCGAGCGGGTTCCGGTCGTGGAGGGCGAGCGCCTGGTGGGCGTCCTTTCCCGGAGTGGGCTCCAGCGCCGGCTGGCGGAGGACGAGCCGCCGCAGGCCGAGCCGGAGGTCGTCTAGCAGCAGGTGTAGGCGCCGGGAGGCGCGTCGCCCTCGACGGGCTCGGGGAGCTGCGCCGCCTCGAGGGCGATGCCGTGCAGGATGTCGCGCTCGCTGACCGTGAGTGCGTCCAGGCCGAGCCGGCTCAGGGTCTCGCGGACGATGATTCCGCCGGCGACGATCACCGGCGCTCGGTCCGGGTGCAGGCCTGTCACGCGTTCTCGCACCGTCAGCGGCATCAGCGACAGCCGCTCCACCTCTCGCTCGATCGCCTCGAGCGTCAAGCGGTGGCCGTGGATCCGGTCGCGGTCGTACTCCTCCATGCCGAGCTCGATCGCCGCCAGGCTGGTGATCGTGCCTGCGACGCCGATCGCGTCGTCGACGACGAGGTCCTCCGGGATCGAGGCCGCGACATGCCCGGCGCAGGCACCAAGCTCGCTCGGGGAGGGTGGATCGCTGCGCAGGAACCGCTCGGTCAGCCGGACCGAGCCCATGTCGATGCTGTACCGCGACAGCACACCGGCGGGGCCGGCGACTACGAACTCGGTCGACCCGCCGCCGATGTCGAGGACGAGCGTCGGGCGCTCGAGTTGCCGGTCGCTCGTCACGCCGCGAAAGGTGAGCTCGGCCTCGTCCTCGCCGCCGAGGAGCTGGGTCGTGAAGCCGTAGCTCCACTCGATCTCCCCGAGGAACGCCTCGCCGTTCTCCGCGTCTCGGACCGCGCTGGTCGCGGTCAGGAGGACGCGCTCGGCGCCGAGTCGCTCGGCCTCGCGACGGTAGTCGGTAAGCACGTTCCTTACGCGCGCGATCGGGAGCGGGAGCAGACGGCGGCGGGAATCGACGCCTTCGCCGAGGCGGGTGATCTCCTGCCGCGCCACGACGTCATCCACGCGGCCGTCGTCGACGTCTGCGACGAGCAGCCGTGTGGTGTTCGTCCCCTGGTCGATCGCGGCGACGCGCATGGTCCGTGGCTACGCTAGCCGCATGTTCCTCTTCCGCGAGAAAGACGCGCGAAGCGGGCTACGGCGAGATCACGACGGAGATCGCGCCCCCGCCGAGCCGTTCTACTACGCCGAGGACTATCACCAGCAGTACCTGGCGAAGAACCCGAACGGCTACTGCGGGCTCGGCGGGACGGGCGTCAGCTGTCCTGTTGGCCTCGTTCGCTCGGCCTAGAGCTGCGCTACAATCGGCACCAGCGACGCGGGGTGGAGCAGTCAGGTAGCTCGCCGGGCTCATAACCCGGAGGTCGCAGGTTCAAATCCTGCCCCCGCTACTGGAAAGGCCCCGGAGACGGGGCCTTTCCGTTCCCAAGCCAAGAGCTCGGCGCCGAATGTTGCAGGACTCTTGCCACCGCCCCCTCGTTCACGGCGTATCGCTGTGGCCGAGCGCTTCCTCGATTGCCGCTTGCAGCGGCAGCTCTCGCCCCTCTCGCAAGCCTTGTTCGAGATGTGTGTCCACGTGCGTCAGGAGTCGCGCCGCGTACTGTTCCCGTGCGCCCTCCCAGTGTCCGAGGGGCCGCCGCGCCTCTTCCGCCTCGACGGCGCCCCAGAGGCGGCCTGCCCGGCGCGCGTCTCCGCTTTCGGCGGCGGCGCAGGCGAGGTAGGCGAGTGCGTACACACAGAGTTGCCGGTCGCCGATCCGTCGGCCGAGGCGGAGAGTCTGCCTGGCGCGCGCAGCCGCCTCCTCGGGCTGGTTCTGTGCCAGTGCGAGGTCGGCGAGGTTGGCGCGCGTGTTGGCTTCCCACCACGTGAATCCCTCCTCGGCGGCCATCGTGGCGCTCCGTTCGAGCAGGGTCACCGCCTGGTCGGCGTCTCCTTGCGCTCGAGCGAGTTCGCCGAGTGTGCCAATCGCCTGCAGCTCGCCCTTGCGGAAGCCGTGGCGGCGAAAGATCGCCAGACTCTCCTCGAGCGGCCCCCGGGCGCGGGCCGGCTCGCCGAGGTTGACCGCGCTCGCCGCGAGTCGGTGCAGCACGATGCCGACCCCGAGCTCATCGTCGACTGCGCGAAGCGCGGCGAGGCTTTCCCGGAAAACCTGCTCTGCGAGCCCGAGCTTGCCGACCATAGTCGCGGAGCTCCCCAGCGCTCGCAGCGCCCGAGCGCGAAGAGCTATGGGGACGTCGCCCGCGCGCGCGAGTAGCGTCTCCATTCGGCGCACGCCTTCAAAGGGATCGCTCGTGCTCCAGAAGTTCTCGAGTGCGACCGTGAGCTCGAGCGCAAGCGCAACATCGCCGGTCGCGGCAGCCCAGTCGATCGCCGCGCGAATGTTCGCCTGCTCTGCGATGACGACGTCGTGTCGTTGCTCACCGCGAGCTTCGGTCGTCAGGTTCGCCGACTGCGCCAGCTCTAGGAAGTACTCCGCGTGCCGCCGGCGCAGCGCTTCGACGCCGGAGAGCGTGTCCAGCCGCTCAGCCGCGTACTCGCGAATCGTCTCGAGCATGGAGTAGCGCGACCCATTCGCGTGCGGCGCGGAGTAGGAGGTTGGCGTCGAGGAGCGAGGAGAGCCGCTCGAGGGTGGTTCCGCAGACGGCCTCGGCCGCCTCAAGGGTGCAGCCGCCTGCGAAAACCGCCAGCCGGTTGAGGTCGCGCCGCTCGTCGTCGTTGAGCAGCTCGTAGCTCCACTCCAGTGTCGCCCGCAGCGTCTGCTGGCGTGCGGGCAGATCGCGCGGCCCGCCGGTGAGCAGCGGCAGGCGCGGGTCGAGCCGGTCGAGCAGCTCGACGGGAGTGAGGGTGCGCACGCGGCTCGCGGCCAGCTCGATTGCGAGCGGCAGCCCGTCCAGACGCTCGCAGATCCGGCGGATCGCCTGCTCGTCCGCGGCGTCGGGGTGAAAGCGGGGCTCGGCTTCGCGTGCCCGCTCGAGGAAGAGCGCGACCGCCGCGCTCGCGGCGAGTGGCTCGACCGGGTAAACGTGCTCCCCGGAGAGGTGGAGGACGACGCGGCTGGTCACGAGCAGCGTCAGGTGCGGGGCCTGGGCGAGCAGCTCGACGAAGCTCGGCGCGGCGGCGCGCACATGCTCGGCGTTGTCCACGAGGAGCAGCAGCTCGCGCGCGCGAAGGGCGGCGGCGAGCGTCTGCAGTGAGTCCTCGCCGGAGACGTCCGGGATCCCGAGGGCGCGCGCGATCGCCCCGACCACGAGCGCCGGGTCGCGCAGCGGCGCAAGGTTGACAAACGCGGCGCCGTTCGCGAACGACTCCGCCGTCTCGCGCGCCGCCTCCAGCGCCAGCCGCGTCTTCCCGGAACCGCCTGCTCCGGTCAGCACGAGCAGCCGCACCTCGTCGCGGAGCAGAAGCTCACACAGCTCTGCGAGCTCGCGGCCGCGGCCGAGCAGCCTGTTCGGCGGCGAGGGCAGCGCGCTCGCCGCGGCCTCCGCGGCGGGCGCGGCCGCGAGCACAGGGTCCTGTTGGAGGATCCGCCGCTGCAGCTCGCGCAGCTCGGCGCTCGGCTCGAGGCCGAGCTCGTCCTGCAGACGTGCGCGGGCAGTCCGTGTAGAGATCGAGAGCCTCCGACTGCCGCCCGCAGCGGTAGAGGGCGAGCATCGCCTGTGCCTGGAGGCGATCTCGTTCCGGATGGGCGGCGGCGAGGCTGCGCAGCTCCGGCAACAGGTCGTCGTGGCGGCCGAGCGCGAGTTCCGCCTCGATCCGCTCCTCGAGCGCGGCCAGGCGCAGCTCCTCCAGGCGCTCTGCCTCCGCCCGCGCGAACTCCTCGTAGGCGAAGTCGCCGTAGGCCTGCCCCCGCCAGAGCCCGAGCGCGCGTCGCAGCAACGAGGCTGCGAGCGCAGGGTTTCCCTCTCGCGAGGCGGCCCTGCCCTGTGAGAGCAGCCGCTCGAAGCGGGCCGCGTCGAGCGACTCGTCCTCGAGCTCGAGCGCGTAGCCCGCCCCGCGTGTGCGGATCCGCGCCGGAGCCGGCAGCGCCTTGCGCAGCTGCGAGACGTACGTCTGCAGCAGCTTTGCCGCCGAGGCAGGCGGCGAGGGCCCCCAGATCGCGTCGATCAGCAGGTCGGCCGAGCGTGCCTCGCCCGCGTGGACGACAAGCGCCGACAACAGCCGGCGCTGCTTCGGCGCGCCCAGCGGCACCGGCCCGTCCTCAGCGACGAGCTCGACCGGCCCCAGAACCCGAACCTCCACCGTGCGACCTCCGCTCGATGGTCATTCTCGCGCATGCGGGACGAACTCGCGCGAGCGCGGCTATACCAAGGCTAGACCGGCCTCCTCCATCGTGCACCGTCGGCCGCAGCAGGACGCGGCCCGAGTGAAAGGAGGAGCCGTTGTCCTACGCCTTCGTCCAGGACGTGGCCGCGAGCTGGGACCAGTACGAGCGTGTCGCCGCGTCGCTGATGGAGCCGGCCCCGGCCGGATTGATCCTCCACCTCGCCGGCCCCACCGACGAAGGCTTCCGCACCATCGAGGTCTGGGAGAGCGAGCAGGCCTGGGAACACTTCCAGGCCAAGCGGCTCGCGCCCGCGATCGCGGCCCTCGGCGGGCCGGCGCGACCGGAACCGACCTTCCGCGGTCTTCGCGCGGCGCACGTCGTCGTCGGGACTGCAATCGCCGAGAAGGAGGCTTCATGAGCGAGTTCGGCGGCAGGTTGACGTCGGCGTTTCGAGCTTGGCACGAGCCGAACCTGGCTCGCCAGACGATTGAAAAGGAGAAGGACGCAATGAAGAAGGCACGTAGATTCTCGCTCCTCGTCATCGCGCTCGTTGCGGTCGCGAGCAGCTCGCGCTGCACGCGGCCGGCCGGAGCTCAGACGGACGGCAACCGGCTTGAGGCGAGCTTCACGGAGTCGGCTGCATCGATCACGAACCGGATCGCCGACCTCGGAGTCTTCCAGATCATCAACACCGGAACAGGAACGCTCGAGGGATTCGGACCAGCGACGATGGTCCTCGGCGTCACGCAGGACCGGTCGGTCCAGCCGTGTGGGCCTGGGAGCTGGACAAACGCCGCCATCCGACGCATCACCGTCGCCGCGGGCACGCTCGTAATCCGCGAGCTCGCGTACGTCTGCCAGACCGCATCGGGCCCCGTGGCCACGAGCACATGGACAGTGGACGGGGCGTCGAGCACCGGTGCGTTCGCCGATGCGCGCGGCAGCGGTGAGGGCAGCGTCGATCTCACCACTCGCACGTCCACGCTCTCCGGGAAGCTGAAGCTCGCCGAGGAGTAGAGCGTGGACATCGAGGAGCTGTGATGTACGCCCTGTGCACGAGGCGGAAGGTGTCCGCGCCGCGCGCTACGTCGGTGGTGGTTCAGGCGCTCAAGCTCGTCCTGGCCACCGTGGTCGCGGCGGCGATCCTCACTACGACAGCGGCCGTAGCGTCGTGGACTCACCCTTCAATTTCAAGGAGCTGTGATGTCTGAGCGATGCACGAAGCCCCGTCGGCTGATGCGTCGCTCGTTGCTTGCCCTGTGCGCCGCGTTCGCAGGCGGCGTCATGATCTTGCTGGCGGCCCCGGCCGCGGCGGGGCCGATCGTCGACCCCTCGACGCTTCAGCCCGAGCCACCACCCGGTGCCGTCTGTCGGGCGGACGGCCCGTGGACGATCTGTCAGACGACGTTCCTCGTCAACGTCGTCAACGAGCCGATTCTGTTCCTCGATCTTCCCTGCGGCACGGTCTACGAGACGATCTCCGACCTTCGGGAGGGCATCCGCTGGTACCTGGACGGGAAGCTCGTCAAGCGCTTCGTCAGTCAGAACGCCGAGGGCACCTGGAGCCTGTCGCCGACCGGCGCCGGGCCGACGGTGAAGATCTCGCTGCACGCGAACTGGCGCGACGAGTACGCCGTGCCGGGGGACGAATCGTCCGCACTGACGACGTTCCACGGAAACGGATTCACCGCCAGCGCACCCGGCGCGGGTGTGATCGCTCACATCGCGGGACTCGACCTTCCCGACGGCACGCATCGCGGCGCATTCCGGATCACCGACGACCCCCAGGTCGCCGCGGCCCTCTGCGCAGCGCTCACGGCCTAAGGGTTCCCCCGAACAGAAGCCCCTCGGCGAACCGCCGGAGCCCCGGGGGTTCGCCAACGGCGTCGACTCGATGGAGGGTCTACCGCGCGGCGACCAAGGTGAGCGCGCGCGAGGCGAGTGATGCAATACCCATGCGGACGGGGCGCAGGTTCCGGGGACAAACGTGTTCTTAGTTCCTACAGATGAGAACTAAAACAACTCATTTTACAGGGACTTCAGAAGCGGATGAAGGGACTCGAACCCTCGACCTTCTGCATGGCAAATCGCCCGAACCGTGCTTTGTGATGACGCAAGAACCGCATGCTTGAACTGACTGGGCGGCCGGTTGCGTCAGGTTAAAATCTGCCTATTCGGGGACAAAGTTTGGGACAAAGAGCCTGAGCCTGATCTGGCAACACCGCCGAATACCGGGAGCCCCCCGACGTGGACGCACCGATCTTCGCGATTACGTGTCGAGCTCCGACAGCCCAGCGGAGCGCGCTCAGACTTGGTGCGAAGCAGTATTCGCTCGCCGCAGTTTGACCGCGAACGCGGGCATGTCCGTCAGGCGGCGGCGGATGAGGTTCGTTGGGGGATGGTGAACTTTCCGCTGCCGTCGCTCGAGCCCACCAGCGGATCCCTCTCGTCGGGAGGAGCAGAAGAACACGCCCTGTGTTTTCGTTCCGTCTCCTCGTTCGGCCCCGCGGCCAGACGGCGGGTGCTCTCTGCTCGACCATCCCGTCACGTGTTGGTCTGCCGCTCGGGTTTGGTGCAGGAAGGCGTAGGGCTGCCACAAGTCCGATGAGCCCGATCCACGGCAAGCGACGCGTATCGCCCAGGCGTAGGCGGCGTTCCCGGTGGCGACGACTGAGACCAGGATGGTCCCGGCGATCGCGGTGCCGAACGACGAGCCGAGGTTCGAGACGGGCCCGCGACAGCCCCGAGATCTCGCCTTGCAGCTCCCTCGGGAAGCTCGACTGCACGACGTTCACGGAGGGTGTGAGCATCGCGCCCACGGGGTGTCCCGTCGGCGTCGAAGCGGCGCCCCCAGATCGTCGTGGCGTCTTCCATCCAGACGGCGACGAAGCGGCCCTGCGCGTCCATCGCGATCGAGGACTCGTCCTGGGCGTTCGTCGTCGCAGCGTTCACCGGAAAGGGATCGCCCAGCGGCGCGGTCAATCGGTCGAAGCGCCGGCCCAGGACCTCGTCGTCGTACTCCTGCCAGGTGACGACGAAGTCGCCGTCTTCGCCGATGGCGACGTCTCCGGATTCGGTGTCGCTCGGATCGGACGTATTCACGACGAACTCGGGGAAGAAGACGGGCAGCTGGCAGGCGGACGTGGCGAGAGCGAGCGATGCGAGGATCGCGAGCTTGAAATGGAATCTCACGGGTTGTTCCTCCGCTTAGCCTCCGTAGAGCACGAGACCGAACGTCTTGACGAGAAACACCGCCATCTGGCCTCGGTTGTTCGGGTTCGTCGGGCAGTATAACGGCGGTGCCACCGAGGCAGCCTCCGGTGATGCCGCGGTCGGCGAGCTCCTCGATCCAGTCGGAGAAGCCCGTACCGGGCGTGCACGTCACATCGTTGAAGATCCCGGCGCAGTCGGGGGGATCGTAGGCCGAGCCTTCGAGGGCCTTGAGCAGGAAGACCGCCATCTGCTGGCGCGTGACGGGGTTGCCGGGGCACTAGTGCAGGAACTTCTTCCGGTTCCTGATGTAGTCCGTGAACAGAAACTCCGCGAGGTTGTACGGCGAGGCGTAGTACGCGCGGCCGCGGTTGATGCGGGTGAGCTTCTCGACGAACTCGACGAGGTAGGTGTCGGTCGCGATCATGAAGGTCGTGATCGTGATGCCGTCGCGGCGGCAGGCGTCGGCCTCCTCGAGCGTGCGGTTGACGATCTTCAGATCCAGGCCGAAGGGATTCTTGTAGAGCCGGCCGCGCTCCCATATCGCCGAGGGCTTGCCGTCGGTGATGAGGAAGATCTGCTTGTTCGGGTTCTTGCGGTGGACGAGGAGCTTGCGCGCGAGGGCGAGGCCGGCCTTGGTGTTCGTGTGATACGGGCCGACCTGCGTCTTCGAGATCTCGGAGATCGGCACGCGCTTCGCGTCGTCGCCGAAGAGGAGGACGTCGATCGAGTCCTTGGGGTACTTCGACTGGATGAGCTCGACCATGGCGAGGGCGACCTTCTTCGCGGGAGTGAAGCGGTCCTCTCCGTACAGGATCATCGAGTGCGAGATGTCGATGGCGAGGACCGTCGCGCAGGAGGTCAGGTGCTCCTCCTCGTGGACCTCGAAGTCGTCGGCGGTGAGCGAGATGTCGTCGGCGTCCCGCCGCACGGCGTTGCCGATCGAGCGCACGCCGTCGATGGCGCTCGGGCTGTCGCCGAACTCGTAGGCCCGCGTCTCGGGGAGGAGCTCGCCGCCCGCGCCCGCGCGCGGGACGGCGTGGTAGCCGGAGCCGGCCTTCGTCAGCGAGCTGAAGATCTCCTCGAGGGCCGAGCGCCGGATCCGCCGCTCGCCTCCGGCCGTCAGCGCGAGCTGCCCGCCCCGGTCCTCCACGATCTCGCTCTTCTGGAGCTCCTTGCGGAACTCCTCGAGGTCGATCCCCGGATCGATCATGCCGCGCTCCTGGAGGTACTTCATCCAGCGGAGCGCCTCCTCGACGTCGCCGCCCGACTGGAGGACGAGCTGGAGGAAGAGCTTGACGAGCTCCTGGTACGTCAGGAGCTGGCGGAGCAGGTCGATCGGGAAGTCCTCGTAGCGGTAGCGCACCGGTCTGATTCTACGGCCGCGCGGCGCCGTACGGATCAGGGGCCGTAGATCCTGACCCCGAGGGTCCGCGTCCAAAAAGACCGCCATCTGCCGCCCGTCAGTAGATCGATCCTCCCGGCTGGGTGGAACTGACTGAGCCGTCTTCGACGTTCAGCGTGTACGCGGTCACGGCTGTCCCGGTCCACGTCTGCAGGTTGAACCTGCTGCCCGGTTCGGCGCGTTGCACCTGGAGGTTCAGGTAGGTGAGGGGCGTGCGTGGCTCGACGACCTGTGGTGTGCCGCCCAGGATGAAGTAGGCGTACGGAGTCGGATGGTCGGAGTTCGCAACGATCGTGGCCTGCCCGCTCTGGCCGTCCACCAGAACCGCGGTCTCGCGATCGATGGCGATCGCCTTGCTCTCAGTGGTCCAGCCGTCGGCGACAAGGCGCGCCATGAACGTCAGCGTGCGTCCGATGCGATCGCGCTCGATGAGGTGCTGGTCGGTGATGATGCCACCCATGTGCGGAAGCGTCAGAAAGTCGCGATCGAGAGTGATGTTCTGGTCGAAGGGGTTGGCGAGACATTCGACCGAGGTGGCCGACAGTCGTTGGGCGGCGTAGACGAACTCGCTGAGGATGGCAGTTCCCGCACTCGTGCCGCCGATGGGCCTTCCGCTCGCCGCGAGCACGTGGATGGCGTCCTCGACAGGGGTGCCTTTCCAGTCGTTCACGTAATCCGATTGGTCGCCGCCGGCGATGAACAGCGCCTCCGCGTTGAGGATCGTCTGAAGCACGAAGTCGTCGAAAGACGCCGCGCGGTTCTTGAGCACGAGCGTTTCGACTGAGTCGAAGTTCCCCAGGTCGTAGACGTACTGGTTGTAGCCGTCTGCGCCGGAAGCACGAATCACCACGAAGTCTCCGCCGCCGGCACGGTCGCTCATCCAGGTGAAGAACGCGTCGACATCCGTCCCGCCGCCCATCAGCGCGATACCGGAGCGAGTCGGGCCGACGGCGTCGGTCCCGCTCCCCGTGAGGTAGTAGTCGAAGCTTGCCTGCGGGGCACCGCCGAGACTGGCCACCGTTGCCGTGGCAAGGACTATCGCAAACGCGATTCGCTTCATAGGATCACCTCTTGTGTTACGCCGCGAATTCCACTGGTCTTCCTGGTTCGCTCGATGCGGAGTTCGATACAGGACACTCGCGCAGCCCCTCAGTGCACTCCATCGCGCCAGAATTTGGCCGACTGCAGAAACAGCGAACGGTCGCTCGTCGTGAAAACGGAGTAGCCCAGCGCGGCGAGCGCCGGGATCTGGTCGACCGAGCGGAGCATGATGCCCGCGGCCTTGCCAGCCTCTCGCGCAACGAGACCGACGCGCTCGATCGCCGCGACGTAGCGCGGGTCGTCGTAGTGGCCGGGGACGCCGAGGGCCTGCGAGAGGTCGTTCGGCCCGACGAAGAGAACGTCGACCCATTTCTCGTCGGCGATCGCGGCGACGGCGTTCAAGGCGCCCGCGGTCTCGATCTGGATGACGACCGCCGTCGAGTCGTTGGCCTCGAGGACCCAGTGGTCGAAGGGCACGGTCCCGTAGCGGTTCGCCCGCACGCCGGCGAGGCCGCGCTTGCCGGGCGGGGCGTACTTGACGGCCTCGACGGCGGCGCGAACGACCGGCGCGCCGTCGGCGCGCGGAAAGAGCGTTCCCGCCGCTCCGGCGTCGAGCGCGCGCCCGGCCTCGGCGAACGCCTGGCAGTTGGGCACGCGGACGATCGCGGGGATCTGAGCCGCGTCGGCGGCGCGCGACCATGCGCTCGACCGACTCCGGGTTGTAGTGACCGTGCTCGGTGTCGAGGACGACGAAGTCGAAGCTCGCGAGAGCCAGGATCTCCGCGAGCCCCTCGGTCGGCCAGGTGAGGAAGCAGCCGAGAAGCGGCTCGCGCGCGAGGATCCGCTGGCGAAAGCCGCTCGCCGTCATCTCAGTTCGCGCGGTTCCGCACCAGGTTGAACTTCAGCATCTCGGTGTAGGACACGCGCGAATCGAGATCCTCCCGCGCGATCTTGAGGTGCTGGGTCAGGCCTTCGAGGACGAGCTCCATGCCGATCGCGAGCTCCTCCTTCGTGGCCGGCGAGAAGTGCGTCTCGACGGCCTTCTCGAGGCCCGGGATCGACCTCAGGGCGGCGAGATGCTCTTTGAAGGGCGCGTCGTCGGAGAGCGTGATGCGATTGCCGGCCGAGAACCACGCGACGGTCGCCTCGTAGAGCGGATGGACCTTCTCGGGGGCGGGCTGCGCGCGGGCGACGCGGCGGACCGGCCCCGTCTCCTCGTCGTCCTCGAGGTCGGCCACGCGGCGCCGCTCGGAGGGCCGCCCGGAGTCCGGGGGCGGGAACTTGGCGTCGAAGAGCTTCTTGACGGCGGTGCCGATGAGCTTCTTGGCGACGACCTCGGCGCCCTGCTGCTCGCCCTCGTAGACCATCTCGACCTTGCCGGTGATCGCGGGGAGCGTCGCCGGCAGGTCGCAGAGGCGGGGCGCGACGCGGTCCTCGCCGTTGACGAGCCCGCGGCGTTCGAGGTTCGAAGCGAGGATCTCGATCGCCGAGATGGGCATGCGCGCCGAGACACCCGAGGACTGGTCGACGAACTCCGAGGCCCGCGCGGCGAACGCGATCTCCTCGACGAGCTCGCGGAAGAGATCCGGGATCTCGAACTTCGGCCCGCCCTCGCGCTCGAGCCAGGCCTCCTGGGCCGTGATCTTCGCCGCGGTCTTCACGTCGTCGGGATAGTGCGTGAAGATCTGCGAGGAGATGCGGTCCTTGAGCGGCGTGATGATGTTGCCGCGATTCGTGTAGTCCTCGGGGTTCGCCGAGAAGACGAGGAGGATGTCGAGGGGGATGCGGACGGGGAAACCCCGGATCTGCAGGTCGCGCTCCTCGAGGATGTTGAGCAGCCCGACCTGGATGCGGGGCTGCAGATCGGGCAGCTCGTTGATCGCGAAGATCCCGCGGTTGGTGCGGGGGACGATGCCGAAGTGGATGACCTCCTCGTCGGAATACGCGCGCCGCTCGGTCGCGGCCTTGATGGGGTCGATGTCGCCGATCAGGTCCGCGATCGTGACGTCGGGCGTCGCGAGCTTCTCGCGGTAGCGCTCCTCCCTCGGAATCCAGGCGATCGGCGCGGCGTCGCCCTTCTCGGCCAGGACGCGTTTGCCGTACTTCGTGATCGGCGCGAAGGGATCCTCGTTCAGCTCGCTGCCGGCGATCGACGGGATCTCCGGGTCGAGGAGGTGGATGAGCATGCGGAGCAGGCGCGTCTTCGCCTGTCCGCGGAGACCGAGCAGCAGGAGGTCGTGCTTCGAGAGGACCGCGTTGTGGAGCGCGGGCAGGACCGTCCGCTCGTAGCCGTGGATGCCGGCGAACGGGTTCTCGCCGCGGGAGAGGGCGCGGCGGAGATTGGCGCGGAGCTCTTCCTTGATGCCCCGCGGAACGTAACCGGACTTCTTGAGCTCGCCGAGGGTCTGGGGCCTTGGGGTCACGGGGCGCTTTCTCCGGCTAACTGCCGGCGTTTCGAGAGCTTCAACCGGGTTTGATCGGGGGAGCGTGGTCTTCGGGAAGGAACAGCTCGACGGGCGGCTTGCCGGCGAGCGCGGCGGCGCGGCGGGCGAGCGCGCGCATCCGCTCGCGGTCGAAGCCCACGACCGTCTCGGCGACGACGCCGTCGGCGCCGACGCGGAACAGCGTCGGGACGGTCGTCACGCCGAGCGCGTCGGACGCCGGCCAGGGGTCCGCGTCGTAGGCGGTCTCGAGGCGCGTCTCCAACCGCTCGGCGAAAGCCCGGCTCTTCCTGGGATCGTCTTGCGAGACCGCGAGGACCTCGAGCCCGCCCATGCGGCGAATCCGCTCGAGATACGGCCAGGTCAGCTCGCAGGTGGGGCAGCTCGTCTTGAAGACCGCGTAGAGCGTCTCGCCGCCGGGCCCGGCGACGGGCGCGCCGGTTTCGTCCCGGAGCGCGATCGGCGGGAACGGCATTCCGGGATCGAGAGCGGCCACGGTCGGCGATTATAAACTTGCGGATCTTTCATGTCGGGGCTCGCGCCGTGTCGAGCCGAGTACGGAGGAGATGCAAGACATGACGACAAGACGGCGCGCCCGGGGCAGCTTGTCGCGGCGCCGATTCCTGAAAGCGGCGGGGACCGCCCTCGCGGCGGGCGCCGTGCCTGCGTTTTCGTGCGCCCCCGCGGAGAAGCGGGCGTCCGCCGCGACGAAAACGCTGCGGATCCTCCAGTGGAGCCACTTCGTGCCGGGTTACGACGCGTGGTTCGACGGCGTCTACACGAAGGAATGGGGGGCGAAGAACGGGACCGAAGTCATCGTCGACCACATGTCCACGACGGAGATCAACGCCCGCGGCGCGGCCGAGGCCGCGGCGCGGAAGGGCCACGACCTCTTTCTCTTCATCTCGCCGCCGGCCGCCTACGAGAACCAGGTCATCGACCACCGCGAGATCGTCGAGGAAGTCGAGAAGCGCCACGGCAAGATGATCCCGCTCGCCGAGAAGTCCACGCTCAATCCGAAAACCGGCAAGTACTTCGCCTTCTCCGATTCCTTCGTTCCCGACCCCGGCAACTATCGGATCGATCTCTGGAGTGAGGTCGGCTATCCGAACGGTCCGAGCACCTGGGAAGACCTCCGCGTGGGCGGGCGCCAGATCCGCGAGAAGTTCGGCAATCCCGTCGGTCTGGGCCTCTCGCAGGAGATGGACTCCAACATGGCGCTGCGGGGGCTGCTCTGGTCCTTCGGAGGCTCCGTCCAGGACGCCGACGGCCGCGCCGGTCCTGCAGTCGAAGGAGACGGTCGCGGCCCTGGAGTTTCTGCGGGCGCTCTACAAGGAGTCGATGACCCCGGAAGTCTTCACGTGGGACCCGGCCTCCAACAACCGGATGATGCTCGCCGGCCGCGCGTCCTTCGTCTGCAACGCGATCTCCGTCACGCGCACGGCCGAGAAGCAGAACCCCGAGCTCGCGAAGAAGATCGGTCTCGTTCCGGCGCTCCAGGGCCCCGTCCGCCGCATCGCCGCCGAACACGTCATGAACTGCTACGTGATCTGGAAGTTCGCCGAGAACATCGACGGCGCCAAGAAGTTCCTGGTCGACCTCGTCGATCACTTCCTGAAGGTCTTCCAGGAGAGCGAGTTCTACAACTTCCCCTGCTACCCCTCGACCGTGCCGAACCTGGACCAGCTCCTCGCGAGCGACGCGAAGGCCGAGCCGCCCGGCAAATACACGGCGCTCTCCGGCGTGCTCGACTGGGCGACGAACGTCGGGTTCCCGGGCTACGCGACCGCCGCGATCGACGAGGTCTTCAACACGTTCGTGGTCCCGACGATGTTCGCCCGCGTGGCCCGCGAAGAGCTCACGCCGGGCGCCGCGGTGGAGGCGGCACAGAGGGAAGTCGAGCGGATATTCAAGAAGTGGGCGTGAAAGACGTTCAGCGTTGCAGCGTTCGAGCGTTGAGTATTGAGCGTAGAGGCGCGATGCGAGCATCCGAATTACGCTCAACGCTCAACCCTCAACGCTCAACTCGGCTTAAGGGGTGGCGGGTTCCAGCGCCCGCCCTGGGACTCTCTTCACCGACGGCGGAGGGGGTCCAGCGCCCTCCCGCGAAACCAGCGGCCGGGATCCAGCGCCCGGCCGCAATTGCTTCCTGGCTTGCCTCCTAGAACTGCGCGCTCTCGGTCGATTCCGCGAGCGCCGTGGTCGAGCTCGCGCCGGCGGCGATCACGTTGGCGACGTCGTCGAAGTAACCGGTCCCGACCTCGCGCTGGTGGCGCGTCGCCGAGTAGCCGTGCTTTTCGCTCCCGAACTCCGCCTGCTGCAGCCGCGAGTAGGCGGTCATGCCCTCCTCGCGGTACGCCCGCGCCAGCTCGAACATCGAGTGGTTGAGGGCATGGAAGCCCGCGAGGGTGACGAACTGGAACTTGTAGCCCATCGCCGCGAGCTCGTTCTGGAACCGCGCGATCGTGGCCGGGTCGAGCTTCTTCTCCCAGTTGAAGGAGGGGGAGCAGTTGTAGGCCAGAAGCTTCCCCGGGAAGCGGGCGTGGATCGCGTCCGCGAAGCGCTTCGCCTCGAAGAGGTTCGGCTCCGAGGTCTCGCACCAGAGAAGATCCGCGTACGGCGCGTAGGCGAGGCCCCGGGCGATCGCGGCGTCGAGCCCGCCCGTGAAGCGGAAGAAGCCCTCGGGGGTCCGCTCGCCGGTGAGGAAGGGCCGGTCGCGCTCGTCGACGTCGCTCGTCAGCAGCTGCGCGCTGTTCGCGTCGGTCCGGGCGACGATCAGTGTCGGCACGCCCGAGACGTCGGCCGCGAGCCTCGCCGCCGTCAGCGTCCGGATGAAGGCTCCGGTCGGGATGAGGACCTTGCCGCCCATGTGCCCGCATTTCTTCTCCGAGGCGAGCTGGTCCTCGAAGTGGACCGCGGCGGCGCCGGCCTCGATCATCCCCTTCATGAGCTCGAAGGCGTTGAGCGGCCCGCCGAAGCCGGCCTCGGCGTCGGCGACGATCGGCGCGAACCAGTCGATCCCGTTCTTGCCCTCCGCGGCGTGGATCTGGTCGGCGCGCTGAAGCGCCTGGTTGATCCGCTTCACGACGTGCGGCACCGACGTCGAGGGATAGAGGCTCTGGTCGGGGTACATGTGCCCCGAGAGGTTGGCGTCCGCCGCGACCTGCCAGCCCGAGAGGTAGATCGCCTTCAGCCCGGCCTTGACCTGCTGGATCGCCTGGTTGCCGGTGAGCGCGCCGAGGGCCGCGACGAATTCCTGTCCGGGATCGTGGAGGAGGTCCCAGAGGCGCGCGGCGCCGTGCTCGGCGAACGTGTGCCGGATCTCGAGCGAGCCGGAGAGGCGGACGACGTCCTCGGCGGAATACGTCCGTTCGATTCCGTTCCAGCGCGGTTCTGTGGACCAGGCGCGGGCGAGGAGTGCGGTGTCTTTGGCAGCCATCTTGGGTCTCCTTACTCGGCTTCGTTTTCAGCGGCGATGAGCTCGTCGTATGCGGGCAGGGTGAGGAAATCCTCGAGCGCCTCGGCCGTCGCGAGACGATCGAAGATCTCGGAAGCGCGCTCGAAACGGCCGGAGCGCCAGGCCTCCTCGCCGACGTCGCGGCGAATGGCCGATAGCTCCTCGTCGCGGATGGCGGCGTAGAGCGAAGGCGTGATCGTCCGTCCGTCCTCGAGCCGCGCGCCATGGCGAAGCCACTGCCAGACCTGCGTGCGCGAGATCTCGGCGGTGGCGGCGTCTTCCATGAGGTCGTAGAGCGGCACGCAGCCCGATCCGCGGAGCCAGGCCTCCAGGTAGAGGACGCCGACGTTGATGTTCTGGCGAAGGCCGGCTTCCGTGATCGCGCCGCCGGGCACCCGGAGCAGGTCGTCGGCGGTGACCCCTTCGCCCGGCATCGGCCGGTCGATCTGGTTCGGCCCGGGCATCGCGGCGTCGAAGATCTGCCGCGCGAGCGAGACGAGGCCCGGGTGCGCGACCCACGTGCCGTCGTGCCCGGCGCCGACCTCGCGGCGCTTGTCCTCGGCCACTTTCTCCATGGCGCGGGCATTTCTCGCCTTGTCGCTCTTGATCGGGATCTGCGCCGCCATGCCTCCCATGGCGTGGATGCCGCGGCGGTGACAGGTCCGGACGACGAGATGCGAGTAGGACCGCAGGAAGTGCCGCGTCATGGTCACGAGCGAGCGGTCGGGCAGGACGCCGTCGGGACGGCTCCGGAATTTCTTGATGAAGCTGAAGATGTAGTCCCAGCGTCCGCAGTTCAGGCCCGCGGAGTGGTCGCGCAGCTCCCAGAGAATCTCGTCCATCTCGAAGGCCGCCAGGATCGTCTCGATGAGGACCGTGGCGCGGATCGTGCCGATCGGCAGGCCGAGCTCCTCCTGGGCGTAGCGGAACACGTCGTTCCAGAGGCGCGCCTCGAGGTGGTTCTCCATCTTGGGCAGATACAGGTACGGCCCCGTCCCGCGCGCGAGAAGGCGGCGGGCGTTGTGAAAGAAGAAGAGACCGAAATCGAAGAGGCTCGCCGACACCGGCTCGCCGTCGACGAGGACGTGCTTCTCCTCGAGGTGCCAGCCGCGCGGGCGCACCATGAGCGTGGCGGTGCGGGGATTCAGGCGGTAGACCTTCCCCTCCGGCGAGACGTGCTCGATCGCGCCCTCGATGGCGTCGATCAGGTTCTTCTGGCCCTCGACGACGTTCTTCCAGGTGGGGGAGCAGGAGTCTTCGAAGTCCGCCATGAAGACCGACGCGCCCGAGTTGAGCGCGTTGATGACCATCTTGCGGTCGACGGGGCCGGTGATCTCCACGCGCCGATCCCGGAGGTCTTCGGGGATGGGAGCGACGGTCCATTCCGCGGCGCGGAGGTCGGCGGTCGCCTCGAGAAAGTCCGGCCGCCATCCGAGGTCGAGCTTCGCCTGGATGTCGCGGCGGCGGGCGAGCAGGCTCCGGCGGCGCGGTCCGAAACGCCGCTCGAGCTTCGCGACGAACGCGAGCGCTTCCGCGGTGAGGACGCCGACGCCTGCCGGCACGAAGGGACCGCGAAGCTCCAGGCCCTCCGCAGGCTTCGCGGCCGCGGGTCCGCGAAGCGGATTCGGCTCGACTTCGACGCTCACGATCGGCGCTTCCATCGATTTACAAGAAATCACTACCATGAGATATCAGTCAATAAATATCGTGTTAACAGCAAGTTAGCGTGTAAACATTAGTAAACACATCTTTGTAAATTAGTAGATGCAGTAAAGTTGCCGGGGGTTTTCGCATGGCGGACTCGAAGTTTGGCCCGAAAATTCGCGCGCTCAGACGCCGTCACGGCCTTCGCCAGGTCGATCTGGCGGAGAAGCTCGGCATCTCCCCGTCGTACCTGAACCTGATCGAGCACGACCAGCGAACGCTGACGGCGCCGCTGCTCCTGAAGCTCGCGGATCTCTATCCGCTGGATCTGAAGAGCTTCGCTCCCGAGGATCACGCCCGCCTGATCTCGGATCTGCACGAGGTCTTCGGCGACACGCTCTTCGAGACGCACGACGTCACGACGACCGACCTGCGCGAGACGGCCTCGAACGAGCCGGTCTCGCGGGCGATCGTGAAGCTCTACCACGCCTACCGCGATGCGCTCGAGTCGATCCGGGCCGTGGCTTCGAAAGTCGACGATGCGGGCGACATGACCGGGATCGATCCCGCGCGCCTGCCCTCCGAGGAGGTCTCGGACGTCCTGCAGGAAAACCAGAACCACTTTCCGGCGCTCGAGGAGGCCGCCGAGCGGCTGGCGGAGCAGGCGGGGCTCGAGCGCCCGGACGCGTATCCGGGCCTCCTGCGCCTGCTCGCCGAGGACGGGATTTCAGTCGAGGTTGCGCCTCATCCGGCCGCCCGCGGGGCGATGCGGTACTACGACCGCGAGACCCGGCGGCTGCACCTCTCGGAGATGCTGACGGGCTACGCGCGGAACTTTCAGCTCGCCCATCAGATCGGCCTCCTGCGCCTGACCCGTGAGTTCGACCGCATCATCGAGAAGTCGCGCCTGACGACGCCCGACTCGGTGACGCTCTGCCGCGTCTCTCTTGCCAACTACTTCGCGGCCGCGCTGCTCATGCCCTACAGGCCCTTTCTCGAGTCGGCGAGGACGTTCCGCTACGACATCGAGCTGCTCGAGCGCCGGTTCGGCGTCAGCTTCGAGCAGGTCTGCCACCGCCTGACGACGCTGCGCCGCCCGGGGGAAGAGGGCGTGCCGTTCCACTTCATCCGCGTCGACATCGCGGGCAACATCTCCAAGAGCTACTCGGCCTCGGGCATCCGCTTTGCGCGCTTCTCGGGTCTCTGCCCGCGCTGGAACGTCCACAGCGCCTTCATGACGCCGGGCATGATGCGCACGCAGCTCTCGCGGATGCCCGACGGCACGACGTACCTCTGCGTCGCCCGCACCGTGCGGCAGAGCCTCGGCGGCTTCGGCGCGGCCCACCCGCTTCATGCGATCTCGCTCGGCTGCGAGGTCAGCCATGCGAAGCACCTGGTCTACGGAGACAGCGTCGACGTGAACAACCCGAAGGCGGCCGTCCCGATCGGCATCACCTGCCGGCTCTGCGAGCGGATGGACTGCGAGCAGCGCGCCTTTCCCCCGATCCACCGCAAACTCGATATCGACGAGAACGTGCGCGGGAGGTCGTTCTACACGCCCGCCCGTCCCGACGGGACCGCGTAGAATCCGCCTCGCATGGCGATCGTCGCGACGCGCGCGCTGACAAAAAGGTTCGGCGCCGGGGAGAACGCCGTCGACGGCGTCGACATCGAGACGAAGGACGGCGAGTTCCTCGTTCTGCTGGGCCCCTCCGGCTCGGGCAAGACGACCGTCCTGCGGATGATCGCGGGCCTCGAGGAGCCGACCTCGGGTGAGATCTGGATCGGCGGGCGGCTCGTCAATGACGCGACGCCTCGGGAACGGGGCGTCGCGATGGTGTTCCAGAGCTACGCGCTCTACCCGCACCTGACCGTCTACGAAAACATCGCCTTCCCGCTCAAGGCGCAGGGCGTGCCGCGGGCCGAGCACGAGGCCAAGATCGGCTGGGCCGCGGAGAAGTTCGGGATCGTGCGGCTCCTCTCCCGCAAGCCCCGGGAGCTCTCGGGCGGCGAACGCCAGCGGGTGGCCCTCGCGCGGGCGCTCGTGCGCGAGCCGCAGGTGTTTCTTCTCGACGAGCCTCTCTCGAACCTCGACGCCAAGCTCCGCGCCTCCGCCCGCGAGGAGCTCCAGAGGTTCCAGAAGGAGATCGGCACGACCGCCATCTACGTGACGCACGACCAGATCGAGGCGATGGCGCTGGGGGACCGGGTCGTCATCATGGACGGCGGACGCGTGCGGCAGGTCGGCACGCCCGCCGAGGTCTACGACGATCCCGCGGATACGTTCGTCGCGACGTTTCTGGGGACGCCGCCGATGAACCTCCTCGAGAAGGACGGCCTGGTCCTGGGTTTCCGGCCCGAGCACGTGCGCGGCCACGGGAACGGCCCGCCCGGATCCGCGGCTCGGTTTCGCTTCCGCTGCGACCTGACCGAGTACCTCGGCTCCGAGCGTCTCGCCTTCGGAACGCTCGAGGACGCCTGGGCGGGCCGCGAGGTCGTCTGGCGGTTTCCGTCGTGGGAGGAAGCGCCCGCGGAGGGCTCCGTCCTGGACGTCTTCGTCGAGAAGGCCAGGCTGCGTTACTTCGACGCCGTCACCGGACTGCGGCGGCACGCGCCTTGAGAGCGGGCCTGGCGCGGCGCTGGCTCGGCCCGGCGCTGGTGGCTCCGGCGTTCGCCTACATCGCCCTTCTCGTGGGCCTTCCGGCCGTTCTCTCGCTGTACCTGTCCGTCAGCGACGCGCGGGTGGGAAGCGACACGGCGCGGTTCGTTGGCCTCGCGAACTTCGCCGGAGCGCTCCGGACGCCCGCGTTTCGCGGAGCCCTGGCGCACTCCTTCCTCTTCACGCTGATCTCCCAGCTGCTCGTTCTCGCCGGCGCCACGCTCCTCGCGCTGTCCTTGAAGGAGGCGTTCCGCGGACGGGGCCTCGTCCGCTTTCTCGTGCTCCTGCCCTGGGTCGCGCCCATCTCGCTCGGCGCGATCGGCTGGAAGTGGCTTCTCGACTCCCTCTACAGCGTCATCAACTGGACGCTGGCCGCCGCCGGCCTGGTCGATCCGATGAATCCGCCGATGTGGCTGGGCGAGCCGCGCCTCGCGATGCTTTCGGTCATCCTCGTGCACACGTGGCGCACGCTTCCGTTTGCCACGGTGATCCTGCTCGCCGGCCTGACGTCGATCCCGCGCGACATCCCCGAGGCCGCGGCCGTCGACGGAGGCGGCTTCTGGCGGACGCACTTCACGATCACGCTGCCGATGATCCGACCGATCGTCCTCGTGGCCTTCCTGTTCGGAGTGATTTTCACCTTCACGGACATGACAGCCGTCTACATCCTGACCCGCGGGGGCCCGGCCGACGCCACGCAGGTTCTGCCGTCGCTCGCGTTCTTCACAGGCATCCTCGGCGGAGACCTCTCCGGGGGAGCCGCGATCTCGCTCTTTCTCTTTCCGCTTCTTCTTCTCGGCGCGGTCGTGCTCCTTCGGATCGCGCGGCGCTCGGAGGTCACGTGAGGAGGAGGCCCGCCCGGCTCGTGCTTCGTGCTGTCGTCGCGGCGTTCGCCCTCGCGCTTTCGTTCCCGTTCTACTGGATGCTGTTGACGTCGTTCAAGCGCACGAGCGACCTCTACGATCTCGAGAACAACCCGATGCTCTTCAACGAGCCCCCGACCTTCGAGCACTGGCGGTTCCTCTTCGCCGAGACGCTCTATCCCCGCTGGCTTGCCAACACCATGCTCGTCGGCCTCGCCGTCGTCGTGATCACGCTGCTCCTCGCCGTGCCCGCCGCCTACGCGCTCGCCCGGCTGACCGGACGCTGGGGTGAGCGCGCGGGCATCGGGATGTTCCTCATGTACCTCGTGCCGCCGACGCTGCTCTTCATCCCCATGTCGCGCGTCGTCGCCGTCCTCGGCCTGCAGGACTCGCTCTGGTCGCTGATCGTCGTCTATCCGACCTTCACGGTGCCGTTCGCGACCTGGCTCCTGATGGGCTTCTTCAAGTCCATCCCGAAAGATCTCGAGGACGCCGCCATGGTCGACGGCCTCTCGCGCTTCTCCGCGTTTCTGAAGGTCGTCGTGCCGGTGTCCTTCTCCGGGCTCGTCACCGTCTCGATCTTCGCCTTCACGCTCGTCCTCCAGGAGTTCGTCTACGCCCTGACGTTTCTCTCCTCGGTCTCGAAGCAGACCGTCGGCGTCGGAGTCCCGATCTATCTCGTACGCGGCGACGTCTACTACTGGGGCGAGCTCATGGCCGCCTGCCTCTTCGCCTGCATCCCGGTCGCGATCGTCTACAACCTGTTCCTGGACCGGCTGATCCAGGGGTTCACGGTGGGAGCGGTGAAGTAGCTCCGTTGGTATCCTCGCCTCCGTGACCGAGCGCGAAAAGAACCTCGAGGCCCTCCTCCTCGAGAAGCGCCGTTTCCCTGCGCCGAAGGCCTTCGCGAAGTCGGCGCACGTATCGAGCGAAGCGGTCCACCGGAAGGCCGATCGCGACTTCAAGAAGTTCTGGGAGGGCTTCGCGAAGGAGCTCGACTGGTTCAAGCCGTGGCGGAAGGTGCTCGACTGGAAGCCGCCGAAGGCCCAGTGGTTCGTGGGCGGGAAGCTCAATGCCTCGGTCAACTGCCTCGACCGCCATCTCTCGGGGCCGCGCAAAAACAAGGCCGCGCTCATCTGGGAAGGGGAGCCGGGCGACCAGCGCACGCTGACGTACCGGGATCTCCACCGCGAGGTCTGCAAGTTCGCGAACGTCCTGAAGGGCCTCGGGGTCCGCAAGGGCGACCGCGTCACCCTCTATCTCCCGATGATCCCGGAGCTCCCGGTGGCGATGCTCGCCTGCGCGCGCATCGGCGCGATCCACTCGGTCGTCTTCGGGGGCTTTTCCGCGGAGTCCCTGCGCGACCGGATCAACGACCAGAAGGCGAAGGTCCTCGTGACGGCCGACGGGGGCTGGCGGCGCGGAAAGGTCGTTCCGTTGAAGCAGATTTCCGACGAAGCCCTCGAGAAGACGCCGTCGATCCGGAACGTCGTTCTCGTGCGGCGCACGGGCGCGGAGGTGGGCGTGCGCGAAGGCCGCGACCGGTGGTGGCACGACCTCATGAAGGATGCGTCGCACCGCTGCCCGCCCGAGAAGATGGACGCCGAAGATCCCCTCTACATCCTCTATACGTCGGGAACCACGGGGAAGCCGAAGGGGATCCTCCACACGACCGGCGGCTACCTCGTCGGGACGTACGCGACCTCGAAGTGGATATTCGACCTGAAAGACCACGACGTCTACTGGTGCACGGCCGACATCGGCTGGGTCACGGGGCATTCGTACGTCGTCTACGGTCCGCTGGCGAACGGCGCGACGTGCCTGATGTACGAGGGAGCGCCCGACACGCCGGCGCGCGACCGGTTCTGGGACCTGATCGAGCGCCACGGCGTCACGATTCTCTACACCGCGCCGACGGCGATCCGGGCGTTCATGAAGTGGGGCACGGAGTGGCCCGAGAAGCACGACCTCTCGTCCCTGCGTTTGCTCGGAAGCGTCGGCGAGCCGATCAATCCCGAGGCATGGATGTGGTACCGCGAGCACATCGGTCGCGGAAACTGCCCGATCGTCGACACGTGGTGGCAGACGGAGACCGGGATGATCCTCATCTCGCCGTTGCCCGGCGTCACGACGACGCGTCCCGGCTCGGCCACCCGGCCCTTTCCCGGGATCGAGGCGAAGATCCTCGACTCCGAAGGGCGCGAGGTGAAGGTCGGCGGGGGATACCTGGCGATCACGCGGCCGTGGCCGGCCATGCTCCGCACGATCTGGGGCGACGACGAGCGCCACGTGAAGACGTACTGGTCCCGCTGGGGGAAGGACGTCTACTTCCCGGGCGACGGCGCCAGGCGCGACAAGGACGGCAACTTCTGGCTGCTCGGCCGCGTGGACGACGTCATGAACGTGGCGGGTCACCGCATCGGCACGATGGAGGTCGAGTCGGCCCTCGTGGACCATCCGTCCGTGGCCGAGGCCGCCGTCGTCGGCGTGGCGGACGAGCTCAAGGGCACGGCGATCGCGGCCTTCTGCATTCTCAAGGAGAAGGCGAAGGCCGGCTCCTCCGCGGGCGACGACCTGAACGCGGAGCTTCGGGCGCACGTCGGCAAGAAGATCGGCGCGCTCGCGCGGCCGGACAAGCTCTTTTTCGTCGCGGATCTGCCCAAGACGCGCTCGGGCAAGATCATGCGGCGGCTGCTCCGGGACCTCGCCGAAGGCCGCGTGATGGGCGACACGACGACGCTCGCCGACTCGGGCGTGCTGGCGGCGCTCAAACAGCAGTACGAGGATCGGGACGCGTGAGGCCGGCGGCGGAACGACTCGCCCCGGCCGTGTGGGTCGTCGCCTCCGTCAAGCTCTTCACGCACCTCGTCACGACCGGCCGCTTCGGCTACGAGTACTTCGTCGACGAGCTCTATTTCGACGCCTGCGCGCGGCACCTCGCCTGGGGCTACATCGACATGCCGCCGCTGCATCCGGCCCTGACCGCGGTGGTGCGCGCCGTTCTCGGGGATTCGCTCTTCGCCATCCGGCTGCTGCCGGCCGTCGCCGGCGCCGCGCTCGTGCTCCTGACGGGGCTTCTCGCCCGTGACCTCGGCGGCGGCCGCGGGGCCCAGCTTCTCGGCGCCGTCGCCGTGGCGGTCGCGCCGATCGTTCTCATCGCTCACAGCTTCTCTTCCATGAACGCCTGGGAGCCGCTGCTCTGGACGGGCTGCGCGCTGCTCGTCGTGCGCCTCCTCGACGGCGCCGACCCGCGCCTGTGGCTCGCGTTCGGGCTTCTCGCCGGCCTCGGCCTGCTGAACAAACACACGATGGGGCTCTTCGGCGCCGCGGTCGTGGTCGGCCTCGCCTCGACCTCCCGCGGCCGCGCGCTCTTCCGGAGCCGGTGGATCTGGATCGGCGCGGCGGCGGCATTCTTCGTGTTCCTGCCGAACCTCGTGTGGAACATCCGGGAGGGCTTCCCGTTCTTCGAGCTCCAGCGGGCGATCCGGGAGGACGGGCGCAACGTCGAGCTCTCGCCGTTCGCCTTTCTGGGGCAGCAGGTGCTCATGCTCCACCCTCTCGCCGCGCCGCTCTGGATCGGAGGCCTGGTGTGGCTCCTCTTCGGGCGTGACGGAAAGCGCTACCGGCCGCTCGGCATCGTGTACCTCGTCCTGCTCGGCGCTCTCCTCGCAATGCACGGCCGCGTCTACTACCTGGCGCCCGCGTATCCGATGCTCTTCGCCGCGGGCGGGGTCGCCGCGGAGCGACTCTTCGCCGGACGCTTCGCCTGGATAAGGCCGGCCTATGCGGCGCTTCTCGTCGCCGGCGGGCTCGTCCTCGCGCCGATGGCGTTTCCGCTGCTGCCGCCGGAAACCTATGTGCGCTACTCGAGGGCGCTCGGCATGCAGCCGCCGGCGATCGAGACCCACCGGATGGGCCCGCTGCCCCAGCTTCTGGCCGACCGCTTCGGCTGGAAGGAAATGGCCGGTGAAGCCGCGCGCATCTACCGCGCGCTGCCTCCGGAGGAGCGCGCCGGCGCCCGGGTGTTCGGCCAGAACTACGGACAGGCGGGCGCGATCGACATGTACGGACCGGGGCTCGGGCTTCCGCCGGCGCTTTCGGGCCACCTCGCGTACCACGACTGGGGGCCGCCCGCCGTCGAGCCGACCGTTCTCATCGTCCTGGACGACGATCGGGAGACGCTCGAGCGCCTCTTCGAATCCGTCGAGTACGGCGGCCGCGTGGAGCATCCCTACTCGATGCCGTACCAGCACTTCGACGTCTGGGTCTGCCGCAAGCCCAGAGTGCCTCTTCGGGAGCTCTGGCCGCGCCTCCGCGAGCTCGGCTGAGCACAGAAAGCCGACCCCCGCCGGCGCATCCGCACGTACAATCGAAAGGTGAAAGGATCCGAAGGCGTTCTGGACGGCCAGACCATTGGCCGGCTTGATCGCTGGCGGAAAGCGCGCGCCGTATTCGTGCGGCCCGACGGCGTCGAGGCCGAGCGCGCGGTGGCCGCGGCGTTCGGGCGAAACTGGGTCCGCGCCCCGATGTACGGGCGGGCGCGCCGGCTCATGGTCGAGCGAACGCCCGAGCACTTCCTCGACGAGCTGGCGCGGGCCCTCGGCCCACTCGCCGATCGCGTGCGCGTCGCTCCGGAAGACATGCAGCAGACGAAGTGGGACGCGATGAGCCGGCTGGCGCCGCTCTCGCGCGCCCGGGGCGAGGTCGACGCGCTCTGGCTCGCCGACGAGCTGTCGACCGGCGGCTTCTTCGTCGAGTTCCAGCCCATCTTCGACATCCGCTCCGGCGACCTCGTCGGCCACGAGGGTCTCCTGCGCGCGCGCGGCCACGGGGTGACGCGGCTCGCGGCCGAGATCTTCCCGGCCGCCGAAGCGCTCCAGATCGCGACGGCGTTCGAGGCGTTCGCGTGGTCGACCGTCTTCGACGCGGCGGCCCGGCTGCCCGAGGGCGCGCTGCTGTTCCTGAACGTCAACCCGCGCCTGATCGGCCGGAGCGAGGACGCTCTCGCCGCCCTCGGCGCCGAGGCCGAGAAGCGCGGCGTCTCGTTCGCCCGGCTCGTCCTCGACATCGTCGAGATCGAGACACTGCCCGCGGCCGCCGAGCTGGCGCCGGCGCTGACCGTGCCGCGGGACCTTGGCACGGTCATCGCTCTCGACGACGTGACGTCGGGCTACGGCACCCTCCAGCTCTGCCACGCCCTCCAGCCCGAGTTCATCAAGGTCGACAGCGAGGTGACGCGCGGCATCGCGACGGATCCGCGGCGGCGCGCGATCCTGAAGTTCCTCGTCGACCTCTCGAAGGAGTTTTCCTTCCGGCTCGTGGCCGAAGGGATCGAGTCGGCCGAGGATCTGGACGTCTGCGCGGCGGAGGGCGTCCACGTGGCCCAGGGCTACTTCCTCGCGCGGCCGGCCGCCGAGCCTCCGGGCGCCTCGCCGGAGTTCCGGGCCTGGCGGGCGTCCCGGCCCGCGGGCGCCTCGAACAGCGCCGGCTCCCGCTAGGCGATCCGCGGTGACCGCCGGCGCCGCACCGCCCGCCTCCGTACGGCTGGATGTCTGGCTGGACGTCGCCTGCGTTTTCCCCACCCGCTCCCAGGCCAAGGCCGCCTGCGAAGGAGGGAAGGTGGACGTCAACGGGTCGCGCGCCAAGCCGCACCGCGATGTCCGGCCGGGAGATCGGATCGGCCTCGCCGGGAGGGACGGATCGCGCCGCGAGCTGATCGTCGTGGGCCTCGCGGAGCGCTCGATCCCCAAGGCCGCGGCCCGCGCTCTCTACGAGGACGTCACTCCCGCCCCGCCCCCGGAGGTGGTCGAGGCCCGGCGCCTCGATCGCCTGCTGGCTCCCCGCCGGGACGCCGGCCGGCCCGACAAGCGCGACCGGCGCGACCGCATCCGGCATAAGAAGGGGGATCGGGGCTGAGCCTCAGCCGCGGGGGATCGCGCAGCCGAAGGCTTTGGTCTCGGCGGGCTTGACCGGCCGCCCCTCGAGGAGCGCGTCGAGGGCGTTTTTCAAGTCGGGAGAAGCGATCTTCGACGCGACGCGACCGCGATACCGAAGCCTCCCTTCCTGGTCCAGAACGAAGACTTCCGGAGTGCGCCGGGCGCCGAAGAGCTCCGCCACGCGGCCCTCTGGATCCTTGACGATCGGGAAGGTGTGGCCGTGGTCGCGCGCGTGCGTTCGGGCTTCCTCCGCGGTCTCGATCCTGCCGGAGTTGACGCCCAGGAAGAGGACGTCCTTCGTTGCGAACTCGGCGGCCATGTCCCGGATCAGATCGTTGTAGTAGTTGGAGTACGGGCAGATCGTCGAAAGGAAGAGCACGACGACGGCCCGGTGCGACCTTTCGACTTCGCCGAGGGAGATCTGACGGCCGTCGAGCGTGCGGACCGTGAAGTCGGGCGCGAGGCTCCCGATGTCGAGGGCCGCGGCCGGCGCGCCGAGAGTGGCGACGACGAGCGCTAATGCCAGGGCAGCCGGCGGACGAGCTCGCCTCACCGGTACCCTCACGGTTGGACCGGTGATTCGCCGACCGGCGTGCGCGGCGCGAACATGTTGCGGATGACCTGCTTCGGCGAGAAGCCCCAGCTGAACCCGAAGGACAGCCCGTGGTCGACCTTGTGCCCGGCGCGTCCCTGGACGGTTTGGATGTAGTTCGCGTACACGTCTACCGAGCCGGTGAGAGCGTAAGAGAGGCCTCCGCCGAGAAGGATGGCCGAAGCATGCTCGATCTGGTCGTGGTGCAGGAAGAGCGGATCCGCGGCGGTACATGGGCTCGTGGCGCAATGAAAGTCGGCCGCTCTACCGAAGGACACCCCTCCGTGCGTGTAGAAGCCGCCGGCCAGAAAGCGCACTCCGATGGACGGCGTAACGAAGTATCCGACCTCGAGGGCGCCGTTGCTCCGGTCGTGGTGGATGCTTCCGACGGTCTCGACGAAGACCTCTTCCACGAAGGCATACGAGTACACCGCCTGGACGTAGAGGCCGGGAATGATCCGCTCGAGACTGCTGCCGAAGGTGAGGCCCAGAATGTATTCGTTGAGCCCGCGGCCGACGGCCGAGTGCGCAAAGTACATATAGTCGTGGGTCGGGATGACGGCAGAGACGAAAGGCGTCAGGGCCGTCGTGCCCTGTATGGCCTGGTAGAACGCGTCGATGCGGAAGTCGGCGAAGCTGCCGTGGTACTGCCCGTCGTCCAGCGTCGTCCCGTCGAGGAGCGTGTGCGGCCTGCCGGTGCCGCCGGCCGGGTCCCACTTCGCATCTGTGTAAGGAACGCCGAACTGCAACATCAACCGGTCCGTGAATGCGTAGCCAACCTGGGCGCCGACGGTCTGGCCGCGAATGTGTCCGAGGTTCAACTCGTAGTTGTCATTGGGAGGGTCTCCGGGCGTACGCGAAAAGCTGTAGTGCTTCGTGGCGAAGATGGTGCTGTACCCGAGGGAGAGGAAGGCCTCGCCCGCCGGAGGAAGCCAGGCCTGCGCCCGTAGCGGGCTCGCAAGTGAGAGCAGAGTCAGCAGACCCGCCGTCGCCGCGAGGGAGACGCCGGGCCGCTTCATGGATGCCTGCTCGCGCGACGAGCGCTACGCCGCCGTCTTGCAGCGGGCGCCGTTGCCCTTGGCCCGGTTCTGCATGGCCTGCTCGAGGACCGGAAGGAGGTCCGTGTTGCGGCTCGACGCCGGGGCGATCAAGCAGCCGTACTTCTTTTCCACGTTGGAGAGCTCCTCCGGCGAGGGCTTGTAGAGGACCGGGACGACCATCGGCTTCGAGGTCGCCGACGCAGCGTTTCTCGAGACATCCGGGCAGTCAGAAAGATCCGCCAGGACGAGGTCGTACTTGCCCGAAGCGAGCGCCTTATCCAGGTCCGCGGAGCTGTCGACGGTCTTGGGCTTGTGACCCGCCTTCTTGAGCGTCGCCTCCAACCGGAACTCCTTCATGGCCGCCGGCATGTGGGAGGCCGGGTTGACGTAGATGAGGATCGTCGCCGGGTATTTCGTCGCGAAGAACTTCACCCCTCGGCCCAGAACCACGAACTTGTCGCCGCAGGCCAGAACAGCCGCGGGACCCAGGACGAGCGCCGCCACCGCAAGACCGGCGAAAAGCAGCTTTTTCATGGCCTTCTCCTCGGGTAACTCCTTCCTAGTACGCCGATTCCGAGGGCCTGTCAAATCGGGTTTTGCTAAGGAGTGGCCAAGCGTCGTCCCAGCGGCTCACTGCCACCGTGCCTGAAGGCCCTCGACGACGTAGAGATCGTACTGCCGGCTAAAGTACGAGTAGACGAGTGAGCGTCCATCCGGCGTCACACGGACACCCGAGCGCGGCCCTGCACCAAACTCGACGAAGCCGGCCTCGTCCGCCGGATCGAGCCGTTTCCACCGCTCTCGTTTTCCCGTCTCGAGATCGACGCGATAGAGCGTCAGGGGGATCTCTTCGGTTCCTCGGACGTAGAGTGCCTTGCCGTCGGAGCTCCACTGCACCAGGAATTCGTCCGGCTCGACGCCTGCGATCGGTTTGGCATCTCTGCCGTTGCGGTCGGCCGAGAAGAGAACCGCCTTTCCGTCGAGCATGGTCCCGGCGAGTTGCCTTCCGTCGGGAGAGGCCACCGAGATGCGCAATCCCTTCCGCACCGAACGGGCGCGGTGGACCTCCCTCGACGTCCTGGAGGTACGTCCGGGGAGGGCGACCCTTCTCTTCGGCGGCGAACACGATGCGCCTTCCGTCTGGAAGGAAAAAGGCCCAGTGATAACGATCCATGCCCCCGCCCGGAAGTTCGCGGGGCTGACCGACTCCCGTCGGAAGCAAGCGCAGGTGCGGGGCGGGTTGGGTCACCGACACGAGCGCCCACTTCTGGTCGGGCGAGAGGGCCCAGCGCCTTTCCGTCGCCAAGACGCACGGCATCGGACCCGTCGAGTCGACGAAGATAGGTTGTGTACCGTCCGCCGACGCTGCTTCCGGACTCTCGAAAGAGAAGAGATCGACCATCCGCGGAGAGGTCGGCGGGCTCCGACCAATCGAACCACGAGATCCTCTGGCCGCCGATGCTCCCCATGACAGGTGCGACGATCTCGGAGCGAGTGTAGCCGACCAGAACCAGGGCCCTGCCTTCACGCGAAATGTCGCACAGCACTGTATTGCCGGGCGGGCGAGCGAGGCTACGGGTTTTCCCCGAGAGCTTGACGAAATTGAGCCACAGTCGAACACGGTCGCCGAGTGTTCCCGTGAAACACGACCCCGTTCCCCTCGGGCGTCCAGGCGAGCCCGAAGAGATTGAACTCCGGCGTCAATGTTCTCACGTGGCCTTGACGGTCCACGACACGCAGGACCCCTCGAATCGAGTCGGGCGAGAGGTGTTCGGTAAAACCGAGCGAGTTCCCTTGCGGGGAGAATCGAAGAGAGCCCAGAGAGCCGTTCGTCGTATGGACGACTTTGCCGATGGGGTATCGAGCCGGTAACGTCCGTTGACCACGTGAACGACAGCCAGCTCCTTGCCGTCCGGAGACCAGTCGGAAGAACTGACGTCGTCGAGGACTTCTCGCGGGGCGCCGCCTGCGAGAGGGACACGAGCGAGGGTTCCATAGCAGAGGTCGCTGAATGTCGGTTCGCATCCGAGCGAGATCGCCATCTCCCCGGCCTGAGGAAATGGCCAGAATCGCCGGCGAAGAATCCCGAGAGGACGCGACTCGGCGCTATCGATCCGCGTGGTGAAGATCTCGCTCGGCTTGCCGTCCCAGGCCGCCGAATACACGATCGTCTGGCCGTCCGAAGCGAAGCGAGCGCCGGTCACGTATCCGCGGCGGAACGTGAGCTGGCGGAAGACCGGCAGAGGCCCTTCGAGCGCCCGGTTCGCGCCCACCCGTGTGCCGACGAATCAGGCGCCCCGCCTGCGATCATTACGGCGAGCGAGCCCGGCGAAGAGGAGAAGACGCCTCCTCTTGGGACGAACGAGCGGAAGATCGCCGGCCATCAAGATCTCCGAGGAGCGGTCGCGGAGTGTCGCGAGATCTCGTGCAAGGTCCCGCGTCGAGACATACCGCCCCTCCGGCTCCTTGGCCAGGCACCGTTCCACGATCCAGCAGAAGCTCGCCGGCAGCTTCGGGTTGACCTTTCCGATCGCCTCCGGCTCCTCGGTGATGATCGCCGAGAGAGTCTGCACCTTCGTCCCGTGCTCGAAGGCTTTCTTGCCCGTGGCCATCTCGTAGAGAATCGACCCGAGAGAGAACTGGTCCGACCGCGCGTCCAGCGGGTGTCCCGACGCCTGCTCGGGCGACATGTAACCGATCGTTCCCAGGATCGTCCCGGGCTCGGTCGCCTTGGTCATCGTCGGCAGCTGGCTCTCTTCGCCTGCCGCCTCCTCTCCCGACTGCGTCAGCTTGGCGAGGCCGAAGTCCAGGATCTTGACGAGGCCGTCCTTGGTCACCATCACGTTCTCGGGCTTCAGGTCCCGGTGCACGATCCCCGCCTCGTGCGCCTTGGCCAGGCCGTCCGCGAGCTGAGCCGCCAGAGGCAAGAGCCGGCGCAAAGGAAGCGCTCCGGTGTGGAGGAGCTCCCGCAGGGTCTTGCCCTCCACGAGCTCCATGGCGATGTAGGAGACGCCGTCCAACGTCGCCGACTTCGTAGATCGTGACGATGTTGGGATGATTGAGGGCCGAGGCGGAGCGCGCCTCCTTCTCGAATCGGAGGAGCCGCTCAGGCTCGACCGAGAGGCTCTCGGGCAGGACCTTCAGGGCGACCGAGCGAGACAGACGCGCGTCCCGCGCCCGGTAGACCTCACCCATGCCTCCGGCACCCAGAGGAGACTGCACTTCGTAAGGACCCAGGAGGGCCCCGGCGGCGAGCGTCATAGGGTTTGGCCGATACCGATGATTAGCCTACTCCGCGGCAGCGAGCCCAAGCGGAGTTAGTCGCGCATCACCGCCAGCGGGACTCGAGCCCCTCGGCGAGGTAGAGGTCCGATTGTCGGGACCAGATAGGAGTAGACGAGCGTACGGCCGTCCGGCGTCACTCGGACACCCGACCGCGGGCCGACCCCGAAATGCAGGAATCCGGCTTCCTCGGACGGTCGGAGCTCCTTCCAGAGTGTGCGCTCCCCGGTTTGGAGGTCGACGCGATAGAGCGTCAGGGGATTCTCCTCGATACCCCGGACGTAGAGCGTCTTGCCGTCGGCGCCCCATTGCACGAGGAACTCGCCCGGCTCAACACCCGCGATCGGCTTTGGGTCATTCCCGTCCCCCTCGGCCGAGAAGAGAAACGCCCGCCCGTCGAGCGTCGTCCCCGCAAGTTTCGTTCCGTCGGGAGATACCACCGAGATGCGCAACCCGTCCTCCCCGAAGGGACGTGGCGGGCCTCCATCGAGGTCCTGTAAGTAGGTTCGCGGAGGGCGATCCTTCTGCTCGCCAACGATGACGATTCGCCGTCCGTCGGGAAGAAAAAGGCCCAATGGTAAGGAGATATACCGCCGGCGGGAAGCTCCCGCGGTTGACCCGCCCCTGTGGGAATCAGACGCAGGTGAGGAGCAGGCTGGGCGAGCGACACGAGCGCCCATTTCTCGTCCGGGGACAGAGCCATCGCCCTCCCTTCCCCAAGGCGTGCGGGATCGGACCCGTCGAGCCGGCGCAGACAACGTCGTGTACTGCCCGCCGACACCCTCACCCGACTCGTGGAAGAGGAGCCACCTGCCGTCCGAAGAGAGGTCCGCCGGGGTCGACCAATCGAACCCCGACGATTGGGTGTCTCCCTCGACGGGCCTCAAGATCTCAGAGCGAGCGTATCCGGCGAGAATAAGAGCTTTCCCATCGCGGGAAATATCGCTGAACCAGGTGTTGCCGGGAGGGCGGGCCAGCAGTTCGCAACTCTCCGGAGAGCTTGACGAGTTGAGCCACCGGCGCATTCCGCTGACGGCTGCCGAAAAAGCCACGCCGTCCCCCGCCGGCGTCCAGGCGAGGCCCGCCAGGATCCCGAACTTCGGGGAGACCGTTCGCTCGCTGGCCTTGACGGTCGAGGATGCACACCACTCCCCCGGGGAAACCGCGCGTCGGGTACTCGATGAACGCAAGAAACTCGCCGTCCGGGGAGAGACGAACATAGGAGAGCGATCCGTTCGTCTCGTATAGGACCTTGCCGATCGGGTACTCCAATCGGTACCTTCCGTTGACAACGTGAATGACGGCGAGCTCTTTGCCGTCGGGAGACCAATCGGCAGCTTCGACGTCATCGAGTACTTCTCGTGGGGCGCCACCCGCCAGCGGTACGCGAGCGAGCGTTCCGTAGCATGTGCCCGAACCTTCCTCGCATCCCAGCGCGATCGCCATCTCACCGGCCGACGAGATCGCCAGAATCCCTGCAGGAGGAATTCCGAGAGAACGGGACTCCGGGCCGTCGATTCGAGTCGTGAAGATCTCACTTGGTCTTCCGTCCCATCGCGCTGAGTAAATACGGTCTGGCCGTCCGGGGCGAATCGGGCGCCCGTGATGAAGCCGCGGCGAAAGGTGAGCTGGCGGAAACTCGGGAGAGGCCCCTCGAGAGCGCTCTCTTCTGCCGATCCGGTTTCCCACGAACAAGAGCGCGGCGCCGATGGCCAACGCGGCGAGGATTCCTCCACCGAGGCGGAGCCGCGCAGCCTCGCCTTCGCGACGAGCCGGGACTCGAAGATCCGCCGGCGTCGAGATCTCCGAGGAGTGGTCGCGGAGTGTCGCCAGATCACGTGCAAGGTCCCGCGTTGAGACATAGCGCCCGTCCGTCTCCTTGGCCAGGCACCGTTCCACGATCCAGCAGAAGTTCGCCGGCAGCTTCGCGTTGAACTTTCCGATGGCGTCCGGCTCCTCGGTGATGATCGCCGAGAGCGTCTGGACCTTCGTCCCGTGCTCGAAGGCCCTCTTGCCCGTCGCCATCTCGTAGAGGATCGAACCCAGTGAAAACTGGTCCGATCGCGGAGTCGAGAACGAGGCCACTGGCCTGCTCCGGCGACATGTAACCCACGGTCCCCAGGATCGTCCCGGGCTCGGTCGCCCTGGTCATCGTCGGCAGCTGGCTCTCTTCGCCTGACTGCTCTCCCGACTGCGTCAGCTTGGCGAGGCCGAAATCCAGGATCTTCACGAGCCCGTCCTTCGTCACCATGACGTTCTCGGGCTTCAGGTCACGGTGGACGATCCCGGCCTCGTGCGCCTTGGCCAGGCCGTCGGCCATCTGGGCGGCCAGAGGCAAGAGCCGGCGCAAGGGAAGCGCTCCGGTGTGGAGCAGCTCTCGCAGGGTCTTCCCCTCGACCAGCTCCATCGCGATGTAGGAGACGCCGTCCAAGGTCCCCACCTCGTAGATCGTGACGATGTTCGGGTGATTCAGCGCCGAAGCCGATCGCGCTTCCTTCTCGAAACGCTGGAGACGCTCGCGCTCGACCGAGAGGCTCTCCGGGAGGACTTTCAGCGCGACAGACCGGGCTAGCCGAGTGTCCCGCGCACGGTAAACCTCGCCCATGCCTCCCGCCCCGAGCGGGGCGAGCACTTCATATGGGCCGAGTCGCGAGCCGGCCTTCAGTGGCATGGGATGGAGTCCCAGTAGCGGACAGCTTATCTGCTTTGGAAGCGGAGAGCCTGGGTCTGGCCGAGCCGCTTAGACAAAGCCTAGAAACTCCGGAACGGCCCTTAGGAATTTCTCTTCACTCTGATCGTCGGCGCCTCCCGCAAGGAAGGCACAGACGAAAGGAGCAGGGTATGGCTTCGAAGCGAGTGGGTCGGCAGCACACGGTTCGATGGATATCAACCGCACTGATTGTGGGCGTCACGGCAGTATGGCCGGGGTCCGCGGCCGCCAGCCCGGACCCGGTGAGCAACTGGAACTCGGTTGCCGTTCAAGCCTTCTTGACGGCAGGAGAGAGCGCCGTCGTCTCCTCGCGGACCCTCGCGATCACACAGGTGGCGATTCACGATGCCCTGAACGCGATCGACTCACGCTACGAGCGATACGCGTTCACGGACAATGCCCAGGTCGGGGCATCCGTGGACGCTGCCACAGCCGCCGCCGCGCGGGATGCGATCGTTGGCGCGATCGCGGTCGGCGCGTTCCCCGGTTTTGGAACTCCGGCGAATCAGGCACTCGCCGTGGCCCAGGTCGATGCGGCGTATGCCGCGGCGTTGGCCGTCATTCCAGACGGTCCCTCGAAGAACGACGGCATCGCGATCGGCCAGGCCGCCGCCGCCGCGATTCTCGCGCTCAGGAGCACCGACGGGGCCACCACGTTGGTGCCCTACATTCCCGGCACAGAGCCCGGCGACTGGCAGCCGACGCCGAATCCCGTTCCCTTCGATCCGCCAGCGCCGGCCGACCTCTTGCCTGCCGGGCTTCCGGGTTGGGGACAGGTCACTCCATTCGTGCTGCGGCAAAGCGCACAGTTCGAGCCGGACGGACCACCTCGCCTGTCCGGGGAGCGCTACGCGCGTGATTACAACGAGGTGAAGGACATCGGCGAGAAGAACAGCGCCGACTCGGACGGCCGAGCAGACATCCATCGCCCGCTTCTGGTACGAAGGTTCGCCGGCGGGGTGGAGCCGGATCGCGCGTGTCGTTGCGGAATCACACGGTCTCGACTCCTGGGACACGGCGCGTCTTCTCGCGCTGGTCAACCTCGGGATGGCCGATGGCTTCATCGCGGGATTCAAGACGAAGTACGACGTGAATTTCTGGCGGCCCGTGACTGCGATCCGAGCCGGCGACACGGACGGAAACGATGCGACGGTCGCCGATCCGTTGTGGTCGACCTTGCTCAACACGCCGGCGATTCCCGACTACACATCGACACACAGCGTTCTCGGAGGCGCCGCCGCCATGGTGCTGCGTCGGTTCTTTGATGACGACGAGGTGGCGTTTACGATGACGAGCGGCGTCCCGTTTGCGGGTTTGACGCGGTCGTTCACGAGCTTTTCTCAGGCAGCCGCCGAGAACGGCGAGTCCCGCATCTACGCCGGCATTCACTTCCGCTCCGCCGTCGAGGACGGGATCGAACAGGGAACAAACATCGGCCGCTTCGTGTGTCGGCACGCTCTGCGACCGCTCGACTCCGATGACCATGTTCATGCGGATAACCACGATCGGTCAAGGAGGCCCTGGCGCAGAGGCACCCGCCTCGATCCGCGATGACAAACATCTGAAGAGATCCGCTACACGCTTGCCACTCCAGGGCCCTCGGTCGCGAGGGCCCTTTCTTCTATGGTCCGTCGCCGAGCTCGCGCCGCCGCGCCGCACTAGCGGTTTTTGGTCTTGGAAGCGGTGGAGCCGGTCTGACGGAAGATCCGGAAGATCAAATTGGCCGGACCGATCTCAATGGGGTCCTTGTCTGCAAGCTTTCGGGCCCCGGAAATGCGTTTCCCGCGAACGAGAGTCCCGTTCTTGCTGCCCAGGTCCTCGAGCACGGCGCCCGAGTCGCCGATCATGATCCGCGCGTGATGGCGGGACACTGCAGAGTCGTCGATCCAGAGAGTGGAGTCGGCCGCCCGCCCAATCCCGTTTTCCCCGGGCAACAGTGCGATTTCCCGATTCCCCCAGATCAACCGGTACATGGGATCCTCGGACGGAGCTGCCAAGCCGGGGAGGACCGCCCGGGCCGAAGCGCGGAACGCATACCCGAAACCGCGAACCGTTCGGATGATGCGCGGCTTGCGGGCGTCGTCACCCAGCCCCGACCGTAGCTCCGCGACGAGATTGGGAAGATTCGCGTCGGTCACGAAGATGCCGGGCCAGAGCTCGGCGTGCAGCCTCCTGCGTTCGACGGCGTTCGGCCGCTCCCGGATCAGGACCTCGAGCAGGTGAAACGCCTTTGGCGAGAGGGGTACCTCGTGTCCGGACCGATGCACCTCGTGCGTGTCCGAGTCGAACTCGCAGCCCTCGAAAAGGATCCGCATTTGGTCGCTGCTGTCTGGCTCCAGCTTACACCGCCACGTCGGGGGGGCTTGGCGCGAGGTCGGATGGGACTAGGATAGACGCGTGGACTTTGACGTTCTCTGCCCCTGCTGCAACGCGCGGCTCAAGGTGGACGCCGATCTGAAGGCCGTCGTCGCCCACGAGGCTCCGAAGACACCGCGGAAGTTCGCGAGCGTCGACGACGCGCTCGGCGCGCTCAAAGGGGCGGACGAGGAACGCGAGAAGAAGTTCGCCGCATCCATCGAAGCCGAGAAGTCCAAGAAGGACGTCCTGAACCGGAAGTTTCAGGAGCTCTTCGACAAGACGAAGGGCGACAACTCCAAGCCCGTCCGGGACATTGATCTCGACTGACCGGACAGAGCCCCGCCGGCGCGGTGCTCGTCTCGCCGCCGTCCTTTGCATAGGACTCCTGGTCAGCGTTTCGGCTCTGGGCTTCGTGTACTCGGAGCACCGCGCGATCGCGGGCGCGGCCATCCAGGGGCTCAATCCCGAGCGCGCGGCGGTCCTCGCCAGGCTGTGGGGCCTCGCGCGCGTCTCGCACGAGGACCGCCTGTGCGCCGACCCCTTCACCGGTCCGGAGGGTCTCGGCCTTCCGTGCATCGACCTCGCAGCCTGGTCCGCGATCGGCGGCGATCACGCCTGCTCGCCGCAGGAGCTGCTCATCCAGGTCCTCGAGAGCGCCATAGTCCTGAAGCAGAACCGGATCGCGGCGGCGGAGGCCGAGGCCCTCGCCAAGGCGCTCCGCGACGACCAGCACCGAAACGCTACCGCGACGGCCCAGATCGCCATGGCCCGCGCGGACCCCGAATACGCGACGCGGGCCGGATCGAACAACGCGCACTTCCTCTTGTACCGGACGACCGGCGGCGAAGACTTCCTCGAATACCTGGAGACGGCCCTCGACAGCGATTCGGAAGCCAACTCCGCGGCGGCATACTTCCTGTACCACGGCGCGGCCATGGAGCTCGCGGCGCGAACCGACCCTGCGGCCACGGGAGCGGAGGCCGGAGCGCGCGCCCGGCTGATCCTCGCTCTCGAGAGCTTCGCCGACCATTTCCTGGAGGACATGTTCGCGGCCGGCCACGTCGCGGGATCCTGGGGAAACGTGGCCGAGCGCAAGGGCACGCACGACTTCTACAACCGCAACGGCCTGGAGATCTGGAGCTGGGATGGGACCGAGACCGTTCTCTTCGGCGACGGGTACCTGAAAAAGGACGGCCTCGAGCGCGCGGCGCTGGCCGTCCGCGCGAGCCTCGAGCAGGTGCTGGACGCCGTCACGGAGGGCACGCCGGCTCGGATCGCGGCCCTCGCGTCGCACGCGCCCGGGGACGTCCTCGACGGCCGCTACGACATCTGCGCGGCGAAGAAGGCGCCGGAGTGGAACGTTCCCGACGCGCTCGAGCCCTGGTTCGAATCCGTGGCGCTGAAGATGCCGGTCCCGTATCGCGGCGCCGGCCCGGGAGCACTGCCGAGAGTCCACGGCGAGATCGGGACTTACCTCGCGCTCGTCGCCGGAGGCTCGCTCGCGGGCTCAGGAGACAGCTACGACGGCCTGGACACGGGAGGGACCCTCATCGATTCTCTCTCGCTCGGCCTGCGCTTCGGCCTCGGTCTCGAGGAGCTGCTGACCGACAGCGGCGACGGGCTCATCTTCCTGGAGGGCGGCGTGGCCATGAGCTCGAGCGAGCCGACCGATTGTCCCGAGTGTGAGACCGGCCGGAACAATATCTTTCCACGCGTGCCGGCGCGCTCGGGAATCGAGGCGCGGTTTCGCGCACCGTTCTAGCTGCTGCCGGGCGACCTTCTCCTCGCCGCTCCGATCCTGCTCCTCACGGCGCCGGAGAAGTTCACGCAGATGGCCTCCGTCGCCGCGACCGGAGGGCTGATCCCCTACGAGCGCCGCATCCACACGCCGGTGGGCCGCCTGCAGTTCATTCTGGGCCGCGAGGTCGGGGCGACGTTCTTCGGCTACACCGGGGGCCTCGACGAGTTCGTCACGCTCGACTCGAACGACGAGCTGATCGTCGTCGGCTACAAATCGGTCGTCGTCGAGATCCCGATCATCGAGTGGGAGCCCTTCCGCTCCTACGGGGCCAAGCAGGCGCTCGGCCTGCGCTTTCAGTTCGGCGCGGGCTTCGACAAGCCCCTCTCCGCGACGGTGCTCGATCCGCCGGGGGCTCCGGTCCCCGACCTTCAGACGCGCTACTTCGGCTTCCTGCGGCTGGTCTTCGAGGGTCGCCGCTACCTCAAGTGAACGTCGGAGTCTTCGGCTCGAGCCTGCCGAGAGAAGGGGAGCTTTCCTATGAAGAAGCGCGGCAGCTCGGCGGGGAAATCGCCCGGCGCGGCGCACGCGTGATCTGCGGCGGCTACGGCGGCGTGATGGAAGCCGCTTGCCGGGGCGCCGTCGAAGCCGGCGGCACGACCCGGGGCGTCGTCCTCGCCGGCCGGGGCCGGCCCAACGCGTGGGTCCAGGAAACCGTGGTCGCATCCGAGTTGGGGGAGCGGCTTCGCCTGCTTCGCGACTCGTCGCAGGCCTGGATCTTCCTGCCGCGCGGCCTCGGAACGATGCTCGAGCTCCTCTGGATGTCCGAGTCCGTGGTGAAGAACGAAGCGTCTCCGCGTCCCCTGGTGCTCGTCGGCGAGTTCTGGCGGGCCCTGGTCGAGTCCGCTCTGGCCGAGGCCGCGGACCCTTCCGGAGCGGAAGCGCTTCGAAGCGCGGTTCGCTTTGCGCCGACGGTGCCCGAAGCCGTGTCGGCGGCCCTGGGAGAATCATGAAGCTGCGAATCGCGATCGGTACCTGGCCTCGCTCTGGGCGGGTTGGGCGCTGGGCTGGACCTATCCCGAGCATCGCGCCATCACGGCGAGCGGCATCGAGACCCTCGATCCCAGAAATCGCGCCGCGCTCGACGCCCTCTGGGCCGCCGCGCGTGCGGGCGAGGCGCGGCTGTGCGAAGCGCCGGACGCGGGAGACCAGGGCAAGAAGCCGGCGTGCATCGATCTCGCGGCCTGGCCGGCGATCGCCGGCGACCACTCCTGCTCGCCGGTCGAGATGCTTCAGGTCATCCTCGAGAGCGACTGGATTCTGGAGGTCGCCGGCGTGGCGGCGAGGATGGGAGCGGGGCTCGCGTCGGCGAAGAACGAGGCGGAGCTCACTAACGTGCGCATCGTCGCGGACCTCGGCTTCGAGCGCACCGATCCGGAATACAGCACGCGCGCCGGAGGCAACAATGCCCACTTCCTGCTGCCGCGTCAGGTCGACGATCCCACGGATTACGCGGACGAGGCCCTCCGCGGCGAGGTCAACGCGATCGCGATCTACGTTTTCTTCCACACCGCGGCCCTGCAGCACGCGGGGCGGGCGCGAGACGCCGCTGCGGATGGTCCCGAAGCGAGGCTGGCTCTCGCCCTCGAGACGTTCGCGCTGCATTTCCTCGAGGACGCCTTCGCGGCGGGCCACATCGCCGGATCCTGGGGCAACGCCGCCGAGCGCAAGGGGACTCACGATTACTACAACCAGAACGGCCTCGACGCCGAGACGTGGAGCGGGAAGGGCGAGATCCTATTCGGCGACGGCTACGCGCGCGACATCGACATCCGCCGGGCCGGGAACGCCGTCGGGCTCAGCCTGGCCCAGTTCACGGCGGCGACGAGGCCGGACTCCCCGGAAGCGCGCGACGTCGCCGGCGCCGGTGTGCCGGCGGTCGTCTCGGACGGCACCTTCGAAATCTGTCAGTCGAAAGCGATGCCGCCCTGGAATCCTCCCGAGAGCCTCGACACGCTGCTCGGGAACGTGCTGGGGGTGACGCCAATCCCGTTCCGCGGCCCCGGCTACGCGGCCCTGCCCCGATTCCGGGCCGAGATCGGGCCGTTCATCGGTGTGGCCAGCGGTGGATCCATCCTCTGGAGCGATCGGGGCTTCACCCTGGGCTCCGACGGCGGCGTCCAGGGACAGCTGGATGTCGGCGTCCGCCTCGGCCTGGGGCTCGACGCGCTTCTCGGGAGCCACGGGGACGGCCTCGTGTTCCTCGAAACCGCGTTTATCAGCCAGTCGAGCGCCTCGGGAGGCTGCCCGCAGTGCGAGCAGGACCCCCTGACCCAGCAGTTCGTTCCTGGGGCTCCGGCGCGCTCGGGCCTGCAGTTCCGCCTGCGGCTGCCGTTCTGGTTCATCCCGGGCGATCTGATCCTCGCGGCTCCCGTTCTCGCATTCACCAATCCGAAGACGCTCGAAAAGATGGCCATCGACGGCCGCCGACGGCGGGCTGATCCCGTGGCAGCGGCGCTTCGCGACGCCGGTGGGAGATGTCCAAATCGTCGCCGGCCGCGAGGTCGGGGTCACGCTCTTCGGCTACGGCACGAAGGACGCGTTCCTGGCCGCCGTGGGCCCCTCCGACGACCCCGAGCTCCTGCCCATCGCCGTCAAATCTCTGCAGTGGGACTTTCCGATCATCGAATGGCGTCCCTTCCGCGAGTACGGCACTCGATACACGTTCGCCACGTTTGTCCAGCTCGGCCTGGGGTTCGACAAACCGGTGTCCGCCGTCAACGTGGAGAATCCGGAGCTGCCGGCGCCCCCGCTTCAGACGCGCTACTTCGGGTATCTAAGAATCTTCTTCGACGGCCGGCGATACTTCTAGCGAGGCTGGTACGCCATCTCCCGGAGGGCGGCGATCCGCTTCTCGACGGGAGGGTGGGTGGCGAAGAGGTTCGCGAAGAAGCCTTCGCGTTCGTTGACCGGCCGGCCGCGCGGATCTTCGATGCAGAGATGGGCCACGCCCTGCTTGATCGAGGGCGTCGGGGCGATCGAGGCGGCGATCTTCTCGAGCGCCGAGGCGAGGCCGAGGGGATTGCGCGTCAACTCGGCGCCCGACGCGTCGGCGAGGTACTCGCGCTGGCGCGAAACGGCGAGCGAAACGATCTGCGCGATGATCGGCGCGAGCAGGATCGAGACGATCCAGAGGCCCACGAAGAGGATCCCGAGGCCGCCGCCCTTCTCCGAGGAGCTCCGGCGCCCCCAGCGCAGTCCGCGGCGGCTCCAGTCCGAGAGCAGGAGGATCGCGCCGGCGAGCGCCGCGACCACCGTCATCAGCCGCACGTCGTAGTTCTTGACGTGGGAGAGCTCGTGGGACACGACTCCCTGCAGCTCGTCGCGGTCGAGCTTCTCGAGCAGGCCGCGGGTCACGGCGATCGTGGCCCTCTCGGGCCCGACGCCGGTGGCGAACGCGTTCGGGTCGGCATCCGGGATCACGTAGACCGCGGGCTTCGGAAGCCCCGCCGCGATCGCCATCTCCTCGACGACGTTGTCGAGGACGCGCTGGCGCGGATCCGTTCGGTCGAGCGGAGCGGCGTTGGTGGACTCGAGGATCGCGCGGTCGCCGCCCGTGAGCGACCACCAGGCCGACAGGCCGCCGAGGCAGAGCGCGCCGAGCGTGGCCACCGGAAGGCCCGGCGAGAATCCGCCGGCGTAGAGCACGCCGTCCGTCGAGAGGCCCATGAACGCCAGCAGGAGGACGAACCCCGCGATGAACATCCGCGTGTTCGCGATGTTCCGCTTCTGCTGGTCGTAGAGGTTGAGGGGCACTCCGCTAGGGGTACAAGATGTCGGGCCGCTACTGGGGCGGCCGGAGGCTCAGGTCGACTTTCGGCACGGCGCGCTCCGAAGCGTCCTGGATCTCGAAGAGCTCGACCGGCTGGAACTTGAAGGCCTGGGCGATGAAGTTGTCGGGGAAGACCTGCTGGGCCGTGTTGAAGCGCGTTGCGATGTCGTTGTAGAACTGGCGCGCGAAGCCGATCCGGTTCTCCGTCGAGGAGAGCTCCTCCATGAGCGACTTGACGGACTCGTTGGCCTTGAGGTTCGGATAGTTCTCCGCCAGCGCGAAGAGGCGGCCGAGCGTTTGCGTCAGGGCGTTCTCCTTCCCGGCGGCGTCGGCGACGCCGTGGGCGGAGGCGGCGGCGTTGCGGGCCTGGATGACCTTCTCGAGCGTGTCCTGCTCGAACTGCATCTCGCCCTTCACGGCGGCGATGAGGTTGGGGATCAGGTCGTGGCGGCGCTTGAGCTGGACGTCGATCTGCTTCCAGGCGTTCGCCACCTGATTGCGCAGCGAGACGAGGTTGTTGTAGCGCCAGATCGCCCAGATGGCCAGGAAAATCGCGCCGACGAGCAGGATCGTGAGACACCCTCCCATAAAAGCCAACTTTCGATGTCCTCCTGCTCTTAATTACGCGAACCGCGGGCGCAAGTTCAGGTGTTGAGGCCCTGCCGGAGCTCCCTGGCCAGGATCTCGACCGCCGACCGCGTTCCGCCGGTGAGCTTTTCCTTCCAGACGGTCTCGGTCTCGAACCGCCGGTCCCCGATCGCGTCGGCCCACGGCCGCAGCGCGGCATCGAGCTCGCCGGCGGACCAGACGTCGCCGCCGCGCTTGCGGACCATGGCGATCACGTAGGGCACGATGCGGATGAACGCGCGCAGCGAGGTCGAGCTCTTGATCGAGTACTTCCGGCCCGCGAACGCGGTCGGGAAGGCGCGGGCCGCGGCCTTGAAATAGTTCAGGAAGAAGCGGCGGGCGTTCTCCCGGAACTCCCGGGCGACGCGCCCTCCGGCGGTGTCGATGGCCGCGAAGACGTCCCGCAGCTCGTCGGCGAGCGAGGCCTGCGTGACCGTGCCCTTGCCGATGCCGAGGACCTTGATCGAGCCCTTGAGAGGCGAGCTCTCGTCTTCGTTGAGCGTCCGGATGACGTCGTGGGCGGCGGCGAGATTGTCGTCGCGGTAGAGCCTCCGGCCCGCCAGAGAGATCAAGTGCGACGGGTTCAGCTTCGTGTGCTTGCTGTTGATCGTGACGAAGAGCTCGACCACCTGGTCCGGCGTGAGGTTGTCGAAGACGACGGCGGGGACCTGGAAGTCCCGCAGGTTGTGCTTCTCGGCGATCTGATGGAGGGCGAGCAGCCGGTGCTGGCCGTCCAGAGCCCGCAGGATCCCCGATTCCTCGGGAAGCTTCAGGGACCCGGAGTCGGCCCGTCCACCGGAGGGGGCGAACTCCAGCCGTTTCTCCGAGACCAGGAGGACGCTGCCCGGGATCGCGGGCAGCGAGCCGGCGTCCGCCTGCTGGAGGTAGTAGGCCACGAGCTCGTCGATCTTCTTCTTGATGATCGGCCGCTGGAACGCGTGCTCGGACGCCGCGATCTTCCTTTCCAGGAGGTCCCAGTTCACCCGGCCGGCCGGCTTGTGCTTGCCGCGCGTCGTCTCGCTGCCCGGGCCGAAGGAGAGGACCTCGAATCCGACCAGCGACTGCAGGTCCGCCCCCGACAGCAGGGCCTCGTAGAACCGCACGCCGAACTGGTTCAGGCGAAGCGAGGGAACCGAGATCATGGCCACCTCCTGGAGCGCCCGAGGCCGTCCCCCGGCCCGAATTCCCGCCGGGGCGGCGAAAGCGTATACCGCCCCCGTCCGGTTTGAACCCTAGAGAAATAGGCCCCGGCGAGGCGGCCGCGGGGCCGAAAATGGCCGTTTTTCGAGCCCGATCCGGGCCTTATCGGCGGAGGAGACGGTCTTCCAGTCCGTTCCGGCGAGCATCTGGTCGTAGATCCGGCTCGCCCCCGTCAGGATGCCCGCGAGCTCCCCGGTCAGGATCGCCGCGAGGTCGGGAAGGGCCTCCGGGCGAGCGACCGGCACCGAGCATTCCACGCTCGACTGGCCCAGCGAGGCGAAGAAGGGCGAAGGGCGGCGCGTCCAGTCCGAGTCGGAGCGGCGGTGCTTGGTCATCAGGAAGGCCGCGAGCCGGCGTTCGTCCCACGGCTCCGACATGGTCCAGGCGAAGTTCGCCCGCAGGCCCTTTTGCTCGATCGAGGGGGTTTCGCTGGCGAGAGTGATCGACATGACCCTGTCCAAACGATAGCATCCCCGGGTACTTCCGAGATCGTGAAAAGAATCCTGCTGGCTGGCCTGCTCCTCGTCGCGGGTGCCGCGTACGCCGCGCCGCCCGAGGAGAACGTCTATTCCTCGCACCTCATGGTCGACCAGGACGTCGTCGTCTCGGCGCGCATCACGGGCATCGTCGAGACGATCGCCGTCGACCGCGGAAGCGTCGTGACGCAGGGCCAGACCCTCGCGATGCTCGATACGAGAGCCCTCGACGCCGACGTCCGGGAGGCCAAGGAAGACATGGATCTCCGCAAGGCGGAGTACGACCGCGCCAAGTCTCTGGTGGACTCGAAGGTGGGGAGCGTCCAGGATCTCGACTCGAAGAAGGCGCAGTATGCGGTCGCCGTCGCGCGCTGGGAGAGGGTCGAAGACCCAGCGCGACTATGCCGTGATCCGCTCGCCGTTCGCGGGGGTCGTCACCGAGAAATACGCGCGCATCGGCCAGAAGGTGATCGAGGACGGCAACGAGCCGCTGTTCAAGATCACGGCCACCGATCCGCTCCTCGCCCGCGTCTATCTCCCCGAGGACCGGCTGCTCCAGGTCCGGCTGGGAGATCGGGTCGAAGTCGTTCCGGAGAAGTTTCCCGACGCGAAGACGACCGGCGAGGTTCAGTTCATCAGCCCCACGGTCGACGCGGCGAGCGGAACGTTTCAGGTCGTCGTGAAGGTCCGCCGCCAGCCCGGCAAGACCGTGCTGCGCCCCGGGATGGCCGTCAGGTGCTCTTCCCGCGCTCCGGGGCGCGCTGAGCGGCCGCCTCGGGGGTCCGCGGCCGATGGCGTCGCATCCGTCCCGCTCCTCGGCCCGCCTCCGGTCGGCCCGCGACCGCGTGCTCGTGCACGACATCAAGAACATGTCGTTCCGCCTCCGCCTGCTGCTTTCCAACCTCGAGGAACACTGGGAGGATCCCGACTTCCGCAAGACGGTGCGCGACCTGCTCGCCGCCTCGACGTCGAACGGCTGGAGGACATCGCCGGCCGGTTGGTCGAGCGCGAGGACGCGGTGCTCATCAAGGTGGCCCTCGACCTCAACGACCTGCTTCGGAAGGTGGCCGAACGGCCGCCGCGGCGGGCTCGCGCTCGGGCGCGTCGGGAGGCCCGCCGTCTCGCTCGCCCTGGGGGAGCCGCCGCAGATCTGGGCCGACCCCTTCTACCTCGCCGACGCGTTCGCGAGCCTTCTCGAGAATGCCTGCGAGGCGGCCGCTCCCGAAGGCAGCGTGCTCATCCGCAGCTCTCGCCGCCGGTCGCGCGGCGCGGCGCGAGGGCCGTCGTCGAGATCATCGACAACGGCTCCGGGATGACGACCGAGTTTCTGCGGGACCGCCTGTTCCAGCCCTTCGAGACGACCAAGCCGCAGGGCGTGGGGCTCGGGCCTGGCGACGGCGAGCCAGATCGCCCGGCTGCACCGGGGCACGATCCACGTCCTCTCCCAGCCGGGGGGCGGCACGCTCGTGCGCGTGTCCTTTCCCGGCGATCGCGGCCGAGCGGGGTGGCGGCGCATGAAGCGGATCAGCCTCCCGCCCCCTGGGGCGGCTCGTCATCGTCGAGGACGACGCGTTTCTGCTCGAACAGCTCGACCTGGCGCTCAAGGGTCGGTTCGTGGTGTCGGGCGCGCGAAGACGCGACCCACGGCCGCGTGCTCTGCGAATCCGAGCCCGACCTCTATCTGTTCGATATGCGGCTGCCGCCGTCCGACCAGGTCGAGGAGGGGCTGGAGCTGCTGCGCCACGTGCGCCGACGCGATCCCGAGGCGACGGTCGTGATGATGTCGGGAGAGGGCGAGCGCGGGCACGCGCTTCGAGTCGATCGCGCTCGGGGCGTTCGACTTCTTCGCGAAGCCGATCGACACGGCGGAGCTCATCGTGATGCTCCAGCGGGCGCTCGAGCGGCGCAGGCTCCTGGTCGAGAACCGGGAGCTGCGCCAGGTGGCCGCTCCGGCGTCGGCGACCGGCCGGCTCGTCGGTCAGAGCGCCCCGATGCGCCGGCTCTTCCGCGAGATCGAGAAGGTCGCGGGAAGCGACGCGACCGTCCTGATCTCGGGCGAGAGCGGAACGGGGAAGGAGCTCGTCGCGCGCGCGATCCACGCGGGAAGTCCCCGGCGCGACCGGGCCTTCGTCGCCGTCAACGCGTCCGCGCTGCCCGAGTCCCTCGCGGAAGCGGAGCTGTTCGGCCACGAGAAGGGAGCCTTCACCGGGGCCATCGCCTCCAGACCCGGGCGCTTCGAGCTCGCGCAGGGCGGGACGCTCTTTCTCGACGAGATCGGCACGCTTTCGCCGGCCGTCCAGTCCAAGCTCCTGCGCGCTCTGGAGAGCCGCGAGATCGAGCGGGTCGGCGGGCGAAGGACCGATTCCCGTCGACTTTCGCCTCATCTCGGCCACCAACGAGAACCTGGAAGCGAGAGTCGCCGCCGGGACTTTCCGCGAGGACCTCTTCTATCGGATCCACACCGTTCCGATCGTGATCCCGCCATTGCGCGAGCGGGTCGACGACATTCCGCCTGCTCATCGACCACTTTCTCGCCCGACTTCTGGCGCGTCACGGCAAGCCGGCCAAGCGGTTGTCGCCCGGGGTCCTGGAGCGCCTGAAGGCCCATCCCTGGAGGGGCAACGTCGGGAGCTGCAGCATGCCGCCGAGATGCTGGTTCTTTTCTCCGACGGCGACGAGGTCGGGGAGGACGACCTGCCGCGGGCGCTGCGCGAGCCGCCGCGCGGCGGCCGCGCGGGAAGCCGCGGCGCCGAAGGACTTCGCCGGGGCGGTCGCAGAGTTCGAGCGGCGGCTCCTGACCGACGCCATCGCGGCATCCAGCGGGGTCAAGGCCGAGGCGGCGAGGCGGCTCGGCCTGGATGGGAACCAGATCAAGTACCTCTGCCGAAAGTACGGCCTGTAACCGTCGCCGGTTGAAAAACTCAACCCGGGAGGGTAAAGTTTCAACCGTCGAGCCTGCGCGCCTGGCCTCACGAATTCAGGCTGAAGAGCAAAGGACTTCCATGGTTAGCTGATGCCCGCCTATCCGAAACGCTGGCCTCCGGTCTTGCGATGCTTTATCGAGAAAGGAGGAAGAAAACACATGAGCCACGAAGTCAAGATCAAGCTGACGGACGCCCAGAAGGCCAAGATCAAGGAAGCCACGGGTAAGGATCTCCCGGAGATCCGCGTGGAGTCGTTCGGAAGCGCCCCGGCCGTCTCTCCGGCCTCCAGGGCGGTTTCGGCTCGCTCGGCGGGCAAGAGCATCGGCGCTCGCGCGTCTGGCAAGAGCATCGGCGCTCGCGCGTCTGGCAAGAGCATCGGCGCTCGCGCGTCTGGCAAGAGCATCGGCGCTCGCGCGTCTGGCAAGAGCATCGGCGCTCGCGCGTCTGGCAAGAGCATCGGCGCTCGCGCGTCTGGCAAGAGCATCGGCGCCCGCGCGTCTGGCAAGAGCATCGGCGCCCGCGCGTCTGGCAAGAGCATCGGCGCTCGCGCGTCTGGCAAGAGCATCGGCGCTCGCGCGTCTGGCAAGAGCATCGGCGCTCGCGCGTCTGGCAAGAGCATTGGCGCTCGCGCGTCCGGCAAGAGCATCGGCGCACGGGCCTCCGGCAAGTCGAGCTTCTGACGTCGGACCGACTCTCGTTCCTCGAGCGCCCCTTCGGGGGCGCTCTTCTTTTGGGCGGGAACGTTCCGTGTCGAGAACCGGGGCGCCTACCAGGCCACCGACTGAACCCACCGCTTGATGACCCTCCACGTACGGGCGGCGTAGGAGGCCCGTCGTCCGTAGATCTTGGCATTGCCGATCATGCCGGGGATCAGTTTGCCCTCCGGGTTTTCAAACACCGCGAGCGCAACGAACTGCTCGGGGCGAGCTCTCGGGGCGGCCGGGTCGGCGTCAGCGCGCGCCGTCGAAGGCGATTCGAGAGTCGCCGGTGAGACAGAAACGACCTCCCCGCGAGCCGGGCGCAGCCGCCCACGGAAGAGGGCCGTCACGGGCGCCTTCGGCACGACGTCATCGAGGAGCCGCTCCGTCACGGGGAGCTCTGCACGCAGCCGGCCAACCTCGCCGATCTCGGCGAGGAGCGTGCCCGCCGGTACGCTCCGACCTTCGAGATCGTGCAGGTACGGGGTCAACACCTGTCCCGAGATCGGGCTCGTCACGGTCAGGCGCTTCTCGCGCGCTTGGCCGCTCTCCAGCGCGGCATCGATCGAGCCGCTCCGCCGCTCGGACTGGAAGACGCGGCCGGCCTGGGCCTCCTGCCGGGCCCTGCCCGCCACCCCGAGGAGGCGGGTACGTTCCAGCGAGAGCCGCGCCGTCTCCTCGGTGACGGCCGGGCTCACGAGACGGAGCAGAGGCTGGCCGGCCTCGACACGATCTCCGACGTCGACGAGAACCTTCGCGACGACGCCGTCCTCGGGAGCCTCGAGACGCACGGTCGTCAGCGGCTTCAGCGTCGCCGGAGCGCCCAGCGTGCGACGGCTCCACGGGACGACGAAGGCGAGCAGTAGCACCGCGGCAGCGGCGATGAGCGTCGTGCGGACGCGACGAGACATGAGGAGCTCCTTCTTGTCCAGATAGAAGAGGTGCGCCGTGCGCGTCGTCAGCCGCACGCGCTTGCGGAAGATGCGGTACATGGTCAGGACCAGCAGGATCACGGCCCAGTTCGGGAAGAAGTGGTTGTAGAGGTTGAAGAGCAGGCCGCCGATGAAGCGCATGATGACGGCCACCCAGGCGAGCCCGAGCAAGCCGTAGATCCAGTAGATGCGGCGCTTGCGGCGCGACGCCGGAGGGATCTCGACCGGCAGGTGGAGGACCTTCTTCTGGAACACCGCCCCGATGTACCGGAACGACTCCTCCCGGAGCTCCGGGATCTCGACGATCGAGGAGAGGGCGTAGTAGCCGTCGATCTTGATCAGCGGGTTGACGTTGAAAAACACGGTGGACACGCCGGTGAAGAGCATGGTCTTGAACGCGATCTCGTGAAGGAGAGTGTCCGGGTAGGAGACGACCCAGACCACGGTCGCGACCGAGCACAGAAAGGCCTCGACGTAGATACCGGCCGTCGTGACCCAGAGTCGGTGCCACTTGTTCTCGAAGAGCACTGAGTCGGTCGTGTCGCAGTAGAAGGCGGGGGTGAAATACAGGAGGGCGATTCCGATGTCGTGCACATCGCCCCCGTACATCTTGACCGCGTAGGCGTGAGAGAACTCGTGAATGAGCCCTATGAACGTCAGGATGAAGAAGAACTGGAGGACGTCGATCAGAGGCTTGGACGTGAGAGCGTAGAGCTCGATCGTTCCGCCCCAGATCACGTCCCAGTGGACGAGGATGACGCCGACGGCCCAGGCGTTGAACACCAGCGCCGCCGCCACGACCGGCGGCGTCCAGACGAAGCGAACGTACTTGACGGTGCGGTCGAGAAAGCGGTTCGGATCGAGCACGTGAAAGAGGAGGAAGAAGGGGTTGAAGCCCTCCGCCCTCTCCTCGGCGGCCCTCTGCCGCGCGGTCCGGGCCTTCGCCAGAAGCGTCAGGTTTTTCTCGGCGACGCCCTGCGCGAGCAGGTCCATTGCGCGGAGCATCTCGAAGTACTCGACGACGAGGGACATCTCGATCTTCTCGCGCGGAAAGCGGGCCTGGTACTCGGCGTGGATCTCGGCGAGAGTCCGCGTGCCGTCGAAGAGGGCGACGAGCCCCCACTCCTCGTCCTCGAAGTTGTAGTACTTGGTCGTCTCGGGGTTCTTGACGACCCACTTGACCTCCGAGAGCTGGACGACACGGCGGACGACGGCGTCCTTGCGGAGAGCCGGGCGACTGCTCGCGACGCCGTGTCGCGCGGCGAGGGCGACGGCGCTTTCCCCGGGACGGGTGGCCGCCAGAAGCTTCGGGCGGTGCGCCGAAGAGCTCACGGAAGGAGCGGCCAGACCTTGTTCCACAGGTATCGGACAGGCTTGCGGAACAGCGCCGTGATCATCCGCCGGGTTCCGACGCGGACCTTGGCCGTTCCCAGCATCCCCGTCCGGAGCTGGCCGTCGGGGTTCGCGATGGCGACCTGCGCGATCTCGAAGCGCTCGGCCCCCTCCTCGCGGATGCGCGCGCCCACACGCTCGACCGAGCCGCGGAAGGACCGACCGGGAAACGGATGGAACTTGAGCGTCACCTTCTGCCCGGGCTCCACCAGCGCCGCTTCCGACTCGGGCACCGCGATCTCGGCCGTGAGAGTCCTGACGTCGGCGACGACGCAGAACTCCGCGCCGCGGGGGAGAAGCTGGCCCACGCGCTCCTCGATGCGGGGCGTGATGATGACACCCGCCGTCGGCGCCTTCAGCTGCGTCTGCGCCAGTCGATCTTCGTCGAGCAGGATGCGGGCCTTCGCCTCGTCCCGTCTCGCGGCGGCGTCGAAGACGGCGCCGGGGTCACCGGCCTCGCGGGCCCGAGCGACCTCGCTTTCCGCGATCGAGAGCGAGGCGCGGGCCGCTGCGAGGTCCGCCACATAGCTCTCGTTCTTGAGCGTTGCGATGACCTCGCCCGGGCTCACCGCGTCTCCCTCCCGGCGGGCGACCGTCGCCACGACTCCATCGACGAGCGAGGTCACGGCGGCGCGCCGGCCCGGCAGGACCCTCGCCGGGGCGGCGATGCGCAGCGGCCAGGGCAGAATGCAGAGGGCGAGGACGGCTGCGGCGATGGCGATTGCTCCTCGGCGGCGGCGGGCCTGAGGGATCGCGGCGAGCTTGCGCCGCCTCTCGAGGAGCGGCTTCCAGAAACCGGCCAGCGGCACCTGACGGTAGAGCTGCGCGTTGCGGACCGCCACCGTCGCCTGGTTGACGAGGATCGAGAGGAGGTCCTTCGTCCCCTCGTCGAAGGCCAGGGCTTCGCGGCTCTCGAAGCCGAGGACGCCGAGCTTGCCCTCTTCGTCCTGGAGCATGACCCCGAAGAACGAGCGAAGCCCCGTCTCTTGAAAGAGGGCGCGGAACTTCTCCTCCGTTTCGGGACGGTCCGCCGTGATCGCCCCGTCCTCGGTCTGGGTGACGGCCGCGTCGGTCCCCGAGAGGTACACCCACTGGAGGAGCTCCTCCATGCGTCGGGTCTCGGGGTCTTTCCGGTCGACCTCCGCCGTGCCCGAGACCGCTCCGAGCCGCAGCTTCCCCTTCTCCTGGATCGCGATGCCGCATCGGTCGTACGTGATGAGGGCCGAGGTCGCGTTGACGACCGTCTGCATGACCTTGTCGAGGTCGAGCGTCGCGGTGATCTCGCGGGAGACTGCGAGGAGGGCGTCGAGCTCCTCGACCTTCTTCTCGGCCTCGTGCTGGCGCGCAGTCCGCAGAGCGCGCACGGCCTGGCGCCCGAGGTCCTGGAGCAGCTCTTCGTCCTCGGCCGAGAACTCCTGGTGCCGGCCGCGCTTGTTGGCGACGACGAGGGCGCCGAGCGAGACCTCGTCCTCCACCAGCGGGACGCAGAGCGCGGAGCGCACGGGGTAGAGCGGGTTTTCGGTCGAGACGGGATCGGTCTCGGGAATCTGATTGCGCCGCACGGCGGACTGGTCCGCGATCGCATCGCCGACGAAGGTCGAGCCGACCGCGTCCGGCGGCGAGTCGACGTCGTAGTTCTCGTTGACGGCGGTGGCCGCCGCGGAGATGTCCTCGCCCTCGAGGATCCAGAGGGTGGCGGTTTCGGCGGTGACGAAGTCGGCGGCCTTGCGCACGATGAGACTCGAAAGCTCGCCGATGTCGATGGTCGAGCCGAAGGCCTTGGAGAGATCGTACAGGTTCGTCAGACGCTCGATGGCGTGCAGCATGCCCACGGTCTTGCGTTCCGCCCGCAGGGCGCGGCCGAGCGCCGGCGCCGCCTGGTCGAGGAAGTGCTCCAGGCGGGCGAGCGCCTCCTCGGCGTCCGGGATCTCGATGAAGTAGATGGCCAGGAGGCCGACGATCAGGCCCTCGGCCTGCAGCGGCACGGCGAGGCAGGCCCGCTGCCCTGTGACGCCCCGGACGAATGGGTCGTCCACGGCCAGCTCATCTCCGGTGAGAACGATCGGCTGGCGGTCGCGGACGAGATCGTGAACGTAGCCGGAGTCTCGGGGCGCGGATCGTCTCAGGAGCCTCTCGACGCCCTGGCCCTCGGCGCCGATGCAGAGAAAGAGGGGATGCACCGTGTCGGGTGCCCAGAGGAGGGTCGCGTCGGCGCCGGCCATCGTCGCGCTCCACCGGGCGGCCCAGCCCGAGGTCTGCGCCAGGTTCTCGCAGAGCGCGAGCTCCGCAAGCGCCGCAACTTCGGCCTCGTCGGCCGAGCCGAGCCTGCCCTCCGCGACCCCGACCGGCTCGTCGTCCGGTCCCTCGGGTTCGTCCGCCAAGCGTCCCCTCCCCGAATCGGAAATCGAAACACCGGTCTCAGAAGCTGGTGACTGCGGCCTCCATGTCTTCGTGGAGCTCGAAGACCGAGTCGAGCTTCGTCATCTGGAGGAGCTTGCGGATCTGGGGCCCGGCGTTCAGGAGCTTCGTCTGGCCGCCTTCCTTCTGCGTGTTCGTCAGCGCCCGCACGAGGGCGCCGAGGCCCGAACTGTCGAGGAACCCGACCGACGAGAGGTCGATCAGGAGGTTGACGCGCCCCTCCTCGATGAGCCGAGTGACGGTCTTCTTGAAGCTCGTTTCGGCGTCGCCGATCGTGAGGTCTCCCCGGACCGTGATGATGGTCACGCCGCCGTCGTCCCGGGTTTCGAGATCCATCTTCTTGGCCGGGATTATGTCAAAGAATCGGATCCGCAAGCGCGGGCGCACGCGTCCGTTTTGGGCTGGTCTAGTATCCGCGCCATGACCATCGATCGCCGGACGCTCCTCTCCCTCTCCGTGGCCTCGCTCGCCGGCGCGCGTTTCGCGGGCGCCCGCCCGGTGCCCGAAGCGGCGCCGAAGGCGAAGGAGGTCAAGACGGCCGGCATCCGACTGATCCCCGTCGACGGGAAGTACAAGGTCTGGACGAAAAAGCTCGGCTCCGGGCCGATCAAGATGCTGACCCTCCACGGCGGCCCGGGGTTCACGCACGAATACTTCGAGTGCTTCGAGGACTTCCTGCCGCAGGCCGGCGTCGAGTTCTACTACTACGACCAGCTCGGCTCCTCCTACTCGGACCAGCCCGACGACCCGTCTCTGTGGACCGTCGAGCGCTTCCGCGAAGAGGTCGAACAGGTGCGCGCCGGGCTCGGCCTCGAGAACTTCTACCTGTACGGCCAGTCCTGGGGCTCGATGCTCGCCATCGAGTACGCGCTCAAGTACCAGAAGCACATCAAGGGGCTCGTCCTCTCCAGCATGACGGCTTCGATCCCGTCCTACATGGTCTATCTCGCGAAGCTGCGCGCCGAGCTGCCCGCCGAGATGCGGGCGACACTCGACAAGTACGAGGCGTCGGGCCAGTACGACGCCCCGGAGTACCAGGAGGTCATGTTCAAGGGCGTCTACGGTCGACACCTCTGCCGGCTCGATCCCTGGCCCGATCCTGTCGCGCGGTCGTTCAAGCACCTCAACACTCAGGTCTACGGGACGATGCAGGGGCCCAACGAGTTCGTGGTCACGGGCACCTTCAAGGACTGGGATCGCTGGAAGGACCTGCCGAAGATCACCGTCCCGACGCTCGTGGTCGGCGCGAAGTACGACACGATGGACCCCGAAGACATCCGCAAGATGGGGCGCCTGATCCCGAACTCCCGCGTCGCCATCTGCGAGAACGGCAGCCATCTCGCGATGTGGGACGATCAGGAGGCGTACTTCCGGCACCTGCTGACCTTCTTGCGCGACGTTCAGGCGGGGCGCATGGTCGCGGCTGCCGACGGCCGCTTCTTAGGAGTTCCTAAGGCTCCTCGGGGAGATCCACCGCCGGCCCGGCGCCGTACTACGCGGGGGAGTGGGCGCGGCGATAGAATCCGCGGCCATCCGAACTGACGCTCCCGTGGGCGCCGAAAGAATCGCCCGCGTCCATTTCGGTCGCGGTGCTGTCGGATGAAACCCCCTGACGGGGATCGAAAGGAGAGAGGGGATGAAGAAGACGGACCTGGGGATGAAGGCGATCGGCCTCGCGGTGGCCGGCGTTCTCGCGGGCTCGCGCCTGATGTCGGCGCTCCCGAAGAACGAGGCCAAGGGCGAGGGCAAGAAGGGTTCCGCCGGCGACGAGAAGAAGGACAAGGCGCAGGCCGCGTCCGACAAGCATGCCTGCAAGGGCATGAACTCGTGCAAGGGCAAGGGCGGATGCAAAAGCGGCGACAACGGCTGCTCCGGCAAGAACTCCTGCAAGGGCAAGGGCGGCTGCGCTTCGGCCGAGGCGAAGCACGCTTGCAAGGGCATGAACTCCTGCAAGGGCCTGGGCGGATGCAAGAGCGGGGACAACGGCTGCCACGGCAAGAACTCCTGCAAGGGCAAGGGCGGCTGCGCGGTTCCCGTCAAGCCGGCGGCGTAACCCGATTGCGGAACACAGGCGGGGGGCGTTGGCGATCCCGCGCCCCCCGTTTTCGATCTTGAAGCCTCAAACCAAGAATCGCTGGGGATTCCCGGATCTGGGCGTGGGCATCGGCCTGCGCACGCCGCACTACGCTCACATCCTCGAGACGAAGCCCGACGTCGATTTCTTCGAGATCCTTTCCGAGAACTACCTCGACACCGGCGGCCGGCCGCTCCGGGTTCTGGGCCAGGTGGCCGAGCGGTATCCGGTCGTCATGCACGGCGTCTCGATGTCGATCGGCAGCACCGATCCACTCGACTTCGCATACCTCACGAAACTGAAAGCTCTCGCCGACCGCACCCGGGCCCGCTGGGTCTCGGATCACCTGTGCTGGACCGGCGTTTCCGGCCGCAACACCCATGACCTGCTTCCCATGCCGCTGACCGAGGAGGCCCTGGCGCACGTCGTCGGGCGCGTCCGGGCGGTCTCCGATTTTCTCGAGCGGCCCCTCATGCTCGAGAACGCCTCGACCTACGCCGAGTTCACCGCGTCGAGCATGCCCGAGTGGGAATTCTTCGGCCGCCTGATGGAGGCGGCCGACTGCGGGATGCTCCTCGACGTCAACAACGTTTACGTCAGCGCCTTCAACCACGGGTTCGACCCGAAGCGCTATCTCGATGCGATCGACCCTTCGCGGGTCTCGCAGTACCACCTCGCCGGCCACACCAACAAGGGCACGCACATCCTCGACACGCACAACGATCACGCGATCCCGGAAGTCTGGGAGCTGTATCGCCACTCGGTGGCGCGAACGGGCAACGTCTCGACGCTCTTCGAGTGGGACGGAGACATCCCGGCCTTCGACGTCGTGCACGCCGAAGCGCTCCAGGCCCGGAAGTTCCGGAAGGAGGAGGGCCGTCTTGCCGCAGCCGCCTCTTGAGCTGCCGCTCTCGCGGCTGCAGCGCTGGATGCAGGCCGTCGTCGAGCAGCCGGGCGATGCCCCGGAGGCCGTCGCTTCGGCCGCCGCGCGCGCCGAGCTCGACCCTGCGGAGATCGGCCGCGTCATCCTGCCCTCGAAGACGCTCTCCTCCGTCGAACGCGTCGGCGTCTACCAGGGCATGTATCTGCTGCGCATGGTGGAGGCGCTCGGGAACGACTTTCCGGCGGCGGCGCACTTCCTCGGAAGCGACGCCTTCACCGAGCTGGTCACGGCCTACGTCGCGGCGCATCCGTCGCGCAGCTACACGCTGAACCGGCTGGGCGACCGGTTCCCGGAGTTCATCCGGAAGTGCGAGGTGCCCGGCGTTCGCCGCAAGGCGTTCGTGTCCGACCTCGCCCGTCTCGAGGCGCTCGTCACCGAGGTCTTCGACGCGCCCGAGTCGCCGGCGTGGCCGGCGGAGCAGATCGCCCGCATCCCCGAGGACGCCTGGGAAGGGGCCGTCCTTCGCCCCATCGAGGCCCTCCGCCTGGGAGCCTTCGCCCATCCGGTCAACGCCTACCTCCAATCGGTCAAGGACGAGAACCACGAGCACCCCTCGACCGGCCGGAAGGCGACCCGCGTCGTGGTGTATCGCAAGAGCTACGAGGTCTGGCGTCTCGACCTCGAAAAGCCCGCGTACGAGTTCCTGAGCGCCCTCGTGCGCGGCCGGCCGTTCGGCAAGGCCGTGGCGCAGGCGGCGCGCTCGCTCCGGGGATCGCCGGGCGAGCAGCTCTTCGGGTGGATGCGCGACTGGGTGGCCGAGGGCATGTTCACGCGCGTCGAGATCGCCCGCTAGAAAACCGCCCCGACGGTAAAACCGAAGTCCTTCAGGTCGACGAGGAGCAGCGTCAGGGAGAAGTTCCTCCACAGGTACGTCATCGAGGCGTGGGGATTCACGCCGTCGTACATGAACATTCCGGACCAGTTCGGCAGGAACGTCACGTTCAGCCCGCAGGGGAACACCCACTCGTCGTCGTAGGTCCCATAGCTGATTCCGGCGTAAGGCGCGATGGGCAGCCCGATCGCGCGCTCGAGGCTCTTGGCGACCGTGACGTAGAAGGACTGGCCGCTCGGCGTCCCGATGCGGTCCGAGCTCGTTCCGAGCATCACGGCCGGGCGCGACGCCGTCTCGCCGAGAACGAGCCAGTTGACGACCGGGTTCACCTCCGGCACGTCCTCGTTGATCTCGATTCCGATCCTCAGGTTCGAGAAGAGCTGGTAGGCGACGACCGTCCGGTTCGTCGCTCGCGCGATCTGATCCGTCAGGTAGCGGTGCGACAGCTCCCAGCGATACCTCGTGCCCGCGGCGGTCCCACGGACCGCCAAGCCCTCTCCGGGTCAGCCGGGTCAGCTGGGAACGAGCGAGACCGAACCCGCGGTCTCGGGCGGACGCCCCTCGGCGCGGGCCAGCTCCTGAAGGGCTTCGTAGAGCTGGGCGTAGCGCTCGGGATCCGAGAGGAATTCGTCGCGGCATTCCTCCGTGCGGAGACCGTACGTCTTGCCGGCATGCTCCACGGTGAAGGCGGGCGTCTCGCCGGGCCCGGGGATGCAGGTCTCGAACTCGACCGCCGCCATGGTGCCGACGCCGAGCGTCGCCGCGATGGCGGCCGCGACGAACGCCTTCACGGCGCGGGCACCGACAGCGCGGCCTCGATCTCGGCTTCGAGAGCGCCCGGAGGGCTCTCGCCGCCGAAGCGCTTGCGGATGCGGCCATCCCGGCCGACCAGCACGAGGGAGGGGAGCGCGTTCACGCGGTACGCGCGCCAGACCTCGGGGCTCGCCCGAAGGAGCGGATAGGTGACGCCGGCTTTTCGCGCGAGCTTCAACGCGAGCTCCGGCTTGTCGTCCACGAGCAGGCCGACGACGGTGAGGCCGCGGGCCTTCTCTTTCGACGACAGCCCCTCGAGCTTCGGCAACGCCGCCACACAGGGCGCGCAGAACGTGGCCCAGAAGTCGAGCAGAACGACCCGGCCCCGGTAGTCCGAAAGGGATTCCTGGCCGGCGCCGTCGAGCCCGGGAAGCGCGAAGGCCGGAGCCTCGGTCCCCACGTCGGTCACCAGGAAGGCCGCGGGATCCTTCAGGAAGTCCACTTTGCAGCGGACGCTGCAGAACGCGTACTCCACGCCGCGATAGGTCGCCCGGGCCTTCACCTCTTCGAAGCCGGCTCCCTCGCGCGGTCCGCAAACCGCGCAGATCGCCTGGTCGTCCTGGGGTGAATCCCGACCGGACATGGGAACGGCGAGCGCCAGGGCGCAGACGAACGCCGCGAGAATCGTTCGCAACGGTGACCTCCTTTTGGGGCGCGCCTCGGCGCGCGAGGGACTACGAGCCCGAAGGAGGCCTGGGGACGTGGAGGATCTCGAAGGGTGGCCCGATCAGCGTCGAAAACGCGGGCACGGAGGATGGCGTCTCCGCCGGGGAGAGCGCGAGGTGTGCCGGACGGAAGGGCCCGGCCAGGCTCGGCGGCGCGCAGGTTCCGCAGGCCAGACAGACCGCGAGACAGCCGTCGCCGGCTTCTTCCGGACACGCCGCCGCGCACGCGGGCGGAGCGCCGAAAGGCAGCACCAGGGCCGCGAGAAGGAGGAGCGCCGCGGTTTTCGTCACGCCTTGGATTCTACCTTCCGCCTCGGAGAGTCCGGTCGCTATAATCCCGGCCGTGACCGAGTTCATCCGGCGTTGGCTGCGCGCGACTCCCGGGCAGGGGCTCGCCGCGGCATTCGGAGAGCTCGAGGTCCGTGTGCTCGAATCGTTGTGGCGGCGCGGAAAACCCGCGAGCGTGCGCGGTGTCCGCGAGGATTTTCCGGAAGCCGCGTACACGACGCTGATGACGACGCTCGATCGCCTCTACCGCAAGGGCGTGCTCGATCGGGAGCGCGCGGGCCGCGCGTTCCTGTACCGCCCGCGGCACACGCGTGCCGAGCTCGAGGCGCTGCTCGCGGCCAACGCTCTCGACGCTTTCCTGCATAACGAGCCCGCTGCCCTCCGGCCGGCGCTCTCCTTTCTGGTGGACGCCTTCGGAAAACGCGACCAGGCCCTGCTCGACGAGCTCGAGGCGCTCGTCCGCGAGCGGCGCAGCCGGGAGGGGAACAAGCCATGAGCTTCTACTCGCTCGGCGCCCTCGGCCTGCTGGCGGCCTTCGGCATCGGCAGCCTGGCGGGCTCCGCGCTCGTGCTCGCGGCCTGGCGGCTCCTGCGCGGCCGCATCGCCCGGATGCGAGCGGCGTCCCGCGCGCGGCTGCTCCTGTTCCTGCGCCTCTTTCCGACGGGCGCCGGCCTGCTCCTCAGTCTCGGGTTGATTCTTCCGGCGTACCTCGTGCTCGAGCCGCGCAAGGCGGGGGAGGTGCCCGGCGTCGCCTTCTGGCTCTGCGCACTCGCGGGGCTCGCGGTCGCGTGCCGGGGCGGCTGGAGACTGGTCTCGACGCTCGTCGCGACCGAGCGCGTCGTGCGCGTCTGGTCGAAGGGTGCCCGGCCCGTGGCGCTCGACGGCATCGCGTGCCCCGTGTATCGCCTCGAGACGGCCGCGCCCATCGTCGCGCTCGCCGGGACCCGGAAGCCGAAGCTCTTCATCGCGAGCTCGGTGCTCGACGGCTGCGAGCCCGATCTCGTCGCGGCGATGGCCGCCCACGAGGTCGGACACTGGCATTCCGGTGACAACGTCAAGCGTCTGATGCTCGAGGGCGCCGCGGATGCGCTTCCGCTCTTCTCGTCCGGCCGCCGGATGCTCGAGGAGTGGGAGTCGGCGTCCGAGGAATCCGCCGACGACGACGCGATCGCCGGGGGCGCCGACCCGGAAGCCCTCGCCGAGTCGCTCGTGCGCGTGGCGCGTCTCGCCTCCCGCGCTCCGATTCCGGTGGCGGCCGTCGCCGCGGCGTTCTACCGCGGCGAGGCGTTCGAGAATCGCGTCCGCAGATTGCTCGCGGCGCCGGCACGTCTGGCGCGAAAGGCGTCGGGCCTCGGCCGCACGGGCGGCCTGCTCGTTCTGCTCGCGGCGGCGGGCTGGCTCGCGGCGACGCCGGGCGTGCTCGAGCCGCTCCACCAGATCTTCGAAGCCATCGTCCACGCGCCGTAGCGGCCGCACTACGAGCTCTGGTAGTAGCTCGTAGCCGGTCCTAGAGTGCGCGCCATGAAACCTCGGGCGCGTTCATTTTTCCTCGTCTTCGTGTGGATTTCTCTCGGCACGGGTGCCGCCCTGGGCTTCGAGGGCAAAGTCGTCCTCAAGAGTACCGGCGATCCGATCGTCGGGGCGGAAGTCACGGTGCTGACCTCCAACGTCACCCAGATCACGAGCTCGGCGGGGACGTTCACCTGGGAGCCGAACCCGGTCGCGCCATTCGAGGTTCTCGTCGTGCTGCCCGGAGGCCGCTACATGCGGCCCTTCACGGTCCTCGCGATTCCGACGGACGGGCCGGTCGTCATCGAGGTCGAGCCGATCGCCGAGGAGAGCGTCATCGTCACCGCGGGAGCGGCGCCGACGATCGAGGCGACGCCGGCGAGCGGAACGACCATCGTTCCCAAAGCTCGATATCGAGTCGCGCCAGCCCTCGAACCTCACGCAAGCCGTCGAGAACGTCGCCGGCGTGTCCTCGGTCTCGGAGGGCCAGGCGGCGGTTCCGGCCATCCGCGGGCTCGCGCGCGGGCGGAGCCTGATCCTGATCGACGGCGCACGCGTCTCCTCCGAGCGCCGCGTCGGCCCGAGCGCGACCTACGTGGACCCGTTCGTTCTGGACGGTGTCGAGGTCGCGCGCGGTCCCGGCTCCGTCGCCTACGGCTCGGATGCCTTCGGCGGCGTGATCGCGGCGCGGACACTCGGCTGTCGCGCTCGGGGGGCCGCATGCGGGTCGAGGCCACCGGCGACTACGGCGTCGGGGTCCCGGGCGGCAGCGTTGGGGCCATGGTCTCGACGCCGATCGGCACGGACGGCGGCTTCCTGGTCTCCGGGCACTATCGATCCTATGGCAACTGGGACAGCCCGGACGGTGAGGTCTTCAACTCGGGCTTCCGGGACAGCGGCGTGCTCGTGCGCGCGTCGTACCGGCTCGGTCCCGGGACGCTCACGGCCGGCTGGCAGGGCGACTACGGTCGGGACATCGACCGTCCGCGGAACAACTCGACGACGGTCCGCTTCTACTACCCGGAGGAGAACTCGAGCCGGTTCACGCTGAACTGGGAGAGCGGGTCGGTCGCGGGCTTCTCGCGGATCGGCTTCATCGGCCTCATCGGAAGCTACGACCAGATCACGAACCAGTTCCGGTTCGCGACGCCGGACGCCGCCGCGACGCTGGAGCAGGCGGACGTCTCGGCCAACGACTTCCAGGCCCGCAGCTTCGCGGAGCGGTTCTTCGGTCCGGTCCGCGTCGAGGTCGGCGTGGACATCAACGGCCGCTACGACCTCCACGCGCTCGACAATTTCGTGCGCTATACCGTCCCGCCCGAGGAGCGGAGCAACGTCTCCGTGGAAGACGCCCACCGGACCGACGCCGGCGGCTACCTCACGGCCGAGCTGGCGTTGTTGCCGGTCCTGACGCTCTCGGGCGGCGTGCGCTACGACAGCGTGACGACGGAGAACGTCGGCGGCTACTTCGGAGACCTCTCCACGAGCAACGATGCGGTCTCCGGGTCCGTCGCTCTGACGGCCGGCTCCTTCGGGGGCTTCTCGGTGACCGGCCAGTTCTCGCACGGCTTCCGCGACCCCGTTCTCTCGGACCGCTACTTCCGCGGGCCCCTCGGGCCGCGGGTTCATCACGGGCAACCCCTTCCTCGTGCCGGAGACGAGCGACCAGTGGGACGTCGCGCTCCGCTACAGCGCCGGCTGTTTCCGCACGGCCTTCTACATGTACGACTACACGATCAATAACCTCATCGAGCGCTATGCGGGCGAGCTGCCCGACGACTTCTTTTTCCGGAATCGCGGCGAGGCGCGCCTGCAGGGTCTCGAGCTCGAGGCGCAGGTCGACCTGCCGCAGGGCTTCGCGGTCGCCGTGGCGGGACAGATCGAGCGGGGCGAGACCGTGGATGACGACGCGCCGCTCGACGACATCCCGCCGGAGTCGATGAACATCCAGCTCCGCAAGGCGTTCGGACCGGCGTTCGTCCAGGCGCGCGGGCGTCGTTCTACGCCAACGACGCCCATCCGGGCCCCACCGAGCGCGCGCGGCCGGGCTACAGCCTGCTCGACCTCGGGGCGGGTTACCGCTTCGCCGAGTACTTCGAGCTCCAGGCCTACGTCCGCAACGTGCTCGACAAGGCGTACCTGATCACGCCGGACGCCCGGGCGGTCCTGGCGCCGGGGATCTCGGCCACCTTCACGGGGTTCGTCCGCTTCTAAACGGACTCCTCACCGCGATGTCGGGATAGCCTTCCGCCGCATGGAAGGCCTCCTGGCCCGGGAGTGGCTCGAAGCGGACGGGCTGGGCGGCTTCGCGTCCGGCACGGCCGCCGGCATCCGGACGCGCCGCTACCACGCGCTGCTTCTGACCGCGGCGACGCCGCCGACCGGCCGGCTCGTCCTCGTCAACGGTTTCGACGCCTGGGTGGTCACCGCCGCCGGCCGCTTCGCGATCTCCTCGCAGGCCTACGCCCCGGACGTGACGTATCCGGAAGGAGCTTCGCGGATCGCGGACTTCGGAATCGAGCCGTGGCCGCTCTGGACGTTCGAGCTCCCCGACGGAACCCGGCTCGCGCAGGAAATCCTGGTGCCGAAAGACGCTTCGGCGGCGGCCGTGTCCTGGAGGCTTCTCGCGGGGAGCAAGACCGTGACGCTCGAGGTGCGGCCGTTTCTCTCCGGCCGCGACTCCCACGCCCTTCACCACGAGAACCCGGACTTTCGGTTCGACACCCGGTCGTCGGCGGACGGCCGGCTGCGGTTCCGGCCCTACGCGAGTCTGCCCGCAATCGCGATGCGCACAAACGGGGCGTACGAACACGGTCCGGAGTGGTACCGCGCCTTCCTGTATGCCGAGGAGCGCGCTCGGGGCCTCGACTTCCTGGAGGATCTGGCGACGCCGGGAACGTTCCGCTTCGACCTTTCGAGCGGCGAAGCTGTGTGGCTGATGGCCGCGGAAGGCCACGAGTCCGTGCTCGGAACAGGCGACGCGCGGGGAGGCTCTCGAGGCTCTGCGGCTCGCCGAGCGGACGCGGCGCGCCGCGTTTCCCGGCCGGCTCGAGCGCGCGGCCGACGCCTACCTCGTCCGACGCGGATCGGGGCGGACGGTCATCGCCGGCTATCCGTGGTTCACCGACTGGGGCCGCGACACTTTCATCGCCCTTCGCGGGCTCTGCCTCGCGACCGGGCGGCTCGACGAGGCGGGCCAGATTCTCGGCGAGTGGGCGGGCGCCGTGTCCGAAGGGATGCTGCCCAATTTCTTCCCCGACGGAAAAGCTCAGCCCGAATTCAACTCGGTCGACGCGTCGCTCTGGTACTTGATTGCCGTGAGCGAGTACTTCGCGGCTCGCACGGCGGCGGGAAGGCGCGTCGCCGGCTCCGAACGGGCGAAGCTGCAGCTCGCTTTCGGAGAGATCCTGACCGGTTACGCACGCGGCACGCGCTTCGGCATTCGCGCCGAGTCCGACGGCCTTCTCGCCGCCGGCGTCCCCGGCGTGCAGCTGACGTGGATGGACGCAAAGGTCGGCGACTGGGTCGTGACGCCCCGGATCGGCAAGCCCGTCGAGATCCAGGCCCTCTGGATCAATGCCCTGAAGATCGCCGACGCGCTTCACCGACCAATTCCGGGACCTGCTCGCGACGGCGACCGACTCCTTCGAGCGACGCTTCTGGAACGAGGCCGAAGGCGGCCTCTACGACGTCGTGGATCCGGATCATCGTCCCGGAACGGCGGACGCGACGGTCCGCCCCAATCAGGTCTTTGCCGTCGGCGGCCTGCCCTTCCCGCTCCTGACCGGGGAGCGTGCACGTCGCGTCGTGGACACGGTCGAAGAGAAGCTCTGGACGCCGCTCGGCCTGCGCACCCTTTCGCCGGGCGCTCCGGGTTATCGCGGCCGGTACGAAGGCGGACCCCTCGAGCGCGACGGCGCCTACCACCAGGGGACGGCCTGGCCGTACCTGCTGGGCGCCTTCGTCGAGGCCTGGGTCCGCGTGCGCGGCGGCGGAGCGGAGACGATCCGCGACGGCGCGCGCGCGCTTCCTCGAGCCGCTCGAAGCCCATCTCGGCGAGGCGGGCCTCGGCCACGTCTCGGAGATCGCCGACGGCGACGCGCCGCATACCCCGCGCGGCTGTCCGTTCCAGGCCTGGTCGGTCGCGGAGATGCTCCGCCTCGACCGCGTCATCCTGCGCGCATGACCGAATCGGCACTCGATCCCGAGCGGGTCCGCCTCGAGGAGGATCGGAAGCGCTCCCGGAACTGGAAGCGTTGGGGGCCCTATCTCTCCGAACGGCAGTGGGGCACCGTCCGGGAGGACTACAGCCCGCGCGGCGCGGCGTGGGACTCCTTTCCGCACGCGGACGCCCGCTCGCGGGCCTACCGCTGGGGCGAGGACGGTCTCATGGGCCTGTCCGACCGCCACCAGTACGTCTGCTTCGCGATCGCGCTCTGGAACGGGAAGGACCCGATCCTCAAGGAACGCCTCTTCGGCGTGAGCGGTCCCGAGGGCAATCACGGCGAAGACGTCAAGGAGTGCTACTACTACCTCGACTCCACGCCCACGCACTCCTACATGAAGGCGCTGTACAAGTACCCGCAGCGCGAGTTCCCGTACCAACGGCTCCTCGACGAGAACCGGCGGCGCTCGCGGCAGGATGCGGAGTTCGAGCTCCTGGACACGGGCGTCTTCGACGACGACCGCTACTTCGACGTCTTCACCGAGTACGCCAAGGCCGCGCCCGACGACATCCTGATCCGCATCCGCGTCTTCAACCGCGGGCCCGAGCCGGCCGCGCTCCACCTTCTGCCGACGATCTGGTTTCGCAACACCTGGTCCTGGGGGCTCGGCACGCGGCGCCAGCGCCTTCGCGCGGGCGAGGCGCGCGCCGGGCTTCGCCACGATCGACGTCGACAGCGAGTACTACGGCCGACTCGTCGCTCCAGTGCGAGGGAGCGCCGGAGCTTCTCTTCACCGAGAACGAATCGAACGCGCGGCGACTCTGGGACGCCGAGAACGACTCGGCCCACGTCAAGGACGGGATCCACGACTACGTCATTCACGGCGCGCCGGAGGCCGTGAACCCTGAGCGGCGTGGGATCGAAGGGCGCGGCCCGCTACGTCCTCGACGATTCCGGCGGGCGAGTCCGCGCTCGTCCGCCTCCGGCTCTCGCGGGCGGCCGTGCCGGAAGACCCGTTCGGCCGGGACTTCGACGCGATCTTCGACGACGCGAATCCGCGAGGCGAACGTCTTCTACGACACGCTGGCGACGCCGGATCTCTCGGAGGACGCCCGCGCCGTGCAGCGGCAGGCCTTCGCCGGGATGCTCTGGTCCAAGCAGTTCTACCACTACGACGTCGGACGCTGGCTGCGCGGCGACCCGGCCGGGCCCGAGCCGCCGAAGGAGCGACTCCGCGGACGCAACTCCGAGTGGACGCACCTCTACAACGCCGACGTCGTCTCGATGCCCGACAAGTGGGAGTACCCGTGGTACGCCGCCTGGGACCTGGCGTTCCACTGCATCCCGCTCGCTCTCGTCGACCCCGACTTCGCCAAGCAGCAGCTCGTCCTGCTCCTGCGCGAGTGGTACATGCACCCGAACGGCCAGCTCCCGGCCTACGAGTGGGCGCTTCGGCGACGTGAACCCTCCCGTGCACGCCTGGGCGGCGTGGCGCGTCTACAAGATCGACAAGAAGCGGTCGGACAAGGGGGACCGCCGGTTCCTCGAGCGCGTCTTCCACAAGCTGCTCCTGAACTTCACCTGGTGGATCAACCGCAAGGACGCAGCAGGGCAAGAACGTCTTCCAGGGCGGGTTTCTCGGCCTCGACAACATCGGGGTCTTCGACCGCTCGGCGCCCCTGCCGACGGGCGGCCACATCGAGCAGTCCGACGCGACGAGCTGGATGGGCATGTACTGCCTCAACATGCTCGCGATCGCCCTGGAGCTCGCGAAGGAGGACGCCGCCTACGAGGACGTCGCCTCCAAGTTCTTCGAGCACTTCGTCTACATCTGCCGGGCGATGAACAACATCGGCGGCGAGGGCATCGAGCTCTGGAACCGCGAGGACGGCTTCTTCTACGACGTGCTGGACCTTCCCGACGGCCGCCGGTTTCCGATGAAGGTTCGTTCGATGGTCGGCCTGATCCCGCTCTTCGGCGTCGAGACGCTGGACTCCGACGTCGTCGACCGGCTGCCGGGCTTCAAGCGCCGGATGCAGTGGTTCCTCGAGAACCGGCCCGATTTCGCCCAGCACGTCGAGACCGAGACGACTGCCGACGGGCGAGGTGCGGCGGTTCTTCTCGCTCGTCAACCGGCACCGCCTGAAGCAGATCTGCCGGTATCTCCTCGACGAGAGCGAGTTCCTTTCACCGCACGGCGTGCGCGCGGTCTCCCGGCACCACCGGGACCACCCGTACGCCTCGATGTCATGGGCATCGAGCATCGCGTCGACTACGAGCCGGCGGAGTCCTCGACCGGGCTCTTCGGCGGCAACTCGAACTGGCGGGGGCCGGTCTGGTTCCCGGTCAACTACCTGATCATCGAGTCGCTCCAGAAGTTCCACTTCTATCCTGGGCGACGCGTACAAGGTCGAGTGTCCGTCCGGCTCGGGGTAGATGCGGAGCCTCTGGGACGTGGCAGGGGAGCTGTCCCGCCGACTGAACCGCATCTTCCTGCGCGACGAGGACGGGCGGAGGCCGGTCTTCGGCGCCGCGCAGAAGCTCCAGACCGACCCGCACTTCCGGGACCACGTCCTCTTCTACGAGTACTTCCACGGCGACAACGGCGCCGGCCTCGGGCGCGAGCCACCAGACCGGGCTGGACGGGCCTGGTGGCCAAGCTCATCCAGCAGAGCGGGCAGTAGACGCGATCGAGACGGCGATCGAACGGGCGATCGCGCGCGCCTGATCTCGGAAAGAGGTGAGCGACTGCTCGCCGGATGTAGGATTCGACCCCTGGTGTCGTTCCCATGACTGCGACCGATCTCGTCGATCGGCTGGCGAATCACAGGACCGTCGGCGCGGCGCCTCGCGAGGAGCTCGAGTGGCTGGCCGCGCACGGCACCGTCCGGCGGCTGGAAGCGGGCGACGCGCTCTCGGCGAAGGGCGCGCCCGTGGAGGGTCTGTTCGTCATTCTCTCGGGCCGCATCGCGCTGTTCGTCGATCGCGGCTCCGGTCCGCACAAGCTCGTGGAATGGCGGGGAGGCGACGTGACGGAGCATGCTTCCGTACTCCCGCCTCGGTCACGGCGCCCGGCCAGTCGGTCGCCCAGGAGCCCTCGGAAGTCCTCGTCGTGCCTCGCGAGCGGATGCGCGATCTCGCCCGGGAGTGCGAAGGGCTGACGACGATCTTCGTCCACCGGATGCTCGATCGGGCGCGGGACTTCACGTCGAGCGAGCTGCACGACGAGAAGATGATCTCCCTCGGGCGGCTGTCGGCGGGCCTCGCCCACGAGCTGAACAACCCCGCGTCCGCGATCGAACGGAGCGCGGCGCTCCTCGGGAGCCGGCTCGAGGACGTCGAGCAGGCGGCGCGCGCGCTCGGCGCGGCGGGCCTGACGGACGCCCAGTTCGACGCGATCGACGCGGTGCGCAACGCGTGCGCGGCCGCGCCCGAGCAGGGAGTGCGGTCGCCGATCGAGCACGCCGAACGCGAAGAAGCCATCACCGACTGGCTCGCCGACCGCGGCCTCGACACGGCCGCCGCCGAGGCGCTCGCCGAAACCGCCGTGACGATCGAGGCGCTCGATCGGCTCGCCGGGGCCGTCGACGGTCCCGCGCTCAACGCCGCGTTGCGCTGGGCGGCCGCCGGATGCTCGGTCCGCCGCCTCGCCTCGGAGATCCAGGACGCCGCGACGCGGATCGCCGGCCTGGTCCTGGCGGTCAAGGGCTTCACGCACATGGACCAGTCGACCGCCGCGGGGCCGGTGGATCTCGTCGCAGGGTCTCGGAAACACGGTCGCCGTTCTGAAATCGAAGGCGCGCGGGAAGTCGGTCGCCGTGTCCGTCCGGGTGGAGCCGGATCTCCCGCGCGTCCGCGGGTTCGCCGGCGAGCTGAACCAGATCTGGGGGAACCTGATCGACAACGCGCTCGACGCCGTCCCGGAGTCGGGCCGCGTCGAGGTCGTGGCCGGCCGCGAGTCCCGGCGGGTCGTCGTCCGGATCGCCGACAACGGGCCCGGCATTCCCGCCGAGATCCGCGACCGGATCTTCGATCCCTTCTTCACGACGAAGCCGGCGGGACTGGGAACGGGGCTCGGCCTCGACATCGTCCGCCGGCTCGTCCAGCACAACGAGGGCGAGATCTCCGTCGAGTCGCAGCCGGGCCGGACGGAGTTTCAGGTGACGCTGCCGATCGCCGAAACCGACGGCTCCGAAGGCCGGGCATGAACAAGCCCGTGCTCCTCGTCGTGGACGACGATCCGCAGGTCCTCGCGGCGGTGCGGCGCGACCTGCGCTCCCGATACCGGGAGCAGTACACGGTCATGAGCGCCGCGTCGGGGCCGGAGGCGCTCACGACGGCCCGCGAGCTGAAGAGCCGCGGCGATTCGCTGGCGATGGTGATCAGCGATCAGCGCATGCCGGGGATGCTCGGCGGCGAGCTGCTCGCCAAGTCGCGCGAGGTGTATCCGCTGGCCCGGCGCGTCCTGCTGACGGCGTACTCCGACATCGAAGCGGCGATCCGGGCCATCAACGAGGCGCACGTCGATCACTACCTGTCCAAGCCCTGGGCTCCGCCGGAGGAACACCTGTTCCCGGTGGTCGACGACCTGCTCGACGAGTGGCAGGCCGAGTCCCTGCCCGAGGCGACGGGCCTGCGCCTGATCGGACACCAGTGGGCGACGCGCTCGCACGCGATCAAGGATTTCCTGGCGAGCAATCTCGTTCCGTATCGCTGGCTCGACGTCGAGCGGGACGCCGAGGCGCGGACGCTGCTCGAGGCGGCGGGCGTGTCCGACCGACGCGCTGCCGGCCCTGTTCTTCGAGGACGGAAGCGTCCTGACCAACCCGGAGCCGCGCCAGGTGGCCGAGCGTCTCGGCCGTCCGCTGTCGGCCGCCTTCGAGGTTTACGACCTCGTGGTCGTCGGGGCGGGCCCCGCCGGACTCGCGGCCGCGGTGTACGGCGCCTCCGAAGGGCTGCGGACGCTCCTGCTCGATCGCCACGGCCCGGGCGGCCAGGCGGGGACGAGCTCGCGCATCGAAAACTACCTCGGGTTCCCCGAACGGCGTCAGCGGCAGCGATCTGACGCGCCGCGCCATCGCGCAGGCGCAGCGGCTCGGCGCCGAGTTCCTCGCGCCGCTCGAGGTGACCGGGGTCTCGATCGACGGCGGCTACAAGCGGCTCGCGCTCGCCGACGGACGCGAGCTCGTCACGCGGACCATGCTCGCCGCGACGGGAATGTCCTATCGCGAGCATCCCGCTCCGGGCGTGGCGGAGCACACGGGCGCGGGCGTCTACTACGGCGCCGCGACCACCGAAGCGCCGGCGTTCCGCGGCCGGCGCGTTCTCGATCGTCGGCGGCGGAAACTCCGCCGGCCAGGGAGCCATGTACCTGGCCCGGTACGCCGCGGAGGTGCAGATCGTCGTGCGCCGCGAGGGCCTCGGGGAGACGATGTCGCAGTACCTCGATCGAGCAGATCGGAAAGACGCCCAACATCCGCCTCCGTCCCCGGACGGAAATCGCGAGCGTCGAAGGCGAAGGCCGCGTCGAGCGGGTGACGCTCCGATCCCTGGAAGACGGATCGTGCCGGACCGAGGAGGCCGACGCGGTCTTCATCTTCATCGGAACGCGCCCGCGAAGCGGACTGGCTGCCGGCCGGCGTGCTGCGCGACGCGAAGGGGTTCGTCCTCACGGGCCGCGACCTGATGGCGGCCGAGCCCTATCCGCGGACGTGGAAGGAGCAGCGAGAGCCGCTTCCCCTCGAGACGAGCGTGCCCGGCGTGTTCGCCGCGGGCGACGTTCGCGCGGGAGCGATGAACCGCGTCGCCTCCGCCGTCGGCGAGGGATCGATGGTCGTGCGCCTCGCGCACGAATACCTGGCTCTGACCTGAGCTCCTCGCGCGCGCGCGTCGCCGGCGCGGCGGAGCGTCTACTTCGCCGAGCAGCTTGTCGAGCTCCCGGCGCATGTCTTCGGTCTTCACTTCGTGGTCGGGCTGCTTCCAGAGGACCTTCCCATCGGCGGAGCGGATGACGAGGCCGTGGTTCTCGAAGCCGAGCGACTGGACGATCTTCTTGTTTTCGGCAGTGGTGGCATCGAGGTTCTGACCCCGGACTTTGCCCTTGTACTCGCTCTCCAACCCGCTCACGGCGGGCTTGATCTTTGCGCAGATCGGTCAGCCAGGCAGGTAGTAGTAGGTCACCTCGAGGATCTCGGTCTTCCCGGCGGGCGCCGGGGCGAACGCGGTCGAAAGGCAGGCCAGAGCGGCGAGAAGGATTGCACGGCGAGTCGTCATGCCGACTCCTTTCGGCGCGATGTTACTGCGAGGTGCAGCCGGATCCGAGGTTGGAAGCCGGTCAATTCCGATCCAACCAGAGAATCTGGTACGCGACGCTGTAGGTCGTGAAATTCGCGCCGATCGACCGCGTCGCACCCCTCGCGTAGAAGAGCTTGAGCGATTGCCGCCGCCCCAGCGGCACGGATCCGGTCACGCTCACGCGGGAGTTCTTCAGCAGGTCCAGGCGGGGCACACCGTCGAGGCTCGTCTCGCCGCCGGTGTAGTACGTCCCGCTCACGGCGAGCCACAGGCGCGGCCGGAAGGTGTAGCTCACGTGACCCTGGAACGCATAGATGGGCTCCTGCGTCCGGCGCTGGCCTCCGAAGAAGTCGTCGTTCGGCGTGAAGAACCAGGCGCCGGCGTAGGCCTCGAAGGCCCACTTCCCGGCGGGCTGCGAGAAGCCGAGCTCGGTCTTGAAGGCCCAGCGGTTGGATCCGATGTTGATGAGCTTGTCCGGCATGTATTCCCCCGTCGGCGCCACGGTCACGAGCGTGAACCCGAGGGTCGTCTCGGGCGTGCGGGCCGCGAACTCCCCGGGCGTCAACGCGGGCCCTCCGAGCAGGTTCACGGTCAGGCGCGACTGGAGGTCGGCGAACCCCGAGCGGGTCACGCGGCGAAACTCTTCCTGGACGTTGCCCTCGACGGAGCCCCAGACGTAGGGAACGGCCAGCGCCGCGCTCGCGGATCGGCCGAACAGTCCGAACGTGCGCACGTAGCCCAGCGTTCCGGAATTGAGCTTCGCTGAGACGTCAGTCAAGGGAATCGACGCGTCGAAGACGACATCGCCGGTCTGGTAGCCGTAGCTCGCCAGCGCGAAGTTGGCACCGACAGGGTTGGGCGAGTAGGCCCGCGGCTCGAGCGACTGGGCCTCGGCACGGGCGATTCCGAGGATCGTGAGCAGGAGCGAGACGGTAAGCAACCGTCGGCATCTCTGGACCCGAGGGCCCGGCGGGCGGCCAAATCGCATGAGGTTGCGGGGATTTTATCAAGCGCGATCCGCCCGCCTCGCGCTCGCGCGGGATAGGCTGTTTTCAACCGATTTCGACGAGGAGAGCTGATGCCGATGACCGACCGCATTTCGCGCTTCCGCCGCTTCATCCTTCGCGTCGCGGCGAGCCTTCGCTGGCTTCCGCCGCTCGTCGCCCGGCTCACGCTCGGCTGGGTCTTCGTCGAGTCCGGCTGGGGCAAGCTCCACAACCTCGAGAAAGTCGTCGGCTTCTTCACGGAGCTCGGAATCCCCGCGCCGCAGATCCAGGCGCCGCTCGCGGCCGCGACGGAGCTCCTGTGCGGGCTGCTCCTGCTCTTCGGCCTCGCGACGCGTCTTGCGAGCCTGCCCCTGATCGTCGTCATGATCGTGGCCATCCTCACGGCGCGCCGGAGCGAGCTCACGGGCCTCTCGGAGCTCTTCGGCTTCATCGAGTTCCTCTACATCGCGCTTCTGCTCTGGCTCGCGGCCTTCGGAGCGGGTCCGATCTCCCTGGATCGGATCTTCGCGAGGAAACTCGAGGCGAGCGACCGTCCGGCCGGCATCCGCCAGGCGGGGCTCGTCCACTGATTCCGTAGTCTTCTCGCGAGCCGCCTCGTGCCGCGGGTTCGTGGCAAGATACGGCTCCTGAGCGACGCACGCCCCGATTCCTCGAAGCCACTTCCGCCCGCCCGCGGTTTCGACGTCTTCTGCCTTCCGATCATCGACTGGGGCTTCCGCGTGCAGCGCCCGCAGCAGCTTCTGAAGCCCTTCGCGGCCGATGGCCACCGGGTGTTCTACGCGAAGACCGGCTTCCTCGGCCTCGACCGCGAGCCGGAGATCTCCGAGGTCGGCGAGAGGATCTGGGAGGTCTCGCTCCCGGGGGAGCACGACTTCGACCTCTACGCGCGGTCCCTCGCGGGGGAGACGCTCGAGCAGGCCCTGACCGCGATCCTCGAGCTCTCGGAGCGACCACCGGATCCTGGATGCCGTTCTGCTCGTCCAGTATCCGTCCTGGGAGCCGCTCGCCCGGCGCGTCGCCGACGCCCTCGGCTGGCGGCTCGTCTACGACTGCATGGACGAGCACACGGGCTTCGGCACCCACGGCCCCGAGACGGCGGCCGACGAGGAGCGGCTGATTCGCGAGGCGGATCTGGTCCTCGTCACCTCCCGCAAGCTCGAGAAACGTGCGGGAGGGCTGCGCCCCGACGTTCTGCGCCTGCCGAATGCGGGAGACGAGCGCCACTTCGGGCGGCTGCCGTCGCGCGACGGGAGCCCGATCGGCCGCCTGCCTCGCCCCGTGATCGGCTACTACGGAGCCATCTCCGCGTGGTTCGACGGGGAAGCGGTGCGCGAAGCGGCGACGCGCCACCGCGACTGGTCCTTCGCGCTCGTCGGAGACACGCGGGGAGCCGAGATCTCCGGGCTCGACGGGCTCGCGAACGTCCACCTGACCGGTGAGGTCCCTTATGCCGAGCTTCCGTCCTGGCTCGCCGCGTTCGACGTCTGCACGATCCCTTTTCGCCGCACGCCGCTGACCGAGGCAACGAACCCCGTCAAGATCTTCGAGTACTTCGCGACGGGCAAACCCGTCGTTCGCCCGCAGGCTTCCGGAGCTCGAGCCATACGCCGATGTCATCGCGCTCTACGAGACCCCGGAGGAGTTCGTCCGCGCTCTCGAGCGCGCGGTCAAAGAGAGTGTCGTGCCGGGCCCGGCCGCGGACCGCCGCCGCGCCATCGCCCGCGAGAACACGTGGCAGGCGCGCTACGAGACCCTCCGCGAGAAGCTGCGCGCCGTCCCCGCTCGTGAGCGGCGGCCGGCCTCCGCGACGATGGCCGCCTCCGGTGCCGGCGAGGCCGCCGTGGCCCGGCGAACGAAGGAGATCCGCCGGCTCGCGGCCGTCATCCGGGAGCGCGACGAGGGGATCGCGTTTCTGCGCGCCGAGGTTGCCGGCCGCGAGCGCGTCGTACGCGATCGCGAGGAGCAGATACGGGACCGCGAACGGCAGATGGCCGAACAGCTGGCCGACCTCGAACGCGATAAGAACACGCAGATCCGCAACCTCGAGTTGCGGATCCGCGAACTCGAGTCCGCCCTCGCGGAATCTCAGACGCTCGCCGAAGCGCGCGGGACGCATCTGCGGACGGCCCTCGAAGAGCTCGAACGCTGGGAGCACTCGCGCCTCGGGCAGATCCGCAAGGTCCTGTCCGCGCTGCGCGGAGGTCCCGGCTCCGCGCGGCGGGCCCTCGGGCGGGCCACGGCGCCGGGAACACCGCTCTTCGAGCTCGGCCGCAAGACGATCCCGCCGCCGCTCGCCCGGTACCTGCGCCGCACGCTCGCCCCTGTCGAGCAGCCCGAGAAGCTCGTGAAGCTGCCGGCCGCAGCCACGCAAACCGCCGTGCGGCAGGACGCCGTGGCGTCCGGACCCTCCGGCCGCCCGGACGCCGTCGTCTTCTCGATCATCGACTGGGACTTCCGGTTCCAGCGCCCGCAGCAGCTCGGAACGCAGTTCGGCCGGCACGGCCATCGCGTCTTCTATCTCTCGACGACGCAGTTCCTGGCGCCCGGGGGCCCGGCCTGGGATCTGTCCCGAAAGGCGGAGAATGTCGGCGAGCTTCGCATTCGCTCCCGCCGTCCGCTCGACATCTATCGCGGGCGACTGGATGCCGAGGACGTCGAGGCACTCGCGGCCTCGTTCGAGGCGATGGCCCGGGATCTCGCGATGGGCGACGTCGTGTCTCTCGTCCAGATTCCGTTCTGGGCGCCGATCGCCGAGCGGCTGCGCGAAAGACTGGGCTGGAGCGTCGTCTACGACTGCATGGACGAGTGGACGAACTTCCCGGGCTTCGGCACAGACGTCCTCGCGCTCGAGGAGAGCCTGGTGCGCCGCTCGGACCTCACCGTCGTCTCCGCCGACCGCCTGCTCGAGAAATGGAAGGACATGGCCCCGCGCCTGACGCTCGCCAAGAACGGCATCGACGCCGAGCACTACCGCCGCTTCTACGCTCCGAACGATCTGCTCGCGGGCGCCCGGCATCCCGTCATCGGGTACTACGGGGCGCTCGCGTCCTGGGTCGACGCTCCGCTCCTCTCGAAGATCGCCGACGCCCACCCCGAAGCGACCCTCGTGCTCGCGGGCGGGCACTTCGACGTGGATCTCTCGGACATCGCGAAGCGCCCGAACGTGCGCCTCCTGGGCCAGCGTCCTTACGAGGAGATGCCGAAGCTCCTCTACGATTTCGACGTCTGCATGATCCCGTTTCTCGTCAACGACATCACCGAGGCGACGAACCCGGTCAAGTTCTACGAGTACCTCTACGGCGGGAAGCCCGTCGTGGCCCCGGCTCTGACGGAGCTTCTGCCGTACGAGGAGCTTTCCTATCTCGCCCGCGGCGGCGACCATAAGGAGTTCCTCTCCCAGCTCTCCCGCGCCCTCGCCGAGCCGAAGGACGATCCGAAGCGCGCCGCGCGGCGGAGAGTCGCCGAGGAGAACGACTGGGCGCACCGCTACGAAGCGATCGCCGAGGGGCTGGCCACCGCACAGCCGCTCGTTTCGGTGGTCGTCGTCACGTACGGCGGCCTCGAGCTCACGCGGGCGTGTCTCGAGTCGCTCGGCCGCGAGACCTGGCCCCGGCTCGAGATCCTCGTCGTGGACAACGCTTCGAGCGACGGCACGCCGGATTTCCTTCGCGATGAAGCCGCCCGCGACCCGCGCATGCGCACGATCTTCAACGCCGACAACCGGGGCTTCGCCGCGGCCAACAACCAGGGTATCGCGGCCTCGCGGGGCGAGGTCGTCGTCCTCCTGAACAACGACACGGTCGTGCCTCCGGGACTCATGGGCCGCCTGGTCCGCCACCTCGAGCGGGATCCGTCGATCGGGCTCCTGTGTCCGACGACCAACTTCTGCGGCAACGAGGCGCGGGTCGAGCCGGATTACGCCGAGATTTCGGGGCTGGTTCCTTTCGCCGCTCGCCGCGCCGCGGATCACCGGGGAAGGGTCTTCGACATCGGCGTGGCCGCGATGTACTGCGTCGCTGCGCGCCGCGCCGTCCTCGACGAGGTCGGGCCCGCTCGACGAGGCCTACGGCATCGGCATGTTCGAGGACGACGACTTCGCCGTCCGGATGCGCCAGAAGGGCTACCGCGTCGCCTGCGCCGAGGACGCCTACGTCCACCACGTCGGCCAGGGCGCCTTCCGCAAGCTCTCGCCCGAGGCCTACGACGCCCTGTGGAAGAAGAACCAGGCGTACTTCGAAAAGAAATTCGGCGTCGCCTGGCAGAAGCACGTGCCCCGCGAAGGGCGTCGCGGCGGTGGAGTCCAAGGTCGGGGTCGAGAGGAGCCTAGGCCCGCCTCCGCAGCAGAATCGTGTCCTGGTAGGTCTGGAGACGCGCGGGCTGCGTGTCCAGGACGTCGAAGAGCCGTCGCCCACTCGCGGCGGATGTAGTCGAGCGAGTGGAACGTGTTCTGGTAGAAGTCCGGCAGCGAGATGCTCTGCCCGTAGTCTCCGTCGAGGTAGAGGAATCCCTTCTCTTCGACCTGCCGCCGCAGCTCGTCGGGGAGCTGCGAGTAGCTCTTTTCGCCGCTCGTGGTCAGGAGGAGATGGCCGCCCGGGGCGCGTGATGCGGCGGAGCTCCTGGAGCCACGGAACTGCATGTCCTCGGGCAGGTGCGTGAAGACGCTGATGCCGGCGACGAAATCGAAGAACCGTCCGCGAACGGCAGCGGCGGAACGTGCGGCGACAGCCGGAACTCGCCGTATCGCGGCTCGTACTTTTTCTGCAGCCAGCGGATGGCCTCGGGGTCGATGTCGGTTCCCCAGACGCTCTTCGCGGGATGCAGGGTCTTCAGCGCACGCGTCGTCCGGCCGCATCCGCAGCCCCAATCGAGGATCCGCTCGAAGTCGCCGAGCGATTTCCCGGCGACCGCGAGGACGGCGTTCAGGTCGTCGCAGATCGAGAACCCGCTCTCGATGAAGCCCGGAACGTATCCGCCCACGACCCGCACCTGCAGGTGTTTGGGGGGAGGAGGCGCCGCGCCGTCGTGGCGGAGGATGGCCTCGAGCTGGGCCACCGCCGCTTCGAGGTCGGTGACGCGCTCGGCCAGCTCCCGGAGGGTCGCGGATGTTTCGGCGGAGCTCAATCCCGCGAAGGTTCTCACGGCGAGCCCCCGGCGGAAAGCGGTGGAAACGGGAAGTCGAATGCAGTAAGGTCGAACCGCATGTCGTCGCGGGTACCTCCGGCCTCCGTTCCCTCCGACCCCCTAGCCCCGAAACGCGCCAACTGGCACGCCTACGAGGCCAGCGCGGCCGCCGGAGAGCTCGTGGTCGGGCACAAGCCGGTGCAGCTCTACCTCGAGATCACGTCGCGGTGCAATCTGCGCTGCGCGAAGTGCGGTTTCGCGTGGGACCCCTCGCTCGCCAAGAACGGCAAGGACATCGCGTGGCCGCTGCTCGCCCGCATGGAGGACTTCTTCGACGCGGCGACCGAGGTCTACACGTTCGGCTACGGCGAGATGTTCCTCTATCCGGAGCTGGCGCCGCTCATCACCGTTCTGAAGAACCACCACTGCCGCGTCTCGGGCGTCACCAACGGAACCATGATCCGGCCCGCCGACGTGGTCTGGCTGGTCGCGACTGGCTACGACCACCTCGCGTTCTCGATCGACGGCGCGACGGAAGAGACGATGCAGGAGCTTCGGGGAGCCAGCCACAAGAAGATCCTCAACGTCCTCCGGCTCATCCACGAGGAGAAGCAGAGACGCCAGGCCGAGCGTCCCAACATCGTGGTCAACTTCGTTGCCCAGGCCGACAATTACAAGGAGCTTCCCGAGCTGGCCCGGCAGCTCGCTCCGCTCAAGATCTATTTCCTCGGTGTGAATCCGCTCCATCACTTCGACGGGACGATGGGGGGGTACGCCGACTATTACGAGAAGTTCCGGCTCGGCCACGTCCCCCGGGGAGACTTCGAGGCGGTCGATCCGGGAGGCAAAGACGATCGCCGAAGGCGCCGGAATGATCTTCGAGAGCTTCGTCAATCCGGCGTTCGAATGGCCCGAGGCGGATGTCGCGCCGGCCACCGTGCCGCTTCACGTCCACGAGAAGCTGTCGGCCGCGCCGGCGGAGGCTCCACCGGCGGCGCCCGCCGCGGGCGGAAGCTGCCCGTGCTCGGCGAGCCCGCCTCGTCCCCGCCGGTCTCGATTCTCCCTTCGACTCCCGGCCTTCCGTCGATGTACTGCCACTACCCCTGGACGACCATGTACCTGTCGGCCTCCGGCACGGCGAAGGTCTGCTGCTATATGGCGGTGAACGAGGGCCTCGCCCGGTTCACCGGCGAAGGCGGGCTCGAGGCGGTCTGGAACGGACCCGAGCTCCAGTCGGTCCGCGAGCACATTCGCGACGGTCGCGTCCACCCGGCGTGCAGCCAGTGCGTCATCCACCGGTCCTTCGAGAACCACCCCGCCGCGATGAACCCGATCCGGGAGGAGCTGTTCCCGAAGCTTCCCCCGGCGTCCGAGGTCTCGCCGCCGGCGCCCCCTCCGGTCGCCGAGCCCACCGGCCTGCAGCGCTTTCTCCGGAAGTTCCGTTCGCTGCGGTCCGGCGCGAGCGGCGATTCCGCCCGAGTCTGACGTCCTGCGCGTCAGGTCGCGCGCAGCCAGAGGCTTCCGCCTCCTGGCATGACCCCCGGAAGCTCCGGGATCACCGAGCGCAGGACCTCCGGGTCCTTCTTCTGGAGGAAGTACACGCCCGCCAGGACCTCGAACTTGGAGCTGTTCGCGAGGAGCGCCGCCAGGACGTACTGCTCGTTCCAGTAGCAGAGCACGTCCTCCGACCAGTACCGCTGGTACTCGAAGGGAAGGCAGATGTCGTGGATCTGGACGATCACTCCCGCCGGGAGGCGAGGCAGAACGCGGAGGAAGAGGTGGTTCACATCTGAGCCGGTCTTGGAGATGTGCGATCCGTCGATGAACAGAAAATCGCCCCTCTCGAGGCCCAGAAAGAGCGAGAGCGGCGCGCCCTGCACTTTCTCCGGAAGGATCTCGAGCGCGCCGGGGACGGGACGGAGCCACGCCGGAGGGTGAGGCTCGACGCAGAGGATCGATCCGGCGCCGTTGCGCCGCACGGCCGCGAGGGCGAGCTTCGTCGAGTGGCCCGAGCCGACTTCGACGATCCGCTTCGGACGGAGGCGGCGGATGAGCGTGTAGTACAGCGCCGCATCGGCGTGGCTGAACTGCTCGTTGTTCCAGAAGTACGAGGTTTCGTCCGAGGGCGGCGGATCCACCGGAAGGGCCTGGAGCTCCTGGCGAAACGACGGCGCCTCGAGGAGGAAGGCCTTCTGCGCGGCGAGGTCGAACGTGCCGCACTCGGCGAAGGTGTCCTCCCAGACCTCGGCCGGAAGATCCGCCGGAGCGAACACCGGCGTGTAGAAGAAGTCGGGAACGAGCTGGAGCCGCTTCTTCCGCGAGTGCCGGTGCAGCTCGCGCAGGGCCGGAAACCAGCCGGGATGCTCCGAGTCGAAGCCCAGGCGACCGAAGAGCCGGTCGTAGATCTCGATCGGGGTCTCGGATGGAGTCGGCGGCGGAGGCGAAGGCTCCGGCGGCGCGGCGGGCAGGGGAGGCGGAGGCTTCCTCGCGGCCGCGAGGGCCCGCTCCGCCGCTTCGTCCGTGGCGGCTGCGGCTCTCGCGGTGAAGAGGAGCAAGAACGCCCCGACGATCAGTAGCGCGACACAGGCCCGGCGAATCCCGCGTTGCGGGTCCCCCGCGGCGGGAGGCCGCAGAAGCAGCGGCTGCGGTACCGCCACGCCGCGAAGATCGACGCTTTCCCAGGCGAGCTTGCGACCGGGGTGGGCGAAGTCCCAGCCGTCGGGAGGCGGGAGCCACTCCGGCGGCGAGCCCGTGGGTGATCTCGACCGCCACCAGACTTTGAGGAGGCGCGCGTTGAAGGCGACGTGATTCCAGGTCGGATCGCCCTGGTAGGCCTGCAGCGATGTCGGCGCGGTGCGCGCCGCAGTGCCTGCGAGCTCCCCGTAGTAGAACATCGCGCCGAGGAAGGAGACCGCGAACCCGGCCGCGGCGGCCGCTCCGATCAGCCCGCGCAGGAAGAGCGAAGGCCTGGCCCCGCGCAGCGGCGCCGCGATGCAGAGAAGGAGCGGGGCGACGGCGCAATGCAGATAGCGCGGCCCCCAGGTCTCGTCCGCCCAGGTGCGGAACTGCGACACCAGCACGAGCGGTCCGACGAGCGAGAGGAACGCGAATACGGCGAGCGCCGCGGTGGCTGCGAAACGTTCGATGAATCAGGACGAGCCCCAGAATTGAAAGGGGAGCGAAGACGAGGAGACCCTTGTTCGGCGAAGCGAGGAGCGCAATGGCGCTCATCGCCGAGGAGACGAGGTCGTAGGCGTGAAAGCCGGCCGACCAGAAGCGGAATCCCCCGAACCGCTCCCAGGAGAGAGCTCGGAAGTGATTGTTCATCAGGAACAGCGCCGCCGACGGCACGAGCGCGGCCGCGAGCCGGAGAGGGCGCCTCCTCAGCAGGACGAACGCGAGAAAGAGGACGACAGGGATGAGCGCGGCGCCTCCCGACTTCGAAGCCACGGCGACCGCCCCGCAGAGCGAGAAGGCGACCGTCCTCTTCCACGACGGCTCGGGCGGAGTTTCGAGGGCGAAATAGCCCGCGAGGAGCAGGAACAGGGACTGAATCGGCTCCATCCCGATGTAGGCGTACGGCCAAAGCATCGTGCCGAAACCTGCGGCCAGCGCCAGCCAGAAGGCCTTGCGCCGGCTGCCGGCGAGCCGGGAGGCCCACACGAACACGACGGTCACGAGGGCGGCCGTGGCAAGGACCGGTTGCATCGCCGCCAGCCGGTGCTCCCAAACGGAATCGGGACCGCCGATGGCTCGTCCGACGGCCTGGAATCCGCACTGCAGGACCACTTCCGTGCTGCCGTTGCGCGGCCAGTCGACGCCGAAATCCGGCGGAACGCGGGGCCTTTCCGGCGAGAGGAGCTGCCGGCAGGCGCGCATCGTCTCGTTCGCGTATCCCATGTGAGCGATGGCGAAGGGAGAGAACGCCGCGTAGACGCAGGCGACGCCGAGGAACAGAGCGAGCGCCTGGGCGCGAAGACGCGTGGGCAGAGACACTGCGGTTCAGCGTAGCACGCGGGTGGCGTCGATCCGATTGCGCGCCGTGCGATATCCGAGCACGAGCGCGACCACGGCGGCCGGCGCGACCTGCGAGGCGAGGCGAGAGTACGCCTGCGAGATCTGGAGCTCGAGAGGCCAGGTGGTGAAGAGGAACGGAACCATGAGGACGGCGAGCGCCGCGACGACCGCCGCGGCGAGGACCTTCTCGCGCAGGGGCGCGCCCGCGACCAGCGCCGCGGCCGCGAGAAAAAATGCCGGCCAGAGCAGCCCCCACTGTCGCGGCTGCAGGAGTTCCGCGATGCAGAGCCTCGCGACGTCCGGAAGCCGTGCGAGCGCGGCGGCCGGCGATCCGGAGTAGACGTCGTAGGGTGCGCCGGGTGCGTCGATCCAGCGGATGTACGTGAGGCGCAGCAGAAAGAACGCGCCGACGATAGCGAGGCTCGTCTTCTCGGACGCGGCCCGCCGCCAGAAGGAGCCGGCGTCGAGGATCCAGAACAGCGCGACCGCTGCGCACGCGATCACGGCGAGAATCGTCCCTTCCGCCTTCACCGCCGTCAGAGCGCCGATCAGCCAGGGGAGGGCCGATCGACCGTCGCGGCGCGGATTCAGGGCCGCGGCCGTGACGGCCGCGACCACGGCGGCCTGGGGCATGTCGGCATAGGCGCCCGCGGCGGGGCCGCTCACGAGCGCCGGCACCAGGGCGACCAGGAGCGTCGCGAGCGCGGCCGCGCGAGCGGACGAGGAGGCTCGCGCGGCGGAATGCGTTCCGGCGAGCAGCGAAAGGTAGAAGAGGAAGAAGACGGGCTTAGTAACGTCGAAGTGGAACCCGCCGCGCAGAACGCCGATGAGCGACTCGCAGAGAGGGACGAGGAGGGGGTAGGCGAGGTGGCGCAGGTCGTAAACGTCGCCGGGATACCACTCCCGCGTCAGCCCCCCGGCGTGCGACAGGAACTGGGCCTTCGTGGCCCAGATGAGCAGGCCGTCCCAGACGTATGTGTAGCGGAAGTTGAGGGCGGCGAAGGCAGCGATGACGAGGCCGACCGCGCCGAGCAGCCACCGCCCGAGCGGATCCGCGCTCGCTGGTGGCGTCTCCGGCGGGGCGGTTCTTTGAGCGGGTGGCGCACGGCGCTCCCCTGGCCCCCCACGGTCCCCGGAGCGGATGCGAGCCGCCGTGCGGAGGACGAGCGCGGCGCCGAGAACAGCGGCTTCCGCCAGCAACGCTCGCCGTCCCAGGAGGAGCGTGAGAGGGAAGAGCGCCGCCGCCGATGCGCCCATGCCGACGAGCATCGACTCGTTCGCGGACGCCAGACCTCGGATGCGCCGGCGGAGGAGGATCTCGCCCAGCGCGGCGAAGGCCGCAGCGAGCAGCGCCGTGAAGAGAAGCTCCGGGAGGGGGACTCTCAAGGCGGCAGCTCGCCGAACGCGACGCGCCCGGGAAGTCCCGGGAGGGGACCGAGATCCCGCTCCACGCGAAGCCGTGGGGCGTTCGCGGGACGACCGATGAGAACCGCATGGCGGACTCCGAAGCGCTCTCGCAGAGCGCGCAGGCGCTCCGGCGGGTCCCCTTCGAACTGGACGGCGACGGGATTCCGGGGGTAGAGGCCCCTCTGCCAGAGCCGCGCGTGCCAGACGTTGGCCGGGCCGGCGAACAGGACGATGACCTCGCCGTCGGCGAGGGCCGCGCGCACGCTCGCCATCTGCCGCTGGTCGACGGAGGAGAAGATGCTGGGCCCCGCCCAGAGGTAGGCCGTCCGGAGGTGGCGCTCGAGAGCCGCGAAGCCCGCGGCCAGAGATGCCGCGACTACGATGCAGGCGACCGACCGAAGGGCGGCCGGCACGAATCGCCTCCGGTCGAACGGCCGGATCAGGAAGGGGGAGAGCAACGTCTCGGACCGCCTGCGACGCGGACTCTCAGCGCGGCCGCCGTCCGACCAGGATCTGGAAGTCGCTCGGGATCAGTCCCGAGTCGATGGTTGGCCCATTTGCGGCCCTCGGCCGAAAGCCGATCGAGGTAGTCCGACAGCGGCTCCGTCACCGGGCAGGTACGGATCGGCGAATGACCAAATACATCGACGTGTGTAAGGGAGAACCTGGAACGGTTCTCTGTTGCGAGTCTATTACGTTGGCGCTCTTAATCCTTTGCCTTTTCGTTCCCCGGTCCAGGGGCAGGGACCTGGAAACGGGTTCTACTCGCCCTTGGCGGGAACGGCGCGGTAGGCGAAGGGAGGCGGCTGGTCCGAGCCCGTGGCGCGGCGCAGGTCGGGCGTGATGCCGCCGGCCTCCGCGCCTTCGAGGAAGAAGCCGGTGATCCGGCGAGCGTGCTCGTCGAGACGCTCGCCCTCGATGTTCGAGAGCATGACCGTCACCAGGCGCGCGTGGGGGACGATGACGATCGCCGAACGCCCGCCGATGCCGCGCCCGCCGTGCCAGACGTAGCGGCGGCCGCGCGCGTCCGTCTCGACGAACCAGCCGAGGCCGTAGCCGGTGTCGACGCCGTTGCGCGTCTTCTGGGCGGTGAACATCGCGTCGATCGCGTCGTGGCGAAGGATCTGGCCCCGCAGCAGCGCGGCGCCGAAGCGAACGAGATCCTCCGTCGTCGACAGCAGCCCGCCTCCTCCCCAGAGGCAGCTCGTGTCGACCGTGCGCGCGGTCCGCAGGAGGCCGAGAAACCCGCGCTCGTAGAAGAGGGAACGGCCGGGCAGGAAGCGGCGCGGGTCGTCGCTCATCGTGGACGACATGCCCGCCGGGCCGGCGACGGTCTCGTTCAACAGGTCCGAGAAGCGGCGGCCGGTCGCGGACTCGAGAGCGGCCGAGAGCAGGAGATAGCCCTGCCGCGACATCGCGTGCCCGAGGCCCGCCGGCCGGATGAAGAGGCGGCCCGAGAGAGTCCGGGCGGCCTGTCGCGCGTCGGTGCAGGGCGCGACCGCGAGCTCGTCCTCGGCGAAATCGCCCGTGCCGGCCAGGTGCGCGGCGAGCTTGCGGGCCGTGACGACGGTTCGGGTCTCGGGCAGGGCCGGCAGGTAGCGCTGGATCGGCGCGTCCATGTCGAAGCGGCCCTCCTGGGCGAGCCGGGCCATGACGGTCGCGGTGAGCGGCATCGCGACCTCGTAGATGCGGAACTGCGTCGAGCGTCCCACGGCCCGGTGCCGGTCGACGTCGGAGAACCCGAAGGCCGTCGACCAGACGATGTCGTCGCCGACCGCCACGGCGACGGCGGTGCCGGGGTAGAGCTGGAGGACCTGGTCGAGCATGGCGCGCGACTGTTCGATCGCGCGGCCGTGCGGCGACGCCGCGGAGAGCGGGCTCGTCGAGGAGCCGGCGACGACGGCCGCGAGCGAAAGCGCGAGGAAGCGGCGGCGCATGCTCATGCGATGGGTGCGAGTCGCACGTCGACTCGAGGCGGGACTCGCCTCGGGACGTTCGCGCGGACCGCGGGAGCCGGCGGAGCCATCGACAACGGGAAGGTCAGGAGGACCTCGCAGCCCCGATCCCGGGCGCCGCGAAATTCGAACTCGTGACGGCCCGGGTAGAGCAGCTCCAGCCGGTCCCGCGTGTTGCGCAGGCCGACGCCGCCTTCGGCGGGGCGTCTCGGGGCGGACGCCGAGATCGGCCGGACCGGGGCCGTCGTCTCGGACCAGAAGATGCAAGCGATCCGCCTCCCGGCGCGCATGGACCTCGACGCGGCCCGAGCCGGGCCGGGCGGCGATGCCGTGCTTGATCGCGTTCTCGACGAGGGGCTGGAGAATCAGGTTGGGCACGAGCGCGTCGCCGATGCCGGGCTCGACGTCCAGCCGGACGGTCAGACGATCCTGGAAACGGGTCTGCTGGATCTCGAGGTAGACCTTCAGAAGCTCGAGCTCCTTGCGGAGCGGGATCAGGTCGCTTCCCTCGTTCTGGAGCGAGAGACGCAGAAGGTCGGACAGGCGCACGACGGTCCGCGACGCCGCCTCGCGGTCGCGGAAGACCAGCGGCAGGATGCTGTTCAGCGTGTTGAAGAGGAAGTGCGGGTGGAGCTGCATCTTCAGGGCCTCGAGCCGCGCCGACAACAGCCGCGTCTTGACCTGCGAGGCGCGAAGCTCCCGCTCGCGCGAGAGACGGGAGTAGGAGAGCGCCCACGTCGCTCCGACGATGGCCGCGTACGTGACGAGGTGGGTCGGCAGCAGGAAGCGCAGCATCTGCGGGAGCGCCGCGAGCTGCGTCGAGACGACGAGTGGAAACCCCATCAGCAGCGGATAGGCGAGCTGGTACGCCGTGCAGTGAGCGATCGAGAAGAGGACGCCCCCCGCCGCGAGGCTCAGGATCGGAAGGATCCAGTAGGCCCGCGTCGGCACGCAGCGCCGGGCGAGCCAGACGACGGGCGGCGTGAAGAGCGCCCAGATCGTCGAGGCGAGCAGGCTCTGCGCGAGAGCCTCCCAGAGCCCGAACTCGAGGCGGTGGAGCTGGAACGGGTCGCTGAAGTAGCGGTCCACGGCCCGGAAGAGACCCACCAGCGTCCACGCGGCCAGCACCCAGACGGCCATCCGCCAGCGCTCGGCGGAGGCGGCCCGGGGCAGCTCGCGGAAGGAGAAGGACGCCGTCATGCGCTCGCTCCCGCCGCGGACCCCACCGCGGCCTCCTCGAGGGGCAGCGTGATGGAGACCTCGTGGCCGTATTCGCTTCTCTCGGAGACTCCGATGAGATGGCGGCCGGGATAGAGGAGCTCGAGGCGAAGCCTCGTCTTGCGAACGAAGGAGTCGTCGATCGGGGTCTCCGGCGGCAGCTCCGCCGGCTCGGCGGAGGGCGTGGCGGCCTCGCGGACTTCGAGCCGCAGCTCGCCGTTTTCCGCCCAGGCCCGGATCTCGATCGCGGCCCGGCCCGACCGCACCGTGACGCCGTTGGCGATGGCGCTTTCCGCGAGCGGCAGGAGGATGAGGTTCGGCACCGCCGCGTTGAGGACCTCGGGCGTGATCGCATAGCGGACCTCGAGCCGGTCCTGCAGGCGCGTCTGCTCGATCTGGAGATAGAGGCGGATGTACTCGAGCTCGGTCTTGAGGGGAACGAGCCCGGTCGCGTCGTCGTAGAGGGCGAGCCGCAGGATGTCGCCGAGCTGGACGACCGTCCGGGCGGCCGCGCGCGGCTCGGTGCGGATGAGCGGAAGGATCGTCGCGAGCGTGTTGAAGAGGAACGGAGGATGGAGGCGGAGCTTCAGGGCCTCGAGCTGGGCCTGAACCAGCTCGCGCTCGAGCTCCGACGCCTGGAGCTCCTTTTGACGGTATGTCCGATAGTCGTCGATACCCCACGTGACGCCGACGATCCCGATGTACGTCGCGAGCCTCGCGGCTCCGCCGAAAGCGAGCGTGGCGAAGAACATGGCGGCGAAGTCGCCTCCCGATCCGCGCGGATCGAAGACGTGCCAGAACACGTTCGTCGCCAGCAGGTGCACGAGCGCGGCGGCGATACCGGCGCCGAGGAGCACGACGACGTGGGAGGCCGTCTCGCCCCGGCGCGGGCGGAAGCGGCGGGCGACGCGCATGATCAGGGGAGTGAGTCCCGCCCACAGGTAGGCCGTCACGAGGCTGGCCGCGAGCGACTCGTGGAGCGGGAGCGCGAGCCTCGGCTGGAGCGAGGGCCCCCGAAGGTAGCGCTGGGCCGCGATGAAGAGACCGATGAGCGTCCAGACCGCCAGGATCTCGAGGGCCCGCCTCGAGGACGCGGGCAGGCGCGGGTGGGCGAACGAGGCCTCGCCCGGCTCGGCGACGCCTCCCGAGGGCGCCGCGGTGGTCGCGAAATCCGGACGCCTCGAAGTCGACGCCGGCGGCGACGCGTCGCTCCGCGCCGGGCCTCGCGATGAGGCCTCTCCTGCGATCGAGAAGCGGGTGCGCGCGACGGCCGTCGTCATCCCTCTCCTAAACGGCCAGCCGGCGGAACTCCTTCAGGCGCTCGCGGTAGGTCGAGGACAGCGTCAGCCGCGTGCCGTCCTTCAACGTCACCGCGTAGTCGCCGTTGAACCAGGGATGCATCTCCTTGATCCTTTCGATGTGCACGATCGTGGAGCGGTGGATGCGGAAGAACTTTCTCGGATCGAGCTTCGACTCGATGCCCGACGTGGTCTCGTGGTACAGGTAGACTTCCTTGCCCACGTGGAGCCTCACGTTGTTGCGCGAGGACTCGATCCAGTCGATGTCGGAGACGCGGAGGAACACGCTCCGCTCCTCCTTCTTGATGAGCAGCCACTCCGGGTACGCCCGCTCGCGCTGGATGTCCTGCAGCAGCGAATGGAGCGCGGCCTTGAGGTCCTGCGAGGAGCTCCGGTCGATCTCGCCCCGCGCCCGCTCGACCGCGGCGTGCAGTCGCTCGCTCGAGAAGGGCTTCATGAGGTAGTCGACCGCGTGGGCCTCGAAGGCCTTCAGCGCGTAACGATCGAAGGCGGTGACGAAGATGACGGCGGGGAGGTCCTGGGGCTCGACGCTCGAAAGCACTCCGAAGCCGTCGAGGCCCGGCATCTGGACGTCGAGGAGCACGAGGTGAGGCTTCCACTCGGTGATGGCCTTGACGGCCTCGAACCCGTCGCCGCACTCGCCGATGATCTCGATGTCGGGTTCATCCTGGAGGCCGTTGCGCACCCACTCCCGTGCGAGCGGCTCGTCGTCGACGATCAGGGTCCGGATTTTCATCCCCACCTCCCCGCGTTTTTCTGCAACGTCGCAGACGGTGATACGTAAAGAAACCAAAGGAGTTATCGAGAATATGCCGGGTGATTTCGACCCAAGAATCCGGACGAAATGTTCAAAAACCGGAACGCGGCTCGTTTTCGACGGCCGAATCGCGAAAGTGGCGTTTCGAAAGGCCGAATGCGTTCGACGGACCCTCGGTGGACTCGCCGGCCCGCGCCTTTCGGTACCGGAAATCTTGATTTTCGGATGACAAGTTCGATGATCTGGACGCGAAAGTGAACGGTTCGAGGCTCGGACTCGTCGTCCTGCTCGCCTTCCCGGTCGGATTTCGGCCCGGCGCGCCGCCACCCTGCGAGTCGCCGAAGGCGAAAACCCGGGTCGAGGCGGAGGCTCCGGCGCCCGACCTCTTCGCCTCGACCGTCCGTCCGGTGCTCGTCGCGAAATGCGCCCCGTGCCACGAGCCAGGCGGGAAGATGTACGGGTCGATGCCCTTCGACCGGGGCGAAACCATCGCCTCCCACCGCGAAGGGGTCCTCAAGCGCCTCAAGGGCGACGACCGCGAGGCCGTCGAAAAGTGGCTCGCGAGTCTTCCACCCGCGCCCGCGAAATAAGGACGGACACCATGCTCGCACTCTTTTTCTCGGCCGGTCTCGCTGCGCTCGTGGCCCCGGGCCCCGCGGAGGTCCCCCCGACCCCGCCCAACTTCCTCAACATCAACCCGTCCTGGTCGCCCGACGGCCGGCGCCTGGTCTTCCAGAGCGACCGGCAGGCTCCTTTCGCACAGCTCTACATCATCGACCTCGACGGCACCGGCGAGCGGCGCCTGACCCGCAGCGGCGGCGACGACACGCACCCCTCGTGGTCGCCCGACGGCGACTGGATCGTCTTCGACTCGAACCGGGACGGCGTCTGGAACCTCTACGTGATCCGGCCCGATGGGACCGACGAGAAGCGGATCACGCACCGCGGGTCAGCGACGGGGGAGGAGTTCGCGCGGCATCCTGCCTGGTCCGCGAACGGCCGCTGGATCGTCTTCGATTCCGACCGGGACGGCGACGGCGAGCTCTACATCATGGACTCCGACGGAGGGAACGTGACCCGGGTGACCCGGAGCGTCGGCGGAGACGGCCATGGCGCCTGGACGCCCGACGGGAAGGAGATCCTCTTCACCGGAAAGCGGGACGGCAACCAGGACGTCTACAGCGTCCAGCCGGACGGATCCAACGTCCGCCGACTGACCAACGCGCCGGTCGCGGACGGGGCCGGCGAAGTCTCGCCCGACGGCCTCAAGATCGCCTTCTACTCCGAGCGGGACGGCGACGGCGACATCTACGTCATGAACCGCGACGGCTCGAACCTGAAGAACCTCACCAACGACACGGCCACGCAGTACGAGCTCTCCTGGTCCCCGGACAGCCGCCGGATCGCCTACTACTCCGACGCGCCGGACCCCGTGGCCAAACGATTCGAGCTCTTCGTCATGGACGCGGACGGGAAGAATCCCCGTCAGCTGACCAATTCGGCCTACGACAACGCGTTCCCGACCTGGTCCCCGGACGAGAGCCGGATCGCCTTCGCCTCGACGCGCGATGGCGACTGGGAGATCTACACCATGGCTTCGGACGGGTCCGATCTGCGCCGTCTGACCTCGAGCCCGGGCCGCGATGCGCATCCGGCGTACCTGCCGGACGGCAAGACGATCCTCTTCCAGTCTCCCCGCGATCATTCCGAGGCCGGGCAGGTCGACCTCTGGATCATGGACGCGGACGGCGCGAACCAGAAGCGTCTGCTGGCGGCGCCCGGATTCAACGGCGTTCCGAACCCGTCGCCCGACGGAAAGCGGTTCACGTTCCAGCGCGGGACGGTCGAGGGAGAGAGCTATCACTGGGAGCTCTACCTGGTGAACGCCGACGGCGGAGGCCTGCGGCAGCTGACCTCGAACGCGTGGAGCAGCCAGGTCCCCACCTGGAGCTCCGACGGAAAACGGATCGTCTTTTACGCCAACCCGGACGGGCGCGACCAACTCTTCGCCATGGACATCGCGGGCGGGACGGTCACGCCCTTCCACCGGAGCCCGGCGGTCGACCAGACCCCGTCTTTTTCGCCCGACGGGCGCTCGGTGGCCTTCGTGTCCTCGCGGGACGGAGGACGCGACATCTACATCCTCGAGGTCTCGAGCGGAGACGTCCGGCGCGTCACCCAGGGCATTTCCGTCTGGGCGCAGCCGACATGGTCGAAGGACGGGCGCCGTCTCCTCTTCTCGGCGGAGAAGGGCGAGATCCACGACGTCTATGTCATCGGGGTGGACGGAACGGGTCTCGTCCGGCTGACGAAAGGGGCCGAGGGGAAGCGGTGAAGCGCTGAAACGGTGAAGCGGTAGCCGGCTACTTCCGGACCGGTTCGTAGCTCCCGTCGAAGGCGGTTTCCCACGCCTTGCCGCCGTCTTTCGAGGTCTCCCAGACCTGCCGCAGGCCCGCCGGCAGCGGCGTCCAGGTAATGCGGTTCTTGACCATCCCGCCTTTGCCGTCGGGCGTGTCGCCCTCGAGCACCATCTTCGGACCCTGGAGGCCGCCGACGAGGAAGAGGATGTTGCCCTTGTCGTCGACCCAGGTCTGCGTCCAGCGCTTCCGAGCGGAGTCCCACATGTTCAGGCTCGTGCCCGTCAGGCCGCTCACACCCTTCCAGTCCTCGCGGACCGCGCAGCCTCCGAGAAGCGGCGTGATGCGGTTGATTCCTGCCGACTTGCCCGCCTGGAGCACGTTCCACTCGCCCAGCCAGAAGTCGAACTGACGGTACTCCGGGAGCGGAGCAGGGACGCGGAGCGGCCGGAGCCTGCGAGGGCGCGGCGGCGACGGACCTGAAGGTCTCGGTCTCGCCGACCGTCAGCGCCAGGATCGAAACCACGGCGGGCAGCGTCGGAAGCACCACGACGATCAGGCTAGACCTCCGGGCCGGTTCTGACCATCTCCTTGGGACGGGAACGGGGTTTTTACGGACGAGCGGGCTACCGCAGCCTCCGGAACGCATGCGTCTTGATGGCGAGCCACGCCCGCGCGCCCGGCTCGAGGCCCAGATCTTCCGCCGCCGCGCGCGTCAGGCGGACGGTCCACTCGATCCCGTCGGCAGCGACCCGGATCCACGTCCCGCCGGCGGAGACGTCCAGTGAGATCACCCGTCCCGGGAAGACGTTTCGCGCCGAGACGTGCGCCGGCGGGTGCGTCGACACGAGGATGTCCTCGGGCGCAACCGCGTACACCGCGCGTCCGGCCTTGCCGCCCGTCAGGCCGGCGGGAACGATCAGGCGCGCCTCGCCGGCCCGGAAGACCAGCCGGTCGTCGCCCTCCCGCCCGGCCTCGATCTCGCCCGCGACGACGTTGTCGAAGCGCGCGTCCGGATCGAGGGACGACGTCATCATTTCCCGGATGACCTGCGAAGTCTGCCCCTGGCGCGCGAGCCCGCCCCGGCGCATCAGGAGGGCTTCCGAAGTGACGGCCGCCGCCTCGCCGGTGTTGTGGGTGACGTACACGCAGGGGATGCGGAGCGTCTCGCGAACGCGCAGCAGGAACGGCAGGATGCGCTCTCGCAGCTCCACGTCGACGGCCGCGAGCGGCTCGTCCAGAAGCAGCAGCCGCGGTCCGGTCGCGATCGCCCGGGCGAGCGCCACGCGCTGGCGTTCCCCGCCCGAGAGCGTCGCCGGATAGCGGTCGAGGAGGGGCTCGATCTCCAGGATCCCGACGGCCTCGTCGAACACGCTCTCGCGGTCCGTCGTCCGCATGCCGAAGCGGACGTTCCGGCGGACGTCGAGGTGGGGGAAGAGACACGCGTCCTGGGGGACGTAGCCGATCCGGCGCCGCTCCGGCGGAAGGCGGATGCGCCGCGCCGAGTCGAGCAGGAGCTCGCCGTCGATAATGATCCGGCCCGAGACACCCGGGCGCAGGCCCGCGATGGACTCGAGCAGCGACGTCTTGCCGGCGCCCGAGGGTCCGAGGACGGCGACCGCGTCCGCCGTGAGCGTCGCCGCGAGCTCGAGACGGAACGACGCGAGCGGAAGGGAGATCTCGAGCTCGATCACGCCTTCTCCCTCGCCGAGCGCTTCCGGCTCAGCAGCTCCGAGGCGAGCACGGCCGCGAACGCGATGACGACGGTGACCCAGACGAGCCGCATCGCCGCGGCGTCCTGCCCGATCTGATGGCGCTGGAAGATCGCCAGGGCGATCGTCTGCGTTCGGCCCGGGATGTTGCCGGCGACGATGATCGTCGCGCCGAACTCGCCGAGCGCGCGCGAGAAGGCGAGGAGCGTCCCGGTCAGGATGCCGCGGGCTGCGAGCGGGAGCGTCACGCGGCGAAACGCCTCGAACGGCCGGCAGCCGAGGGAGCGCGCGATCCCGGGGAGCCGCCGGTCGACCTCCTCGAAGGCCGCGCGGGCCGGCCGCACGAGGAGCGGGAAGGCCATGACGGCCGTGGCCAGGACGACGGCCTTGAAGGTGAAGAGCACCTCGATGTCGAGGCGCTCGAGGAGTCCGCCGAGAGGGCCCCGGCGCCGGAGGACGTCGAGGAGCAGGATCCCGACGGCCGTCGGCGGCAGCACGAGCGGGAGGGACAGGAGAGTTTCCGCCACGGTGCGCCACGCCCCGCCGCGGCGCGAGAGGAGCCATGCGGCCCCCACCCCGAGCGGCAGGATGAGGAGAGTCGCCGCCGCGGCCACGCGGACCGTCAGCAGCAGGATCGAGAGGTCGTCGGAGGTCAAGGAGCGGGCTTGATGAGGAAGCCCCGCTTCTCGAAGATCGCGCGGCCCGCCGGCGAGTCGAGAAAGGCCACGAACTTCGCGGCCGCCTGCGGATGCTTCGAGGACGTGATGGGCGCGACGGAGTACGTGATCGACGGGCCGTCCGTGACCGTGTAGGCGATCCGCACATCCTTCGAGATAGCGGCATCGGTCCGGTAGACGATGCCCGCGGGAACATCGCCGCCGGCGACCGCCGCGAGCGCCGCCCGGACGTCCAGCGTGGGGATGACCTTCGGCTCGATGGCGCTCCAGACGCTTTTCTCGGTCAGCCACTTCTTCGCATAGACGCCGGCCGGGACGGCGGCCGGGTCGGCGAGCGCGAGCTTCGGAAGGGTCTCGAGGTCTTTCGCCGAGCCGATTCTCGCGGTCGAGTCGGAGGGCACGACGACGACGAGGACGTTCGACAGGAACTCGCGCCGGTCGGCCTTCTTGACGAGGCCGGCCTTCTCGACGGAATCCATCTTGGCCGTGTCGGCCGAGAAGAACACGTCGGCCGGCGCGCCGGCCTCGATCTGTCGCGCGAGATCGCTCGAGGAGGCGAAGGAGAACGCGACCCTGGCGCCGCCCTGAGCCTCGAACTGCTTCGCGGCTTCCTGGAGCGATTCGGTCAGGCTCGCGGCGCCGAAGACCAGGATCTCGCCGGGCGGCGATGCCGCGAGCGCCGATCGCGGAGGCGAACAATCCAGCGAGCGACGAGGCGTTTCATGGCGCGCTCCTTGCTTCAGCCGCGGATAACCATGACTTCGGTCGCTTTGATGAGCGCGAGCGCCGGGACTCCGGCCTTCAGCTTCAGGCTGCGCGCCGCACCGGCGGTGATGATGGCCGTCAACGTCTGGCCGCCCACCTCGAGCGTGACTTCGGCGAGCAGGCCGGAGATGCGGACCTTGCGTCACGACACCGGCGAGCTTGTTGCGTCCGCTGATCGCGTCGAGGGACGAGACCCCGGCAGCGGCCGCGCCCAGGCGCGTCAGCTCGGAGCGGGGAATGCGATGATGCCCCCCGGGCGTCACGACCGAGCGGATTCTCTTTCGATAGATCCACTGTTTGATCGTGGGGTAGCTGACCCCTAGCGCCTTCGCGGCTTCGGCGGGCGTCAGGGCGTCGGACCGGTGCGCAGGCGTTCTGGGCATGGGTATGCGAGTATATGCGATTCAATACGACTAGACTTCGATGATCCGCATCAAAACGGAGGCAGCATGCAGCGAGGACTGGTGATCGTGGGCCGGCGTGGGATTCCTGGCGGCGGCCATGATGGGCGCTCAGCGGCTCCCGATCCGGCCGCTCCGAAACCTCCCGAGAAGCCCCCCGAGAAGCCGATCTCCTACGTCGAGGGACGGGGCCTCGTCTTCCGGACGCCGGACGACATGTTCGAGGGAAGCCTGGGCTTCAACCTCCAGGTCCGCTACACGCACTTCGACCTCGACTCCCGGTTCGGAGGCATCGACGCCAACGAGTTCCGGGTCCGGCGCTTCAAGCTCTTCCTCAACGGCTTCGCGTTCGATCCGCGCCTGACGTGGCGCGTCCAGTTCGAGTTCACGAGCAGCGTGGCCAACCGGATCCTCGACGACGCCTGGCTGGGCTGGAAGTTCGCCGATCCGGCGGCGATCCAGTTCGGCCAGTACAAGACGCCCTTCTCGCGGCAGGAGCTCTACAACGACGGCGTCCTGCAGTTCCCGGAGCGCTCCCTCGCGACCGACGCTTTCAAGCCCAGCCGCGACATCGGCGTCATGGCGTTCGGGAACTTCTGCGACAACCTCATCACCTACCAGGCCGGTGTCTTTGGAGGCGCGGGGCAGAGCACGCTGCGGACCAACGAGAACGTGATGCCGGTGGTTCGCCTCGTGGTGAATCCGTTCGGGACCATGGGAGCGAGCGAGGCCGATCTGCAGAACCACAAGACCCCGGCGTTATCGTTCGGCGCGAACGCCTTTCGCAACACGCTGCGCAAGCTCACCGACGTCGCATTCGAGACCCAGCTCAACTACGCGGGCCCTGCGGGCTGGCTCGGCCGCAACGTCGGGGCGTTCGAGCTCCTCGAGAACGTCGACATCCAGTCCTGGGGCGTCGACGCCCAGTTCAAGTGGCACGGCTTCTCCCTGCAGGGCGAAGGGTTCTGGGGTCAGGCGGAAGGAGAGACGAGCGGCGCACGCGTCTACGCGTACGGCTATTACGTGCAGGGAGGGTTTTTCATCCTGCCCAGAAGCTCGACATCGCCGGCCGCTATTCCTACGTCGACTACAACCGGAGCGTCGCGCGCGGCGGCGTGGGCGTGATCTCCGCTGCGACGTCCTACTACTTCCGGCGCAACAACCTGAAGATCGTCCTCGACTACGCCCGGACGCACCGGAAGCGCCCGAGCGGAGAGCCCGCAAACGACAGCGCGTTCCTGGTTCAGGCCCAGCTGATGCCCTGATGTGTTCCCGACTCATCCGTTGAGCCCGAACCGGACCATCACCGTCAGGCGCACGGCGACGGCGCGGCCCCGCAGCGTCGCCGGGCGGTACTTCCAGCGCCGCACTGCGGCGGCCGCGGACGCGTCGAGGATGGGTCCGGCGGAGCCGACCACGCGGACCTCTTCGACGATGCCCGAGGCGGTGATGATCGCCTCGAGCGTGACGATGCCCTGGACGCGCGCCTTGCGCGCGGCCTCGGGGTAGATCGGGTCGATCTTTTCGAGGATCTCGGGGGCCGTGACGCCTCCGACCGCCGGCGGTGAATCGCGGCGCCGTTCGGGTCGACGCCCGTCGCCGTCCTCGCACGCCGGATGCCGCCGAGCACTCCGTCTGGCTCGACCTCCCGGCTGGCCGCCCGGCTCGCCGGGACCCGTCGGCGCCCGGAGTCGTCGCGGATTGCTACCGGATGTTCGAGCCGGGCTCGGTTCGGACCGGGACGGACAGCTCCTCGGGCATCGGATCACCGGCGTGTCGACGTTCGCGTCTTACCGGGGGCGACACGACGCGGATCGGTCTCGGGCCGCCCTGCGGCGGCGGAGGCGGACCGCCCCGAAAGGACGGAAAAGCGATCGGGATCACCGGCTCCGGAGGATCGGCCGTCGAGGCGAGAGCCGAGAAGACGAGCGCTCCGATGACGGCGGCGTGAAACGCGATCGCCAGGGGCAGACTCTTCGCCGCGCGCGAATGGACGCCGGCGTGGCGGAGCCGCGGATTCGATGAGCGCCGTGTCGAACATGGGCGGGCCCTCCTGTAAGAGGAGAACCCGCTCTGCCGCGGGAGTTCCCGGCGAAATCGCCGCCTACGCCGACAGGGGCTCGGAGACTTCGATCCGGGCGTCGGGCGCTTCGCGCAGCTCCTGGTTGCCGGCCTTGGCCTCGCGCAGCTGCGCGCCGCCGGACGGGCCCTCCCGGACGTAACGCGTCCGCAGCGACAACCGCGGGTCGAAGATGAACTGCAGAAGCAGCCTCGTCCACGAGGGGTGATAGTGGAGCGTGTCGTAGGCCTCGGGGGCGGCGCGTTTGACGGCCGGCAGGCGGTTCCACGGGATCGACGGGAAGTCGTGATGCTCGTTGTGGTAGCCGATGTTGAGCGCCATGCGGTTCATCGGGCCGTAGTAGTTCACCGTCTCCTGGCCCGGGAACACGATGTAGTGCTCCTGGATCCAGCGCGCCCCGAGCGGATGCAGGCCGACCGAGAACATCAGCGAGACGAGCAGGTACGCAAGTGCCTTCCACCCGAAGAAGTAGACGAGCGCGCCGTTGTAGGTCAGCTGGGCGAGCACGCTGATGACGACCCACCGGTCGATCGGCTTGAGCACGCGCAGGCGCGCCGGCCGCAGGGCCTGCATGATCGAGAAGAGGAAAAGCCAGACCGCTTTGCCGAGGGCCGACCGGCCGAAAAGCTTGAACTCCCAGTGGCTCGGGATGTCCGCGTCGAAGTCGTACGTTCCGAGGAACGCGTGGTGCTTCATGTGGTAGCGCTGGAAGAACACCGACGTCGCCGTGCCGTGGGGAAGGCCGGCGAAGATGCCGGCCAGCGTGTTCTGCCCCGGCGTCTTGAAGACCAGGTTGTGCGTGATCTCGTGAATGACGACCCACAGGGCGTGGTTCGCGAACGCCCCGACCGTCACCGCGAGCAGCCCGATGAGCCACCAGGGGCTCGAGCCCATCCAGGCCGCGACCACCGTCTGGACGGCCACGATGCCGAACGTGATCCAGAACGTCCAGGGGTTCTTGCCCACGAGGTTCCGGATCTCCGGGTGCCTCTAGGATGATCGCCCGGGCCCGGCCGCCATGGGGATTGGGCCCGTCCGGCTGCAGGAAATCCGTGGCCGCGGTTCCCGCGGCAGCCTTATAGGGTTCCAACATCACAAGTAAGCCTCAGCCTCTCCGATCCGGTTCCTTGAGTCCAGTACTTTCATTTGGATCGCCCGAGGACTCAATTCGGGCCGTGCCTGTTGGGTGTAACTGGAGCCGACGACCGGACTTGAACCGGTGACCTGCGGTTTACGAAACCGCTGCTCTACCGACTGAGCTACGTCGGCTCGGGGCCGGAGCCGGCGATCTTACGGAAAGCCCGGCCCCCGGTCAAACGCGCCGGCCCCCGACGGCGACGCTCAGTCGAACTTGACCGACACGATCTTCGAGCAACCCGGCTCCTCCATCGTGACGCCGTACATCACGTCGGCCGTCTCCATCGTCCGCTTGTTGTGCGTGATCGCGATGAACTGCGTCTCCTCGGTCATTTCCCGCAGCAGACGCGTGAACCGGTCGATGTTGGCCTCGTCGAGCGGAGCGTCCACCTCGTCGAGGATGCAGAAGGGCGAAGGCTTGTAGCGGAAGATCGCCATCAGCAGGGCGATCGCCGTCAACGCTTTTTCGCCGCCCGAGAGAAGAAGGATCGACTGGTTGCGCTTGCCCGGTGGGTGGGCGTCGATTTCGATGCCGGACTCGAGCACGTCGCTCTCGTCGAGCAGCTTCATCTCGGCCGCCCCGCCCTGGAAGAGGCGCGAGAACATGGCCTTGAAATTCTCGTTGATGGCCCGGAACGCTTCGGCGAAGCGCTCCGAGGAGGTCGCGTTGATCTTGCGGATGGACTCCTGGAGCTCGGCGATCGACTTGAGAAGATCGTCCCGCTGCGTCGTCAGGAACGTCAGCCGCTCGGACATCTCCTTGTGCTCCTCGAAGGCGAGCACGTTGACCGGGCCGAGGCGCTCGATCGCGGCGGACAGCTCGGCGACCTCGCCCTCGAGCGCGGCGAGGGCTTCCGGGGAGGCGTCCGCCGGCGGCTCCAGGCTCTCGGGCTCGGCGCCGAACTCCTCCCGGCACTGCGCCACGAGGTGCTCGAGGTCCGAGGCGGATCGGGTCGAGGTGACCTCGGCCTCGAAGCGCGCCTCGCGGGCCGCGTCGAGCGTGCCCCGCAGCTCGCGGGCGGAGGCTTCCACCGCGCCGACGCGCTCGACCGTCTCCCGCGCCGTCTCGACGGCGGCGGAGTGGTCGAGGGCCTGGGTCTGGCGGGTCTCGAGGTTGCGCGTCTGCCGCGCGCGCGCTTCGGACTCCTCGAGAGCGAGCTCGGCCGCGCGTCCGTTCATGCGGGTCTCTTCCTCGGTCGCCTCGGCGAGGCGCCGCTCGAGCGTGGATCGCGCCTCCGCGAGCGTGTCGCGCGCCGCCTCCATCGCCCGCCGGCGTTCGGCCGCGACTTCGGCCTCGGTCCGCCGGTGCGCGAGCTCTTCGGCACGGGCCTGAGCCGCGACACGCGCCTCCGCGAGGGAGGCGGAGAGGGCGCCGGTGCGCCGGTGCGCCTCGTCCTCGGCTTCGGCGAGCCGCCGCTCGGTCTCGCCGAGGGCATCGCGCTGCGTCCGAAGGCCCGCTCCCTCCTGCGAGAGGGCGGCACGCTCCGACGCGAGGGTGTCGCTTTCCCGGCGAAGCCGGTCCCGCTCCGCGATCCGCTCCTCGAGCCTCGCGGCGAAGGCGCGGTGGAGGGCCTGCGCTTCGCGCTCGGCCTCGCGCCGGGGCGGAAGCTCGGTCTCGAGGGCCTGGCGCCTCGCCCGGCGCTCCTCGAGCCGCCGCTCGGCGGCCGCCTGGGCCTCGCGCGCCTCCGCGGCCCGGCCGGCGAGCGCCTGCTCCTCGCGGCGGAGGGCGAAGAGCCCCGAAGCCTCCGACGACGAGCCCGCGACGCGGAGCATGGGACCGCGGACGATTTCGTGCCGGCGGGTCACGAACGTGAGGCCGGGGTGGCGCTCGGAGAGCTCGAGGGCTTCGCGGAGGCTCTCGACGAAGGCCGTCGGGGGAAGCGCCGCGCGTTCGGCGGGGGAGAGCTTGCCGTAGCCCTCGAGGACATCGTCCCACCCGAGGGCCCCGGCCGGCGTCTCGAGGCGCGATTCGTGCCGCCAGTCCGCGCGCACCATCCGGGCCGCGGCCAGCGTCCGGAGGGCCTCGGTGGCGCGCATGACGTCGCCGGAGGCAAGCAGGGCGTCGGAATCGGTTCCGAGAACGAGGCCGACGGCGTCTTCCCAACCCGACCGGGGCCGGATGCGATCGGAGAGAGCGCCATGCTCGTCGAGGCCCGCGCCGCGAAGCGCCTGCGCGGACTTCGTTGACGCGCACCTCGCGCGCGGCCAGCGTGTCGCGGAGCGCCGCGAGGCGATGCTCGAGAGCCCCGGCCGTCTCCCGCGCCGCCTCCCTCTCCGTCTCCGCCTCGGAAAGCGCGGCCGCGATCGCCGCGAGCTCCTCTTCGGCGCGGGCGAGAGCCTGCGAGGCCGCCGCCGCCGCCGCGAGCAGGCTCGCCGCTTCGCGCTCGGCCTCGGTGGCGTCGCGCTCGCGCGATGCGAGCTCCTCGGCGACCTTCGCTCCGGTCTCGGCGATCCGCGAGAGGGACGCCGCCACGCGTTCGGCGGCGAGGTCGACCTCGTGGCGGGCGTTGCGCGCGGCGACGCGCTCGCCGGCGGCGTTCAGGGCGCGTGTGCGCGTCTCCTCGAGATCCCGCTCGAGCGCCGCGCAGGCGGCGGCCGCATCGGAGGCCAGCCGGTCCGCCTCCTCGCGGGCGAGCGAGCGGGCGCGGGCCTCCGCGACCGTCCGCGCGAGGCGCTCCTCGAGGTCGGCCAGGTCGCGGGACGCCCTCGCCTGTTCCGCGGAGAAGTCCCGGCCTTCGCGCTCGAGCGACGCCCGCCGCGCCGCGAGGTCGAGAGCGGCGCGCCGGTTGGACTCGAGCAGGGCGTCGTCTCTCGCGATCGCGGCCTCGAGCGAGGCCAGGGCCTCGCGCAGCGCGTCGCGCCGCGCCGTCGTCTCGCTCGCCTCGAGGCGCGCGGTGGCGAGCGAGGCTTCGGCGCGAGCGAGGGCCGCCGCGGCCTCGGCCTCGCGGTCGCGCCGCTCGTCGCGCAGCTTTTCGTTCGCGGCCAGGGCCTCGCGGAGTCGGTCGGCGCGGGCGCGCGTGAGCGACGCCCGCCGGAGCTTGAGCAGCTCGGAGTGCTCCTTGTACCGCGCCGCGCGCGAAGCCTGGCGCCGGAGCGAGATCACGTTGCGCTCGATCTCGGAGATGATGTCGGAGAGCCGGAGCAGGTTGCCCTTGGTCTCCTCGAGCTTGCCCTCGGCCAGCCGCTTCTTGAGCTTGTACTTCGTGATGCCCGCGGCCTCCTCGATGAGGCGCCGGCGGTCCTGGGGCTTGGTCGAGAGCACCTGATCGATCCGGCCCTGCTCGATGACGGAGTAGGCGCGCACGCCGAGACCCGTCCCGAGGAGCTGGTCCTGGATGTCCCGGAGGCGGACCTGCTTGTCGTTGAGGAAGTACTCGCCCTCGCCGTCGCGATAGACCCGGCGGCCCACCCGCAGCTCGCCCTCGGCGTCGCCCTTCTCGGAGTCCCCGTTCGAAGCCGCGAGGGTCAGGACCACCTCGGCCATCCCGAGGGGCCGCCGCTTGGCGGAGCCGTTGAAGATGACGTCGTCCATCGTCTCGCCGCGAAGGACGCGCGCGCTCTGCTCGCCCAGCGCCCAGGCCACGGCGTCGCTGATGTTGGATTTGCCGCAGCCGTTGGGGCCGACGACGGCCGTGACCGAGCCCGGGAAGGCCAGATCGACCTTCTCGTAGAAGGACTTAAAGCCCGAAATCTCGACCCGTTTCAACCGGAGCATTGAAGGCAATGTAGCAAAGCCCGGCAGCCCCCGCCACAAGAGATTGGGGTCTCGCTTCGCCACCACTCAATAGCCGGTAGAGGCGGGCGGCTCGTCCGGTCCCGACTCCCCGTGTTGCTAGGATGCCTCCCGCATGAAATCCGACATCGAGATCGCCCAGGAGGCGCGCCTTCGCCCGATCGAGGAGATTGCGCGCGACGCCGGAATCCACCCGGACGACTTCATCCCCTATGGACGCGACAAGGCGAAGGTCTCGATCAACGCCATCGCGCGGTCGGAGGGACGGCGCGAGGCGCCGCTCGTCCTCGTCTCCGCCATTACGCCCACGCCGGCGGGGGAAGGCAAGTCGACGACGACCGTGGGCCTCGGCCAGGCGCTCAACCGCCTCGGCAAGCGCGCGATCATCGCCCTGCGCGAACCCTCGCTCGGGCCGTGCTTCGGCATGAAGGGCGGGGCCGCCGGCGGCGGTTTCTCGCAGGTCGTCCCGATGGAGGACATCAACCTCCACTTCACCGGGGACTTTCCGGCGATCACGGCCGCGCACAACCTGCTGGCGGCGATGATCGACAACCACCTCCATCACGGGAACGCGCTCGGGATCGATCAGCGCGACATCCCCTTCCGGCGCGTTCTCGACATGAACGACCGGGCGCTCCGCGACGCCGTGATCGGGCTCGGCGGCAAGGTCAACGGAGTGCCTCGCGAGACCGGCTTCGACATCACCGTGGCCTCCGAGGTCATGGCGATCCTGTGCCTGGCTCGCGACCTGGGCGACCTCAAGGAACGCTGCGGCGCGATCGTGGCCGGATACACGCGGGACGCCTCGGTGGTGCGCGCCCGGGACCTGAAGGCGAACGGCGCGATGGCGGCCCTGCTCAAGGACGCGATCCATCCGAATCTCGTCCAGACCCTGGAGGGCACGCCGGCCCTGATCCACGGCGGCCCGTTCGCCAACATCGCCCACGGCTGCAACTCGATCCTCGCGACGCGGATCGCGATGCGCTACGGCGAGATCGCGGTCACGGAGGCGGGGTTCGGCTTCGATCTGGGCGGCGAGAAGTTTCTCGACATCAAGTGCGCCTACGGCGATATGTGGCCCTCCGTCGTGGTTCTGGTGGCGACGGTCCGCGCGCTCAAGATGCACGGCGGCGCGCCCAAGGACGCGCTCGGGGTCGAGGACCTCGCGGCTCTCTCGCGGGGCATGCTCAACCTCGAGCGGCACCTCGACAATGTCCGGATCTTCGGTCTGCCGGCGGTCGTCGCGATCAACCGGTTCCCGACCGATTCCACGGCGGAGATCGCCTTCCTCGAGAAGCGCTGCTCGGAGCTCGGGGTGAAGGTCGCGCTCTCGGAGGTCTTCGCCCGCGGCGGCGCCGGCGGCGAGGATCTCGCCCGCGCCGTCCTGGCGGAGATCGAGCTGGGGGCCTCCGCCCGGTACCGCCCTCTCTATCCGTGGGACCGCCCGCTCGCCGAGAAGATCGAGATCATCGCGCGGCGCCTCTACGGAGCCGGAGGCGTCTCCTTCTCGAAGGAAGCCGAGCAGAGGCTCCAGCGGTACGAGCGCCACGGCTTCGGCAACCTGCCGATCAACATCGCCAAGACGCCGTACTCCTTTTCGGACGATCCGAAGAAGGGCGGCCGCCCGTCCGGATTCACGCTCCACGTCGACAAGACGCGCCTCTTCGCAGGCGCGGGCTTCGTGGTCGCCGTCTGCGGCGACATCATGACGATGCCCGGCCTGCCGAAGCAGCCCGCGGCCGAGACGATCGACGTAGACTCCAAAGGACGCGTCTCCGGCCTCTTCTGAGCCGCGGCTCCCGCGGCGGCGCAGAAGTGACCGAGGGTCGCGCGGTGCCGGCGCGACAAAAGTTGCGCCGGAGACGATGAAGTGTATAAGGTTCGATTGGTTAAGGGGGCCTGCCGGTCATGTTGACTGTCGAGGTTCGTCGGCGGCCGGGCACTGGCGCCGAAATGCACCGCGTGACCGGTGGAAGCGCCACGGTCGGCGCATCCTCCGGCAACGAGATCGTCGTGCGCGCACGGGGTGTGTACGGACGCCACGTCCGGCTCTTCGAGCGCGACGGCGGCTACCACCTGGACCTTTTCAAGGGCATCGAGACGGTGCAGGTCAACGGCCGCGACTTCTTCGGCGGCCAGATCACCGTGGGCGATCGGATCACGATCGGCGAAGCCACGATCACGGTCGTCGAGGCCTCCATGCCGCGGACGGTGTCCGCCGGCGACTCTCTGGCCGCGGAGTTCGAGGCGTCCGCCCCCGCGGCGGCGGCCCCGGCGAGCGCCGGCATCAACATTCCCGTGACCGGCTCGAGCCTGCCCGTCACGGAGGTCGAGTACCGGGGCCTCCGGCTCTCGGCCTACAGGCTCTGCCGGGACGCAGCGACTCCCGAGGACCTCGCCACCGAGCTGACCGACTTCCTGGATCGCGAGCTGCCGCCCTCCGAGTGGGCGGTCGGCGAGTTCTCCGCGACCGCCGGCTTCCGGCCCCTCGCCTCGACGTTCCGCGAGAACCCGATGCTCCCGCCGCGGATGACGCAGGACCTGCGCTCCGGCGAGCGGCTGGCTCGGGCTGAAACGGTCAGCGGCGTGCTCACGCTCATCGTTGAACCGGTCCGCGAAGGGGCGGGGTGCGCCGGAATCCTCGTCCGCGAATCGCCGCGCCTGGCCGCGCGGGCCGTGCTGTTCCTCGAGGAGCTCGTCCAGCTCGCCGGCCTCGGGTTCGCCGGCATGGGCGGCTCCTCGTCCGACGACGCCGAGGCTCGCCCGGCGGCCGACGTCCCGGCCGCGCCCGCGCCCCGCGAGACGGAGTCGACCCTCGCGGAGACCGTCCTGCGCCAGACCGACGACCTCAAGAAGATCGTCGAGACCGTGGAGCGCGAGGTCATCGACCGCGCCATGCGCCGCGTGGAGGGGAACCAGAGCCGCGGCGCTCAGATCCTCAATATTTCGCGCGGTTCCCTCATCGCGAAGCTGAAGGAGTTCGGGATACCGGACTACCGCTACCTGCGGCGCGGAACGCGGGAAGAGGCTGAACCGTCGAGGCTGAAGCGAGAGCCTTTCTCGTCTCTTCAACCTTTCCACGACTTCAACGCTGGACTCTCCGGCTCTCTCCCCGCGTCGAGTCCCTGCTGAAACTCCAGGATCGAGGCGCAGAGCGACCTCAGGCCCGACGGGAGCGTGAGAAGGAGCTCGCCCTCCCGGTTGATCACCACCTGCTCCGTCTCGCCGGACACGAGAAGCTCGCCCGATTCGCTGCGGACCTCGTAGTCCATCACCAGCCTCGCGACGCTCGGGTCCCGCAGCCTCGCGGTCACCCGGATCGTCTGGTCGGGGCGGGCCGGGGCGCGGTACCGCAGCTCCATGCGCGTCACAGGAACCCGATAGCCCATCTCGAGCGCGCGGGCCGCGGTGAAGCCGAATCTCCCCGTCAGGGCCTCGCGTGCGTGCTCGAAGTAGAGGACGTAGTGCCCGTGCCACACGACGCCGTAGGGGTCACACTCGGCGAAGCGGACGGGGATGTCGAGCGTCAGCCCGCGCAGAGGCTCGCTCGAGCGCGCCTGGATCTTCACTCCGGGGATTCCATCACGGCGGCGAGAAAGTTGCCTCCGGCGCCGAAGGAATCGATGAGGACCCGGCGCGCCTGCCCGGCGGCGATCGCGCGGCTCGCCGCGACGAGCTGCGCGCCTCCGGCCGCGGCCATCTCCCCGATGGCGTCCTTGACCGACAGCTCGCGCGGGGGCGGGCCGCCGAAGACGGCCGCCGCCGCCTCGGCCTCGGCGCGGTCCATCTCCCGCACGCCGTCGCGCGAGGACAGCCAGAGGTCGATGTCGCCGGGGACCGCCCCCGCGTCGGCGAGCGCTCCCCGCATCGCGCGCTCCATCGCCCGGGGATCCGGAGCGAACCGGTACGGCTCCGAGGCGACTCCCGCCGAGGCGATTCCCGAAAGGCGAGCGAGGGGAGCGGCGCCCCGGCGTCGGACGGTCTCTTCGTCCTCGAGCAGAATCACGAAGGCGCCCTCGCCCTGGACGATGCCGCTCTCGCGTTTCTCGCCGCGAAGCGCCCCGACCCGGTCGAAGCCCATCGCGTAGAAGGGATTCCACTCGTCCACCGCGCCCGCGAGCATCGCCCGGGCCCGCCCGGAGCCGAGGGCGAGCGTCGAGAAGAGCAGGGCGTTCAGCGCCGAGGGGTCCTTCTGCGTGATCGTGACGTTCGGCCCGTAGATCTTGAGCTCGATCGAAACCTGCGAGGCGGGAGCGTTCGCCACCGTGTTGGGAAAGTGGAAGGGCGGAGCGGCTTCGGGCGACTCGAGGATCAGAACCCTCAGGAACTCGGTCAGGGCGCCGGCGCCGGCGGAGCCCGTTCCCATGGCGATGCCGATGGCCTCGGGATCCTCTCCGATCGCGTAGCCGGCCTCGGCGACGGCCTGCCCGCACGCGATCAGGGCGAACTGGCTGCCCCGGTCGAGACGGCGGGCCTTCATCGGCGGGATCTCGGGCTGCGGCGAGAAACCCTCGTAGCGTCCGGCGTGGGTCGCCTGCATGTCCCGTCGATCCTGCGGCGGGAGCTCGCGGATCGCGTCCTCGCCCGCGCACAGACGCGCGTAGAACTCGCCGGCGCTCCGCCCGAGGGGCGACACCGCTCCGGTCCCGGTGACGAGGCCCCGGCCGCGCGTGGCGCTCACCGGCTAGCAGGCTGCTGAAAAATGGATGCGGGCGTCGTGTCCGACACTTTGCATCCGGCGCCCGTTCCGCTCTGTTGCGACTCGGACCGACATCAGTCGCTGGCGGGCGCCGGCAAAGTGCCGGCCACCCTTCGGGTTACGGCGGCGCCGGGCCATCTGCGGCGTCATCGCTCCTCGACGATGCGAAGGCATCGCCGTCGTCGCGCTTCCTTGCATCTGACCCCGCGGCGCTCGTAACGCCATCCCACACCCTTTTTCAGCAACCTGCTAGGCGTAGCGGGCCAGGACGACCACCGAGCTGTTGCCGCCGAACGCGAACGAGTTCGACAGCGCGACGTCGACGTCCACGTCCCGGGCGACGTTGGGCACGTAGTCGAGATCGCAGGCGGGGTCGGGGTGGGTGTAGTGGATCGTCGGCGGGATTTTCCCGTCGCGGACCGTGAGCGCCGTCGCGACCGCCTCGATGGCGCCCGAAGCGCAGAGACAGTGGCCGATCATCGACTTGATCGAGGAGACCGGGATCTCGCGCGCGCGCTCGCCGAGCGCGGCCTTCAGCGCCGCCGTCTCGGCGGAATCGTTCTGGGGCGTGGCGGTGCCGTGCGCGTTGACGTAGTCCACGTCCCCGGGGTCGACGCCGGCGTCTTCGAGAGCCGCCCGGATGGTGCGGCCGCCGGCGGATCCGCTGGGGTCGGGCGCCGTCATGTGGTACGCGTCGGAGGTCACGCCATAACCGCGGAACTCGGCGACGACCGGCGCTCCCCGCCGCCGCGCGCGCTGCTCCTCCTCGAAGACGAGGATGCCGGCCGCCTCGCCGATCGAGAGGCCCTTGCGCTCGCGGTCGAACGGCCGGCAGGGATCGGGATCGACCGACCGCAGCGAGTTGAATCCGCCGTAGGTCAGGCGAGCGAGCACGTCGGATCCGCCCGTGACGACGACGTCGGCCAGGCCGGCCGCGATCGCGTCGAAGGCGTACCCCATGGCGTTGGCCGAGGACGAGCAGGCGGTCGTGATCGTGGACTTGATGCCCTCGAGCCCGAACCGCTGGGCGACCCGGTCGGTGATGGAGTCGGGCAGGTGGTTCAGCACCTTCGAAGGCCGCGCCTTGCGGCCGCGCAGGTAGAGCTCGAAGAAGGCTTCCGAGTCGATGAGCCCGGAGGTCCCTCCGCCGAGGATGACGCCCAGCCGCGAGGGGTCCTCGCGGCCGATGTCGATGCCCGAGGCCAGGAGGGCCTCGCGCGCCGCGGCCACGCCCATGCGGTCGGCTCGGGACATGCGCCGGCGCTCCGCCGGTGTCAGGAAGCCGTCGGGGATCTCCGTGACTTCCGCGGCCGTCTGGGTGCGGTACGACGCGGGATCGAAGAGGGAGAAGGGGCGGATTCCGCAGACGCCTCCGAGGAGGTTGCTCCAGAATTCCTCGAGCGTGCCGCCGATCGACGTGACGGCGCCCATTCCCGTGACGACGACGCGGCGATCCCGGCTCACCTTTCGATTCTGACACACGGACGCCACGGGAGCGTGTGCGCTTGACTGCTCTGCGATAATCCCGGCCCGTGACGGACACGCGCGTCGACTGGCACACGTATTTCATGAACATCGCGCGGCAGGTGTCCACGCGATCGACCTGCCCGCGCAAGCACGTGGGCGCCGTGATCGTGCGCGACAAGACGATCCTCTCGACCGGCTACAACGGCTCGATCCGGGGGCTGCCGCACTGCTCGGACGTCGGCTGCGTCATCGAAGAGGGACACTGCGTCTCGACCGTGCACGCGGAAGGCAACGCCATCATCCAGGCCGCCAAGAACGGGGTCTCGATCGACGGGGCCGAGCTCTACACGACGGCGAGCCCCTGCTGGCCCTGCTTCAAGCTCATCGCCAACTCCGGCATCCAGCGGGTCTACTTCGGCGAGTTCTACCGCGACGAGCGCTCGATTCAGGTCGCGAAGAGCGCCAACATCGAGCTCGTCGACCTGTCGGCGAAGGGCTAACCAGCTTGCAGGGGAGGGGGCAAGCCCCTCCCCTACGAAGAGGTCAAATCAAGATCCGGGAGTAGGGGCGGGTTGCCGCCGTCCTGCGGACGGCGTCTCCTACTGCCGGGGTCGCCCTCGGTGGACGGACGCGGCCGCCCGCATTAGCTAGACCGGCGCCTCGCCCAGCGCGAGGATCCGCAGGCACTCCTCGAGGTGGCCCTTGGACCCCGCGGAGAGCTGGAAGAACCGGCAGCCGAGCCCCTTGTCGGCGTCCTTGCCGAGCCGAACGACGAGCGCTTCGGCGACGATCGTGCGCACGCCGCGCTCGACCGGCACCTCGAAGGAAACCTCGAGGCGGGCTCCCACGGGCTGACGGACGGCCGTCCGGACGAAGAAGCCGCCGCGCGAGAGGTCCCGGATCGTTCCGGCATGCTGAAGACCGTCCCGCCAGAAGGTGACCGACCACTCGACGGCCGACCGCGCCTCCTCGCGCGGGAGCACCTGGAGGAAGCGCCGCAGGGTGGCGAAGAACGCCTCGGGGTCGAGAGGCAGGGGGAGCATGGCGTCGGCTCCGACGCGAGCCGCGTGCGCCGCCGTACCGGGAGAGCCCACGAGAACGATCGGTGTCCGCGCGAAACCCGGGTCCGCCTTGAGGACGCGGGCGAGATCGACGCCCGTCATGCCCTGCATCCCGGCGCTGACGACGATGAGGCTCGGCTTGACTCGCCGGACGAGGTCGAGGGCCTCGGTGCCTCCGGCGGCCTCCAGGGCCTCGTAGCCCGTGCGCTTGAGGACCTCGCCGGCCGCTCCCCGAAAGAGCCCGCTGTCGTCGACCAGAAGGATCGAGGGCATCGCGTCGATTATAGGGTTCGGCGCCGAATCTAGACGACGCGCGGCCGCAGCACGATCTCGCCGTGCAGGACGTTCGGCGGCGAGTTCAGAACGGCGAGAAGCGCCCGCACCACGTCGTCGGTCGTGAGCCGTTGGGAAGGTTCGAGCGTCGGCCGGAAGTTCTCGAAGAACTCGGTGTCGACCGAGCCGGGGCAGATGGCCGTGACCCGGATGTTGGCGGGCTTCAGCTCGGCGGCCAGCGCCCGCGTGAAGCCGACGAGGCCCGCCTTGGCGGCGCAGTGCACGGTCCCTTCGGCGAAGCCCTCGAGCCCGGCGATCGAGGAGATGTTGATGATGTCGGAGGGCGCGCTCCGCAGGAGGGCATGAAGACACGCCTGCGTCAGGTAGATCGCCGCCGCCAGATCCGTTTCGAGCATGGCGGCGATCTCGGAGCGTTTGGCCTCGAGCAGCGGCGCGCGAAAGCCGAGGCCGGCGTTGTTGATGAGGATGTCCAGGCGCCGGTAGCGGGAGAGCAGGACGTCGACGGCGTCGTAGAGCGCGGGGACGACGCGCACGTCGAGGACGTGGTACGCCGCGTCCCCTCCGGCCTCCGTGATCTCGCGCGCAACCTCGCGCAGCTTCTCTTCGCGCCTCGCCACGAGGAAGACCCGGGCACCCTCCGCCGCGAGCGCCCTGGCGAAAGCACGGCCGAGGCCCGAAGAGGCGCCCGTGATCAGCGCGACTCGTCCGTCCAGCCGCCGCTCCGCCACTGGTCGGACTGTATCATCCGCTCGCGCATGGACACGATCTCGCACTCTTTCGCGGGCGCGATCCTGTCGAGGTCGCTGGAGGATCGGCCGACACAATGGGCGGCGCTCACCGTCGGCGCATTCGCGGCTGTCGTCCCGGACCTCGACTTCCTGATGATCTCGAACCGGATCGAGTACCTGCGCGACCACCGGAGCTGGACCCACTCGTTCCTCGTCCTGCCGTTTCTCGCGCTGGGGATCGCGCTCCTCGCGAAGATCTTCGCCCGCCGAACGCCGCTTCGGATGCTCTGGCTCTTCGCCGCCGTCGGGATTGCCTCGCACATCGTCTTCGACTGGGCGACCTCGTTCGGCACGATGTTCTGGACGCCTCTCTCGCGGGCCCGCCACTCGCTCGACTGGCTCTTCATCCTGGACCCGATCTTCACGGGCATCACCCTGGGTTCGCTCGTGCTCTGCCTGGCCTTTCGCGCGCGCTCGCGCCGGATCGCCCTCGCGGGATCGGGGCTCCTCGCGGCCTACGTCGGGATCTGCGCGGTTCTCCACGCCCGGGCGCTCGCGATCTGGCGCCGGCTCGACGCGCCTCCCGCGGGCGCCCGCGTCGCGGCGCTGCCGCAGTTCCTCTCGCCCTTCCGCTGGATGGGCATCTCCGAGACGGAAGGAGAGATCCACGTCGCCTTCTTCGACATCGGGCCGTTCGCGCGCGGCGTCGAGGATCCGCAGCCTCCGAAGCGGTGGAGGGACGTGCTCCAGAGTCTTTCGGACTTCTATCCGCCGCCCGAGCGGGCGCGCATCCAGCGCTACGACAAGCCGGCGGCGTCGCAGCTGCTCGAGGCGGCGCGCCAGCTTCCCGACTGGCGGGTGTACATCGACTTCGCGCGGTTTCCGCTCGAGACGGTGTACCCGGAGGCCGACGGCGGCGCCACGATCATCCTCCAGGACCTGCGCTTCCTGCCGTTCTTCACGGGGCCCTGGGAGCCGGATCAGGTCCAGGGGCTCCGTCGCCAGCCGTTCGTCTTCCGGGTGCGGCTCGACCCGGCCCTACACGCGGTTGAGCTCGGCTTCGTTCGCGGCGGGCGTTGACGTCCCGGCCGCCGGCGTGACGTTGCCCGCCACATACGAATACTCGGGCTCCGGTGTCCTGGTCAGGGCCTCCGAGACGGCGGCGTAGTAGCCGACCCGGATCAGCAGGCGCACGAAGACGAAGAACTGCTGCGCGAGGATGAGCGGCACCAGAGCGAAGCGCGCTTCGCCGCCGGCCGACGGGTCGAGCACCAGCCAGACGACGTAGAGAGCCGCCGTCACGAGACCGTAGATCGCGAGGATTCCGAACAGGCGCAGCGGCCGCGCGAAGGCTCCCGCGATGCCGAAGAGGAAGCGCGACACCGGCGGCAGATCGGGACGCGCGACCCAGACCGTGCGCACGGCGTCGGCGAGGAGCTTGATGGCCGCGAGCGCCAGCAGGAGCGCGGCGAGCCGAAGTCCCGTGACGGCCAGCGCGGCCTGCTCGGTGTGGAGCTCCTGGACCCGGTCGCGGAGAGCCTCTCCGGAGCCGACGTAGATCCACTCGTACGCCGCGAACGCGGCCCCGAAGGCCGCAAAGGTGAAAAGCAGAAATGCCGGCATTCGCCGCATGCCCTCGCGGCCGAAGGTGACGAGCGAAGAGGAGGGCTCGCGGAGCGTCCCGAGCATTCCGCCGAGGCCGAAGGCGTGGAGCACCGTCGCGAGCAACGCGAGCGAGAACGCCGTGGCGCCGATGCCGCGCATCCCCGGGAGCTCCGACCAGCGGATCCCGTCGACCGACAGGAGCCCGGTGGCGATCTCGGGAAAGTTGCCGAGAACGTCCGGGCGCTCCCGGCGCACGGTCTCCCACCAGCCGTAGTCGGGAATCGCCACCATCCGGTCGGCGGCGGGCGAGCGGTCGAGAAGCGCGTGCAGCTCGTTCGAGATGGGCAGGATGAGCGCCGCGGACAGGAGAAGCTGGATCAGCCAGAGCGCGACCGCGAGGTAGGGCTTCGAGAGCGAGAGACGCAGCCCCCGCAGGAAGCAGGCGAGCGCCCGGGGGCCGCGGCGGCGGCTCACCGTCCGGCTCCCAAGAGCCGGCTCACCAGAGCACCGTCATGAAGTCGATCATGTTCTGGATCCAGAAGACCGCGCGCGCGGTCCAGCGGGACGCGGCGCGCGGATCGTCCCCCGTCCGCCGTCCGTTGTTGGTGCGGTCGACGTCGAGGAGGAGCTTCTCCGCCGGGTCGACGACGGCCTCCACCAGGCGCGGCCCCGCGGCGACCCGGTAGCGCTTCCAGCGGGCCTCGCCGTCCCAGCGCGCGCGGTGCTCGCCGCCGCCTTCGAAGCGGAGCAGGACTTCGACCGGCATCGCGACGTCCCCGCTGCGCACGACGGTCACCCGGCTGTCGTAGCCGCGGGGCTTCGGGAAGTCCGCGGGCGGGCCCGGCGAGAGCCGGCCGTCCTTCTCGAAGAGTCCGCGCGGCGCCTTCGCCGGCGTGCTCTCGGCCTCCGACACGGCGTAGTCCACGATCCCCGAGGAGTAGAAGGTGCGGTCGAAGAACCAGGACCAGTCGCGGCCGGTCGAGTCGTTGACCGCGGCGACGAAGTCCCGCGTCGTCGGATGCCGGAAGCGCCAGCGATCGGCGTAGAGACGCAGAGCGCGGTCCATCGCCGGAGTCCCGAGGAGCCGCTCGAGCGTCGCGAGCGTCAGCGCGGTCTTCGAGTAGACGTGGGCGGCGTAGGACGTGCGGTCGCGGAACTTCCAGCTGTCGGAGGCGAGGACGTCCCAGTCGGCCACCTCGAAGTAGCGGCGGTTGGCGTCGACGGGGTAGTGCTTGTCGATCCCGAGGGGGAAGTTCAGGCCGAAGACCGAGAGCTCCACGTGGTTGGGGCCGAAGACCGACGCCATCACGCGATCGGTCATGTAGGTGTTGAACCCCTCGTCGAGCCACGCCTCCTCGAATTCGTTCGAGGCCAGGATGCCCTGGAGGAACTGGTGGCCGGTCTCGTGCACGGTCACGCCCTCCGGCCGCTGGACGCTCCGCGGCGCGCTCCAGGAGGTGCCCGCGGTGATGAGGGTGGGGTACTCCATGCCGCCGGCGCCCTTCGCTCCCCAGGGCGGATCCACGATCGTCAGCGTCTGGTACGGGTAGGGCCCGAGGACCCGCCCGTATCCCGAGAGCGCCGCCTTCGCGGCCTTGAAGTGCCGGTCGACCTGGGCGGCGTGCTCGGGCTGAAGCAGGAGGATGAGGCGCACGTCCCCGAGCCCCGCCTCGCGGAACGTGTCGTCGTAGACGAGGTAGGCCGGGTCCGCGGTCCACGCGAAGTCGTGGACGCCCTGCTGCTGGAAACGGTAGAGGACGCGGCCGTCGGAGGCTTCGCGCTCCTCGACGCGCCGTCCGGTCGCGCCCACCTTGCCGCGGTAGCGGGACGGCACGTCGATCGAGACGTCGTAGTTGCCGAAGTCGGCGAAGAACTCGCTCGTGGCATGGAACTGGTGGCAGTTCCAGCCCGACGGCCCGAAGACACCGATCTTGGGGAACCACTGGACGACGAAGAAGAAGTCCCCCTTGTAGCCGGTGCGGACGGAGACGCGCGGCAGGCGCGAAACGAAGTCCATCGCGATCGCGACGGTCTCTCCCGGAGCGACCGGGCGGCTCGGAATGACCTCGGCGACCGTGCGGTCGTACGGATTGCCGTCGTCGGGCGAGATGTACTTCAACGACGCGAGGAGGTCCTCGCCGTCGGCGCCGGTCATGCGGAGGATCTCGATCGAGCCCCACGAATCGGGCAGCTTGCCGGCGCGGTTCTTGCCCTCGGACTCCTTCCAGAAGGTCGAGAGCGTGTTGCGGAACGCATTCAGGTAGAGGTGGAAGCGGAGCGTGGCCGCGGGACGCGATGTCGTGTTCTTCCACGTCAGGACCTGCGTCCCCTCGACGGTCTTCTTCTCCGTGTCCAGCCGGCAGGTGATCTGGTACGAGGCGACGGGCGGGGGAGGGAACGTCTCGGCGGCGGCGGCAGCAGATGCAGGCGCGAGCGCGGCCGCGGCGAGAACCGCCGCCAGCAACGCGGCTTTTGCCGAGGACATTGCGCGGACTGTAGCATGAGGAGGATGTCGTCTTCCCCCGAGCTCGAGGCCGCGCGGCGCCGCATCGAATCCCTCCGCGAGGACCTGCGCCGCCACGAGCGGCTGTATCACGTCGACAACAAGCCCGAGATCACGGACGCGGAGTTCGACCGGCGGATGCGCGAGCTCCAGGAGCTCGAGGCCGCGCACCCGGAGCTGGCGAGCGCGGACTCGCCGACGCGCCGCGTGGGCGGCGAGCCCGCCGAGGGATTCGAAACGGTCGCGCACGTCCAGCCGATGCTGTCGCTCGAGAACGCGTATTCCTGGGAGGAGGCGGAGGCGTGGCTCGCGCGCAACACGCGCCTGCTGGGCGACGAGCCCCGGGGATTCGTCGCCGAGCTGAAGATCGACGGCCTCTCGATCTCCCTCCGCTACGAAGGCGGCAGCTTTCTCCGTGGCGCCACGCGGGGCGACGGTCTGCGCGGCGAGGATGTCAGCGGCAACGTGCGGACGATCCGCTCCGTGCCCTTGCGGATCGCGGAAACCGCGCCGCTCGAGGTCCGCGGAGAGGTGTACTACTCGAAGGCGGCCTTCGCGAAGGTCAACGCCGATCGGGAGGCGCAAGAGGAGCCTCTCTTCGCCAACCCCCGCAACGCCGCGGCGGGGACGATGCGCCTGCTGGACTCGCGGATCACGGCGCGGCGGCGCCTCGACTCCTGGCTCTATTCGATCGTCGAAGCCACGCCCCTGCCGGCCAGCCAGAGCGAGACCCTCGCCCGGCTCGAGTCCCTGGGGTTCCCGGTCAACCCGCACCGGCGCCGCTGTGAAACCTTCGAGGAGGTGCGGCAGTTCGTCGAGGAGTGGCGCGAGAAGAGGCACGAGCTCGGATTCGAGACCGACGGCGTGGTCATCAAGATCGACGACCGGTCCGTCCAGCGCGAGCTCGGCTCGACCGCGAAGTCCCCCCGCTGGGCGCTCGCCTACAAGTTTCCCGCGGAGGAGGCGGAGACCCTCGTGCGCGAGATCGGCCTCAACGTCGGCCGCACCGGGGCGCTGACGCCCGTGGCCTTCTTCGACCCGGTGCAGCTCGGCGGGACGACCGTCAAGCGCGCGACGCTGCACAACTACGAGGACCTCGCGCGCAAGGACGTCCGCGTGGGCGACACCGTCGTCGTGGAGAAGGGGGGCGACGTCATTCCCAAGGTCGTGCGCGTCGTGCTCGAGAAGCGGCCGCCGCGGTGCGCCGGTCTACGTCATGCCGACGCGCTGCCCCGCCTGCGGCGACCCGGCCGTGCGCGAGCCGGGCGAGGTCGCCCTGCGCTGCGTCAACCCGGCCTGTCCGGCCGTCGTGCGCGAGGCGATCCGGCATTTCTGCGGCCGGCGGGCGATGAACATCGAGGGCCTCGGAGAGAAGCTGGTCGATCAGCTGGTCACCGCGGGCCTGCTTTCCGACGTCGCGTCGATCTACGACCTGAAGGCGGCGGACCTCGTGGAGCTCGAGCGCTGGGGCGAGAAGTCGGCGGCGAACCTGATCGCCGAGATCGAAAAGAGCAAGGGCAACGAGGTCGCCCGGCTCCTCTTCGCGCTCGGCATCCGCCACATCGGCGAGAAGGCCGCCGGGATCCTGGCCGACCATTTCGGCTCCCTCGACGCTCTCGCGGCGGCAAGCGAGGAGGATCTGATCGGCGCCGAGGAGGTCGGTCCGAACACGGCGGCGGCCATCCGCGCGTACTTCTCGCACGAAAAGAACCGCGAGCTCCTCGAGAAGCTGCGCGCGCACGGCGTGCGGCTCGAGGGCCCCCGGCGGCGGCGGGCCGCGGACGGGCCGCTCTCGGGCAAGACCGTCGTGATCACGGGGATCCTGCCGGGGATCTCCCGCGAAGACGCCGCGGTGATCCTCGAGGCGGCCGGGGCGAAGATCTCGGGTTCGGTTTCGAAGAAGACGAGCCTCGTGCTCGTGGGAGAATCAGCGGGATCCAAGCTCGAGAAGGCCCGGTCGCTGGGAGTCCGGGTGGTCACCTGGGACGAGATGCAGCGGATCCTCGAAGGGAAGGAGTGAGAGCGACATGCCGGCCAAGGTCATCGTGTTCTGCCCGATGCTCGACTTCAAGAACAAGCCCGGGATGCTGATGACGGTCTCGACGAACGGTTACTACGAGGTCCGGATCGACATGGCCGCCGGCAATCACACGGTCTACCTTCCGATCTCCGGCACCGCCCTCGTCTTCACGGAGCCGAACATCGTCGGTGGCCCTCCTCCAAACGTCGAACGCTACTAGGGGGCCCGAAGGCCCCCGTTCGTAGCGGAGCTCTACGCCGTCTGCGGGACCATCCGGCCCTTCAGGCCCTTCAGCTTGAACGCCAGCATCACGAGCAGGATCCCCCACACGATCGCGAGCGAGCCGAGGAGCCAGGTGACCGACAGGATCCCGGCGCCCGGGCGGAGGAAGAACAGGAGCCCGAGGCCGACCATCAGGACGCCCGAGGCGATCCACATCCACTCTCCCTGGACTTCCTTGCGGAGCCGGATCGCGGCCGAGATCTGCATGGCGCCCGCGACGATGATCCAGATCGCGAGGACCCACAGCAGCGACACGGCCGTCAGGCCCGGCCACAGCAGCGCCACGACGCCGGCGGCGATGCCGAGAAGCCCCAGAATGACGAGGGAGGTCCATTTGCCGCGGATCCCGGCGACGACCCCGAAAATCCCGTCGATGAGCGCGTAGACGCCCCAGATGGTCACGAGGATCACCACCGTGAGCCCGGGCCAGGCGAAGGCGAGGATACCGAAGAGGATCGCGAGCAGGCCGCGCAACAGGAGCACCCACCAGTGCTCGGACATCGTCCGCACCGCCGAAAAGATCGCCATGGTTCCTCCTTTGTTCGGAGGCGGCGCCGTTACTTCTTCTTTGCCGCCTTCGCTTCTCCCTTGCTCTTCTTGCGGAGATCGGCGCGGTGGGCGCGCTCGTACGTCTGGATGTCCTTGAAGCGGCCCGACGAATCGCGGACGGCGTAGAGTTTCTTGCCTGCAACGCTCCGGTGGGTCGTGCGCTTGGCCATTCGTCCTCCCCGTTCTGGGAGGAACTCTATGCGAAGCCGGGCAGGAGAGTCAGGAGGCCCTGGAGATCCGCGACCCGGCGCACCTCGGGAGGCGCCGGCCCCTCGCCGATGAGGACCGGCTCGAGGCCCGCCCGAAGGGCGCCCACGACGTCGATCTCGTAGATGTCGCCGACGTAGGCGCACACCGAGGGCGGGAGGCCGAGCCGCTCGGTCGCCGCCAGGAAGATGCGCGGGTCGGGCTTCTCGATCCCGATCTCGCCCGAGTCCACGACGAACTCGAGATGGGGCGTGAGGCCGGCCGTTTCCAGAAGGCCCCGCACGCGGCCGTCGGCATTGGACACGACGGCCGTCCGATACCCCCGGCCGCGCAGCGCTTCGAGCGTCTCGATCGCGCCGTCCGCCCGCCGCGACCAGAGGTTCGCGCGCTGGTGCTCGGCCCACACGGCGCCGGCCGAGCTCCGCCGGCCCGCGGCGTCGGCGAGCCCGAGGCCGGAGAGCAGCGTGTCGAGGAACAGCGGAATCCGCTCGCCGTCCGTCGACTCGGGCCGCTCGAGCACGAGAGCCCGAACCGCCCCGACGGCGTCCGTCTCGGCCTGCCGGAAACCGGCCCTGTCGAAGTCGACGCCGGCCGCGCGGCAGACCCGCTCGCCATCCAGGTGGATGAGCGTCCCCCCGGCGTCGAAGACGACGGCCCGGACGTGCTTCACGGTTCAGGCGACGCCGAGGGCGGTGCGCGCGGCCGCCTCGAGCGCGTCGGCGATCTCGTGGACCTCGCGGCCTTCCGGGCCCTCGACGAGGATGCGCAGCAGGGGCTCGGTGCCCGAATAGCGCAGGAAGACCCGGCCGCGCGCGCGCAGCGCGTGCTCGGCCCGGGCGACGGCGCTCGCGATGCCTTCCGAGTCCTCGAGCGGCACGCGGCGGGCCACCCGGATGTTGCGCAGGGTCTGGGGCATCTTCTCGAGCGTCGCGAGCTCGGAGAGGCGGCGGCCGCTCTCCTTGACGATGCCCGCGACGACCAGCGCCGTCAGGATCCCGTCGCCCGCCGGGGAGAGCGGAGCGAACAGCGTGTGCCCCGAGGTCTCGCCGCCGAGGGAGGCGCCCGTCTCGTCCATCAGCTTCGCGACGTTGCGGTCGCCGACCGCGGCGCGAACGAAGGGGATGCCCTCGCGCCGGAGAGCCGCCTCGAGGCCGTAATTGGACATCACGGTTCCGACGACCCCGCCCGGGCCGAGGCGGCCGCGGCGCTGCCAGTCGCAGGCCACGATCCAGAGAACGTCGTCGCCGTCGAGGACGCGCCCGTTCTCGTCGGCGAAAATCGCGCGGTCGGCGTCCCCATCGAAGGCGACGCCGAAGGCCGCGTTGGCTTCCCGCGTCATCGCCGCCATTCCGCCGGGGTGCAGCGCCCCGCAGCCGGCGTTGATGTTGCGGCCGTCGGGAGCGTCGTGGATCGCCGTCACCCGCGCGCCGGCGCGGTGAAGGACGCGCGGCCCGATCTGGAACGCGGCGCCGTTGCCGGCGTCGAGCAGAACCGGGAGCCCTTCGAGGTCCGTCGGGACGCCGGCCCGCAGACGCGACACGTACGTCGCGATGAGCCCCGGGTCCGGGTCGGGCGGCGCCGGAGTGGCCTCGGGCGCGCCCGAGCCCATGGCCTCGACGAGCTTCCGCTCGAGGTGCTCCTCTTCCGCGTCGGGCCACTTGCGCCCGTCGGGACCGAAGATCTTGATGCCGTTGTCCTCGTAGGGATTGTGCGAAGCCGAGACGGCGATCCCGGCGCGCGCGCCGATCTCGAGCACGAGCTCCGCCACGCCGGGCGTGGGGATGACTCCCGCCGAGGCGACGCCGCAGCCGCGCGTCCGCGAGGCCGGCGGCCAGATCGGCGACGATGCGCGGCGTCGACTCGCGGGTGTCTCCGCCGAGGACGACCCGCGGCGGCCCGGCCCCGTCGAGCCGGCGGCCCAGCTCCCGGCCGAGCAGCCGTACCGACGGCGAGTCGAGCGGGAACTCGTCCGCCCGTCCGCGCAGTCCGTCCGTGCCGAAGAGCTTCATGCGCGCCCCTATTTTCGCCTGCCTCGGGGGGTCGGTGTGGGGGGAGTCGGCGCGGCGCCGATGCGCACTCTGACGGTGACGACCTGGCCTTCCCGCACGCGCACGCCCGCCGCCTGGGGGGCCAGCGTGGCCGAGACCTGGAAGGGGGCGTTCTGGTCCTCGACCGAGACGGGCTCCGTCCGGATCTGGTTCATGCCGGCGAGGGTCTTCGCCGGGCCCGCGACCGGGCCTGCCGCGGCTCGACCAGCCACCTCCTCGACGCGGCTTCCCAGCGCCGGCGTCCCGACGATGTCGGCCGCGATGGGCAGGACTTTCTCGGCGAGGCCGTCCAGCACGACGCGGATCTCCTGGGGCGAGATCGCGATGACCTCGACGTCGCGCGGCACGTTGATGTCGTCGGCGTCGAGAACGTACCGCTTCTCGCCGGGCGTCGCGTCGAGCAGGTCGATGACCGCTTCGAGCTTGCCGGGGTCGAGCTGCCGCAGGGGCGTGAAGGCCCCCCGCACCCGCACGTCCACGGCGTCCGGGAGCGGCGAGACGATGAGGGTGCGGGGCGGGATGTTCACGATCGAGAGCGGGATCCGATAGCTCCGCTCGGAGATGCGCTCGCGGCGCTCTCCGGTCAGCAGATACCAGGTGACGCACGCGATCGCGAGGGCGAGAAGCTTCGTCCCGAGGTTGCGGAAGAGGATCGCGGAGAGCTTCATCGCGTCAACGATGTCCCGCGAACTCGCGGAAGAGGAGGTCCCGGAGCGACTTGCCGTCGAGCTCCTCCTGGAGCTCGCCGTCGCGGGCGATCGAGATCGTCCCGCGCTCCTCGGAGACGAGGATCGCGAGCGCGTCGGTCTCCTCGGTGACCCCGATGGCGGCGCGGTGCCGCGTGCCGAAACGCTTGGGCAGCCCTTCCTTGAGCGACAGGGGCAGAAAGCTCGCGGCGGCGGCGACGCGGTCCCCGGAGATGATGACGGCGCCGTCGTGGAGGGGAGTGCCCGGAGCGAAGAGCGTCACGAGCAGCTCGTAGGAGATCGCGGCGTCGATCGGCGATCCGTTCTCGATGTAGGTCTTCAGGCCCTCCCGCCGCTCGAGCACGATGAGGGCGCCGATGCGCCGGGCGGCGAGCGAGGTCACGGCGAGGACGATCTCCGACATCGTCTCCTCGGCGTGGTAGCCCGAGAAGAGGGAAAAGAAGGGCGTGCGCCCGAAGGCCGCCAGCGCCCGCCGGAGCTCGTGCGAGAAGAGGACGATGATGGCGAACGGCACGTAGAAGATGAGGGCCCGCAGAACCGTCGAGAGCGCCGCCAGCTTCAGGAGCGCGGCCACGGCGTAGACGGCGAAGATCGCGAAGAGGCCGAGCACCATCTGAACGGCGCGCGTCCCGCGGATCAGGCGGAGCAGCCCGTACGTGATGAAGGCGACGATCAGGATGTCGAGCGCGTCGCGCCAGGTGAAGTTGAGGTGGGAGAGGGCCGGGAGCCGGCTGGTCAGGGAATCCATCACCGCGCCGCGGATCCCGCGGGCGCGGAGGAGCCCGAGTGCGAGGTGAGTCGGAGCGCGAGGCGAGCCCGAGACGTCGCCGGGCGCGCGATCGCGTCCGTCATGCGCAGGAAGCGGACCGAGTCCGCGACGTCGTGCACGCGGAGAATCGAGGCTCCGCCCGCCGCGGCGGCGCCGAGCGCCGCGAGCGAGCCCGGCAGCCTCTCGGCGGCGGACGCGTCTTCCGAGACGCCCGAGAAGCGCCGGACGAAGCCCTTGCGGGACGCGCCCGCGGCGATCGGAAAGCCGAGCGCGCGGAATGCCGCGAGGTGGCGGAGCAGGATGAGGTTGTCCTCGGGCGCCTTGCCGAACCCGAGGCCCGGGTCGAGCGCGAGCGCGTCCGCGGGGATGCCGGCCGCCTCGGCCCGCGCGGGCCGCGTCGGCCAGAAACGAGGCGATCTCGCCGACGAGGTGGCCGTACCGGAGGTCGTCCTGCATCGTTCTCGGGTCGGTGCCCCTTCATGTGCATCAGGATAGCGCCCGCCCGACTCCCTGCGATCGTGTCGAACATCTCCGCGTCGAAGCGCCCCGCCGACACGTCGTTGACGAGGTCCGCGCCGGCCTCGAGCGCCGCCCGCGCGACGGCGGCCTTGCGCGTATCGATCGACAACGGGGCGTCGGTCTTCGCGCGGATCTCCGCGATGACCGGGACCACCCGGGCGATCTCTTCTTCCGGCGGAAGCGGCCGCGCTTCTCCGTAGTTGGCGGGCCGGGTCGATTCGCCGCCCACGTCGACGATGGCCGCGCCTTCCTCGAACATTTGGAGAGCGCGCTCCACCGCGCGATCGCGCTCGAAGTGGAGTCCGCCGTCCGAGAACGAGTCGGGCGTGACGTTGAGAATGCCCATGATGGCCGGCCCGCCCGAAAAGTCGAGGTGGCGGCCGCGCGCCATGCGGAGCCGCGACGGGCGGCGCGCGGAGCGCTCGAAGGCCGCCTCGGCGCGGGTGCGCAGCGTCGCGGGCATCGCCTTGAGGGTCTCGGGCCGCTTCGCGCGGGAGATCACGACGGGCTTCGAGGCGGAGGCCTCGAAGCGCACGACGTCGACGGGGAAATCCGAGGCCGGGAGCGTGGCCGGTCTGAAACCGTCCCAGCCGCCGATCTCGCGCAGGGTCTCGGCGTCCGGGCACGGGAAGACCAGATCGGCCGGCGTCGTCACGCCGGGAGTCTATTGGATGGTGCCGCGGCCGGGAACCTCGCCGCCATTCGACGTTCGGTCGGCCGCTCGAACCGCTCCGTCTGCTCTCCCACCGAGGCGCCGCGTCCGGCCGAAGCGGCGGCGGATACAAACGGCCGCGGAGGACATGGACATGAACCTTCTCGCATGGACGCTCGCGCTGGCCGTCGTCGCGCCGCCGGCGGCGAGCAAGACGGAGGCTCGCCTGGGCGAGCTCGCGGCCGCGGTGCTCTCGGCCGACTACCGGGGCGACCGCCCGGAGCTCGCGCGGCTGGACGCGGAGCTCGGATCGCTCGACGCCGGTCCGCTGAACGACTACCGCGACTACTGGCGCGGCTTCGCGCTCTGGCGCCGCGCGATGAACGGGTTCAACGAGACGCCGACGCCGGCCGACCTCGACGCGGACCTGGTCAAGGCGCTCGACCGCTTTCAGTCGGCGCTGGCTCGCCGTCCGGACTGGGACGACGTCAAGAGCGCGATGCTCGGCGCCTGGGGGAACCGGATCTATCTCGCGGGATCCGACGCCGAAAAGCGCAAGAAGCTCCTGGAGGAAGCGGGCGCGTTCTACAAGTGGGTCATGGCGTACGAGGGCGAGAATCCGCGGGTGCTCTGGATCAAGGGCGGCCTGCAGATGGTCGTCCCTCCCGCGAGCGGCGGCGACTGGACCAGGGCCGCGGTGACTCTGCGCAAGGGCGTCGCGGGCGCCTGGAAGGAGGCGAGCGCCGCGACGGCCGCGCCGCCCTGGGCGCCGAAATGGGGCGGGGCCGAGAACCTGATGAACCTGGCGTACCTGTACTCCCACCTGCCGGCGCCGGATCGGGCCACGGCTCTGGCCTACGCGGAGGGCGCGCTCACGAAGGTGCCCGAGTGGCACTACGTCAGGGACATCCAGCTTCCGCAGATCGAGGCGCTGCCGGCGAGGGCGGACGTCGCCGCGGCCGCGCCCGCACCCTGACGGCCCTTGCGGGCGGGAGCGCGCACCGCAAGAATCGAGTGCCGAAACCCATGAGCGCGCCCACGCGACGACCTGTAGTCGAAGCCGAACCCAGGCCGCGCCTGCCTCTCGCCGTGTACGCCGGAGGCTGGGCGGCCCTCGCGACCGTGTACGCCGCGCTCTATTCGGCGAGCGGAGCCTCCACCGGGATGGCCGTGCGGGGCTCGGTCGCGATGGTGCTGCCGGGGGCCTTGCTGGGGCTCGTCTCGCTTCGCCTCGCGCGATGGTGGCCGTGGACGCCTTCTGTGGCCGGGGGAGCGCGGTGGCGTCTCTTCGCCGTGCTCGCGCCCGTCGTGCTGGGGCTCGCCGCGGCCTCGACCGCCGGCGGTCTCGCCCTCAACGCACTCGACGCCTGGATCCTGCTCGGGGCGCCGCGCTGGCCGCCCGTGCCCATCATGGTCTGGCAGCTCATCCTCAGCACCACGATCCAACTCGCGCTGACCGGTATCGGATACGCCTGGCACACGGCCCAGGCCCTGAGCGACGCCCGGGACCGCGTCGCGCGGGCCGAGGTCCTGCGCGCCCGCGCCGAGCTCGAGCTCCTGCGCTCGCAGCTCCATCCGCATTTCGTCCTGAACGTCCTCCACGCGCTTCTCGGTCTCGTGCGCCGCGACCCCGGCCTCGCCGAGAAGGCGCTCGAGCGGCTGGGCGAGCTCCTGCGCTTCGGCCAGTGGGTCCAGCAGACGGGGAGCGACTGGGTGCCGCTCTCGCGCGAATGGGCGTTCGTGCAGAGCTACCTCGAGCTCGAGCGCATGCGTCTCGGTGCGAGGCTCCACGTCGAGGTGGACGCGGACGCCTCGGCGCTCGAGGTGGCGGTGCCGCCGTTCGCCCTGCAGCCGCTGGTCGAGAACGCCATCGTCCACGCGGTCGCGCCGCGCGCCGCGGGGGGACGCGTCGAGGTCTCGGCGCGGCGTTCCGGGGGAAGGCTTCGCCTGGCGGTGCGTGACGACGGCCCTGGCGCCACGGAAGCCGACATCGCGGCGAGCCCGCGCATGGGCCTGCGGCTCCTGCAGGAGCGGCTCGCGGCCCTCTACGCGGGACGGGCGATCGTGGCGTTCGAATCGCCCGCGGAGGGCGGATTCCGCGTGCGCCTGGAGCTGCCCGACGACGGCGTGCCGGAGGTGGCGTGAACGAGGTCCGCGCGCGCGCGCTGATCGCCGAGGACGAGGCGCCGGCGCGCGAGAGCCTTCGCGCGTACCTCGCGGCGGCGCCGTGGGTCGAGGTCGTCGCCGAGGCCGTCGACGGCCGGACGGCTCTGGCGCTCGCCGAGGAGCACCGGCCGAACCTGCTGTTTCTGGACGTGCGCCTGCCCGAGCTCTCGGGGCTCGAGGTCGCGCGGCAGATCCGCCATCCGGCCGAGATCATCTTCACGACGGCATTCGACCGGTTCGCCGTGGCGGCCTTCGAGATCGGGGCGCTGGACTACATCGTCAAGCCGTTCGGGCAGGAGAGGCTGGCCGCGGCGCTCGCGCGACTGCGGTCGCGGATGGAACAGTCGCCGGCGCCCTCGTCCGCCGGCGATCGCGCGCGCAGCTCTCTCTCGGGCGAGCCCTTGACGCGGCTCTTCGCCCGCCACGGCGACCGGATCGTCCCGATTCCCGTCGAGGGCATCCGCCGGATCCAGGCCCAGGGCGACTACGCCGAGGTCCACGCGGCCGACGGCGTGTATCTGATGCACGTGACGCTTTCGGAGCTCGCGGCCCGCCTCGACGCCGGCCAAGTTCCGCCAGGTGCACCGCTCCCACATCGTCAATCTCGACGCGGTCGAGCACCTCCAGCCCTACGACGACCGGCGCCTGGCGATCCGGCTGCGCGACGGGACCGTCGTCGTGGCGAGCCGCGCGGCCTCCGAAGAGCTGCGGCGCCTGGCGCGCTGAGAGCCGGCTCTAGCCGGGTTCGTCGGCCGTCGGCCCGTAAATCGGCGGGAGCGGAACGTCGACCGAGCGCAGGTACACCGTGAGCTGGCCGCGATGGTGGATGAGGTGGTTGATGAGCACGCGGCGCAGCAGGGACTGCCGCTTGAGGGCGAAGAAGAGTGTGCCGTCGGGCTTGAGGACCCGGAACTCCTGTTCCATCGCGGCGTCGTTCGTCCGCTCGATGCTCGCGCGGCTCTGCGACACGTTCTCGTCGAAGCGCTTCAGGAAGTCCGCCGCCGACATCATGGCCGGAGCCTTTTCGCTCCCGATCTGAAAGCTCAGCTTCTCGAAGCGAATGCCCCAGCGGGCGAGCTCGGTGACATGGGTCGCGAGCTCACCCAGGCTTCGCGACTTCGGGTGCGGTTTCCAGTCGAGCCGGTCCGGCGGGACGCGCCCCAGCAGCGTTCGCGTCGCCGCCATCTCGGCGTCGAACTCGGGAAGGAAGGTCTGGCCGATGCGCATGGGCTCAGGGTACCGAGTCGGTGCGCCGCCGGCGAGGAGGGCGCGCAGGCAGCGCCGCGATGGCCGCGGCTCCGGCGGAGCGGAGCAGAAGCCGATCGCGCGGGGGCAAGCCTCGACCCTAGGCCGGTTCGGGCACCAGAGGCCCGATCTTGCCGTCGGCGACCTCGGGGGTCGGGCCGGGCATGATCGGCGGCTTCGGCGGGCCGGACTTGCGCAGCTTCGCGATGTCGAGGCCGGACTCGTCGGCGATGATCTGGAGGACCTCGTCGCCGTCGAGCACTTCCTTCTCGAGGAGAGTGCGCGCGAGGCGGTGCATGGCCTTCTGGTTGCCTTCGATGAGCTGCTTGGCCCGGTCGTAGGCCGACGTGACGATCCGCTTGACTTCGGTGTCGATCTGGTTCGCGGTCCCCTCCGAGTAGTCCTGGGTGCGGCCGAAATCGCGTCCGAGGAAGATCTCCTGCTCGGGCCGCCCGAAAGTGAGGGGGCCCATCTCGCTCATGCCCCACTCGCAGACCATCTTTCGCGCCATGTCGGTCGCCCGCTCGATGTCGTTGCCGGCGCCGGTCGTCATGTGGCCGAGGAACTTCTCCTCGGCGATCCGGCCGCCCATCATCACGGTGATCATGGCGTCGAGGTACTCCTTGGTGTGCGAGTACTTGTCCTCGGGCGGCAGCTGCATCGTGACGCCCAGGGCGCGTCCGCGCGGAATGATCGTGACCTTGTGGATCGGGTCGGCGTCGGGAAGCATGGCCGCGACGAGGGCGTGGCCGCCCTCGTGGTACGCCGTGTTCTTCTTCTCTTCCTCGGTCATGATCATGGACTTCCGCTCGGGGCCCATCATGACCTTGTCCTTGGCGTACTCGAAGTCGATCATCTCGACTTTCTTCTTGTTGAACCGCGCGGCGTTGAGCGCCGCCTCGTTGACGAGGTTGGCGAGGTCGGCCCCCGAGAAGCCCGGCGTGCCCCGGGCGATGACGCTCAGATCCACGTTCTCGGCGAGGGGCGTCGAGCGGGTGTGGACCTTCAGGATCTGCTCGCGGCCGCGCAGGTCGGGACGGTCGACCACGACGCGGCGGTCGAAGCGGCCCGGCCGAAGAAGGGCCGGATCCAGGACGTCCGGCCGGTTCGTCGCGGCCACGAGGATGACGCCCTCGTTGGTGTCGAAGCCGTCCATCTCGACGAGCAGCGCGTTCAGCGTCTGCTCGCGCTCGTCGTGGCCGCCGCCGAGTCCCGCTCCGCGGTGCCGGCCGACGGCGTCGATCTCGTCGATGAAGATGATGCAGGGCGCGTTCTTCTTGCCCTGCTCGAAGAGGTCGCGGACGCGCGACGCGCCGACGCCCACGAACATCTCGACGAAGTCCGAGCCCGAGATCGTGAAGAAGGGCACGTTCGCCTCTCCGGCGACCGCGCGCGCGAGAAGCGTCTTGCCCGTGCCCGGAGGGCCGATCAGGAGGACGCCCTTGGGGATCTTCCCGCCGAGCTTCTGGAACTTCTGGGGGTCCTTGAGGAACTCGATGATCTCCTGGAGCTCGACCTTGGCCTCCTCGACGCCCGCGACGTCCTTGAACGTCACCTTCTTCTGCGTCGGGGTGAGCAGCTTCGCGCGGGACTTTCCGAAGGAGAGGGCCTTGTTCCCGCCGGCCTGCATCTGGCGCATGATGACGAACCAGATCGCCACCAGCAGAATCAGCGGACCGTACATGACCAGCGCCGAGACGAAGGAAGAATCCTTCTGCGGCGCGATGTCGATCTCGACGTTCTTCGCCCGCAGGTCCTTGATGAGGTCGGGGTAGTTCGCGGCGTAGGTCTTGAAGAGCGGCTCACGCTTCCCGGCGGAGGGGGCGTACTGGCCCCGGAGCTCCTCGCCGCGGATCTGTACTTTTTGCACGTGGCCCTGGTTCACCTGGTCGAGGAACTGCGAGAAGGTGACCTCTTCGACGGCGGTCGCGCCGGTCTTGAAGACGTTCCAGGCGAGGATGATGAGAACCAGAATCACCATCCAGAGAAGCAGGTTTTTGATCGTGGCGTTCAGGGTCGACTCCTTAACGGGTTGCCGAAGGGCCCAGGCGAAGGCCCTCGGGCGTCCAGCATAACTCCCTTGGGACTCCTTTTATTGCTCGGACACCACTTCGTGGATGTCCGGCAGGTGCGCGTGGAGGCCCTCGTGCGCCATGCCGTAGCCCGCATAGAGTCCCTCGGACTCCGTCGAGAAGAGCGAGAAGTCCACGGCGACGTTGGTCTTACGGTCCAGCGGCTTGTCCACGATGGCCGCGAGCCGCAACGTCGCGGCTCCCGCTCCCTGCAGGTGTTCCAGCAGGTAGGTCTCGATGACGCCCGTGTGGACGACGTCCTTGAGCAGGAGGACGTGCTTGCCGCGCACGTCGAAGCCGGCCACGAAGTCGATCTGCAGCACGTCGCCCGCGCCGCCGGCCCGGCGGACGTGGAGGAACTCGCAGCCGAAGGGGCCCTTCATTCTCCGCGTCAGATCCGCCATGAAGAAGGCCGAGCCCTTCAGGATGGAAACCACCACGAGCGGGCGCTCGCGGACGTCGCGGTCGATCGCCCCGGCGACGGCGTCGACCCGCTCGGCGATCAGCCGCGCCTCGTAGCGCCGCTCCAGCCTCACGATGCGTCTCCCGCGTCCGTGCCCGTCGAGGTGTCGATTCGCGAATCGTACACCGGAGAGCCCGGCACGGCGCGGATGCGGAGCCGGTCGCCGCGCCGTTCGAACCGGATGCGCCGCCCCGCCTCGAACCGGAAATCCTCTCCCGTGGAGAGACGCCGCAGGATCTGCTCCCGCTCGCCGCCGGTCATCGGAGGCCGGCCCGGCCGGGCATAGGGCGAGGCGAGCCTCTCGAGAGCGGCGCGGACGAGCTCCTCGTCCGGCACCTCCAGCCGCGAGGCTTCCACGGAGGATTCCGTCTGCCGAGGCGCGGACGAAGGGGAGGACGCGCTCGGCGAGGTCGCGCTCGACGCGGTCGCGGCGCTCGCGGAGCCGCGCGACCTCCTCCGCGAGCTGCCGGCGCTCGCGTGGAGCAAGATTCGCGACCTCCCTCCGGACTCGCGTCCGTGAGAGTCGGAGGTCGCCGTTCGACGCGTCGCGCCGGAAGGCGAGGCCGCGCTCCGCGAGAAACGCGAGGATCTCGGCGCGCAGGACGCCGAGCAGCGGACGCACGACGCCGTCCTCGCGGGCTTCCCGGGGACCGGCGAGGAGCGCGAGGCCTCCGCGCCGCCGCCGGGCCAGAAGGTGCGACTCGAGGACGTCGTCCTGCTGGTGGGCGGTGGCGATGAGGCGGGCGCCGGCTTCCCGCGCAATCTCGTGCAGAGCCTCGTAGCGCACGTGCCGCGCCCCGGCCTCCGGGGAGAGGCCGAGCGATCGCGAGGCCCCGCGCGCGTCGCGGCGGCGGGCGAAGAAGGGGAGACCCAGCCGCCGTGCGTGCTCCTCGACGAACCCGAGATCCCGGTCGGCCTCCCGCCCGCGCCAGCCGTGGTGGACGTGGCCGACGGAGAGGATCCAGCCGGCGGACTCCGCCGCCTCGGCCCCGCCGTGCATCAGGGCCATCGAGTCCGCGCCGCCGGAGATGGCGAGCAGGATCGAGGACCCGCGGGGCAGGAGACCCGCCGATGCGGCTCGGTCCAGGGCCTGGCGGATCGGGTCCATCCATAGATGGTAGATCCGGCGGACCGCTTCTTGCACAGGCAGGGCGGGATGAAGCGTCGTCCGGCGGTCTGGCTTCTCGCGGCCCTGGCCCTCGGCGGCCCCGCGCTCGGCGAGACGGTCGCGGTCCGCCACCCCGAAGGGCTGGTTCACGGCTTCCTGGCGCTGCGGACCCTGACGGGCGAGACGATCGCGGACGGCGACCTCATCCAGACGAGCAAGGACGGCCAGGTCACGAGCCGGCTCCTCTTTCGCTTCCGGGACGGTTCCCTCCACGACGAGACCGCCGTGTTCACTCAGAACGGCACGTTCCGGCTGGTTCGCGACCGGCTGATCCAGAGGGGCCCGTCGTTCGCCGTGCCGATCGACGCCTCGCTGGACGGTGCGAGCGGAGAGATCCAGGTCCGCTACAAGGACAAGAAGGGCGTCGAGAAGCTCGTGAAGGAGAGGCTCGAGGTTCCGCCGGGTGTGGCGAACGGCATGATCTTCACGCTCCTGAAGAACATCGCACCGACGACTCCCGAGACAGTGCTCCCGATGGTGGCCGCCGGTCCGAAGCCCCGTGTCGTGAGCCTCCTCGTCACTCCCGCCGGCGAGGACGCGTTCACGATCGGCGGCTCGGCGCGCAAGGCCACGCACTACGTCGTGAAGGTCAAGATCGGCGGAATCGCCGGCGTCGTCGCGCCGCTGATCGGGAAGCAGCCCCCGGATTCCCACGTCTGGATCCTCCCGGGCGACGCTCCGGCGTTCGTGAAGTCCGAGGGCCCGCTCGCACCCGACGGTCCGATCTGGAGGATCGAGCTCCTCAGCCCGACGTACGGCAGCGCGCTAAGCGTCCGTCAGAGTCTTCCTCCGAAGAGCGACGCTCCGCGCTCGGCGGCCTTCTGCCAGAGCGGCCGGCGGCTCCAGGCCGTCGGGAGAACGGGACGCGCCTCGGTCAGGTCTCGCTCGAACATCCGCTGCATTTCGGCGCCGACCGCGGGGTCGGCGACTGCGAGGTTCAGCTCGAAGTTGAGATGCATCGACAAGAGGATCGAGGTTGCTCGATCCGACGAGCACGATCTGGCCGTCGGCGACGGCCGTCTTGGCGTGGATCATGACGCCTTCCCACTCGAAGATGCGCGCCCCCGCGTCGAGCAGGCGCTCGTAGATCCATCGCGCCGCGGCGCCGGCCACGGGATGGTTGTTCCGCCCCGGGAGAAGAAGGCGGACGGACACTCCTCTCCGGGCAGCGGCCTCGAAGGCGTCGACCACGGCCGGCGGCGCCACCATGTAGGCGTCGGTGATCTCCAGCGTCTCCCGAGCGGACCGTGCCATCCACTCGTAGATCGACGCCACGCGGCCGCTGCCGGGCAGATCCTCCGCGAGGATCACGACCGCGGGACGGCTCGCGTCCGGATCGGGCGAGGGGGCTGGCCCCGGGGCGGCGGAACCCCACATCCTCTCGAAGGCCCGTTCGACGTCGCGCGCGATCGACCCCCGGGCGCGGATGGCCGTGTCGCGCCACCCCCGGCCGCCCTTCTCGGAGGGCGACCAGTTGTCGCTGATGCAGATACCGCCGACGAAAGTGATCTCGCTGTCGACCGTAAGAGTCTTCCGGTGGTCGCGGTGGCGCAGCCTCAGCCAGCTCCACGGCGCGAACGGCGACAGCGGGCGGAAGGGCCGGGTCTCGACGCCGTCGCGACGGAGGACGTCCGCGATCGACCCGCCGCGGACCATCATGGTCCCGATCGGGTCGTAGAGCACGCGGACGTCCACGCCCCGCTTCGCGGCGGCGGAGAGGGCGTCGGCGAACCGCATGCCGGTCGTGTCACCCGCGAAGATGAAATTCTCGAAACGGACACGCAGCTTCGCGCCTGCGATCGCCTCGAGCATCGCCGGAAAGGCCTCGGTGCCGTCGCGAAGGACCCGGACCTCCGTCCCGCCGCGGGGCGGGGAGCCGGCCAGGCGCGACAGCTCGGCGGCCGCGATCGCGAAGGCTGCGGGATCGGGAGTCGGGTCTTGCATGTCGTCAGTCGTCCGCGGAAAACGGCCTGCTCAATATACTGTCCGGCAAAGGAGTGCGCGCCAATGCTCGCGTCCGTTTTCATCGGGACGAGCGTCGACGGCTTCATCGCCCGCAAGGACGGCCGATTCGACTTCCTGCCCGAGAGCCCCGAGGAGCACGGTTACGAGGCCTTCTTTGCGAGCGTCGACGCGCTGGTCATCGGACGCGGGACGTTCGAGACGGTGCTGGCGTTTCCGACGTGGCCGTACGTGGACAAGCGCGTCGTCGTCCTGAGCAGCCGGCCTCTCGATCTGTCCAAGGTTCGCGACGGCGTGGTCGAGCAGATGAGCGGCGATCCGCGCGAGATCGTGGCGAAGCTCGAAGCACAGGGCGTCAAGCACGCCTACATCGACGGCGGAGTCACGATCCAGCGCTTCCTGCGCGCCGGGCTCATCCAGCGCCTCATCATCACGCGTGTTCCGGTCCTGATCGGCAGCGGACGGCCGCTCTTCGGCGCGCTCGACGCCGATGTGAAGCTGCGCCACGTCGCGACGCGCTCCTATGCGAGCGGTCTGGTGCAGAGCGAGTACGCCATCGAAGCGTGATCCGAAACCCGCCTAGCGCGACGGGGCGTGCGCGGCCTGCCGTTCGAGGCCCCGGCGATCCCAACCGCCGAGATTCGCCGCGGCTTCGTAGGTCGCCTGCAGGAATGCGAGAAGCGTTTCGTCCGGCGTCGGCGAGAGGCGGACGGTGTCATAGGGAAGAAGGTATTCGCGGAGGTCCTTGCTGTAGAAAGCCGCATCCGGCGCGACCTTCGCCTCCGCGAATCCCGCGGGCTCAGGATAGGCGTAGGAGTAGAAGGCGGGGTGTGCGAACGGACCGCCGCCCGGCCAGTAGCCCGCGCTGCTGACCTCGTGCGAATAGGCGTCGCGCGTCACGCGATCGGGCAAATTCGGCACGCCGCCGGGATGAGGGGGAGCGACTCGGCCGGAAAACCGCGTGACCGCGAGGTCGGGCGCGCCCCAGAACAAGTGGACCGGGCTGCACTTGCCGATGAACCGCGCGCGGAACGCTTTGAAGACGCGATCCGCCTGCGCGAGGAGCCGCCAGAACCGGTTCGCGTACTCGGCGTCATAGGAGGCGTGTGTCTCGTCGCGGTCGAACGGGATCGGATCGGCGACCTCGTTCGGCGTGGAGTGGATCCGGACCTGGACGCCGAGCTGGCCGAGCTCGTCGAAGAGCTTCGAGTAGAACGCTGCGACGGACTGCGGCCGGAGCTCCATCCCGCCGTCCGACCTTCGCCGGTCTCGATGAGGAGCCGGTGGTCGATGAAGTCGAACTGGATCTCGAAGATCCGGGTTCCCAGGGGCATCGGCGACGTCGTCAGGCCGCGCGCCGTGACGTAAAGGGTGTCCCCCCAGGAGTGGTTGAGTGCGGGACCCAGCGTGTGTCGGATCTTTCCGACGATCTGCAGCCAGCGGTGGAGCGTCGCGCAGGTGTCGCTCCAGGCGGCGAGGGGCAGATCCGGCCACGCGTGAGGCCCAGCGGGTTGACGCTGGTCGATCACGTCGGGAGCGTATACCAGGGCAGGCCGGACTGCGGCGAGCCGCGACCGTCACGGGTTGACGACGACGACGCGCGTCTCACCGTGGGCCCTGCAAAAGTAGTAGAACGTTCCGGCCCGCGGAAACGTGCGCGTGTCACCCGAATTGCTGACGCCGGAGTCCCAACGGCCATCCGGAACACCCCCCTGGCCCGAGGTTATCGAGTCGCTGAAGCCAAGGAAGTATCTCCAACGGTCTGACCCTCCCGCGGAGAAGTGAATCTCGTTTGGCAGGAATCTCCGGGACTGGCATTCCGAGTCGACATGGATCCTGCAGGTGCAGATCGCCCCTCGGGGCGTCGTCGTGATCGCCGGACTATGGGTGTGCGTGCGAGCCGGCTTCGCAGTCCCGGACTCCTTCCCGCTCAGCTCGACGCGGAAACGGCCGTTCTCCGGGCAAAGGGCTTTGTCCGTCGTGCAATCGGCGGCCGCGACCGGCCTGGCCAGGATGAGGGCGAGACCGCCGATGAGGATTAGCGGACGGTTGTACATGATGCCTGCTCTGATCGACGACGCCACCCCACGCTATGGATCGACGACGACTTGGCCCGTCTCGCCGTGGCGCCTGCAGTAGTAGGGAAAGGTTCCGGTCTGTGTGAACGTGCGCACGTAGCTTGGAGGGCCCAACCCCGAGTCCCAAAGGCCATTCGGAACACCCGGCGAGCCCGATGTCGTCGAGTGATTCCCGCGACGTTGCGGGGTGAGAGTCCAACGGACCGACTCGCCCACTCGGATGTGGATCGTCTGTGGGAGGAATCGGCAGCCGAACGAAAGGGAACCGGCGTCGAGAGGTTCCATCGTGGGGCATACGGCTCTGACGAGCGCCGCCCCAGGAGTTGGCGTCGGCGTGATCGTGGGAGTCGGGGTGAGCGTCGGCGTTGACGTTGCCGTGCTCGTTCGCGTGGCCGTCGGCGTTCGGGTGAATGTGGGCGTCGGAGTACGGGTGGGGGTAAGCGTCGGCGTGCTCGTCGGCGTCGATGTCGAGGTTGGCGTCGGTGTGGGGCAGAAGGCGAAGGCCGCCGTGTCCTGAATGGGAAGGAACGCGTCTCCGGGAGTCTTGTCGTAGGTGCGGACGTCTCCCGTGAACGTGTCGGTGACACGCAGCTGCACGCCGACCGTCGTGAGGCCTGCCGCAAAGAACCACTGTCCCCGGCCGATCCCGCAGGCGTCGAGGGTTTTGGCGACGACCTCGACGTTGTCGGGATCGAAAAACCAGAAATAGCCGGAGCGGGACGTCAAAGGAACCGCGTGGGCGGGGCCGGTCCGACCCGAGGCCGCCTCCCAGGAGGCCTCGATCTGAAAGCGGCCGTCGATGCAGAGGACGGATTCGCTCGACTCGCAGCCCAAGGCGGCCGTGCGGCGTTCGGCGAACGCGGGCGCGGAGAGGATGTCGTCGCGGGGTTCCTCGGGATGGCGGCCGAACATCGCGGGACCGAGGGGACAACCGAACGCGCTCGTGTCGGTGATGGGATGGAAGGCCACGCCCAACGAATTCGTGTAGCGCCGCGTCTCGCCCGTGGCCGTATCGGTCACGGAGATCGCGACCTCCAGGTTCGTCAGGCCGCCCGCGAAGAACCACCCGTGGCCGTTCACGGAGCAGCCATCGAGCGCCTTGACGGCGAGCTCCACGTTGTCGGGATCGCGGAACCAGAAGTACCCCGAGTCCGAGCCGAGGTTCACGGGATGCCCCATGCCCGAGGAGCCATCGGACTTCTTCCAGCTCGCCTCGACCCGGAACCGGCCGTCCTCCAGGCACAGGGTCGTGTCCGTCGTGCAATCGGCGGCCGTGGCGGGGCTGGCCAGCGCGAGAGTGAGACCGGCGATGAGAGCTGCCTGACGCTTGTGCATGACGCCTCCTGACTTCGCGCCGACTGTCTCGCGACAGGCGAGGCCGCGTCCGGAGGCGAACATGAGATCTTCGCGAGATCTCAGGTCACGGGAGGTGAGGGTGGCGGCTGAGGAGTCGGCGGCGTCGGAGCCGCTCTAGCTCTTCGCCGACGCGACGAGCTTCTGGAACCGCGGGTTCTGCCGGAGCGAATCCCAGGTCGGATCGATCGCGAGCCAGGCCGGCGTGGCGTAGAAGGGCCTCTTCAAAGCCTGTTCGATCGTGGCGATGGCCTGGTCCTCTTCACCGACGAGCATGTAGACATGCGCCATACCCCAGAACAGTTCCATGCCGAACCAGGGCGACTTCTCGACGGGTTCGAGCTCGGTCGCGCGGCGGGCTTCTCGAATCGCATCGTCGTGGCGGCCGGCCAACGCGAGCGCCATGGCGAGGGCGATGTGAAGCACAGGAACCTCGGGGGCGCTTCGGACCTGGGCTTCCACCAGCGGCACGGCTTTCGCGGCGAAGTCCCGCGCGGCCGTAGTGTCTCCGGCCCGCCAGCTCGCCGAGGCTTGAGCCAGAGCCCAGGTGGCTTCGTCGCCGTCGTAGGCCGCCGGGGACAGGCGGCGGAGCAGAGCGAACGTTTCGGCGTCGAGCAGCCAGTCGGCCCCGCCCACACCGCTGAGAAATGCGGCGGTTTCGGTGGCGCCGACACGCCGCACCGCCTCAGCGACGACGGCTCGCGCGCCCGCCGCATCGCCTTCGCACAGATACGTCTGCGCTTTGATCTGGACCCGATGAATATTCGCCGGATCGAGGGCCAGGGTGCGGTCGATTTTCTCGCGCGCCTCGCCGCATCGGCGCAGGTACATCAGCGGCTGGGAAGCGTTGCCGACGTTGATGGCGTTCTTGGGATCGAGGCGTTCGGCCTCGTCGTAGTGCTTGATCGCGTCCTGCCAGCGGCCCATCTGCATCTCGGCGCGCCCGATGGAGCGCAGCGCATCGGGGTTCCCCGGGGAGAGCTTCTCGGCCTTTTGATACTGCTCGAGCGCTCGAACGAAATCCGACACGACGACCCGGTAGTAGGTGCCCAGCGAAAGGTACCCGGCCGCTTTGTCCGGAGCGAGCTCGATGGCCTTCCGCGCCGCCTCGAGCGAGCCGGCCTCGAGAGCCGGGTCCGGCGTACCGTTGGCGTAGATCAGCCCGCGGCATTGCGAGACGCGCGCCCACGCCTCGGTGAACTTCGGGTCGAGCGCCACGGCCTGCTCGTAGAATCCGAGGCCCTTGCGCAGCGAAGGAAGGTCGGCGCGTGCCATGACCACGGTGGCGTCGTCGCCTTTGAGGTAGGCGTCGTAGGCCGCGACGTTGGTCGTCGGCGCGTCCGCCAGACTCTTCTCCTGCTTCTCGGCGAGGGCGACGCCGAGGGCGTCGACGACCTTGGCCGCGATGTCGGACTGCACCTGGAAGACGTCGGTGAGCGAGGCATCGAAGGGCTGTTGCCACTTCGTCGCGGGAGCTTCGCTCTCCTTGATCTCGACGAGCTCGGGGCTGACCTGGACGCGCTGGGCGCCTCCCCCTCCCGTCTTCTGCCAGCGGACGGTTGCCGTCAGGAGATAGCGAACGTTGAGCTCGCGCGCGATCTCCTGCGGCGTCTTCGTCGTCTTCTTGTAGGGATTCGAGCTGCCGCGCGCGATGACTTCGAGGCCCGGCACGCCGGCGAGCTTGCCGCGGATCGCATCCGCGATCCCATCGGCGAAGTAATCATCCTCGGTCGCGCCCAGGTTCTCGAAGGGAAGGACCGCGACGCGGCGGATGCCCGTGGCAGCGGGGGACGGCGAGCCGAGCTTGGGACGTTTCCAGAGGAAGACTCCGGCGGCCGCGAGGAGCACCAGCAGCCCTCCGGCGATCCAGGCGACTTTCCCCCGGCTCGTGGAAGGCGGCGGGACGACGTGCACGCCGCTCGTGAGGGTCGTCGTGGGGCTCGACGCCTCCGAAAGCGCAAAGGCCACGTCCTTGGCCGATTGGAATCGGTTCTCGCGATCCTTCTCCAGACAGTGCCGGACGATGTGGTCCAAGGCAGGCGAGATGTTGCGGCCTGAGTGGACGAGCTCGGGAGGCTCCTCTTTCAGGATCGCGGCGATCGTGTCGCTCGACGTGTCGCGCTTGAAAGCCTTCCGACCCGAGAGCAGCTCGTAGAGGATCGCGCCGAAGGAGAAGAGGTCGGTGCGATGGTCGACCGGCAGGCCGCGGACCTGCTCCGGCGACATGTAGCCCATCGTGCCCATCACGGTTCCGGGTTCGGTGTGGCCGGATCCCGTGGGCGCGTTCGTCTGGTTGTTCTCCGCGGAATCGACCCGCTTGGCGAGGCCGAAGTCGAGGATCTTGACGTGGCCGTCCCGGGACACGAAGACGTTTTCGGGCTTCAGGTCGCGATGTACGAGGCCCTTGCTGTGCGCGGCGGAGAGGCCCTTCGCGATTTGCAGGCACCAGTCGACGGCCTGACGCTGCGTGACCGTCGAGCCATCGAGCTTTCCGCGCAGCGTTTCCCCCTCGAGAAGCTCCGTGACGGCATAGGACACGCCGTCGTGGGTCCCGAAATCGAAGATCGCCAGGATGTTCGGGTGCGACAGCGCCGCGACGGCCTTGGCCTCGCGCTCGAACCGCGCCAGCGCATCCGGGTTCGAGGTCAGGTGCGCGGGGAGAACCTTGACCGCCACCTCGCGATCGAGCTTCGAGTCCCGCGCGCGGAAGACCTCTCCCATCCCCCCGGCTCCGAGGGGCGCGAGGATCTCGTAAGGCCCGAGCCTTGTCCCGGCGGAGAGACTCATCGATTTCTGGGAGGAGAATAGCTCAGTCTTCATCCGCGCGAGATCCCCGGCCATGGAAGTCGAGCGTTCCCGCATCTCGGGGCTCTCTCGCCCCGAGCTCTCCCTGGCTCCTTTCTCTTCCTCTTGAACGCGTTCACCTCACGCTCATTCGGCGGCGTCGGCGATGGGCTGCCTTAGCAGCTGCTGAAAAACCCGACGAGAACGAAAGGAGGCCGTACCTTCTGCAGGCGACGCCGATAGCCGAAGCGATGCAGGGTTGAACCCCGGCACGTCAGGCGCAATGAACCACAGCCAAGGGAAGTGAGAATGCGGAGCTGCACGATTCGGGCGACCCTGATGCTGCCATTGCTTCCGTCAACCAGAACGGAGTGCCAGAAATCCAACGAGGCGATTGCGTTTCTCCGGAAAGACCGCGCGTTGCCTCGATACCGGGCGCGCACATTGGCAACTCGCTATCTCGAGGGCCTCCCGAAGTGACACCTCAACTGGTCTAGGCAGGATCGGCGTGTGAGACGCCAATCCAGCCTTCGCCATCCCCCCGTATGACAGGGACCATGGACACCATCAAATCCAATCTTTCTTCCGCTCCCGATCCAACCGTAGCCGCCCCGATACTCACTGCCTCCGTTCGACAAACCGCCGCCCGCCCTGCTCGGTTCGCCCAACGTCTCGAATCCGTGGATCTGTATCGAGGGTTGATCATGATCATCATGCTCCTCGACCATGTCCGCGACTGGGTGCATCGGGAGGGGATGACGGGCGATCCACTCAACCTGGCCACCACCTCACCTCTCCTCTATGTCACTCGCTGGATCACGCATCTGTGTGCGCCCGGCTTCGTGCTGCTCGCCGGTGCGAGTGCCGGCTTTCAGCGACAACGCGGCACGCCGATTCCGGAGCTCTCCCGCTTTCTATGGACGCGGGGGCTGTTTCTCATCTTCATGGAGTTGACGGTGGTGCGCCTGGTGGTGTACTTCGATGCGAACCTGGTTTTCCTGGCGAACTTGCAGGTCATCTGGGCCATCGGCGTCGCCATGGTCGTGCTGGCGGCACTGGTTCACCTTCCCCAGCGCGCCATATTCGCGATCGGCGCTCTCATTGTGTGCGGACACAACCTTCTGGATGGCATCCGGGTGCCGGTCTGGTCCAACCCGACGTTGCCTGAGCCCACAGCGCTCGCCAAGCTGTGGATGGTGATCCATCAAAGCGGTTTCTTTCCCCTCTTTGGTTTCCCCTCTCCGGTTGTCCGGTTGCAGTACCCGGTCCTGCCGTGGATTGGCGTCATCGCCGTGGGCTACGTCTTCGCCGACTTGTGGGTTCTCGATACCAAGCGACGCCGTCGCGCCCTCGTGCTGCTGAGCGTCGCGATGATCCTGGCTTTCCTGGCGCTCCGCATCCCCAACCTTTACGGCGACAATCTGCCCTGGCATCCCCAGGACACGCTCTTGAAGTCCATTGGCAGCTTGATGAACGTCCAGAAGTATCCGCCGTCGCTGCTCTATCTGCTGATCACGCTCGCGCCTTGCCTGCTGCTTCTTTCCTATCTCGAGGGCCGCACTTTGACCAATCCGGTCGCGCGCGCTTTCGTCACCTATGGCCGCGTTCCGATGTTTTTCTACCTTCTCCAGTGGGTCTGGGCGCATCTGTGTGGCATGGCGGTGACCGCCGCACATGGGATGTCCCTGGCGCCGTACTTTCAGTCGCGCGGCGAAACGTTCCTCGGCGCGCCGGCCCCGGTGTTTGGCGGGAGCTTGCTGGATGTCTACGTGTGCTGGATCCTGGGCGCGGTGGTGCTCTACTTCCCGTGCCGGTGGTACGCGGCAGTCAAAGCCCGCCGGAAGGATTTGGTGCTGTTGCGGTACCTGTAGCGAACGGATCTCGACCGTTCCAGAAGGTCGGCCGGTGCACCGTCAACCAGGCGACGGCTACGTGATCGAGCCTGGAGTTCCGCTACGAGGCCTCTCGTCGCAGGTGACTCGGCAACGTCACTTCCTGGCCCGCCGATCGCCTGTCCGGCGCGCCGTCTATGACATGCCGAGAGGCGCCTTACCGGCGGCGGTGGCTCTTTCGTAGGCCTCGATCTTGGCTCTGATCGCCTTCAATCTGGCGATGCTCGCACTGGGGCGGGGAGGGATCGGAGCTGCAGACTTGACCTGTATGCGTTTCCACGGAGGCAAGTTTGCCGTCCGTACGCCATCATTCGCCTGAGGCCGGGAGAGAACCTCAACCATATCGACCGCCTTTCGCTGTCATTCGGAACCGTCCACGAGGTCATGCTGCCATTGCGATTCGAGCGGCGTCTGATGCAAAGGAATCAAATACGCCGCGCCGGGGCGACGACCTCCGTGCCTTGGGATCGGGTCGAATTGACCGCTTCTTCTCGTTGGCCGGCAAGCGGTAGGGGGGCCGGCCTTCAGCCGCCCCTTAGTCGATCTATAGTTCGCGCTCATCGCGGAGTGGCCTCCGGCGTCGGAGGTACCGCGAAACGCAGAAATGGAGGACTGAGTTGCGCGCGCCCGCGTCCCGGAAGGCGAGATCCACGCCCCTCATCGCCAGGGTGCTTTACGTCGTCGGTGGGCTGCTCGGGCTTCTGGTCCTCGCTCTTGCCGGGGTGAGGTTCTACTTCGAGCACAACAAGGCCCGCATCGTCGCGGACCTGAATGCGTACATCACAGAGCACATCAACGGCACGATGCGCATCGGCAGCATCGACCTGCAGCTCCTGACGGGTTTTCCGACTCTCACGCTCACCCTGACCGACGTCGAGCTGAAGGACAACCTCCCGGCGTCGCGTCGGCTTCTGCAAGCGAAGGAAATCGGCGTCGGCCTGAACGTCATGAGGCTTTTCCATCGCGAGATCGACGTGCAGTCGATCCTGATCGACGGCGCGACCATCGACCTGTTCACCAACGCAGACGGACTCACCAATTTCAACATCTTAAAACCCCGGCCCCCCGGCGCGGCACCGGAACCGGGCCGTAGCGCCCCCGCGATCCTGATCCGTGACGTCGAACTGCGTCGCGTCGACTTCAAGGCCGAAGACCTCCGTGAAGGGAAGCTCTTTCACTTCGTCATCGACTCGCTTCGTGCCCCCATCGATTGGGGGCCCGACGGGCCGCGGACGAGGCTGAGGCTGAAGGCCCTTGCCAGGAACATGATCTTTCTCAGCATCAACGGGAGCTTCATCAAGGATCAGCCGCTGGCCGGGGTTCTGAAAACCGCCTTTTCGAAATCGACACGCCGTCTGACGGTCGAAACGGACTCCCTGGCGATCGGGAACGACTCTTTCGCGGTCCAGGGCAGCTTCGCGATCGGCCAGAAACCGGCGCTGTTCGAGCTCGACATCCGGACGAAGATCCGGTGGCTCGACGCGTCCCGCCTGTTGTCCCCGAACGTTCAGCGGATCCTCGACCAGCTCGATTTCACGAAACCCCTCGAGGCGCGATGTGTCATCCATGGCGACCTCAACGACAAGCGCGACCCCGCGATCGTGGTCAACGCCGACGTCAAGGACAGCGAGCTCCGCATCCCGGACGGCCTGGTGACGCACGTCTCGTTCCATGCGGAGTTCACGAACCACTACGTCCCGGGCAAGCCGAACGGCGATCCCAACTCGGCGGTGATCCTCACCGGATTCACGGGAGCCTACGGAAGCATCCCCTTCCAGATCCCCGGCGCGACGCTCGTGAACCTCTTGAAGCCGGTCGCGAGCGGAACATTCCAGACGGAGTTCGGCCTGCCGAAGCTCAACGAGCTCATCGACGAGCAGCTCATTCTGTTCTCGGGCGGTCAGGCGAAGGTGAACCTGGAATTTCAGGTGGCTCTCGACGAGCTGAAGAATCATCAGCCGCGCTTCAAGGGAGAGATCGGCGTTACCCAGGGCGACCTGCTCTACAAACCCAAGAACCTCAGGCTGAAAACGGACGTCGATCTCGAGTTCACGGAACAGGCGCTGAAGATCCGGAACATCCGGTATGCGAGCGGCCCGAGCACGCTCCTGATCGACGGAGAAGTCGAGAACTTCTTCAGCCTGTTTTACGACGCCCCCGAGAAGATGGTCGTCGCCCTGAAGGTGCGAAGCCCTTTTCTGAATGCGAAGACCTTTCTTGGAACGGAAATCAGCGGGAAGGGCGCGGTACCCGTCGCGAGCGCACCGAAGGAAGGGGCGACGCGCCAGCTTTGGTCGGTGATCGACAAGTGCCAGATGGTGCTCCACATGCGGGTCGACAAGGCGATCTACGAGCACCTGGAGGCCACAAATGCGAAGGCGCAGATCGTGCTGGCCAAGAACAGGGTGAGTGTCAAAAACGGCAGCATCGAGACCGCCGGAGGGAAGTTCGCGTTCGACGCCCACCTCGCCCCTCAGGGCGATGTCGACGTGTTCGGGGCGAAGGTCAAAATCACCAGCTGCGACATTCCGAGGTTGCTGAGATCGTTCAACAACTTCGGAATCACCGCGTTTAGCTCCCGAGAACATTGCGGGCGATCTGTCGGCGGACGCGTCACTCAGCGGCTCGATGACTTCGGGCGGCGAACTGGTCGGCGGTTCGCTCAAAGGAAATCTGAAGTATCAGATCGTCAACGGGTCCCTGATGGACTTCGAGCCACTCATCGAGGTCGGCAAGAAGTTCTTCGTGAAGTTACTCTTCGGGAAGAGAAACCTCGAAGCACATTGCGTTTGGCGAGCTGGCGGGGGAATTCAAGGTCGACGGCTATCGGGTGGATGTGGACGTCTTCCGCGTCAGCTCGAACGTCTTGAATTTCGACGTCATGGGCATCTACTCCTTCAAGCAGGGCACGAATCTGGGCCTGACCATCCCCCTGAGAGACCCCGAGGACGATGCCAAGATCACGGACAAGGCCGAAAGAGACAAGCTCCGGTACAAGGGCGTCGTCCTGCACCTGGTGGCCGTGGACGGCAAGGATGGCAAGGTCGAGGTGAAGACGGGGAAGTACAAAAAGGACGAGAAGACGGTGCCCCGAAGTCAGTCCTCACGATGAAGGAGACGCGATCTTGCGAGGAATTTGGTGGCGGTGCAGGGATTTGAAAGCCAACGAGGTGTGTAGCAACGATGCCAACGGATTTCAAGGGCGACATCGAGGAAGCCTTGCTGATAGCTAGAGATCCGAAGAATTGGCAGTCGACAGCTTCTGGCAGTCTTTGGCATAAGTTGACATGAGTTGACGGCGGAACGACCACACGAACGAGCACACGTGATAGATTTCCAATAGCTCGTTCTCGCAAGAAGCATATGGCTGCTGTAAAAAAATTGTGATACAATTTGACTTCCGCTTCGGCCGATAAAAAACTCCACCTTACGCCTTCTTCAACCACGCGTATAGCGATCTCGATCGCCAACATTGAGCATCCGGTTGAAGAAAAAAGCCAAAAATAAACTGAGGATAAAAACGTTTAACCGCGACAAAAAAATCAGTAAGTCAATAACAATAAAAAACCATGAAATCACCGAACCGATAATCCACGTCTCTCCTCCCTTCTGCTACCGCCCACGCGAGGAAAAAAAAAAAAAAAAAAAAAAAAAAAAAAAAAAAAAAAAAAAAAAAAAAAAAAAAAAAAAAAAAAAAAAAAAAAAAAAAAAAAAAAAAAAAAAAAAAAAAAAAAAAAAAAAAAAAAAAAAAAAAAAAAAAAAAAAAAAAAAAAAAAAAAAAAAAAAAAAAAAAAAAAAAAAAAAAAAAAAAAAAAAAAAAAAAAAAAAAAAAAAAAAAAAAAAAAAAAAAAAAAAAGAGCGAGGTGAAAATCCGAATTCGAGGAAGCCCTGATTGACAATGGATGGCAGGACCACTCAACCTATAAACGCCAAGCGTAAAAACCGGCGCGGCGATGGTCGATTTCCGGACCTAGTATTACTTTGCGGAAGAGTCTGAACGTGGGCTGTGCAGGATAAAAGATAAATAATAAAAAGGGGGCTGATAATATACGCCTACATAACGCCGAAGGGACAAGGACCTGCAATAAAACGAGATGAACAAGAGCTTCCAGAGGAAACCGTAAGCCGCCTATATACCCCAAAAGGAATAATGTCGTGAAAAAAAGGGATCGCGCCTCGAAAGACTCGATATCCGAAGAGGTCCATAAAAGAAGCGCCGCCGCAACAGGAAACCGAAACGGCGGCGAAAATCCGTGATATACTAGGCCACAATCCAGTATCCCGGATTCGAACAGTGGCGAAGAACGCGATCAGCGATTTCGTAATAGTAAGGGATAACGGTGGCTGAGTTGCGCGCAAGGCGCAACTCGAACCACCGTTTGCGCTTTCGATAAAAAAAAAAAAAGGGGGGGGGGGGGGGAAAAAAAAAAAGGACACACGACGGGCGATCAATCGCTCACACGGACCTTCATAAATCCGGCGGCGAACATCATGGTCGCCTGGTATGAGAGCACGAAGAACGCTCGGGGCTGGCGCAAAAAGGGCGAGCCATTACGACATCGGGGGCGCGCCGATCAACAGGCGAGCTACAGAGTGAAAACGGACGAGCTCAACGAGAGATCTCTACCAATCGGGCCGAAGGCTCCGGAGGGCAAAAAATTTTTTTTTTTTAAAAAAAAAAAAAAAGACGGCTAAAAAAGCGAAAAAAAAGGCCAAGGGCAGCGAAGCGAAAATTAAGAATCATCGAAAAGGATATAAAAGACAAACGTATTACGTTTGAAAAATAGAAACAAAAACGTTGTCAACTCGGTTATCATGCGCCAACCAGTGGCGAATAATATAAAAAAAAAGAGACCGAAGAAAAAGGCAGCTACCGTCCGTTCGAAAGGAAGCCCTATCGAGCGGATCAAGCGGCAATAATGCATCGCGATGAAATTTTTTTTTTTTTTTTTTTTTTTTTTTTTTTTTTTTTTTTTTAAAAAAAAAAAAAAAAAAAAAAAAAAAAAAAAAAAAAAAAAAAAAAAAAAAAAAAAAAAAAAAAAAAAAAAAAAAAAAAAAAAAAAAAAAAAAAAAAAAAAAAAAAAAAAAAAAAAAAAAAAAAAAAAAAAAAAAAAAAAAAAAAAAAAAAAAAAAAAAAAAAAAAAAAAAAAAAAAAAAAAAAAAAAAAAACAAGGAAAGCAACATGGCTCAGCAAAGACCGTTCCGGGGAAATTAGGGGTACTTCAGCGATAACTTGCGTCAATCTACGATGTAACCGACGGAGCGATTTTTTTTTTTTTTTTTTTTTTTTTTTTTTTTTTTTTTTTTTTTTTTTTTTTTTTTTTTTTTTTTTTTTTTTTTTTTTTTTTTTTTTTTTTTTTTTTTTTTTTTTTTTTTTTTTTTTTTTTTTTTTTTTTTTTTTTTTTTTTTTTTTTTTTTTTTTTTTTTTTTTTTTTTTTTTTTTTTTTTTTTTTTTTTTTTTTTTTTTTTTTTTTTTTTTTTTTTTTTTTTTTTTTTTTTTTTTTTTTTTTTTTTTTTTTTTTTTTTTTTTTTTTTTTTTTTTTTTTTTTTTTTTTTTTTTTTTTTTTTTTTTTTTTTTTTTTTTTTTTTTTTTTTTTTTTTTTTTAAAAAAAAAAAAAAGTCGATAATTTCCCATAAAGAGACCTGTAAATACTTCGCGGAAGTCCATTATATGCATTTGTGGGCTGTGCCGGAAATAGGGGCTATTTTTTTTTTTTTTTTTTTTTTTTTTTTTTTTTTTTTTTTTTTTTTTTTTTTTTTTTTTTTTAAAAAAAAAGATAACGTTATTCCTACTATTTACGCAATACGGGAAGACATAAGTATTTTTTGACCTGCCGATGCAGACTTCATCGAAGAACCGTGCCACTGCCGATTCCCCGAAAGCATCGAGGATATCGCCATTATTTTTTTTTTTTTTTTTTTTTTTTTTTTTTTTTTTTTTTTTTTTTTTTTTTTTTTTTTTTTTTTTTTTTTTTTTTTTTTTTTTTTTTTTTTTTTTTTTTTTTTTTTTTTAAAAAGACTCACTCATCCATAAGAGGTCTTTAAGCCCGCCACTCAAGGCATTCGAGCGGCGGCGCCGCAGCCGTCTCCGATCCCGGTATAATACGTCATGAAGAGCTGAATACGAAGCGCGCAAGCGATTGGTTGCGGGAAACGGGGGCTGAGTTGCGCAAGCAAGGCGCCTCGCCACCGATTTGAGCTCTAACGAGGCAGTAAGACGCGTTGTTCCACTAAAACAATTAATATTCATTAGGAGAATTCCCAAATGGGTCCCATCCGGGCCGTGCAACGGTGCCAAAGGATTCCAAGGGCGATCGAAGAGTTGGAAGCCTGGCTGATTGCATTGAGCTTTCAGGGAGCGGCGGTCGACAGAGTTCGGCCGGTCTTTGGCATAGAGTTGCCATGTGTGGACAGCGGCCCGAGCACACAATCGAGCATCTGCCTGGAGTGCCGGTCAGACCGCAGTTGGCTGCCACTCAAAATGTTCTTGACACGCCTATTCTATAGTTCTATATTCTTCGATCTATGGCTGCCGGCGCGGATCTGGTACCCATCCTGAAGGCTCTCGCCGATCCGACGCGGCTGCGTATCCTCGAGCTCCTGAAATCGAAGGGCCGTTCCTGCTGCGACCTGATCGCTCGCGACGAGAAGGGCCTCTGTGCCTGCGACATCGAAGAGGCGGTGGGTCTCTCTCAGGCCGCGGTCTCCCATCACATGGGCCTTCTCCGCCGGGCTGGACTCGTCAACGCCGAGAAGCGCGGCCGCTGGATCTACTACTCGCGGAACGAAGCGGGGATCGCGGGCGTGCCCGAGATGCTCGCCAAGGCGGTCTAAAAAAAATTACGACGACATATCGAAAGTTCACGAACAGTCGAAAAGGAGGCTCGTCATGGCGTCTGCGGTTCACATCTCTCTGAACGTCTCTGATCTCTCGAAATCCGTCGAGTTCTATCGAGGTTTCCTCGGCGACCCGAAGAAGCTGAAGGCCGACTACGCGAAGTTCGTCAGCTCTGATCCGGAGATCCATCTCGCCTTGCAGCCCGGTCTCGAAACGGAGAGGAAAGGCCCGCTGTCGCACCTCGGCATCCGGGTCGAATCCTCGGCGGACGTGCGACGTTGGCGCTCGGACCTCAAGGCGCGGGGCGTCGTGTCCGAAGAGGAGAAGCGAGAGGACTGCTGCTACGCGGTGCAGGACAAGTTCTGGCTGAGCGATCCCGACGGGAACCGTTGGGAGGTCTACACCGTGCTGGAGGACATCGAAGACGTCGCCCGGGAAAAGCTCACGGCGTGCTGCGCGAAGTAGACGGGGATAAGCGGACTTCGGAGGCGATTGCCCCCGAGGGTTCGCCGTCTCTCGCTCGGCGGGCGGTGGCTGAGGGATGGGGACCGCTCTGCTCCTCGCCACCGTCGTGGGGTCCGGGATCATGGGGGAGCGCCTCTCCGGTGGCAATGCCGCCGTGGCTTTGCTCGCGAACAGTATTGCCACCGGAGCCGGTCTCTTCGCCCTGATTCTCGCGTTCGGCGGCTTCACGGGCGCCCAGTTCAATCCGGTCGTGACGGTGGCCGACGCGATCCTGCGCGATCGGCGCTGGCGCGAAGTGCCTCCGTATGTTGCGGCTCAGATTGTTGGAGCCTTCGCGGGTGTCGGAATCGCGCAGGCGATGTTCGGGGAACCTCTGTTCGCGATCTCCTCCAAGGCCAGGGCCGGGCTCGCGCAAGTACTCGCCGAGTCCGTCGCAACCTTCGGGCTGCTCACCGTCATCTTTCTCTCGCGGCGCGGAGTCGCTGAGGTTGCCGCGGGCGTCGGCGCCTACATCGCGGCTGCCTACTGGTTCACGTCGTCCACGTCGTTCGCGAATCCCGCGGTCACGCTCGCCAGATCCGTGACGGACACGTTCACGGGCATCCGACCGGCCGATGTCCCGGGTTTTCTCGTCGGGCAGGCCCTCGGGACGGCGGCTTTCGTCGTCGTGGCGCGTTGGCTCGCCCCCGTTCGATCTTCCACCCAGAAGGAGAGGACATGACCCAAGCCGCCGAGCCGAAGCGATTCAAGATCCTCTTTCTCTGCACGGGTAACTCCGCCCGCAGCATCCTGGCCGAGTACTTCCTGAAGCGCCTGGACCCGTTGCATTTCGAGACGTACAGCGCCGGCGCCAGCCCGCGGGGGCGAGTCAATCCGTACGTCCTCGATCTTCTCAGGGGCACCTACCACATCGACGCGAGCGGGGCGCGAAGCAAGTCGTGGGAGGAGTTCAAGGACGTGCGGTTCGATTTCGTCATCACGGTTTGCGACAAGGCGCGAGAATCCTGCCCGGTCTGGCCCGGCCAGCCGATCGTGGCGCATTGGGGGTCAGAGGATCCGGACGGAGTCGAGGGTGGAGAGAGTGAGAAGCGAGAAGCCGTGAAGAGAGTCGCTCTCGAGATTTATCACCGCCTGGGCCTCTTCACGTCGCTCCCGATCGCCTCCCTCGAACGGCTGAGGCTCGAAGAGATGACGAGGGCCATCGGGAGAAACAGGGCAGGGAAGAAGTCAGGAGCCAGCCCGGATTTGCAGAGTTCACACGTCGAGATCGGGGGATAGGGTGCAAGGTTGGTGGCGGTGCAGGGATTTGAACCCCGGACACAGCGGATATGAGCCGCTTGCTCTGACCAACTGAGCTACACCGCCAGGGCAGAGGACGGCGGATCATAGCAAAGCCGGACCCGAGGTCTATACTCTTTCCATGGCGGGTCTCTCCGACCACTGTGGGATCTGCAACCAGGAATTTCTCTACGCCCTGCCGCGGTGCCCGATCTGCCACAAGTCGGTCTGCGACGGCTGCGCGAAGCGCATGGGAGGCAACACCTTCTGCGGGACCGACTGCTCGCACGCGTTCTTCTTCGGAGGGGAAGAGGAGGTCGAAGAGGGCGAGGTCCACCGGTACGAAGATGGAGAATGAGCCCGCCTGAGACTCCCTCCCGGCCTGCGATCCTCGGCCGCTTTTTCTGGCGCGATCCCAACACTCAATTCCTGATCCTGGCGGCGGCGGCCGGCCTCCTCGGAGGCTTCGGCGCGATCGTCTTCCGGTTCCTGGTCGCGAAGCTCACGGGGATCCTCATGGGCTCCGAGGACATCGTCCGGGGCGCCGAGATGCTGCCTCTGTGGGCCCGCGTGGTCCTGCCGGCGGCCGGAGGCCTCGTCGGCGGCCTCGTCGCGCGGTTCTTCTTCGGCGAGCGGGCGCTCTCGGGCATCTCGCACATGATCGAGGTCGTCTCGCTCGGCCGGCGGACCGTGCGCCTGCGGCCGTCGCTCGCCCGCGGCGTCTCTTCGATCGCCGTCATCGCGTCGGGCGGCTCGGAGGGACGGGAGGGCCCGATCATCCAGATCGGCGCGGCCTGCGCCTCGGCGCTGGCGCGCACCTGGAAAGTCTCGCCCGAGCGCATCCGCATCCTCACCGCCTGCGGCATGGCGGCCGGCGTCGCCGGCGCCTACAACACGCCGATCGCGGCGACGCTCTTCGTGCTCGAGGTCGTCGTCGGATCGTTCGCGATGACGCTCTTCGGCCCGGCGGTCGTCGCGGCCGTCGTGTCGACGCTGGTCGTGCGGTCGGTCCTCGGCGACGAGCCCGTCTACAAGGTCGCGCCCTTTCGCGTCGAGTCCGTCGTCGAGTTCCTGCCGTTCATGGCCATCGGCGCGCTCGGAGGCTTCGCGTCGGCCGGCTTCGTCCGGGCGGTCACGCTCGGCAAGCGCCTCTTCGCGGCCTCGAAGCTGCCGGTCTGGGCGACGATGACGCTCGGAGGCACGATCGTCGGCGCGATCGCCATCGGAATGCCCGAGGTCTTCGGCAACGGCTTCGAGGCGACCGACCGGATCCTCCACGGCAACCCGACGCTGCTCTTCCTCCTGCTGCTCTGCGTGGCGAAGACTGTGGCCACGGCTTCGACCATCGGCTCGGGCGGGGTGGGCGGCGTCTTCACGCCGTCGCTTCTCGTCGGGGCGACGATCGGAGGCGCCGTCGCGAAGGTCGTGCACGCGGCCTGCCGCACCTGTCGGCGCCGGTCGGCGGCTACGCGCTGCTCGGGATGGGCGGGATGCTGGCCGGCGTGACGCGCGCGCCGCTGCTCGCCGTGATCATGGTCTTCGAGCTGACCCAGAACACCGCCGTGCTCGTGCCGATGATGGTCGTCTCGGTCCTGGCCGTGGCCTCGGCCAAGGCCCTCCAGAAGGATTCCATGTACGTCGCGAGCCTGCGCTCGGCGGGCATCGTCTGGGAGGCCACACCCGAGGCGACGGCCCTCGCGACGCTCAAGGTCGGCGACATCATGCGGCGCGACGTGACACTCATCGCGCGCACGACGCCTCTGCCCGAGATCGTCTCGACGTTCCTGCACTCCCGGAGCCTCTTCCTCTACGTCGGCGACGAGGAGGGGAGACTGCTCGGCGTGGTCGACATCCACGACATCAAGGAGGCCTTCCCCGAGCGGGAGCTGTCGAATCTGGTGATCGCCGCGGACCTCGTGGTCGAGATCCCCTTCGTCACGCCGCTCGAGCCGCTGACGTCGGTCAACGAGAAGCTCTGGTTCCGCGACGTCGGCCAACTGCCCGTGGTGCAGTCGGCGAATGACCGGAAGTTTTTGGGCGTCGTGACGCAGCGCGACCTTCTTGCGGCCTTCGACAGCGAGGTCCTGCGGCGCAACCGTCTGGTGACCCCCGTGCGCACTCTGGGCGACGAGGAAGGCGAGGTCGATTTCCTCGAGCTTCCCGAAAAGCACCGGCTCGTCGAGATCGACCTTCCTCCGCGGCTCGCCGGGATGACGATGGCCGAGGCCGGCCTGCGGGCGCGCTACGGCGTGTCGGTCCTGGCCGTGAAGCGGATGGGTCGCGACGGCTTGGAGCGCCGCTTCGTGCCCGAGCCGCCGGACCGCTTCGAGCACGGCGACGTGGTCGTCGTGCTGGGCAACGACGAGTCCATCGCGCGGCTCCACGACGACCGTGCTCTGCCGGTGACGTCGGCTTCCTGACCTCCCGGAAACGCTCCCGCGCGCCTGCGGAGTGCTATCCTGATGGGGCACCGGCCTCATGAGCACGAAAACGGTCAATACCAAGCAGAGCGAGCTCGTCGCCCTTCGGGGCAAGTGGTTCAAGGAGCGCACTCGGCTCTACGACCGGGAGACCGGGCTTCCCACGATCGCGGTGCTCGTCGACGACCTCCGCCACTGGCTCGAGGCGACGGGCTCCATCTCGGTCCTGGTTTTCCGGCCGAGCTCCGAGGGCACACGTCGAGGAAGTCTGGGGCTGGGAGGCTTATGACGATCTGCTGCTCGACTTCGTGCGCCGCCTGAAGGCGTTCCAGACGGACGGGATCGTTCCGCAGGGCACCTTCTGCCTGCCGAACGTGCGGTCGGACGAGATCATCCTCTTCGTCAATCCCGAGGGAGCGCCATGATGGAAGGGCCGACCGCCTCGGCCAGAAGGCCGCCGAGCTCGACCAGCTGATCCGGGGCTACCTCGCCGAGCGCGCCGACGTTTCGGCGCGCTTCCGTCTCGTTCGTCGGGCGCGGCGCGCATCATGAAGGACCCGAAGCACCGCGTCGAGCGGCTGATCTACCGCGGGGTCCAGGACGCGCGCGACAAGGTCACGCGCCAGACGGTCCGCCAGGAGATCCGGGGCGGCGAGCTGCTCCAGGACGTCATCTCGAGGCGTGACATCCAGCCGGTCTTCCAGCCCGTCTTCGACCTCGCGACCGGCAACATGATCGGCATGGAGGCGCTGTCGCGAGGACCGCGCGGCAGCGAGTTCGAAAGCGGCGAGACGCTCTTCTCGCTGGCCGAGCGCACGGAGCTCCTCGTGCCGCTCGAGCGGGTCTGCCGCCAGCGCTCGCTCGAGGCCGCCGCAGCAGGCCACGCGCGGCGGCAGATTTTCCTGAACCTCTCGCCGGCTGCGGCCTCGGACCCGGAGTTTCTGGGCCCGATCTTCCGGGACCAGGTCATGGCGCTGGGCCTCGAGCCCGACCGCATCGTCCTCGAGATCACCGAGCGCACGTACGCCGTCTACGAGGGCCTCTTCCGCGAGGTCCTCTCGAAGTTCCGGTCGCAGAACTTCCGCATCGCCGTCGACGACGTGGGCACGGGGTACTCGAATCTCTCTTCGCTGGCCGACATCGAGCCCGACTACCTCAAGTTCGACAACGTCTTCGTGCGCGGGATCGACCGGCGCCAGGTGAAACAGGATCTCCTCGAGGCTCTCATGAGCTTCGCGCGCAAGATGCACACGAAGGTCATCGCCGAGGGCATCGAGACGCGCGAAGAGCTCCGCGTGCTCCAGTCGCTGGGCGTCCCCTACGGCCAGGGCTTCCTGCTCGCCCGGCCGATGCCCGTCGGCGAAATCGAGCGGTTCGCGTCGATCGCCATCTAGACCGTCGCCTTCGCTTGCTCGGAGACCTGCCCTGCGGCGCACCGGCCGCGGCTCGTCCGGATGCGGGCTCGACCGCGGGCCTGGTCTCCTCGCTGCACTCCGGCTCCCGCGGCGCGAGCCTCCTCCCTCCCTTCGGTCGGGAGACTACTCGCGCCGCGAGCTTCAGGAGAGTGCCGCGAAAGGGAAGCTCGGGGCCGATTCGCGGTTCGGAGCGGTCGCCGATGCTCGGACAAAGCTTATGGATGCCTTGGCGTTCGCCGGGTCTGGTGGCTTCCGTGCATGCGCGCGTCAGTCCGCCTCCGGGCAGCGGACGTGCGGCCGGCCGTCCTGGAGTGGGAGATCGGGGTCGGCGAGAAGGACGGCCCGAGCTGGATGGTCGAGACGGTTCTGCCGGCCACTACATCGGGGCAAGACCGTCTGGAGGGTCGTCCACCGGGATCACCGATCCGACCGAGGAAGGCGGCGACTCCTTCGACATGTACGACGTGGACCGGGAGACTCTCGTCCCGATGCGCAGCGTCATGAGCCGGGAGGGATTCTTCCTCGGCCTCGAGTTCGAGGGGGACCGCGTCGAGATCGAGAAGATCGAGGGCGATCAGAAATCGAAGACCGAGGTCCGGGTCCAGAACCCCATGCCGGAGGGGCCCGGTGTCCGGGTGCTCGTCGCCGCCCTGCCGCTCCGCGTCGGCTACACGGCGGAGTTTCCCGTCGTGGATCGGTGGGCGAAGGACGAGGCGCATCGCGTCGCGACGATGAAACTCCACGTCCCGAAGCGCGCGACCATGGAAACCCGCCTCGGCCGGCGCGAGGTGCTCGAGGTCGTGCTCGAGGCCAGCGACGGATCGTCTTCCTCGCGGCAATGGGTGCGCGCCGAGCCGCCGCGGTACCCGTACAAGATGGAGTACGTCCGCGGCGATCTCCATCTCGTCAGCGAAGTCACGCGGATGGTCTTCGAAGGCGAGCCCTAGGCTCCGAGCAAGATTTCGACAGTCGCCGCGATCATCCGAGAAGCGCGCGCGGTCTTGGCATAACCACGGGGCCGAAGAGTCCGTATGGAGGCGAAGGATGTTCGCCTTCGCTTCGAGGTTCGCTGTTTCGTGCCGCCGCGGTCGGGCTGTTCTCGGCGGCGGCGCCGCTGCCGCCGGGGACTCCGCGCTTCCTCTCTTCGGCGACCTCAAGGCGGGCCCACAGCCCGTCGGATTCCGCGTGGTCTCGGCGCTCGCCGCGACCGCCGGGCCGGGCGAGACGCCGCGGCTGCTCGAGGTCGCCCTGTGGTATCCCGCGGCCCGAAGCGCCGCCGATCCCATGCGCTTCGGCGAGTACTTCGCGCTTTCTCCGGACCTTCGCGAGAAGAGCACCGGGCCTCCGGGCGAGCCCACGACCGTGCAGCCGTCGGACCTCGCGACGACGCTGAGCATCGCGGTCACCGGAGATCCGAAGGCTCTCGCCCCCGCGCTCGTCGACCAGCTTCTGATGGCGCCGATGCTCGCGCGCCGGGACGCGCCCCCGGCGTCCGGACGCTTCCCCCTGGTGCTCTGGGGCAGCCGCTACGGGAGCGCCGCCGCCCAGGCCGTCATGTGCGAGTGGCTCGCGAGCCAGGGGTTCGTCGTGGCGTTCGGGCGGCCGCGCGACGCCCGCTGGAAGATGCCTTTCGAGCTCGAGACGCCGGCCGAGAAAGCCGTCGAGCTCGACCAGCAGGTCCGCGATCTCCGCGGGGCGATGCAGGCCGTGCAGGATCGTGCCGAAGTCGACGCCGAGCGCACGCTTCTCGTGACCTGGAGCTACGCCGGGGAGGCCGTCTTCGGCTTGCACCGTTCGAACCCGCGGATCCGCGGCGTCGTGGCGATGAGCACGAACCTCCTCGACACCTGGGTCTATGCGCCCTCCGACGCGGTCGGGGCGATCCCGGACGGCCCGCTCGATGTGCCGGTGCTCCTCGTCGATCAGGAACGCAACCGATCCGGCGAGTTGCGGCCGGTTCCGGCGGCTCTCGCGAACCTTCCGCCGGGCTCGGCACGCCTCGTCTTCCCGACGCTCGCCCACGGCAGCTTCAATCTCATCGAGGGCATGGTGCCCGGCCTGTACGGCGTGACGAAGGTCCAACCCTGGTCGAAGGGCGGCGCCGAAGCGCGCATCGGCTACGAGGCGATCACACGACTCGTGGGACTGTGGATGAAGCAGACTCTGGGCGATCCGGCCGCGGCGCGCGAACGCGAGGCCGTCCTCGCAGCTCTGCCCGCCGGATTCGCGCGTTACGAGCCCGTTTCGTCGAAGCCGCGCGCGACCGTTGCTTCGAGCGAAGTGTCGTTCCCGAGCACGGATGGTCTCGTCGTCAACGGCACCATGTACCGCCCGCCGGCCGGCGTGGCGACGAAGGCGTGCGTCCTGCTGGCGCACCAGTCGGGCTCGAGCCGCGGGGAGTACGCGGTGATCGGTCCGGAGCTCGCCCGCCGAGGGTACGCCGCGCTTGCCGTCGATCTGCGCTGGGGACGGCGCGACAAGTTTGCGGGCGACTGGAACGCCACGGCTCGCCGAGCCGGCTCGGTCGCGCGTCTGGAGGGAGGCGACCGACCGGCCTTCGCCGCGATCCTGCAGGGCGCGCGCGCGGACCTGGCCGCCGCCCAGGGCTATCTCGCGGCGCAGGGGTGCGGCGGCGGTGTGATTCTCTGGGGCTCGTCGTTTTCGGCGAACGCGGTGCTCGAGCGTGCCGGCGAAGCGCCGCGGGGCGTCCGCGCCGTCGTCGCCTTTTCGCCCGGCGAGTACGACAAGGAGAAACCCGAGCACATGCAGCGGGTGGCGAAGACTGTGACCGCCCCGGTCTGGATCGTGTGGGGATTCGACGAGGCCGAGGGTGGAATGGAGAAGATCCTCGCGGCGGCTCCGGGCCCGAAGGCGGGCTACCCGTCGCCGACGGGCGTGCACGGCTCCTCGATCCTCTTCCAGGACCCTCAGGCCTGGACCGCGCTCTGGCGCTTCCTCGACACGCTCCCGTCCGCGAGCCCGTAGACTAGAGCGGCGGGACGCCGGGAGGTTAGCTCAGCGGTAGAGCGCCTGTTTTACACGCAGGTGGTCGGGGGTTCGATCCCCTCACCTCCCACCATACGTCACCGTCCTACTGCCTCAACGCCTGAGGCGACGAGAACGTGACGGGAAGCGCGGCGAGGCCACGCAGAACGAGCCCGCGCCGCCAGCGCAGCGCCCCTGGCGGGATCGCGAGTCGGAGATTCGGCAGGCGACGTAGGAGCTTGCCGATCGCGATTTGCGCTTCGAGGCGGGCGAGCGGCGCACCGAGGCAGTAATGGATTCCCAGCCCGAATGCCAGATGTCGATTCGGTTCGCGGGTCAGGTCCAGGATGTCGGGATCGGGGAACTGGCGCTCGTCCCTGTTGGCGGAACCCAGCACGGCATAGACCAACGCTCCCCGAGGAATCGTAGTCCCGCCGAGCGCCACGTCTTCGCGGGCGTATCGCTCGGTCGCCGTCGCCAGCGGTCCGTCGAACCTGAGTAGCTCTTCCACGGCGGGTTTGATGATGCTCGGATCGTCGCGCAGACGACGCATCTGGTCCGGGTGGTTCAGGAGCGCCAGTGACCCATTGCCGATCAAGTTGACGGTGGTTTCATGGCCCGCAATCAGCAGGAGGAACACCATCGACACCAACTCATCTTCGTCCAGCCGTGCTCCGACCTCTTCGGCGTGAACGAGAGCCGTCACGAGATCGTCCCGAGGGCTCGCCCTTCGCGCCTTGACGAGCCTTCGGATGTAGCGGAGAAACGCCAGTGCGCTCGGGATGGCTCTCAGCATGCTCCAGCCGGAGGGAGCCGACGCGACGATGACTTGCGACCAGTGATGGAATCTATGGCGGTCCGACACGGGCACGCCGAGCATCTCCGAGATGATCGTTGTGGGTATGGGTAGCGCGTAGTCACGGATCAGATCCATTCGGCCCCGACGCTCTGCGGCGTCGATCAGATCGTCCGTCAGGCTCTGGATGCGATTACGAATCTCCTCGATCAGGCGCGGCGTGAATGCCTTGTGAACCAGGGCCCGCAACCGCGTGTGGTCCGGGGCATCGACATCGAGCATGTTTCGCGCCAGCGGCTTGAATAGAGCCGGGACCCATGGTTGTTTGCGGGATTGTTCCGGGGTCAGGGCGTTGCCTCTGTCCTTGACGAAGCGCTCGTCTTTCAAAACCCCTGCGACGTCGTCGTATCGGGTGACGAGCCAGGCAGGCTGCTTGTCCGGCAACCGGACTCGAAACACGGGGGCTTCGGCGCGCAAGCGGGCGTAGAAAGGGTACGGGTTCGCTTTGAACTCGGGGCTCGCGATGTTGGGGTCCGTCACGGCGTGCCCATGCTAGCGGAGAGGCGAACGAAGCAGTCGGTGGGAACCAACTGGGGTCGGCGGGCCGTTTCCTGTCTTGTGGGCGAGTTCACCAGGAGTTCTTTTGTCGTTTTTGACCCGATGCTTTCCGAGGCTTACCGTTTTCTCCTTCCATTGAATCGGTAGCATCCCAGCAAGTTACGAATCGGTACGGAACGACGATGAACAAGACGGTCTTTACACGCAGGTGGTCGCGGGTTCGATCCCCTCACCTCCCACCGGATTCCGTTGCCCGGGGCCGGTAGACTTGCGCGGGCCGATGATCGACATTCGCCCTGCCGCCTGGCCGGAAGACCTCGAGGTGGTTCGCGGCCTTTTTCAGGAGTACGTCGACAGCCTGGCCGTGGACCTCTACTTTCAGGAACTCGACAAAGAGCTGACCTCGTTGCCCGGCAAGTATTCGCCTCCCGGCGGGCGTCTCCTGTTGGCCTGGCGCGGGGACGAGCCGGTCGGCTGCGTTGCGCTGCGGCCGATCGACGCCGCGACTTGCGAGATGAAGCGCCTCTATGTGCGGCCGGAGGCTCGCGGCGAGCAGCTTGGCCGCCGGCTCGCCGAGCGCATCTGCCAGGAGGCGCGTGAGGCGGGTTATTCCCGAATCTGCCTCGACACGCTTCCCATGATGGCCTCGGCACAGAAACTGTACAGGTCGCTGGGCTTTGTGCCGATCGAGCCCTACATTTTCAATCCTGTCCCCGGCACCCTTTTTCTGGCTCTCGACTTGTGAGGCTTGATCCCGCGCGTCGCTTGGACCAAAGTCCAATGGTGCCGCGGCTTCGCTGTCCATAACTTGAAAGCGTCGGACGCGTACCACCAATCGGTACGTCTGCATCGAAGACGAGCACCCGATGGCGGCCGGGAGGAAGTCGATGGATCTGACGGGGTGGCGGGCTCGAGGGACGGCGGGGCGGGCGCGCCGGAGTCCAATCGCATTGACCGAGGCCGCCCCGGAGACGAACCGCGAAGCGGGGACGACGACCCTCCACTTCCACCTGCAGGCGACCGGCGCCGCTCGACTCGAGGCGCTGCGCGAGGCGCGGCGGGACATGATCCGGGAGGAGTGGACACGCGGTCTCGAGGATGGCGAGCCGTCGCTCGCCGAGGCGGTGTTCTCCGCCGTCGGCGGGTTCTGGGAAGTTCCCATCGGAGAGCAGCAGGTGTGTCGGGAGAAGCTCCGGACGCTCGTGACCCGGGCGAACCGGCGTCTGGAAGACGCGGTCCGGCGAGGCTTCTGACGAGCCGGCGGTTCAATCCGCGCGCAGGGCCCGCACGGGATCGATGCGGGTCGCGCGCACGGCCGGGATGACGCAGGCGGCCGCGGCGAAGGCGGCGAGTGAAAGCGCGGCGACGGCCAGGGTGGCAGGATCGCCGGCCGCGACGCCGTAGAGAAGTCCCGAGATCAGCCGTCCGAGCGCCAGCGCCGCGGCCGTCCCCGCGACGAGGCCCGCGGCCACCGGCAGGAGCGATTGACGCGCGATGAGCGTCAGGATGCGGCCGCGCGTGGAGCCGAGGGAGAGTCGCACGCCGATCTCACGCGTGCGTTCGACGACCGAGAAGGCCGTCACGGCGTAGATGCCGGCGAGGGCGAGCAGAAGCGCGGCCGCGCCGAAGATCTGGAGCAGAACCGTCTGGAAGCGGCGGTCGGCGAGCGAGGCGTCGATAGCCTCTTCCATCGGGCCCATGGAGGAAGCCGCGACGTCGGGATCGAGGGCGCGCAGCTCGCGCCGGACCACGGGGGCGAGGAGGGCCGGGTCGCCGTGCGTCCGGACGGCCAGGCAGAAGATGTTGGCGAGCCAGACCGCGGCCTGCTGGGTCGCCTGCGTATACGGGACGTAGACATCGGCGCCGCCTTCGGCGTCGAGCCCCGTGAACTTCACGTCGCCGACGACCCCGACGATCTCGACGGTTCGGAGCGGTTCCTGATCGTCGATGCGCAGACGCGCCCCGATCGGGCTCTTCCCGGGAAAGTGCCTCCGCGCGAGCGTGCGGCTGACGATGGCGACGTGAACCGAGTCGGAGGTGTCCTGCCGCCCGATATCGCGGCCCTCGAGAAGCGGGATCCCCAGCGTCGCGAAGTATTCCGGCGCGACTGCGCGAAAGTTGGCGAGCGGCGCCTTGCGCGGGTCCTGGTCCGAGCTGCCCTCGATCAGGAAGGCGATGGTCGCCTTCCACTGCGTCAGCGGGTTGAGCGAGGCCGCGGAGACGGCGGCCACTCCGGGCAGGGCCGCGAGGCGGGCCGTGGCCTGCTCGGCGAAGCGGGCGATCGCGTCCGGCGTGCCGTAGCGCGTCTTGGGTAGCGAGAGCCGGACGTTCAGCAGATGGTCCGCCCGGAAGCCGGGGTGCGTCTGCTGGAGACGGTGCAGCGTCCGGAGGAGGAGCCCCGCTCCCACGAGGAGGACGAGCGACAGGCCGACCTCCGCGGCGACCAGGACGGCGCGAGCCCGCGAGCGGCCGGGGCCGCCGGTGTTGCCCCGGCCGAGGCCGGCGAGCCCTTCAGTCACCCCCCGGCCGCTTCCCTGGATTGCCGGAAACAGGCCGATCGCGAGCCCTGCGGCGAGCGAGAGGGCGAGGCCGAAGAGCAGCACTGGGACATCGATGCCGACCTCGGCGGCGCGTGGGAGCGCGGCCGGCCCGAACGCCAGGAGCAGCCGCACGCCGCCGTACGCGAGTCCGAGGCCGAGCAATCCGCCGAGAAGCGCGAGAACTCCCGTCTCGGTGAGAAGCTGCCGGGCGAGATCCCGCCGGCGGGCGCCGAGGGCCGTGCGCACGGCCAGCTCCGAGCGGCGGCTCGCGAGCCGGGCGATCAGCAGGTTGGCGAGGTTGGTGCACGCGATCAGGAGGACGAGACCGACGGCCGCCTGGAGGACGAGGAGCATCCGCCCGTAGTTTCCGACGACCAGCTCGGCGAGCGGCTGGAGCCGGACTCCCGAGCGGCCGGCGTTCGTATCGGGGTACGCCGCGCGGAGACGGGCGACGATCGCGTCGAGGTCCTGCTTCGCGGCTTCCGGGCCGACGCCGGGGCGAAGTCGCCCGACGACCCGCATGAACGCGGAGCCGCGCCGAGCGCGCCGCGGATCGGTCTCGAGGACGAGGGGCGCGAGGAGCTGGGGAGCGTTGACCGTCAGGAACAGGAAATCCGGAGGCAGGACGCCGATGACCTCGTACGGCTCGCTGTTGAGCCGGACGACTTTTCCGAGGATGGACGGGTCCGCGCCGAATCGGCTCCGCCACAACCCGTCTCCGAGCAGGACGACGCGCGGGGCCCCGGGCTGCTCCTCTTCGGGGTGTGGCGTCCGTCCGAGCGCCGCGCGAATTCCCATCTGCTCGAAGAACCCGCGCGAGACCCACTGCGCGGGGAGCGATACCGGCTCGTCGACGCCGGTCAGGTTCGCGCTCCAGGCTCCGTAGGCGAGCAGGGCCTCGAAGCTCCGGTTGGACTCGATGATGTCGAAAAAGTCGGCGATCGGGAGAGGCTGCTTGTCGCTGCCCGGCTCGAGCGAGTGGATCGCGACAAGCCTCTCCGCGTGCGCGTACGGGAGGGGGCGCAGGAGCACGGCGCGCACGACTGTGAAGAGGGCGGTGTTGGCGCCGATACCGAGGGCGAGGGTGCCGATGACGGCGGCGGCGAAGCCCGGCCGGCGTCGGATGCCGCGGAGAGCGAGGCGGGCGTCGCGGAGGAGGTCCGGGATCATGGCAATGCCTCCCATCGCCGGACCTTAGGGAGAACGAATGATATTATCAATGATGAATTTATATGACTTTAGTATCATCAGCAGTGAAGTGATCGCATGGAGCTCCGCCACTTCCTGACGTTCCGCGCCGTTCTGCGCGAGGGCTCGTTTCTCAAAGCCGCCCGGTCGCTCCGGCTGGCGCAGCCCACCGTGACCCTGCACATCCAGGAGCTCGAGGCGGAGCTCGGACTCGAGCTCTTCGATCGGCGCGGCCGCCGACGCCCTCAGACCCCCGCGGGCGAGCTCTTCGCGGAGCGCGCGCTGCCGATCCTCGATGCCGTCGCCTCGCTCGAACGGAGCATGGCGGAGCTGCGCGACGGCCGGAGCGGACTTCTCCGGATCGGCGCGATCGAGCCCGCGGCGAGTCAGCGCGTCACGCCGCTGCTCGGAAAGCTGCAGCGCCAGCGGCCGGCTCTGCGCGTGCGCCTGGATGTTTCGGGAACGGGGGGAGTCAGCCGCGGCGTCGCCGACGGCGACGTCGACCTGGGCCTCTGCTCCGCGCCGCCGGCCGAGCTGGGCCTTCGCTTCGAGCCTCTGTTTTCCGAGGAAATCGCCCTGCTCGTGCCGAAGGGTCATCGACTCGCCCGCGCCAGGAAGGTCGTGGCGGGGGACCTCGACGGCGAGGCGCTCTTGCTGACTGAGCAGGGTTGCTCGTACCGTCACGCCGTCGAGACTGCTCTCCTGGAGCACGGCGTCCGGCCGAGCTGGGCCTTCGAGAGCGGCAGCACCGAGTCGCTGAAGGCCGCCGTTCGCCAGAAGCTCGGTATCGCCATGCTTCCCCGGGCCGCCGTCTCACCCGCGCCGGAAGGAACGGTCCTGCGCACTCTGAGCGATCTCGTGATCGCACTACCCGTCGGCCTCGCGACCCGGACCGACGCGGCCCCGGCGCCTCCCGCGCTCGCCGTGCTCGTGGAGGCTCTCCGCCGCGAGCTCCGGCGCTAGGCGGCTCGCCGCTCTATTCGCTCCGGCTCCCGAGGCCGTGCGCCCTAATCCCGGGCCAGGTCCTCGGCCGGAGCTCCGCTTCGCGCCAGCTGCGCGGCCGCGCTCGGGCTCTCCTCGAGCCGTCCCATCACACCCCAGCCGCCGAAGACCTCGGCGAGGGAGAGGATGAGCTCGTTTCGCCCTTTCTTCAGCGGCAGGTAGAGCGTTCCCTGCCAGAAGCCGATGAGGCCCTCCTGCCGCGGGTTGTCGTGGCTGTAGCGGGCGTCGCCGGAGAAGAGTGGCTGGCCGTTCAAGAAGACCGTGACCTCGTCGCTGTAGCCGAAGTCGAACTGGCGCACCCGCGCGGAGGCCGAGTCGACCACGAGCCGCGCCAGGATCGCCGGCCGGTCGACGTCCTTGGGCCGAGGAACATGCTTTTCGAAGACGACGAGGCCGGAGGGCTCGGCCTCCACCTTCCGCCACTTGCCGCGCAGCGTGTCTTCGGGGAGGGCCCGGACGGGGCCCTTCCCGGGAACGAACGTTTCGGAGATTTCCCAGGAGGTGACCACTCCCGGCGAGGGCTCGTTCTCCCGCATCGCCGTCTTCGAGAAGTCGTACGGAACATGGCCGGGACGGAGGACGACGTTCGAGATCGCGGCGACGCGCTCGCCGTCGGGCACCGAGACGCCGGGACAGGAGTCCGCGAACTCGAGGCCGCCGGACTTGGGCTCGCGCCGGAGACGCTCGACGACGAGCTGCGGCTCGGCGACGTTGCCGACGAAGACCGCGGCGCGCGTCCCAGACAGGACGATCCGCACCGGGAACCACTCGTTGCGCGGGAACGTCGCCTTCGCCGTGAATCCGGGGCCGTGGTAGAGCTGCCAGCCACCGACCCCCTGCCACGCCGGGACGTACTGGATGGCGTCCGGCAGCTCGGTCTTGTGCGTGCGGAAGTAGAACTCTTCGTATTCGCCCTCGCCCTGACGACGGAGGCCGACCATCGGGAAGTTGCGCCGCGTCGAAACCGCGAGGTCGAACTCGAGCGTGCCGTCGAGAAACTGGACGTCGTTTGCCAGGACCTCGGCGTTGCACATCCGAAGGGCGGGCCGTCCCATGAACGTCTCGATCTTCGCGTCGCCTCCGAGCTTCCAGTGCGCCGCGTCGAGGGGGATCGGCTGTGCCGGCTCGGCGGCGAGAGCGGGAAGAGCGACGGCCACGAGCGCGCAGGCCAGGATGGTTCTCATATTCCTCCCAGGAGCCGCCAAGGAGGAGTCCCGCGGCTCAGGGTGGTTACGGCGCGGACGGTGTCCAGGTTGCGCCGGGTGGCTCAGGCGTGCGCGCGGTGGTGGTGCCGGAGCTCGCGGAGGCGCTGCAGATCGACCTGGCCTCCGACGAACAGGGCCGCGACGAGGAAGCCGCAGACCGCGAGCGCCGCGTCGACGCGGAACGCGTTGCCGATGCCGACGGTGAGCGAGGCCGCCGAGTCCACGATGGCGGTGTTCAGGCCCAGACCGATCGAGCCGCCGCCGATCTGGAACATGTAGACGATGCCGCCCGCGAGGCTCGCGCGCGAGGGATCGAGGGCCGTCACCGCGGCGGTCGTGATCGAGGAGTAGAAAACGCCGATGCCGACGCCGAGGACGGCCATGCCCGGCACGAGGGAGGCGTAGGGCGAGTTCGCTTCCACGAGCGACAGCAGGTACATGCCGGCGGCGAGGAAGGCGGCGCCGCCGCAGACGATCCGCTTCGGGCCGAGCCGGCTGTAGAGCGGTCCCGCCGCGAAGGAGGTCGCCGCGAAGACGCCCATCATCGGAAGCAGGCCCGCGCCCGCCTTCATGGCCGAGTAGTTGAGAATCTTCATCATGAACTGCGGCACGTAGAGAAGCGCGGCGAAGAAGAGGGCCGACATCAGGAGGACGGTGATGCACGCGGCGAAGAATGCCCGGTTCTGCAGGACGTCGGGCGGAATGAGCGCCTTCGCCCCGGCGCGCCGCTCGACGAACACGAACGCCGTAAAGGCCACGGCGAAGAGGGCGAACTGCGCCAGGATCCGCGGGTGGGTCCAGCCGTCGTCGGAGCCCTGATCGAGGGCGAGCAGGAGCGAGAGCAGACCGATCGACAGGGTGGCGACTCCGAGATAGTCGAGCTGGCGCTCGGCGGTGGAGGGGGCGTCCGGGGCGACGACCTTCCAGGTCACCAGAATCGCGAACGCCGCGATCGGCAGATTGAGGAAGAAGATCCAACGCCAGCCGACGGTGTCGGTCAACAGCGCCGCCGATCAGAGGACCGACGGCGTTGCCGAAGCCCGCCGCGCCGAGAATGAGGCCACCGGCCAGACCTTCCTTGCCCTTGGGCAGCAGCGCATAGGTCATCCCCATGATCGCGGGCCACATCAGCGCGCCCCCGATCCCCATCACGGCCCGCGCGCCGAGCAGGGTGGCGACCTTCGGCGCGACTCCGCCGAGAAGCGAGAATGCGGCGAAGAGCACGCAGCCGATGAAAAAGACCCGGCGGCGCCCGAACATGTCGGCGAGACGCCCGCCCGTCACGATCGCCACGCCGAAGACGAGGGCGTATCCGTTGATGACCCACTGCGCGGTCGTGACGTCGGTGCGGAAGGTGCTCTCGATGGAGGGGATCGCGACAGAGAGCGCCGTGAAATCGTTCGCGATGACGAGGACCGCCACCCCCATAGCGGCGAGCCCGAGACGGGCCGCGCGATCCAGTCGGGGGCTCGATGGGTTCATGCCCGGGTCCTTTCGGGTAGAGGACGAGCCCGCAGTATCCCACGCCGGAGGCCGCCGGACTTCGTTCGGATTACAAGCGCCGCGGCGATAGAGTGGGGAGCTCATCCTTTAAGGAGGTTCCCATGTCGACCGCTTCAACCGCCACGATTTCGCCGACGCGCAGCACCAAGGAACGACTGCTCGAAGTCTACGAGGAAGAGCACAACCGAACGAAGCGCGTCTTGCGCGCATACCCGAAGGACAAAGGGGAACTACGTCCCCACGCGAAGTGCCGGAACGCTCGCGAGCTCGTCTGGACGTTCGTCATCGAACAGGGCGCGATGCAGACGGCGATGACGACGGGGTTCGACTTTTCCAAGCCCCCGGAGTTTCCGCCGGCGCCGGAATCATTCGACGGGGCCCTGACCGCGTTCGAAGAGGGCTACGCCAGGACGCGAGACCTTCTCGCCGGGCTCTCCGACGACGCGCTGGACCGGCCGGTCAAGTTCTTCACCGCGCCTGGCCAGGTCGCCGACCTGCCGCTCCAACAGGTCCTCTGGACCATGGTCCTCGACCAGATTCACCATCGCGGGCAGTTCACCGTGTATCTGCGCATGGCGGACGGGAGAGTGCCCTCGGTCTACGGTCCGTCGCTCGACGAGCCCTGGACGTAGGCCTGTCGGCCCGGAAACCCCTCCGCCGCCTGTTCGTAGAATGCGAGCGGAGGGTTTGATGGTCACACGTGTGCGCGCCGCCGCCGTTTTCGCCGTGCTCCTGGCCTCGTCCGCTTCCGCGTTTGCGGAGGAGGCGCTCAGGGGCATCGAGCTCTCCGACATCGACCGGAGCGCCGACGCCTGTACCGATTTCTTTGAGTTCTCCAACGGCGCCTGGCGCGCCGCCAACCCGATCCCCGCCTCGATGTCGCGCTGGAGCCGCCGGTGGAAGTCGGGGGAGGAGTCCAAGGAGCAGCTGAAGGGGATCCTCGAGGAGACCGCGGCGAAAAAAGACTCACCGAAGGGCAGTATCGATCAGCTCGTCGGGGACTTCTACGCGGCCTGCATGGACGAGACCGCCCGTAACGCCGCGGGCGTCAAGCCGCTCGCGGCCGCTCTCGCCGAGATCGCCGCGATGAAGACGTCCACCGACGTCGTGCGCGAGATCGGCCGGCTCCACGCCATCGGCATCTCCGTGCCCTTCGGCGTCGCGGGCGGGTCCGACAACCACAACCCCAGCGACGTCATCGCCGCAGATCTACGCGAGCGGCCTGGGGCTTCCCGACCGCGACTACTACTTCAAGACGGAGCAGCGCTTCGTGGACGCGCGCGCGAAGTACCAGGAGTACGTCGCGAAGCTCTTCGAGCTCGCGGGCTGGGACCCGGCCCGCGCGAAGGCGGGGGCCGCGACGGTCTTCGCGTTCGAGAAAAAGCTCGCCGAGGCGCGCCTCGACAACGTGGCGCTGCGCAACCCGAAGGCCACCGACCACAAGATGGGCTTCGACGCCCTCCAGAAGCTGACCCCCGCCTTCGACTGGCGTCGGCTACGCGAAGACGGCGGGGTTCCCGCGGGGGGACGTCAACGTCAACGAGCCGAAGTTCATGACCGAGGTCGAGAAGCTCCTCGTCTCCGCGCCCGTCGCCGACTGGAGGACCTACCTGACCTGGCAGCTCCTCGATTCGGCGGCGCCGTCGCTCTCGGACGCGTTCGTGAAGGCCGACTACGAGTTCCATGGTGCGTTTCTGAGCGGCGAGAAGGAGATGAAGCCGGCCTGGAAGCGCTGCGCGGAGTCGACCGACCGCGCCCTCGGCGAGGCCCTCGGCCAGAAGTACGTGGCGAAGTACTTCCCGCCTGAGGCCAAGGCGCGCATGCAGGAGCTCGTCCAGAACCTCCGGCTCGCCATGAAGGAGACGATCGAGGGCCTCGACTGGATGAGCCGACGAGACGAAGGCGAAGGCCCTCGAGAAGCTCTCGACGTTCAATCCCAAGATCGGCTACCCCGAAAAGTGGAAGGACTACAGCCGCGTGCCCGATCACCCGGACGTCCTTCTGGGCCGACGTCGTCGCCGCCCGGAAGTTCAACGTCGACGACGACATCGCCACGATCGGCAAGCCCGTGGACCGCGGCCGGTGGGGCATGACGCCGCCGACCTCCAACGCGTACTACAACCCGCTCTTGAACGAGATCGTCTTTCCGGCCGGCATCCTCCAGCCGCCGGCCTTCAGTCTCCAGGCGAACGACGCCGTCAACTACGGCGCGATCGGCGTCGTGATCGGCCACGAGATCAGCCACGGCTTCGACGACCAGGGGGCGCAGTACGACGCCCAGGGCCGCCTGAAGAACTGGTGGAGCGAGGAGGACCTGAAGAAGTTCCAGGCGAAGACGCAGTGCATCGTCGAGCAGTACGACGCCTACGAGGTGGAGCCCGGCGTGAATCAAAAGGGGAGGCTCGTGGCTCGGCGAGTCGATCGGGGACCTCGCCGGCGCCCGGATCGCCTATCGCGCCTTCCAGATCGCGCAAAAGGGCAAGCCGCCGCTGCCGACGATCGACGGCTTCACGCCGGATCAGCAGTTCTTCATCGCGTGGGGTCAGTTCCGCGGTGACGCCACCCGACCGGAGCTCGCGCGAGTCATGGCGCAGGGCGATCCGCACCCGATCGGGAAGTACCGCGTCATCGGCTCGGTCTCCAACCTGCCGGAGTTCGCGGCGGCGTTCGGCTGCAAGCCGGGCTCGGCGATGGTGCGCGCCGAGGAGAAGCGCTGCGAAGTGTGGTGAGGGGCTAGGGGGCCGACTCGGAGCCGGGATTGGGGGATCCCGGATGCAGCGCCTGGACGGTCTCGGAGCGTGCGGCTCCGGCGTCTCGCGCCTCGAGCTCCAGCTCTGTCCGTTGTCGAGAATCACGACGCGGCCGTCCAGGTCGCGCTTGCCGGCCAGGGCGTCGACGAGGACCGACACCGCCTGCCCTTCGGCCTCTTCCCCGTTGGGGAACGTGCCGAAGTGCATCGGGATCATCGTCTCGGCGCCGAGGTCGTGCATCGCCGCGAGCGCGTCCACCGGCCCGATGTGCTGCATGCGCTGGTACCACTCGGGCATGAAGCCGCCGATGGGAAGCAGCGCGACCTTGAGGTTCGGAAAGCGCTTTCCGATCTCTTCGAAGTGGCGCCCCCAACCGGTGTCCCCGGCGAAATAGACCGAGCCCGAGGGCCCGCTCACGACGAAGCCGCACCAGAGCATCGTGTTGCGGTCGAAGAGGCTGCGATTGGAATGGTGCCGGGCGGGAACGGCCGTGACCGTGATGCCCGGAGCGATCTCCGCGGACTGCCACCAGTCGAGATCGTGGCCTCCTCCGATGCCCTTGCCCTCGAGAAAGACGCTGCTCCGCATTCCGACGAAGACGGGCGGCTGATAGTGCTGCCACAGTCGGCGCAGCGACGGGATGTCCATGTGGTCGTGGTGATTGTGCGAGACAACGACGGCGTCGATCCGCGGCAGATCCTCGAAGCGGATCCCGGCGGGACGGCGCCGCTTCACGCCCACGGTCGGCACCGAGCGCGCGGCCCAGGTCGGGTCGGTCAGGATGTTGACCCCGTCCATTTGGATCAGGAGCGTCGCGTGGTTGATGAACGTCACCGCGATCTCACCGTCGCAGACACGCCCGGCGGGCGCCGAGCCGAGGGGAGTGTTGGTGAAATCGGGCCAGGGACCACGCTTCGTTGTCCGGTGCCGCTTCGCCCAGGACCCCATCTTGTGGACGACGGGCTCCGGCTGATTGAAGCGCGTCCCGTCGAAGGCCGCGGTGTAGTCGCTCTCGGCCGGCGGAGCGGGTGGAGGCGCGGGGGCGGGACTCGGAGGTCCGACCAGCCAGAGTGCCATCGGGGCCACGCGGGAAACCTTCCGAAGCTCAGTGAACAAGGTCATTGGGTCCTGTGGTTCGGTAAGGGGACCAAGGTTACCAAAGGTTGGCTGTAACAGGTTGACTGGGCGCCTTATTCCGATATCATGCGCCGTTCCTGCCGCGGGGTCGTAGTTCAGTTGGTTAGAACGCCGGCCTGTCACGCCGGAGGTCGCGGGTTCGAGTCCCGTCGGCCCCGCCACTTCTGGTTCGTCCGTTTATCACTCCGCGAACCCTTCAGGCGCTGCGGCCTGTTGTATTTGGGCGGTGAGCACGAATGAGACCCCGGAGCGCCTGCCGGACGCCACGCGTGAGCCCTCTCAAAGCCCCCAGTCTCCGGCAGCTTCGCCGCTACGCGATCGCGCGCAGCCTTTTCAAGGCCACCAGCCTGCCGCGGGCCATTGCGCGCCTGGGCTTTGTCCAGGCCGACCCGATGCGGGCGCCCGCTCGCGCCCAGGATCTGATCCTCGCGCAGCGCGTCAAGGACTATCGCGCCGGCGAGCTGGAGCGCCGCTACCCGCGCCTGGCGATCGAAGAGGCCTTCTTCGTCAACTACGGTTTCCTGCCTCGCGAGACCCTGGCCCTGCTGCATCCGCGCGGGGCGCCGCGCGCCTGGGACGCCAGGATGCAGGCGCGCGCCCAGGAGGTGCTGGCCTTCGTGCGCCAGCATGGTCGCACCCACCCCAAGGACGTGCAGGCGCATTTCGACCATGGCCGCATCAAGCGCTGGGGCGGCGACCTGAATGTCAGCACGCATCTGCTGGAGGGCCTGCACTATCGCGGGCTGCTGCGCGTGGCGCGGCGCGAGGCCGGCACCCGGGTCTACCAGGCGATCGAGCACCCGCCGCAGGACGACAGCCCCGAGGCCCGGCTCGCGCGCGCCGGCCAGTTGCTGGACATGGTGGTGCAGCTCTACGCGCCGCTGCCTGCGGCCAGCCTGGGCTATCTGTGCGGACTGCTGCGCTATGGAGTGCCGCACCTGGCCGCCGAGGCGCGGCAGGTCCAGGAGCACGCCAAATCCCGCTATGCCCATGCCCAGGTCGACGGCCTGCTGTGGTTCTGGCCGCAGGGCGAGAAGCCCGTGGCCGCCCGGCACCCGGTCGACGACAGGCTGCGCTTCCTCGCGCCCTTCGACCCCGTGGTCTGGGACCGACGGCGCTTCCAGTTGTTCTGGGGCTGGGAATACAAGCTGGAGGCCTATGTGCCGGCCCACAAGCGCCGCATGGGCCATTACGCGATGCCCATGCTCTGGGGCGAGCAAATACTGGGCTGGGCCAATCTGAAGGTGGTCGATGGCCGGCTGCAGCACGAGCTGGGCTTCGCCGGCCCGCGGCCACGCGGCAGCGCCTTTCAGCTGGCGCTGGACGAGGCATTGCAGCAGATGCAGGAGTTTCTGGAGCTCTAGCAGGCTCGTCAAAAAGTCTGAGACCCGGACGACGCCTGCCGCGCTCAGCTCGCGGGCCGCGCCTCGGGAAACTCGCAGCTTCCGTTCAGGATCTCCGCTCGGGGTCGGTAGAGCCTCACCGTGTCATTCCAGCCCTTCACGATCGGGAGACAGTTCGGGATCCTTCGGTGTCTGTGACGTCCTGTCCCAGGTGGGTGGACCTGTGAGGCCACCATAACTTCCAGCCTTCTTCGACGTTAGCTGATAAAGATAGAAGCTTCGAGGCGACGTTCGACTCGGAAAGGAGACCCAATGGCTGGAAACGTGAAACCCATCCCCGACAACTACCACTCCGTCACGCCGTACCTCAGCGTCGACGGGGCGGCGAAGGCGATCGACTTCTACAAGAGAGCCTTCGGCGCGACCGAGCTGATGCGAATGCCCGCGCCGGAGGACAAGATCGGGCACGCCGAGATCAAGATCGGCGACTCGGTCGTGATGCTTTCCGACGCGATGAAGGAAATGAAGCAAAAGAGCCCGAAGACTCTGGGCGGCACGCCCGTCACCTTGATGATCTACGTCGAGGACGTCGACGCCACGGTCGCCGGAGCGCTCAAGGCCGGGGCCGAAGTCCTGCGACCCGTAGAGGACCAGTTCTGGGGCGACCGCATGGGCGGCGTCACCGATCCCTTCGGTCATCAGTGGTTCGTCGCCACCCACATCGAGGACGTGTCTCCCGAGGAGATGGAGCGGCGGATGGAGGCGATGGCCACGGCGCCCAAGTAAGTCTCATCGGGCCTCCTCCCGCTCCGTCCGCGCGGGCGGAGCGGGAGGGCGGCGCGGAGCCTGGCGAAACCCCCGGGGCCTGGTGTCCCGAACGGGATCGACCCCTCCTCACGATGCCACTGATGGGCTCGCCGAAACCGCGGCCCGGCGACCGGGCAGCGTGAACCCGGCGGCGATGAGCCATACGAATCCCGGAAAGCGCGTCAACGGGATCAGAAACAGCGCTCCGGGAACGACGAGGCTCAGCGCGCTCAGCTCCCCGACCACGGCGAGCACGAGTCCCATCACGGATACCCACTTCGGGAGGAGGCGAAGGAGGAGCGCCGGCACCGAGATTCCTGCCAGCAGAAGACCGAGAGGCACGCTGTACCCCGGGCCGCCCGTCGCGAAAGTCCAGAAGTAAAGGGCCTGAGCGAGCGCGCCATCGGCGGCGATTCCGGGCCGAGCCAGGGTCCATTGCCCGAGCGCCGATACGAGGGTCATGAGGGCAGCCGCGAACCCTCCAAACATGGCGATATCCACGCCGGCGGCGCGCACGCCAAGGAAGCGGAGACGGCTCGTCATGGTCGCCGCGTAGATGCCGAGGGGAATCGCGGAGCCGAACTGGAAGAACGCACAGATCGCGACCCTGGCGGAATGCTCCCGGAAGTACGCCACGATCTCATCCGGGCCCTGGGAGGGCGCGGGGAAATGCGTGTCGCCCATGAGCAGGGTCACGGGGACGAGACCGGCGATGAAGAGAGCGGTGAAGACGCTGGCCACGATTCCCGGGTTCGGCGCGGCATGACGGCCCGTGGCGGCGGGCGTGAGAGCGTTCTGTTTCATGTTCCACCTTTCCGTGTGTGCGCGTCGGCGCGACGCCTCGCGCGGGTAAATTCGGTCGACCGCGGCATTGACGTTAATGTCGTTAACTGTTAATGTCAATAACTATGAAGCGCAAGCCTTTGAGACCCGGAACCGCCTTCCTGCTCGCCCAGATCGGGGCGCACGCGGCGCTACGCTTCGCCAAACGCCTGTCCCCACTCGGCTTGACCCCGGCGGACGCGGGAATCCTCAGAATCCTGGCCAGCGAACCCGAGATGACCCAGCGGGCGCTCGCAAACCGCCTCGGGATCTTTCCGAGCCGTCTCGTTCTGCTCCTCGACAGTCTGGCCGGGCGCGGACTACTCGAGCGGCGGGCTCGCCCGAACGACCGCCGCGCGCATTCCCTCCGTCTCACCAGCCGAGGCCTCGCCGAACTCGAGGCCATTGGCCGCGTCGCCCGGGAACATCAGGAGCACCTCTGTGCCGGCTTGAGCGACGCCGAACGGGCTCGCCTCCAGGAATTGCTCGAGAAGATCGCGGAGCAACAGAACCTGCGCCCCGGTGTTCACCCCGGCTACGCGAGGATCGGCCGGAATTGATTCAACCGGATGCGCTTGCCGTACGCGACCGCCCGGAGAGGGGCGGCTCGCCCTAGCGAACCCGGTGCGGCCTCGACGCTCCGCGCCCTCCGTGCGTCGGAAACGGACGTCCCTTCGGGGAGTGGCCCTTCGGGAAGGACGGCTTGCCGAAGTGAAAGCCGGAGCGTTTCCCGTGCCGGCCGAACCGCGGGGCGAAGTCGCCCCCGCTGAAGTAGCCGCCGCCGTAGCTGCCAAAGAAGGGATACCCCATCCCGACCAGGTCCGGATAGGCGCCGGGATAGGGGACATCCGTGTTCGCGGGGAGTTGCTGGACCGGCCCGCCCTCGGCGGTTTCTCCGATGTCGACCGCCGCAAACGTCGAGAGCACCGCGATGAGGGGCTGGCCCGCCCCGGCCCGCCGAAAGTCCCGGACGACATCGGCGTCGATGACGTTCGGAAGGTCGGCCTGATGGAGTCGGAGGAAGGTGATGATCGACGCGTCGTCGTCGCCGCTCCTCTTGCGCTGCAGCGCCGCGGTGAGGGGATCTTCCGTCAGGGTGGCCCGGACTTCCGTCGTGACGGCCTTCGGGACTTCGTAGACGATGGTCACGTCCGAGCCCGTTCCGCGGATCACGGCCCGCGATGAGGATTGGGTGTCTGCGCGCGCGGACGGCGAAGACAAGGTGACGAGGACGGCGGCGGCGAGCGCGGCGGTGTGGCGGCCGGAAGCGATGACCATGGCGTCCCCCCTGACCGGCGCCGAGTATGGCACGGGTTCGTTCGACAAACTCCGAACGGAACCGAGGTTTAATGGAGGCGTGGCGCGCGGTTTTGGGGCATCGAACCGTCGGCATTTCCTCAAGATCGGCGCTCTGGCCGCAGGCGGGCTGGCTCTGGGCGTGCGCTGCGGTCGAAAGCCACCGGGCCGGACCGGCGAGTTTCGCCCCAACGTCTGGATCCGAATCGGCAAGGACGGGTCGATCACGTTGACGGTGGGCAAGTCCGAGATGGGGCAGGGGGTCCGCACGGCCCTCCCGATGATCCTCGCCGAAGAGCTCGAGGTCGACCTCGACGCTGTCGCGCTCGTCCAGGCCAGGCCGGGCGACGATTTCGAAGATCTGAGCACCTTCGGGAGCCGCAGCGTCCGCACCCTCTGGCTGCCTCTCCGGCAAGCCGGCGCGGCCGCTCGCGAGATGCTGATCGGCGCTGCGGCCGCGCGCTGGTCCGTGTCGCCGGCGACCTGCCGGGCCGAGAACGGACGCGTTCGTCACGACTCGTCCGGACGCAGCCTCGGGTACGGGGAGCTCGTCGAAGATGCATCCAGGCTTCCAGTCCCGCGGGACCCGGCCCTGAAGCCTCCTTCGCAATTCCGAATCGTCGGCCGGGACCGGACGCGCGTGGATCTGCCGGCGATCGTCGAGGGCTCCGCGGTGTTCGCTTCCGACGTCCGCATCCCCGGAATGAAGTTCGCCTCCGTGCTCCGCTGCCCGGTCAGCGGCGGCAAGCCCGTCTCCTGGGACGCGCGCGTCGCGGAGTCGGTGCCGGGCGTCCGGCAGGTCGCTCGGATTTCCTCGGGTCTGGCCGTCATCGGCGACGACACCTGGGCCGCCTTCTCGGGCCGGGACGCGCTTGAGCCGACGGTGGCCTGGGAGGAGGGCGCTCATGCCGCCGCATCGTCGGAAGGTTTGCTCGCGAACCTTCGGGCAGCGGCGGCGCGGGGAGGCGGCCGCGCTCTACGGCGCGGCGGCGAGGCGGAGGTGGCGCTCTCCTCGGCCGCGCGGCGTCTGGAGGCCGAGTACTTCTATCCCTTCCAGGCGCATGCCGCGATGGAGCCGCTGGCGGCGGTCGCCGACGTCCGGGCCAATCGCTGCGAGATCTGGGCCGGGACTCAGAGTCCCGACGCGGCGCGCCGGCTCGCCGCGGACATCCTGAAGCTTCCGGCCTCGGCGGTGACGGTGAACGTGACGCTGCTCGGCGGCGGTTTCGGCCGCCGGGGCCAGTCGGACTTCGTGCGCGACGCCGTGCAGGCTTCGAAGGCGGCGGGCGCGCCCGTGAAAGTCATCTGGACCCGGCGCGACGACATGCGGCACGACTACTACCATCCCCTTTCGCTCCACCGCATGGCGGCCGGTCTCGACGCGGCCGGGCGGCTCGTCGCCTGGCGCCACCTCGTCGCGGGGCCCTCCTCGGCGCGCTCCGGCCGCAGGCCCGAGAGCGGCGAACAGCTCCGCAAGGACCTCCGGGGCGCCTACGACCTTCCTTACGACGTTCCCGCGATTTCCGCCGAGCTCGTCGAGGTGCGCGCGCCCGTCCGCGTCGGATTCTGGCGCGCGGTGCAGCACAACCAGAACGTGTACGCCTCCGAGTGTTTTCTGGATGAGCTCGCGCGTTCCGCCGGCGTCGATCCTCTCGAGTATCGACTCGCGCTCCTCGAGGCGGGCGGGACGTTTCCGGGTGGGCGAGACGGAGCTCCCGTGGACCGCGCGCGGCTGGCGAGTGCCGTCGCGCTGGCCGCTCGCGTTTCGGACTGGAAGGCTCCTCTCCCCGGGGGACGGACGCGGGGAATCGCGTGCGGCGTGCATGATTCCGGGACACACACCGTCGTTGTCGCCGAGGTCCGAGTCGGCGGGGCCGACGCGTGGACGGTGGAACGCGCCGTCTGCGTCGTGGACTGCGGGACCGCGGTCAACCCGCTCGGGGTCCGGGCGCAGGTCGAGGGCGGCATCGCCTGGGCAATCTCCGCCATATCGAGCGAGATCACCCTGAGCCGGGGCCGCGTCGAGCAATCGAGCTTCGAGGACTTTCCGATCCTGAAGATGCGCGGTATGCCGCGGGTCGAAACGCACCTCGTACCGAGCGAGGCACCTCCGACCGGGATGGGCGAGGCCGTCAACCCCGTAGCGCTCGCGGCCGTCGTCAACGCCCTCTCCGCCGCCGCGGGGCGCCCATTGCGGAGCCTTCCTATCGATCCGAAAGAAATCGAAAAAGCCTGATTTTCGCTGCGGCCCGGTCGTTACACTGGCCGCGTGCGGATCGGCGCCAGCATGATCGAGGCCGTCGCAGCGGATCGCGAGCGCGTCCGCCTGGCGGCCTCCGTGACGTACGACTCCTCGGCCGAGGTCGAGAGCGTACTGGTACGAGGTCCCGGCCGCGCTCGCCGGAGACCTCTCCCGCGATGGGAATCCGTGGCTCGCGGTCTTCCTGCCGCTGGCGGCCGCGCTGGGCGAGCCCCTCGAGTGGGAACTTCCGGTCGATCGTCCGCTCCTGGACGGAGCGCGCGAGATCCTGCGCGTGTGGCGGTCGTGGTTCGGCGAGACCAGCATCGTGCCGCTGCGGGGGCCGGTGGCCGAGGTTCCGGCTCGCCTTCCACCTCGGCGGACCTGCGGGTTTCTCTCGGGCGGCGTCGATTCCTTTTTCACCGCCCTCGATCACGGTGACGGGGACGCGCGCGACGAACGCGGGCCGATCGACGAGTTCCTTTTCGTGGCTGGCTTCGACCTGCGCCTCGACGCCTGCGAGGGGATTGCGCGCACGCGGCGCTCGCTCGAGGCGGTCGCCGAGACCCTGGGCTGTCCGCTCGTTTACATGCGCACGAATCTGCGCGAGCTCGATACGCGGTGGAACAAGACCGTCGACTGGGGGCGGTGGGCGCACGGTCCGGCGCTCGCTTCGATGCCGCTCGCCCTGGGAAATCGCTACGGCAAGGCTCTGATCCCCGCCTCGAACTTTTATCCGCATCTGGCTCCCTGGGGAAGCCACCCCTTGACGGACTCTCTGCTCTCTTCCTGGACGCTCCGGATTCGTAACGACGGGGCTGCGCATGATCGCGCACCGACAAGGTCCGAGCGATCGCCCAATCGGAGCTGGTGCGGCGCCATCTGCGCGTCTGCTTCAAATCGAACCGACGGGCGCAACTGTGGCCGTTGCCACAAATGCCTTCGTGACGATGCTGATCCTCGACACGGTCGTCGGCCTGTCGGCCTGTCCGACGTTTCCCGGCACATTCGATCTCGGACTCGTCCGCGCTCTTCGCATCGACACGCCCTGGCACCGCCGCCATCTCGAACGTTTGCGCGAGATCGCCATCGAGAAGGGTCGTACCGACGTGGTGCGGACGAGTCGACTACGTTCTGGGGTGGCGCAGTCGGATGCGTCAGGGGGCGCGGAGCGGCGATGGACCGGGTCTTCGGACGGCGGGCGTTCCTTGGCCGGGCATGGCGGCGCGCTCTCGAGTCGCTCCGTGCGCCGGGCGCCCGTCGCGAAAACCGCTTCCGGCGAAGCTCCGGCCACCCCCGGAGACGCCATGACGGAGCCGGAGAATCGAGTCCGAGTCCAAGGAGCGATCGGGAGATGGCGCAAGCGTCTCGAGGACGCTCCATGCGACGAGGCGTTCGAGGCACTCTGGGCCGAGGCGTGGGCCTGGATCACGGGTCCCGCCTCGACGGCGATCGATGTTCTCCTGGACGAGGGGGACGGAGTGGGCCGAAACGCTCGCTCCCTTTCAGCGGCGCTCGCTGGGTCTCGCCGAAGCCCGCGAAGCAGAGCGCCTGATCGCGGCGGAATGGAGCTCCGGAGCGCAGGCCTCCGAGCGGGTCCGCAGCGAGTTCGGGCGCCACACCTACGACCGTGTGCCGGAAGTGCTCCGGCTCGCGGACTTCGGTTCCTGTCGGCGGTTCGTCATGGTCGGTTGCGGAGCTTTCCCCGCGGCGGCGCTTCTCGTGCGGGACTCCACGGCCGTACCCGAGATCGTGGCCCTCGACGTGGACGACCGTGCGGCCGCAATCGCCCGGAGCGTCGGTGGCGGCCATGAACGAGCGGCGCATCCGGATCCATTGCGGCGACGGGGCGACCTTCGACTACGGCGGCGCCGACGTCGTCTACCTCGCGAACCAGGTCTCGGGAAAGGCCGCGTGCTCGAGCGGGTACGCGACACGGCGCGGCCGCGACGCGGTTGTCGATCGTGCGAGAACCCTACAGCGTCGGGCGCCTGGTCGCCGAGCATGTCGAGCGCCGCCTCCCGCCGCCGTTCCGGGTCGAGGCCTTCGGAGAAGGCAATCCCGACTTCTACTCACGCCACGTTCTCCTCGCTCGTGACGGGAACTGACGCGTTCCCCCGGCTCATGGAGATGCGGAGCCTTTCCGCTGTATCGTCCACGGCATGAAACCCGCATTCGGTCCGCTCCTTGCTGCCCTCTTCGCCGTTTCCGCTCCGCCCGCGCCCACCGCCGTGCCCCCGGCCGCGGCGCCCTCGCAGCCCTGACCGAGCGGCTCGCCGCCGACACGCCGCAGATCGACCGTCGCAGGCAACACGTTCATCGCGCCCGCGGAATGGACGGTGAGCGTGAAGGGACCCGCGACGATCCTCGAGGCCCCGGAGGGAGACTCGTGGATCGCCCTGGTGGACGTGACGGCGGCGGACGCCGACGCGGCGCTCGCCGCGGCGTGGAAGGCGTACAAGCCGGACGCGAAGTGGCCGCTCAAGGTCGCCAACGACCAGCCCGACAAGGACGGCTGGTCGAAGCAGCGGGTCTACGAGTATCAGACCTCGCCCAACGAGAAGCGGGACGTGCTGGCGTTCGCGAAGCTCGGCGGCGGCGGCTGGACCGTCGCCATCTACGACATGGCGCAGGCGGTCGGCGAGAAACGTGGCGGACAGGTCGCGCTGATCTTCGATCGGCTCCTGCCGAAAGGGTACGTACCGCGAGTCCTTTGCCGGGAAGAAGGCGAACAAGCTGGACCAGGCGCGGCTGGCCGAGCTCGGCAAGTTCATCGAGACGGGGCAGAAGGAGCTCCGCATCCCCGGCGTCTCGCTCGGGATCGTCCAGGACGGCAAGGTCGTTTTCGCGGACGGCTTCGGCGTGCGCGAGCTCGGGAAGCCGAACAAGGTCGACGGCGACACGCTCTTCATGATCGCCTCGAACACGAAGGCGCTGACGACGCTGCTGCTCGCGAAGCTCGTCGCGGAAGGCCGCATGACCTGGGACACGCCGGTCACGAGCCTCCTGCCGTCCTTCAAGCTCGGCGACGCCGAGACGACGAAGAAGGTCCTCGTTCGCCAGCTCATCTGCGCCTGCACCGGCCTGCCGCGCCAGGACTACGAATGGCTCTTCGAGTACGAAGGCGTCACGCCCGAGAAAGCGATGGCGACGCTCGGGACCATGCAGCCGACGAGCAAGTTCGGCGAGCTGTTCCAGTACTCGAACCCGATGGCCAGCGCGGCCGGCTATACCGGCGGGCACGTGCTCTATCCCGACATGGAGCTCGGCGCCGCCTACGACCGCGCCATGCAGACGCAGGTGTTCGACCCGCTCGGGATGAAGTCGACGACCTTCGACTACCCGCGCGCCCTCGCCGGCGACCATGCCGCCCCGCACGCGCCGGACATCGACGGCAAACCCGCGCTCGCGGTGATGGAGCTGAACTACTCGGTCATTCCGCAGCGCCCGGCGGGCGCCGCGTGGAGCAACGTGACGGACATGCTCCGCTACGTCTCGATGGAGCTGGCCAACGGCGCTCTGCCGGACGGCGGGCGCTACATCCCGAAGGAGCCGCTGCTCGAGCGTCGGGCCCCGCAGGTTGCCATCGGCAAGGACGAGACCTACGGCATGGGGCTGATGGTCGACACCGAATTCGACGTCCCGGTCGTCCACCACGGCGGCGACATGGTCGGCTACCACAGCGACATGATCTGGCTGCCCGGCCAGAACGTCGGCGCGGTGATCCTGACCAATGCGGACCCCGGCTGGACTCCTGCGCAGCCAGTTTCGCCGCAAGCTGCTCGAGGTCCTTTACGACGGACGTCCGAGGCCGACGCCGAGGTCGCCGCGTCCGCAAAGACGTTTTTCGCGCAGCTGGCCGCGGAGCGGAAGCTCCTGACGGTGCCGGCGGATGCCCGCGGAGAGCGCGAAGCTCGCACGCCCGCTATGCGAACCCGGCCCTGGGCGGGATCGCGGTGAGCCGCGCGGGCGGCGCGACGACCTTCGACTTCGGCGAGTGGAAGAGCGAGGTGGCGTCGCGGAAGAACCCGGACGGCACGATCTCGTTCCTCACCACGGCACCGGGGATCTCGGGCTTCGAGTTCGTCGTCGGGCCCGGACCGAAGAAGACCCTGGTCACGCGCGACGCGCAGCACGAGTACGTGTTCGACGCGAAGTAGACGCGCCTCGCGGAGCTGGAGCGCCGAGGCGGCCGCAGCGGAGGCGGCGCGTGATACGATCATCGCCTCCGACATCTCCTCCGACGGCTTGTCGATCCCATCGTGACGCCCGTCGCCGGCCATTTCGGCGAGAAAGGTCATCGATGGACTACGGTCCGAATCGTCCGAGCTGCAGGACCTGCGGCCGGCAGATCGACAGGGGTGTCGCGCAGGCGCGGGGAACTGCGAGCGTTGCTGGGAAGATGCGTCGGCGCTCCGCGGCGTGGAGTCCCGCCGGCGGGGAATCGTCGAGCGGCTGCGCGGCCGATACGCCGAGGCCCAGGAGTGGGTGGTCCCGGATTCGCTGAGCCCGTCGCCGCACGCCAACCTCGAGTGGCTCCTCGGAGCACGTCGCGGAGCCGGAGGGGACGGAGCGGCGCTCGACGCCTCGGTTTCCGAGCTCGTCGTCCTCTGGCTGGAGGACCTCGCCCTCGAGCTCGAGCACCCGGACCTTGCGGACAGCGGTCGAGGCGGTGAGGGCTCGCCGGCCCGCCGGGCCGCCGCCGAAGAGCTCCGAATCGCGACGCGGGACTTCGCGGACGCGTTTCTCGACCCGCAGGCAGACGGATGTCCCACATGAAGACGCAGCAGATTTTCTCCATCGCGTTCAGCCGTCTTCCGCGGGTGGACGACCTGCCCGGGCTCGTTTCCCTGACGATCGACGACACGAATGGAGCCCGGCCCGGGAAGACGATCGGCGCCCTCACGGATGTCGCCCTGCGCGGACGCCTCGCGCACTGGGACCTGCACTCGGCCATCGAGGTCGCCGCGATCCGCCGTGCTCTCGGCCCGGACCACGGCCGCGTGACGGTGCACGAGGGGTGGTCGGACATGGGGAGCTGCGTCCGTTTCTGGCACGACTTCGCTGGCTCCACCATACGGTCGCTCGAGTGGACCTGTGGCCGATGTTCTGAGGTCCACCGGGAAGAGGTCGGCGGGAGCGTTGGCGAAGTCCTGTCCCGGCGGTGCCAGTGCGGGACGATCAAGCGAGTCACGATCATGGCGTACCTTCCTCGCCTGAACTAGCGAGCCTCCGGACGGCGGCGGCCCTGAGGTCGCCGCAACCTCAAGCGTTGTAGGATCGCGCCGATCACAACGAGAAGGAGGCCCGGATGCTCTACGTTCTGGCATTTCTCATCGGGATCGCCGCGGGCCTTCGAGCGCTGACGCCGGCGGCCGCCGTCTGCTGGGCGGCGCGGTTCGGCTGGCTCAAGCTGCAGGGGACGCCGCTCGCCTTCCTGGGGCACGCCGTCACCCCCTGGGTCTTCACCATTCTGGCGATCGCGGAGCTGATCAACGACAAGCTGCCGAAGACGCGCGAGCCGCAAGGTTCCGCCTCAGTTCATCGCGCGGATCGTGATGGGGGCGCTCTGCGGGGCGGCGATCGGCGCGACGGCGGGAGGGCTCGTGGGCGGGCTCATCGCGGGAGCGCTCGGAGCCGTCGCGGGAACGCTCGGCGGGGCCGAGTTCCGCGGGCGTCTCGTGCGCGCCAGCGGCGGCAAGGACCTGCCGATCGCCCTCCTCGAGGACGCGATCGCGATCGCCGTGTCGTTCTGGGTGGTGACCCGGCTGCGCTGACTCAGGCCGGCTGGAGCTCGCCGAGGACCGTCGGGAGCAGCTCCGAGACGGTCGGATGAATGTGCATGGCGCGCTGGATGAGCGTGTAAGGGGCGCCGGCGTACATCACGTCGAGAATCGTGTGGATGACCTCGTCGCCGCCGGTCCCGAGGATCGCCGCGCCGAGAATGCGCTTCGAATCGGCGTCGACGACGAGCTTCATGAACCCCTGCGTCTCGCCCTTCTCCACCGCCCGCTTGACCTTGGTCATCGGGCGCTTGCCGACGAGAATTTTTTTCCCGGCCGCTTTCGCCGCGGTCTCGGTCATGCCGGCCCGGCCGAGCGGCGGGTCGATGAACAGCGCGTACGTCTCGATGCGGTCGGTCACCCGGCGCGGATCGCCGTCCAGCAGGTTCGCGGCCACGATCTCGAAGTCGTTGTAGGCGGTGTGCGTGAAGGCGCCGCGGCCGTTGCAGTCGCCGAGCGCCCAGATCCCTTCCACGTTCGTCCGAAGACTGTCGTCGACGACGATGTAACCGCGAGGGTCGACCTTGACCCCGGCCTTATCGAGGCCGAGGTCTTCCGTGTTCGGCCGCCGGCCGACGGCGAGCAGCAGATGCGAGCCGTCGACCTTGGGTGAGCCCTCTTCGCAGTCGACCCCGGCGCGCACCCCCGCGGTCCCTTTTCGAGGGCGATGCACTTCGCGTTGGTGCGGACCGTGATCCCCTCGTGTTCGACGATTTCGCGGATCGCATCGGACACGTCCGGATCCTCGCGGGCGATCAGGCGCGGGGACATCTCGACGATGGTGACGGCGCTTCCGAATCTCCGGTACATCTGCGCGAATTCGAGGCCGATGTAGCTGCCACCCACGATGACGAGGTGCGGCGGAACGAAGTCGACGTCCATGATCGAGGAGTTCGTCCAGAACGGGACGTCTCCGAGGCCGCGGATGGAGGAGGGCGTCGCCGCGCGGCCGCCGACGTTGATGAAGATCTTCTCGGCCGAGAGGATGTCGTCGCCGACCCGGACCTCCCGCGGCGACTCGAAGCGGGCGTGGCCCTTAACGAGCGTCAGGTTCTCGAGGCCGCGGAGCCACTCCTCGTTGTCGCGGCTCGTGCCTCCCGAGATCTCGTCCTTGCGCGCCTTGACCTTTTTCATGTCGACCGACACGGCGCCCCCGATGGAAACCCCGAACTCGGAGGCCCGCTGGGCGGCCCGCGCGACGGCGGCGCTCGCGATGAGCGTCTTCGTCGGAATGCAGCCGGTGTTGACGCAGGTGCCGCCGACCTTTCGCGTTCGAGGATGGCGACTTTCATGCCGGCGGCGGCGAGGCGCGCCGCCAGGGAAGGTCCGGCCTGGCCCGTTCCGATGACGATCGCGTCGTAGCGCTGGCTCATGGGTGGTCTCGCGGAAGTTGCCGGGTCCTACGGGGAGTCGGGCAGGGCAATCGAGGCCTGGCCCAGAACGTAGCGCCAGCCCTTCGGCGTCTTCACGTACGTATCGCTGAACCAGAGCTTGCGGTCGGTCGTCTTGCCCTCGGAGGTGGCCTTGATCCAGAGAAGGGCCGTGACGACCGCCGTGTGATCGCCGAAGACGCGGACCTTCTGCTCGAGCTCGTCCTGCTTCTCGTAGATCGTCGTTTTCTTCCGGGCGTCCTCGAGCAGATCGGCCTTGGTGAAGACCTTGCCGCGCCCGGTGATCAGCACGAAGTCGTCGGCGAGGATTCGATCCATCGTGGCCGCGTCGTTGGCCTTCACCGCCGCCTGGTATTCGGTATCGAGGCGGGCGACGATCTTCTCGATCTCCGCCGCCGACTCTCCTGCGGCCAGCCTCGGAGCGGCGGCGAGCGCAGCCGCGAGGACGATCGAGCGAAGCACGGAGCGTCTCGTCATGGGAGTCTCCTGCCGGCGCAGGCTATCACCGGGCGGTCATCGCTCGAGCAGCGCGACCGTGCCGAGCCCGCCGTCGGCGCACACGCTGACGATCGCGCGGGACCCAGCCGGCATCGCCGAGAGCTCGCGCACCGCCTGCGAGAGGATTCTCGCGCCGGTCGCCGCGAAGGGATGGCCGAGCGCGACGCTGCCTCCGTTCGGATTGATGCGCTCGATCGGGAAACGGCCGAACGTGTGGGGGACGCCTGCGCGCGCCCGAACGTAGTCCGCGTCCTCGAGGCCCTTCACGTTGCAGAGGACCTGCGCGGCGAAGGCCTCGTGGATCTCCCAGAGGGCGACGTCCTCGAACTTCAGGCCGTTGCGCGCGAGCAGCCGCGGGATCGCGACGACCGGGCGCCATGAGGAGGCCCTCGCGGAAGATGTCGACGGCGGCCATCTCGAAATCCACGAGCCGGGCGTGGGGCGTCGTCGAGGGCAGCCGCGCGAGCCCCGTCTCCGTCGCGACCCAGAGGCCGGCGGCGCCGTCCGTCAGCGGAGAGCTGTTGCCGGCCGTGATCGTGCCCTGCGCCCGATCGAACGCGGGCAGGAGGGAAGAGAGCTTTTCGAGCGATGTGTCGCGCCGGGGGAACTGGTCGCGCTCCAGGCCGTCCACCGCGACGAGGTCCTGCGGGAAGCCGGCTTCCTGGGCCGCGATCGCCCGGCGGTGGCTCTCGAGGGCGTACTCGTCCTGCTCGCGCCGGCCGATCTTCCACTCCTTCGCCATCTCCTCGCAGTGCTCGCCCATGCTCTTGCCGGTCGCGCGGTTCTTGATCTCGGGGACGTAGAGGCGGATGTCGCGCGGACGGAGCGCCCGTAGCGCCGCGAGCCTTTTTCGCTGCCGTCTTGCGCTTGAAAGACCCGGCGCAGGCCCACGGAAAAGTCCGGGCGAGAGACCGATCTGGACGCGGCTCGCCGTCTCGGAGCCGCCGACGAGCGCCAGGTCGAGAGCGGGCGCGCCCGAGAAGGCCGCCGCCTGGAACGCCGCCGCCATGCTCGTGCAGCACTGCAGGATCGTCGTGAACGTCGGCGTGTGGGGATCGAGCTTCGCCTCGAGCCAGACCTCGCGCGCGAGGTTGCTGTAGGCGAGATTCACCGCAACCGTCCCCCAGATGCCCAGGTCGATCGGGCCGGACGACTGGCGAGCCATCGCCTGGACGACCGGAACCGCGAGCGTCAGCGCATCGCGGCCGGCGAGAGGGCCGTCGACGCGCGCGAAGGGCGTGCGAAGCCCGGCGGCGAGCCAGACGCTCGAGCCCGTCCCGCTCATCCGTCGACTTATATCAGCGGGCGGCTGTTTTTCCGGGCGAGGCGAGGACGCGTGAGCTCCAGCCGACCGCGCCTGTTCCCACGCGTTCCGTCCAGGCGGCGAGCACGCCGCGCGCCGTCCCGACCACGAGCGGGGTCGCCGCATCCGCGGCCGCATCCGAGAGCACCGCGGGCGTCGTCCACGTTCGAGCGCCGTCGCAGGACGTCGCCGCGAGGACGACGCGCCGCTTCTTCTCCGCTCGGTACTCGTCCCAGACGGCCGTCAGGCAGCCACCGCTCGCGGCCAGGTCGAGCTGTTTCGCGCTCGCGTCACCCATCCGGGCGGGCTGCGTCCAGGTGCGCCCTAGATCGTCGGACGCGACGGCCCACACGCCGACGTCCGACTCCTTGCCGGTCCACGCGAGGGCGTGGAGACGCTCACGTCCGTTCGCGCCCGTCGAGGCGAGAGCCCCGGCCACTTCGGGGCAGCCGTCGAACTCCCAGCCGAAGCGCGCCACGCCGCCGAGCCTGGTCCAGGAAGAGCCGCCGTCGGTCGTTCGCGCCACGTTCATGTCGCGCGGGTCCCGCCCGCGGTAGATGACGTCGACGGCGGCCGTCGCGCACGAGCAGCCGGTTCGCGCAGCATTCGCAGGTGCGGCGCTCGACGTCCACGTTCCGTCCCCAGGTCGCGCCGCCGTCCTTCGACGCGGCGGACCGCAGGCCCTGGCCGCCGTCGCGCCCGTCGAGCCAGACGGCGAGAAACGCGCCGGGCCCGACCGCCGCGACGTCGACGAAACCGTGATCCTTCGTCGTGCCGTCGTCGGCGGGGCCCGCGGCCTTCTTCCACGACTTGCCGCCGTCGGCCGAGACCGCGCTCGCCAGCGGCCCCGAGCCCCACGGGCTCGTGCCGGGCTCGGTCCAGATCACGACGACCCGGTCGCCGGACGCGGCGATCTGGGGCTCCGCGCCGCGCCGCGGCGAGAAGACGCTCGCCTTTCCGGGCAGGATCGGCGCCGGCCGGCTCCACGTCGCTCCGCCGTCTCTCGAACGGGTGTGCCGCAGCTCGACCGCCTTTGCGCCCGGCTCCTGGACGGCGAGGAGCGCATCCACGACGTCACCGGAGGAGGCGGCGTAGACATCGAGCCCGAGGACACCGACGACGTCGGTTGAGTGCTTCTCGTGCGCGCCCGCGACGACGGCCGCGAAGAGCGCGAGAACGAAGGGGAGCCTCACATGCGCCATCGGATGCCTCCAGCGACCGATCGTCCGTCGGCCGGCTCGAAGTAACGGCCGAGGTCGTTGTCGACCTGAACGGCCGCCGAATAGACCGTGTCGCCGAGGTTGGTGAGCTGGAGAAAGAGGCCGAAGGCGGGTCCGTCCCAGCCCGCGGAGAGGTTCCAGACGACGTAGCGGGCATTCGAGGCGGTGTTGGCAGAGTCGACGAAGTAGGGCGAGGGCGAGGCGTCGACCGCCGGGGCGATCCAGACTCCGCCCGGCGCATCGAATCGGAGTTGCGCCCGCAGCAGATGCCGCGGCGCGCCGGGAAGCAGGTTGTCGCCGTAGACCGCATCGTCGACGAAGCGGAAGTCCGAGTACGTGTACGCCGCGCGCCCGGAGAGTCGGCCGCTGCCGAGGAGACCGGTCGCGAGCGTGCCTCCGACGCCGATCTCCGCGCCGCGATGGCGCGTGCGGGGAACGTTGCGGTACGAGGGGATCGTGAAGGGAGCGTCGGGAAACGGCTGCACGTTGATGTTGACGATCTCGTTTTTGATCTCGAGATCGAAGAGAGATGCGTCCCACGTGAAGCGTTCGGTGAGGTTCCCGCGGCTTCCGAGCTCGTACTGCCAGGTGTCCTGGGCCTGGAGCGCCAGAAAGCCGGGCGAGCCGTAGCTCTTGAGCTCCAGAAGCAGCGGCGCCTCGTAGCTCCGGCTGACGTTGGCGAAGACCTGGATTCCGGGGGCGGGCGCCCAGAGAACGCCGAATTTCGGGGTCATGGCCTCGTACGTCCGCTCGTCCGAGCGGTCGCCGTCCTCGGCGAACCGATCCTCGTAGGAACGCGTCGCGCGCTGGGCCCCGGTGCCAAGAACGAGGGTTACGGAGGAAGACAGGTCGAGCTGGTCTTCGAGGTAGAGATAGAGGTTACCCGCGGTCGTTCCGAAGGCGTCGGCCAGCGATCCGCGCTCGCCCTCGTCGTTGACGTAGTCGCGCTCCTCGGCGTTCCCGTAGAACGGCACGAAGCCCGCGACGAGGCGGTTGGGCCGGCCGAAGAACGTCGAATTGAGTGCGTAGCGGATCTCGCCGCCGTAGTTGCGCGTGTCCTGGTCGATCACGAGAAAAATCGGATGGTCCATATTGCGATAACTCCCGAAGCCCGTCACCGAAAGAGTCCCGCCGTCGCCGAAGCGATGGTTCATGCGGACTCCCCCCCGGAAGTAGTCGAAGCGGCGTCCCCAGTCGAAGAGAACGTTGGCGGGATCCGCCTGGCGAGGATCGGCCTCCATCTCCTCCGCGGTCAACGAGCCCGGAAGCTTCTCCGTCACGTGCGCCTGCATGACGTCGACGACGAGGTCGGTGTCGTCGGAAACCGGAAACGTCAGGTTGCCCATGAGGCGCTCGCGCGTCTGCTCGCTGTGCTCCCGGTAGCCCTGGCTCGTCAGGCCCGAGAAGCTGCCGTAGTAACCGGCGCCGTCATTGCCGAGGCGGCCTCCCGACGACAGCTGGCCCTTGTAGTAGCCGTAGGAGCCGCCGAGTGTGCGGAGCTGGAGCGACGAGGCGTCTGTCGGATCCTGCGTCACGAGATTGACCGCGCCTCCCGAGGTGTTTCCGCCGAAGCGCAGCGCGTTCGCGCCCTTCCAGACGTCCACGCGGCTCGCCGCCATGAACTCCAGCGCCTCGAAATCCGAGAAGCCGTCGGCGTCCTGGTAGGGGATCCCGTTGACGAACAGGTTCACCCCGCGGACGTGGAAGTTGTTGCGCAGGCCCGACCCGCGGATCGAGAACTGACTTTCGTCGGCGCCGAAGCGCGGCTGGGCGAGGACCCCCGGCGTCAGCTCGAAGACATCCTTGAAGTTGTTGGCCTTCGTGTCGAGGATCTCGGCGCGCGGGACATCCGCCGTGCCTCCCGGGACGGCGTCGAGGCCGTCGGGCGCGACTCCGGAGACCGAGATGGCCTCGCTGATCCGGGGTGGAGGCAGCGAGAGGTCCCGGGCCACGTCCCCTCCCTCCGTCAGGTCGACGGCGGCCTCCGCGCGGCCGAGGGGCGTGGTGACCGTGAGCGTGTAGCGGCCGGGCGGAAGGGCGTCGAACGCGAACGCCCCTCCGCCGTCCGTCGGCGTGGAGCGCGCGACGGGCCCCGCGAGCTCGACGCGTGACACCCGGGAGCGGCCGCCCCGCGGAATCGAGCGCGCGGCCCGAGAGGGATGCCGTGAGAGACGCCTGCGCGGCCGCGAGCGCAGCCACCAGGAACATCGCGAGCGCCAGCCAGTGCCGGAACCCGCGCAATCGAGAATCCATGAGAACCCCTCCATGTAAGAGAAGGCATCCGCGCCTTCGAGGGCGACGCGGAAGCTCCGCAGGTGCCGCTAGGCGGCTGAGCGGGGAGGGGGAGTCGGAGGGACCGAGTCGAAGAGGTTCGAGAGATCGACGTCGCGAGAGGCGAGCAGAGCTCCCGGGACAATCGGCATGAGCCGCCCCGCGGCCGCCGGCGGCATCGCCGGGGGAACGGCGGCGACCTGCAGGACGTCCTGCCCGGTACAGCGGGCGAAGCTCGCGTCGGAGTGGCCGCAGTCGCAGCGGCCGTGCATCATGCAGCAGGCCATGATCGCGGTCGAGGCCGGTCTTGCGAAAGCGCAGAGGGGGAGCAGGAGGCCCGCGGCCAGCTGAAGCGCCAGGACCACGCCGCCGATGCGTCGCACGATTCGAGCCTAGCACGCGATATGGCCGAGAACCTCGCAACCACCTGTTCTTAAGACTTCGGTAAACTCCCGAAAACCGAGAGGTCGAATTTGTCCGTCGAGTCGGGCCAGGAACGAGGCGTGCATCCACGCTGGAGCGATGCGGTCTGCCGCGGAAGAAACGGCAGGCCGGCGCAGGCCCGCGGCCTGATCGGCGTCCTGCGGGGCGAGGGGATCGGCCCGGACGTCATGGGCGCGGCCCTCGAGGTCCTGGAGGCGGCGCGTTCGGCCGGCGGGTCCGACTTCGAGATCCGGCAGGGCGGCGCCATCGGCCGCGACGCCGAGCTGATGACGGGACGGGCGCTCACCGAGGAAGTCGCCGCCTTCTGCGCGGGTCTCTTCGACGAGGACGGCGTCCTGCTCTGCGGTCCGGGAGGCGGACGGTTCGTCTATGACCTCCGGCGCCGGTTCGATCTCTTCTGCAAGATCTCGCCGTTGAAGCCGATGGGGTGCCTCCTCGAAGCGGGGCGGCTGAAGTCCCGGTGCGTCGAGGGCGTCGACATCCTCATCGTGCGGGAGAACGTCGGCGGCGTCTACCAGGGCGACTGGCGCGAGACGACGCACGAGCAGGACGGCCGGGTCTGCGAGCACGCCTTCCGATACTCGGAGGTCCAGGTGCGCCGGCTGCTCGACGCGGCGGCGAGCCTGGCGGCGCAGCGCCGGGGCAAGCTCGCCGTCGTGGTGAAGGAGGGCGGGATCCCGGCGGTGAGCGCGCTCTGGCGCGACATCGGAAACGAGGCGGCCTCGCGGGCCGGCGTCGCTCCCTCCTTCGTGGACATCGACCTCGCCGCCTACCGGCTCGTCGCCGATCCGCTCTCTTTCGACGTTCTCGCGGCCCCCAACCTCTTCGGCGACGTCCTCGCCGACGTCGGGGCCGTGCTGCTGGCCTCGCGCGGGATGTCGTTCTCGGGCAACTTCGCCGAGAGCGGGGCCGCCGTGTATCAGACGAACCACGGTTCGGCCCTGGATCTCGCGGGCCAGGGGAAGGCCAACCCGATCGGCCAGATTGCGTCGACGGCCATGATGCTCCGTGAGAGCTTCGGTCTCGCCCGGGAGGCCGCCTGGATCGAGGCCGCCGTGGAGGAAACCCTGCGGCTCGGATTCCGGACGTTCGACATCGCCGAGCCGGGCGCGACCATCGTCGGCACGGCCGAGCTCGGGCAGCGCATCGCCGCGGAAGTCGAGCGCCGGGCCCGGCCGGGCGGCGAACCACCCGCCGCGACGGGGAGATGAGACCGCTCGCCCTCTTCGTCGATCTGCAGAACGACTTTCTCGGCGCGGCGGGGCTCGAGCCTCCGTCGGCGGACGTCGTCCGCAACGCGGCGCGCCTGCTGTCGGGGGCGCGGGAGCGCGGGATCCGCGTAGTGCACGTCGTGACCTCGATCGATCCGGAGGCCGACGATCGGATGCCGCACTGGAAAACGCGTGGTGTCCGCCGGTGTGTTCGCGGCACGCCGGGGCACGCTCCGCCGAGCGAGCTCGCGCCGCGCCCGGGGGAGGCTGTCGTTTCGAAGACGTTCTTTTCCGCCTTTTCCGCGCCCGAGCTTCCCGCCGCCCTGGCCGGCGCCGACACGCTCCTCATCGCGGGCGTGCATCTGCACGGCTGCGTCCGGGCCACCGTCCTCGACGCCTATGCCCACGGCCTGGCGGTCTGGGTCGCCCAGGATGCCGTTGGAAGCGACGATCCTCTCCATGCGGCGGTCACGCGCCGGTACCTCGAAGGCCGGGCCGCGCGCTTTGCCGCGGTCGACGAGATCCTCGTCCGGGTCAGCTCCGGCGGCGGTGCTCTTCCGGATCCCGGGAGATTCGTCGCCGAGGCGGCGCGAGCCTCGGCGGCGGCGCGGCGGGCCGGAGCGGGCTGGCGGGCGGCTTCGCCCGAGGAGCGAGCGCGTCCTCTGACCGCCCTCGCGGAGCGCCTGGAGGCCGAGGCCCCTGCGCTGGCGCGGGCGCTCGCGGGCGAGGTCGGGAAGCCCGTGTCCCTCGGCGAGGCGGAGGTGCGGCGGACGGCGCAGCTGCTTCGACGCGCCGCGGCGCTGAGGCTGCCGGAGCCGGCTCGGGCCGGGGCCGAGTCTTCGTTCCGGCGCGTGCCGCTTGGCGTCGTGGCGGTGGTGACTCCCTGGAACAACCCCTTCGCCATCCCCTGGGGCAAGATCGGTCCGGCGCTCGCTCTCGGCAACACGGTCGTCTGGAAGCCCGCTCCCGCCGCGACCCGTCTCGCCGAACGCTCGCTCGATGTGGCGCGCGACGCCCGGTTGCCCGAGGGCGTCGTTTCGCTCGTCCCGGGCGACGGGCGCGCGGCGATGGCGGTGATGAGCGATCCGGGCGTGGACGCGGTGACGGTCTCCGGCTCCTCGTCCGCCGGGTGGGCGGCGCAGGAGGTCAGTGCGCGCCGCCGCATTCCGCTGCAGGCGGAGCTCGGCGGCAACAACGCGGCGATCGTCTGGGAGGGCGCGGATCTTCCCCGCGCGGCGAGCCTCCTCGCGCAGGGAGCTTTTTCCTTCGCGGGTCAGCGCTGCACGGCCAACCGGCGCGCGATCGTGCAAGGCTCCCTCTTCGACGAGTTCCTCGAGCTTCTGTCGGCCGCCACGGCGACGCTCCCCTGGGGAGATCCGTTCGATCCGGGGACGCGGGTCGGCCCTCTCGTCTCGGAAGAAGCTCGCGACCGTGTGGCCGCCGCCGTCGCGGGGGCCGCCGCTGCGGGAGCCCGCCTTCGGGTTCCGCACACACTCTCGCCGAGCCGACCCGGAGTCTGGTATCCGCCGACGATCGTCCTGGACGCGCCGCACGAGAGCGCGATCGTCCAGGAGGAGACCTTCGGGCCGGTGCTCGTTCTCGAGAGCGCCTCGGACTTCGATGAGGCGCTCCGGCTCGCGAACGGCGTCCGTCACGGGCTCGTCGCGGCGCTCTTTTCCGGCCCGGGGCCGTGGCGCGAAGCCTTTCGGAGCGCCGCCGAGGCCGGCACTCTGAAGTGGAACGCCTCGACGGCGGATGCCGACGCCGAGGCTCCCTTCGGAGGCTGGAAGGCGTCCGGAGTGGGGCCGCCGGAGCGCGGGCCGGGGGACGTCGAGTTCTACTCGAGGCTCCAGGCGAGCTATGACGACCCCCTTTCCTAAGGGCGAGATCGAGGGCTCGATCCCCGAGCGCTTCCGGCGGGTCGCGCGCGCGCACCCGAATCGTCCGGCCGTGCGCGAGGCGGGCCGGGTGGTCACTTACGCCGAGCTCGAGGGCCGCGCGGACGCGGCCGCCGCGGGCCTGGCGAGTCGGCTGGCCGGCGCGAAGCCGACCGCGCCGGTCGCGCTGTTCGCTCGTGCCGGCTCGCCGCTCTTCGCCGGGATGCTCGGGACCCTGTCCGCCGGGCGTTTCTACGTTCCGCTCGACCCGGCGCTTCCGGACGCGCGAATCTCGCCGATCCTCCTCGACCTCGAGGCCGCGGCGGTCGTGGCCGAAACCTCCTCGCTCGAACGGGCGCGGGCCCTCGCTCCGCACGGAGTCGCGGTGCTCGCGCTGGAGGAGCTTCTGGCCACGCCGGCCTCCGCCTCCGGTTCCGCTACGCCGTCGAATGCCCTTCCGCCAGTCTCGGCCGGAGACCTCGCGTACGTCCTCTTCACCTCGGGCTCGACGGGCCGGCCGAAGGGCGTGATGCAGAGCCACCGCAACGTCCTGCACAACGTGTGGAAGCTCGCGCAGGGCCTTTCGCTCGGGCCGGAGGATCGGATCACGCTGCTGTCCTCGCCGAGCTTCGGCGCGTCGGTCTCGGACATCTACGGCGCGCTCCTGACCGGCGCGTCCGTCTGCCCGTTCGACCTCTCCGGCGACGGCCTGCGGCGATTGCCCGAGTTCCTCGAGCGCGAGGCGATCACGGTGTACCACTCGGTTCCGAGCGTCTTCCGGAGCCTGTCCACGACTCTCGACGGCCGCGCCGATCTCTCGAAGCTGCGGATCGTCAAGCTGGGCGGGGAAGCCGTCCTCACGTCGGACTTCGACCTCTACCGCCGCCGCCTTCCGCGAAGCTGCGTCTTCCACGTCGGGCTCGGGTCGACGGAGATGAACGTGATTCGCCAGTGGTTCGCGGGGCACGACACGCCCTGGCCGGGCGGAACGCCGCTCGGTTACGCCGTCGACGAGACGGAGGTCGTGCTGCTCGGCGAGGACGGGGCGCCGAACGGCGAGGATGAGGGAGAGATCGGCGTCATCGCCCGGACGCTTCCGATCGGCTACTGGAAGGATCCCGAGCGGACGGCCGCGACCTTCCTTCCCGTCCCCGGACGGCCGGACGCGCGGCTGTACCGAACCGGCGACTTCGGCCGGATGCTTCCCGACGGCTGCCTTCTGCATCTCGGCCGCCGCGACGCGCGGCTGAAGATCCGCGGACATCGGGTCGAGGCGAGCGAGGTCGAGGCGGCGCTCCTCGAGGTTCCCGGAGTCCGCGAGGCCGCGGTGGACGGCCGCCCTTCCGTCGGAGGCGTGCGGCTGATCGCGTGGGTCGCCGGCGGACCGGGCGTCGGGACGCTCCGCCGGGCACTGGCGCGGAGGTTGCCGGCCTCGATGGTGCCGGCGACGTTCGTCCGAGTCGAGGCGCTGCCGCGCACGGCGACGGGGAAGCTGGACCGCGCCGCGCTGCCGCAGCCGGGAACGGCGCGGCCCGAGCTCGAGGTCCCGTTTCGCGAGCCTTCGGGCGCGAGCGAGGCCCTCGTGGCGGACGCCTTCGCGCTCGTGCTCGGCCTCGACCGCGTCGGGGCCGACGACGACTTCTTCGAGCTCGGCGGCGATTCTCTCTCGGCGGTCGAGCTGCTCGCCGTCCTCTCGGAGCGGTCGGGACGCGAGCTCGCGGCGGCGGACCTGCTGGAGCACCCGACGCCGGCGGCGCTCGCCGCACTCGACGCCGGGGGCGCCGTTTCCGCCGGAAGGCTGGTGCGCCTGAGCGAGGGCGAGGGGAGGCCCGTCTTCGTGATTCCCGGAGGCGGCGGCGACGACGAGGATCTCTTCGCGGCGCGACGTCTCGCCCGGGTGACGAGGGGGAACGCGCCGTTTTTCGCCCTGCGTTCCGGGCCGGCGCCCCATCCGGCCCTCGACGCGCTCGCGGTCGAGTGCGTGCGCGAGGTCCGCGCGGCGGCGCCGGGCCCCTACGCGCTCGTCGGCGACTGCATGGGCGGCATCCTCGCCTTCGCGGTGGCGCGCCGGCTCCGCGAGGAGGGAGAGCGCGTGGCCCTTCTCGCGCTGCTCGACACGCCGTTTCCGGGGTTCGGCCGGCGCGCCCGCGCGTGGATTCGCACCCGCGCGCCGCGGGCGGACCGGCTCTGGACGAGGCTGCTCTACTTCGGCGATCGAATCCGTTACCACGCCGGGGTCGTGCGGGCCATGCGGCGCGGGCGGCTGGCGTATCTCCGCCGCGTCACCCGAACCGGAGCACAGGGCCTCGCCCCGCCCCTCGACGCGCGGCGCCGTCAGGCTCTCGCGAGGCGGGCGTCGTATCTCGGTTCCCTTGCCGCCGGCAGGCCGCGTCGCTTCGACGGAACGGTTCACGTCCTCGAGTGCGCGCGCTGGAGCCAGCTCGGTTACGGGGCGGCCTGGGCCCGTCTCGCCGCCGGGAGTCGGCGCGAGACGGTCGACGGCGATCACGAAGAGTTCCTCCTCGAGCACGGCGACGAGATCGGCGGCGCTCTCGCGACGGAATGGCTCGCTGCGGAGGTGGGATGGGCCGGCGTCGGGCTAGGCGCAAACGCCACTTCTCCTCGAACTTCTTCCGGTTCTCCTCGAAGAGGCGCAGGTACTCTCTCCCGGCCGAGGCGGCGGAAGGACGCCATCTGCCAGTGATGCACGAAGCTGTCGCGGGCGCAGCGGACGTCGTAACCCGCGGCACGCACTCGGCGGTTGTAGTCGCCGTCCTCGAACATCCCCTGACCGAAGCGTTCGTCGAGCGGCCCCACCTTCTCGTAGACCAGGCGCGGCATCGCCACGCAGAAAAACGCCAGCGACGAGATCGGGAACGTCTCGTCGTCGTGCGCTCGCGTCCACGCCGAGGCCCAGCCGGGAAGCGCCTCGAGGTCGCGGTAGGCCACCTCCACCTTCGCCTCGTTCGAGATCGCGTTCGTCACCGGGCCGATCAGCCCGAGGCCGGGATCGCGGGCGAGGTGCCGGAGCAGAGCGGTGGCCCAGCCCCGGGTGACGACCGTGTCGTTGTTGAGGAGGACGAGAGAGCTCCCGCGCGCCTCGGCGAGGCCCGCGTTGACGCCGGCCGGATAGCCGCGGTTTTCGTCGAGGAGGATCGGCCGGACCCGCGCGTCCCCGGCCGCGGCGGCCTCGAGGAGCTCGCGCGTTCCGTCGGTCGAGCCGTTGTCGACCACGAGGACCTCGAGGTTCGGCCACTCGGTGCGGGCCAGGAGGCTGTCGAGACAGAGCCGGTTGAGGTCGCGGTTGCCGTACGTGACGATGACGACCGACAGCAGGGGGAAGGCTTCGGCGGAAGGCGCGGAAAGGCTCTCCACGCCCGGCCAGTTTTGCTCGGTGCGCAGACGCTCGGCCAGGGGACGCCAGGACGGATCTCGAGCGAGAACCAGCGTGGCGCCGAACGCGTGCTCGCGGCGCAGGGCGTCGAGCCGCTCGAACGTGGCGTCGGGCGGCGAGACGGCGAAGACGCGGTGCCCTTCCGCCGCGAGTCGTCGGAGGGCGGCCTCGTCGTCGGGGTGCGCCGGCGGCAGGACGAGGACCTCGTGGCGATTGTCGAGAGGGATCGCCGCCGCCCGGGCCGCGGCCTCGCTCGCGGGATCCGGGCCCATCCAGTCGGAGGGCGGCCTCCTGCCTCGGAGGAACCTTCGCAGCGCTTCGAGGAGCGGCGCCGGGAGCATCCTCGTCGCGCGCTCAGGCCCGCGGGAAGGTGACGACCCAGTAGATCGCCACCAGGAGCATCGCGAAGGCCACGCCGAGAAGGCCGACCCGCGGCGCCCGGATCCGGAACCGCTGGGAGAGCGCGGTCAGGAGCAGGACCGTCGCGAGAACGACCGTGACCCGCACGAACTCGTCGCCCTTCTCGCGGCTCGACACGCCTTCCTCGAAGAGTCGAGACGACTCCCGGGCGAGCTCCTGCGCCTTTTCCGTTTTCTCGTTCCGGTACTCCGCCATGAAGCTCGGCCCCGGCGGGGCCTTGGGGTTTTCCAGGGGGTCGGTCTTCCGCCACGCTTCGAACGCCACGGCGAATTGCGGCCGGAAGCGGCGCACCAGGAGATCCGCGGCGCCCATTTCCTTGCGCAACGCCGCGTGGAGCCAGGAGTTGAACGTCGTGATGTCGTAGAGGTGCTCCTGACCGGCGAGGGTCAGCAGCTCCTGCGACCGGACCATCGTCGAGGAGGCTTTCGCGTAGCTCGCCGCGCTGCGCGCATCCCAGCGCGCCGCCTGGTAGCCGCTCCAGGCCGTCAGGACGGCGACGGCCGCGAGGACGATGGCCTCGAGGATTTCCAGCCACTCCTCGCGACTCCCGTGGTGGCCGCCCCGGGAGTGGGCCTGCTCGTGGATGCGGTGTGCGAACTCGACGTTCGACGTGGTCTCGGCCATTCGTCCCTCCGCGCGGGCGTGTGGTGGCCGAGGATACCCGAGGAGCTCAGCGCGGCGCGATGTCGGTCGAGTCGCCCGTCCTGTGGTCCTCGATCTGGAAACGGAGAAACGCGTGGATGGCCTCGAGCGCGGCGGGGTCCTTCGTCGTCGCGACGATGCGCCCGCCGGCCGGCGTGTCTTCGTAGGCCCAGCCGATGCGCTTGCGGTCGCGCTTCATCACCGGCACTCCCGGAGGCACGCGGTCGTGGATGAGCATGGGCGCCTCGAAGTCGCCTTCGGCGAACATCTTCGCGATGTGGGCGAGATGGGCGCGAATGGCCTCGCGGCTGGCGTCGTCGTCCTCGGAATTGGCCGACACCTCGATGACGCCGCCGGAGGCCGTGAGGCGGAACTGGTGCGTCGTGTGATCGAAGCCCATGACATGGTCGCCTCGCTCGTCGACGCCGCTTGGCGGAGCACGAGGAGGGCGACTCCTGGGCCGCGGCGGCGATCGACAGAGAGGCTCCGAACGCGACGGCCAGACCGATCCTGTTCATGCGTCCTCCTGATTCTTCTTTCGGCGAGCGCCGGGGGCGCGCGAAAAGCGGCGGGCAGAGACGGCGGCCCCCGCGCGGCGGGCGGCCGAGCGCGGGAGCGTCTCGTCACGGGGAAGCGTTTCGACACGCGGAAGCGATTCGAGCAGGCCGAGCGCCTGCCGCGGAGAGGCCCCTTCGAGGCGGGCATCCCAGGCCTCGACGAGACTCCGGAGGGAATCGTGGAGGCCGCGCAGCTCCGCCATCGCGTCCTCGATCTCGCGCAGCCTCGTTCTCGCGGCATCGCGGACTTCCGGCAGGGCGGGCGTCCCGCGCGGCGCGCGTCGAGAAAGCGGCCGAGCTCCGCGAGCGTGAATCCGTAGGCCAGCCCGGCCTGGATCAGCTCCACGCGCTGGAGAGCCTCGGGCGGATAGAGCCGGTAGCCGTTGGCCGCTCGGCGAGCCGCCGGGAGAAGCCCGCGCCGCTCGTAGGCGCGCAGCGTGTCCGCGCTCACGCCGGCCCGCCGCGCGAGCTCGCCCGACCGGAGCTCCCTGGCGCTCTCGATCCACGAACGCGAGTCTAGACCCCGGAATCGAATCCGGGGTCAAGCCCCGTCCGCTCTCCCCACGCCCAGGGCGTCGGCGACCTTGTTGATGTAGTTGAACCAGGACGCGATCAGGGTGATCTGGAGAATCCCCCGGTCGTCAAAGCCCGCGGCCCGGAGTTTCGCGTGGTCGGCGGGCGTGATCTTTGGTCGCATCGCGGGTGAGCCGTGGCGACGTAGTCCAGCATGACCCGGTCCCGCGCGTCGATCGGGGCCGTCCGGTAGTCCTTTCGAATCGCCTCGACCAGCCGTCATCCAAAGTGACCCGACGCAGAAACTCTGCGTGCGATTCGATTCAGAAGCAGCGGTTCTGGACGAGACGAGCGTCGTGATCATCTCGTGCTGCCGCCGGTGAGCGGCAAGCTCCGGCGACATCAGGACGCCGAACGTCGAGAACGCGTGGTGGAGCGCCTCGGGGATGAGCGAGTGCGACGCGACGATGCTCCCGGCCTCGTCAGGTGATCCGCGCAGGAATGGCGTACTCCTTGGGGGTAGATGGCGCGCTGGCCCTCGACGGCCGCGCGTAGCTTCTCGTCGCCTTCGGCGAGCGGGATGTTGATCCAGGTCATGCGGAAGGTCTCCTTCGGCGCGAGGAGAATAACCGATGGGCCGGAAGCCCGAGGGCCACGACCGCGAACGCGGCGAGCACGGCGAGGGGGTGCGCGGCCGTTACGAGGCCGCGACCGCGGCCAGGAGGCCGATGAAGAGGGCGGGCGTCAGGGGATATCCCGGGCAGCGAAATCCGGAGGACGCGCCGTCGTTGTCGCCCCGCCGCAGACGGAAGAGCCCGGCCGCCGCGAGCGCGACGAAGGCGAGGGCAGGGCACAGGAAGAAGGCCAGGATCTGCTCGAAGGTTCCGCTCAGGACGAAAACGCTGGCGATCGCCGCGAGCAGCGCCGTCGCGCGCGTAGGGACGGCGTTCGACGTGCTCGATCCGCGCGTCGACGCCAGCGCCGCGGGGAACAGCCCGTCCCGGCTCATCGCCACGTAGACGCGCGGCGCCATGAGCAGCAGGGCGAGACCGCTCGCCGCCGCCGACAGGACGACGATGCCGGCCAGCAGCGCCGGCCCCGGCCGCCCGAAGAGCGCTTCGCCCGCCAGGCGGGCGAACGCGGCACCGTCCGCGCCCGATCGGCCGGAACGATGTAGAGGAAGGCCGCGGTCGTCAGGACGTAGATCAGCGTCACCACGGCTGCGCCGGCGGCGAGGGCCCGCGGCAGCGCGCGGTCGCCGACCCGGATCTCGCCGGCGAGACGGCTCGCCTCCCAGAATCCTCCGAACGAGAAGAAGACTCCGATCAGGCCCGCCGCCAGAGCTGCGCCGAGAGGCGGCGCGCCCGCGTGGCGGGCGAGGAAGGGCTCGAAGCGCGAGAGGCTGCCGTCGCCCACGGTGAAGGCGAGGGCCGGCACCGCGAGCAGCGCGAGCACCTTCCAGATCGTGAGCAGCCCGAGCGCGCGGACCGACGGCTTCAGGCCGGCCATCGGGGCCGCAGCGAAGACCCAGACGGCGGCCACCGCGATCCACCGCTCGCGGCCCGCCGCTTCCGGAAAGACCGCGACGACGTAGCGGGCGAGGCCCGAAGCGAGCCCGGCCGTCACGCCGGGGTCCAGGATGAGGAGGCATTGCCAGCCGTAAAGAAACGCAGCGCGCTCGCCCCAGGCTTCGCGCAGGTAGACGTAGAGACCTCCGCTTTCGGGCCTCCGCGTGGCGAGCTCTCCGAAGGTCAGCGCGCCGGCGAGGACGAGCGCGCCTCCGCCGAGCCAGAGGCCCAGGGTCAGCGCCGGCGAGGCCAGCGCGCCGATCGTCTCGGCGGGCGTCAGGAACACGCCGACGCCGATCGTGTGGCCGACGACCAGGGCGGCGGCGGCCGCGAATCCGAGCGGGCGGGCGCCCCCGGCCCTCGCGGCGGTGGCGGGGGCTCGACCCGTCAGCGTTGCCGCAGCCGGTCCTGGAGCTCGCGGGCGCGACGCTGCGCGTCCTCGAGGGCGTCGCAGGCGGGGTTGTGCTCGCCCCGGGTGTACTCGGCGTTGGCGAACTCGACCCACCCCGGCATCTCCAGCGCGAAGGACTCGACGTCCGACTCGTGCAGGAGCTCGATCGAGAGGTGCTTGCCGTTCCAGTGGAGGTCGCGGGCGTGGACGGACCCGGCGCCGAAAGGCGCCTCGCGCAGGAGCTTGACCCAGTGCGGCGGCGGCGGCGGTGCGGGCTGCCAGACGACCAGGAAGCTCGTGACGAAGTCGGCCGCGGTCAGCGGGGCCTCGCGGCCGGTGATCGGCACGACGTGGGGATGGACGCTCGGGGCACCCACGCGGATGTGAACCGGGACGCGGCGATCCCAGCAGTCGTCTTCGGCTTCGGACCGGAACGGCTTGTCTTCGCCGAGGCGTGTTTCGGACATGAGCGTTCGCCTCCGATGTCCGCGGAGTCTATATCGCGCGCGTGCAGCTGACGCGCGACCCGGCCGACCGCTTTCGCGGGAGTATGCTCGCGGCCATCTCTCAGGAGGAAAACCATGTCCGACTCGCCTGGCGATCTCGCTCGACGCTGGTTCGAAGAAGTCTGGAACTCGCGGCGTGAAGGAACCGTCCGTGAGCTCCTGGCGGAGGGCGTCGTCGCGCACATGGAGGGAGGCGAGGTCGCCGGAGCCGACAGCTTTCTGCAGGCGCGCGCTGCGCTGCTCGGCGCCTTTCCCGACATCCGGGTCGAGGTCGAGGACGTCGTCTCCGACGGCCACCGCGCGGTGGTGCGCTGGAGCGCCGCCGCCCGCCACACCGGGGACCAGCTCGGCATCCCGGCTTCGGGCCGGGCGGTCCGGTTCCGCGGGATGACGTGGATGACCTTCAAGGACGGGAAAATCGTCGAAGGCTGGGATGCCTGGAACCTCGGAGGGCTGCTGGAGGCCTGCCGCTCCCCGGAATAGGAAGACTCCCTACGGGACGACGTGGAAGACGCCGGTCATCCCGTCGTGGCCGGCCTGGCTGCCGCAGAAGGTCGTGCAGTTGAATCCGAAGTCGCCGGGCGTCATCGGCGTGATCGTCTGGACGGGAAGCGATCCGCCCGGGGGCAGATCGCCGCCGACGAGACCGATGCCGGTGATGTTGTTCAGGCTGTGGGTGTCGATGACGTCCTGATCGTCGCCGTTGTACACCCAGATCTGGTAGGTCTGGCCCACCTTCAGCGTGATCTGGTCGCCGCAGGGAGGTGCGCAGACCGCCGGGCAGGCGAAACCGTCGGAGCTCGGACAGAAGTTCCATTGCCACTGGATCGCGCGGAGCGCGATGAACGGAGGAGTCGGCGTCGGCGTGATCGTCGGTGTGGGTGTGATCGTCGGCGTCGGCGTGATCGTCGGCGTCGAGGTGATCGAGGGTGTCGCCGAGGCCGTGGGCGTCCCGCTGGGAGTCGGAGTGCGAGTGGGCGTCCGGGTCGGAGTCCGCGTCGCCGTCGCCACTCCCGAAACGGACGTCGGTGTCGTGCCCCGCGAGGCGACCTCGCGCGGGCTCGGGCGGTTCGGGCCGTCGAGGACCTCGCGTGGAAACGAAGACAGTATTCCCTCCGAGCGCCGCCGCGGCTCCGGAATCGGGAAGCTGCGCGTGTCGGCGCCGCCCTCGAGCGCCGGCCCCTCTTTCCGGTGGACCGCGACGCGGCCCGTCTCGAGCTCTCGGATCGTGACCGTGTATTCGAGGCTCGTCATGCCGCTCCACAGAAACCAGTAGTGGCCGTCCTCGTGAGCCTCGAGGACTTTGACGGTGACCTCCGGGTTACCGGGGTCGCCGGTGATCCCGGGAAACGCGAAGGATCCATAACGGTCCGTCCACGCCGAGGCGCGCGCGGCGGACGGCCGTCCCGAGCGGGGATCGGAGGCCTCGACGGAGACTTCGAAGGGGTGCGCGGCGAGAAGCCGCAGAGTCCCGGGGGAGGAGACGACGAGCCGGGACTCGAACGTGCCCTCGGGAGAGATCAGGCGAAGGACGTAGTCGCCGGCCGCCTCCCAGACATGCGCCGGCGCCGGGGATTCCGAGGAGTGCCCGTCGCCGAAGTCCCACCAGGCGCCGGGGACCGGCGCCGCATCGCGCGAGGCGTCGCGCAGAAGCACCGTCTGGCCCGCGACGGGGTTGGGAGGCGAGGCCTCGATCGAGACGGTCGGCGAGGACGCGGCGCGGGCGAGAAAGGCACCGGCAGCCCCGAGCGCGAGTGCGAGCGGGGGAATGGCGATCGAACGGGACCGGCGGCGCATGAGCGATTCTTTAAACGATGGGGGCGGCCCCGAGGCCGCCCCCATTTATTCACGACTCAGCAGCTTCCGGGAGGCGGGCCCAGGAACGAGGGCAGCGCATCGAAGTTCCCGATGTTCGGGAAGACCGAGCCCATCTCGATGTCGGGAACGCCGAACCACTTCGCGAGCGCGGCGCCGTACTGGTCCGAGGCCGTCGTCGGAATCCAGCGGCCGCGGCCGTTGCTCGCGTTGCTCGTCGTGTCGTCCGGTCCACCGAGCAGGTTCTGCGGGAAGATCGACCCCGTGGTCTGGTTGGGCGTGCCGTGGAAGTTGCCGCCGAGCACCGAGTCCCCGATGACGAACTGATGCCCGCCCCAGCCGTGATCGGACCCGACGCCTCCGGTGTCGCCCGACTCCTGGAGCGTCCGGCCGAAGTCGGTGAGCGTGAACGTGGTGATCTTGTTCTGCAGGCCGAGCTCCACGGTCGCGTTGTAGAAGGCGAGGATGGCGGGCGAGAGCGTCGCGAAGTTGCTCGCCTGGTCGGCGAGCTGGTCCTGGTGCGTGTCGTAGCCGCCCTGGGAGACGAAGAAGATCTGGCGCGAGATGTTGATGCCGGGCGAGCTGCTGACGAGCTTGATGACGTTGGCGACCTGCTTCAGCTGGTTGGCCAGGCCCGTGTTGGGAAACACCGTGGTCGACCCCGTCCGCCGGCGTCCAGCTCGCGAACTCGGTCGAGATGTCCAGCGCCTGCTGGGTCGTCTGGCTCGCGGCGGCGATCATCGTGGCCGTGTCGTCGATCGTCCGGAGATAGTCCATCGAGGCGCGACGCGCGTTCGCCTCGGGCGTGTTCGTGAAGCCGCTGATGGTCAGAACGCTATTGAGGTTGCCGGTACCGATCGAGAGCGGGCGCTTCAGGCCGATGCAGAACGTGGAGGATCCCGAGATCGACGTGATGGTCGGATAGCCGCCGGCGGCGCTGTTGCACGCGTCGATGGCGTCGGCCGCCCGGCCGCCCCAGCCCGTGCCGATCTTGATGTCGGCGCGTCCGGTCTGCCAGGCCTGGATCTGGTCGGAGTGCGAGAAGAGGGCGAAGGGCTTGGGCACCGAGTTGCCCATGTACTGCGCCTGGTTCGTCGGAACGACGAGGGGCCCGACGTTGGTGACGACGGCGAGCTTGCCCACGTTGTAGAGGTTGCGGAAGTCCGCCAGGTTCGGATGGAACCCGAACGCCTGCCCTCCCATCGAGGGCGGGTTGTTCATGGGCAGCACGCTGCCCTGCGGGATGGCGAGCGTCGGCCGCGCCGCCTGGTAGGAAGCGAAGTGCGCTCCGTCGAGGGGAATGACCATGTTGTTGGAGTCGACGCCGCCGTTCAGGAAGACGCAGACGAGCGCCCGGTAGTTGGGGGAGAGCGTGTTCGGGCCCGGCGTCGCGAGCAGGTTCGCCAGTCCCCACTGGCGCACCGTGGACTGGATCGCCGACGCCGAGAGGGCCGCGCAGGTCGTCCGGGCGAGGAAATCTCTTCTGGAGTGCTTCATGGTCTTACCTCTGCACCTGGTACTGCGACGAGGTCGCGACCAGATAAAGCGCTTGGCGAGCGCGGTAAAGCGTCTGGTTGGCCGGCACGGCGGTGACGGCGCCGATGACGGACGTCTTCATCTCATCCGACATCGTGCCGTGCAGCATCAGGCGGTTCAGTCGGTCGACGAGGTTGGCCGGGTTGGACGACAGAAGCTGCAGCTCCGACAGGTTGATCGACGTCCCGTTGGGCGCGTTGCAGCTGTTCGTGTTGCAGCTGACCGGGATGCCGTTGTTGAACGTCATCTGGTTGACGAAGTTGGCTCGCCTCAAGGATGTCGAGGCGTCCATGATCCCGAACTCGGGGCCGAGGAGGCCGGCCGAGGCGGGAGGCGCGTAGTAGTCCTGCGGGAAGTAGGAGAAGACCGACGTCGGACGGTAGACCTCCTGTCCCATGTTTTGGGAGTAGGGCGTGCTGATGTAGCCCTCCGAGAGCGCGGCGCCGGTCGCCGACCTGGCGTCGAACGCCCGCAGGATGTTGAGGATGTATTGCGCCGGCTCCTTGAGCTTTCCGTAGGTCGGATCGCTCGGGGCATTGCGGGCCTCGGGGTCGAGCAGGATGGCCTTGACCATCGCCCAGAGGCTCCCGCGCGCCCCCGACCCGTTGTCGTTGAAGAAGCCTGCCACGCGCTCGACGTAGGCGGGGCTGGGGTTCGAGGTCACCAGAGAGTGAATCAGCTCCTTGGCGAGGTAGGGACCGACGTTGGGGTGGTTGAAGATGGCGTCGATGGCCATCTGCAGGTCCTGGGCGGCCGGCTGGCCCGCCGGAATCAGGGTCGGCGCGCCCTCGCCGTTCTCGTTCGGAAGGAACCCGACGAAGAGGTCTTTGGCCGTGTTCGTGTGCCGGTCTTCCACGTTCGAGCCGTTCTTGTGGATCGGCATCGGAACGAGGTAGTTGCCGGTGTTGTCGGTTTCGCCGTTGAGCGTCACGGAGACCTGCGGGATGTACCAGCCCGTCAGCACGAGCTTGAGGTTGTCGACCACCGTCTGGTCGTAGCTGTCGAGCGGGTAGCCCGGTGACTCGTGGTTCTGGGTCGTGCCGTCCTGGTTGAGCAGCACCGTTCCGATCGAGAAGAGCTGCAGGATTTCGCGGGCGTAGTTCTCGTTGGGGTTGGTCTTGGTGTTCGTCGCCATGTTCAGAAACGCGCCCATCGCGGGGTTGAGCGTGATGTCCTCGAGGATGTCGCGGTAGTTCCCGAACGTGTTCTGGTTGAGGAGCTGGAGGTACGGCTTCACCTGGCTGGGCCGGGTGATCGTGTTGGTCGAGACGACGTTGATCTTGTGCAGGGCGAACATCACGCGCTGGCGCAGCTGGTCGGCCTGATAGAGGGCGTTGCGGAAGAACTGCGTGTGGAGCGGGTGCGTCGAGTAGTTGTCCCGGCGGCAGTAGACGTCGCACTCGTCGGGCTGGTCGTCGGGCACGAGCGGCTGCGAGGGATAGGGCGAAGGAGCCGCGCTGAACTGCGTCGCGAGCCAGGAGAGGTTCCCCACGCCGAGAAGTCCCGAGATCTCGACGTCCTTGGGCCCCCACGTCGCCTGCTGCAGGAAGCGGATGGCCTCGGGGCGGTGGAAGGTCTTCGCGAGGAAGACCGCCATCTGTCCGCGCGTGACCGGATTGCCCGGGCAGTAGCTGCCGGGACCGCAACCCGAGGTGATGGAGAGGCGCGCCATCTCCTCGATCCAGGGCGCGAGGGGCATCGAGACCGGCACGTCCGAGAAGACGCCGGTCGCCGCGGGCGGCGTATAGCTGGTGCCGTGGTAGATCTTCAGAAGGAACGCCGCCATCTGCCCGCGCGTGACCGTGGCGGTCGGGCAGTACATCGGCGGGGATCCGCCGAGACAGCCGCCCGTGATGCCTTCCGCGTACAGCTGCTCGATCCAGGGCGCGAAGTTGCTTCCCACGGGGACGTCGCCGAAGACGGTTCCCGTCTCCGGAGGGGGAACGTACTCCAATCCGTGCTCCGCGCGCAGGAGGAAGACCGCCATCTGCCCGCGCGTGACTGGGGTTGTTGGGGCAGTAGTTCCCGCCGCCGCAGCCCGCCGCGATGCCGTCGCGGAAGATCGCCTCGACGGGCGCGTGGTACGGGCTCGCCTGCGGCACGTCGAGAAAATCCGCGAACCATGCTTTCGTCAGGACGCTGGGAGGCCCGCCCGGGTTCGTGACGATGACGTCGTAGAGCGCGCCCGCGGCGCGCGCAGGTGTCGTCGCTCCGATCCGCGTCGAGCTCGTCACCGACGACGTCGCGTTGACGCCGCCGATCGTGACCGTGGCGCCCGGGCTCGAACTGGTTACCGACGAGGGTGACCGCCGTTCCGCCGGACGCCGGGCCCGATGTCCCGGTACATGTACGCCAGCTGGAAGGGAGGTCGCCGCGGACGCGGTACCCCCGGACACCAGTCCGAGGGTCGCGAGAACCGCCGCGGACTTCGCGGCAACTCTCGCGAGAGAAAAGGGGGCCCGGAGAAAAGGGTGTTTTCTCATCGGCACTAGTCCTTTCTGACGGCCGCCAACGAACCTGGATTGTTTCGGGTAGGACGAATTGTAGGGGCGCCGCGCGTCACAATTGGTGATCTGCGTCACAAGGGGTCCGTTTCGAGGTGCAAGATGGCGACAAAGCATAGGGATTGATCAGTCCCGGCGCGACTGGTCGCGCGGGTCAAAGAAGAACAGGCGCCTGCGGGTGCGGGCGGCTGGCTCTTCGGACAGTGTTTCGACAGGCGGTGGCCGCCCATAATCGATCCCGACGATCCGGAGGCCAATTCGTTGTCACGAAACCGGGCGGGAATCGTTGCGGCAGCCTGGGTATGGGGGTGCTTTGCCGCCGCCGGAGCCCGGGCGGACTGGGCGGTCCGGTCTTTCCTGGCCTCCTCGATGGCCCCCCGCCTCGAGGCGAGCCCTCCCGGCCCGCTGCCGCTCTTTCCGGCCACGAACTGGTGGAACACGGACATCTCGGCGGCGCCGGTGGATCCCGGCTCCGACGATTTCATCGACTACGTCAACGACGGGGAGCCGCAGCCGCTCCATCCCGACTTCGGCGGGACGCTCGACGACGAAATCTCGATCTACGGATTCCCGTACATCGTGGTCGACGGCGCCCAGACGAAGAGGACCGTCCAGTTCGACCAGCCCGAGGAGAGCGACGGCGTCGATCACTCGACGGAGACGTCTTTTCCCTTCTATCCGATCCCCGACGAGGCGATCACGCAGCCGCACTGGGTCGAGGGCGGCGCGCCCGGCAACGTCGACCAGACGTGTTGCCAGGACCGGCACATGCTCATCCTCGACCGCGACAACCGGCACCTCTACGAGCTCTACAACGTCTGGTTCGACGGCGCCGCGTGGCAGGCCTACTCGGGCGCCTTCTTCGACATGAACACGAACGACCGCCGGCCCGAGGGGTGGACCTCCGCCGACGCGGCCGGCCTCGCGATCGTGCCCGGGCTCGTGCGGTACGACGAAGTCTACGGGGCCGACGTCAGCGAGATCCGCCATGCGTTCCGCTTCACCGTGCGGCACACGAAGGGCTACGTCTACCCGGCCTCGCATCAGGCGGGCCTCCAGGATCCGCCGGCGCTGCCGATGGGAGCTCGGCTGCGGCTGAAGGCGACCACCGACATCTCGGGCTTCGACCCCGCCGTGCAGAAGATCTTCCGCGCCATGAAGACCTACGGCCTCATCGTCGCCGACAACGGCACCGACATGTACATCAGCGGCACATGGGACGAGCGGTGGGACAACGACATCCTCAATCCCGCCTTCGAAGCACTGACGGCCTCCGACTTCGAGGTCATCGCGCTCGGGTGGCGGCCGCCGCTCGCGCCCGGGCTACAGGTCGACCAGCGGGCGGGCGGCGGCGCCGTGTCGAACCAGAACGGCGTCCTCGAACCGGGCGAGTCGGCCATCGTCGAGCCATCCTGGGAGAACCCGGAGAACGCGGCGGCGTCACTCGCGGGGGCGGCCTCCGGCTTTCTCGGGCCGGCGGGGGCGACCTACACGATCGCCGACGCGGCCGCGGCCTACGGCACGCCCGCCGCGGGTGCCCCGGCGAGCTGCTGGGACGCGACCGGCAACTGCTACCGCCTGACGCTATCGCTGCCCGCGACGCGCCCGGCGGCGCACTGGGACGCCGCGTTCACGGAGAAGGTCAATCTCACGGCCGCGAAGGTCTGGACGCTCCATGTCGGAGAAACCTTCGACGACGTGTCCGCCGCGGACGACTTCTACCCGGCGATCGAAAACGTCTTTCACAACGGCGTCACGGCGGGCTGCGGCCCGTCGACCTACTGCCCGTCCGCTTCCGTGACGCGGGCGCAGATGGCGGTGTTCCTCCTGAAGGCGAAGCTGGGCCGCGCGTACGAGCCTCCGCCGGCTTCCGGTTCCGTGTTCTCGGACGTGTCTGCCGGCGCGTTCGGCGCGGCATGGATCGAGGATCTGGCCGACAGCGGGATCGCCGCCGGCTGCGGCGGCGGCCTGTATTGCCCGAAGCTCTCCCGTCACGCGCGCGCAGATGGCGGTATTCCTTCTGAAGGCGAGGCACGGAAGCGAATACGTCCCGCCTCCGGCGGTTGGCGTCTTCGGCGACGTCCCGCCGTCAAACCCGTTTGCGCCGTGGATCGAGCGGCTCGCGGCCGAAGGAGTCACCGCGGGCTGCGGCGGCGGCAACTACTGCCCCGGCTCCCCGAACACGCGCGGACAGATGGCGGTGTTTTTGACGAAGACGTTCGGGCTGAGGCTGTACGGACCGTAGAGCCACGCGGGGACAGGGTCGGCTCCCGAGCGCCTGCGTGAGCCAAACGGCGTCCGCGGCGAGCAGTAGATCGCTGAGGGCGTGGAAGACGTAGAAGTGACGGGGCAGGTCGCCGTGTGCGTTGGCGAGAATACAGACCAGCAGGGCCGACGTCGCCATGACTGCGAGGAGCACGATGCCCTCTCGAACCAACTTGCCTTGAGCTGTCGCCCGGCGGTAGGTCGCCGCGGCCGCAGCCACGTTGAGCGCGAGGAAGGGCCCGATCCAGAGAAGCGGGTGGCCTGGCAGGCTCAGGCGGGCGCTGCTCCAGGCCGAGAAGGCGCTGGCCTTGGCTCCGGCTTCTACCCCAGGCCGGTGCTCGAGATTTCCGAAGCGAGGGTGCCGGAGGCGCAAAGCGTCCCTCCCTCCTCGGCGCAGAGTCGAGGCGAGCCGGGACGGGTGGGTTGCGTAGAACCGCAGGAGCCGTGGATAGCTGAACCTCTCCAGAAAGGCACTTCGGAAGGCCGCGTCCGAATAGGGGCTGCCGGGCGCGTACGCGATCCTGCCAGCGGCGGTGACCCACGATGACTCGAGCCCGAGGTCGGCGAGGTCGCGTTCCGGCTCCGGGGAATTCGGAAGCAGCTCCATGAACACCTTGTGATACCGCGCGACTTCTGCGATCAGCGGGGGCGTCTGCCGGAAGTACCAGACAGAGAAGCCGCAGAGCGCGATCGCGGCCCACGTTGCGGGCTGGCGGTGAAGACGACGGAATCCGTGGCCGTAAAGGCGCAGCCCGAAGAACGAAAGCAGTGGCGCCTGGATGACTTCTTGAGGCTTGGAACCCACGAACAGGGCGGCAAACACGAAGAAGAGCGTCATCGCCAAGGGTCCCCGCCGGCCCGTCGCGATCGTGCGCGCCGCGATGCCAAGAGTCAGAAGCAGGAACACGATCGAGGCCGCCTGGCTGAGAAAGGTATTCAAGGGAGCCGCGTACCCCACGTCCGTGAAGAAAAAAACGAGGAGCGTGGCTCCCACGAGGCGAGCGGACATCGACAGAGGCGCCGTGGCGGAAACGAGAAGCCCGAGGCCCACCACCAGCAAGGAGGCGTGGATCGTCCCCAGCACCCTCAGGTCGAACAGCCCCCCATCCGCAAAGGGTTCGCTGACGAGTCGAGCAAGCCAGGCGATCGGCGTCTCCGAGGTCAGCAGACCGCTCTTGAACCAACCCGGAGGACCGAAAGCGAACTTCGTATTGATCCAGTTGAAGTACTTCTCGGCACGGACATCGGTCGTGTACTGGAAACCGACGTAGCCCATCACGCTCTCGAAGTCGCCGTTGTTGGCCAGTCCCACGACCGGCGGCATGAGGAGCTGGGCTCCGAGGAACCCTCCCGCGACGATCATCGCGGCCAACGTCGGCGCCGCTCGGCGCCAGCGGTCGGCCTTCGCGCTCGCCTGCACGCCCGGGATTATCCGCCAGCGGCGGGCGCGAGGCGGCGGCGGGCCAGACCGTCGACGAGGCGGAGCGCCACCGCAACGAAGAGCAGGTCGGTCAGGGCCTGGAAGAGGTACAGGTGGCGGGAAAGCCCGAAAAGGGAATCCGCGAGGATGCAGACCAGAAACTCTACGGAGGCCATCAGCACGAGCAGAAGAATGCCTTCGCGGGCGAGCCGGCCGGGCGGCGATGCGTGCCGGTACCCGAGTGCGGCGGCTGCGAGCGTCGTGGCCAGCAAGATCGTGAGCACCGGGAGAGCAAGGGGAGCGAGCCGTGCGCGCAGTCCGCTCCAGAACGCGAATCGCGAGCTCTTCGCGCGAGGGGGAGCGCCTGTCGACTTCTCGAAATTGCCGAGGGCGGGAGGGCGAAGCTCGAACGCGCTCGGCGCCGCCCTGCCGATGAGTGACGCCAGCCGCCCGGGATGGGAGACGTAGAAGAGCAGAAGCCGACCGTAGGACATCCGGTCGAACGCGTCGCCGGGAAAGTCGGGTGGAAATGCGGTACGCCCCGAAACCGCACCCAGGAGGGATCGAGACCGATCTCGCGCAGGTCCGCCGCGGGGTTCGGAGAATGGGGCAGCAGCTCGACGAACACCGCGCCGTATTTCGCAAGGCGGCGGTACTCGCCCGGGATCTGCGCGCTGTACCACATCGAGAAGACGCACAGACCGAGAGCCAGTCCCCAGGCCAGTGGGGTCCCGCGGGGACGCTCCGCCGTCCATGCGAGCCGCCAGCCGAATACGGCGAGGAGCGGTGCGTGCAACGTCTCCTGGGGCTTTGAGGCGACGAACAGCACAGCGAAAAGTAACTAGGCGGACAGGAGCTTTCCGCTCAACGAGCCTCGCGCGAGGCCGAAGGCTCCGGTACCAACCGCGAGCAGAAGGAAAAGCAGAGATGCGGTCTGGCTGTAGAAGGAGTTGAACGGAGCGAAGTAACCGACGTCGGTGAAGGTCAAGATCAGCAGTGCTGCTGTCCCAAGCGCCAGCCAGACCGGAAACGGCCGCAAGGCGGAGAACAGGAGACCGAGGGCCGCGAGAAACAGCATCGCGTGAACGGCTCCCAGAAAGCGGATGTCGAAGATCCCATGATTCGGGCGCAAGGCATTGAGGCCTCGCGCAGCCAATGCCAGAAGGGTCTCCGACGTCGGGTATCTGGAGCGATAGGCACCCGGCTCAATGATGGCGAAGCGCGTCTGGATCCAGGAATAAAAGCGGTCGGCGGCCGAGCCCGGAAGGTACTGGAACCCCGCGTAACCCATCACCTTTTCGAAGTCGCCGTTGTTCGCCAGGCCCACGACGGGTGGGACGAGAAGCTGCGACGCGAGGATCGCCGCCGCTGCGGCGAGAGCCACCGCGATCGATGCTCGTCGCAGTATCGGTGGCGGAGACGCGTCGGTGTTCAGACCTGCCCCGTGTTCAGCCCCGGTGCCATCGGCCCCAATCGCAGGCGGCCAGCGGTTTCTGGTCAAAGTCTAGCCGTGAAGTGTCAACAGCAGCTCCGGGCCGCGGCGCCTCCGGAAGACCTCGTTCCTCGGTGTGTCGTTCCTACCTCAACGCCCGCGTCAGCAGCTCGTGGAAGTGGTGCACGCCGTTCTCGCGCAGCACCGAGTACCGCCCGCGGTCGTACGTTCGGGAGCGCAGTCCCCGGTGCACGGACTCGCAGATCGCGATGTCTTCCTGCTGCACCTGGTCGGAGAAGGCGAAGGACCGCGCGAACTCTTCCGCGACGCCCGGGCTGTTGGGCTCGAGGACGTACCACTCGAAGCGGGTCAGGGTCTTCTCGGGGCCGAGCGGCAGGATGATGTTCGTCTGGAGGTTGTCGGGGTAGAGGTTGAGCATCAGGTTGGGGAAGACCCAGTAGTAGAGAGCCTCCGGCTCTTTGTCCTCCGGCAGGCCGCGGCGGTAGAGGGACTCTTCCGACTTCGACCGGATCGGGGCGTGCTGCTTGGAGTGATACGCCTCGGTCTCGACGCTGTAGGCCCGGTAGTCGATCTCCTTGAAGAGCTCGGGATGCACGATCGGGATGTGGTAACCCTCGAGGTAGTTGTCGACGTAGACCTTCCAGTTGCAGGCGACCTCGTAGTCGACCTTCTTGAAGAGGCTCATGTGGGTCGAGCGGCAGGTGCTCGGTCTCTTTCGGGATCGAGCCGAGCACTTCGCCGAGGGGCGGCGTCGTCGGATCGAGGCAGACGAAGAGAAACGGCCCCCACGTCTCGACGCGCGCCGCCGGCAGGTTCTGCCGCTCCTTTTCGAAGCAGCGCACGCCTTCCCACTCCGGCGTCGTCAGGAGCTTGCCCTCGAGGCTGTAGGTCCAGCCGTGGTAGCCGCACATCAGCGCCTTGCGGTGGCCGGAGCCTTTGGCGACCGGGCCCGCACGGTGGCGGCAGACGTTCGAGAACGCGTGGATCGCGCCGTCGTTGCCCCGCGTCACGACGAGCGGCTCGTCGGCGACGACGCAGGTGAAGTAGTCGCCGGGTAGCGAGACCTGCTCGCTGTGGCCGACGAGCTGCCACGTCTTCGCGAAGATGCGGTCCTGCTCGAGCTGGAGGACGCGCGGGTCCCGATACCACGTCGACGGGATCGTCGCCGCCGACGAGAGGTCCTGTTCGAACGTGAAATCGGGCATCGTGCTCATGACTACTCCTTCCGGCCTCCCTTCGGGGCGCGGGAGGTCTTCGCGGGGCGAATCGCACTCGCTGCCGTGTCGGGCGTCGCGATGGCGCTGCGGAGGAGCTCCAGGAACTGAGCGATCCGGGCAGCCGTCTTCTCCGGGCGGTTGCCCTGGCGCGAGAAGAGCCCCGGATCGAGCTCCTCCGTCAGGAGCGCGTCCTGAAAGCGCTCCACGGTCCACTCGATCATGGAGACCATCATCTCCTCGTCGATGTCCGCGCGGACTTCGCCGCGCTCGACGCCCATGTGCACGAAGGCCGCGGTGCCGTAGGGATCCCGGTCCCGCAGGAACCGGTTGATCTCCTGCCGCAGCCGCAGGTCCGTCCCGTAGTTGCCGAGCAGCGAGACCCGGTACGGGATCCAGTTCTCGCGGACGAGCCGGTCGGTCCGCTCGAGCCAGTAGCGGAGGGTCTCGAAGAAGCCCCTTCGCCGTGACGGCGGGAGGCGCGTCGAGATAGGCCGGAAAGGACGGCCACGGCCTTCTTGTAGGCCGCGAGGAAGAGGCCTTCCTTGTTGCCGAAGTGCTGGAAGACCGAGCCCTTCGCGATCGAGAGCTCGGTGGCGATGTCCTCGATGCGCGTGGCGTGGTAGCCGCGTTCGGCGAAGTGGCGCATGGCCGCCTCGAGGATGCGAAGGCGCTTGGCCTCCGAGCGAGGTCCGGTCAAAAACGCCGGGGCGTGGGGGGCGGTAACGGAGCTCGTTGGTTTTCATGACTAAGGGTCAGCCTATACGATATCGATGTACGAATTCAACTTGTGCTAGCGTTACGAGCGTCATGGTCCACCGAACATGACCTCAGATCAAAAAAACTCCCGGGCGGCTTACGACGCGATCCTCGTCGGCGGAGGGCACAACGGCCTGACGGCGGCGGCGTACCTCGCGCGGGCCGGGCTTTCGACGCTCGTCCTCGAGCGGCGGCCGATCGTCGGCGGCGCCTGCGTGACCGAGGAGATCGCGCCGGGCTGCCGCGCCTCGACGACCTCCTACATCGCCAGCATGCTCCGGCCCGAGGTCATCCGCGACCTCGATCTGGCCCGCCACGGCCTGCAGATGGTGCCCTGCGATCCGGCGCTCCTCGTGCCGTTTCCGGACGGGACCGCGGTCCCGTGGTGGTCGGAGCGCGACCGCACGGTCGCCGAGCTCGCGAGGCTCTCGCCCGCGGACGCGAAGACCTTCGTCCGCGTCGACGACGAGCTCAAGCGCCTCGCCCGCTACCTCCAGCCGTTCTTCCTCGAGCCGCCTCCCGACGTCGGAGCCCGCGGGTGGACGGGTCTGCTCGAAGCCCTGCGCGTCGGCAAGCGCTTCCGCGGCATCTCGGCGACCGAGATCGGACGCATGGTCGCCTTCCTCACGGGCAGCCTCGGCGACTTTCTCGACCGCAACTACGAGTCCGAGAAGGTCAAGACGCTCTTCCTCGCCAACAACGTCTACGGCAAGCACGGCGGACCGTACTCGCCGGGAACCGCGCTCGGCCTGCTGTTTCACCTGCTCTCCGGCGGCGAGCACGAGATCCAGGGCTTCTACGGCCACGTTCTCGGGGGCATGGGCTCGATCACGCAGGCGATGGCCGCGGCGGCGCGCGGGTTCGGCGCGGAGATCCTGACGGACACCGCCGTCGCGTCGATCGACGTCCGCGACGGCCGGGCGCGCGGCGTCGTGCTCGAGGACGGGCGGGAGATCCGCGCGTCCGTGGTGGTCTCGAACGCCGACCCCAAGCGGACTTTCCTCGGCCTGGTGGCCGCTCGCGAGCTCGCCGGAGGAGTTCCGCTCGGCCGTCGAGGGCATCAAGATGGACGGCCCCTGCGCGAAGGTCAATTTCGTGCTGTCCGAAGAGCCGGCGCTTCGCCGGCATGCCCCGGGAGTTCACGAAGCCGCAGCGCGCCCTCGCCACCCTCGTGCCGTCTCTCGAGTTCGCCGAGCGCTGCTACAACATCGCGCGGACGGGCGAGCTTCCGGAGGAGCTCTGGGTCGACTGCGTCGTCGCGTCGAACGTCGACCCGTCGCTCGCGCCCGAGGGGCGCCACGTCATGACGACCTTCGTCCAGTACGTGCCCTACCGGCTGAAAAACGGAACGCTGGGACGAGAAGCGCGAGCTCCTCGGCGACCGCGTCGTGAAGAAGATCGCGGAGTACGCGCCGAACGTTCCGAAGGCGATCGTCGCGCGCCAGGTCCTGACCCCGCTCGATCTCGAGCGCGTCTACGGTTTGACCGAGGGCAACATCTTCCACGGCGACCTCTCGCTCGAGCAGCTCTTCTTCATGCGGCCCGTCGCCGGCTGGGCGCGGTACCGGACGCCGGTCGACGGCCTCTATCTCTGCGGCGCCGGAGCCCATCCGGGCGGCGGCGTCACGGGAGCGCCGGGCCACAACGCGGCGCGGCAGGTGCTCAAGGACTGGAAACGCGGCGACTTGAAGCGCAACGGGCGCGACGGAAAAGGACGCGCCGCGTGAGCCGGGAGCTGCCCGCCTCCGCCGATGTCGTCGTCCTCGGCGCCGGCGTCATGGGCGCGTCGATCGCCTTCCATCTCGCCCGCCGGAAGGCCGGCCGCATCCTCGTGGTCGACAAGGGCGACGTCGCCCACGGCGGCAGCGGCCGATCCTCGGCCCTCGTCCGGATGCACTACAGCTTCCCGCCCGAGGTCGATCTCGCGGTCAAGAGCCTGGAGATCTTCCGAACCTGGCCGGAGTACGTCGGCCGGCGAGGAGACTTCCGCCAGACCGGCTTCGTCCGGACCGTTCCGGAGAAAGAGCTCCCGCGGCTCGAGAAGAACGTCGCCATGCAGCGGGCGCACGGCGTCGACGCGCGCGTCGTGGACCGCCGGGAGCTCTCGGAGATCGTGCCCGACTGGAACCTGGACGACGTGCCCTACGCGGCCTGGGAGCCGGGCTCGGGCTACGGGGACGGCACGGGCGTCGCCACCGATTTTCTCGAGCGCGCGCGGGAGATGGGCGTGACCTACCGCTCGGCCACCCGCGTGGAGCGGTTCTGCCGGGAAGACGGCCGGGTCACGGGCGTCGTCACGGACGCGGGCCCGGTGGCGTCGCCGGTCGTCGTGGCGGCGGCGGGCCCGTGGAGCCGGCCGCTGTTCGCCGGCGTCGGTTTCGACCTGCCGGTCGAGGGCGAGTACCACGTCGTCGCCGTGCTGAAGAACCCGGCGGGGCTCGCCGAGCCGGGGCCGGCCTGCATCGACGGCCTCACGACGACGTACTTCCGCTCCGAGGTCGGCGGGCTCACGCTCGTCGGCGATTTCTGGGGGACGCGAGGCGTGGATCCGGACGCCTTCCCGCAGTCGGCTTCGACGGAGGCGCTCGCGAGCCTGGTCGAGCGCGTCTCGCGGCGTGTGCCGGCGCTGGCCGAGGCCGGCATCTGGCGGAGCGTGACCGGCGTCTACGACGTCTCGCCCGGATTTCCGTCCGCTGATCGGCGAGGTGCCCGGCACGCGCGGTCTCTACGTCGCCGCCGGCTTCTCCGGAATGGGCTTCAAGATTTCTCCGGCCGTGGGCCTCTGCGTGTCCGAGCTGCTTCTGGACGGACAGGCTCGTACGGTCGACATCTCCTCGTTCGATCCCGACCGCTTCGCGGAGACGGGCTCCGGTCCCATTCACGCGGAGTGGGAGTACGGCGACGAGGAACCGGCGGCGTACACGTGAGGGAGACTCGTCAACTCTGCAACACTCGACCCAACATTTGAAGGAGACGCAGCTTGGCTAACAAGAAACATCCTCGAGCGCCTCGCCGAGGGCCCGGTCCTCGGCGACGGCGGCTACCTGCTGGAGCTCGAAAAGCGGGGCTGGGTGCGCGCCGGCCCGTTCACGCCGGAGGTCGCGCTGACGAAGCCGGAGGCCCTGCGGGACCTCCACGTCGAGTTCCGCGAGGCCGGCGCCGAGGTGCTCCAGGCGCTGACGTTCTACGCCAGCCGCGACAAGCTCGCGACGGTGGGGCTCGAGAATCGCCTCGAGGACCTCAACCGCGCCGCCGTGCGGATCGCCCGCGAGGTCGCCGGCGACCGGTGCCTCGTCGCCGGCAACCTCTCGCTCACCTGGATGTACGACCACGGCAGCCCCGCCTCCTACGACCGCGTGCGCCGCACCTTCGACGAGCAGCTCGCGGTGCAGGTGGAGGAGGGCATCGACTTCGTCATCGGCGAGACGTTCTCCTGGCTGGGCGAGGCGCTGCTGGCGGTCGAGCGGGCCAAGAAGACGGGTCTGCCCGTCATGGTCACCGTCTGCTTCGAGAACAAGCCCGTCACCTCCGACGGCCAGACGGCGGCGGACGCGGCGCGCGCGCTGCAGGATGCCGGCGCGGACATCGTCGGGATCAACTGCCTGCGGGGCCCGGAGCACACGCTGCCGCTCATCGAAGAGATGCGCAAGGCCGTCACGGGCTTCCTCGCCTGCCAGCCGGTCGCCTATCGCACGCCGGCGGACAAGCCGGACTTCACGAGCCTCGAGGCGTTCCCCTTCGAGCTCGACCCGCTCCAGCTCTCGCGCCGCGAGATGGCGCGCTGGGCCGAGCAGGCGCGCGACCTCGGGATCGACTACATCGGCTCCTGCTGCGGCTCGGTCGCGATCCACGTCCGGGAGATGGCCCGCGTTCTCGGGAAGGTCGCCCGCGAGGGCGGCAACTGGACGGTCGACTACTCCAAGCCGATGTCGGCGTACGAGTACTACGGGCACGAGGGGAAATGAGGAAAGGTTGAGAGTTGAGAGTTGAGGGTTGAGCGTGAATGCGTCTCAACCCACACTCAACGCTCAACGCTCAACGTCTAACGAGCATGCTCGAGAAAACCCTTCCCAGCGAGTACTACCTCTCGGCCGAGATCTTCGAGAAGGAGCGGGAGCGCATCTTCTCGCGCGAGTGGATCTGCGCGGGCCGCGCGGACGAACTGCCGCCGGCCGGAGAGCTCCGGGTCCTCGAGCTTCTCGGCGAGAGCCTCCTGATTGCGCGCACGCGCGAGGGCCGGCTCGCCGCCCACTACAACGTCTGCCGGCATCGCGGGGCCCGTCTCTGCGCGTCGGGGGGAGCCCCGGGGGAGACGCAGCCGGCCGCGGGCCGGGCGGCCGATGGAGGCATTGGCGCGATCCGCTGTCCGTATCACTCCTGGACCTACGCGCTCGACGGGAAGCTGCTCGGCGCCCCGTTTCTCAACCAGGATCCGTCGCTGCGCGCGGAGGACCTCTCGCTGCACGCGTGCGCGATCGCCGAGTGGGGCGGCTTCTTCTTCCTGAATCTCTGGCCCGCGGGCCCGCGGGCCCGCAGCCTCGACGCCGCGCTCGGCGCGGTTCCCGACAGGGTGCGCCGCTATCCCCTCGAGCGGCTCCGGACCGCCCGGCGCATCACCTACGAGGTCCGCGCGAACTGGAAGGTCGTCGCCGAGAACTACAACGAGTGCTACCACTGCGCGGGAGTCCATCCCGAGCTCTGCGAGGTCGTCCCCGCGTTTCGCGAGGGCGGGGGCGCGGGGCTCGACTGGGAGCACGGCATCCCGCATCGCGACGGCGCCTTCACGTTCACCCGTTCGGGCACGTCGGACCGCGCGCTCTTCCCGGACCTTTCGGAGGAGGAGAAGAACCGCCACAAGGGCGAGCTCGTCTATCCGAACCTCTTCCTCTCCCTCTCGCCCGAGCACGTCGTCGCGTTCCGGCTGCTCCCGGAGGCGCCCGGATCGCACGCGCGATCCTCTGCGACTTCCTGTTCGATGCGCCGGAGATGGAGAAGCCCGGCTTCGATCCGTCCGACGCCGTCGAGTTCTGGGACCTCATCAACCGGCAGGACTGGGCGATCTGCGAGGAGGTCCAGCGCGGCCTCTCCTCGCGCGTCCACCGCTTCGGCTACTACGCGCCGATGGAGGACGCGAGCCTGGACATCCGGCGGTACGTCCTGGAGCGGCTGGGTTAGGAAGCGAGGGTCGAGGGTCGAGGGTCGTGAGTTCAGGCCCAACCCTTCGACCCTTGACTCTCGACCTCTACCGGAAACGAAAGCCCTCATCCGCTCCTTCTGGTAGGAAAAGAACGGGTTGCAGTTCAGCCGCATGAACTGCTCGAGCGGCACCTGGAGCACGCCCTTCTCGCCCCGCGGCGCGAGCTGTCCGAGCCGCCACCCGTAGTCGACGCTCATGTCCGGCTCGATGCCGAAGAGCGGGTCGTTGGGAGCGAATGGCACGGCGAGGTGGGAGAGCGAAAAGATCTGATCCGGCCAGGCGAGGCCGAGCGGCGTCTCCTCCACGGCCGTGGAGCGGGGGGACACGCTTCTCGCCACGACGTCGTCGGTGTCGGGGCGCGCGTTGGTCACGAGCGTCAGCCGATACGGCCGATTCGCGTCGGCGAAGAGCGCCGCGACCTGCTTGTCGTAGTTGCGTTTCAGGAAGGACCGCACGACCTCGGAGCGGTTGAGGTCGTAGAGCACGAGCTCGCTCCCGTTCTCGGGCAGATACGCGAAGAGGCGGTCGATCGTGGCCCAGGTGATCGACGGTCGAGTCGACGAGCGAGACGAACGCCAGGATCGGCGGCATCTGCGCGATGGCGCCCGAGGCGGCGGCCTCGCGGACGCCGCCGGTTGATCTTGCGGGTCAGAACGGCCGTCTGCTGGCCGGCGAACGCCGGAAAGGAGTTGTATTTGAACGGGATGTATTCGGGCTGGATGTCCGTCCAGCGCGACTGCTCGAAGTACGGGATCGCTCCGATCCACGCCACGACCCGCGCGAGCATCGCGAACGGCGAGACGCCGATCATCGGCGAGAAGAGAATGATGCGGTCGGGCTTCGGAAGCGTCGAGCCCGGAGCCGACGCATCCAGGCCGTACTGGACGGAGAGCGCTCCGCCGTTCGAGTAGCCGGCGAGGACGAAGGGCGTCTCGGCCCGATCTTCTGGCGCACGTGCCTCGCCCCGAGACGGACCGCCGCGCGCCAGTCCTCCCAGCGGGCCTTCGTGAGATCCCCGGGCACGGTGCCATGGCCGGGCATTCGGAGGACGAGGGCGTAGTAGCCGAGTCTCTGCAGCTCTTCGGCGTCGGCCTTGACGCTGTAGGGCGCGTCCGAGAGGCCGTGGATGAGGAGGGCGCCGCCTCGCGCCTCGCCGTCGGGGGAGAGCTCGAAGGTTCGGTTCCAGTTTTTCGCGAATCGCTCCGGGTTGATCGGGCTCTCCGCCCAGTAGCGGTTGGCGGGCAGGCGGTCGGCCTGCGGCGTCTCCGGAATGACCTTTTCGTTCATCTCGCGAAACGCGGCGTCCTCGATGCGCAGGTAGTCGGCGAGCGTCGCCGAGTCGGGCAGGTCCTTCGCGCGCGCTTCGGTCTTGAGCGGCTCGTGCCAGGGTCCCAGCGGCGGCTGGTTCCGCGCGTCGAACGCCCGCAGCAGGAGGATTGCGAAGACGGCGCCGATCACACCGCCGACGAGCAGGAAGACCCACTTCAGCAGCCGCTTCGCTGCCGAGCGAACCCTGTGGGAGCCTTCCGTCAACGCTGGCCCCTCAGCCAGGCCAGCGCGAGCTCCTCTTCGGCGAAGACTTCGACCTCGGCCCCCGCCGACTCGGCCTTCGTGGCGAAGGCTCGAGCGACGCCGAACTGGGCCCCGCGGCGGACGAGCAGCGCCATGCGGTGGCGCTCGAACTGGGCGGGAATGGCGTTCGGCGCCGCGAAGCCCGAGACCTCGGGGGGAGTCGCCAGGTAGTCGAGCTCGCGCGCGTCGAGCAGCACCGGCATGCCGGGCTCGAGACGGGGGTCTTCGGCGATCGCGCGCATTCCGTCGAGCGTGGTCGCAAACCCTTCCTTCCCCCAACCGCGGACGCGGGCCAGAAACTCGCCGGGATGCACTTTCAACTCGAAAGGCACGGGTGCTCCGCGAAGTGCGGGCAAGCGTACCAGAGCCCTTTCAGCGGGCCGCCGTCTCCTTCGGTTTCCAGAAGAACGCCGGAGACGGCTCTTCGCGCGGCCAGAGCTTCTTCATCGTCTCGGCCTCCCAGAGCTCGCCGTTCTTGACGACCCAGCGGATCCGGACCGAGTTGTGGATGTCCTCGAGGGGATTGGCGTCGAGGACCAGGAAGTCGGCGAGCTTGTCCGACTCGATCGAGCCGAGGTCCGGAGCGAACCCGATCTTGTCGGCGGAGAGGATGGTCGAGGCGCGCAGCGCCTCCATCGGCGTCATGGCCGCGCCCTTCTTCTTGCCGCCGTCTCCGGCCATGGCCCAGAGCTCCCAGTGCACGCCGAGGCCCTGGAGCTGGCCGTGCGCGCCGAGCGAGACGTTCCCGCCCGCGCGCAGCACCTCCGCGGCGCCTTCGGCCACGGTGGGGAAGTGGTACTCGGAGGGCCAGATCCAGGGGTGGCGCCGCGACTTCGAGTCGATGACGTCGTGCGGAACGAACCGGTTCAGCTTCGGGTCGTCGTGGGCATTCGACGTCTGCCAGTAGTACTGCTCGCCCCACGGACCGCCATAGGCGACGAGAAGCGTCGGCGTGTAGAACGTCTCGGATTTCGCGACGAAGTCGACGACGTCCTTCGACAACCGGACGGGCAGCGCGTGTTCGAAGGCCGTGTAGCCGTCGAGCGCCATCGTCATGTCGGTGTGCAGCTCGCCCGCGCCCTCGGCCGTCAGGAGCATGCGCTCGTCGCGGCAGGCCTCGGCGAACCAGATCCGCTGGGAACGGCGCGGCTGCTGGTAGACCTTGATCATGCGGGCGCCGTAGGCCTTCATGCGGCGAACCTGATGCTTCGCGTCCTTGAGGTTGTTGACCTCGGCGAAGAAGTCTTCCTGCTGGCCGCCGTACAGCACGTCGCCCGAGGAATAGATGCGGGGCCCGGCCATCAGCCCCGCCTCGACCTGCTCGCCCTGCGCGAAGACGTCGAGCGAGGGCGCCGACGGGTCGTAGACGGTCGTCACGCCGTACGCGAGATTGGCGAAGTACTCCCACTTGGCCTCGGGGAAGAGCTCGAAGGCGGAGTAGTGGAGATGGGCGTGGGAGTCGATCAACCCGGGGATGACGGTCTTGCCCGTGGCGTCGAAGCTCGCCGTGCCCGCGGGCACCGTCAAGGCGCCCGAAGGGGAAATCGCCGCGATGCGGTTGCCCGTGACGAGGATGTCGGCGTTCTCGAGCACCTCGTCGCCCTTCATCGTCACGACGCGCGCGCCGCGCACGAGAAAGGAGCCCTGCGGCATCGCGCGGGGCATGGAGAGGGCGATCGCGACGGTCTCGGCCGGGGGCACCCGGGCTTCCTCGACCTTCGTCTTCTCGGCGTCCGTCTTCTCCTTCTCGGATTCAGCGGCCGACTTCGCCTCGGCCTCCTTCCTGGCCTTCTCCTCGGCCTTGCGCCGCTCGTTGCGCGCGAATTCCAACGCGGCGTTGAGCGGCAGGCGGTAGAACGTGTTGCCGAGCGCCCAGGTCAGCGTCTTTCCGCCGTCGGCCCACAGCACGTAGCCGCCCGCGTCGTCGGAGAGGCGATAGACGGGCACGGCCCCTTCCTTCAAACCCACTTCCGGCGGCTCCTTCAGGAGGACGCCCGGAAGCGCGGTCACGTAGACGTTGTCGCGCGAGGTGAAGGCCACCCAGGCGCCGTCGGGCGAGGGCACGATGTCGGCGACGGCGGGGAAGCGCAGAAGCCGGCGGCGGTCCGTGCCGTCGAGCCGGATCGACACCAGGTCGTTCTTCGGGTCGTCGGTCGGTTTCTTCGGCTCGATCGGATCGCGGTAGTAGAGCCGCGTGCCGTCGGAGCTCCAGAGCACCTGGGGGTGGAACTTGAAGGTCTCGGCGAGCTTCACGGTCGTGACCGGTTTCGCTTCGCCGGTGGCGGCGTCGACGAGAACGATCTCGAAGAACTCCTCGTCCTCGGGCTGCCGGCCGCGGAACTCGAGGCCCGAGCCGCGCAGGACCGCGAGCCGGTCGCCCTTGGGCGACCACACCGGGTTCGCGTAGTGCGCCGCAGCCTTCGTCACGCGCGACGGCGCCGCGCCGGGTGCCGCGGGGGCCTTCCAGATGTGCCCGCCCTCCGCGTCGCTCCAGGACACGTAGGCGATCGAGCGTCCATCGGCGCTGAAGGTCGGCCCGTACTCCCGGCGCGGCAGAGCGGGATCGTCCTTCGTCAGGCGTTTGGGAGCGCCGACGGACTTGCCTGACGCGATCTCCTGCAGCCAGACCCGCCCGAACGCCTCGAAGGCGATCCATCGTCCGTCGGGCGACTGGCTCGGCCAGCGGAGGATCTTCGCGCGCACCGGGCCCATGTCCATCTTCTCCTGCCAGGCGACGAGGGGCGCCGCGTACTGTTCGACCGCCGCGGTGAACGGAATGTCGTCGAGCCGCAGCGAGGCGAGGTCCAGCCGGACGAGCTTGCCCCAGTTCGAGAAGACGATCGCCTTGCCGTCGGGCGTGAAGGCGTAGCCCGGCCACAGGTCCATCTGCGCCGCGAAGCCCTCCATCTCGTCGCGCGTGACGCCGCGCGCGAGAATCCGCTCCGAGCCCGAGGCGAGATCGCGGGCCACGAGGCACGTCTCGTCGTCGCGCCTCGAAACGAAAGTCAGCGTCTTGCCGTCGGGCGAGATGGCGGGCCGCACAGCGCCGCCGAACCCGCCCGCGACGTGGAAGCTCTCGGCGAGATCGCGGTCGTAGCGGCGGACCTCCCAGAGGCCGTCGTCGAGCTTGGGAACGTAGTCGAACTTGCGCAGCCGCGCGGAGTAGTAGATCGAACGGCCGTCGCGCGACACCGCTGCGCCGCCGGCGCTCGAGAGGTCGTCGCTCGAGGTGAGCTTGATGCCGCCACCTCCTCCCTCGCGGTGATACATCCAGAGCTCGACCGGCGGGATGCCGGCGCGCTTGCCGTCCTCCTTGCGCGCGAGGACATACTGGCCATCGGGCGTCCACGAGGGGCTGCGAACGTAGGCGTCCTTTTCGGTCGTGAGCGAGCGAGGGTTCTTCCCGTCGGCGTCGGCGAGCCAGATGTTCTCGATGCCGCTGCGGTCGCTCGAGAATGCGATCGTCCTTCCGTCGGGGGAGAAGCGGGGCTGCGCGTCCCAGGCCGGTCCGGACGTCAGCGACTTCGCGGTGCCGCCCGAGATCGGCAGCGCGTAGATGTCGCCGAGGATGTCGAGGACCAGCGTCTGACCGTCGGGCGAGACGTCGACCGAGGCCCAGGTCGCCTCGCTCGTCGAGAAGGCGATTTGCCGCGCATCGGGCCGCGGCTTGTTGATGTCGGCCGCCGGGTCGGGCTTCTTCGAGGTGTCCTTGCCGGGTGTGTCCTGGGCTTCAGCGCCGGGCGCCAGCGCGAAGGACGAAGGCAGAGAATCGTCGCGAGGGTGGGCAACGGTTTGCGCATCCGGCACTCCTTAGCCTTGGTCTTCATCGAGCGACGCCCGGGAAAGCGCGGATTATCCCCCAGAGTCGGCCCGGAAGCGGGTTTGGAAAACGGCCGAGGTCAGCGACAATTTGGCGCAGCATGCGCACCCGGACTGCCGCCGCCCTGGGTGCCCTCGTCCTCGCGCTCTTTCTCTTCCGCAGCCCGCTGACGCTGGCGCTGCTCCACCACGGGGCGGCGCCGGTCCCGGATACGGCCGGGGACCCCGTGCAGGGCGCCACGGACGAGCGCCCGTTCGAGCGGCGCGTCGGCAGCCGGCGCTATCGCGTCACGCCCCGCTTCCGGTTCGACCAGTCGGCGCAGGTCGTCTCGGCGAAGGCCTACCGCTGGGGACGCGAGGGAGCGCTCCTGCCCGAGGACCTCGCTCTCGCCTGGGGGCCGGTCCTCGCTCCGCCCTATGCGGGACGGCTCTCCTTTTCGCAGTTCTCGCGTTTCTTCTTCTGGCGGACGAAGGATCTCTCGCTCGACCGCGGCACGATCGTCTCCCACACGGCGAACGTCCACCTCTTCCCGCGTACCGGGCGGCTCAAGCGCGCCCTCCGCGCCGTGAGGAAGGGCGACCGCGTCCGCCTCGAGGGCTTCCTCGTGGACATCGACGCGATCGACGGATCCGACTTCCACTGGGGCACGAGCACCTCGCGCGAGGACGACGGGCCCGAATTCGTGCGAGACGATCTACCTCGAGCGGCTGACGGTCGGGGAGAGGGTGTACCAGTAGGTAAGGAAATGGGATAATCGCTTCTTCCGGGGCTGGAGAGGAAGATGCGGATCGGCTTCTCGACCACGCTTCGGGCTACCGTCCTGTGGCTCCTCGTCATCCCCTCGGGAGCCGAGGCCGCAGAGGGCCGGTGGACGAGCCAGGGTCCTTCCGGCGGCTCGATGCAGGCAGTGCGTTTCGATCCTCTCGACGCGAGAATCCTCTACGCGGTGACGTCGGCCGGCGGGATCTTCAAGAGCATGGACGGCGGCGAGACCTGGCGCTCTTCCAGCCGCGGCCTCGAGACGCAAGAGGTGCTCGATGTCGCGGTCGATCCTCTCCGTCACGAGACGGTGTTTGCGACGACCTCGGAGACCATCTACCGAAGCCTCGACGGCGGCGAGAGCTGGGCCGCGCTCGGGCCGCAGGCGCCCGGTCGCGGCGTCTACGGAGGAAGGCTGGCCTTCGATCCAACTCGGCCGTCGGATCTCTACGTGGGGGGTTGGGAGGGTCTCTTTCAATCGGCCGACGGCGGCGAGAGCTTTCGCGAAGTCGGGAGCTTCAACATGTGCTGAAAGACATCCTGTTCACCAACCGCCGGCCGGCCACGATCTTCGTGTCTTCGCCCTTCTCGCTGTCGCGAAGCCGTGACGGCGGAGTCGAGCTGGACGGTCGTGGACGAGGACATCCCCGGCGAGATCTGGGCGGTCGCGGCCGATTCGTTGGTGACCTCGACGCTGTACGTGACGGCCGACAGCACGCTGTACCGCAGCCGCGACGAGGGCGATCACTTCGAGGAGATTCGTTTGGCGGAATTCGCCGGGCGGATCCTGGCGGCGAGCACGGCGACGCCGGGAACGCTGTACGGCGGTCGGGAGCGAACGTTCTGGCGAAGTCGGGACGGCGGCTCGACCTGGGTCTCCCGGCTGCTCGATTCGTCGGTCCACAACATCGTCGGTCTCTTCGTCGCCCCGGAGCTTCCCGAAACGCTGTACTTGTGCACATCCCACGGCGTCTTCCGAAGCGAGGACTCCGGCGACAGCTGGCATCGATCCGACGAAGGCATCGGCTCGGCGTACGTTGCCAGCGTCGCGACCGACACGACGGGGACGGTCGTGCTGGCGAGCACGATCCCGGGGGCAGGGCCGGGCCTCTTTCGGAGCACGGACGGTGGTCAGACCTGGGACGAGTCCGTCCCTCTCTACGTGAGCGTGGCGTTCTCTTCGGGCAGCCCGGCGGTCGCCTATGCGTTGGGAGACATTCTCCACCGAAGCGAGGACTATGGTGCGTCCTGGACGTTCGGCGCGCCGCCTTTGGACTACGTGAACGGAGAAAGGCCGACGTCCTTCGCCGTGGACCCGACGGATTCCGAACGGGTCTATATCGGGAGCAGGTCCGGAATCTACAGGACCGGCGACGGAGGGATGACGTGGGTGCGACTCGCCTCGCTCGAGGTCGAGGGCGGAGTGCTCGCGATTGCCCTGGATCCCTTCGTCCCATGGAGGTTCTACGTCCTCACGGCGCTCGACGGGGTCCTGAAGACGGAGGATGCGGGCTCGACCTGGACTCCCGTCAACGAAGGCCTCGAGGGAACGTTGAGTGACGCGATCGTCGTGGACACCTCGGACCCCGAAGTCATCTATCTCCTCGGAAGTCGTCCCGACGAGGGGCGGGTTCTCTATCGAACGGTCGACGCCGGCCGGCGCTGGCACCGTGTCCTCGGGCCAGGCGTTGAGGTGACGAGGTCGCTCGTGCCGGATCCCACCCGGCCGGGGCACGTTTACGCGACGGTACGCACGAACGAAACGGGCTTTGGTTTCCGAGAGTCCGTCTACCGAAGCACCGACTTCGGCGCGAGCTGGCAGCCCTTCGGCTCCCTCAGTGCCGAGATTTCCGTCATCGCCGTCGCTTCGAACGGTTCGAGAATCTACGCGCGGGACCGGCGGTGGCGGCGTCTTCGACTACCTCATCCCTCGGCGAGGTTCTCCGATGCCGCCCGGCCCACGACCCGACGCCCGGGAGGTCGCGCCGCGATAGGAACGAGTGGGCCCGGGCGCCGATCGAGGGCCGTCAAGCTGCTTGCCAGCGCTCGGCCAATCTGCGGGCGATGAGGAAGAAAACGATCCCAACTCCAATGAGCACCGCGACCTGCGGCCATACGTTCCAGGCCGGCTCGTCCCGCCAGAAGATCTTCTGGAAGCCGTCGATGGCCCAGGCGTTGAGCGTCAGCAGGCCGACCTTCTGCATCTTCTCGGGCATGAGGAACCGCGGGTACATGCTGCCGCCGAGCGCCGACATCAGCAGGATCGCGAGGTTCGAAATGGCCACGAGCTGCATGCGGGAGCGGGAGAGCGAGGCGAGCATGAGACCGAACGTCGAGGAGGCGATCGCGGTGGCGACCGTCATGACGAGGAACCCCTGCCAGTGGCCTGCGAGGTCGATACCGAAGACGAGCGCGCCCCAGACGAACATGAGCGTCAGCTGGACGACGCCGACACCCGCGAGATAGAGGAGCTTTCCGAGAAGCAGCTTCGTCATGTCGACCTTCGTCGAGAGGATGCGGTCGAGCGTGCCGCTTTCGGCCTCCTCGATGAGCGCGCCTCCCGCGCCCGCGGCGGAGAAGAGAAGGAACATGACGCCGAACCCGGCGGCGTAGAAGGCCACGGTCGGATTGGCCTTGTTCTCGCCGACGATGTCGCGCGTTTCGACCGCGACGAGGCCCCGGGAGTCCCCGCCGGCGTCGGGCGCCGCGGTCTGGCCGGGAGGGACCGGCGCGCCGATCGAGCGCAGGCTCTCCTCCATCCGCGCCTTCTGCTCGGGCGTGAGACCTCCGCTCCACTTGTCGACCTCGTCCATGCCGGCGCGGGCCATGGCCTGCGGCATCGACGTCATCACGACTTTCTGAATGAGCCCGCCCAGCACCTGGGGCGCGATCGGATCGGCGCTGTCGGCGAGGATTGCTGACTTTCGGCGGCTCGGCCGCCCGGCCCGAAGGCGATCGGCCGCGCGCCGAAGCCCTTCGGGACGATCAGGGCCACGGGCGCCTCGCCGCGCCGCACGGCGGCCTCCGCCGAAGACGCGGTGTAAGCCACGGGCGCGCCGGGTTGGCCCTTCGCCGGAGCCACGGCCACCTGCACGTCGAGTCCGGTCTCGCGCTTCAGTGCCTCGACGAAGCGTCCCGAGCCTTCGCTGCCGTCCTCGTCGACGACGAGGACCTCGATCCGGCGAGTCGCGGCCCGGCCCGACCCGGAGAAGATCCCCGCGAAGATCGAGAAGAACGCCACGGGCAGGACGAAGGCCAGCACGAAGGCCGCGCGATCGCGCCGGAGGTTCAGGAGCCGGTTCTTGGCGACGGCCAGGATCGCGCTCATTCCCGCAGCTCCCGCCCGGTCAGCTGCAGGAAGACCTGCTCGAGGGTCGGGCTCTTCAGCGTCAGGTCGCGGACGGCCACGCGGTGAGCATGGAAGGACTCGAGAATGCGGCGGATCTCCTCGGCCGGATTCGCGACCGTGAGGAGGACCCGTTCGCCCTCCACGCGCGCTTTCCGCGACTCGAGCTCCGCCTTGAGCGCGGCCGGAATCGGGGCGGCCGCGTCGATGACCAGCGCCTGACCGGCGCCGAGCGTCCGCCGCACGAGCTCGTCCTTGGTTCCCTCGGCGATGATTCTTCCGTGGTCGATGATCGCGATGCGGTCGCAGAGTCTCTCGGCTTCCTCCATGTAGTGGGTCGTATAGAGCAGCGACACGCCCCGGGCCTTGAGCTCGCCGATCATGCCGTAGATGCGTTCGCGGGACTGAGGATCGACGCCCACGGTCGGCTCATCGAGCAGCAGCACGCGGGGACCGTGGATCGTGCCGGCGGCGATGTTGAGCCGGCGCTTCATTCCGCCGGAGAGCCGGTCCGTTTTCTCGTTGGCTCGATCGGACAGGCCGATCCAGGCGAGGGCGTCGCGGATCGCGTCCTGGAGCGCCTGGCCGGCGAGGCCCTGGTACCGCCCGAACGTCCAGAGGTTCTCGCGGGGGGAGAGCAGGGGATAGAGGGCGATCTCCTGGGGCACCCATCCGCGCGCGGATCGGGCGCCGTCGTCGGAGGGAGCGAGGCCCAGGATCGAGAGGCGCCCGCCGTCGGGCTGGACGCGGCCCGCGACCGCGCGGACCAGCGTGGTCTTCCCGGCGCCGTTCGGGCCAAGCAGGCCGAACACTTCGCCCGCCGCGAGGTCCAGGGAGACGCCGTCGAGGGCGCGGCGGTCGCCGAAGCTCTTCGAGAGGTCCCGGATGGAGAGCGCGGACGACGCACGGTCGGTGACGGCGGGCACGTCGGGGATCCTCCCCCGGATGCTCGCCGCCGTCCAGATCAAAGATTCCCGGCTTTCGCCCCGACGCCGGTTACGCTATCCTGCGCGGCTCGTCCCATTTCACAACCTCGTTCGTCCGCGGTGAAACGATGACCTCCGTCAGCTTCGTGCTCCTGGTCGTGGCGGGAAGCCTCGGCATTCTGCTGTCTCTCGTGCAGGCGCGCTCGCGCGCGGTCTTCGCCGAGGACGGCTTCGCCGAGCCGGGCCGCCGTGCGCTCGCGATGGCGCTCCTCGGAGCCGTGCTCGTTCTGGTCGTCGCGATTCCGTTCGCGGGCGCGCTCGTGGGCGCGGAAGCCGACACCCGCGAGCTCTCGCTCGTCTCGGTCTTCGCCGTGCACGCCACCCTCGTGTTCTTTCTCGTCTGCTACTACGCCCTGTCGGGACGGCGCTCGATCTCGGAGTTTCTGAGTCTTCGGAGCGACCGCCCGGCGCACGACCTCGCCGTCGGCGCCGGCATCGGAGTCGTCGGCTGGGTCCTGACGATCCTGACGGCGGTCGTGATTCTCGGCGCTGGATACCTTCTCTCGCCGAAGGATCGCGGCGCGCCGGAGGAGCCCACGGTGGCGCCCATGATCGTCTGGCTCGTCGCGCAGCCCGTCTGGGTGAAGATCATGATCGTCGTCTCCGCGATGGTCGTCGAGGAGCTCTTCTTCCGGGGCTTTCTCCAGCCCCGCGTCGGCCCGGTGGCGGCGACGCTCATGTTCACCGCCGCCCACGGCGCGTACGGGCAGCCGCTCGTTCTCGTCGGCATCCTCGTGATCGGCGCCGTGCTCGCCGTCACCTTCGCCGTCTACCGCAACGTCCTGCCCTGCGTCGTGGCCCACGGCGTCTTCGACGCGATCCAGATGTTCGTGATCATTCCCCTGGCCCTCCGGGCGGTCCCCGGCTTCTAGGAGGGGCCCGGCGGGCTGGTAAAATCGCGCATGCATCGCCTGCGTGCGCCGGTCCTTGTGGGGGTGTGCCTGGCCGTGTTCGCCGGGACGGCGGCCGCCCTCGACCCCCGAGAAGTCGATCACGCAGTACGCACACCAGGTGTGGAAGACGGACGCCGGCCTGCCGCAGAACTCCGTCCAGTCGATCCTTCAGACCCGCGACGGCTATCTCTGGCTCGGCACGGAGCGCGGCCTCGTCCGCTTCGACGGCGTCCAGTTCACCGTGTTCGACAAGGGCAACACCCCGGGCCTCAAGAACAGCAACGTCCAGGTCCTCTTTCAGGACCGGGAGGGGGCGCTCTGGGTCGGCACCTGGGGCGGGCTGCATCTGTTCCGGGACGGCCGGATGAAGTCGTGGACGACGGCGGACGGACTCTCGAACAACCGCGTCCTCTCGATCGCGCAGGACCGCTCGGGCGCGATCTGGGTCGGCACCGGCGGCGGGCTCAGCCGTCTCGAGAACGGGAAGCTCACGGCATCCTACGAGCTTCGCGACGGTCTCTCCCACGAAGGAGTCTGGGCGGTCCAGCAGGACCGCGAGGGCAGCCTGTGGCTGGCCACCGACGGCGGCGGTTTGAATCGTCTGCGCGACGGGAAGTTCACGGTGTACGGGACGGCCGACGGGTTTCCGGCGCAGATCGTCCAGGCGCTGCTCGTCGACGCGAACGGCGATCTTTGGATCGGCACGGATGGCGGGGGCCTCGTCCGCCGCCGCGGAGACCGCTTCGAGGCCTTCACGCGAAAGAATGGCCTGTCGAGCGACACGATCGAGACGCTCCAGGAAGACCGCGACGGCAACCTCTGGATCGGCACGCGCGGCGGCGGCCTCGCGCGGTACAGCGGCGGCCGGTTCTCCGCGTTCACGCCGGGGGAAGGTCTCTCCGACGACACCGTCCTGGCGATTCGCGAGGACGTCGAGGGGAGCCTCTGGATCGGCACGATCACCGGCGGCCTCAATCGCCTCAAGGACGGCAAGTTCACGGCGTACACGCACAAGGAAGGACTCTCGAACGACCGTATCCGGACGATCTACGAGGATCAGGAGGGCGCGATCTGGCTCGGCACGCGCGGCGCGGGAGTCAATCGGTTCGAGGACGGGAAGTTCACCTCTTTCACCACCAAAGACGGTCTCTCGGGCGACTTCGTCCGCTCGATCTACGAAGACGGCGAGGGCCGGCTCTGGATCGGCACCTGGGGCGACGGTCTCGACATGCTCGAGGGCAAGCGGTTCCGCGCCTTCCACCGGAAGGACGGCCTTCCGAGCGAGATCGTCCGCTGCATGTATCGCGATCGCGCCGGCACGCTCTGGGTCGGCACCGACGACGGCGGTCTCGTGGCCGTGCGCGACGGAAAGTTCCAGGTGTACGGGCGCGCCGACGGTCTGTCGTCGGAGACGGTCCTCGCCATCGTCGAGGACCGGGAGGGGGCGCTCTGGATCGGCACCGAGGGCGGCGGCCTCAATCGCTTCGCCGACGGCCGGTTCACGGTGTTCACCCGCAAGGACGGCCTCTCCGACGACACGGTCCTCGCGCTCTACGAGGACGCCGACGGCTGCCTCTGGATCGGGACCGACGGCGGCGGCCTGAATCGGCTGCGCGACGGCAAGTTCACGCGCGCCACGCGGCGCGACGGCCTCTTCGACGACGTCCAGTACCAGATCCTCGAGGACGGCCGCGGGAATCTCTGGATGAGCTGCAGCCGAGGGATTTTCCAGCGTCCCGCGGAGGCAGCTCGAGGAATTCGCGGAGGGGACTCGCGACTCCGTGACCTCGGTCGCCTACGGCCGCTCCGACGGCATGCGCTCGGCCGAGTGCAGCGGCTTCACGCAGCCTGCGGGCTGGAAGGCTCGCGACGGACGCCTCTGGTTTCCGACGATCGAGGGCGCCGTCGTCATCGATCCCGACCACATCCGGACGAACACGACGCCGCCTCCCGTCGTCATCGAAGCGATGCTGGTCAACCGGGCCGCCGTGCCGACGTCGGGGCCCGCGGAGCTCTCGCCGGGCCGCGGCGACCTCGAGTTCCACTACACGGGGCTCTCCTTCGTCGATCCGGAGCGGGTCCGTTTCCGCTACATGCTCGAGGGGTTCGATCGGGAGTGGGTCGAGGCGGGCACGCGGCGCACGGCCTTCTACACGAACATTCCTCCCGGCTGGTACACGTTTCGCGTCACCGCGTGCAACAACGACGGCGTCTGGAACGAGAACGGAGCGAGCGCGCATTTCCGCCTGCAGCCGCGGTTCCGCGACACGCCGTGGTTCTTCGGTCTGTGCGCCGCGGGCCTCGCGCTCTCCGGCTACGGCGCCTCGCGCGTGCGGGCGGCGAGAGCGCGGGCGCGCGAGGGCGAGCTCGAGCGGCAGGTCACCGAACGGACGCTCCAGCTCGAGGAGGCCAACGCGAAGCTGCAGAGCCTCTCCGAGCTCGACGCCCTGACGGGAATCGCCAACCGCCGGCGCTTCGAGGAGACGCTGACCCGCGAGTGGCGGCGGGCGACGCGCGACGCGCTCCCGCTCTCGCTCGTCATGATCGACATCGACTACTTCAAGGACTTCAACGACGCGCACGGCCACCAGGTCGGCGACCAGTGCCTGCGGCGGGTCGCCACGAGATCCGGGGGGCCCTGACCCGGCCGGGCGACCTGCTGGCCCGCTACGGCGGGGAGGAGTTCGCCGCGATCCTGCCCTCGACTCCCCTCCGGGGGGCCGAGGCGGTGGCCGAGGTCCTGCGCGCCCGCGTGGAGTCCATGGCCACGAGGCATCCCAAGGCCCCCAAGGGCGTGGTGACCATCAGCCTCGGGGTCGCCACGGCCACCCCGGGAACCGCGTCATCCCCGGAAACGCTGGTCGCGGAGGCGGATGAGGCCCTCTACCGGGCAAAGGGGGCGGGCCGGAACCGGGTGGTCAGCGAGCCGGGAAGAGGGGCGGTCGGGGGCTTGGGCACCACCGTCGGTTGACAGACCCGCCGGGCCACGATATCTAAATCAACGCATCGGCTCAGTATGGCGAATTTAGAGGCTTCCGGGCCGGCCAGGGCCGGGGGTACAAGGGCGGTGGTGCGCCGTCTCGAGGTCGCGCTGTACGCGGCCGGCATCGTCCTGATCGGCCTCTTTCTCGGCGTGCGCGTGGACGCCGCTCTCGGCCGGAAGGCGGCGCTCTCCGACTTCCAGGCCGCGCGGGCGCGGGCCGCTCCGGCGACTTCGACTTCGGCCGCCCGCTTTCAAACCCTCTCCGCCTCCGGTTCCCCGGACAAATCCATGTGGTCCCCCGAGCGTATCCGGGGGTTCAACGCGAGTTTCTCGCAGCACTTCGCGGCCGCGCCGCTCGCGATCCTGCGGATCCCGACAATCGAGCTCGAGGTGCCCGTGCTCGCGGGAACCGACGAGCTCGCGCTGAATCGCGGCGTCGGACACATCGAGGGCACGCCCCGTCCCGGCCAGCCCGGCAACATCGGCATCGCCGGCCACCGCGATGGATTCTTCCGGGGCCTGAAGGACATCTCCGCGGGCGACGTTCTCGAGGTCGAGACCCTGTCGGGGACCGACCGCTACAGTATCGAGAGCATTACGATCGTGTCGCCCGACCGCGTCGACGTCCTGGCACCCACGGCGGTCTCGACGGTGACGCTCGTGACCTGCTTTCCGTTCTACTTCGTTGGCAACGCGCCGAAACGTTACATCGTGCGCGCGACGCTGGACCAGCCCGACGTCCCGAAGGTCGCAGAAAGGAGGATCCCCGCGCCCTAGACCCGGACGAGGGCGGCGTCCACCCACTCGAAACTGAATTTGACGAGTGAACCTCATGATTCGTTCCGAAGGAGGAGGACAAATGTCGAAGCGATCCATTCTGTGCCTGGTGGTCCTCGTCGCGGCCGCGGCGCTCGTGGCGCCCTCGGTTTCGGCGCAGACCTCGTACGAGATTCGAAACGCCACGATCATCAGTGCCTGGGATAACACCGTCGTCTTCAAAAACGAGAAGGGGGAGACCCGCCAGATCGACCTTCCTCCGGGCTTCCTCGTGAACGTCGACGGCAAGGACGTTCCCGTTTCCGCGTTGAAACCCGGCATGAAGGTGTCGGCGACCGTCAAGACCACGACCTCTCCCGTAGTCGTCCAGACGAAAACGCTCAAGGATGCGAAGGTCATCAAGAACGCCGGCGGTCTTCTGTACGTCAAGGAGGCCGACGGGATTCATTCCTACAACGTTCCCGCGGGCTTCCGGTTCGACATCGGCGGGGCCAAGTACCGGCTCGAAGATCTCCAGCAGGGCCAGATCCTGAACGCCACGATCGTGCACACGAAAACGGGAACGCACACCGAGCAGGAAGTCGTGGCGGCGGCCGGCACGGACGATGCGGCGAGGGCGGCAGCAGCCAAGGCAGCCGCGGACAAGGCGGCCGCCGACAAGGCGGCGGCGGACGCAGCGGCGGCCCGGGCGGCGGCGGATGCGAAGGCTCGGGCAGACGCGGAAGCGGCGGCGGCCAGGGCTGCGGCGGATGCGGCAGCGGCCCAGCAGGCCATGGCCTCGAATCTTCCCAAGACGGCGAGCTCGGTCCCGATGGCGGGCGCCCTCGGCGTTCTCTGTCTCGGACTGGGAGCCGCGCTCACGCTGCGGCGCAAGCTTCGGTAAGTCGCGAACCCGATTCGACTCGACGAGGGAGGCCGGAAATGGCCTCCTTATTCTTTTTGGGTCGAGAGTCGAGGGTCGAGGGCTGCGCGCGGGTTACCGGTTGGTGCTTGCGACCTTCTCCGCCGGCATGCCGGCCGAGACGAGAACGTCGGTACCTTCGCGACGGATGGTCTCCGTCACGGGGACGGGGCGTTTCTCCCGGGCCTTCTTGAGCGCGGTTTCGAAGCGCGTCGACGACGCCGCTGTATCGAAACGCAGGCGCCAGAAGTAGCTCATCGGACGCTCCGAACCGGAGACGAAATAGGCGATGCGGTCCCCGCGCCAGCCGGTGGCCGCGGCCTCGGCTTCCTCCGCCGGCAGCGCACGGCCGAGCAGGAAGCGCAGCGTCCACTCGCCGAGCGTGTCCGTGTAGGAGAGGCGCTTTCCCGGCGCGAGCGTCGCGAGGTTCGCCGGCAGGAGATTCTGCGCGGGCGGGGGATAGGGCACGCCATGGAGGATCTCGGAGGTCGACTCCGGCGGGTTGCGCCAGAGCCGATCCATCTCGGCCCATCCGCCCTTCTTCACGGCCGCGCGCACGAAGGCCGTTCCCTCGGCGTACGGGAAGAAGAGCTGATCCACGAAGAAGTCCGGAACGTCCGAGGTGACGGCGCCGCGCTCGAGCGCTCCGGCCGTCAGGAGCGGAGCCATCTCGTCTTCGACGGCCTCGCTCGCACCGGGGATTTCCTGGAGCGCGACGCGGATCATCACGAGCGTGGCCTCGCCTTCGAGGAGGCACTGGAGCGCGAGGCTCCGGTCTCCATCCTCGCGGAGCGCCTTCACGCGATCGGCCAGGCGCAGGTGCTCGTCCTGGAGGGCGTGCGTCAGCTCGTGCGAGAAGATGAGGCCCCGCGCGAGATCCTCCGAGTCGGCTCCGGCGAGAGCCTCGGCTCCTCGGACGACGAAGAACCGGCGGGGATCGGGATCGTAGAAGGCCACGACCTGGGACGCGTAGAAATCGAGCAGCGCGTCCAGCAGACGAGGCGAGTCCTCGATCAGGCCGATCGCCGCGAGCGAGCGGAACGCCTCCTCGGGAGGCACGGGGAGGCCCTCGAGAATCTTGGCGCGAAGCACCCGCCGAGCCTCGGCGGCGTCGATCTCCGAAGCGGGGACGGGGCGCGTGAACCGCCGGCCCCGGACCTCCTCCACGCTCCGGGAGACCTCCGCCATCTGATCGGGGAGGAGGTCGGCGAAGCCCGCGAGGCAGGCCGCCGCCAGGGCGATTCCGGCCGCCCGGACGGGGCGTTTTCGGAGCATGGCCGAGGGTAGCATGCCGTATCGCGGTTCCTTTCCTCGCCGCGTTTTCGATAAGATCCGCCGGGCTTTCAAAGCTCGTGAATGAACGCGCCTCGACCATCCGCAAAAGCCGGCCCGATCCGGATGTCACTTTCCAGCCGTTTCGAGAACATCGAAATGGTGCAGCACCTCTGCGGGCGCCTGCTCGAGGGCCGGGACGTGCCGGAGGAGACCCGGCACTGGATCCTGATGGCGGTGCGGGAGGCGGTGGCCAACGCCATCAAGCACGGGAATCGCCAGGACCTCACCAAGCACGTCCACCTCGAGATGGACGTCGTCGCCGACACGCTGGTCATCGCGATCCGGGATGAGGGCGAGGGGTTCGATCCGGGCGCGGTGGAGGACCCCCTGGCTCCGGAGAATCGCCTCAAGACTTCGGGGCGCGGGATCTTCTACATGAGGACGTTCATGGACGACGTGCGTTTCCAGCGGCACCCGCGGGGCGGGATGGAAATCGTTTTGAAAAAGAACGTGGGCGCGATAAAAGAGAGGGAGGAGAACCCAGCATGAAGACGAACGTGCGAGAGTCCGGCGGCGTGCAGGTCGTCGAGCTCAAGGGCAAGATCACCATCGGTTCCGGGGACGTGCAGCTGCGCGAAACCATCAACAAGCTCGTGGACTCGGGCAAGAAGCACATCCTCGTCGATATGAAGGACGTGACGACCATCGACTCGTCCGGCATCGGCGAGCTCGTCGGCTGCTACACCTCCGTGACGAACAAGGGCGGAAAGCTCAAGCTCCTCCACCTCCCCCCGAAGATCAACGACGTGTTGACCGTGACGCAGCTGATCACCGTCTTCGACGTCTACGAATCGGAGTCGGAGGCCCTCGCCAGCTTCAAGAGCTAGAAGCGGGGACGGCTCCCTGACGGTCCCCGCCGGGGCGTCCGGCCCGTTCGATCGATTCGCGGCTGCCGCCCGCCCCGGGCTCGAGGAGGCGCTGGCGGCCGGTTTGCCCTCTCCGATCGCAAGGGCCGAGAGCCTGTCGGAGGCGATTGCCGACGCCGTGCTCTCGCCCGGAAAGCGGCTGCGGCCGCTCGCGGCGCTGGCGGCCGCCGACATTGCGCGCGCCTCCCCGGCCGCCGCGATGCCCGTGGCCGTCGCCGTCGAATTCGTCCACGCCGCCTCGCTCGTGCTCGACGATCTCCCGTCGATGGATGACGCGCCGCGCCGCCGGGGCCGCCCCGCGCTCCATCGCCGCTGGGGCGTCGCGACGGCGGAGCTCGCCTCGGTGGCGCTGCTCGCCCGCGCGTTCGAGCTCGTGGCCTCGGACACCGCGCTCTCGCGCGCCCTCGCCACGCGGATTCTCGGCGAGCTCGCGCGGGCCGTCGGCGCCGAAGGCTGCTGCGCCGGCCAGGCGGCGGATCTCGCCGCCGAGCCGTCCGGTCTCGCGCTCGACGACCTCGAGTCCATCCATGCGCGGAAAACCGGTGCGCTCTTCGTCGCCGCCGTGCGCGGGGGAGCGCTCTCGGGCGGCGCGGGGGAGCGGTCGCTCTCCGCCCTGACGCGGTATGCCCGCAATCTGGGCCTCGCCTTCCAGATCACCGACGATCTGCTGGACCTGGAGGGCGATCCGACGACGATGGGAAAGAACACCGGCCGCGACGCCCACCGCGCCAACTTCGCCTCCGTGCTCGGCGCGGACTCGGCGCATCGGCTGGTCGACGAGCTGCTCGGCGCAGCCGTGGAGGCGCTCCGTCCGCTGGGCCGCCGCGGCGAGGTTCTCGTGGATCTCGCGCGCGTCGTGCGGAACCGCCGGTCGTGAGCGATTCGAAGCGGCCGACGCTCGCCGAGGCGCGCGCGCGGCTGCGCGAGCTGGGCTACCTCGACGCCGGCGTCGACCGCCTCCTCTTCCGCCCGGTGTTCGAGTGGCAGGGCGGCGCGTTTCTGATGGCGATCCTCCTGGGAGCGTTCTCGGCGGCCCTCGCCGCCCTGGCGGCGGTGGAGACGTCGGAGCCGGGGTTTCGCTCGCTCGCCGGCGGCGATGGCGGCGCTGCTCGCCCACGTCTTCGCGGCGGATCTCCTCCCGACGGCGATCATCGCGCTGGGCCTCGGGGCGCTGGCCTCCCGGGTGCGGGCGCCGGGAGTGGCCGCGACGATCGCCGGCATGGTCGCGGCCCTCCTCGTATTCGCCTTGTGGATCGGCGGGACCTACAGTCTCGGGCGGGAGCTCTCGGCCCGGACCCTGCTCTGGGCCATCCCGATCGGCGTGGCCGCCCTCTTTCTCGCGGCCGCCGTGCGGCTCGGATTCCTGGCGCTCGCGTTCGCGCGCGCGGGCAAGCTGCCGCGACGCAGCCTGCGCCGCGTCTTCGCGGCGGCCGCCGCGCTCGGGCTGCTCGTCGCGATCCTTCTGCTCTTCTCGCGCCGCGAGGGGCCACCGGCCCCGGCGCCGCAACCGTCGCCGCGCTCGACGCCTCTCGTCGCGCTGGCGATCGACGGGCTCGACCTCGACGGCGCCGGCAAGGACGGCGAGGCGGCGAAGCTTCTCGCCCGCGGCGAGACCGGCTGGTGGCCGGCGGAGCGCGGCTCGCCGCCTGAAATCTGGACGACGCTCGCGACGGGGAAGGAGCCGGCCCGACACAGAGTGCGGGCCCTCACGCGCGTCCGGCCGCTCGGCTCACCGCTCTCGCTTCGGCCCCCCTGGGGAACGGCCTGGTACCTGCGCCGCCTCGGACCGGCTCTCGGGCTCGTCGCGAGCGCCCCCGTCTCCCACGCCGATCGGGGGAGCCTCGACTTCTGGGAAGTGTCCGCGTCGGCCGGAATTCCCAGCCTCTCGGTGGGCTGGTGGGCTGCGGGGCCCTGGCCCGGGGCGGTCGTCGTGGAGAACCGCGCGGTCTTCGCCCGGGCCTCCGACGGCGCCGGCGCGGACCAGGAAGCGATTCGGATGTTCGAGACCGAGGCGCGCAAGGGCTTCGGACTCGCGACGGTGTATCTGCCCGGCGCCGACATCGCTCGGGGCGATCCGGCCGCACGCGCCGCCGCCGAGGCGAGGCTCGTCGAGCTCCTCCGCAGCCAGGTCGCGCGGGCCGCCTCGGGCGAGATCGTCCTGGTCGTTCTCGCGGCCGATTCCCACCCCCACGAGGGCTCGCTCGGCCGTCTCGTCGCCTTCGACGGCGGCGCGGGCGGAAAGAGCGTGCGGATGCTTCCGGAAGACGCGGCTCCGTCGATTCTGGCCCGCGCCGGAGTTCCCGCGGCGCGCGACCTCGCGGGCCGGCCGGTCCCGGCGCTCTTTTCTCCGGGCACCCTGGAGACGGCGAGCGTGCCGACCTACGGGCCCCGCATCGCCCCGCCCGCCTCGACCGCGCCGGAAAGCGATGCGGAGTATCTGGAGAAGCTGAGGAGTCTGGGGTATCTGCAGTAGTCGACAGTCGAGAGTCGAGAGTCGAGGGTCGAGGGTAGACTCGTGAACTGTCGCTGTGAACTCTCGACCCTTCGACCCTTAACTTCCGACCCATGAAAGCCGTCTTCTTCGAAACGCCACGGCGGCAACGAAGTGCTGCAATACGGCGACCGTCCCGCACCGGAGCCCGGGCCGGGCGAGGTCCGCATCGCTGTGCGCGCCGCGGCGCTCAACCGCCTGGACATCTTCGTCCGCAACGGCATTCCGCACGTGCCGCTGCCTCAGATCCCGGGCGCGGACGGCGCGGGCGTCGTCGATGCGCTGGGCGCCGGGGTCACGGGACTCACGCCCGGCGACCGCGTGCTCATTCAGCCGGGCCTCTTTTGCGGTACCTGCGAGCTCTGCCGGGCCGGAGAGCAGAGCCTCTGCACGACCTACCGGATCCTGGGCGAGCACACCACCGGCACCTTCGCCGAGCTCGTGGTCGTGCCGGCGCGCAACGTGTTCCCGATTCCGGCGGGCCTGTCCTTCGAGGAGGCGGCCGCCTTTCCTCTCGCCTACCAGACCGCCTGGCGGATGATCGTCGGGCGCGCGGCCGTGCGGGCCGGCGAGACGGTGCTCATCCACGGCGCGGGCGGGGGAGTCGCGGGCGCCGCGGTGGAGGTCGCGCTCCTCTGCGGGGCGCGGGTCGTCGCGACGAGCTCGGGAACGGAGAAGACCGCCCGCCTCCGCGAGGCCGGCGCCGAGCTCGTCATCGACTACACGAAGGAGGACGTCCTGCAGGCGGTGCGGGCGCACACGGGCAAGCGCGGCGCCGACGTCATCGTCGACACGGTCGGCGAGGCGACCTGGATGACGTCGCTCAAGGCCGCCGCGCGCGGCGGCCGCATCGTCACGTGCGGCGCGACCTCGGGACCCAACCCGAAGGAGGAGATCCGCCAGATCTTCTGGAAGCAGCTCTCCATCCTGGGCTCCACGATGGCCAACGACCGCGAGTTCCGGGCGCTCTATTCCGCCGTGGCCTCGGGCCGCATCCGTCCGCGGGTCGACCGCGTCTATCCCCTCTCCGACGCGGCGGCCGCCTACCGGCACATGGAGGAGGGGGCCCACCACGGCAAGATCGTTCTCGTGCCGGAAGGCGCCGGACGAAGCTGGCCCGACGGAGACTAGGGCTCGCATGACTCATCTCGCGATCCTGGGAGGGGGGCCGGCGGGGCTGGGCGCGGCGTTCTACGCCCATCGGGCCGGCCTGCCGTTCGACCTCTACGAGGGCTCGTCCGAGCTCGGCGGCATGTGCCGCACGCTGCGCAGCGGCGATCATCTCTACGATCGCGGCGCCCACCGGTTCCACGAGCGAGACCCGGACATCACGCGGGACGTCGCCGAATTGATGGGCGACGAGCTGGTTCGGGTCCGGGCGGGGAGCGCGATCCTCGACGGCGGGCGCTACATCGACTTTCCTCCCACGCCTCTCAACGTCATGTTCGCCTACGGATTCCGCGAGGCCGGCCGCATCTGTCTGGATCTTCTGCGCGCGGGATGGCGGCGGCGCGAGGCGCCGGTCACCTTCGAGGATTTCGCCGTCCGCCGCTTCGGCGAGACCCTCGCGCGGCGGATTCTCCTCAACTATTCCGCCAAGCTCTGGGGACTTCCGACCGATCAGCTTTCCCCCGACATCGCGACCCGGAGGCTCCAGGGGATGACGCTGCGGTCCCTCCTCTACGAGCTGGTTTTTCCAGGCGGGAAGACCGAGCACATCGACGGCACCTTTCTCTATCCCCGCGGGGGTTACGGTCGAATCGCCGACGCCCTCGTCGCTGGCCTGCCCCCGGAATCGATCCATACCGGCTTTGCGGTCGAACGCCTGGAGTGCGAAGGGGGCGCGGTCCGGCGGATCCACTTCTCCGGGGGTGAGGCCCGGGACGTCGAGGATCGCGTCGTGTCCACGCTTCCGCTGCCGCTCCTGGTCGGCCTTCTCGGCGGCGCGCTGCCGGAGCCGGTCCGGGCGGCGGCGTCCCGGCTGCGCTTCCGGCACGTTCGCCTGCTGTTCCTCCGACTCGCGAGGGCGCGCGTGTCGGAGCGCGCGTCCATCTACATCCCGGATCCGGCCTTCTGCGTCAGTCGCATCAGTGAGCCGAAGAACCGGTCGGCCGCGATGTCGCCGGCGGACGAGACCTCGCTCATCGTGGAGGCGCCGTGCTTCCGGGGGGACGCGGTCGAGCGGCTCTCGGACGAGGAGTTCTCCCGGAAGGTCATCGGCGAGCTGTCGGACCTCGGCCTCGTGGATCCCGGGGAGGTCCTGGAGTCGCGCCCACACTTCATCCCCAACGCCTACCCCGTGTGCGCGCAGGGCTACGCTCGGGATGTCGGCGTCATCCGGGAGGCTCTCGCCTCCATCGGCAATCTGGAGACGCTCGGCCGCGCGGGCCGTTTTGTCTACAGTCACCTTCATGACCAGCTCCGATTCGGGAAGGATTACGTGCGGCGGCTGATCGACTCCCGGAGAGCCGATACGGCATGAGCCCCGACGGCCTCAACCCCCTGCCGCGGGCGACGCTGGCCGGAGCTCGTCGCGCGCGCGCTCGGCGCCGGGAGAGGGGCTCGCCTCGAGGCGGCCGATCGGGCCTGGGCGAGGTCCATCCTGACGCCGGCCGAGTTCGATCTCTGGTCGGGGATGGCGGCGCACGACCAGAGCCACACGGTCCGGGTCGCGCGGAGGGTCGAGCTCCGGCTCGCCTCGACGGCGCATGCCGGCGACACGCTGTGGCCGGCCGTCGCCCTGATGCACGACGTGGGCAAGCGCGAGGCCGATCTCACGCTTTTCGGGCGCGCCGTGGCGACGCTCGCGGCCCGGATCGTGTCGGTCGACCGCGCCCGGCGCTGGATGGGCTCCGGGGGGAAGACGAAGCGGCGCCTCGGGGTCTATCTGCTCCACGGCGAGGTCGGGGCCGCCCTCATTCGCAAGGCCGGCGGACGCGAGCCGATCGCGGCATGGACCGAAGTCCACCAGGGCTACCGCCGGCTGGAGGAGCTCGGGTGGCCCGCGGTCGTCGTCGAGGCGCTGATCGAATCCGATGTCGCCTGATTCCGGCGCCGGACCGGGCGCCGGCGGGCTCCGGGGAAGGTCCGCGGGCGCCGCTCTCCTTGCGGCGGCGCTGGCGGCCGCCGCGGTCGTTCTGACGCTTCAGCTCTTCGTCCCTCCGATCGTCGGCCTGGCGGACAACGGCGACTACGAACGCGTGATTGGCTACGCGGGGTTCCAGCACACCAGCCCGGCCTACGCCGAGCGCTACTTCGACTTCCTGCGTTCGCAATATGCCGTCGTCGCACCCGGATGGTTCCGGGGCGGCTACCATTCCTCGGAGACGCTGCTCGCCTTCGTCGCGCGCTGGACGCACCTCGTCTTCGCGCGGCCGGCGCTCTTCGACCTCCGGCTGATGGGCGGGATCCACGCCGTCCTGTTCCTCCTGGCGCTTGCGGGGCTGATCCGGGCCTGCCGGGACCTCGCGCTGCCCGCCCGGATCGTCGTTGCGGCCCTGCTGGTGTTCTTCTTCACGGACGTCGGCTACGTGGCCCCCTTCAACTCGTTCTACAGCCAGACCGCATCGCTCCTCTTTCTGCTGCTGACCGCGGCGATTGCGGCGGAGGCCGTCCGGCGAGGGCAGCTTTCCGGCGTGTGGCTCTTCGCCTACTTCGGCGCCGCGCTCCTCTTCGTCGGCTCGAAGCCTCAGGAGAAGCTCGCGGCGCCGCTGCTCGCCTTCTTCGGCCTGAGGCTCGCCGGAGTGCAGTGGCGGGGAGCCTGGCGCCGCGCGGCCGTCTGGCTCGCCGCCGGGCTGTGCGCGTTCTCCGTCTGGTACGGACGCCACACGCCCTACACACTCCGCGAGGCCGCGCTCTTCCAGCACGTCTTCACCGACCTGCTGGCCCATTCGCCGGAGCCCGCCGCGGACGCCGCCGAGCTTCACCTGGATCCGGAGTGGCTGAAGTACATCGGAACCAACCCGTTCGCGACGGATTCTCCGCTTCTCGAGTCGCAATTCCGGATGCGCTTTCTGAATCGGGTCGGGTACCGTCGGATCCTCGCGTTCTACCTCAGGCACCCGAAGCAGTTGGCTCAACGTGTCTCGCGCGGCTCCCTCCAGGCCTGGTCGCTGCGGCCGGACTTCGGCAACTTCGAGCGGTCGGCGGCACATCCGACCCGGACGCTCGCCACGCGGTTCTCCCTGTGGAGCCGGACACGCGGGCGGCTGGGAGCGCATCCGCTGCTCGGGGTCATGGTCCTTCTCGGAGGAAACCTGGTCGCCGCGGCGGCGACCTGGCGTCGCGCGTCGCGCCGGGGCCGGCTCTTCCGGGAAGGGCTGATGGTGATGGTCCTGATGGCGGCCCTGGCGTTCGCCGTGTGCGTGTTCGCGCAGGCGCCGCCGGACCCCTCCCGCTCGCTGTATGCGTTCCACGCCCTGTGCGACCTTCTGATCGTCGCCGACGCCGCCTGGATCGTCGAGGCGCTGGGCGGACGCCAGCGGTTTCGGACGGCCGCGCGGCTGCCCGTACCGGCCTGAGCGACCGGTAGCTCCTAGCGGCGAAAGACCCAGAGCAGCAGCGAGATCAGAAGCGACACCAGAAGGCAGGTGACGATCGGGAAGGCGAAGGTCCAGCCTTCCCGCCGCACGACGATGTCGCCCGGCAGCCGGCCCAGATAGCGCGAGAGAAACGGCCAGAAAAGGCCGGCCGCCAGAACGACGCCCCCGAGGACGATGAGCAGCGGGCGCCACGGAAGCTGGAGCGGCGGCGGCATTCCATGAGACTATCCCTCCTGCCTGTCCTCGCGGGCCCCTCGGATCGCCCGGCGGTTCTCGTCGGCGAAACCCCATGACCGAACAATCTGCGCGTCGCGCCCTTCGTATTCACGACCTGCCGTCCGAGGAGCGCCCGCGCGAGCGCTTGCTGCGCCTGGGCCCCGGAGCTCTCTCGAACGAGGAGCTCGTCGCGCTCCTCCTCCGGACGGGCATTCCGGGAGAGAGCGCGCTCGACCGTTCTCGCAGCCTTCTCGCCACGCGCGGAGGCCTCGTCGGTCTCGCGGGGGCCTCGGTGGAAGAGCTCTCCGGCGAGCGCGGCATCGGCCCCGCGCGAGCCTCCGCCATCGCGGCCGCGATCGAGCTCGCGCGCCGGCTCCCGTCGGAGTCGCTCTCCGGCCGCGATCTGCTGAACGACCCGCGGCTCGTGAAGGACTACCTGCGCGCGACGCAGGCCGACGACTCGCAGGAGCGGACGGGAGCGCTGTACCTGAACGCCCGCAACCGGCTCCTGAAGAACGATCCCGACATCTACCGCGGCACGCTCGACCGGGCGGTCGTCGAGCCGCGCGAGATCCTGCGGCGCGCCCTTCTCGGCAAGGCGGCGTCGGTCATCCTGTACCACAACCATCCCTCGGGCGACCCGACGCCCTCGCGCGAAGACCGCGAGTTCACGCGGCGGCTCGCCTCGGCCGCGGAATCGGTGGGCGTCCGCCTGCTCGACCACATCGTCGTCGGTCGGGACGGCTGCGTGTCGTTCCGGGAGTCGGGCCTCCTTTGAGGTATCTCTTCGCCCTCCGCATGAAGACGTTCTACGCGACGACGCCGATCTATTACGTCAACGATCTGCCCCACATCGGGCACATCTACTCGACGGTCGTCACCGACGTGATCACCCGCTTCCACCGCCTGATCGGCGAGAAGACGTGGTTTCTGACGGGAACCGACGAGCACGGCCAGAACATCGAGAAGGCGGCCGCGGCCCAGGGCTTGACGCCGATCGCGCTCGCCGACCGGGTGGTCGAGAGGTACCGCGAGCTCTACCGGACCTTCGAGATCGCCAACGACGACTTCATCCGGACGACGGAGGCGCGCCACCGGCGCGGGGTCGAGGCGCTGATCGCCCGGATTTCCGCGGCGGGCGACTTCTACACGGCGAAGCACGAGGGCTGGTACTGCTCGAGCTGCGAGGCCTTCTACACCGAGAAGGAGCTCGACGAAGGGAAGAACTGCCCGGTCCACGGCCGCCCGACGGTCTGGGAGTCCGAGGAGAACGTGTTCTTCCGGCTCTCGAATTACGCCGGGCGGCTCCTGGAACACTACGAAAAACATCCGGAGTTCGTGCAGCCGGAGAGCCGCCTCGCGGAGGTGGCCTCCTTCGTCAGGTCCGGGCTCAACGACCTCTCGGTCTCGCGCTCGAAGGTGAAGTGGGGGATTCCGTTCCCGAATCACCCCGGCCACGTCGTGTACGTCTGGCTGGATGCGCTCGCCAACTACATCACGGCCCTCGGTTTCGGCTCGGAGGACGACCGGCGCTACCGCGAGTTCTGGGATCACGCCGAGGCCGAGCGCGTCCACGTCATCGGCAAGGACATCCTCCGCTTTCACGCGGTGTACTGGCCGGCTTTCCTGATGTCGGCGGGCCTGCCGCTGCCGACCACGGTCCGGGCGCATGGCTGGTGGCTGCGCGACGCGAAGAAGGTCTCCAAGTCCGTCGGCAACATCGTCCGGCCGGACCACCTCGTGGCGGACTTCGGCACCGACGCGCTGCGGTACTTCCTGCTGCGCGAGATGGCCTTCGGCCAGGACGCGTCCTTCTCCGACGAAGCCTTCCTGACCCGCTACAACGCCGACCTCGCCAACGACCTCGGCAATACGGTCTCGCGCGTCGCCGCGCTCTGCCGCCAGTCGTTCGGCGGGACGCCGAACGAGGTGTGCACCGACAACGACGTCCTGCGCGCGTACGGCACGGCCCGCTCGGAGTGGCAGGCGGCGATGGCCGACTGCCAGTTCAACCGCGCGCTCGAAGCGGTCTGGAAGTACCTCGCCGAGATCAACGGTTTCGTCGTGACCCGGGAGCCGTGGAAGATCAGGAAGGCCGAGGGCGCGGACTCCGCGCGGCTCCACCGGGTGCTCTCGGCCGCCGCGGAGGGCGTGCGGCTCTCGGCGGTCATGCTCTCGCCGTTCGTCCCGAAGACGAGCCGCAAGATCTTCGAGTCCTTCGGCCTGGAGGCGAAGGACCCGGCCGCGGCCGATCTCGACTGGGGACGGCTCCCCGTATCGCGCCCGATGCCCGAGATGCCCGCGCTCTTCCCGCGCGCGGACGCGGACGCCTACTTCAAGGAGAAAGACGTGACGACGACACCGACGACGGGCGAGCCGGCCCCGGCCACGGCCGACGACCGCATCGCGATCGAGGACTTCCAGAAGGTGCGGCTGCGGACCGCGAAGATCGTGGTCGCCGAGCGCGTGCCGAAATCGAACAAGCTCATGCGCCTCGAGGTCGATCTCGGCGACGAGCAACGCCAGATCGTCGCGGGTATTGCGGCCCAGTACGAGCCCGAGGCCCTGGTGGGGCGGAACGTCGTGGTCGTCGCGAACCTGCGGCCTGCGAAGCTGATGGGAGTCGAGTCGAACGGCATGGTCCTCGCCGCGTCCGTTGGCGAGGCCGGCGCGCCGGTGCTTCTCGACGTGCCCGCGGACGTCCCGGCGGGGAGCAAGGTCAAGTAGGGGAAAGTCGAGAGTCGAGGGTCGAGGGTTGAGCGGACCGGAGCTGGCGGATAGCCACTGCCACCTGCAGATGGGCGGTCGATGGCGCGGCGCTGTTGGGTCGTGCCCGCGCCGCGGGCGTCACGCGGTTTCTGGTGCCCGGAACGACCCTCGCGGATTCGGAAGCGGCGGCCGCCCTCGCGGACCCCGGCGCCGGAGTTTTCGCCGCCGTGGGAGTCCACCCGCACGAGGCGAAGGACTTCGAGCCCGGCTCGGGACGGCGCGCGGTTCGAGGAGCTCGCCCGGCGGCCGGGCGTCGTCGCCATCGGCGAGATCGGCCTCGACTTCCACTACGACCACTCGCCGCGGGACGAAGCAGATCGAGGTCCTGGAGTGGATGCTCGACTGCGCGCGGCGGCTCGGCCTCCCCGTGATCCTCCACAACCGGGAGAGCGGCCGGCGAGATGCTCGCGATCCTGGCGCGGCTCGGGGCGCGCGCCGGGCGCGGGTGTCTTCCACTCCTTCACGGAGGACGCGGCGTACGGAGCGAAGGCGATCGACCTCGGCTACCTCGTGTCCTTCTCCGGAATGATCACGTTCCGCGCGGCGGAGAACATCCGCGCGGCGGCGGCGGGCCTGCCGCTGGATGCGATGCTCGTCGAGACCGATACGCCCTATCTCGCTCCCGTGCCCCACCGCGGCAAGCCGTGCGAGCCCGCGTTCGTCGTGGAGACGGCCAGGAAGCTGGCCGAGGTGAAGGCGACGAGCCTCGAGGCCGTGGCGGCCGCGACGACGGCGAACTTCGACCGCCTCTTCGGCCGAACGTAGAATCGGCGTCGTGTCCTCCCGGCGCATCTCCGACCGCGAGTTCGAGACCTACGTCGAAGAGGCGCTGGACTCCGTGCCCGGGGTCTTCCGCAAGTACCTCGACAACGTCGTCGTGGCGGTCGAGGACGAGCCGACCGACGAGGACTACGAGGAAACCGATACGCCCGACGACGAGGACCTCTTCGGGATCTTCCGGGGAGCGGGCTACTTCGAGCGCCACGAGATGGTCTCGAGCCTGCCCGCCCAGATCGCGATCTTCCGCGGGCCGATCCTGCGCGAGTGCGCGACGCGGGGAGACGCCGTGCGTGAGATCCGGGACACCGTCGTCCACGAGATCGGCCACATGCTCGGCCTCGAGGACGGGGAGATGCCGTACTAGGCCGCTCGATGCTCGTCGCCGCCGGATTCACCCTGCTTCTCCTGGTCTCCGCCGCCGCCACGCCCGTCGAGGTGGCCCGGAGCGAAGCCGAGTCCAACGCGAAGACGCCGGCCGGCAAGCGCTACGAGGGCGTCCTGATCGGGAAGCTCGAGGACTGGCTGCGGCCGGCTCTCCAGCGCTGCGCGCGCGACGAGCCCAAGGAGGAGCTCGTCTCCTTCGACGCGCTCGTGCGGGTCAGCGGGGAGGGCAAGGCGGAGGAGACGCTCTTCCGGCCCGAAACGGCCGTGGCCCGCTGCGTCGCCCCGGATTTTCGCGAGGCGAGCTATCCCCGCCCGCCGCAGCCCTCGTGGTGGGTGAACGTCGAGGTCCGCCTCAAATGAAAAGGGCGGGGTCTCGGCCCCGCCCTTACCGGACTCGTCGCTCTGGAGGTAGTTACCGGCCGCGCGGGCCGCGGGGACCGCCCGGACCGCCGCGGTGATCCCGGTTGAAGTGGCCCCGGTGCTCGCCCGGGCCCCTTCCGCCGCGCGGGAACTCGTCTCGGCCCTCGTCCTCGCCCGGCGCCCCGACGGGAGCGAGCGCCATCTCCTGATCGAGCTGCTCCTTCGAGAGCGCCTGCTTGCGCGAGAGCTTGATCTTGCCCATGGGGTCGACGGCGATGATCTTGACCGTGACCTCGTCCCCTTCCTTGACGACGTCGGTCGTCTGGCGCACCCGGTACGGGGCGAGCTCCGAGATGTGCACGAGGCCGTCCTGGCCCGGAAGGATCTCGACGAAGGCTCCGTACGCCTCGACGCGGCGGACCTTGCCCGTGTAGACCTTTCCGATCTCGGGCTCCTGGGTCAGCGACTCGATGATCTCGATGGCCTTCATCGCCGCGGCCTCGTCGGCCGAGGCGATCGAGACCTTGCCCGAGTCCTCGACGTCGATCTTGCAGCCGGTCGACTCGATGATCGCCCGGATCGTCTTGCCGCCCGAGCCGATGACGTCGCGGATCCGGTCCTTCGGAATCTGGATCGTGAAGATGCGCGGCGCGTAGCGGGAGATGTTGGGGCGGGGCGCCTGGAGCGCCGTGGCCATGGTCTCGAGGATGTGGAGGCGTCCGGCGCGCGCCTGGGCGAGCGCCTGCTCGAGGATCTCGCGGCGCAGGCCCTTGATCTTGATGTCCATCTGGAGCGCCGTGATGCCCTCGCGCGAGCCGGCGACCTTGAAGTCCATGTCGCCGTAGTGGTCCTCCTGTCCGGCGATGTCGGTGAGGATCGCGAACCGGTCGCCGTCGGAGACGAGGCCCATCGCGACGCCGGCCACGGGCGCCTTGATCGGCACGCCGGCGTCCATGAGGGCGAGCGTGCCCCCGCAGACGGTCGCCATCGAAGAGGAGCCGTTGGACTCGAGGATGTCGGACACGACGCGCACGGTGTACGGGAAGGCGTCCTCGGACGGGAGCATCGGCGAGAGGGACCGGCGCGCCAGGTTGCCGTGGCCGATGTCGCGGCGCGAGGGGCCCCGCATGAACTTCGTCTCGCCCACCGAGAAGGGCGGGAAGTTGTAGTGCAGGAGGAACGTGTGCTCGCTCTCGCCCTCGTACTCCTCGATGATCTGCACGTCGTCGGAGGTTCCGAGCGTCGCGGTGACGAGCGCCTGGGTCTCCCCGCGCGTGAAGAGCGCGGAGCCGTGGGTGCGCGGCAGGATGCCGACCTCCGAGGTGATCGGCCGGATCTGGGAGAACTCGCGCCCGTCGAGGCGCCGTCCGGAAAGAATCGTCTCCCGCGTCAGGACCTTGACGAGGTCGTCCGCGGCCTTCGCCACCTGCTTGCGCTTCTCGACTTCGGTCTCCGGGACCATGGAGGCGGCGGCCTTCTTGACGGCCTTGATCTCGGCATAGGAGGCGATCTTGTTGGGCAGCGTCATGGCCGCCATCATCGGAGCCTCCCACGCCCGACGCACCTCGGCGAAGACGGCGGGGGGGTAGGCCTCGGGCGCCGTCCAGGACGGCTTCTGGAAGCCGCCGCGGCGCTGAAGAGTGACCTGGGCGCCGACGATCTGGCGGACGGCCGCGTGGCCGAACAGGATCGCGTCGACCAGGGTCTGCTCCGGCAGCTCCCGGGCGCCGCCCTCGACCATGACGACGGCGTCTTCGGTGCCGGCGACGATGAGGTCGAGGTCCGACTTGTCGCGTTCGGCGTTCGTCGGATTGAGGACGAACTGGCCGTCGAGGCGTCCGACGCGGACGGCGCCGACCGGCGTGTGGAACGGCACCGAGGAGCACGTCAGCGCGACCGAGGCCCCGTTGATCGCGAGAATGTCGGCGTCGTTCTGGCCATCGGCCGAAAGAACGAACGCGACGATCTGGGTTTCGTGATTGAAGCCCTTCGGAAAGAGCGGCCGCATCGGCCGGTCGATCAGCCGGGACGTCAGGATCTCCTTCTCGGTCGGGCGGCCCTCCCGCTTGAACCAGCCGCCGGGGATCCGGCCGGCCGCGTAAGTCGGCTCGCGGTAGTCGACGGTGAGGGGAAAGAACTCGGCGTTCTCCTTCGGCTCCTTGTTGAACACGGCGGTGGCGAGAACGACCGTATCGCCGAACCGAACGACGGCGGCGCCGTCGGCCTGCTTGGCGAGCTTACCGATCTGGATGTCGAGAGACTTGGATCCGAGGGGGATGGAGATCTGGTCGATCATGGCGGATGCCCTTTTCTCAAAAGGCGTCGGAGCTCAGCCGTCTTCCGTTCAGGAGCGAGCGAGGCGCTCGGCAGTGGCGAGTTCGCCGCCGCGGCGGGAGTTCCGGCGCCGGGACGAACTACTTCCGGAGGCCCAGGCTCTCGATCAGCTTGTGGTAACGGTTCGGGTCCTCGCTGCGGAGATACTCGAGCAGACGACGCCGGCGCCCGACCATCTGGAGCAGCCCGCGGCGCGAATGGTGGTCCTTGGCGTTCGACTGAAAGTGCTCGGTCAGGTAGGCGATGCGGTTGGTGAGCAGCGCGACCTGAACTTCCGGCGATCCCGTGTCGGTGCCGTGCGTCCGATACTGTGCGATGATGTCGGACTTTCCCGACTCGAATTCCGTGACGTTCACCTTGCCTCCAAAGTTCTCACTACACTCACTTTATATAAGCCGCGAACCATACCACAGGATCGGAGCTCTCGGCTATCCGCGGTCAGCTATCAGCCAGGCAAAGACTTACGCGGGGCTCGGCTGAGAGGAGGGCAGACAGCCCTCAACCGAGGACGATTCGGGGCTTGATCAGCGCCACCCCCCGATCCCCGATCGGGTTGACCTGGCCCAGCGCCAGCATGTCGTTGGTGGGCCCGACGAGCGTCACCCAGTCGCCCTCCCGGGCGGTGACGCCACGGGCCGGAACGGCCTGGCCGCGCCGGATCTTCCAGGCCTCGAGCGAGGCGAGCTGCACGCGGGGGAAGGGGAAGGGAACGCGCGCGAGCGGGACGGCATGCGGCGGGGAGAGCCGCGCCTCCGGCGCCATGGACTCGAAGCTCTGGAGCCCGACCGCGTCGGATGCCGAGAAGACCCCGATGCGCGTGCGGCGGAGCGTCTCCAGATGGGCCCCGCAACCGAGCTTCTCGCCGAGATCGTTCGCGATGGAGCGGATGTACGTCCCCGAGGTGCACGCCACCGAGAAGGCCAGGCGTCCGTCCTCGAGCGCCCCGAAGGCGAGCTCGGAGACGCGGACCTTCTTGGGAATCGACGGCACGCTCTCGCCGCGGCGCGCCATCTCGTAGAACTTCCGCCCGCCGACCTTCTTGGCGGAGTACGGCGGCGGTGCCTGCTGGAACTCGCCGCGAAAGGCGTCGGCGGCGCGCTCGATCGCCTCGCGCGTCACCGCGGAGGCGTCGCGGTCGGCCCCCACGGCCTCGCCCTCGCGGTCGTAGGTCGCCGTCGCCCGGCCGAGGCGAATCGTGCCTTCATACGACTTGTCCATCAGAGTGAAGAAGCTCTGGAGCCGCGCGGCCCCTCCGGCGCAGAGCAGGAGCAGCCCGGTCGCCATGGGGTCGAGCGTGCCGCTGTGTCCGATGCGCGCGACCCCGGTCGACGCGCGCACGCGCTCCACGACGTCGTGGGAGGTCAGCCCCTCGGGCTTGTCGATGAGAAAGAGGCAGCCCTTCTTGAGCGTGTCGGGCGGGTTCACGGCTTGCCGTCGTCTTCCCGCGGCGGAAGGACCTGCTGGAGGAGCTCCTCGACCCGGGCGCCTCGCTCGAGGGACCGGTCGGAAATGAAGTGGAGCTCGGGCGCATAGCGCAACCGACAGCGCTGGCCGACTTCCCGGCGCAGGTAGCCCGCCGCACGCTGGAGCGCCTCGGCGGCCTTCTCCCGCTCCGCGTCGCCTCCCAGGCAGGAAAAGAAAACGCGGGCCGACTTCAGGTCCGGCGGCATTTCGACGTCGGTGATCGTGACCTTGCGGAGCTCGGGATCGTGGGCCTCCGTGAGGACCAGAAGAGAGAGCTCCGCCCGGACGAGGTCGGCGACGCGCTGGCTTCGGCGGTTGGTCATGGCTCAAACATGGATGAACTCGTTGCGATACTCCAGGATCTCGCCGTCGAGATTGGACTCGACGAAAGAGAGTACCTCCTGGAGAAGCGCGTCGAGCGGGACCTGGTCGGGGCCGACCGCCGCGACGCCGAGCGCGGCCCGCTGGAGCAGGTCCTGGTGGCCGACCTCGGCCGCCGAGATCTCGAATTCGTTGCGGATCCGGGCCTTCAGGCTCTTGACGATCATCCGTTTTTCCTTGAGCCCCCGGCAGCCCGGGAGGTGCAGGTCGAAGACGGCGTAGGCGAGGACCATGAGGAGCTGTCAGCCGTCAGCATTCCGCTGTCAGCCGGACCGGTTTCGATGAGCCTCGGCCTTCGTGTCTGGCTGAGAGCGGACAGCTACCCCATCACCCCGGCGACCTTCTCCACCTGGAAGGCCTCGATGATGTCTCCGACCTTGACGTCCTGGTATCGGTCGAGGCCGATACCGCACTCGAAGCCCTGCTTCACCTCGGACACGTCGTCCTTGAAGCGGCGCAGCGAGCCGACCTTGCCCTCGTAGATGACCCGGTTGTCGCGAAGCAGGCGGACCTGCGCGGAGCGCGGGATCGTGCCCTCGGTGACGTAGCAGCCGGCGACGACGCCGAACTTCGGCACCTTGAACGTGTTGCGCACCTCGGCGCGGCCGCGCGCGACCTCCTTCAGGGTCGGGTCGAGCAGGCCTTCCATGGCCTTCTTGATCTCGTCGGTGACGTTGTAGATGACGGTGTGCAGGCGGATGTCGACGCCGACCTTCTCGGCTTCCTCGGCGGCCTTCTTCTCGGGCCGCACGTTGAAGCCCACGATGATCGCGCCCGAGGCGGAGGCGAGGAGGACGTCGTTGATGTTGATGGCGCCGACGCCCGCGTGGAGGAGCGAGATCTTGACCTTCTCGTTGGAAAGCCCCGTCAGCGCCTGCGACAGAACCTCCATGGATCCCGAGACGTCCGCCTTGAGGATGATCGGCAGATCCTTGATCCGGCCTTCCTGGATCTTGCTGAAGAGCTGCTCGAGCGAGAGGCGGGAGGAGGCCGCCATCGTCTTGTCGCGATCCTTCTGCTGGCGGAACGACACGATCGAGCGAGCCTTGGCTTCATCCTCGACGACCTGGAAGGCGTCGCCCGCCTGCGGGAGGTCCTCGAAGCCGGTGACCTCCACCGGGGTCGCCGGCCCCGCCAGCGCGACCTTCGCCCCGTGGTCGTCCTGCATGGACCGCACGCGGCCGAAGACCGAGCCCGCGAAGAAGACGTCTCCGACCTGGAGCCGGCCGGCCTGAACGAGCACGGTGGCGACGTTGCCGCGTCCCGCTTCGCGGCGGGCCTCGAGGACGACGCCCCGCGCCTCGCCCACGTCCGGCGCCGTCAGCTCGCCGATCTCCGCGACGAGGAGGATGAGCTCGAGGAGGTGGTCGATGCCCTGCTTCTTGAGCGCCGAGATCTCGGCCGAGGGCGTGTCGCCGCCCCAGGCCTCGAGAAGCACGTTCTGATCGGCCAGCTCCTTCTTGACGCGGTCGATGTTGGCGTTGGGCTTGTCGATCTTGTTGATCGCGACGACGATCGGCACCTTGGCGGCCCGGGCGTGGTTGATCGCTTCGATCGTCTGCGGCATGACGGCGTCGTCCGCGGCGACCACGAGGACGACGATGTCCGTGGCGCGCGCGCCCCGGGCCCGCATCGATGTGAACGCTTCGTGGCCAGGCGTGTCGAGGAAGACGATCGGCTTGCCTTTGACGTCGACCCGGTAGGCGCCGATGTGCTGCGTGATGCCGCCGGCCTCGCCGGCCGCGACGTTCGCCTGGCGAATGACGTCGAGAAGCGACGTCTTGCCGTGGTCGACGTGGCCCATGACGGTGACGACCGGGGCTCGCGGCACGCGGGCGGCGGAGGTCGGCTCGACGCCCTCCTTGCCGGAACGCGTGAGCTCCAGCTCCTCCTCGAAGGACACGACTGCGGCCTCGACGCCGATCTCCTTGGCGATCTGGACAGCCGTGGACGCGTCGAGCGTCTGGTTCACGGTGGCGAGGACTCCCCGCTGCATCAGCAGACGCTGAATGTCGCGGGCGAGCACGCCGAGCTTCTCGGAGAGCTCCTTGACGGTGACGCCTTCGGTGAAGAAGACCGGTCCCGTCGGTGCCGGCTTCTTGAACTCGAGCAGCTTGCCCGAATCATGGGCTCGGGTCTCTTTCGCCGCCCGGCGGATCGCGGACTTCGAGACGGGACGCGCCTCGGCGGCCGTCTCGTCGTCGGCGCCCGTTTTCTCGATGAGAGGAAGGGTGATGTCGGAGTAGGTATCTTCCTTGTAGGTTCCGACGAACTCCCGCAGATCGACCTCGTCCGCGACGGTGATCTTCGGACGGGCGCTCCGCTTGCCGGCCGCCGTCTTTTTGGCGTCGTCGTCTTTCTTTCGCTTGATGCCCGGTCCGCGCTCTCCCGGCGCGGGAGCCGTGCGTCCGACGGCCGCGCCGGGGCGCGGCGGTCCGCCGAGAGGCCGGGCGCCGGGCCCGCCGGGGGTCGGCCGATAGACGGACGGGCCGGCGGGGCGCGGCCCCATCGGCCGACCGACTCCGCCGGAGGGTCCCATCGGGCGGCTCAATCCGCCGGAAGGTCCCATGGGGCGGCTCACTCCGCCGGAAGGTCCCATCGGGCGGCTCACCGGGGCGCCGGTTCGCGCGACCGGCGGCCCCTGCGCACCGATGCCCGGGCGCGGGGGAACCGTCGGACGCGGAGGCAGAACGATCTTGCGCGGCACCGGAGGCGGCGCAGGTTTCGCGGGAGGCATTTCGACTTCGGGCTCCGCCGTGACGGACCGCCGTCCGAGCCGGTTCCGCGGCCTTCGCCGCGGCCTTGGCCTCCGCGGCGGCCTGGGCGCGCCGTGCAGCCGCCGAAGCGGCGGAAACCGTCGCCGGGGCGGGCGCGTCCGGCGCCTCGAGCTCGAGGGCGGGAGTCGACCCGTCGGCCGCGGCCGGGGGGCGGTCCACGATCTTGATCCGATTGAGCGCGCTCTTCTGCGGACGGGCCGACCGGGTCTCGGCGTCGCGCACGATCAGCTGCTTGGGCGCATGCGTCTTGCCCTGGAGGATCGCGAGCACGGTCGACTCGTCCAGCGCCGCCTGCGGCGACTTGACGTCCACGCCGATCGATTGCAGGAGAAACAAAACTTCTTTGCTGCCGATCCCCATCTGGGCGGCCAGCTCTTCGACTCGGATTTTTCCCATGCCTCTCGGTCTACTCCCTCACGCCCGTGGTCTCGGGGGCCTCTGTCGGTTCCGCTTCTTCGCCTTCTTCTTCGTCCGAATTCTCTGCTTCCTCGTCGGCCGCGACCAGGCTCGCCTCGGCGGCGCGCGCGGCTTCGAGGAGTTTCTCCGCCGACTTCTCCCCGATGCCGGGCAGCTGCGCCAGCTCCTCGGCCGACTTGTCGAGGAGGTCGCCGAGCGTGGTCAGGCCGGCCTCGGCCAGCCGCTCCGCGGTCTTCTCGCCGACGCCGTCGATGTCCCCGAGGGGCGTCTGCCGCCGGCGCGAGTTCTGCAGCATCCGCGAGAGCGCCTGCGCCACTTCGCCCTTGACCTCGGATTCGCCCTTGATCTCGATCTTCATGCCGATCAGGGCGGAGGCCAGCCGGACGTTCTGGCCCTTCTTTCCGATCGCCAGCGAAAGCTGGTCGTCCTCGACCACGCAGTCGAGGCTCATGGTTGCGTCTTCGTGGTGGATCGGCGAGACGCGCGTGATCTTGGCCGGCGCCAGAGCGTTCTGCGCGAACGTGATGAGGTCGTCGGAGTAGAGGATGACGTCGATCTTCTCGCCGTGGAGCTCACGCATGATCGATTGCACGCGGCTGCCCCGCATGCCGACGCACGCGCCGACCGGGTCGACGTCGCGCTCGCGGGAGCGCACGGCCACCTTGGCCCGTTCGCCGGGCTGACGCACCGCGCCCTTGATGACGACGGTGCCGTCATAGATCTCGGGGACCTCCATCTCGAAGAGACGGATGAGCAGACGCGGGTCCGTGCGCGAGAGGACGAGCTGCGGGCCCTTCGGGTTGCGGTGCACGTCGAAGAGGATCGCGCGGATGCGCTCGCCCTGGCCGTAGCGCTCGGCCCGCGACTGCTGGTCGCGCGGGAATGATCGCCTCGGATTTGCCGAGGTCGACGATCATGTCGCCGCGCTCGAACCGCTTGACCGTGCCGTTCATGAGCTCGCCGATCTTGGGGTAGTACTCGTTGTAGACGTTGTCGCGCTCGGCCTCGCGGACCTTCTGATAGAGCACCTGCTTGGCGGTCTGCGCGGCGATGCGGCCGAGGCCGACGGTCTCCCGGTAGATGCGGACTTCGTCGCCCAGCGCGACCTCGTGGACTTCCGCCGGCTCCTGGCCCTCGCCGCCGGGGCGAAGGACGCGGACCTCGCCTCGCGTTCCCTTCTCCGAGACGAGCGTCGTCGCCTCGTCGAGGAGGATCTGCGGCGGCGGCTCCTCGGACTCCGTATCGAGCTCGATGACGACGGTCCGCGGCGAATACACGGTCATCGCGCCCGTCTGGCGGTCGATCAGCGTCACCATGGCCTTGTCGTGGTAGTACTTCCGCGCCGCCGAGGACATGGCTTCCTCGAGCGCGCCAAACATCTTCTCGGCGTCGATGTCCTTCTCGCGCGAAACCTGTCGGATGACCGACGGATCGATGATCATGGAAAACCCGCTCTCCTATCGCCCCGAGCCCCGCTCCGGCCACTCGAAGTCCAGCCGGGCGAGGCGAATATCGCCGAAACGGACATTATAGATTCTGCGATCGGCCTCATCAACGACGGTGAGCACGTCCCCGTCCACCCGCTCGAGCCGCCCGCCGAAGTTGCGGGCCGGCGAAATGGCGGGCGCTCGCGAGCCGGCGGTCGGGACCGGAAGAGGCGCCGGCGTCACGGGGCTCTCGGTCTTCACGCGGACGCGGCGGCCCACGAAACGCTCCGCGTCCTCGAGGGAGTAGAGCTTGCGGTCCAGACCCGCCGACGAGACCTCGAGCGTGTAGCGGTGAGGGATCTCGTCGGTCGCGTCGAGAACGGCCGATGCTTCCCGCGAGACGCCTTCGCAGTCCTCGACCGTCGCGGCGGCGCCGTCGAGCCGCTCGAGCACGAGGCGGAGGACGGAAAAGCGGCCCGCCCCCGCCGACTCGACGGCCAGCAGGCGGCAACCTTTCTCCTCGGCGATCGCGCCGATCTCTTGCATCGTCTTGTCACTCAAGGGCGTTTTCATCGAACAAAAAAGCGGGCCGAGCCCGCACTACTGACGGCGCCTTTATATCAAAAAGTGGCATGCCGGGCGCCCGGACGGGGCTCCGGCCCGCGCGTGGCCGGGTGCGGCCGGGTAAGAGACGGAAGGAGCGGAGGTTAGCGGGACTCCGCCTGTCGAAGCGCGGCTTCCCAGGCATCCCGTCCGGGAACGCAGGCGAGGAGGGCCACGACCGCCAGAGCGAAGAGGGCGGCGACGTGCGTGGCGGAGCCGCCAAGGAAGCCAAGAACGAGCCCATAAAGGGCGATGGCCTCGGCGGCCGCGCCGCGAAGGACGAAGTAGAGACGAACGCGATCGAGGGGGCGCGAGCGGCGCGCGCGGAGGAAACTGCGACCCACCGCCGACGCTCCGGCATACTGCGCCGCGCCGACCGCAGCCAGCGCCAGAAAGAGCGTCGTGGACGGCCGCGCCGAGGTCACGAGAGCGATCTCGGAGCGCAGAAAGAGCAGGAGCACGGCGTAAATCCCTACCCCCGCGAAAAGGGCCGTGTGCACGATGGACTGGATCCGCCGGGCGCGCTCGGCCTCATCGATTCCGGAGGGGGCGTCCTCGATGGGTTGCACGCTCTAACTCATTGCAAAGTCTACAATCGAGAGAATCCCGGCGGGCGGGATCGTGTTACAGACGGGAGGCGGCCGGGGCCGCCAAGGGGAGCGTTGCGTGTCCGATCCGGAAGGCGAGGGAAGGGGTCTCTTCGAGGGCGAGCACAGCATGCTCGCGTCGGTGGGGTCTCGCCGTCTCTGGTTCTTCCGGGCTCGCGCCGACAGCGCGGACGAGAGCCTCGCCTCGAAGAACGGAGACTCCCCCCAGATTTTCCACAGCATGCTCGGGGACCTCGCGAGCCGCGCCGGCGACGCGGCGGACGCCGAAGCGGTCGAGGGGACAGACGAAAGTCCGGCCTCGACGAACGGAGACCCTCCCCAGATCTTCCACAGCATGCTCGGAGATCTCGCGAGCCGCGCGAGCAACGCGGCTGTAGCCGAAGCCTTGGCGGCCGTCGCGACCGAGGAGGAAGCCGGGCCCCCGCGCTCGATGCTGTCGCTGGATGGGGCCGCCGAGCAGGCTGCCGCCATCGCGCGAGCCGGCGCCGCGCGAGCCGCCGTCGCGCCGCAACCCGCCGCCGCCGCGCGGTCCGCCGTCGCGCCGCAACCCGCCGCCGCCGCGCGGTCCGGCGCGGCCACGCCCTCCGATGCCATCGCGCGAGCTGTCGCCACAGTGCGCATCGCTGGCGTCGCGCGATCGGCCGGCCCGCGATCCGAGGATTCCGACGACGCGCCGGCGCCCCTGACACAACACAGCACGCTCGCGGAGCTCGCCGGACTCGAGGAGCACGTCGGCCGCGCGTTTCCGATCGAGCGCGCCATCCTGATCTCGCTCGCGGCGCACATCGTCCTCGTCATTCTGATGCTCGTCGCCCCCGGTCGCTCCTCGGCGCCCCAGGGCAACCTGATCGACGCCATGGCCGCCGCGATGCAGACGCCCAAGGACGACACCCCCATCCCCGCGTTCTTCAGCGAAGCCCCCGGAGCTCCGCGGCCGAACCCGAACCGGGCCCCTCTCTCCGACGCGGACCGAAGGGCCGGCGGCGGCGACCCCTCCCGGCCGAAGGCGAACCTTCCCTATGTTCCTCGCAACCGGGGCATCGAGGGCCTCGCGCCCGGGCCTCGCGCGCCTCGGATCGCGGGCGGCGCGGCACCGGCGGCTCCGAAGGGCGGGCCGGCGGCCGCCGCCCCCGAGGCGGATGCCCGCGCCGCTCTCCAGACGAAGGACCCTTCCGCCGAATCGAAGCCCTCGGAGTTTCCGGCAGACATGCGCCCGCAGCTCGGCAGCGGTCCGCGGGAGGTCACGAAGCTCGCGGGCCTCGACGCCGCGATTCGCGACGCCGCCCGCGGGACGGTCCGACAGGGAAGCCCCGGATCCGTCGGCGAGGACGGCGCGCCCCTGTCCAACGAAGACGGGGGCTTTGTCGACATGGGCGGCGTGTCGTTCGAGACGAACTGGTACGACTGGGGGCCCTACGCGGCGGAGATGCTTCGCCGCATCAAGCTGCACTGGAAGATCTCCCGCGACCTGATCATCCTTCAGCAGCACGGCACCGTTCGGGTCGCCTTCTCGATCATGGCCGACGGGAGCGTGGCCGACGCCAAGGTGCTCCGCGAGTCGACCATCCCGCCCTACACGCACGCGGCGATGCAGGCGATTGTCGAGTCCAATCCATTCCGGCCGCTGCCGAAGGACCTCCTCCAGCTCGTGCCGGGCAAGGACCGCGAGCGGATCGTCATCCACTTCATCTACTTCCCGACGCCGGAAGAGCTGGACGGCCGGCGCGACGGCGATTCCGGCAAGTGAACGAGCCCGAACGGATCCGGCGCGCCCTCGAGGAGGCCGAAACGATCGCCGTCGTGGGCTGCTCGCCCGATCCTTCGCGGGCTTCCCACGCCATCGCCCGCTACCTGCTCGCGCAGGGCTACCGGGTCGTCCCCGTCAACCCCAATCATTCCGAGATCCTCGGCGAGCGGTGCTACGCCTCGCTTTCGGAGATCCCGGGCGACGTGCGGGTCGACATCGTGGACGTCTTCCGGCGCTCCGACCACGTCGCGCCGATCGCCGCCGAGGCCATCGCGCGGGGCGTGGCCTTCGTCTTCCTCCAGCTCGGTGTCGTCGACGCCGAATCGGCCCGGAAGCTCGAGGAGGGGGGGATCGGCGTGGCCATGGACCGGTGCATCCTGGTCGAGCACGAGCGACTGGGGATTCCGGCGAAATCGAGGAATGCGGCCAAAGCAAACCGCGTTCCATCCATGTCCCGCCACGGGACAACTTGAGGAGAACACGCTTCTTATGGAACGAACCACCAAACGCGCCCTGTCTTTTTCGGCTCTCATTGCGGCCGCCGTGGTCTTCGGAATGGTGGTCGCCAGCTCGGTGAACGTGACCCCCCGTTCGGAAGCCCAGCGGGAAGCCACCCCGGCCGCCCGGCCCCGCACCGGCGGCGTCCTGCTCCCGTCGTTCGCCGACACGGCCCAGGAGGCGATGCCTTCGGTCGTCTCGATCACCTCGACCGACATCGTCAAGGGCAACCGCAGCCGCCGCAACCAGCAGAACCCCTTCGGCGAAGGCGACCCCTTCGAGTTCTTTTTCGGCCCCCCGGGCGGCCCGAACCGCCGCGGCCAGCGTCCCGATGACGAGGAGCACAAGGAAGTCCAGGGAGGCACCGGCTTCATCATCTCGGAAGACGGCTACGTCGTGACGAACAACCACGTCATCGACGGCGCCGACAAGATCGAGGTCCGGGTCAACAACCGCGAGAAGTACCCCGCCAAGCTGGTCGGCAAGGACCCCGCGACGGATCTCGCCCTGCTGAAGGTCGACGTCAAGCAGCGGCTGACCCCGCTTCCGCTCGGAGACTCGGATCGAGTCCGCGTGGGCGAGTGGGTCATGGCCATCGGCGACCCGCTCAACTTCGACAAGACCGTGACCGTCGGCGTGGTGTCCGCGAAGGACCGCTCGGGCCTGACGGCCGACGCCGCCACGCGGAGCTTCGAGAACTACATCCAGACCGACGCGGCGATCAACTTCGGCAACTCCGGCGGACCGCTGCTCAACACCAACGGCGAGGTCGTGGGCATCAACACCGCGATCTTCCGCCCGGCCCAGAACATCGGGTTCGCGGTTCCGATCAACACGCTCAAGACGATCCTTCCGCAGCTTCGCGAGAAGGGGAAGGTCGTCCGCGGTTTCCTCGGCATCAACATCGTCAACGTCGACGCCGACCGCGCCGCCGCCTTCGACCTGAAGGCGCAGGAGGGCGCGTTCGTCGAGTCCGTCGAGACCGGCAAGCCGGCCGAGAAGGCGGGCGTGCGGCCGGGCGACACGATCGTTCGTGTCGACAGCGTGCCGGTCAAGGACACGCGCGACCTGATCGGCTACGTCTCGAGCAAGTCCCCGGGCAGCAAGGTCCAGCTCGGGCTCGTGCGCGACGGCAAGGACACGACCGTCACGGCGACGCTCGCCGAGCGCAAGGACGATCCGTCCGACGAGGCCGAGGCGGACAGCCTGGCCTCCGACGACACGCCCGGCAAGATCGGGATGACCGTGCAGGAGCTCACGCCGCAGCTTCGCCAGATGCAGCGCATCAAGACCGGGGTCGAGGGTCTGCTCGTCGTCCGCGTCAAGGAGGTCTCTCCGGCGGCCGACGCCCAGATCCAGGAGGGGGACATCATCACCCTCGTCAACGGGGAGAAGGTCACCACGACCGACGAGTTCGGCAAGATCGTCGCGCGCGCCGGAAAGGGCGACTACCTGAAGCTCTACGTCTACAGCCCGCGCGCCGACGCCTCCCGCTTCGCTCTGGTCAAGCTCGAGGACTGATTCGACGGCCCTCGCGCGACTCCGAAACCCTCAGCGCCCGCTTCGGCGGGCGCTGTCCTTTTTCGGGGAATCGGAGGGAATAACCATCCCCCGGATCCTGTAACAAAGGGCGATGGCTCAAAGAGTTCTCGTGGTCGACGACGAAGCGGCGATCCGCGACACGCTTCGGATGGTCCTCGAGTACGAGGGCTACGAAGTCGGGACGGCCGGCGACGGCCGGGCCGCCCTCGCGGAGCTCGACGCGGGGCCGGTCGACGCGGTGCTGCTCGACATCAAGATGGCCGGCATGGACGGCCTGGAGACGCTCGACCGCATCGTCGCCCGGGCCTCGGCGCCGCCCGTGCTCATGATCTCGGGCCACGGCGACATTGCGACCGCGGTCGAGTGCACGCGCCGCGGCGCCACCGACTTTCTCGAGAAGCCGCTCCAGCGCGAGCGCGTCCTGGTCTCGGTGCGGAACGCCCTCTCGGGCAACCGGCTGAAGGCCGAGAACGAACGGCTGCGGCGGCGCGTCGAGGAAGAGACGGTCCTCGTCGGTGACAGCGAGCCGATGAAACGGCTCCGGGCCGAGGTGGCGCGCGCCGCCCCGACCGGAGCCACGGTTCTGATCCTCGGCGAGAGCGGCACGGGCAAGGAGCTCGTGGCCCGCGAGATCCACGGCGCCTCCAAGGTGGCCTCCGGCCCGTTCGTTCAGGTCAACTGCGCGGCGATCCCCGAGGAGCTCATCGAGTCGGAGCTCTTCGGCCACGAGAAGGGTTCCTTCACGGGGGCGGTCCGCAAGCAGACCGGGAAGTTCGTCGAGGCGGACGGCGGCACGATCTTCCTCGACGAGGTCGGGGACATGTCGGCCCGTGCGCAGGCCAAGGTCCTGCGGGTCCTGGAGGCCGGCGAGGTCGAGCCCGTCGGTGCGGCCCGCGTCGGCCGGGTCGACGTGCGCGTGATCGCCGCGACCAACCGCGACCTGACCGAGTCGATCAAGGCCGGCAAGTTCCGCGAGGATCTCTTCTTCCGTCTGAACGTCGTGCCGCTGACGACGCCCCCGCTGCGGGAGCGGCCGCAGGACATTCCGGCCCTGACTGCGCACTTCGGGAAGATCGCAACGGAGCGCGACCACCGCAAACCCCGCCGCTTCGCGCCGAGCGCGCTCTCGCTGCTCGCCGCGCGCAGCTGGCCGGGCAACGTCCGGGAGCTCAAGAACCTGATCGAGCGAGTCCTCATCATGACCGACGCCGATCCGATCGAGGCGAAGGATCTTCCGCCGGAGGCCCGCGTGGCGCCCAGCGAGATCTCGACCCGCGGGCTCGGGCTCGAGACGCTCTCGGAGTTCAAGGAGTTCGCCGAGCGGGAGTTTCTCGTCGCCAAGCTCCGCGAGAACGGCTGGAACATCAGCCGCACGGCCGAGGTCATCCAGACGCCGCGCTCGAACCTGTACAAGAAGATCGAGCATCACAAGATCAGCCGGGAAGGCGACGCGTATGCCGTTGAAGTGTTGAAGCGTTGAAGTGTTCAAGCGTTGAAGAGGCCAACCGCCCTTCAACATTTCAACACTTCAACATTTCAACTTTCATACAATCCCCGCCGTGATCTCCCTCGCCGACTTCGAAGACACCGGCGCGCTGCTGACCGGCCACTTCCGGCTCTCCTCCGGCCTCCATTCCGACCGCTACCTGCAGTGCGCCCGCCTGCTCATGTGGCCGGAGCGCGCCGAGCGCGCCGGCCGCGAGCTCGCGGCGAAGCTCGCCGAGTTTTCGCCCGCCGCCGTCGTCTCGCCGGCGCTCGGCGGAGTCGTCATCGGGCACGAGACCGCGCGCGCCCTGCGGGTGCCGGGAATGTTCGTCGAGCGCAAGGACGGAGCGTTTTCCCTGCGGCGCGGCTTCTCGCTCGAGAGGGGTCAGCCGATCGTCGTCGTCGAGGACGTCTTCACGACCGGCAAGTCCACGCGGGAAGCGGCGGCGGCGGTCGAGGCGGCGGGGGGCCGCGTCGTCGCCGTCGGCTCGATCGTGGACCGGGGGGTTCCGCCCGACGCGTTTTCGGTCCCGTCGCGTTCGCTGCTCTCCCTCTCCGTCCCGTCCTGGCCCGAGGCCGAGTGCCCCCTCTGCCGAAAGGGCGTGCCGATCGACTCGCCCGGTAGCCGCTTCTCCTCGCGCTGAGAGGAGGCGGCCTACGCCGCCAGAGCGCTCGCCAGATCCCGGAGCAGGGCCTTACCGTCACCGCGCCAGGCGCTGCCATGCATGCAGGCGAGGGTCGTCGGTTCCGCGGCCGCGAGGCGCTCCAGGATCGGCCCGGCGTTCTTCGAGTGCGAGTAGTAGTCCATGGCCTTACGGAACGCTTCGCTCGGGCCGAGGATGTCGGACTCGGTCACCGGGGCATCGCCGGTTCCCCCCTGCGTGAACAGGTCGCCGCAGAAGAGCGTCCGGGTGCGCGTGTCCATGAGCAGGCCGGTTTCCCAGCCGTGCGGAACGTGGGGCGCGTCGAACCAGCGGACCTCGCGGCTTCCGAGCGACAGCGTCTCGCCGTCGGCAAGAGCCCGCGGCGGGCGGTCCGCGAAGTCTTCGACCGAGACCATCGCGGCGACCTGGCTGCAGACCGGGACGGCTCGGGGCGCGGCTGCGAGCAGTGCGTTGAGGCCGCCACATTCGTCGGACTCGAAGTGCGAGAACGCGATCCAACGCAGCCGCTCGAGCGGGAGCACGCGGGCGATGGCCTCGGCCACGAGCGGGAACATGCGGCGCGGGCCGGTGTGGAAGAGCAGCGGTTGCTCGTCCGCGACGAGATACTGGTTGAACGAAAACCCTCCCGGGACGATCGGCAGGGGAGTGTGGATCCGGTAGACGCCCTCGGCGATCTCGTCCAGCGTGGTTCCTGACTCGGCATTCGTGATCATCGGCCCTCCTCGGTCGGATGCCCGCATGGCGGGCGATGCGCAGTGTCTTTGTACGGACGAGTGTATGCCTGTCCGCCGGGAGCGTAAGATCTCGCCATGGATCTGAGAAGCATCGCGGTCTACTGCGGGTCGAGCCCGAACAAGGAGCCGGCCATCGAGGCCGAGATCCGCGCGTTCGGCCGCGAGATCGTTCAACGCGGAGTCCGGCTGATTTACGGCGGCTCCTCCCGGGGACTCATGGGCGCGATCGCCGACGAAGTGCTCGCCGCCGGCGGGAAGGTGACCGGCGTGATCCCGAAGGCCCTGGAAGGCCGCGAGTCCGCCCACCGCGGCCTCACGGAGCTTCGGGTCGTCGATTCGATGCACGCCCGCGAGCAACTTCTCTTCGACCTCTCCGACGGGTTCGTCGCGTTTCCGGGCGGCTTCGGCACGATGGAAGAGATCATCGAGATGATCACCTGGAAACAGATGGGCATCCACGGGAAGCCCATCGTCATCGCCAACATCGGCGGCTACTTCACGCCCCTGCTCCAGCAGTTCGAGGTCGCCATCCAGCGCAAGTTCGCCCGCACCGAGGACCGCATCCTCTTCGGCGTCGCCGACAACACGAAGGCGATCCTGACGTTTCTGGAGGGAGCGCCGGTGATGTCGCGGAAGGCGGGGGACTGGGCGTAGAGAACAGTCGAGAGTCGAGAGTTCAGCGGTCAAGGGTTGAAGGTCGTGGCTCGTCGACCCTCGACCCTCGACTCTCGACTCTCCCTCAGCTTCATCTCCTCCAATAACCTCCGGTTGATCGCGACGATGTCCGCGAGCAGCGCGATCAGGAACGTCTGGAATCCGACCACGATCAGCACGGCGGCGAGGATCAGCGACTGCACGTGGCCGCCGGGGTTCTCGCCGAAGAAGTAGAAGCCGAGAAACCGAAGGCAAAGGGCCGCGCCCGCGGCGACGAAGAGCCCCGCCGCGATCGAGAAGATCTTGAGCGGCTTGTAGAGCGCCGTGATCCGGAGGACGTTCGCGCCCTGGAGCAGGACGTATTTCGCGGTCGAGGTGAAGAGCCGCGACGGCCGCACGGGGGGATGCGCCTTCACCGGCACCGAGGCCACCCGCAGCCCCTTGTATCCGGCCTGGATGAGCGTTTCGAGCGTGTACGTGAGCTTCGAGAAGACGTTGATGCGTCGAGCCGCGTCGCGGGAGAGCGCGCGGAACCCCGAGACGGCGTCGGAGATCTCGATTCCCGCCGCCTGGCGGACCACCCACGTGCCGAGACGCTGGAGAAGCCGCTTCGCCGGCGAGAAATGCGCGAGCTCGCCGGGACCGCGGTCGCCCACGACGAAGTCCGCCCGGCCCTCGAGGATCGGCAGAACGAGGGCCGGAATGTCCGACGGGTCGTACTGCATGTCGGCGTCGAAGTTGACGATGACGTCGGCGCCCATGGCGAGCGACTCCACCAGGCCTGCGGAGAAGGCCTCCGCGAGGCCGCGGTTCGTCGCGAGCCGCACGACGCGGTCCGCGCCGGCCGCTCGCGCCTTCTCGGAGGTCGCGTCCGTGGAGCCGTCGTCGATCACGAGCCGCTCCGTCTCCGAGAAGCCCGCGACGCGGCGCGGAAGCGCGGCGAGGGCCCGCTCGATCGTGGCCTCTTCGTTGAACGCCGGAATCTGGATGACGAGCTTCATGCGGTGCGGGTACGGGTGCGAATCGCCGTGATGATAATCGCCGCGAGCGCCAGAAGCCCGAGCGCCGCAGACCGCGACCTCCCGGCCCGGCACCCGGAATCGCCCTTCGATCCGATGGCGTCCCGCTGGAACGGCGAGCTCGAAGAAGAGACCGTCCGAGGCGGCCGCCGTCACGTCCTCCCCGTCCAGGAACAGCCTCCAGTACGGCGCGAAGGCCTTCTGCGAGGTCGCAAGCCGCGTCGGCTGCGGAGCGTCGGTCTCCAAGGTGAACGATTCGGGCTCCAGAGCGAGCGTCCGCACGGTCCCCGCGCCGTCGAGCCGGAAGCGGGGAAGCGCCGTCGGCCGCTCGAAGATGGTCAGGTCGTCTCCGGCGTAGACCCGTCGGAGCGCCCCGCCGCCGACCTCGCGCGCCGTCCTCGGGAGAGCCTCCTTCGGATGGAAGGGCGCGGCGTCGTGCTCCTCGACTTCCGGCCCGATCGGCCTCGCGACACCCGGCGGAGCCGCGAGATACCTCACGCTCACCAGATCCAGAGCGCGCGCCGACGGATCGAGCGAAAGCGGATCGAACACGAGGTACGTGCCGTAGGTGCCGAAGGCGTTGGGATCGGCGCCGGCGAGCAGCTGCCGGTAGCGCGCGTCGAGCAGAAAGTGCCCGCGGGCGTCTTCGAGAGCGAGGGCCTCGGATACGTTCGGAAGCAGCGTCCAGCCGGCGGCGGCGAAGCGCGAGCCGTCGGAGGTCAGCTCCCGCAGCCGCCGCGTCCCCGGCGTATCGCGAAAGACGGCGTCTTCGGGCCGGCACTCCGGATAGAAGTCGAGGGCCTGGAACGCGAGCGGAACCGCGACGAGAAAAGGCGCGGTGCGCAGGGCGAGCGACCGCCACGCCGAGGCCTCCGCCAGTCGTTCCAGCGCCTCCACGCCGCAGGCCGCGAGGATCCCGACGGCAAACAGGATCAGGATCTTGGCCCGCGCGAAGAGACTGATCTCGAGAAGCGGCAGGCTGCCGACGGCCGACAGCAGCGGACCGCCGGCGTAGAGCGGCAGGGCGACGAGCCCGGCCAGGGCCACGGCGTAGACGGCTTCGAGACGGCGGCGGCGAAGCGAACCGAGGCCGAGGAACGCGAGCCCGCCCGCCGCGAGGCCGACCCCGGCGGCCGTCTCGATGTAGTTGTCGCCCGGGATCCAACCGATCCCGGTGTAGTCGTCGCCCCGCGGCGTTCCCGCATAGTCCGGCACGAAGTAGAGGCGGAGGTGGCGCAGAGGCAGGGCGAAGGACCCTCCCATCCCCCGGCGGAGCGAGGCGTACTCCGAGGCCTCGAGGAAGCGCGCCGTCGCGAGGATCGAGGGAACCAGGATGGCCAGAGCGACGGCCGTGGCGGCTCCGAGGCGTCCGAGGGCGCGCAGGGCGCCGCGGCCGCGAAGCGAAACCGCCCGCATGAGCCCGTAGAGTCCCGCCGCGAACGCTCCGTAGAGGATCCAGTGCGGGAAACCTCCGAGCAGGCACAGGAGGATCGTGAGCGTGCCGAAGCGCAGGGCGCGCGCCGTGCTCGGTTCCTCGAAGGCGCGGTCGACCGCCATGAGCAGGAGCGGATACGCGACCGACACGGAGCTCTGCATCCAGAGTCCCCAGACGGTTTGTCCCGTCGCGAAGGCCCACGCCGCGGCGCCCGCAGCCGAGGCGAGGTCCGAGAAGCGGCGGCTTCGGAGCCAGGCGTAGGCCGCGAGGAACGCGAAGTTGAACTTGAGAAAGAGAATGCCGGTTTCGATCCCCGCCTCCGGCAGGAGAAAGGCCGGAAGCGCCACGAACGGCGAGAGGAAGCCCTGAGCGAGCTGGAAAGGCCCCATCCCTCCGGCGGCGACCCAGGGGTTCCAGAAGAAGCCGCTCGGGAAGCCGCGGTACCGCACGAGCGTCGTCTGGCCCGACGCCGCGGGATCGGAGAGCAGCCGGTTCTCCGCTTCGAGGATCCCGTTCGGGCCCTGACGCCAGGGATGGTGGGCGCGCACGAAGTCGTGCGACGAGAAGACTCCGCGCGTGGCGAGGAGGGGAGCGAAGAGGACGAGGTCGAAGGCGAGGAGCGTCGCGAAGCCGAAACGGCTCGCCCTCGGCAACACTACCCGGCTCGACCCACGAACACGCGGAAGTAGGACTCGACCCAGCCCTTCTCGAGGAGGTGGTCCTCGAGCGCAATCATCCGCGAGAGGGCTCCCGTCGAGTCCTCGGTGAGGCGAGCGATGTCGAGGCAGGGGAAGACGAACCAGAGGATGTTGCCGCCGTAGGGCCGGTCCTCGAGGACCTCGAAGAGGCGCCGGCAGGCCGGGAGGATGGCCGAGGAGCGCACCGACTCGGAGGGATCGTCCATGGGCAGCGGGATGGCGAGCTCCGGCCGGTTCTTGAGCTCCTCGGGGAGGGCGTCGAAGGCGCTGCGCGCGAAGCCCCAGTCGGCGTCGGTCCATTCCGAGCGCGACGGCCCCATGTACTCGTCCACGAAGACGAGACCGCCGGGCTTCATCGCCGAGCGAACCTCCTCGAGGACGCGCTCGACGTTGCGGATGTGGTGCAGGGACCCGTGAAAGAAGACCGCGTCGTAGCGTGCGGCGGGCAGCCGGATCGCGTTGATGTCCTCGACGCGGTAGGAGAGCCTCCGCGCCAGGCCGCACTCCTCGGCGGCCCGCTCCGCCTCGCCGATCGCTTCCGGAGAGAAGTCGACGCCCTCGACCCGGGTGCAGAGTCCCTTGGCCAGGATGTCGCGCTCGAGCAGTCCGGTCCCGCAGCCGACGGACAGGCCCGAGCGGCAGGGCCGTCGGGGCGTACTTCGCCGCAAACCACTCCATGGGCCAGCGGTTGGGATCTCCCGTGACCCTTCGGTTGATCGCCCGCCGGACCAGCGGCTGGGAGCCCCAGTAGCGGTCTTCGGGCTCCCCGGGGGCCCCGTTGTCCCAGAAGTCCCGCGCGGCGGCGGCTTCGGCCCGGAGAGCCCTCACGGCGCTCCACCGCCGGGCGAGGGAGGCGAGTGAATCGCGGATAGCGGACGACATTCTTGGGAGACTCGATCCAGTGTAGCAGGACACGGCGCGTTTTGCCGTAAGCGGCGCGTGCTGAGCCACTAAGCGGCGGCCGGGTTTGCCGCCCGCTCGCCTCGTCTGGTAAAGTCGCCGGTCCCGGCTCGGAGCCGGGATGCTCTTTCAAAATCAGGGACGATGGCCGGGATGAAAATGCCTCGCGGCTTCCGGCCGGTAGCCCCCCGGGAAACCGGGATTCGAAGAAACCCACAGGCTCGTAGCTCAGGGGGAGAGCACCACATTGACACTGTGGGGGTCAGCGGTTCAAATCCGCTCGAGCCTACCAGCTTCTTCGAAAACGCAGGCGCTTAGCTCAGCTGGGAGAGCGCTTCCTTCACACGGAAGAGGTCAACGGTTCGATCCCGTTAGCGCCTACCAGACGTCCAGACAACGCGGGGGTACCCGCGTTTTTTCTTTTTTGGTGGAATCATGGAAGCCCTGGCACAAACAGTGACGCTCACGCTTCCCGACGGATCGACGAAAACCGTCGCGTCGGGAACGACCCTCGCCGAGGTGGCGGCCGCGATCGGCCCGCGCCTGGCGAAGGACGCGCTCGCCGGCAAGCTCGACGGAAAGCTCGTCGATCTCGCGACGGCCGTGCGCGCGGACGCGAAGATCGAGATCGTGACGGCGAAGTCGCCCGAGGCGCTCGACCTCTATCGCCACTCCACGGCGCACCTGACGGCCAACGCCGTCAAGCGGCTCTTCCCGACGGTCCAGATCGGCATCGGTCCGGCGATCGAGAACGGCTACTACTACGATTTCTCGCCGCCGCGGCCGTTCACGCCCGAGGACCTCGTCGCGATCGAGGCCGAGATGCGGAAGATCGTCGCCGAGAACAACTCCGTCGAACGGCTCGAGATGCCGAAGGACGAAGCCGTCCGGATATTCGAGGGCCAGAAGGACGCCCTGAAGGTCGAGATCATCCGCGGCATTCCGGACGACAAGGTGTCCTGCTACCGCCAGAAGGACTTCATCGACCTCTGCCGCGGGCCGCACGTGCCCTCGACGGGCCGGCTCGGGGTCTTCAAGCTCACGCACACGGCCGGCGCCTACTGGAAGGGCGACGAGAAGAACCCGATGCTCCAGCGGATCTACGGGGCGTGCTTCCTGACGCAGAAGGAGCTCGACGAGCACCTCAAGCAGCAGGAAGAGGCCCGGGCGCGCGACCACCGCAAGCTCGGCAAGGAGCTCGAGCTCGTCGCGTTCCACCCCTGGGCGCCGGCGTCGCCGTTCTTCCTGCCGAAGGGCGCCGTCCTCTACAACGGCCTGATCGAGATGCTTCGCGAGGAGTACCGCAAGCGCGGCTACCAGGAGATCGTGACGCCCCAGATCTTCGACGTCGAGCTCTTCAAGACGTCGGGCCACTACGCCAACTACCGCGACAACATGTTCTTCACGGAGGTCGACGAGCGGGCCTTCGGCGTCAAGCCGATGAACTGCCCGGGCCACTTCCTCGTCTACCAGACGCGCCTCTGGTCCTATCGCGACCTTCCCGTCCGCTTCGCGGACTTCGGCCGCCTCCACCGCTACGAGCTCTCGGGAGTGACGGCGGGCCTGACGCGGGTCCGCACGTTCTCGCAGGACGACGGCCACATCTTCACGTCCCTCGAGAATGTCGAGCCCGAGATCTTTGCGTTCCTCGAGTTCCTCGACTTCGTCTACGGGACCTTCGGGTTCACGGACGTCGAGATCTCGCTGGGCCTCCGCCCCGAGAAGCGCATCGGAACGGATGCGCAGTGGACCCGCGCCGAAACCGCGCTCGATGAGTCGTTGAAGAAGACGGGGCGGCCCTACCAGGTCACGCCCGGCGACGGCGCGTTCTACGGGCCCAAGATCGACTTCCGCGTGAAGGACGCGATCGGCCGCCCGTGGCAGCTCGGGACGATGCAGTGCGACTTCGCGCAGCCCGAGAACTTCGACCTGACCTACATCGGCGAGGACGGAAAGACTCACCGGCCCGTGGTGCTCCATCGCGCGATCCTCGGATCGCTCGAGCGTTTCCTCGGCATCCTCATCGAGCACACCGGCGGGAACTTCCCGTTCTGGATCGCGCCGGTGCAGGCGGTCGTCCTGCCCGTGTCGGACCGGTTCGCGGAGAAGGCCCGCGAAGCCGGCGCGCGCCTCGCGGCTTCCGGCCTGCGGGTCGAGGTGGACGACAAGAACGAGAAGCTCGGCGCGCGCATCCGCCGGGCCGAGCTGATGAAGGTCCCGTGCATGCTCGTCGTGGGCGAGAAGGAGGCGGCCGCCGGGTCGGTCGCCGTTCGCCTGCGGCACGGCGGCGACGCCGGGACCCTCGGGATCGAAGAGTTCATTTCGGCCGCACGGGATGCGGTCGCGTCGAGGCGTCGGGAGTTTCTATCGGAGGTGAAAGATCGATAAGAAGAGTATTCGCGTCAACGAACAGATCCGCTGGAAAGAGGTCCGGCTGATCGGAGCGGAAGGGGAGGCGCTCGGCGTCGTGGTGATGTCCGACGCGCTCCAGAAGGCCCGGGAGGCGGGACTCGACCTCGTCGAGATCGCGCCGACCGCGCAACCTCCGGTCTGCCGGATCATGAACTTCGGGAAGTTCATCTACCAGCAGAAGAAGAAACAGCAGGACTCCAAGAAGAAACAGAAGACGACGCAGGTCAAGGAAGTGAAGTTCCGGCCGAACATCGACGATCACGACTACGACTTCAAGATGAAGAACATCCTCAAGTTCCTCTCGCACGGCGACAAGGTCAAGGCCACGGTGCAGTTCCGCGGCCGCGAAATGGCGCGCCGCGAGAACGGCCAGAAGGTCCTCGACCGGCTGCTGAGGGACCTCGAGGGCAAGGCCGTGGCCGAGTCGCGTTCGGAGATGCTGGGCAACCGCCTCTACCAGATCCTGTCGCCCGTCAAGCACGAGAAGGGAACCACCAAGGCCGCGGTCTGACGCGGCCGATCGGAGAAACGATGCCGAAACTCAAGACCCATCGGGGAGCCGCGAAGCGGTTCAAGAAGACCGCCTCCGGGAAATTCAAGCGGGCGAAGGCGTTCAAGAGCCACATCCTGACCAAGAAGGCGGCCGGCCGGAAGCGGGGGCTCGCCAAGGCGACGACCGTCTCGAAGTCCGACGCGCGATCGTGTGCGGGAGATGCTGCCCTACGCGTAGGCCCGCGGACCGAAATACCAATCACGCAGAGGAGAGAGAGCCATGCCTCGAGTCAAAAGAGGACCCAAGCGCAAGAACAAGCGGTCGAAGACGCTGGCGCTCGCCAAGGGGTACTACGGGACGAAGTCCAAGTCGTACCGGATGGCGAAGCTGCAGGTCGAGAAGTCGCTCGTCTACGCCTACCGGGACCGCAAGGCCAAGAAGCGCGACTTCCGCGGCCTCTGGATCATCCGCATCAATGCCGCCGCCCGGGAGCACGAGATTTCGTACAGCAGGCTCGTGGACGGCCTGAAGAAGGCCGGCAGCGAGATCAACCGCAAGATGCTCGCCGAGCTCGCCGTTTCCGATCCCGCGGCCTTCGGGCACCTGGTGGGCGTCGCGAAGCAGGCGCTGAAGACCGCCTGAGCGCCCGCCGGCCCGTCCCCGACTCTCGACGGGGCTTCGCGAAGTGAAGCCGGATCCGGATCCCGTCGAAGAGCTGCTCCGCTCCTTTCGCGAGGAGACGGGCGGAGCCGCGCCCAATCGGGCCGAGTTCGAGCGTCTGAAGGGGCGGTTCCTCGGCCGCGAGAAGGGGCTGCTTCCCGAGCTCTTCGCGAAGCTCAAGGAGCTGCCTCCCGCCGAGCGGGGCGGGTTCGGCAAGAGGCTCAACGCGGCGAAGGTCGAGATCGAGGAAACGGTCGCGCGACTCGCGGAGGCTCTGACCGCGCGCGAGGCCGCCTCGCGGGACGACGCGGCGGCGGTCGACGTCACGCTTCCCGGCCGCGCCACGCGCCCCGGCGGCCTTCACCCTCTGACGATCGTGCGGCGGCAGATCGAGGGCATCTTCCTCCGCATGGGCTACTCGATCGCCGACGGGCCCGAGGTCGAGAACGACTTCCACAACTTCGAGGCGCTCAACTTCCCGGCCGACCACCCGGCGCGGGACACGCAGGACACGCTGCTGCTGGATCGCAAGGCCGTGTCGCCGCTGCTTCTGCGGACTCACACCTCGCCCGTGCAGATCCGCGAGATGCGCCGCCACGGCGCGCCGCTGCGGATCCTGGTGCCGGGCCGGGTCTACCGGAAGGACGAAGTCGACGCCACGCATTCGCCGGTCTTCCACCAGGTCGAGGGGCTCGTCGTCGACAAGGGCATTTCGATGGCCGACCTGAAGGGAACGGTCTCGGTCTTCGTCGAGGAGCTCTTCGGCAAGGGGACCCGGACCCGTTTCATCCCGACGTTCTTTCCCTTCGTCGAGCCCGGCGTCGACGTCGCCATGAGCTGCATCTTCTGCAAGGGGAGCGGCTGCGGAAAGTGCAAGGGCTCGGGGTGGATCGAGATCATGGGCGCGGGCATGGTTCACCCGCGCGTCCTCCAGGGCGTGGCGATCGACCCCGAGGAGTACACGGGCTTCGCGTTCGGCCTCGGCATCGACCGCGTGGCCCTGCTGAAATACGGCTTCCCGGACCTGCGCCTGCTCTTCGAGGGCGACGAGCGCTTCCTCCGGCAGTTCTCGGGGCTCGCGTGAAGTTCTCGCTCGACTGGCTCTCCGACTACGTCGACGTGGCCGCCGCGGGCAGCGCCGACGGGGCGCGCCGCTGGCTCGACCAGGCCGGGATTCCGGTCGAGTCCGTCTCCCGGGCCGGCGAGGATGTGGTTCTCGACGCCGAGATCACGCCCAACCGTCCGGACGCGATGGGCCACCGCGGGCTCGCCCGCGAGATCGCGGCGATGTCGGGCCTGGCAATTCGCGATGTCGCCGAACGTTATGCGGAGCCCGCGGCCGAGGGCGATGCGACCGAGAAGCTGGCCTCGATCGTGATCCAGGTGCCGAGGCTGTGCCGCCGATTCGGCGCGCGCCTCGTCCGGGGCATTTCGCCCGCGCCCGCGCCCGAGCGCGTGCGGCGGAGGCTGGCCGCGATCGGTGCGAAGTCGATCTCGTCCGCGGTCGACGCCACGAACTACGTTCTCTGGGCGACGAGCCAGCCCCTCCACGCCTTCGACTTCGACAAGCTCGCCGGTGAACTCCTCATCATCCGCAAGGCGCAGCGCGGCGAGAAGCTCGTCACGCTCGACGGCGTCGAGCGCGTGCTCGAGCCTTCCGACGTCGTCGTCGCCGACGCCGAGCGTGCCGTGTCGCTCGCGGGCATCATGGGCGGTCTCGACACCGCCGTCACACCGGAAACCCGGAACGTGCTCCTCGAAGCCGCGTGGTGGGACCCGGTCACGGTGCGCCGCACGGCCCGCCGCCTGGGCATGCACACGGATGCTTCCCACCGCTTCGAGCGCGGCGCCGACATCGAGGCGATCCCGGGAGCCCTCGCATACACCGCCCGGCTGCTGGTGGAATCGGCGGGAGGGACCATGGCGCCCGGGTTCCTCGACGCGCACGGAGCCATGGTGCGCGTGCGGAAGACCGCGCTCCGTCTCTCGCGGCTGCGCCTGCTCTCGGGCGACGGCCGCATCGGCCTCGACTTCGCCGAGGAGGCCCTCGCCCGCCTCGGGTTCACGACCGAGCGTCGCGGGAAGCACCTCGCCGTCTCGATCCCGCTCTGGCGCGGAGACGTGCGGCGCGAGGACGATCTCGTCGAGGAGGTCTTGCGCGTCTGGGGCTACGAACGGCTGCCCTCGCGGCTGCCGCCGGCGGCTTCGCCCGGAGGGCACAAGGAGCCTCGGCGGCCGGTGGAGGAGAGGCTCGCGGACGCGGCCGCGGCTTCCGGCCTCTTCGAGACGGTGAACTATCCCTTCGTCGACCGCGACGCCGACGAGTCCGCATTCGGAGACTGGCTGCGGCTGACAGAGACCGCTCTCGAACCGCTCGCGATTCTCAATCCCCTGGATGCGTCCCGCCGCCACCTGCGCGCGACGCTGCTTCCCGGGCTGCTCGACGCCGTGTCGCGGAATCTTCGCCACGGGGCGCCCTCGGTCGGTCTCTTCGAGATCGGCCGCGCTTTTGGATCGCAGGGCGCGTCCGACCGGCCGGAATCCTACGAATCGCGCCGCTTCGCCCTCGCGCTCGCGGGCGAGAGGCGGGGCCACTGGAGCGTGCCGCCCGAGCTGCGGCCGGCGGATTTCTTCGATGCCAAGGGCCTCGTGGAGCGGCTCGTTGCGCCGTGGATCCCGGCGGAGGAGATCGTCTGGAAGCCCGCGGAGATCCAGGCTTTCACTCCCCGTGCGTCCGCCATCGCGCACACGCGCGCCGGCGAAGTTCTCGCCGTCGCGGGCCTCCTCTCGGAGTCCGAGCGCGAGCGGCACGGCCTCGCCGCTCCCGTTTTCGCCGCCGAGATCCTGGTCGACGCGTTGCCCTTGGAGGGCCGGCCCTTCGTCTTCGAGCCGTTCTCGTCGCTGCCGGCGATCACCGCGGATCTGTCCTTCCTCCAGCCTCGAGATCTTCCGTGGCAGAAGGTGGAGGAGAGCGTTCGGGAGCTCGGCCTCGCCGATCTGGAGTCGCTGCGCTGTGTGGATCGCTACGAGGGCGCGGGAGTCGCGCCCGGATCCGTGAAGACGACGATCCGCTTGACGTTCCGCTCGCCGGAACGGACGCTGTCCCAGGACGAGGTCAATCGCGAGATGCGGCGGCTGGCGGACGAGCTCGGTCGAAAGCTCCACGTTCGTTTCGACGGGTAGGACTCTTGTCCCACGCCCCGAATTCCGGGACGCGTGATATCAAAGCCCCCGAAAACCAAAGGAGACGAACCGATGAAGGGCATCCTCTGCGTCCTGCTCGCGGCTGTCGCCGTCCTCGCCTCGCCCCGGATCGCCGCCGCCCAGATCCCGCCATCGCTCATGACTCCCGACCGGGTCGATACTCGCATCGGTCGACTCGAGTTCAAAGACGGCGTGCCGACGGTCGAGACCGCGGAGAAGGTTCGCGACACTCTCGACTTCACCCGGGCCCTGAACGTCTTCAACAACAGCTACCGCGGGGCGTCGGCCTATGCCATCGGCAAGGGCTTCCAGAGCATCGGGGCCGAGGACAACACGATCGTCATCTTCTCCGAGCTGATGGACGCCAAGTCGCTGTTCCTGACGGCGAACGCCGACACCGTGTACTTCATCGGCGTCCTGAACCTGTCGAAGGGGCCGCTGGTGGTCGAGCAGCCGCCGGGGAGTCTCGGCACCTTCAACGACATGTGGTTCAGCTGGATCATCGACGGCGGCTTCCCGGGCCCCGATCGCGGCGCCGGAGGCAAGTACCTTCTCGTGCCGCCGGGCTACGAGGGTCCCCTGCCGGACGGCGGCTTCTTCGTCGCCAAATCGAAGACGAATCGCGTGCTCTACGCGTTTCGCGCGTTCCTCGTGAACGACGACCCCAAGCCCACCGTCGAGAACATCAAGAAAAACCTCAAGATCTATCCGTACACGCCGGGCGGCTACGGCACGAGCATCGGGACGGCCCTCGAAGGCAAGGTTCGGCTGGCCCGGAACCCCGAGATCCCGTCGACCAAGTTCATCGAGGCCACCGGAAAGGCGTTCAACACGGTTCCCCCCGGCGACTACGGCTTCTTCGAGATGATCAATGAGAACGTCCAGCAGGAGCCGGCAACCAGCTACGACGTGGAGCTCGCCGGCCAGCTCGCCGCCATCGGCATCGTCAAGGGCAAGCCGTTCAACCCCGACGCGCGCATGAAGAAGATCCTGAGCGATGCCGCGGCCGTGGGCAACGCCACGGGCCGGATGCTCAACTGGCGCTACGCGGTTTCCCATCCGGACTGGGCGTATTACCCGGGCTCGAAGTGGGGCAGCATGCTGTGGGAAGGCGGCGCGTTCTTCGAGACCCCGCCGCCGCAGTTCAAGGACGGCATGTTCGACCCCTTGCCCCCGACCGGCGCGCGCACGCTCGACTCGCGCACGGCGTTTTACTACGCCTACACGATGGACTCGCCGGGCATGATCATGCGCGTTCCCGACATCGGCTCGCAGTACCTCATGGGCTTTCTCGACTCCCGCGGAAACCCCTACGACGGCGGAAAGACGTATAAGGTCACGCTTCCTAAGGGCATTCCCGCCCGGGCGTTCTGGTCGTTCACGCTCTACGACAACCAGTCTCGCTCGATGCTCGACACGCCCCAGCGCTACCCGCGCGCGGGTAGCCAGAACTACCCGTCGCCTGCGGCGAAGGCCGGCCCTGACGGCTCGACCACGGTTTATTTTGGTCCGACCCAGCCGTCCGGCGTCGACCGAGGCAACTGGATCCAAACGGCGCCCGGCAAGGGCTGGTTCACACTCCTGCGCCTCTACAGTCCGCTCCCGGCGTTCTTCGACAAGAGCTGGCGCCCGAGCGAGATCGAGCTCGTGAAGTAAAGCCTCTCCCGCGAAGCGGTTTTCTGAAGCGGCGCCGATTTCGGCGCCGCTTCTCATTGCGGCTGAAGTAAAGTCCGTCCACGAAAAGGAACGAGGTGCATGGACACGACCAAGGTTTTCGACAATCTGGACCGAAAGATCGAACGCCTCATCTCCAAGCTCGGGACCCTCGAGACGGAGAACGAGAAGCTGAAGGTCGATCTGGCGGCCTCCCGTAAGGCCCAGAAGGACGCCGGCGATTCGAAGGGCCAGATCGAGAAGCTCGAGAAGGAACAGGACCTGGTCCGCGAGCGCCTCGAAAAGCTCATCCACGCCCTCGAATTGGCCGAGGAAAAGAAGTCGTAGACGGGCCGACACTTACGGCTAAACCGTTGACTGCTCAGAGCCAAACGCACTAGACTCGCGGCGGAAAGGAGTCAGTGTCTCCACATTGGATAAACGGGGCAGCGTGACTCAGGTCGAGATCTTCGGACAGACGTACAGCGTCCGGGCCGAAGGAGACAGCGGCTACATTCACGACCTGGCCCGTTTCGTCGACTCTCGGATGAAGGAAGTTGCAGAACGGACGGCGACGGTCGATACCACGAAGATTGCGATACTCGCCGCCCTGAACATTTCAGACGATCTTTACCAGGCGGATAAACGTCGGTCGGGCGATCCGACGGATGCGAAAGCCCGTGCGGAACGCCTGATCCGAAAACTGGACGACGCCCTGGGCGCCTCGTAGGCAAGCGTCGGCACCCCGACACGCGCGTCGGGGACACACGAAGGAAAAACGAGTGGTGCGTGGTTAAAGGTAGCCGGGTTGGCTCCCGTTCGGTCCTGACTAACCCTCGTCGGAAGGGTCACTTCCGCCTCCTCGTGTAAGCCTCGCTCTCCGGCGGCGCCCCCTGGCGAAATTGGGGGCCGAAATGAACACATCGATCGCGGTGATCGCCGCGGTGGCCTTCGTGGCCGCCGTCGTAGTGATCGCCGTCGCGTATGCCCTGCTCCGACGCAAGGTCGAAGGGGAGCGGGCGGGGATCCGCAACGAGGCCGAAAAGGCCCTGGCCGACGCCCGGCGTCAGGCCGAGGCGAGGGTCCGCGAGGCCGACATCGAGGCCAAGGAGAAGGTTCTCGCGGCGCGCGCGGATTTCGAAAAGACGGTCCAGGCGAGCCGCCAGGAGATCGCCAACCTCGAGAAGCGGGTCCAGCAGAAAGAAGAGAACCTCGACCGCAAGCTCACGCAGCTCGAGCGGCGCGAGGAGGAATACGGCAAGAAGGAGAAGGCGGTCGCCGACCAGCAGAAGCGGCTGGAGGACAAGGAGGCCGAGGTCCAGACGGTCGTCGACGAGCAGCGGAAGCGCCTGGAGCAGATCTCCGGCCTGACCGCCGTCGACGCCAAGCGCGACCTCGTCAAGTCCGTCGAAAACGAGGCCCGTCTCGAGTCGGCGGGGCTCATTCGCCGCATCGAGGAAGAGGCCAACGAACAGGCCACCCAGAAGGCCCGCCGGATCATCGGGATGGCCATCCAGCGGCTGGCCTCCGACACGGTCGTCGAGGCCACGGTCTCCGTCGTCGAGCTCCCGTCGGACGATCTGAAGGGACGCATCATCGGCCGCGAGGGCCGCAACATCCGGGCGCTCGAGGCGGCCACGGGCGTCGACCTGATCATCGACGACACGCCCGAGGCGATCGTCATCTCGGCCTTCGAGCCGCTGCGCCGCGAGGTCGCCCGCCACGCGCTCGAGAAGCTCATCGTGGACGGCCGCATCCACCCCGCGCGCATCGAGGAGATCGTCGAGAAGGTGCGCTCGGAGCTCTGGGAGAAGATCCGCCAGGAGGGCGAGGCCACCGCGCTCGAGTTCGGCATCCCGGACCTCCACCCGGAGCTCGTCAAGATGCTGGGCCGCCTGAAGTACCGGACCTCGTACGGCCAGAACGTCCTGCAGCACTCGAAGGAGGTCGGCTGGCTCGCCATGAACATGGCCGCCGAGCTCGGCGCGAAGGTCGAGGTCGTCCGGCGGGCGGGCCTGCTCCACGACATCGGCAAGGCCATCGACCGGGAGATGGAGGGGACGCACCTCGAGCTCGGCCGCGAGGTCCTCAAGAAGTTCGGCGAGTCGAACGAGGTGATCCACGCGATGGAGTGCCACCACGGCGACTACGAGCCGCGCTCCCTCGAGGCCGTGCTCGTCAACGGGGCCGACGCCCTCTCGGCCGCGCGGCCCGGCGCCCGGCGCGAGATCCTGGAGACCTACGTCAAGCGGCTCGAGAAGCTCGAGCACATCGCCGACGGTTTCAAGGGAGTGCAGAAGGCGTTCGCCATCCAGGCCGGGCGGGAGCTCCGCATCGTCGTCGAGGCCAACCGCGTGACCGACGACGAGGCCCTCTGGCTTTCGCGCGACGTGGCCAAGAAGATCGAGGCCGAGCTGCAGTACCCCGGCCAGATCAAGGTGACCGTCATCCGCGAGACGCGTGCGGTCGAGTACGCGCGATGAAGCTGTAGCCTCGATGAACATCCTCTTCGTCGGCGACGTCGTCGGCGCCCCGGGGCGCCGCGCGCTCGTCGAGGCTCTCGAAGGCGTCATCGACCGGCACCGGATCGACTTCACGGTCGTCAACGTCGAGAACGCGGCCGGCGGCTTCGGCCTGACGATCGACCTCTTCGAGGAGCTCTCGAAGATGCCGATCGACGTGTTCTCCTCGGGCAATCACATCTGGGACAAGAAGGAGATCTACGACACGCTCAACGCCTCCGACCGCCTCCTGCGGCCCGCCAACTACCCGCCGGGCAACCCCGGCCGCGGCTGGACGGTGCAGACGACGTCGGCCGGAATTCCGGTCGGCGTCCTGAACATCCAGGGCCAGGTCTTCATGCCGGCCAACGCCGACTCGCCGTTTCGCGTGGCGGACGAAGAGCTCGCTCGCGCCGGGGACGTCAAGGTCATCCTCGTCGACGTCCATGCCGAGGCGACTTCGGAGAAGGCCGCGCTCGGCTGGTATCTCGACGGCCGCGTCTCGGCGGTCGTCGGCACGCACACGCACGTCCCCACCGCCGACGAGACCATTCGCCCCGGCGGGACGGCATACCTCTCCGACGCCGGGATGACCGGCGCCTACGAGGGCATCATCGGCTTCTCGAAGGACCGCATCATCGAGAAGTTCCTGTCGCAGACGCCGCGGTCGTTCGAGACGGCGAAGAAGGACATCCGGCTCTCCGGCGCGGTCATCGACGTGGACGAGGCGACGGGGAAGGCCAGGAAGATCGAGAGAGTGCAGGTCCGGGTGGATTGAGAAAGTCCAGAGTCGAGAGTCGAGCGGTCGAGAGTTGAAGCCGGACGTCCGACGTTGCCGCCGCCTTCCGGCGCGACCCTAGAGCCTAGACCCTCGACGCTCGATCGATGCGTCCCGCTCTCACCGCCCTCGTCACCACCTGGAACGAAGAGGTCAACCTCCGCGAGTGCCTCGAGAGCCTCGCGTTCGCCGACGAGATTTTCGTCGTCGACTCGTTCTCGACGGACCGCACGGTCGAGATCGCGCGGTCGTTCCCCAAAGCCCGGGTCGTGCAGCACGCGTTCTACGGCTCCGCCGCGCAGAAGAACTGGGCGATGGACCAGGTCACGACGCCGTGGCTTCTCATCGTCGACTCCGACGAGCGCATTCCGGAGCCGCTCGCCCGCGAAATCCTGGCCCTGCTCGAGAAGGGGCCGGAGGCCAGGGCCTACTTCATCCGGCGGGAAAACGTCTTCCTCGATCGGGTGATCCGGCACTCCGGCTGGTCGACCGACAAGGTCGTCCGCCTGATGGAGCGGGACGCCGTCCGCTATCCGCAGCGCCGCGTGCACGCCGACCTCGCCCCGCCCGGTCCGACGCCGACCCTTCGCACGCCGATGCTCCACTTCACGTGCCGCTCGCTGCCGCAGTACATCGCCAAGCTTCACCGCTTCGCCGAGTGGGGCGCGGCCGACCTGTATCGCGCGGGACGGAGGGCCGGACCGGTCGAGCTCCTCTTCCGGCCCGGCCTGGCGCTTTTTTCGCATGTACGTCGTCCAGGCCGGGTTCCTGGACGGACGGCACGGACTGGTGCTCTGCGGTCTGCAGGCCTGGAGCGTCTTTCTGAAGTGGGCCCGGGTGTGGGAGTGGGACCGGTTTCGACGTCAGGGATGGCCCGTCGAGCTGCCGGCGTACGATGAGTCCCCGGAGATCTGGAAAGAGAGCGGCTGAGAATGTTGGGCTTGATCAAGATGCTGTGGAGGAAACCGACCATGCTGAACGTAGGCGATCGGGCGCCTGGCTTCACCGTGCAGGATCACACCGGCGCGACGCGGTCGCTCTCGGACTACCGGGGGAAGACCGTGGTTCTCTGGTTCTATCCGAAGGCCGATACCCCCGGCTGAACGCTCGAGGGTTGCGGGTTCCGCGACCTCTACCCGGAATTCCAGAAGAAGAACACCGAGATCCTGGGCGCGTCCTTCGACTCGGTGGACGACAACGCCGCCTTCGCGAAGAAGTTCGAGTATCCGTTTCCGCTGCTCTGCGACGTGAAGCGCGAGATCGGGATGGCTTACGGGGCGACCGACGATCCGAAGGCGGAGTACGCGAGCCGGATCTCGTACGTCATCGGGCCCGACGGGAAGATTCTCCAGGCGCATCCGAAGGTCTCGCCCAAGGCGCACCCGAAAGAAGTCCTGGCGTCGCTCTGACTCAGAAGCGCAAGGCGTCCGGTCGACGCAGTCGGGGTCGATCGCCCGGGCGACGACCCGCGCGAACTCGGCGACGGAGCACGGATACCCGGGAGCGTCGCGGCTGCAGCCGGGGATCCGGATCGGCGTGCGGATCGGCGGCGCTGCGGACGTGAGCGGCGTCTCGCCGCGCATCTGATCGGGTGTCTGCGCGACGAAGGAGAGAAAGATCTCTTCGCTCCCGCCCCTCGTGCGGCGCCGCTCGAACAGGAGAGCGCCGGCCGGCGGCGTTTCGTTCTCGGGATACCCCGGCATCGACCAGCGCGCCTCGAGCAGGCCGCCGAGGTTGGCCAGATTGTCGTCGTGGCCGACGAACGCGACGAGCCGGGCGTCCCGCACGGCGGCTTCCGGAGCGCCGAGTCCTCCGAACGGGAGGCCGGTGACGGCGCCCGCGGCCCGCGCGAGGAGCGACGAGCCTTCCCGGCGCGCGAGATACGGCGTGCGAAAGAGCAGGTCGAACACGGCGTCGTGGAGAGGGAGAACTTTCTGGATGGCGGACAGGTCCGCGCGGCCCCAACCCACCTCCGGCAGAGGCTTTCCGTCCGCGTACTCGAGGAGAAAGATCTCGGACGCGGTCGAGGCGATCGACAGGCCGCCGATCAGGTTGATTCCTCCACCGTCGGGAAGGCCCACCAGAGCGCTCGGGACTGCCGGCAGTGTGCACGGGGTCGGGTGTCCGAGCGCGGCGCAGACGCCCGGCGCGCAGCAGCCCAGGATGGACTGGAGCGCGTCGAAGGCCTCGCGATGGCCGCGAGGACGCTCGAAAAACTTCCGCCCACCCGTTCCAGGATCGCCGACTGCGCCTGGAGCGCGTCGATGCGGCAGACACCGGCCGCGACGGGGTGAAACACGCCGTCGATTTTCGCGGGGGCCTTCGACCGGATCGGGATCCCGCATCCGGGGGCGAGCCCCTCGAGGAAGCCCTCCGCGGTTTGCTCGGTGCGCTCGACGACGTCGGCGTAGACGTAGACGCTTCCGGGCTCGGGACAGCCCGAGGCGGGGAGGAGCTTCTCCGCCGCGAGGGCGGAGCGCTGGTAGCGGCCGACGAGCGTTGCCAGGCGCTTGCCCTTCGCCGTGAGGTTTCCGAGAGGCTCCTTCCATGCCGGCCAGGGCTGCGCGGCGAAGTTCGCGAGGACCTCGTTCGACATCGTCGGCGTGCGCACGCCATGGCGGCTCACGAGCACGGCCTGGAGCAGCGTGCCCGAGGACTGTGCGAAGGCTGCCGCCGAAACGCCGGAAAAGAGGAGCGCCGTTGCCAGACGGCCCCACGGGCGTTTCATGCGCCCTGCACTCTGCCATAGAACTCCCGGGCGGACGAGGCGAACGCGGCCCCGCTGAACGAAGCCGCGCGGCGGCGGGCCGCGTCGCCCAGGCGCGCGCGCAGAGCCGGCTCCACGGCCAGCCGTCGGAGCGCGTCCGTGGCGGAGGGGACATCCGCGGCGATGAAGCCTTCGACGCCGTCGGTGAGAAGGTCGGACACGCCCGGCACCGACAGGGCCACGACCGGCAGTCCCGTTGCCATCGCCTCGAGAATCGCGCGCTGACCCTGCTGCGATCCGGAGGCGGTGAAGAGAAAGACATCCATGGCGCGGTAGAACTCGGGAAGCGTCTCGTCCTGGTAGCCGACCCAGACGTTGCGGTCGGCCGTGCCGAGCCGCTCGGCAAGCGCGCGAAGGGCAGGAAGCCGTTCGCCCTTGCCGACGTGCAGGAGGACCGCGGCCTCGGCGAGCGGCGCCGCGGCGGCGATCGCCTCCTCATGGCCGCGGCCGCGCGCGAGCTTTCCGACGGTGCCGACGACGAGAGCTCCCGTCGGCAGGAGCGCCGTCTCGCGCGCGGGCTTCGGCCCGGGGGAGTACAGCGTCGAATCGACGACGGGCGAGTGCACCGGCCCCGGAACAGCCGCGGCCTCGGCGATCGCGCGGTTGGCGAACGCGAAGGCGTCGGTCCTCCGGAAGACGGCCCGCATGAAGACGTCGGGGCGCGCGTGCCGCACGTGGTGCAGGGTCCGGACGACTCGGGTCGGGCCCCCGGCGGCCGCCACGGCGAGCGCGTGATCGTGCGACGAGTGGGCGTGGACGACGTCGAAGCGCTCGCGCCGAAGCGTCGCGCGAAGCGCGGGCAAGTCGCGCAGCGTTCCGCGGACGCCGTGCGGCCGGCTCAGGAGCGGCCGCACCCAGCCCGGGCCCGCGATTCGCCGGGCGAGGGGGCTCTCGCCGACGAATGCGAACTGGGCTTCCATGCCGGCTTCGGCGAGGGAGCGGGTCCAGTCGTAGACGACTGCGGCGATGCCCGTCCACTTCTCGCCCGCGACGATGTGGAGGATGCGCACGAAAAGAAGCTATCAGCTGTCCGCTATCGGCGATCCGCGGTCGGCTGTAGACTCTCGCGCGGAGGCGTCGCATGGCCGTGGATCCGGAGCTCCTCGCGATTCTGGTTTGTCCGAAGACGAAGGGTCCCCTCGAGCTCGTCGAGCTTCGGGAGGCGACGCGCCAGGCGCTCATCGAAAAGTACCGCGAGAAGTTCCGCGACGAAGAGCCGATCGTGACGCAGGGGCTCTACTCGAAGCAGGCCGACCTCGTGTACCCGATCGTCTCCGACATCCCGGTGATGCTGATCGACGAAGCCCTTCCCGGCTCGGAGGCAGCGGGTCGCTGAGAGCGGCAAGGGAGTGGCGTACCGGAAGACCGCGTTCGCCCTTCTTCTCCTCTTCGCGTTCCTCACTCCGGTCATTTCGGCCGCGTACGCGGTCTTCGGGTTGCTCGTCGTGGCGTGGGTCGGCTCGCTCCTCCGCGAGCGCCGTTTCCCCGCGAGCCTGGGCTCGCCGTTCTGCCTCCTCGCGCTCGCCCTCCTCCTGTTGACGGTCACGTCGGCCGTCTTCTCGCGCGATCCGGCGATCAGCGCGAGGCATCTCGGCGGTCTCTCGCTTCTCCTGCTGCTGCCGATCACGATGGACCTCGTCGACGACCTGCGGAGCGCGCGGGCGCTCGTGCTGACCCTCGCGGCTTCCGGTACGGCGCTCGCGATTCTGGGTGTCTGGCAGTTCCTCCACGGCGGCGACGACCTCCACAATCGGATTCGCGCGACGCTGTCGCACTACATGACGTTCTCGGGCCTCGCCTCCGTCGCCGCGGGGCTCCTCCTCGGCCTGGCCCTCGAGGGGCGGGGGCGCCTTCGCCTGGCGGGGCTCGCGTGCGTGGTGCCGCTGGCCGCGGTCCTCTTCACATTCACGCGCGGCGCGTACGTCGGGATCCTCGCGGCGCTGCTGCTCTACGTGGCCGTACGCCGCCCGAAGGGCCTCCTCCTGCTGGCTCCCGCGCTTCTCGCGGTCTTCCTTCTCGCTCCCCCCGAGATCCGCGGGCGCATGCGTTCGATCGGGGATCTCTCGGACCGGACCAACCGGGACCGCATCGCGATGGCCCGCGCGGGCATGCGCATCGTGAGCGACTACCCGCTCTTCGGCCTGGGCCCCGAAATGGTCAAGCCCTACTACCCTCTGTATCGGGACCCCGACGCTCCGCGCTGGACGGTGCCTCACCTGCACAACAATTTCTTCCAGATTGCGGCGGCGAGCGGGCTGTTTGCGGCCGGTGTGTACCTCGCCTGGATCGGGCTCTTTGTGGCGCGCGCGGTCGTCCGCCTCCGCCGCGAGAGCCGCCCCGACCGGAGGGCCATCTGGGCTGGCGCGCTCCTCGCGGGGACGGCCCTGTGCGTGGCCGGCCTCTTCGAGTACAACTTCGGCGACACGGAGGTCGAGATGGCGACGCTCCTGGTTTTCGCGCTGCCGTTTTCGCGGGCCGCGGACGCTTCGGGCGATTAGAATCCGAGCGATGCTGCCTCGCCTCGCGCCGGCCGCCGCGCCGCCCCGTCCCTACAGCGTCTCGGAGCTTCTCGCGGAAGTGGGAACGACGCTCCGGACGACGTGGCGGGACGTGTCCGTCGTCGGCGAGATCGGGCGTTTCGACCTGCGGGGCGGGCACGGCTACTTCACGCTCAAGGACAAGACCGCGGCGGTCTCGGCGATCATGTTCGCCTCGGACCTCCGCCGCGTGCCCTTCCAGATCGAGCCGGGCCTCGAGGTCGTCGTGCGGGGCGCGCTGGATCTCTACGCCCCGCAGGGGAAGTTCCAGATCAAGGTCCATGCCCTCGAGCCGGTCGGCCGCGGCGCGCTCCAGCTCGCCTTCGAGCAGCTGAAGGCGAGGCTCGAAGCGGAGGGCCTCTTCGCCGCCGAGAGAAAGCGCCCGATTCCCCGGCTCCCGCGCGCGATCGCCGTCCTGACGTCGCCCACGGGAGCCGTCGTCCGCGACATCCTGCACGTTCTGTCCCGCCGCTACGACGGGCTGGCGGTCACGGTGTATCCCGTGCGTGTTCAGGGGGAGCTCGCGGCGACGGAGATCGTGGCCGCCATACGGCATCTCAACCGGCGCGGCGGCTTCGACGTCCTGATCCTGGCGCGCGGCGGGGGCTCTCCGGAGGACCTCGCGCCGTTCAACGACGAACGGGTCGCCCGCGCCCTCGCGGCTTCGGTCATCCCGACCATCTCGGGCGTGGGGCACGAGACGGACTGGACGATCTGCGACCTCGTCGCCGATCTGCGCGCCCCGACACCGTCGGCCGCGGCCGAGCTCGTCTGCGAGCGCAAGGACGAGATCGCCCGGCGTGTCGCGCGAGACCGCGCGCAGCTTCTGCGCGGGATGCTCGGCCGCCTCGAGCTCTCGCGGGCGCGGCTCGACGGCCTCTCGCGCGCCGAGGCCCTCGCGGGCTTCCCGCGGCGGCTTGCGGAGCTCGCGAATCGGATCAGCCAGGGAAGGCAGGCGCTGACGTCGCTTCTCGAGCGGCGTCCGGCCGAATACGCGGCGCGCATCGCGGCCGCGTTCCGGGTCCTCGAGGACTTCGTGCGCCGCGTCGAGCTTCCCCGCCGCCGCGACGCGGTCCGGTCCCTCCGCGCGATGCTCGACGAGAAGTTCGCGCGTGCCTCCGAGCGCCGGCGGGCGCGGCTTGCGGGCTGCGCCTCGCGTCTCCAGGCCTTGAGCCCGCTCGCCGTGCTCGCGCGCGGCTTTGCCGTCGCGTATCGGGAAGGGGCGAAGCGGCCGCTGCTCTCGGCGGCGGAAGTCGAGGACGGGGAGAAGATCCGCGTCCGGCTGTCCTCGGGCGAGCTCTCCGCGCTGGTCCGGGGGGGCGGACGGATCTTCGATCCCGGGCCGCTCTTTCGAACGGAAGGGGAGAAGAAGTGACAGTTGCGCCCGCGCAAGGAGAAGAGCTTCGAGGAGGCCCTCGGGCGGCTCGAGGCGATCGTGGCCGAGCTCGAGGGGGAGGACCGCGGGCTCGAGAAGCAGTTCGCCCTCTTCCAGGAGGGGATGGACCTCGCCCGCTTCTGCGAGAAGAAGCTCTCGGACGTCGAGAAGTCGGTGGAGATCGTGCTCAAGGAGTCCGCCGAAGAGTGGAAGACCGCGCCGTTCGACCCGGCCGAGACCAGAATGACGATGACGAGCGGAACTGAAACCGCCGCGCGGGACGTCGCCGCCTTCCTCGCGCGCCGCCGCGTGGACGTGGACCGCGAGCTCGAGCGGCTGCTGCCGGCGGGCGACGAGTGGCCGTCCCACCTCCACCGCGCCATCCGCCACTCGGTCTTCGCCGGCGGCAAGCGACTGCGCCCGATCCTCTGCCTGGCCGTCCGGGGAGGTCCTCGGGGCGCGCACGGAGGATCTGCTCGCCCCGGCCTGCGGCCTCGAGATGATCCACACGTATTCGTTGATCCACGACGATCTCCCGGCTCTCGACAACGACGACCTGCGGCGCGGCGTGCCGACCTGCCACGTCGTCTTCGGCGAGGCCACGGCGATCCTGGCGGGCGACTCGCTGCTGACGCACGGCCTCGGCATCTTCGCGTCCCATCCGAAGGGAGAGCGCTTCGCTGCCGCCAAGGTGCGCGTCCTCGAGACGGTCGTCGACGCGATCGGCACCCGCGGAATGATCGGCGGCCAGGCGGCGGACCTCGAGGCCGAGAAGGAGGCCGCTCCCACGGCGGAGCTCGTCGCGAAGATCCACGAGAACAAGACGGGACGTCTCATCCGGGCCTCGCTCCTGGTCGGCGCGATCCTCGCCGGAGCCGACGAGGAGACGCTTTCGCTCGTGGATCGCTACGGGGAGCGGATCGGCCTGGCTTTCCAGATCAAGGACGACCTGCTCGACGTCGAGTCGGACGCCGCCACGCTCGGCAAGGCCTCCGGGAAGGACGCGGCGGCGGGCAAAGCGACTTTTCCGGGCGTCTGGGGCGTCGAAAAGTCGCGCCAGCTGCTCGCCGAGAACGTCGCCTCGGCGGTCGAGACGGCCTCCGCGCTCCCGGGCGGTGGTGGCGTGCTGCCGGACCTCGCCCGGTTCGTCGGGAACCGGACATCGTGAGCGCGGCGGATCGCGTCGGACCGCCGTTCGTTGGCCGGGCCTCGCTCTCCTTGCTCTCGGTGGCTTTCACTGCGGGGGCGAGCCGCGTTGCCGTCGAAGCCGGGTAAGCCGTTCGAGCTCCGGGTCGGCGAGAAGGCGTCGGTCGTCGGGCGGCGAGCTCGTCGCTGACGTTCCTGGCAGTTACGGAGGACTCGCGTTGTCCGAAGGGTGAACAGTGCATACAGGCGGGAAAGGCCCGCCTCAGCCTCGAGGCGGCGCCGCGCGATGGGGCCGCCTGTCCGATTCGAGCTCGACACCGCGCGGGCATCCGGAGACCGAGATCGGTGGCTACTTCATCACCCTCCTGGGCCTCGAGCCCGTTCGGGTTTCCGGGCGCCCGATCTCCCCGCAGGACTATGTCGCGAGGCTGTCGGTCGGCCGGGCTTCCATCCGCTACACCCCAGACAAATAATTTCCCGGACCTGCCCCCAAAGTCCCCAAAGGATCGGCTATAAGTCGGCCCACAACGGGTAGGACTCCGAGCGCAATCGGATCGCGCGAGCTTCTTTTTGTTTCGAAAGGGTTTCGAGATGAGAAGAGTCGGCCTCGTGTGTCTGCGCTGTGTCTCGCCCTTCGGTTCTTCCGGCCTCGGCCGGATTCCGCCTCCTGATTTTTTCGAGTTCCTGAACAAGTCGGGTGATGTTCAGGATCTTCTGGCCAGATTCTTGCTTCCGGTTCGGCACATTCCGGAGGATTTGCGTCCTGTTTTCCAAGAAGGAGGTTCGTGATGCCTAGGGTGGGATCCACACTGACCCGTATTGCGCTTCGTCCTGCTTCTCGTTGGCTCGGGATACGCCGGGGCCGACGAGAAGGAGAACGGAAAACGAAAAGCGCTCGACCCGGACGGCGTCAACCGCTTGATGGCTCACACGGGGGGCCAGGCTCGTATCAGCATCTCCGAGGCGACCGGAGCCGCGAGCTTCGTGGGCCTCAAGGCCGGATTCCAGGGCGACCTCATGGCCGAGAGCCAGGCGGGCGCCCGGCTCAAGGCGCGGGCGTTCCTCTCGGAGTACTCGAGAATGCTCGGCCTGCGCGACGTCGACGCCGAGCTCACGCTCACGGGCGAGCGCACCGACAAGCTCGGCAAGCACCACCTCACGTACGAGCAGTCCTACCGGGGCGTGCCCGTCTTCGCCGGCCTGGTGCGGGCGCATTTCGAGGGGGACGGACGGCTCGTCTCGGTCAACGGCAACCTCGTTCCGGGAATCCGCGTGAACCCCGTCCCGAGCCGGAGCGCTGCCGAGGCGGCGGCGATGGCCATCGCGCTCGTCTCGGGCGAGAACGAGGGCCGCGAGGTCTTCGCCCGCTCGGGAATCCTGACGGTCTACCGCACGGGCCTCGCGCAGGGCATCGATGGCGAGAGCTACCTCACCTGGCAGATCGAGGTCGGCAACGGATCGGACATCCGCGAGTTCCTCTTCGTCGACGCGCACACGGGCAAGCTCGTCGACCGGCTGCCGGGCATCATGGATGCGATGTTCCGCCGGGCTTACGACGGCAGAACCTCCGCCGTTCCGCCCGACGTACCCGGCGACGCCGTTCTGGGTCAGAGGGCGACTCCCTTCCCGACGTTCGCCACCGAAGCCAACAACATGATCATCGCGTCGCAGGAGACTTACGACTCTTCTTCGAATGCCTTCGGCCGCGACTCCTTCGACGGGGCCGGAGCGATGATGGATTCGATCTTCAACCGCGGCTACAGCTGCCCGAACGCCTCCTGGAACGGAATGTTCATCTCGTTCTGCCCGGGCTTCACGACCGACGACGTGACCGGCCACGAGTGGGGCCACGCCTACACGCAGTACACGCACAACCTCATCTACGCCTGGCAGCCCGGCGCGCTGAACGAGGCCTACTCGGACATCTGGGGCGAGACCGTCGACCGGCTCAACGCCGTGCTGGGGACGGACACGCCGGACAACCCGCGGACGGCCGACGCGTGCACGACCTTCTTCGGCGCGCCGCCTCCGGTCCTCACGATCACGGGCGGCAGCGCGGCCGGAACCTACCAGGCGCTCGCTTCCGTGAACGAGCCGCCGCGTCCGTTCACGGTCGGACCTGCGCCGATGGCGATCGTCGCCACAGCGGCGCCCTTCCAACCGACCGGCGCTTGCGGCGCCGTCAGCGGCGTCAGCGGCCAGGTCGCGATCATCGACTGGACGCTCACTGCCAACGGCGCCAACGAGTGCGGCTCCGGCGTCCGCGCGACCAACGCCTTCAACGCGGGCGCGGTGGGCATCATCTTCGTCGCCCCCGCCTCGGGCCTCCTCAATCTCGGCTCGATCGCTGCAGATCGCCAGCGTCCAGGTCACCAACGCCGTCGGCGCGTCGATCAAGGCCGGCCTGCCGGCGAGCGCGACGATTGTCCATGGGCCTCGGCACCGACAACTCCGTGCGGTGGCTGATGGGCGAGAACATCACGAACCCGCAGCTCTTCGGCGCCCTGCGCGACATGTGGAACCCCCGGTGCTTTGGCGACCCCGGCAAGGTCTCGGACATCTTCGAGTACGACTGCTCCACCGCCGACGGCGGCGGCGTGCACACCAACTCCGGCATCCCCAACCATGCGTTCGCGCTTCTGGTGGACGGAGGCACCTACAACGGGCAGACCATCACCGCCATCGGGCTGACGAAGGCCGCCCACGTCTACTTCCGGGCGGCCAGACGTGTATCAGCACTCCGCCTCCGATCTTCGCGGACCACGCCGACGCGCTCGAGCAGTCGGCGGCGGACCTGCTCGGCGTCAACCTCGCCGGATCTCGACCGACGGGCCTTCCGTCCGGGAAGTCATCACGGCCGTCGGACATCACCGAGATCGAGAAGGCCATGCTGGCGGTCGAGATGCGGACGCCGCCGACGCTGCAACTTCCAGCCGCTCCTCGCCCAGAACCCGCCGGCGCTCTGCACGACGGGCTCGGCCATTCACGATCTTCAAGCGACAACTTCGACACCGGCGGCTCGTTTACGGACCGCTGGACGGTCAGCCACGAGGGATCGACCCCGGACTTCACCGAGCGCGACTGGGTCGGTCGTCGGCGATCTGCCGGACGATCGGGCGGGCAAGGCCATGTTCGGGCCCAACCCCGACATCGGCACCTGCGCGCCCGGGCGGCGACGAGACCGCGGTCCTGCACGCTGACAGCAAGCAGATTTCGATTCCGGCTTCCATCACGAATCCGCGTCTGACGTTCGTCCACTGGATTGCGACCGAGGGTGGATGGGACGGCGGCAACGTCAAGATCAGCGTCAACGGCGGACCGTGGCAGCAGATCCCGCAGGCGAACTTCATCTACAACGCGTACAACGCGACGCTCTTCACGGCGGCGCAGGGGAACACCAACCCGATCGCGGGCCAGCGCGGCATTCACCGGCACCGACGGCGGAGCCGTGGACGGCACCTGGGGACGGTCGATCATCAACCTGACGGGCATCGCGACGGCCAAGGACAAGATCCGCCTGCGTTTCGATATCGGCAACGACGGTTGCACCGGCCGCTTCGGCTGGTACGTGGACGATCTTCTCGTCTACAGGTGCAACTGATTCGCTGAACGAGTTCCGTTTCGGGAGGGGCGCCCGCGCGGGCGCCCCTTTTTTGTCCCGCCGGCTTGATCCATCGAAATGGATGACTCCGGGTTTTCGGATGCGAGCGGCTCCACGAAGATTCTTGGTGATTTCTTTGGTTCCGAAATAGACTCCGCGCATCCCGGAAGAGTGCAGTCTTTTTTCAAAATAGGAGGTTTCGAGATGCGAAGAGTGGGCTCCGTCCTATCCCGGCTCGCATTCGTCCTTCTTCTTGTCGGCCCGGGCCTCGCCCAGGCTGCCGAGAAGGAGAACGGAAAGAGAAAGGCTCTCGATCCCGAAGGCGTCGGGCGACTCGAGGCTCGAACGGGCGGCAAGGCCCGCGTCAGCGTCTCCGAGGCGACGGGAGCCGCGCGCTTCGTCGGCCTGAGGGCCGGGCTTCCACGGCGACCTGATGGCCGAGAGCGGCGCGCGACCGCGCGAGAAGGCGCGCGCGTTCGTCCATGAGTACTCCCGCATGCTCGGCCTCGCGATGTCGACGGCGAAGTCACGCTCGTCGGCGAGCGCGTCGACAAGCTCGGCAAACGCCACCTGACGTTCGAGCAGTCCTATCGCGGCGTGCCGGTCTTCGCGGGCCTGGTCCGCGCCCACTTCGAGGGTGACGGGCGGCTCGTGGCCGTCAACGGCAATCTCGTTCCGGGAATCCGCGTCAATCCCAATCCGACGCGCAGCGCCTCCGAGGCAGCCGCGATGGCGATCGCGCTCGTCTCCGGCGAGAACGAAGGCCGCGAGGTCTACGCCCGCTCGGGGATTCTCACCGTCTACCGGACGGGCCTTGCCCAGGGCATCGACGGCGAGAGCTACCTGCCTGGCAGATCGAAGTCGGCAACGGTTCGGACATCCGCGAGTTCCTCTTCGTCGACGCCCACTCGGGCAAGGTCGTCGATCGGCTGCCGGGGATCATGGATGCTTTGAATCGCCGCGCCTACGACGGCCATGGGTCGCCAGCGCCCGGGCCGAATATCCGCGACACCCCTTCTGGGTCGAAGGCGACTCCTTCCCGACGACGGAACGTCGAAGCGGACAACATGATCATCGCTTCGGGAGAGACCTACAACTTCTTCTATCGACGCGTTCGGCCGCGACTCGTTCGACGGCAGCGGCGCGATCATGGACGCCATCTTCAACCGCGGCTGACGCCTGTCCCGAATGCCTCCTGGAACGGAACCTTCATCTCCTTCTGCCCCGGTTCGACGACCGACGACGTCACGGCGCCACGAGTGGGGCCACGCCTACACGCAATACACGCACGACCTCATCTACGCGTGGCAGCCGGGCGCTCTGAACGAGTCGTATTCGGACATCTGGGGCGAGACGGTCGACCTGCATCAACGGCCGCGCATGACCGACAGCCCGGACGGCTTGCGCACGGTCGGCATGCCTCCTCGCACGGCATTCACACGCCTGCCGCCGACAGCTCGTCGATCAACCGCGCCGGCCGCGCATTGCCGGGACCTACCTGGCTCACGCGGCTCAGTGCGGCCCCAACTCACGGTCGCCGGCACGACCGCCGACGTGGTTCTCGTCGACGACGGCGTTGCGCCGGCGCCGACGACGGCTGCCAGCGGCCGCTTCGTGGCAACGCTGGCCGCCCTCGTCGGGCAAGATCGCCCTCGTCGACCGCGGCGTCTTGCGGCTTCCCGGTCAAGGCCTACAACGCTCAGCAGAACGGCGCCATCGGCGTGATCATCGCCAACAACGCCCCGACGGGCACTTCCGCAACATGGGCGCGAGCGCGGATGCGGCGCTCGTCACGATTCCCGCGCTCGGCATGAGCCATCGCACAACGGCGAACTCGATCAAGGCCGAACCTTGCCGGCGGTGTCAACGCGACCCTGACGAGCTCGCGCCGTCGGCGCCAGCGACAACTCCGTCCGCTGGCTGATCGGTGAGGACGACACGGCCTTCGGCGGCGCCCTTCGCGACATGTGGAACCCGACCTGCTACGGCAATCCCGGCAAGGTGTCCGACACGTCAGTACGGCTGCGCGCACCGGCGGACAACGGCGGCGTGCACAACAACTCGGGCGTTCCCAACCACGCCTTCGCGCTGCATCGTCGACGGCGGAACCTACAACGGCCAGACGATCACCGGAATCGGCCTGACCAAGGCCGCGCACATCTACTATCCGGGCGCAGACGAAATACCAGGGTCGCGACCTCGGACTTCGCGGACCACGCGGATGCGATCGAGCAGTCGGCGCCGGATCTGGTCGGCGTCATCCTCCTGATCTCGTCGACGGGCGCGCCTCGGGACGAGATCATCACCGCGGCCGACGTGACCGAGATCGAGAAGGCCATGCTCGCGGTCGAGATGCGCACGCCTCCGACGCAGTGCAACTTCCAGCCTATCCTGGCGCAGAATCCGCCGGCGCGCTGCGCCGGCGGGCCTGACCGCAGCGGCCCTCTTCTCGGACGACTTCGAGAGCGGGCCCGACGGCTGGACGGTCAGCCACGATGGCGGTCGTTCCGAGAGGACTTCACCGACGCGCGACTGGGAGCTCGACAGCTCCTGCCGACGCTGCCGGACGGGCCCGCGCCCGGCAAGGCTTTCTTCGCGCATCGATCCGGAATATCGGGACCTGCGCTCCCGGAGGCGATGAGTCGGGAGTCATGCACCTGACCAGCCCGCAGATCGATCCTCCCGGCAACGCCGACCAATGCCGCGTCTGACCTTCGACCACTGGGTCTCCACGGAGGCGGGCTTCGACGGCGGCAACCTCAAGATCAGCGTCAACGGCGGCGCGTACACGCTGGTCGCCCGCGGCCGACTTCATCTACAACCCGTACAACATGACGCTGCACCACGGCGGCCGCCGGCAACACGAACCCGCTGGCGGGCCAGCCGGCCTCTCCGGCACGGACGGCGGCCAGGTCGACGGCACGCTGGGGCCGTTCGCACGTCAACCTCTCCGCTACGCGCGGCCCAAGCGACAAGATCACGCTCCGCTTCGGGACTTCGGCACCGACGGCTGCGGCGGCATCGACGGCTGGTACGTGGACGACGTCACGGTCTACGCGTGCCTCCCGGCGCTCTCCATCGGCAACGTCGTGGTGACCGAGGGCAACTCCGGCAAGAAGACGGCGGCGTTCGAAGTGACCCTGTCTCCGGCTTCGGCGAGTGATGTGACCGTTCAGTACAAGACCGCGGACGGTACGGCCCAAGCGAACAACAACGACTACGTACCCAGCGGCGTAAAGACCCTCACGATTCCGGCGGGAGCCACCTCCGCAACGATCAACGTGGACGTGAAGGGCGATACGGCGGTCGAAGGCAACGAGACGTTCTTCGTGAACCTCAGCAACCCGACCAATGCGACGATTGTCGACGGCCAGGGGCAATGCACCATCGAGAACAACGACTAGTGCAACTGATTCGCTGAACGAGCTTCGACTCGAAGGGGCGCCCATGAGGGCGCCCCTTTTTTTGGTTGTTACGTTCTTCTTGGAAACTCATTGGCGATCTTTTGGTTTTTTTCCGCACATCTCCAACTCGAATCCCTCCGAACGTAGACTCCCGCGCATCCGAGTGCGGAAGTTTTTCTCAACGAAAGGGAGGAGGTTCGACATGCGGAAACCAAGTGTCGTGTCGTGGCTCAGCACATTCGTCCTCCTTCTTGTGGGCGCCGGTGTCGCCGGTGCCGCCGAGAAGGAGAACGGAAAACGAAAGGGTCCACTCGATGAGCGGGCCCTCGAACGTCTGCAGAACGCGACCGGAGGCCGCGCGAAGATCAGCTACTCGCGAGCGACGGGCGCCGCTCGGTTCATCAGCGTGGATGCGGAGGCGCGGCGCGGGCGCCGATCTGATGGCGGCCGGCGGCGCCGAAGCGCGCGCGAAGTCCTCGGCGTTCGTGAACGAATACGCCGGGCTCTTCGGCCTGCGGGATACGCGCGAGCTCGTGCTCGGCCGCGACGAGTCCGACGCCACCGGCGGGCGCCACATCCGGTACTACCAGTTCTACCGCGGCGTGCCGGTCTTCGCGGCGGGCCTGCGGACGCACTTCGACGCTACCGGCGCGCTGACGGCCGTCAACGGCACGGTGGTCCCGGGCCTCGACGTGAACGTCACGCCGTCGTTCGCGGCGACCGACGCCTCCGCGGTGGCCAACGCGGCCGTGAGCGCGGCCAACGGCGGGCGCGCCGTGAACGCGCGCTCCGGCCTGCTGATGATCTACCGCGCCGGCCTGGTCCAGGGCGTTCCCGGAGCCAATCACCTCGTCTGGCAACTCGAGGTCGGCAACGACGTCGACATCCGCGAGTGGGTCTACGTCGATGCGCACACCAACAAGATCGTCGACCGGCTGCCCGGCATTTACGACGCCTTGAATCGGCGGGCCTACGACGGCCAGTTCCTGCCCAACATTCCGCCGAGCTATCCGGGCTCGCCCTTCTGGGTCGAGGGGGATGCGTTTCCGACCGGAAATACCGAAGCGGACAACATGATCCGGTCCTCGAAGGAGACGTACGACTTCTTCATGAACGCCTTCGGCCGCGACTCCTGGGACGGCGGCGGCCACGTCATGGACTCGATCTTCAACCGTGGTTACGACTGTCCGAACGCATCCTGGAACGGAGCCTTCATCTCGTTCTGCGAGGGCTTTACGAGCGACGACGTCACCGCGCACGAGTGGGGCCACGCCTACACCGAGCGCACGCACGGGCTGATCTACGAGTGGCAGTCCGGCGCGCTGAACGAGGCCTACTCCGACATCTGGGGCGAGACCGTCGACCGGATCAACGGGCTCGACGCGTTCCCATTCCCAAGCGGGCCTCGCACGGCCGATGCCTGTTCCACGATCTTCGGCGCCCCGCCCCCGACCGTGACGATCACGGGCGGCAGCGCGGCTGGAACCTATCCCGCTCTGATCTCGGCCCTCGAGCCTCCGCTGCCTCTCACGGTCGGTCCCACGGACATGGCACTTTCGGTCCCGGCCGGGGCCTGCTCCGCGGTCAGCGGAGTCTCGGGCAAGATCGCGATCGTCGACTGGACCCTCCTCCCTGACGGCAACAACGAGTGCGGTTCGGTGGCCCGCTCCGCGAACGCCCTGGCCGCCGGAGCGACGGGAGTCATTTTCGTGGCCCCCGCAGGTGGCCTCATTAGCCTGACCGGGAGCGCGGCGATCGCCACCGTCGAGGTCACCCACGCCGACGGCGAGGCGATCAAGGCCGGGCTGCCGGCCCAGGCGACCATCACGCTCGAGGTCGGCACCGATAACTCGGTCCGCTGGCTGATGGGCGAGGACGACACGAACCAGGATCTCGTCGGCGCGCTGCGCGACATGTGGAACCCCCGTTGCTTCGGCAACCCCGGAAAGGTCTCCGATACATTCGAGTACGTGTGCGACTTCGCCAACGACCTTGGCGGTGTTCACATCAACTCGGGCATTCCGAACCACGCCTTCGCCCTGCTCGTCGACGGCGGCACGTACAACGGCCAGTCGATCCAGGGGATCGGCCTCACGAAGGCCGCGCACATCTACTTCCGGGCGGCCAACCTCTACCAGTTTCCGGCGACGGACTTCGCCGACCACGCCGACGCGATCGAGCGCTCGGCGGAGGACCTCCTCGGCGTGAACCTCAAGAACCTCACGACGGGCAGCCCCTCCAACCAGCGCATCAACCAGAACGACCTCACGCAGGTCCGGCGCGCGATGCTCGCCGTCGAGATGCGGATGGAACCGCAGTGCGACTTCGGGCCTCCGCAGCTCGGCCAGCAACCGCCTGCTCTCTGCCAGGTGGGTCAGCCCTCCGCGGTGTTCACCGATTGTTCGAGGATCCGGCTGGCTCCACCGCGGCCTGGAGCGTCAGCCACGAAGGCACGACGGCGGAGTTCAGCGAGCGCGACTGGACCATCGTCAGCGATCTCCCAGACCGCGCCGGCAGCGCCTTCTTCGCACCGGATCAAGACTTCACGTGCTTCCCCCCGCCCCTCCATACTCCCGACGAGACGGCCGTTCTGCATCTCGACAGTCCGCTGATCACGATTCCGGCCGGCGTCACGAAGCCGCGCCTGACGTTCGTGCACTGGTTCGCGACGGAACCCGCCTTCGATGGAGGCAACCTCAAGATCAGCGTCAATGGTGGTCCGTGGAAGCTCATCAAGGCGAGTAACTTCGTGTACAACGCCTACAACGCCACGCTCCTCAAGGCGTCCCAGGGCAACAGCAACCCGATCGCCGGTGAGCCGGCCTTCGCGGGGACCGACGACGGTTCGGCCGGCGGAACGTGGGGCCGGTCGATCGTCGACCTGGCTCCTTATACGAAGGCCAACGACAAGATTCGTCTACGCTTCGATCTGGGCAACGACTCCTGCGCCGGCAGAGTCGGCTGGTACCTCGACGACGTCCAGGTCTACAGGTGCCCTTGAGTCTCCCTCTCTCATAGGTCATCCGGGGGCGCCCGCAAGGGCGCCCCCTCTCATTTGGGCCGCGCTGGTCGTGATATGTGAGGCGCGGAGCTTCATGCGCGCCTTCGTGCAGACGAGCGTCGGACGTTTCGAGGAGAAGGAGCTGGACCCGCCGGCTCCGGGCCGGGGGGAAGTCGTCCTCGGGATGCGCGCGGCGCTGACCTGCGGCACGGACCTGAAGATCCTCTCGCGCGGCCACCCGCGCATCCGCCCGCCCCTGACGATGGGCCACGAAGTCGCGGGCGAGATCCTCGAGGTCGGTCCCGAGGTGACGGCGTGGAAGAAGGGGGAGCGCGTGGTTCCCGGGATCTCGGGGCCGTGCGGGCGCTGCCCCGACTGCCACGGCGGCCGCGCGAACCTCTGCGCGGCTGGTCACGCCGATCGGGCCTGGGGAGCGTTCGCCGAGCGCGTGCGGATTCCCGCCGGCGTGGTGGCCGCGAATCTCCACCGCATTCCCGACGGCCTCGACGATGCCGTGGCGGCCTTCCTGGATCCTCTCGCCTCGGTCCTTCACGGCTGGAACCGGCTGCGCGCGCCCGCTGGGACCCTCCTCATCTACGGCGCCGGCGCCCTGGCCTTTCTCTGGGCCGCGGTCGCGCGCCGACACGGCCTCGAGGTGCTCGTCGCCGGGAGGCGCCCCGAGGGGGCGTCGCCCGCCGCCCGGTTCGGGGCCCGCTACATCGACCGGACGCGTTTCGGACCGGAGGCCCTCGTCTCCGTGACCGGCGCGCCTCCGGATCTGGCCGTCGATTGCACCGGCGACGGCGGCGTGTGGGAGCTGCTTCCGGAGCTCGTGCGGCCGGGAGGCCAGGTGCTGCTCTTCGGCGGCTGCGCGCCCGACACGACCGTCCGCTTCGATGCCGCGCGGCTGCACTACGCCGAGGTCTCCCTGATCGGCTCGTTTCACTACACGCCGACCGAGGCCCGCGCGGCTCTCGACGCCCTCGCGTCGGGCGAAATCGACCCGCGGCCTCTCATCACCGCGCGCGGCTCGCTCGCGGACCTGCCTCGGTTCCTGGCGGCGCAGGCGAAGGGCGAGGGGATCCGCTACGCCGTTCTGGGAGGCTGACGCATGGACACCGACGTCGTCCTGAAGCGCTTCGACTCGCCGGAGCAGACGCGCGTCTTCGAGAAGGGGCGTCTCGAGATCGTCGAAATCGGCGGGATGACCCTCGCCCGCGCGACCTACGAGCCGGGCTGGAAGTGGTCGCTCCACGTCGGGCCGGGGGTCGGCGCGGAACGCTGCGCGGTCGAGCACGTCGGCTTCGTGATCTCCGGGACGGCGACGGTCGCCCTGGAGGACGGCCGCGTCATCGAGCTGACGGCGGGCTCGCTCTTCTACGTTCCGGCGGTGCCTCACGACAGCTGGGTCGTGGGAGACCGTCCGTACGTATCGCTGCACCTTCTCGGCGCGGAGCGGTACGCCCGGTGATCGCCGGCTCGAGTCCGATTCGGGCCGTCGTCCTCGCCGGCGGCCGCGGGACGCGGATGCAGAAACCCGACCCGGCGGCGCCGCTCTCGCCGGCGCAGGCGGCCGCGGCGGACGACGGGTGGAAGGGCATGATGCCGATTCGGGGCCGGCCCTTCCTCGACTATGTGCTCTCGTCGCTGGCCGACGCGGGGATCGAGCGCGCCTGCTTCGTCACGCCTCCCGGGGGCGGTCCGCTTCGCGCGCACTACGAACGGGCGGCGGACGGGCGTGTCTCGGTCGCGTTCGCCGAGCAGGCCTCGCCGCGGGGCAGCGGGGACGCGCTCCTCGCGGCGGAGGAATTCACGGCAGGCCAGGATTTCCTGGCTCTCAACTCGGACAACCTGTATCCAGTCTCGGCGATCCGCGCGCTGCGCGCCCTCGAGGGACCGGGCCTCGCGGTCTTCGAGCGCGAAAGGCTTCTCGCCACGAGCAATTTCACACGAGCCCGCGTCTCGGCGTTCGCGGTCCTCCGGATGTCCGGGGACGGATGGCTCCAGGCGCTCGTCGAGAAGGCGCCGGGCGCCGCCGAGTCGACCGCCGAGCCGGTTCTTCTCAGCATGAACCTCTGGCGCTTCTCGCCGGCCATCTTCGAGGCCTGCCGCGAGGTCCCGCTGTCTTCGCGCGGAGAACGCGAGCTCCCGCAGGCCGTGGGATGGGCGATCGCCGTCCGGGGCGAGCGATACCGCGGGGTCCCGTGTGCGGAGGGCGTGCTCGACCTCTCGACGCGCGCCGACGTCGCGGAAGTCGAGCGCCGGCTCCAGGACGTGGAGGCGCGGCCGTGACGGCGTCCATCGAGGAACGCCTCACCGCCGCGGGCCTGACGGCGGCCGAGGCCCGGCGCAAGCGCGAGCTCTTCGGCAGCGTCGAGGCGGCGTTTGCGGCGGCGGTCGGCGCCGCACCGGCCTGGCGGTGGTTCGTGCCGGGGCGCGTCGAGCTTCTGGGGAAACACACCGACTATGCGGGAGGGCGAAGCCTTCTCTGCGCCGTGGGCCGGGGCTTCTGCCTCGCCGCGTCTCCGCGCGCCGATGCGGTTCTCCGCGTCGTGGACGCGGGCCGCCACCTCGAGGCCCAGGTTCCCCTCGACGCCGCGCTCGTGCCGTCGGCCTCCGGCTGGCGCGTCTATCTCGAGACCGTGGCGTCCCGCCTCGCGCGCAACTTCCCGGGAATTCGGGGAGCCGATGTCGCGATCGCGAGCGACCTGCCGAGGGCGTCGGGGCTCTCGAGCTCGAGCGCTCTCGTCGTGGCCCTCTTCACGGCGCTCGCGGAGGCCAACGGGCTGGCGGAGCGCGCGGAATATTTGGGGAGCATCGCGACCGCGGAGGACCTCGGCGGCTACCTCGGGGCGCTCGAGAACGGCCGCGCGTTCAACGGGCTGGCGGGCGAGCACGGCGTCGGCACGTACGGCGGGAGCGAAGACCAGACGGCCATCCTCTGCAGCCGCCCCGGCCGGGTCGCGCAGTACGCCTTCTGTCCGGTCCGTCGCGAGCGCTCCGTCCCGCTCCCGGACGGCTGGACGCTCGTCGTCGCCTCGAGCGGCGTGGCCTCCGACAAGACCGGGGACGTGCGGGACCGTTACAACCGGCTCTCGCTCGCGACCGCGGCGATCCTCGATCTCTGGAATCGATCCGCGAGGCGCGACGATCCGACCCTGCTCGCCGCGGCGACCGGCGCACCCGGAGCGCCCGACAGGATCCGCAACCTGTTGCGCGTCATTCCGGTGACCGGCGAGGGCTTCACGCCCGAGTTCCTGACCGGGCGCTTCGATCAGTTCCTCGAGGAGTCCACCGTGCTCGTTCCGGCGGTCGGGGACTGGCTGGCCAAAGACGACGTCGTGCCCATCGGCCCGCTGGTCGATCGCTCGCAGGAGCTGGCGGAGACCTGTCTCGGCAACCAGATCCCGGAGACGGTCGCCCTCCAGCGCTCCGCGCGCTCGCTCGGCGCCGCCGCGGCCTCGGCCTTCGGCGGCGGCTTCGGCGGAAGTGTCTGGGCGATCGTGAAGAGCGACGAGGCCGACGGGTTCCGCAAGCGCTGGGGCGAGTCGTACGCGGAAGCGTTTCCGAACCCGACCGGTCGGTCGCGCTTCTTTGCGACCCAACCCGGACCCTCCGTGGTTCGGCTCTAGAGCCTCAGGAAATCCTCCGAGAGCACCCGTTCGAAGGAGGCGAGCACCCGCGCGGCGTCTCCTTCGCCGAACGACAGAGGCGGCTTCATCTTGATCACGTTTCGGTCCGGGCCGTCGGTCGAGAGCAGGATGCCGTGGTCTTTCATGCGTTCGATCACGTAGGACGCCCGGGCGGCGGACGGCGCGCGGGAGCCCTTCGACTCGACGAGCTCGAGCCCGAGGAAGAGCCCGAGCCCCCGCGCGTCGCCGGCGGCCTCGTGCCGCTCGACGAGGCGCTCGAGCCCCGAGCGGAGAAAACTGCCGACCGCGAGGGCGCGCGCCTGGAGGCCCTCGTCCCGGATCACGTCGAGGACGGCGAGTCCGATCTCGCACGAGACGGGGTTGCCGCCGAACGTGTTGAAGTACTCCATGCCGCCGGCGAAGGATGCGGCGATCGCCGGAGTCGTCACGACGGCGGCCAGCGGATGACCGTTGCCGATCGGCTTGCCCATGGTGACGATGTCCGGAACGGCGTCGGCTCCCTGCGTCTGGAATCCCCAGAAGTGGGAGCCCACGCGGCCGAAGCCGACCTGGACCTCGTCGGCGATGCAGACGGCGCCCGCGGCGCGGGCGTGGCGGTAGGCCGCCGAAAGGTATCCGGGCGGGAGAACGATCTGCCCGCCGCAGGAGAGCAGGCTCTCGCAGAGGAACGCGGCGATGTCGCCGCCACGCGCGGCCTCCCCGACGTGGGCCGCGAACTTGTCGGCCCGGGCAGGGTCCTCACGCCGGTAGAGGCCCCGGTAGTCATCCGGCATCGGCACGACCCGGACATACTCCGGCCGCGTGCCGCCGCGGCGGTCGACCTTGTAGGGGCTGACGTCGATGAGCCCCTGCGTGTTGCCGTGGTATGCGCCGCCGAGGACGATCACTCCCCGGCGTCCGGTGTGCGCCCGGGCCATGCGGAGGGCGAGCTCGTTCGCTTCGCTCCCGGAGCAGACGAAGAAGCACACGGACAGAGGGTCGGGGAGCGTGGCGGCCAGCCGCTCGGCGTAACGCAGGATCGAGGGGTGGAGGTAGCGGGTGTTGGTGTTGAGGACGGTCATCTGCCGCGCGCCGGCCGCGACGACCCGGGGATGGGCGTGGCCGACGTGCGCGACGTTGTTGACCATGTCGAGGAATTCGCGGCCGGCCTCGTCGTAGAGGTACGTGCCGGCGCCTCGCACGATCTCGAGCGGCCGGCGGTACGACAGCGAAAGGCTCGGGCCGAGTCGGCGCCGCCGCTCTTCCGAGAGGCGCTCGGAGGTCTCCGCCGGCGCGCGGAAGCCGCTCCGCGCCGGGTCCACGCCGAGCAGCAGGCTCGGATCCGGCGAAAGCGAAAGCCAGACCGCGCGCTCGCTCGCCGAGCCGACGCCGTGGAACTCTCCGCCGCGGTCGAGCATGTCGGTCACGATCTGGAAGTGGACGTGCGGCGGCCAGTCGCCGTTTCCCGGCGGCGCACCGATCGCGCCGATGCGCTGCCCGCGGGCCACCTCCGCTCCGCGGGCCAGCGCGCTCAGGCAGTCCGGCGCGAGATGACCGTAGAGGGTATAGAAACGCGGGGCGCCCTCCGGCGCGTGCTCGAGGATCACGGTCGGGCCGTAGTCGAAGCGCGCCGCGTTGTCGTGGACCGCGTGCACGCGGCCCGCGAGCGGCGCGTACACGGCGGAGCCCGGCTCCATGAACACGTCGAGCGCGATGTGGATGGTCCGCCGTTCGGGGTGCTCGCTGCCGGAGGATGCGGAGGCGAAGGCGTCGCCGCCGTAGACGAGGCGCGCCTCGTCGTAGCGCCCGATCCCCACGTTCGTCCCGGCCTCGCGCATCTTCGAGAAGAGGCGGGGCGTCATCGCCGGCGTATCGAGGGTCTCGGCGGGGGTTCGGAACTCGGGGCTGCCCACCGACAGATCGAAGACGACCGCTCGCGAGAGATCGGCGTCGACGAGGGGCGCGAACTCTCCCCGGCGGGAGCGGAGCCATTGCTCGAGGGCGGGCGTCTGAGGGCAGGGAGGGAGACCGCAGGCATCGCGCAGGGCGGCGCGCGCGAAACGCGGATGGATCTCGGCCATACGCCCGAGCGCTTCCCACGCGGAATCCTCGCTCACGAGAAGGTAGGGATTCCCGGGCTCGGCCGTGCGGCGGTGGGCGGAGAGCGCGACGCTCGTGCAGAGGCGCATGGCCGCCAGGATCCAGACGGCATCGAGCTCCGGCTCGGAGAGGGAGCGCGCGGCGTGGTACCCCGCGACGAGGCGCCTGGCGACGGCGAGCGGCTCGGCCTGGCCGAAGATGCCGTACGCGAGGGCGACGGCGAGCTCGCAGACCGTCCAGGTCTCGACCATGTCGCCGAAATCGAGGAGCCCCGTGATCGCCCGATCCTCGGCAGCGCCGGTCGGCGGGCCCACGAGCAGGTTGTAATCGTTCGCGTCGTTGTGGATGACGCTCCGGGGGAGACCCGGGAGAAGCGGGACGACCTCCGAGGTGTAGAGCGCCTGGAAGCGCGACACGAGCTCCTGCCGGTCCGGTCCGGCGATGGCGGCCCGGTGGCGGTCGATGACTTCCGCCGCGCGCGCGGGATCCCACGCGAAATCCCGCCCGACGGCTGCGGCGTGCCGGAAACCGGACAGCGCGGTGTCCAGCCGGCCGAGGAGCTCACCGACGCGCCCGAAGAGCGCCGGAGAGCGGGGCCGCGCCTCGGCCAGGACCGTTCCGGGCAGATAAGAGGTAAGGCGCGCCCGGCCGTCGGGCGACTGCTCGAGCAGTTTCGGCACCGGAAGCTCCGGCGCCCGCTCGGCGATCCACGCGAGCGCCCGGTTCTCGAGATCCTTCACCGCGTCGCTCTCGGTCGGCCCGGCGAGCTCGAGCACGATCGGCCCGCGCGGTGTCCGAAGGAGAAAGTTCTGGTCCCGCTCGCTCGGAAGCTCGGCGGTCTCCGACGCCTCGAGGCCGAACCGATCGAACGCGAAGCGGCGGGCGTCCTCGACCGTGAGCCTCGGACGCGTGGCCGCGTGCGGCGCCATTCTCGTCATGCCGTCGGCGCACGCTAAGGCAGAACGACGCCGTGTTCAAGCGGGCCGCCTGATATTCTCGCCGCCGCGATGGAAGCGCCCGCGTTCCGAGCCGCCGGACTCGCCGGCGAGGTGTCCGACACCGCGACGATCCGCGGCCGCTTTCCGGCTCTCGAGCGCCGGCAGGCCGGCGTGCCCGTCGCCTACTTCGACGGCCCGGGCGGCACGCAGGTCCCGGTCAACGTCGTCCGGGCGATGGCCGAATACCTCTTCAAGCACAACGCCAACACCCACTGGCGCTACCCGACCTCGGTCGAGACCGACGCCGCGCTCGCCGATGCCCGGATGACGCTTGCCGAGTTCCTGCAGGGCGATGCCTCCGAGATCGCGTTCGGCCAGAACATGACGAGCCTGACGTTCCATCTCTCGCGCGCTCTCGGCCGCGCCTGGGGGCCGGGGGACGAGATCGTGGTCACGGAGCTCGACCACCACGCCAACGTCGACACGTGGAAGGCGCTCGCGGGGGATCGGGGCCTGTCGATCCGCACCGTGCGGATGCGGCCCGAGACCGGTCAGCTCGACGAGCAGGATCTGGAGAGCGCGATCGGCTCGCGGACGAAGCTGGTCGCGATCGGCTGGGCCTCGAACGCCCTGGGCACCATCAACGACGTCGAGCGGATCTGCGGCCTCGCGCGCGACGCCGGAGCGCTGTCGTTCGTCGACGCCGTCCACTCGGCCCCCCACGTCCTGCCGGACGTCGGGCAGCTCGGATGCGATTACCTCGCCTGCTCTCCGTACAAGTTCTACGGACCGCACCTCGGGGTGCTGTGGGGGCGTCGCGCGCTCATCGAAGCGCTGGACGTTCCCCGGCTCGTCCCGGCGCCTGACTGGTCGCCCGAGCGCCTGGAGACGGGAACGCTCTCACACGAGGGAATCGTGGGAGCCGCCGCCGCCGTGGATTTCCTGGCCTCGCTCGCGGGACCCGGCTCTCCGAACCGCCGGGCCGGCCTCGCCGCGGCGTACGCCGCGCTCCACGGGCGCGGCCAGAGACTGCTTGCGCGGATGTGGCGCGGCCTCGGCGCGATCGAGGGCGTGCGTCTCTATGGACCGGGGCCGACGGAGCCGCGCACTCCGACCCTCGCCTTCGTCGTGGCCGGCCGGACAGCCGACGAGGTGGCCGAAGCCCTCGCCGAGCGGGCCCTCTACCTCTCGAGCGGCGACTTCTACGCCTGGACAGTGGCCGAGCGCCTGGGCCACGGCAGGGACGGTCTCGTTCGGGCCGGCGCCGCCTGCTACACGACGGAAGAGGAGGTCGACCGGCTCGTCGCGGCCGTCGCCGAGATCGCCGAAATCGCTCCGAGCGCCGGAAACGCCGGGACTTCCCGGAGATGAAGGCCGTGAGCGTCCAGGGGGACGGGTCCGTCGCCGCGGTCGACGTCCCGGAGCCCGTGATCGGTCCGGGCGAGGCGTTGCTGCAGACCCGTGTCTCCGGGATCTGCGGCTCCGACCTCCTCGACTGGTACGTCCGCGGGAAGGCCGGCACCGTGCTCGGGCACGAGGTCGCCGGCGTGATTCGCGCGGTGGGCCCGGGCGTGACGGATTTCGCGATCGGCGACCGGGTCGCGCCGCACCACCACGCCCCCTGCCTCGCCTGCCCCACGTGCGCCGCCGGACGGTACGTGCACTGCGCCGAGTGGCGCCGTTCGCGGCTCGAGCCCGGCGGGATGGCGGAGCTCGTGCGGATCCCCGCCGGAAACCTCGCGCAGGACACGCTGAAGATCCCGGACGCGGTCACCGACGAGGAGGCCAGCTTCGTCGAGCCGCTGGCGACCGTCGTGAAAGCGCTCCGACGCGCGTCCTTCTCGCGGGGGCAGTCGCTGCTCGTCGTCGGCCTCGGGCCGGCGGGCCAGCTCGCGATCCGGCTCGCGCGCGCCCTCGGCGCGTCGAAGGTCGCCGGCGCGGATCGGGTGCCGTCGCGTCTGGCCGCGGCGGGGGAGAGCGGTGCGGACGCCACGATCGATGTGTCCCGCGAAGCGCTTGCGAGCGGCGCGCGCCGCGTCGCGCCCCGGGGCTTCGACGTCGTCTTCGTTTCGCCGGGCAAGCGCGAGGTCGTGGCCGAGGCCTTCGAAGCCGCGGCCTCCGGAGGCACGCTCCTGCTCTTCACGATGGCTCCGCCCGGCGAGCTCTGGCCGGCCGATCTCTTCGAGCTCTACTTCCGCGAGATCACAGTTCTTCCGTCCTACTCCTGCGGCCCGGACGACACCCGGGAGGCTCTCGAGCGCATCGCCCGCCGGCAGGTCCGGGTCACCGACCTCGTCTCGCATCGCTACCCGATCGTGCGCGCCGAGGAGGCATTCGCGCGGGCGCGCGCTCTCGAAGGCGTGATGAAGGTCGCGATCACGTTTTGAAGTCCCGCCTCGATCGCCTTCTCGTGGAGCGCGGTCTCGCGCCGTCGCGGGAGAGGGCGCAGGCGATGATCCTGGCCGGCCTCGTGACGGTCGGCGGACGCCGGGCCGAGAAGGCCGGGGAAGCCGTCCCGGACGACGCCGAGATCCTCGTCGCGGGGCCGCCGCATCCCTACGTCTCGCGCGGAGGCCTCAAGCTCGCCGCGGCGCTGGACCACTTCGCGCTCGACCCTCGCGGCCGCATTTGCCTCGACGTCGGCGCTTCGACCGGCGGCTTCACGGACTGCTTCCTGCAGCGCGGCGCCGCGCGCGTCTACGCGGTCGACGTGGGCTGGGGCCAGCTCGACGCGAAGCTCCGAAACGACCCGCGGGTCGTCGTCCGCGAGAGGGTCAACGCCCGCGCCCTCTCGGCGGCGGACGTGCCGGAACCGGTGGAGCTCGCCGCCGCCGACGTCTCGTTCATCTCGCTTCGTCTCGTCCTGCCGGCCATCGTGCCTCGGCTCGCGCCGCGGGCTTCGCTCGTCGCCCTCGTCAAGCCGCAGTTCGAAGCGGGCCGGCGCGAGGTGCCGCGCGGCGGCGTGGTGAAGTCCGAAGCGACGCGTCAGCGCGTCGTCTCCGAGATCGAAGAGGCAGGGCGAGAGCTCGGCCTGGAGGTTCTGGGATCGATCCCGTCGCCGATTCGGGGCGCGCGGGGCAACGAGGAGTTTCTGCTCGGATTTCGTGTAAATTGAGCAGGATGAAGGGGTCACGGGCGTCCGCGCCGAAGTTCCCGCGCGTCGGCATCGTGGCCAAGACCTCCTCGGAAGCGGCGCTTCGCCTCGCGGCCTCCCTCGAGAGAGCCCTCAAGCGCCGCGGCCGTAAGGTTCTTCTCGAAGACCGGACGGCCGAGGCGCTGCGTCGACCAAAGGGGCTGCCCCGATCCCGGATCTCGTGCGAGGCCGATCTGGTCATCGTCCTCGGCGGTGACGGCACGCTGCTCTCGGTGGCCCGGACGGCCCCGCCGGCGACGCCGCTTCTGGGAGTCAACGTGGGGATGCTCGGATTTCTCGCCGGCCTTTCCCGTAAGGAGGAATTGATCGCGAGGCTCGACGACGTCCTGGCCGGGCGCTTCCGCGAGGACCGCCGGGGCGCCCTCGACGTGGCCGTCCCGCGCGGGCCGCATCACGGCCGCTATCGCGCCCTCAACGACGCCGTCCTGAACCGCGAGGCGCTGGCCCGGATCTCGACCTTCGCGATCGTTCTCGACGGCCGGACGGTCGCCGAGTTCCGCGCCGACGGCGTGATCGTCTCGACGCCGACCGGATCGACCGCGTACAACCTCTCGGCGGGCGGCCCCATCCTTCACCCGCAGCTGCCGGCCATCGTCGTGACGCCGATCTGTCCCCACACGCTCGCTCAGCGCCCGCTCGTCGTCCCCGCATCCACGGAGATCCGCGTGCGCGTCGTCGGGCCCGAGCGGCGCGACGGCGGCGTCTACCTGACGCTCGACGGCCAGGAGGGGTTCCCGATCGTCTCGGGCCTGACCATCGTCGTCCGTTCGAGCCCCGCGTCCGTGACGCTGCTTCGCCCGCCCGAGGCCGATCACTTCGATCAGCTGGCGAGCAAGCTGTCCTGGGGCGTGTAGAACCCGGATGTCGGGAGGCGACGCGCGCGACGAACGGGACGAGACGCCGCACGAGGCGCAGCGCCTGTCGGCCCTGCGCCTGCTCTTGATCCTCCTCGTCTTCCTGGTCCTCGCCGTGTACTCCATCTGGAACTCGGACCGTTTCCAGACCCTCATGCTCGGCCTGTCGGAGCAGCGCCTCTCGGAGCTGCTGAAGCGGCCCGTGAGCTTCCGGCGGGTCCAGTTCCGGATCTTCCCGCCGTCGCTCACCCTCGCGGACGTCCGGATCGAGAACGACCCCCGGATCCCGGAGCAGCCACTCCTCTCGGCCGCGGAGCTGACGATCGGCGGCGGCGTCTCCATCAGCGGAACCGAGCTGCGCTTCGGCCGCGTGCGCGCGGTCTCGCCGAAGGTCTCCCTCGTCCAGTTCCCCGACGGCACCTGGAATCTCCCTCCCGGCCTGACCGCACCGGCGGAGAAGCAGGGGCTCGCGGTGCGCGTGGGGGAGCTCGTCATCCAGCAGGGTCTCTTCGAGCTCGACGGCCGGAAGATGGGGATGGACGGCCGCCTCGAGGACTTCGCGCTCGAGCTCAAGGCGCTCCGGCGGGACCGGTACACGGGCACGCTCGCGTCCCGCCGGGTCCAGCTGACGCTGCCGAAGGCCGAGCCTCTCCTTTTCGGCCTCGATCTCGCTTTCCGTCTCGATCCGGAGCGGGGCGCTTCGATCGACACGATGCGCGCCGTGGGAGAGTTCGGCGACCTGCGGGCCTCGGGCGTGGTCGAGCGTCCGGCCGGCGCAAACCCGACCATCCTCCTTCGCGTGGCCGGCGAGTTCCACATCTCGGAGATCGAGCGGATCTTTCGCGCAAAGCTGGGATTCGCGGGCGACGCCAGCATCCGGGCCGAGATGCGCATCCCGCCGTCGGGCGGCTTCCGCATCGCCGGGCGGCTCACCGCCCCGAAGGTCGACGCCCAGGGCTTTCTGTTCGAGGATCTCGAGGCCACCGTCTCCGCCCGGCCCGAGGCGCTCGTCGCCGAGATCTCGAAAGCCCGGTACGCGGGGGGCCTGGCTTCGGGTCTGTTTCGCATCGAAAACCTGGCCGGCGAAGAGAGCGAGAAGCCCATGACGCTCGCCCTCGAGGTGCGCAACCTCTCCCTCGAGCGTTTCTTCGGCGACATCGAGCTGCCGGGCACGGGGCTCTCGGGCGGCGCGGCGCTCTCGCTCGCCCTCCGCTGGGGAGAAGGCGGGCTGGAGCGCGCCGACGGCGGCGCGACCCTCGAGATCAAGCCCGGCCCCGCGTCCTCGATCGTGCGGGGCCGCTTCGGCATTCCGACCGGAGGCGGCGGGACGCTGAGCATCGTGGACGGGCGGATCGGCTTCGACGGGACGACGTTTCGGTTTCCGGCCTCGTCGCTCGAGCTGACGGGAGGTCTTCGGATCGGGCAGTGGACGCCGGACTTCGACTTCCGACTCCGTTCCCGCGACCTCGTCGAGGTCGACCGTCTCTTCCAGAACTTCACGGCGGCGAGCGGAGGCCGGCCGGAGCCTCTCGGTCTCGGCGGCAGCGGCGAGGTCGACGGGCACATCTCGAAGTCCTGGGGGAACCCGGAAGTCTCCGCGCAGGTCTCGGCCGAGAACGCGAGTTACGCCGGAGTGCTCTTCGGAAGCGTCCGGGGAACGGCGGGAATGCAGGATGGCGCCTTTCTCTTCCAGCCCCTCCGCGTCTACGAGGGCAGCGCGACCCTTTCGCTCGAGGGCGTCGTGCGGTACCGGCGCGACCCGAAGCGCCCCACGCTGGAGGTCAGCGTCGCGGCCAAGGACTACCCCGTCGCGCGCCTGCTCGACTATCTCAACCTCGAGTTTCCGGTCTCAGGCCTGGTGACCGGAACCATTCCCCTCCACGGCAACCCGCCGGACGCGGTCTCGGGCTCGGGAAACGTGACGCTGGCGAACGCCGAGGTCTGGGGACAGAAGTTTCCGTCGATCACGGGGCGGGCGACGCTCGAGCCCGGACGCTTCGAGCTCGACGAGGTCCGGGCGGACCTGAACGGGGGCACGCTCGGCGGCCGGGGGGCGATCGCCTACCGCGAGGGGACCTTCGAGGTGCGTCTCGCCGGCGATGCCGTTCCGATCGAGGATCTGCAGGCCGTTCGGGAAGCCTCCGGAGACCTCGCGGGCAAACTCACCTTCCAGATCGCGGGCTCGGGAGAGATGGCGCACCCCGACCTGACCGTCTCGGCGGAGCTGTCCGAGGCCGTTTTTCACGGGCGCGCGCTGCCTCCCGCGCTCTCCCCGCGGCTCGAGGCCCGGCTCTCGCGCGGCGTGCTCTCCGGAACGGTTTCGGCGCCGGGCCGCTGGACGCTGACGGGAAGCGGGGAGCCATTCGGCACGCCCGGGCGAGTGGACGTCGAGCTGGAGGCTCCCGACGTCTCGGCGTTTCTGGCGCTGACGCCGTTCGAGCTGCCCGCCGGCGTCGGCGGGGCGGTCTCCGCGAGCGGCCGCTTCCTCTGGCCCGAGGAGAGCGGGGCCGCGGTATCCGGCGAGGTCGTCGTCCGGGAGGCACGTCTCGACACGACCGAGCGTCCCGGGCTCCTGCGGACCGCCGCTCCGGCGAAGGTGACGATCGAAAACCGGCGAGTGACCCTCGAAAGCCTTCGGGCGGTCGGCGAGGGCATCGACCTGACGCTGCGGGGCACGCTCGATACCGCCGCGAGCCCGCGCGCGATCAACGCGAGGCTTTCGGGCGAGGCCCAGGCCTCCATTCTCGAGCTCATTCGCCCCGGTCTCGCTTTGTCGGGCGTCCTGACCTTCGACGTCGCCGCGGGCGGAACGACCGAGAAGCCCGACCTCAACGGCTCGATTCGGATCGCCGGCGGGCGCTACCGGGGCTTCGGGTATTCGTTCGACGAAATCGAAGGGACGCTGCGGCTGGTCGGGAGCTCCGGGGAGCTCGAGGGACTCCGCGCCCGAGTCGCCGACGGCGAGGCCTTCGTCGCCGGAACCTTCCGGCTCGACGGGTACAAGCTCTCGAGCTTTCGCATGGCTCTGCAGGGCCGCCGGGTTTCCGTGCGCGCCATCCCGTCGCTGCGCCTCGTCGTCGACGCCGACCTCGTGGCCTCGGGAAACCTCGAGGACCGCGAGATCCGCGGAGAGATCACGCTGCAGCGCGGGACGTACACGAAGGACGTCGACGTCACGGTTTCGGACCTCCTGGCCCGAAGCCGCCCCGGAGCCGCGCTCGCCGCCCGCGAGCCCTGGAAGGAGCGGACGTCCCTGGACATCCGGATCGTTTCGGCGGCCTCCCTCGAGGTGCGCAACAACGTGGCCCGCCTCTCGGGCACGGTGGACTTGACCGCCCGCGGCACGCTCTCCGAGCCCGTGCTCCTCGGACAAATCCTTCTCGACGAGGGTGGGCGCGTCGTCTTCTCGGACGTGCGCTACGAGATCGAATACGGAGCGATCACGTTCTCGAGCACGACGAGGATCTCCCCGTTCGTCGATCTGAGGGCGCGCGCCGAGATCAAGGCGTACGACCTGACCGTTTCGCTGGTCGGAACCTGGCCGCGCGTGAACGCGACGTTCGTGTCGGATCCGCCGCTCTCGAACGACCAGATCCTCGGGCTCGTGCTCTCGGGCACGCCACCCGACACGCGCCATGAGGACAGAGGGACCGACCAGCTGGTGTCGGCGGCCGGGGGCATCGTCACCGGCGCGGTCACGGGCGGGCTGACGCGCGGCACCCGGCAGCTCTTCAAGCTCGACCGCTTCCAGATCGACCCGGTCTTCGAGGGCAGCAACCTGACGACGTTCCGGACGACGATCGGCAAGCAGATCACGCAGGACCTCGTCGTGACCTCCTCGATTGCTCTGGATTCGAGCAAGGAGCCGATCATCCGCATCGAGTGGCAGGTGACCGACACCATCTTCATCCAGCTGATCCGGGACGAGGACGGCAACTACTCGGTCACGTTCCGGAAGCGGCAACGTCTCTGATGCGGGGCGCGTCGGCGGGACGGATTCGCGCCGCTCTCTATGCGGCCGCGGCCTTCCTCGCAGCCGCTGCGGCGTCGGCGCAACAAGACGCCTCGACGCTTCCCTGGGGGAAGACCGTCGCGTCCGTGGCCTACGCCGCCGACGGCGAGGTGGATCGCGACGAGCTCGAGGACCTCGTCGCGATCGTGGCCGGACGGCCGCTGACGGAGGAGGAGACCGCCGGAACGATCCGGAACCTCTACGGGACCCGTCGCTTTTCGAACGTGGCGGTCGACGCGGAGCTGCTCGAGAGCGGGGAGGTCCGGGTCATCGTGTACCTCTGGCGGGCGTACATCGTCCGGGCAATCGAGCTCGAAGGGAAGTTCGGGCCCACGCGGGAGGACCTGCGGCGGGTCGTGCCTCTGGCTCCGGGCGATCCCTTCAACGCCGCCTCGCTCGAGGCGGGCACGGCCGCGATCGAGCGCCGGCTCTTCGCGGACGGGTACGTCGATCCGCAGGTCGAGCCCGAAGCCGTCTTCGACGCCGTGGACTTCACGGTCACCGCGGTCTACCGCATTGCGGCGGGGGAGCGCGCCCGGATCACCGAGCCCTACTTCGATGGCCCGACGGCGCCGTTCACGGCGGCGGATCTCGCAAAGCGGGCCAAACTCAAGCTCAAAGCCGGAGACGTCTACAACGAGGTCAAGGCACGGGACGACGCCGAACGCATCCGGAAGTTCCTCTGGAAGCAGGGCTACTACCGCGCCTCGGTCGAGCTCATCGCCGCCGAGCCCACCGAGGACGGGCGGATCCGTCCGGTCTTCCGCATCACGGTCGGGCCCCTCTACGAAATCGCGGCGGAAGGCCTGAAGCCGAAGGCGGCCACCAAGCAGATCCTCGGGCTTCTCGAGTTCCAGTCGTTCGACGAGGACCTTCTCGAGCAGTGGACCATCGACCGGCGGGCCGAGTCGCAGAGGGCCGGACACTATCGGGCGAAAGTCTCAGCCTCGACGGAAGGAACCGATCCGGTCCTCGTCCAGCTCACGGTGGAGCGTGGCCCCAAGTTCGCCGTCGAGTCGGTTGCCATCGACGGCGACACGTCGGTGCCCGAGAAAACGCTCCGCGACCTCATGGTGACCCGGCCCAAGGGGCTCCCCGTCATTGCGAAGGGACACCTCATCGACGCCGACCTCGAAGCCGACGTCTCGGCCATCCTCGGCTACTACCAGCGGCGCGGCTGGATCGACGCGCGCGTGAAGTCCTCGGTCGAAGACGCCTCCGAGCCGGGGCGGCTCCGAGTCGCGATCTCCATCACCGAAGGCCCCAGGGCCTTCGTCCGGCAGCGACGCGTCGAGGGCGTCGAGCACCTGACGCCGGAGGAGCTCAACACCATCTTCACCGTGAAGGTGGGCGAACCCTTCAATCCCGCCGCCGTGCGGCACGACGTCGGCGCCCTGACGGCGCGCTACCGCAACAGCGGCTGGCCTTCGGCCACGGTCCAGGACCGCTACACGATCTCGGAGGACCGGACGGCCGTGGACGTCGACTACGGCGTCGAAGAAGGGGAACGCGCGTTCTTCGGCCGGACGATCATCCGCGGCAACGCCTTCACGCGCGTCGAGCGGATCCGCCGCCAGGTCGCCTGGAAGGAAGGCGAGCCTTTCTCGGAGGAGAAGGTCGCCGACACGCAGCAGAACCTGGCCCGAACGGGGGTCTTCCGCTCCATCGACGTCCGGCCGCAGCCCACGAACCCGGAGAACCAGACGCGCACGATCGACGTGACGCTGACCGAGGCCCGGCGGTTCTCCCTGCTCTACGGCTTCGGCTACGAGTACGCGGCCGGCGCGACCTCGAACCGAAACGACGTGTTCGGGATCGTGGGAGGGACCTATCGGAACCTGTTCGGCCGCATGCAGTCCGCGACTCTCGAGGTCCAGTACGCGCCGCTCTCCACGCGCGGCTACGTGTACGCGAGCTTCCTCGAGCCCTTTGCCTTCAACACCGACGTCCCCCTCAATTTCGTCGCGTTCATCAGCCGCCAGGCCATCCAGGATGTCAACATCGACAGCGTTGGCGGCTACGTCGAATCCGCCAAGCTCGTGACGAAGTTCCTCCGCATGGGCCTGCGCCTCGAATACCAGCAGACGGGCCCCCAGAACCCGCAAGACCTCTCGACGATCGAGCTCGAGCGATTCCCCAAAACCGCGTTCCCGATCCAGCAGGCCGCGATCGGCCCGAGCGTCTTCTACGACCGGCGAGACGACATCCTCGATCCGCACAGCGGTTATTACTGGACGGTCGCGGGCAAGTACGCATTCCCGCTGCTCTCCGAAGACGACGCCCGCTACGGCAAGGTCTCGGGCCAGGCCGCCTGGTTCAAGAGCCTCTTCGGCGGCGTCCTGGCGTTGAATTACAAGATCGGCGCGATCTACCCCTACGACCTCGCGGCCCAGGTGCCGGTCCCGATCGCCGAGAGGTTCTATTCGGGAGGCTCCTCGACCGGACGCGGCTTCTCGACCGACCTGCTCGGCATTCCGCGCGTCACCGTGGACTACAACACGCAGGCGACGCCCATCATCGACCGCCCCGAGCCCACAGACGAAATCGGTACCTGCGCCGAGCAGTATCCGAATCAGCCGAGCGACTTCAACCTCACGCTCTTCGACTGCACGGCCGGCCCCCGCATCATCGGAGGCAACGGCTTCATGGCGGCGACGGCCGAGTTCCGCTATCCGATTCTCGGCAACCTCGGCATCTCGGTCTTCTACGACCTGGCCCAGGTCTGGGCCGCGCCCGGGGACATCAATTTCGGGGTCGAGGGCTTGAACGGTCTGCGCCAGTCGATCGGCGCCGGCCTCCACTACATGACGCCGGTCGGGCCCACTGCGTCTGGAGTATGCCAGGCCGGTGGACCTCCGCACGATCCACTATCAGGTGACCTCGACCGAGGATGCTGCCGGCGAACCTTGTGCCAATAACTCGCCATGCATCCTCGTGCGCGACGCCACGGTCAAGGAGACCGGCCGCATCTTCCTCTCGATCGGCTACCCGTTCTGAGGATGTGGGAGAATCGCGCCGATGCCTCTCTACGAGTATCGCTGCCGCGACTGCGAGAAGCGCTTCGAGGAGTTCGTCCTCGGCGACGCGAAGCCTCGCTGTCCCTCCTGCGAGGGCCGGAAGCTCGACAAGCTCCTCTCGGTCTTCGCCGTCGGTTCTGCAGGCTCGTCGAAGAGCACCGCCTCGGAGGCCTCGGCCGGTTCCTGCGGCTCCTGCGGCGATCCGCGCGGCCCCGGCTCCTGCGCCGTCAATTAGGCGGCGACGCTCCGTCTCCGGTCCATCCCGCCGGGGTTTCGGCGAGCTTCCGTTCCTCGGACGCGAGCGCCTGACGGAGGAATTCCGGCTCCTCTTCGGTCGAGGCCGCGAGACCCGTAAACGGCGCTTCGGCGAGCGCCTCGCGATAACCCGGCGAGGGGAAGCCGCCGTCGCGCAGCGCGTGGACGAGCTTGCGCGTCCGGAAGGCGTCGAACCAGGCGTGGAAGTGGCGAAGCATCGTCGCCGGATCGCCGGAGGACCGATCGATCGCGTCGCGCACCGCCGCGAAGGCGCCCATCCGCTCGAGCGATTCCACGAGGAGGCCGGTGCGGAAGAAGGGGTTGTCGCGGGGGAGCTCCTCCACGGCGAGATCCACGCGGCCCCCGGACTGCGCCGTGCGCTCGAGGACGGAGAGCCACGCGGCGACGTGCGCGAAGACGACCGGGTGATAGAGGCGGAAGCCGGAGCGCGCCCGCGGCTTCGCGGAGAGCTCGCCGAGGGCCTTGCCCGTCCCGAACGGCACGCGATCGGAGACGCGGCCGTCCAGCAGGAGCGGGGCGCCCGCGAGCCTTTCGATCGCGCCGACCTTCGCGACCTTGTTCAGAAAATAGAAGTCCTCGGCGGCGTTCTTCTTCGGAAAGCCGCGCACCGCCGCGTACGCCGCGGGGCGCACCGCGATGCAGCTGCCCATCGCCTCGTAGGCGTAGGGGGAGCCCGCCCAGGCGAGCCCGAGCGTGTAGTAGCGGAGCGAGATCTCGTAGAGCCGGCCGGCCTCCGCGAGGCCGGGCTCCTCGGCGAACCGATGCTCGAAGAAGTACACGACCCCCGCGTTGCCCGCCTCGTCGCCGAGCTTCGCGACCTGGTCGAAATAGTCGTTCGGGAGGATCGCGTCGGCGTCCGTGTTGTGAATCCAGGGCGAAGCGATCCGACCGGCGCCGTGGAGCGCGAGAGCGAGATCGTTGCCGATCTTTCGCGCGAGGCCCACCCCCTGGCCCTCGGGAAGGAAGTGGCCGGCGACGGCGCGGTCGACGAGAACGAGTCTTCCGTGAGCCATTGGGAGCTCGGTGATCGGAGGCGATGTCGCGAGCTCGCGGGCGGGTCCCGTCGCGGCCTCGGACAGCCGCTGGCGGGCGGCCGCGTTCGCCTCATGGACGGGCGGCGGAGAATCCGCGCGGGCGTTGAGGACGACGACGATCAGGGTGTCGCCGGCCGGGCCCTGCGGCACCGATCCCAGGGCGTCGACGAGGGTGCGGCTCTCGCCGTAGGCCGGGATCACGAGAACGTGGCCGAGCTCGCCCGAAAGCGCGTCCGCGGCGCGGGCCTCCGGCTCGGCGTAGCGGGACAGGTACGGGTCGAAGGGCTTTCGGGCCATCAGGCGTAGAGGGCGGCGCGGAGCGGAAGCGCCGCGACGATGCGCGCTTCGGCGGAAAGAAGCTCCTCCAGCCGGCCATCCACGTCCGGCTGCGGAAAGTACTCGCGGGCCAGGCGGACGTAGAGCTCCTGGTGGCGGACCTCGGCGCGCGCGATCTCGCGATAGAAGTCGCGTTCGTGTCCCTCGGGCAGCGCGGCGGCCACGAGACCGAAGCGCTCGCACCCGCGCGCCTCGGCAATGGCCGCGGCGAGGAGACGGTCGAGGAAGTAGGCCTCGCTTCCCTGGCGGAACTCCCGGGCGAGGCGATCCATGTACGGGCTTCGGGTGTCCGCCCGGAGCGTCAGGCCGCGCGCGTCGAGCAGGCGCCACACGGCCTCGAAATGAGAGAGCTCCTCCCGGGCGAGGCCGAGGCACTCGTTCACGAGCGAACGGCGGTCGGGGTAGTGGGCGACGAGAGCGAGCGCCGCGGCCGAGGCCTTCCGCTCGCAGCCGGCGTGATCGAGGAGGAAGGCGTCGAAATCGGCGAGGACCTCCGCGGTCCAGCCGGGAGGCGTGGACGACTTCAGGAGCACGGAGTCAGCCGCCGCTGACGGCGGGCAGGATCGCGACCTCGCAGTCCTTCGGCAAGCGCGTCGCGAGGCCCGAGGTGTCGCGGATGTTGTCTTCGCCGACGAAGATGTTGATGTGCGGGCGCACCTGGCCGCGCTCGTCGAGGACGCGCTCGGAGACTCCGGGGTGCAGGGCCGAGAGCTCCTCGAGAGCCTCGGCCACGGTCTCCGGGCTCGCGAGGCCGATGCGGCTTCGCCCGCCCGAGAAGGGCTGGAGAGGGCCCGGGATCAGCACGTGGACGGCCATCAAGCGGCCCGCCGCGCACGCGGGCGGGTCGTCGGGTACGGGTTCTTGTCGTCCGGCCGCGGCGCGCCGACGCGCTCTTCGCGGAGACCACGGCCGCCTTGACGCAGACGACGGGCGGCAGGCCCTCCCGCACGAGCTGCCAGGAGCGCGCCGAGTCGCGCGAGGCGAAGAGCTTTCCGCTCCGCGTGCCGAAATAGACGCCCGCCGGATCGAGGGCGTCGACTCCCATGGCGTCGCGCACGACGGTCTCGAAGGCGTCCTTCTGCGGCAGGCCGCGGGTCATCGCCTCCCACGAGCCGCCGCCGTTGCGCGTGCGGTAGACGCGGAGCTTGCCCTCCGGCGTGCAGCGGAACTCGTCCGAGTGGAGCGGCACGATGAAGGCCGTGTCCGGATCCTTCGGATGGATCCCCATGCAGAACCCGAAGTCCGAGGGCACGCCGCGGGCGACGTCCTTCCAGGTGTCGCCGCCGTCGTCGCTGCGGTAGAGCCCCCAGTGGTTCTGGAGGTAGAGCCGCTCGGGGGCCGCGGCGTGGTGGACGATCTTGTGGACGCACTGTCCGAACTCGGGGTGCTTGTCCGGCAGGAACTCCGCGCGCACGCCGTGGTTGCGCGCCTGCCAGCTGCGGCCGCCGTCGTCGGAGCGGTACACGCCGCCGGTCGAGCTCGCGACGGTCAGGCGGCCTTCTCGCGCGGGATCGACGAGGACCGTGTGCAGGCACAGGCCGCCGCCGCCGGGCATCCACTTCTCGCGGTGCGGGATGGTTCCAGAGACCGGCGTTGAGCTCCAGCTCCGGCCGCCATCCTGCGACTCGAAGAGCGCCGACGGCTCGACGCCGCAGTAGAGCGTATCGGGCGCGTCGGCCCGGCCCGGCGCGATCTGCCAGATGTTCTTGAGCGTGGCGCCCGACTCTTCCGGGAATCGCACGAGGGGCGTCTCGGGCTGGGTCCAGCTCTTTCCGAAGTCGTCGCTCCAGGCGAGCTCGGCCCCCCAGTGCATGCTCGCGGGGGCGGCCCAGAGGCGCCGGCGGCCGTCGCGGCCGTCGAAAGCCGCGGCATAGACCGAGCGGCCTGGGAAGTGGGGCCCCGACATGCGCCAGGTCCGCCGCGCGCGCCCCGAGGAAAAGAGGAAGAGGCCCTTCATCGTTCCGACGAGCAGGACGACGTCGCCGTCGCGGACGGCGAGGGGAGCGGGGGTTTTGAGTTTCTTGGCTGGCATGCGCGGAGTCTATCTGCCGTCCAGGCTCCAGCTCGGTAGAGCTCCGTCACTTTTCGGCGCAGCTCCTCGAGGCTTCCGGCGTTCCAGAGGACGTCGTCGGCGCGCTCGCGGGCCGCCTCGGCGCGGAATCTGCGCGGCGATGCGGCGCCGCGCGTCCTCCGGATCGCCGCCCTTCTCGCCCCACCGGCGGACGCGCTCCTCCTCGGGCGCCATGACGAGGAGGACGCGGTCGTAGTCCGACTCGCTCTTCGCCTCGAGAAGCTGCGAGGCTTCGACGACGGCGACCGGGGCGCCGCGGCGTTCGGCCTCGGCGAAGAAGCGGTCGCGCTCGGCCCGCACCAGCGGATGGAGGCTCGCCTCGAGGGCGTGGCGCGCCTCCGGGTTCGCGAAGACGAGCGCGGCGATGCGGGTCCGGTCGACGCGGCCGTCCGGGCCGAGGACCGCGTCCCCGAAGAGGGTGCGGGCCGCCTCGGCGCCGGCGCCGCCCTCGCGGTAGAGGCCCGCGCACGATCTCGTCGGCGTCGAGAACCGCGGCCCCGAGCTCGCCCAGCATCTTTGCGACCGTCGACTTGCCCGAGGCGAGGCCGCCCGTCAGGCCGATGCGAAGCACGCGGCTATGGCGTCAGCGGCGCCGGGGAGCCGGCGCCCGCACGATCTCGCCGCCCTTCATGACGAAGTCGATGCCCTGAATGGCCGCCACGTTGGCGAGGGGATCTCCCGGCATCGCAACGAGGTCGGCGAACGCGCCTTTCTCGACCGTTCCGATCTGGCCCGTCATCCCGAGGAGCTCGGCCGCCACGGTGGTGGCCGAACGGATGGCCTCGATCGGCGTCATGCCGAGCTTGACCTCGAACTCGAATTCCCTGGCCTGGTTGATCTCGGTCCACGGGAAGCCGCCGGCGTCCGTGCCGAATGCGATCTTGACGCCGGCCTTGCGGCAGTTGTCGAAGGACTTCGCGTGCGCCTTCTCGGTGTGGGCGCAGACGGCGCAGCCCGCCGCGGTCCGCGGGCCGGCGACGTAGTCCGCGACGACGAGCGTGGGGACGAGGAAGATTCCCTTGCGAGCCATCTCCTGGGCGGCCTCGGGGCGAATTGAGTCGCCGTGCTCGATGGAGTCGACGCCCGCGGCGATCGCGATCCGCAGCCCCGTGTCCGAGCGCGCGTGCGCCGCGACCTTGACGCCGTGGGCATGGGCTTCCGAGACGACGGCCTCGATCTCCTCTTTCGTCCAGTTCGGCGGCGAGTCGATGTAGCCGTCGGCGGTCATCCGAAGGCCTCCGGTGTTGGCGTAGATCTTGAGCCAGTCGATGCCGTAGGAGAGTTGCTCCCGCACGGCCTTGCGGCATCCGTCGGCGCCGTCGCAGACCATGACGCCGCTCGGGAACTTCCAGTCCGGGCGGTAGCGCTGGATGGGATACGAGCCGGTCGTCGAGAGGGCCGGGCCGACCACCTTCATGCGGGGACCGGGGATCACGCCTTCGTTGACGGCGTCCCGGAGCGCGACGTCGTCGTAGCCGGCGCCCTCGGTCTCGACGTCCCGCATCGTCGTGAAGCCGTGCTCGAGCGCGATCTTGAGCGACCGCACGGCCCGGGCGACGCGATGCGCGGGATACTCCTTGAGGATCTGCTCGTCGTACTCGACTGCGGTCGGGTCGCCCTGCAGGAGGATGTGGGTGTGGGTGTCGATCAGGCCGGGGAGCAGCACGCGGTCGCCGAGATCGACGACGCGCGCTCCGACCGGGACCGCCGTGCCCACGCTGTCGATCCTGTCGCCCACGACGACCACGACCGGCCGCTCGACGTAACGGCCCGACTTGACGTCCAGGAGGCGCGCCGCCCGGATCGCGATCGGGGTGGGCGCCGGCTTCGGGGGGTCCGCGGCCGGAGCCACACATACAAAGAGGAGCCAACCCAGAGCGGCCGAGGTGAGTCGTTTCGTCACAGTTCCTCCCGCCGAAGCTGGCGGGAGCCTATCCCGAGCGGGGCGGAGATTTTTTTCGCTACCCCTAAACAATCTACAGGAGCGGCCGTATCCTCTCCTGTAGAGATCCGAGGGGAGGCCTCATGGCGACGGAACGAAGCGATCTGCTGCAGGGAACACTCGACGTCCTGATCCTGAAGACCCTCTCGCCGGGAGCGATGCACGGCTGGGGGATCGCCCAGCGCATCCAGCAGCTCTCCCAGGAGGTCCTGGAGGTCAACCAGGGCTCGCTCTACCCGGCGCTCCACCGGCTCGAGCAGAAGGGCTGGATTCAAGCCGAGTGGGGCAGCTCCGAGAACAACCGTCGGGCGCGGTTCTACACGATGACGCGCGCCGGACGCCGGCAGCTCGCCGAAGAGACCGAAAGCTGGCAGCGCTTCGCCGCCGCGGTGGGGCGCGTGCTGGCGGCGACGTAGGAGGCGGAGATGGCACGCGTGCTCGGAAGCCTCAAGGCCCTGTTCGCGGGGAAGCGCGTGGAGAAGGAGCTCGACGACGAGATCCGCTTCCACGTGGAGAGGGAAACCGAAGAGAACGTCCGCCGGGGGATGGCGCCGGAGACGGCGCGCACCGAGGCCCTCCGCAAGTTCGGCGGCGTCGAGAAGACGAAGGAGGAGGTCCGCGAGACCGACCGGGCCGTCCTCTTCGAGACGATCCTCCAGGACGTGCGCTACGGGCTGCGCGCCCTGCGTCGGAACCCCGGCTACGCCGCGGCCGCGGTGCTGACGCTCGCTCTCGGTATCGGCGCGAACACCGCCATCTTCTCGGTCGTCCACGGCGTGATCCTCCAGTCGCTGCCCTACGGGGGCGGGGACCGGCTCGTCCGCATCCAGGTCGACGCTCCGGGCGCCGGCATCGAGGACGGCGCGTTCGCGCCCCTCGAGATCGCCGACCTCCAGAACCTGAGCCGCAGCTTCTTCTCCGATCGCCGAGTACCACTCGATGTGGTTCGTTCTTCTCGGCCGTCCGGAGCCGGAGCGCGTGCAGACGGGCGTCGTGTCGGCGCACTTCTTCGACCTCATGGGCGTGAAGCCCATCCTCGGGCGCGACGTTCGTCAAGGGCGAGGACGAGCATGGCGCGGAAGCGGTCCTCGTCCTGTCGCACCAGTACTGGATGCGGAGCTTCGGCGGCGATCCCAAGATCGTCGGCCAGGTCTTCCGCATGAACGACCGCCCGCACACGGTCATCGGCGTGCTGCCGCCGATTCCGGGCTACCCCGACGAGAACGACGTCTACATGCCGATCTCCGCCTGCCCGTTCCGCTCGAGCGAGAACGTCGAGAACAACCGCGACGCCGGAATGCTGGGCGCGTTCGCGCAGGCTCAAGGACGGCGCGAGCCTCGAGGGCGCCCGCAAGGATCTGTCCGAGGTCGCGGCCAAAATGGCTCACGACCATCCCGAGAGCTATCCCGCGGCGGCGCGCATGAGCATCCATCCCGTCTCGCTCCGCGAGGAGCTCACGCGGGACGCTCGCCCGACGTTCCTGCTGCTCGCCGCCACGGTCGGCCTCGTGCTCCTCATCGCCTGCGCCAACGTCGCGAACCTGACGCTCTCGCGTCTCGTCCGTCGCGAGCGGGAGATGGCGCTCCGCTCCGCGCTGGGCGCGGGACGAGGAAGGCTCGCTCGACAGCTTCTGACCGAAAGCGTCGTCGTGGCGGTGGTCGGCGGAATGCTCGGCCTGGGCGTGGCCGCGGCGGGCCGGCAGCTCCTCGTCATGTTCGCAGCCCGCTTCACGCCGCGCGCCTCGGAGATCGTCGTGTCCGGTCCCGTCCTCCTCTTCACGCTCGCCGTTTCGCTCCTCGCAGGCATCGGTCTGGGATTGATTCCGGCGCTCTCGTCACGGCGGAGCCTCGTGTCCGCCCTCCAGGACGGGCGGGACCCGGCCTCCTCTTCGCCGACCCGGCTGAAGATGCGCAACGTCCTCATCGTGGCCCAGGTCGCCATCTCCTTCGTGCTCCTCGCCGGCGCCGGACTGATGCTCCGGACGCTCTGGAGGCTCCGCCAGATCGATCCCGGGTTCAACTCCGAGCGCGTGCTGACGTCCCGGCTCGATCTCAACTTCACCCGCTACCGCGAGCGCGAGAAGCAGCTCGACTTCCACGAGCGCGTCCTCGCGCGACTCGCCAACGAGCCGGGCGTGGTCTCCGTGGCGCTCGCCGGCCGCTTTCCGCTGACCGAGGGCGGGCCCTCGAACGGCAAGTACCGGATCGAGGGACGCGAGGCGCCGACGCCCGAGTCTCAGCCGCGCGCCGACTTTCAGAGGGTGTCCGAGGACTACTTCAAGACGATCGGCGTCCCCATCCTCCAGGGGCGGGGAATCGCCGAGACCGATCGGGACAATGCGCCCAAGGTCGCCGTCATCAACAAGACGATGGCCGGCCACGTGTTCCCCGGAAAGAACCCGATCGGCAAACGGATCGGCGTGTCCGGCAATCAGCCCGAGGAGATCGTCTGGCTGACGATCGTCGGGATCTCGGGGGACGTGCGGCAGTACGGGATCACGAACCCGCCGGTCGACCAGATCTACCTCTCGATTCGCCAGTATCCGGGTCTCGGGACCGCGTGCCTCGTGCGCACGCAGTCGGAGCCGCTCGCTCTGACCCGGACCGTGCGGGAAGCCGTGCACTCGATCGGGCCCGAGCAGCCGGTCGACAAGTTCCGGACGCTCGAAGACCTCCACACGAGCGCCTTCGACATGCCGCGGCTGACGGCGATCCTGCTGGCGGCCTTCGCCGGCCTCGCTCTCGTCATCACGGCCACGGGGATCGCCGGCGTCATCTCCTTCACGGTCGGCCAGCGGCGCCAGGAGTTCGGGATTCGCATGGCCCTCGGGGCGCTGCCCGGCGGCGTGCTGCGGATGGTCCTGGGCCAGGGCATGCGCCTGGTGCTGCTCGGCCTCGGGATCGGCGTGGCGTGCGCGTTTGCTCTCTCGCGCCTCTTCTCGAGCCTGCTTTACGAGACGACGCCCACGGATCCGCCGACCTATCTCGTCGTCGCGGCCGTTCTCGCGCTCGTCGCCGCCGTCGCGTGTTTCGTTCCGGCGCGCAAGGCGACCTCGGTCGATCCCATGGTCGCGCTGCGCAGTGCCTAGGAGGTTCCTCGTGGCCGTCAAACGCGTCGTTCTTGCTTCCTTGCTTCTTCTCGGAGCGCTGCCCGCCTTCGCCATCGGGCCCAAGGAGGGGACCGCCGGCGCCCGGAACGTCGCGATCCTGCTCTTCCCCGGGGTCCAGATCATCGACTACACGGGACCGTGGGAAGTCCTCGGCCACGCCCGTGTCGACGGAAAGCCCGCCTTCAAGATCTACTCGGTCGCCGAAACGGCCTCGCCCTTCGATACGGCGATGGGCATGACGGTCATCCCCTCCTACTCGTTCGCGAAGGCTCCGAAACCGGACATCCTCGTGCTGCCCGGCGGCAACGTTGCCCCGCAGCTCTCCAACGAGGGCGTCATCCGCTGGGTACGTGAAACTGCGAAATCGGCCGATGTCGTGCTGTCGGTCTGCAACGGCGCGTTCTTCCTGGCGGAAGCGGGACTCCTCGACGGGCTCGAGGCCACGACCTTCGCCGGAATGATCGACGACCTGCAGGCCTCCGCGCCGAAGACGAAGGTCGTGCGCGACAAGCGCTTCGTGGACAACGGCAAGATCATCACTGCGGCGGGTCTCTCCTCGGGGATTGACGGCGCGCTGCACGTGATCGAGAAGCTCTACGGCCGGGGCACGGCCCAGGTCGCCGCCGTCGGCATGGAGTACGACTGGCGTCCCGACTCCGGCTGGGCGCGGGCCAGCCTCGCCGACCAGCACCTCTATCCCGCGTTCGACGCGGTGAGCGAGTACTCCCGCCGCGTCGAACGGCACGAGGGCACGCGGGACCGCTGGGAGACGAGCTGGAAGGTCACGACCACGGCCGGCGCGGAGGCGCTTCTCGAACGCATGGACCGGGCGTTCCGGGATTCGGGCTGGAAGCGGCAGGGCCCCGGCGCCTGGCGTTACGAGGGCGCCGGCGGAGCCTGGACCGAGACAACCCGAGTCGAGGCGGCCCGGGGCTCCAGCGACAAGACGTATCTGGTGACGACGACGGTCGCCCGGGCGAAATAGCTCGTCCCCGGATTCGACCCTCCGGCCGTGGCCAATGCCATCTTCGCGGCGACGGTCAAAGACTCCGGCGCGTTCCGATCCGCTCTGCCGACCTCGCCTAGCGTCCGGCCGCGCCGGAAGCGCGGGCCGAGCGGCGCCGCAGACGGAATCCGAGGACGGCGGCGAGGCCGAGCCCGGCGAGCAACCCCAGCCCGATGCCCGCCACGAAGCGTCGCCCGCCGACGCGGTCGAAAGGGCTGCGGGGCCGCGGAGGAGACTTCTTGAGGAGGTAGGCGGCGATGGACTCCGCCTGCTCCCGCGTCATGTTCATCTGCGGCATCTGGGCGTTCGGCGCATCGAAGCGGGGATACAGGAGCCGATTCACGATCCAGAGCCGGACCTTCTCATCCTTGGGCGAGGCCGAGAGGACTTCCTTGCGCGCCGGGCTGGTCGACCGGATCGTGTCGTCCGGGATCGCCTCCAGCCGCGCGATCAGCTCGGCATAGGAGGGATCGAGCACCCGGCTCTCCACGCGCGTCGTCAGCGAATTCTTGTCGAGCGCCGGGCCCTGGCTGCCTCCGGTCCCGTTGAGGAGGTGGCACTTCAGGCATCCGAACGTGGTGATGAGCGCGGCCGGGCCCGCGCCCTGGCCGATGATCCGGGAATGCGCGTGGCTCGGGTCATACCGCATCATCATCAGGACGGCGGTCGGGCCCACCGGCATGATCGGGGCCATGAAGAGGCCTTCGGGCGAGAGGGCGAGGCCGACGATGCCCTGGCCGCGCGATTTCCCCTCGAAGCGAAGCAGATACGCGGGGGTCGAGACAACCATGTTCCGGGCCAGGTCGTACTCGAGCGACATGACGCCGGGGCTGTTTTCTCCTACCTCCTCCTGCGAAACCGCGATGAGAAAGCGCGGGTGCGGGCTCGGCCGGAGGGGCCCCTGGTCTTTCGGCTCGTACGCGACGTGCACCGGACAGATCGTCGGGCTGAAAACGGCGGCGGCGTTCGTGGCGATGGACGCGTCCGTGCCGTCCCAGCCGTAGTCCGTCCCCTCCCGAATCTCGAGGAATCGATCGATCCGGATGCCGTTCTCGGCGGAGAAGACGCGACCGTCGACGATCTGCAGGCCGAAGGGGTTGCGCAGACCGTACGCGTAGACCGCCGCGGCGGTGCCCCCGGAAGACGCAAACGGGTTGCCGGGATACGGCTTTCCGTCCAGCGTCAGCCGGAGCAGCTTGCCGAGCGTCTTGTCCAGGGACCGGGTGGCGGCCGGATCGCCGCCGTCTCCGACGGAGACGTAGAGACTGTCTCCGCTGACGACGCAGGCGCCGATCTGGTGGGAGAACGCCGAAGAATCCTTTTCGAAGAGCTCCAGGTAGTCGCGCCGATCGGCGGCGGGTCCCTCGAAGGTGCGCGGCGTGCTGGTGAAGCGGCTGAGTCCGTTTCTCAGGACACCGTACTTGTCGCGATGCGTATACGTCACGAAGACGTAGCCTTGCTCCGGCGCGAGACAGAGGCCGGCCATTCCGCCTTCGCCCGCGGCGTCCGGCCACTCGATCGCGGGCTTGAAGGTCTCGACTCTGGCGAATTCCCGGACCGTCCAGTCGTTGGCGACGGCCTTGATGGCGCCACGGAGCTCGGTGACGAACATCTTGGGAGATCCGGGGTCCGGGTTCGGCTCCGGGATGGTCGCGATCGCCGTGGGAAACGAAAAACCGGAAGCCACGATCTTCAGGGAATATCCCTCCGAAACCGACCACTCCTGCAGAGGGTCGGCCGGAGGTGCGGCCTCGGCGCTCCACAGCCGGCGGCGGACCCGAAGCCGACGGCCAGGGCGGCGAGGAGAGCGCGGAAGGGCGGGGGGAAATGTTTCGGCGTAGATCGATGAAGCCGCTGCATCCTCGAAATTTAGCATGGCGGGTCCTCCGCCCGTCCGCGCTGGCATAGAGTCGGACCGATGGAGACCTCGCGCGCCGCCGAGCTCTGCGCGTACTTCGAGAAGGTGCGGGCGCGCACGCGGCGCGTCGCCGACTGCATCCCTGCGGATCGCCTCGAATGGACTTGGGCGCCGGGGAAGTTCACGCTCGGCGACATCCTCCGCCACCTCGCCGGGATCGAGCGCGACATGTTCGCGGAGAACGTGAGCGGGCGACAGTCGCGCTACTCCGGGTGCGGCCGCGAGCTCGCCGACGGCGCGGAGGCCGTGCGCGACTACCTCGAACGCTGCCACGCCGAGTCGATGACGATCTTCGGCGCCCTCTCCGACGAGGACTTCGAGCGCACGTGCCAGACGCCCGGAGGCGTGAACCTGCGCATCGGCTCGTGGCTTCGTCTCATGATCGAGCACGAGATCCATCACCGCGGCCAGCTCTACATGGCCCTCGGCATCCTCGGCGTTGCGACGCCGCCGATCTACGGACTGACCTCGGAGCAGGTGCTCGAGCGAAGCCTCCCGCGGGGGACTCCGTCGCCCCGGGTCTAGGACGCTCGGGAGATCGCGGCGGCCGGCCGCGGCGAGGACGTCGGAAGGGCGAGGGAAAGGGGAATCCGAATCCGGACTTCCGCGCCGCCACCCGTCGCCGCCAGAAGCTCGAGGTGGTGCCGGCCCGGATACAGCGCCTCGAGGCGGCGCCGCGTGTTGCGCAGCCCGATGCCTGCGGACGTGTCGATCGTGCTCGGCCGAGGCCCCGGGCCGTTGTCTCGCACGGCGACCGCGAGGTCGTCTCCTTCGCGCCGCGCCGTGATCGCGATGTTTCCGCGGCCGCCCCGTCCCGGAAGCCCGTGCTTGATCGCGTTCTCGACCAGGGGTTGCAGGAGGAAGCTCGGCACCCTCGCCGAGGCCACCTCGGGGTCGACACCGAAGGAGACTTCGAGGCGGTCGCGAAAGCGGACCTGCTCGATCGAGAGGTACTTCTCGAGGATGGCGATCTCCTCTTCGAGCGTGACGAGCGGCGTGTCCTCGGAGCGCAGTGAGAGCCGGAGCAGGTCTCCCGAGCCGGACGACCATCTGCCGCGCCCGATCGGGGTCCCGGCCGACGAGCGGCAGGATGCTGTTGAGCGTGTTGAAGAGGAAGTGCGGCCGGAGCTGGAACTGCAGGGCGTCGAGCTGCGCCTCGAGGAGCGCCGCCCGCAGGCGCTCGCGAAATGCGAGCCGGCGGACGCGCAGCCGGTAGAGCGCCGCGCCGGCTGCCGCGAGCGCCGCGAGAAGCAATGCCCGGAACCAGATGGTCTGATCCAGTCGCGGCTGGAGCACGAGATCGCTCGCGGCGCCGGCCTCGTTCCACACGCCGTCCTCGTTGGCCGCCCGCACGCGGAAGCGATAGCGGCCGGGAGGCACGTTCGTGTAGTAGGCCGTGCGACGCGGGCCCGCGTCCACCCATTCCTTGTCGAATCCCTCGAGGCGATAGCGGAATCGCACCGCACGGGGGTTGCGGAAAGCCAGCGCCGTGTAGGCGAACTCGAGCCGACGGGTCCCCGCGGGCAGCTTCAGCGGAGCCACGGCGGAGAGCGCCTGGCCGTCCACCCGGACCTGCTCGATGACGACGGGCGGCGGCACCGGATTCAGCTCGATGCGGGCCGGATCGGCCATCACGAGGCCCTTGACCGTGGCGAACCAGAGGCGGCCGTCGCGTCCCCTCCAGGCGCCGTGCTGCGTGTTGTTGCACTCGGCGAGGACCATGCCCGTCGCGGTCGTGAACGTCGACTCGGTCGGTGATCCGGCCGGGCGTGCGCGCGGCCGCGGCGAGCTCGGCGAGCGAGACCCGAAACACGCCGCGGTTGCTCGTCAGCCAGAGGTGGCCGCGTCCGTCTTCCAGGACCCTCTGCGCGGCGTCGTGAAAGACGCCCTCCTTCTGGCGGTAGGTCGTGAAACGCCCATTCCGGTAACGGGCGAGGCCGCCTCGCGTCGAAAACCAGTAGGTTCCCTCCGAGTCCTGGTACGTCGACATGACGACGTCGTGCGGCAGCCCGTCGTTCATCGTGAACGTCCGGAAACGGCCTTCCGAGAGGCGGGTCACGCCGCCCCCGAACGTCCCGATCCAGAGATCCCCGGCGCGATCCTCGAAGAGGGAGAAGACCGCGTCCGCCCCGAGGCCGTCGGTGCGGCGATAGTTCTTCCAGACGCCGTTCTCGAGCCGGTTGATTCCCGATCCCATCGTCCCGGCCCACACAGCCCCGCGCCGGTCGACGAGCACCGAGGAGATCCAGTTGCCCGAGAGGCCGTCGGCCATCGTGTAGCGGCGCAGGCGCGCGCCGGAGAGATGGGCGAGCCCTCCGCCCCGCGTCCCGATCCAGAGGCCTCCGCGCGCGTCCTCGGCGATGGCCATGATCGAGGCGCCGAGGGAGACGACCGGCTCGAATCGGTCGCTTCCGGGCGCGAGCCGGTTGAGAACGCCTTCGGCCGTTCCCGCCCAGACGATCCCGCGGCTGTCCTCGAAGACCGACCACAGCTTGCCGTCCGAAAGGCCTTCGGCCTCGGTGTACGTGGCGATGCGCTGCTCCCGGAAGCGGTCGAGCCCTCCGTCGGAGGTGCCGACCCAGAGGCTGCCCTCCCGATCCTCGAGCAGCGACGAGGATGCGATTGGACGAGAGCCCGTCGTTCTCGCCGTGGCGCACGAAGCGGCCGTCCCGAAATCGGAAGAGCCCGCCGTCCGTGCCGACCCAGAGATTGTCGTGGCGGTCGCGGGCGAGGACCCGCACGAATGTGTGCGTCAGACCCTCCGCGGCGCCGTAGAGCCGCGTGACGCCTCCCTCGACGCGGGCGAGACCCCGGCCCGTTCCCGCCCAGAGGCCCGTCGCATCGGGCAGCAGCGACAGCACGGCGCCGGGAAAACCGTCGCGCACCGACCAGACCTGGAAGCGCTCGTTCTCGAGGCGGGCCGCGCCCCAGACGCTTCCGGCCCAGAGGGTTCCCGCGGCATCCTCCGCGAGAGCGTGGATGCGGCCGGCCGGGAGGCCCTCCGCCGCGGCATAGGTCCGGATCTCGCTGCCGGACACGCGCGTCACGCCGAGGCTCGAGCCGATCCAGACGCTCCCATCCCGCCTCTCCAGAAGCGTCGTGACGATCGCGTTCGTCAGCCCGCCGGAGAGAGGCGGCAGAAACTCGCCGTGCCGGTACCGCGCGAGTCCCGTGACCGTGCCGATCCAGAGGGTCCCGTCGCGCGACTCGAGCAGCGCCTGGACCCAGTCGTCGTTCATCGCCTCCGTGTTTCGCGTGTCGAAGACCGCGAAGCGGACGCCGTCGAAGCGCACCAGGCCTTCCTGGGTGCCCATCCAGAGGTAGCCGTCACGCGTCTGGAGAATCGCCGTGATGGAGTTCTGGGGCAGCCCCGAGTCGCTCGTCCACACGTCGTGGCCGTACTGCGAGAGGGGCATGGACGGATCGAGCCCGAACACCTGGCAGGCGGCGAGGCCCAGCAGGACGGCGAGCGCCAGTCGAACCCGGATCACGGCCCAGAAAAACCCGAGAACCCTCCCCGCCGCAATGGCCGGCGGATCTTCAGGATCGGATCGGGGACGAATCAGGGAAAATTCGGGACGGTCCGGGCCTCCCAAGAAGCCTGAGAGTGTCCTCTTCTTCGAACGGCGCGAAGGCGCCCGCGCGGCTCAGGGCTGCCGGCTCCAGGTCCATTCCTCGCTCGCCGCCTGGCCCTGAAGCGTCCCTTCGATGCGCGCATGGAGCGCTCCGTCCGGGCCGAGCCAGTAGAGGATCCGCGTCGGAAAGTCGTGCTGTGTGTTCTCGAAGACGACACGGCCCTTCGCGTTCTCGACGGCGCGGAAGGGCGTCGCCGGCCGGCCCTGCGGGCTCGCGAAATACGTGAGGCCCTCGGGGACCGATTCGATCCTCAGAAACTCGAAGGAGACGGTGCGGCCGCTCTTGACGTCCCGATGGACGCCGAGGAGCGTCCCTCCACGGGGCGCCGTCCACATCTCCTCCATGTCGGTTCCCCCCTGCGAGCCGGCCCACCGCCCGCTCATCCAGGAAAGCGTCGCGACGTCGGCCGCCACGCCTGGAGGCGCGGCGCTCGGGGCCGCGGCCAGAGCGAAGGCGAGAACGAAAAAGGTGTCGAGCATGGGTGTCCTCCTCGGTGCGGAATCTACGCGGTCGCGCTCTGCCCGTCTTGAACAAACGCGACAGGCGTCGGCGACAGGAGCGCGTCGAGTCGGGCCGGATCGATGAAATACCGGGCGAGGGCGCCCGCCGTCGCCTCGCGCGAGGCCGGAGTCGCTCCCGAGAGAGTCTTGAACTCCCGGACGAGGTGGGCCTGGTCGGCGTAACCGCAGCGGGCCGCGAGGTCCGCCCAGGCGGCTCCGGGGCTGCGGCCCGACAGCCGGAGAACGTTCTGGAACCGCGTGATCCGCGAGAGCTCCTTCGGCGAGAGTCCGACGCCGGCGGCGAACGCGCGCTCGAGCTGGCGCGGGCTGCAGCCGACGCCCCGGGCGATCGCGGCGACCGACGCGCGGCCGCGCGAGGCGAGGACCAGGCCGATCGCGGCGGAGAACCGCGCGTCGAAGGCCCCGCGCGCGCCCGTTTCCGGCGTTTCTCGAGGAACCGCTCGAGCGCGGCCCGCCGGGAGCGCAGGTCCCGCGCGTTCGCGACTTCGTCTTCGATCGAGCCGGCCTCCGAGCCCCAGACCTCCCGCGGCGTGGGGAAGGCTCCGGCGAAGAGATCCAGCGGAGGCAGCAGCCCGCGCGCCCCGCCCGGCCGGAAGCGGACACCGAGCGTCGAGACGGGACCGGTCGGGGCGATCTCGATCGGCCGGGTCGTCGGTCCGACGAGAAAGCTCGCCGGCTGAACGCGGCCGCGTCCGATCCCTGCGGAGTAGTCGGCATAGGGCATCCCGAGGTGGAAGATCCACTCGACGCAGCCGTCGGGCAGGACGCGCTCGGGCGGAGAGGCTTCCGCCTCCGCGTCCTCGGCGGACCAGATGCACTCGACGTGCGCCGCGAGCGAGGGTCCCACCGCGTGCTCGACGTACTTCATCGGGCCGGTCTCATGCGGCCGGGACGACCGGCAGGCGCAGGCGGGCGATCGAGCCGTGGTGGCCGCGCCGGTTCTCGAGCGAGAGGCTGCCGCCGTGCGCCTCGGCGATCTGGCGCGAGAGCACGAGCCCGATGCCCGAGCCTCCCGGCTTCGTCGTGAAGAAAGGGACGAAGAGATTGCCGGTCGTCGGCAGGCCGGGCCCGTCGTCGGCGACCCAGATCTCGAGCTGGCGCGCCCCGCGCTTCCAGCCGAGCGCCACGCCGCCCCGCGTCTCGAGAGCGGCGTCGGCGGCGTTGCGCACGAGGTTGATGAGGAGCTGCTCGATCTGGTCGGCGTCGGCCTGCAGGGTGACGGCGGGCCCGGGGATGACTCCCACCGGAAGGCGCGTCTCCAGGCTCGCGACGCGGGTCAGGAGCCCGCCGACGTCCACCGGCGCGGGGGAAGGCGGCGGAAGGCGCGCGAGCTTGGCGTAGGCGGTCGTGAACCGGGAAAGGGCCTCGGCGCGCGCGGCGATCACGGAGAGGCCGCGCCGCAGGTCCTCGCGAAAGTCTTCGGGCGGCGCGCCCTGGCCGGCCAGCCGCTGGAGGCTGCCGGCGATCGACTGGATCGGCGCGAGCGAGTTGTTGAGCTCGTGGCCGAGCACGCGGATCAGCCGCTGCCACGCCTGCCGCTCCTCTTCGCGCAGCGGCCGGCTCACGTCGGCGAGAACGAGCAGCCGGTGAGGCGCTCCGCCCAGCCGGAACGTGCTCGTGCGGATCTCCCAGCGCCCCGCTCCGCCGGGGAAGGTGGCGTCGAGAATCTGGGGCGCTCCCTGCGCGAGGAAGGCGGCGAGCCCGACGTCCTCCGCCCGCCGCCCGCGGAGGCGCGGCTCGGGCTGGCCCAGCAGCGTTTCGCCGAATCGGTTGACGAGCCGGAGCTGGCCGTCCTGGTCGAAGGCGAAGACGGCCACGTCGATCTCGGCCATGACCTTCGAGAGGAGCGCGTTCGCCTCGAGGGCGCCGAGCCGCTGCTCGCGCAGCGTGGCGGCGAGGGCGTTGACCTCCAGGAGCACCTCGCCGAGCGGGTCGTCCGGCCTGGCTCCGCGCGCCCGGATCGAGAAGTCCTCCTCCCGCATCGCGGCCAGCAGGTTCGAGACGGTCTGCAGCGGCCGGACGACGCGTTCCCGCATGGCCTGCGTGAAGGCCAGGAACGCTCCGACGAGCAGGGCCGTCAGGGTCCAGCGGAGCCTTGGGCGTGTAGTCGCCCGTCCAGAGCAGGGTCAGCGCGGTCGCCATCGCGGGCAGCGTGGCGGCCGCGGCGAGGAGAAAGACCCGCCGGTCGTGGGTCAGCCGCTTCATCGGGACGAGAGGCGAGCCGTCGCCGTCACGGCCCCTATTGTCCGTGCTTCTCGAGCCGCCGGTACAGGGCGCTCCGGGAGAGGCCGAGCGCCCGCGCGGCCTGGCTGACGTTGCCCGCGAAGCGGTCCATGGCCTTGCGGACGAGGAGGTTCTCGACCTCTTCGAGCGAGAGGTCCTCCAGCCGGGCGGCGTCCCCGCCGCGCTTGAGCGCGAGGTCGCCCGCGCGAATCGCGCCACCCGTGGTCATGAGCACGGCCCGCTCGACCGCGTGGTCGAGCTCGCGGACGTTTCCCGGCCAGCGATGGGCGAGGAGCGCCTCCATGGCGGCGGGCTCGAAGCCCGCGATCTTCTTGCGGTAGCGCTCGGCGTGGCTGTCGAGGAAGTGCGCGCGCCAGCAGCGGGATGTCCTCGCGACGCTCGCGCAGCGGAGGCACGTGGATCTCGATCGTGTTCAGCCGGAAGAGGAGGTCCTGCCGGAAGCGGCCCGCGGCGACCTCGGCGGGGAGGTCGGCGTTGGTGGCCGAGAGCACCCGGACGTCGCAGCGCCGGGTCCGGGAGGAGCCGACCCGCTCGAACTCCCCGCTCTCGAGCACCCGCAGCAGCTTGCCCTGCTGGCTCGCCGGCACGTTGCCGATCTCGTCGAGAAAGAGCGCGCCGCCGTCGGCGAGCTCGAAGCGGCCGACACGGTCGGCGCGCGCATCGGTGAAGGCGCCCTTGACGTGGCCGAAGAGCTCGCTCTCGAAGACGCCCTCCGAAATGCCGCCGGCGTTCAGCGTGAGGAAGGGCTTCGAGGCGCGCGGCGAAGTCGCATGGAGGGAGCGCGCCACGAGGCTCTTGCCGGTGCCGTTCTCGCCAGTGATCAGCACGGTGGCGTCGGAGGGCCCGACGCGCGCGATGACGTCGAGAACGGGTTGCATCGCCGGCGAAGCGGCGATCATCGGCGGCGCGCCCTCGTGGCGGAGGATGCGGTTTTCGGCCTCGAGCCGCTGCCCCTGCCGGATCGCGCTGCCGAGTGCGATCTGGGTCCGGAGCGTCGTGAGCAGGCGCGTGTTGTCCCAGGGCTTCTGGACGAAATCGCGGGCGCCCTGCCGCATCGCCTCCACGGCCAGATCCACCGTGCCCCAGGCGGTCATGACGATCACGGGCAGGCTCGGATCGATCTCCTGGATGCGCGCGAGCAGGTCCAGGCCTTCCTGGCCCGACGTCGTGTCCCGCGTGTAGTTCAGGTCGATGAGGGCCGCGTCGCGCTCCCGGGCCTCGAGGGCCGCGAGCACGCCGGCGGGAGAGCTCGCGGTCTCGCACTCGATGCCCTCGCCCTTCAGGAGGAGGCGAAGGGCTTCGAGGACGTCGCGCTGGTCGTCGGCGATCAGAACGCGCGGCCGCAAGCGGTCACCGCGGCTTGTCGCGCTCAGCAGCGCGCGGGAGAAAGCTGAGCGCCGCCGAGTTGATGCAGTACCGCAGCCCCGTCGGCTCCGGCCCGTCGTCGAAGACGTGGCCGAGGTGCGAGTCACAGCGGCGGCAGAGGACCTCGGTGCGCGACACGAAGTGGCTCCGGTCCTCGTGGGTCTTCACGCTCGCGGGCGACGCGGGAGCGGTGAAGCTCGGCCAGCCCGTGCCGGACTCGAACTTGGTCTCCGACCCGAACAGCGGATTACCGCATGCGGCGCACACGTACGTGCCGGTGCCGTGGTGGTTCCAGAGCTTGCCGGTGAACGCCCGTTCGGTGCCCTTCTCGCGCAGGATCCGGTACTGCTCGGGAGTGAGGGCCGAGCGCCATTCCTCCTCGGTCTTGGCGACCTTGTCGTCGGAGGCTTTCTCCGTCACGGCTGCGAATCTACCACCGGCCGCCGGGCCGCCTATTCGCTCCGGAGCGCGGTCGTCGGGTCCAGCCGGCTCGCGCGGAGGGCGGGGAAGAAACACGCCGCGATCGCGACCGACGCCAGGACTATCGGAACCGCCGCGAACGTCAGAAGATCCCGCGGCCCGACCCCGTAGAGCAGGGCGGACATCGCCCCGGTCACCAGCAGGGCGCCGGCGACGCCCACGGCCACGCCCAGGCCGGCGAGCCGGCCGCCTTCGACGAGGAGCATGCGCCGGACGTCCGCCGGACGCGCCCCGAGGGCCATGCGGATACCGATCTCCCGCGTGCGCTGCACGACGCTGTAGGCGATGACGCCGTAGACGCCGATCGCTGCGAGGAGGAGCGCCGCGAGACGCGAACAATCCGAGGAGGCGCATGACGAAGCGGCGCTCGGCGACCGAGGCCGCGATGGAGCTCTCGAGCGACCGCACCGCGTAGATGGGCAGCTCCGGATCCACGGCGCGGACCTCGTGGTCGATGCTCGAGGCGAGCTCGGCCGCGGGCGCCGGTCCCCGGATGAGGAACGTGAAATCGGCGCTCGGGGCCTGGAGCATCGGCCGATAAACCATCGGCGGCGGATCGTTCAGGAGCGAACGCTGCCGCGTGTCGCCGACCACGCCGACGACCGTCATCCAGGGCCCCGGTTCGATCTGTCCTCCCAGTGACCGTACGTTGTTCCGCACCCGGCGGCCCAGCACGTCCTCGCCGGGGAAGAACGTCCGGGCGAACGTCTCGTTGACGATCACGACCGGCAACGCCTTTTCGGCGTCGTTCTCGGTGAAAGTGCGGCCGCGCTGGAGCGGGATGCGGAGCGTCTGGAAATAATCCGTGGTCGCGCTCGAGGCCTCGGCGATCGCGATGCCTGCCTGCTCGGGGTCCCGGCCCTCGATGAAGTACCTGTTCGTCCAGACGCCGTTGCCGAAGGGCACGCGCGTCGCCCCCGCCGCCTGCGCCACGCCGGGAACCGACCGGAGCCGCTCGAGGACCTTCGTATAGAGGGCGGCCTGATCGGCGGATTCGTTGTAGCGGCCCTGCTCGCGGATGTCGGGCTGGGGAAGCCAGAGACTCGCCGTCGTGACCTGCCGGGCGTCGAAGCCCGTCGCCACGCGGTGCAGGCGCCAGAACGTGCGGACGAGGAGGCCCGCGCCGACGAGGAGCACGACCGCGAGGGCGAACTCGGCGACGACGAGGAGCGAGCGTATGCGCTTGCCTCGGCGACCCGAAGCTCCGCGTGAGCCCTCGTCGAGGGCCGAGCCGACGGCCGGCTCGGCGGTCTGGAGCGCGGGGACCAGCCCGAAGAGCAGGCCGGTCAGGAGCGAAGCGGCCAGGGCGAAGACGAGCACACGCGCGTCGAGAGCGATCTCGGGCAGCCGGGGCATCCCCGCCGGAAGGAACCGCACGAGCAGGTCGAGGCTGACGCGCGCGAGGAGGAGGCCGAGCAGTCCGCCAGCGAGAGCGATGACGAGGCTCTCGGTCAGAAGCTGGCGGATCAGGCGCGCCGCGTCCGGCGCCCAGCGCCTGGCGCACGGCGATCTCGCGGCGGCGCGCCGAGGCCCGCGCGAGCAGCAGGTTCGCGATGTTGGCGCACGCGATCAGGAGGACCAGACCGACCGCCCCGAGCAACACGAAGAGCGGCCGCCGAACCGCTCCTACAAGATCGTCCTGCAGTTGTTCCAGGCGCGGGCTCCAACCGTCGGTGATCGGATAGTCGCCCGGGTACTCGCGCCGGAGATCGGCTCCGAGCGCGTCGAGACGGCGCTGCGCGGCCTCGGGCGTGACGCCGGGAGCGAGGCGCGCGATGGCGCCCTGGAGGAAATAGGCCCGGCGATTGGGGCCGCGGAACGGCTTGTCCAGCCATCCCGACGGGACCCAGACCTCCACGTCGGTCTCGATCGCGCGTCCCGGGTGGCGGAAGCCGGGAGGCAGCACGCCGATGATCGTGCAGAGGTCGTCGTCGATGCGCAGCGGCTTGCCGATCACGTTCGGGTCGGCGCCGTAGCGCCGCCGCCAGAAGCCGTCCGAGAGCACGACGAGATCGGCGATCCCGGGGTCGTAGTCGCGGTCGTCGTAGAGGCGGCCGACCTGGGGCTTCGTGCCCAGGATCTGGAAGTAGTTGGTGTCCGTCAGGAGCACCTCGACGCGCTCGGGCCGGTCGCCGCCGGTGACGTTGGCGTTGATCGGCCAGATTCCCGACATCGCCGTGAAGACGCCGGCGCGCTCGCGGTAGTCGAAGAGCTCCGGGGCCGAGAGCCCCATGTCCACGCCGTTCGTCTTCGTGAAGTCCGACGTCACCCGCACGAGCTCCTCCGGCTTCGGATAGGGGAGTGGCTTGAGGAGCATGGCGTGGACCACCGAGAAGATGGCGGTGTTCGCGCCGATCCCGAGGGCGAGCGTGCCAATCGCCACGGCCGCGAAGCCGGGGCTCCGCCGGAGCATCCGCAGTGCGTAGCGTAGGTCCTGTCCGAGGGTCGTCATCGGGATCTCCTATTCGCTCCGAAGGGCTTCGATCGGGTCGATGCTCGCGGCCCGGCGGGCCGGAACGGCGCCGGCAAAGAGCCCGACGGCCAGCATGACCGCCGCGATCGCCGCGTACGTCAAGGGGTCCGTCGAGTCGGACCTCGAAGAGCAGGCTCTCGAGAAGCCGGGTCGCCGCCAGCGCGGCGGCGGATCCGAGCACGAGCCCCCAGACGACGAGCTTCACGCCGCCGCCCGTCACGAGACGGAAGATCTGGCGGCTGCCCGCGCCGAGAGCGATGCGGATGCCGATCTCGCGCCGTCGCAGGGCCGCGCCGTAGGAGACGAGACCGTAGAGCCCGAGGGCCGAGAGCAGCAGGGCGAGGGCCGCGAAGGAGGAGAGCAGCGCCGCCTGGAAGCGGGAGCCCGCCACCGACGCCGACACGAGCCCCTCCATCGGACGGACGTCGGCGGCGACGAGAGCGGGATGGACGCGGCGCACGGTCTCGGCGATCGAGGGAGCGAGCGCGGAGGCGGGAGCTCCCGACCGGACGAAGACATAGGCCCACATGAACGGCGTCTGGGCGAACGGCGTGTAGATCGCGTTCTCGCCGGGGTCCTCGAGGCCGCTGTAGCGGACGTCCTGGACGATGCCGACGATCTCGCGCCAGTCCGGTTTGTCGTCGGGATTGAGGACGCGGAGGCGGCGGCCGAGGGCCGTCGCGTCGGGAAAGAGCCTCCGGGCGAGGCTTCGGCTCACGATCGCGACCCGCGGCGCGTCCGCACGGTCGGTGTCCGAGAACTCCCGGCCCTCGACGACGCGCGTCCGCAGAGTCGCGAACAGCCCCGGCGTGGCGGCCACGAAGTAGGCGGATCGATCCTCCTTGTCGGCGAACGTGCCGGCCCTCGATATCGAACTGCGTTCCGCGCTGAGCCGTCCGGGGAGGCAGCGCGCTTCCGGCTCCGACCGAGGAGACTCCCGGCAGCGACCGCAGGCTCTTCACGACCTCGGCCGTCGCGCGGGCGCGCGCCTCGGCGTCGGCGAGCTCGAAGACGTTGATGTGGAAGCTCGTCACGCCTTCGGGATGGAACCCCTTCTCGACCGAAAGTCGCCGCTGCAGGCTGCGGCCGAGGAGCCCCGCGCCGACCAGGACCACGACCGCGAGGGCGACCTCCGCGACGACGAGGCCTCCGCGAAGCCGCCCCTGGCGGGTCGAGGAGCCGCGCGAGGCGTCGGACGCGGCGCCGGAGAGGCTCTGCCGCGTCGCCTGAATCGCCGGCGCGATCCCGAAGACGAGGCCGGTCCCCACACCGGCGGCGAGCGTGAAGAGAAGGACGAACGGATCGAGACGGATCTCCGAAAGCCGCGGCAGGTCGTCCGGCGCGACGAGAGGCAGCGCGGAGACCGCCCAGGCTCCGAGGAGCGCGCCGAGGCCGGCTCCGGCGAGCGAGAGCGTGAGGCTCTCCGTCAAGAGCTGCCGGATGAGGCGGCCGCGGCCGGCGCCGAGCGCGGCCCGGATCGCGAGCTCGCGCGAGCGTGCGGCGCCCCGGGCGAGCAGGAGGTTCGCGACGTTCGCCGAGGCGATGAGGAGCACCAGTCCGACCGCGGCAAAGAGCGTCCAGAGCGCCGGCCGGATCGCGCCGACGACGCGCTCCGGCAGCGGCACGAGCTCGAAGGCGAAGCCCTTGTTCGTGTCGGGATACTGCGTCTCCAGCCTCTTCGAGAGAGTCTCGACCTCGGCCCGCGCGGCGGCGAGCGACGCTTCGGGCTTCAGGCGGGCGACGAGGCGGAAGATGCGAAGCGAGCGGTTCTCCGTCTGGCCGGGGGCGCGCGCAAGCTCGTATTCGAGAGGCACCCAGAAGTCGAACTGCCTCCTCGGGAACTCGAACTCCTCCGGCATCACGCCGACGATCGTGAAGGGCCGGCCTCCGAGGCGGAGGGGTTCGCCGAGGGCTTCCTTTGCAGCGGCGTCGGAAGGGAAGAGCTGCCGCGCGAAAGACTCCGAAAGCACGGCCACGGGAGCGTTCGCGTCCGACGGCCCGAGCGCGCGTCCCGCCCGAGGCGCGACGCCCCCGACGACACCGAAGAAATTGCTCGTCACGACCGCGCCGAGCCGCTGCTTCGTCTCGCCGCCCATGTCGACGTTGTAGAGGTTGCTCGCGAAGACGGCCGAGGATTCGAAGGACGTGGTCTCGCGGCGAAAATCTTCGAAGTCCGGCAGGGATGTTCCGGCGACGACGACCCGGGCCGCGTCGGTGTAGGGGAGAGGCGCGAGCAGGACGCCGCGAACGATCGAGAAAACGGCGGTGTTGGCGCCGATCCCCAGAGCGAGCGTCGCGACGGCCACGAGCGTGAAGCCGGGGCTCCGCGACAACGAGCGGGCGGCGTAGCGAAGATCCTGACCGAGGGACGTCATACGGGGCTCCTCATGTCCTCATTCGCTCCGGAGGGCGGTGGACGGGTCGATCCGCGAGGCCCGCCGGGCCGGAGCCCACATCGCCAGCGCGGCGGCGGCGGCCAGGACCAGAACGACCGCCGCGAACGTCACGGGGTCGGCGGACGTGACGCCCCGCAGCGTGGACCGCAGCCAGCGTGTGGCGGCCAGGGCCGTGGCGACGCCCGCCGCGAGGCCGATCGCGACGGGTGGCAGGCCGTGGCGGGCCGTCGCGAGGACGATGTCCCGCGCCGTGGCGCCGAGAGCCATGCGCACGCCGAACTCGGCCGTCCGGGCGGCCACGAAGTAACCCACGACGCCGTAGATGCCGACGGCGGCGAGGAGGAGCCCGACCATCCCGAGCGCCGCGAGAAGAATCGTCGCGAACCGCTCCTGCGCCAGAGATTCGCGGAGCCGCTCGTTCATGGTGCGCAGTTCGTACGCGGGCACTCCGGGCGCGACCGCCTGGACGGCCGAGCGCATCGGGCCGGCGAGCGTCGCCGGGTCTCCGGATTTGGCTTTCACGACGAGCGTGACCGTGCGCTGCTGCCAGTCCCACGCCTCCGGCGGCGTCTGGCCGATGGGGAGATAGAACTCGGGGTAGACGTCCTCGCCCAGACCCCGCGAGCGCGTGTCCCCCGCGATCCCGACGACGGTCTTCCACATCGGATCCTCGAGCGAGCCCTCGCAGCACGCGACGCGTTTTCCGAGAGCGTCCTCGCCGGGCCAGAGGCGGCGCGCCAGGCTGTCGCTGACGATCATGACCCGCGGCGCTCCCGCGACGTCGCGCTCGTCGTCGAAGCCGCGGCCGCGCAGGAGGGGAATCCCCATCGTCTTGAGATAGTCCCGGGTAACGATCCGCAGCCGCGAATCGACGGCCTTCGAGACGTCGAGCGTCCCGGCTTCGGCGATCAGGCCGTTCGAGTTGCCTCCCGGCCCGAGGGGGACCTGCGTGGTCATGGCCGCCGACAGAACTCCCGGCGAGCGCTCGAGCTCGCCGACGACGCTGGCCAGGGCCCGGGAGACCGATCGCGGGTCTTCGTAGGCGGCGCGGGGAAGGGAGACGCGGGCGGTGAGGACTCCCCGGGGGTCGAAGCCGGGATCGACGCGCTGCAGATGGAGCGCCGTCCGGATCAGGAGTCCCGCACCGGCGAGCAGCGGAAGGACCAGCGTGATCTGACCCGCGACGAGAAGCGTGCGGACGCGGTCACGGCCTCCACCGCGGGTTCCGCGCCCGCCCTCGCGCAGGCCCGTCTGCAGGTCGCCGCGCGCGGCGCGCAGGACGGGCGCGAGGCCGAAGACGAGGGCGCTGACGATCGAGACGACGAGGGCGAAGCCGAGCGCCCTCCCGTCGACGCCCGCCGCCTCGATGCGCGGCACGTCGCCCGGGCTCGCGGCGACGAGCGCGCCGACCGCCGCGGAGGCGGCCAGAACGCCGAGCGCGCCGCCGGCGAGGCCCAGCACGAGATTCTCCGTCAGAAGCTGGCGGGCGATGCGGCTCCGCGAGGCGCCCACGGCCGAGCGCACCGTCAGCTCGCGCGTCCGCAGCGCGCCGCGGGCGAGCAGCATGTTGGACACGTTGATGCAGGCGATCAGGAGGACCAGGGCAACGGCTCCGAAGAGGATCCACAACCGGTCGCGATAACCCTCGACGAGGAGCTCGCGCATGACCTGGACGCGGAAGTCGCGCTCGGAAGCATCCTGGGGAAACGCCTTGCGGATTCCGTTCATGATCGCCGACGCCTCGGCCTGGGCCCGGTCGACCGTCACGCCCGGCCGGAGAAGACCGGAGACGACGAGATTGTGGTTGTCGTGATTCGCGAGGACCTCGGCCGAGAGCGAGGCGGGGATCCAGAGCTCCTCGTTGTCGCGGGCGTAGTCGAACGCTTTCGGCATCACACCGACGATCGTGTAGAGCTCGCCGTCCAGACGCAGGACCTTGCCCAGGACGCGCGGATCGGCGCCCAGCCGGGCGGACCAGAGGCGATGGCTCAGCACGACGACGCGCTCTCCGCCCGGCCGGTCCTCCTCGGGACGGAACACCCGACCCAGCGCGGGCGCGACGCCGAAGACGGAAAAGAACTCGTGGGTGACGCGTGCGCCCACGACGCGTTCGGCCTGCTCGTCCACGGCGAGGTTCATGTTCCCGTAGCGAGCCGCGGCGAGCCGGTCGAAGCTCTTGCTGTCGCGCTGGAGGTCCGCGAACATGCCTGCCGAGCACGTTTCCGCGCCGGCCCTTCCAGACCTCCATGACGGTGACGACGCGCTCGGCGTTCGCGAAAGGGAGCGGGTCGAGCAGCACCGCCCGCACGAGGCTGAAGATGGCCGTGTTCGCTCCGATCCCCAGCGCGAGCGTGCCGATGGCGACCGCGGCGAACGCCGGGCTCTTGCGCAGCATCCGGACCGCGTAACGGAAATCCTGCAGGAAGGTCTTCATCATTCGCTCCTTAAGACTTGAACGGGATCGAGGCGTCCGGCGCGCCGCGCCGGAATGGCGCAGGCGAGCGCGGAGGCGGCGACGAGGGCGGCCGCGACGGCCGTCAGAGACCAGGGATCGGTCGGCGCGACACCGTAGAGCAGTGGCCGGAGGACGCGGGCCGAGACGAGCGCAGCAGCGGCGCCGATCGCGGCGCCGGTGAGCCCGAGGCGGACGCCGCGCGCCAGGACCATCCGCTGGATCTCGCGCTGGCTCGCGCCCACGGCCAGCCGGATGCCGATCTCGCGGCGGCGCAGGCGGGCGTCGTGGGACGTGACGCCGTAGACCCCGACCACCGCGAGCAGGACGGCGCTCGCGCCGAAGAGGGCGAGCAGGAGAAGGAGGAAACGGTCGGTGGCGAGCGAGGTCTCACGGATCTCCTCGAGGGTCCGCACGCCGAAGACCGGGACGTCCGCATCCACCGCGCGGACCGCAGCGCGCACGGCCGCAGCGAGGCTCGCCGGATCCGACGCCGCGTCGATCACGAGAGAGACGCCGCGCCGGGGCGTCTGGGCGAGGGGCGTGTAGATCTCGGGCCGGCCCGGCTTCGCGACGGCTTCGTGCCGCTGGTCGCCCACGACGCCCACGATCGTGATCCACTCCGAGTCCGCGTCGGGGCTGCGGTCGAAGACGATCTCGCGCCCAAGGGGATCCTCGTTCGCGAAGTAGCGGTGAGCGAGCGATTCCGTGACAGGCCGACCGGGAGGCTCGCCGCGCGGTCCGCTGGCCGCGAAGTCGCGGCCGCGGAGGATCGGCGTGCCAATGGCCCGGAAATAGCCGGGCGAGACCTCGTTGTGCACCACCTCGATGCCGAACTCGCCCGGGGGGCGCCCGCGGACCGAGAAGTCGCTCGACCAGGTCGTGTCGTCGAGCGGGAGGCTCGACGCCGCGGCCGCCGCGCGGACGCCCGGCAGGGAGCGGACGCGCTCGAGGACGGTCTCCTGAAACGCGACGACGGCCTCGTCCTTCTCGTAAGCCGGCGAGCGCAGGCGAAGGCCGGCCGTGAGCTTCCCGTGCGGCTCGAAGCCGGGGTCGACCCGAGTGAGGCTCCAGAAGCTCCGCGCCGAGAGGAAGGCTCCGAAGAAGAGCAGCATCGCCACCGCAATTTCCGTCACGACCAGGAGGCCGGCGAGCCGCCCCGATCGCCGCGTCGCGGCCGCGCCCGTGCCCGACGCTTTCAGATCCTCCCCGAAGTCGGCGCGGAGGATCCGGAAGGCCGGAGCGAGGCCGAACAGGAGCGCGGAGAGGATGCTCGCCAGCAGGGCGAACGCGAGCACGGTGCCCGAGAGGCGGATCGCCTGGAAGTCGGCGCGGCCGGCGGGCGCGAGGGCCTTGACGAGCGGCAGCCCCCAGGTCGCCGCGAGGACTCCGAGCGTCCCGCCGACGAGAGCCAGCGCTCCGCTCTCGGCGGCGAGCTGGCGGGCGAGGCGGCCGCGGCCGGCGCCGAGCGCTGCCCGCACGGCGATCTCCTTGCGGCGTCCGGCGGCGCGCGCGAGAAGGAGGTTCGCGACGTTCGCGCAGGAGATCGCGAGAAGCAGCCCACCGCCGCGAGAAGAACGAGGAGCGGCGTCCGCGTGTGGCCCACCTGCCACTCGTGGAGCGGCGTAACTCCCGCTCCCATGAGCCGGTTGGTCTCCGGGTAGAGCCGCTCGAGGCGGGCCGCGACGCCCTCGAGCTCCGCGCGCGCCGCCGTGATCGAGACGCCGGGCGCGAGTCGTCCGACGACGCGCAGCATGTGCGCCCGGCGGAAGCTCGCCTTGGGCCGGTCCTCGGGGTCCATGCGGAGCGATCTCCAGTACTGCAGCTCTCGCGCCGGGAAGGCGAAGCCCGGCGGCGCGATGCCGACGATTTCCCAGGACTCGCCGTTGAGCGTCAGCATTCGTCCCACGGCTCCCGGATCGGCTCCGAAGCGGCTTCTCCAGAGCGCGTCGGAGATGACGAGCGTCCGCGGCGCGGTGGTCCAGTCTTCTTCGTCCCGCGGGGCGCGTCCGAGCGCCGGTGAAACGCCGAGGACCGAGAAGAGGTTGCCGGAAACGCGCGTCCCGCGCACGGCTTCCGGCTCGCCCGAGCCCGTCAGGATCCCGATCTCGGGCTCCTCCCAGTAGGCGGCGACGCCGGAGAAGGCGCGGCACTGCTCCCGCCAGTCGAGGTAGTTCGCTCGGGCCACCCAGTTCTTGTGCCAGCCTCGCTCCGGGTTCTGCTCCCACAGCGAGACGAGCCGCTCCGATTCGGGGAAGGGGAGAGGCGCGAGGAGCAGCCCGTTCACGGCCGAAAAAATCACGGTCGCGGAGCCGATGCCGAGCGCGAGGGTGATCGCGGCCGCCGCGGTCAGCCCCGGGTTGCGGCGAAGGGCCCGGAACGCTTGCCGAAGGTCGTGGGTCAGGAAAGTCACGCCGGCCTCCTCATTCGCTCCGCAGGGCGGTCATCGGATCCACGCGCGCCGCGCGGCGAGCTGGTACCGCGCAAGCCAGGACCGAGACCAGGAGCAACGCCGCGGCGACTCCGCCGTAGGTCGCCGGGTCGGCGGCGCCGATACCGTAGAGCTGCGTACCGACGGCGCGACCCAACGCCAGCGCGGCGGCAAGACCCAACACGACGCCCGCTCCCGCGAGACGCGCTCCGCCGGCCAGAACACCTCGGAAGATGCCGCCGGGCGAGCCTCCCAGCGCGAGGCGGATGCCCACTTCGTGAGTGCGCTGGCGCACCGAGTACGTGACGATGCCGTAGATGCCGAGAAGGCTCAAGAGCAGAGCCAGAGCTGCAAACCCGGTGATGAGCTGCGAGAGGACGCGATTCTGGCCGGTCGCCCGGGCCACGACCTCGTCCAGTCCCTGGACTTCGGCCACCGGGACCGAGGGATCGAGCTCGCGCACCGCCTGGCGAACCGCGGCGGCGGCCGCCGAACGATCCCTGGCGCGAAGGAGCAGGGACATGGCATGGCCCCTGTACCGCTCCCGCGGCAGCTGCGCGTGGGGCACGTAGACCGCCGGAAGCGGCGGCTCCTGGACTCGGCGATACCGCGTATCGCCGACGACACCGACGATTCGGATCGACCGCGTCTCATCCGGACCGTAGTAGTGGATCGTCTGGCCGAGCGGATCCTGTCCCGGCCAGTGCTGGCGTACCGCGGCCTCGTTCACGAGAGCCACGAGAGGCTGCCCCTCCGTGTCGGTCTCCAGAATGGGTCGGCCGCGGAGGATCGGGACGCGCAAGGCTCGGAGCGCCGAGGGCGTGACCATGTAGAAGCCGGCGCTGATGGTCGGCTCGTCCGGAGCCGGCGGCCGCCGGCCCTCGATGACGAAGCTGTCAGGGGCGGGCCAGCTGTCGAGCGGCAGGTTCGAGATCGCTCCCGCCGCTTCGACTCCTGGCACCGAAGCCAGCCGCGCGCCGAGCTCCCGAAAGAAGTCCTGGACGCGCGACCGTTCGGCGTAGCGGCCTGCCGGAAGCACGACTTGGGCGGTCAAGACATCCGGAGCGTCGAAGCCGAGCCGGACCCGGCGCAGGGCGTCGTCGGTCTGGAGGAGGAGGGCCGCGGCGATGACGAGCATCACGGAAAGGGCGATCTGCCCGACGATCAGAGCGCCTCGAAGCCGCACGGTGCTCGCGCCGGCGGTCGTGCTCCGGCCGCCGCGGAGCGATTCGAGAGTCTGTTGCGCCGAAAACCTCAGCGCCGGAACCAGACCGAGAGCGATCCCGGCAACGAGTGCCACCGCGAAGTGGAAGGCCCATGCGCGTCCACCCAACGCGATCTCGTCCGCGCGCGGAATCTGCAGGACCGTCGTCTGCGCGGCGCCTTCCGACAGCACGACGGCCAGCAGCGCCCCGATGCCGGCGCCCCCCAGCGAAAGCAGGATGCTCTCCGTCAGGAGCTGCGCGAGAAGCCGCGGGCGGCCCGCCCCCAGGGCGGCGCGCACGGCCATCTCCCGGCGGCGATCCTCGACGCGAGCGAGCATGAGGTTGGTCAGGTTCACGCACACGATCACGAGCACCAGGGCGACCGCGGCCAGGAGAACGAGCAGGGCGGGCCGGCTGTCGCCGACGACCGCGTCTCGAAGCGACTGCAGGACAACGAAGTGTCCCCGGTGATGGGCCGGATGCGCGCGCGCCCATTGCGACCCGATCGCCCTTGCTTCGGCATGTGCCGACTCGAGCGACGCGCCGGCCGAGAGGCGCCCGACGGCGGCGAGACCGTGGCTCCCGCGATCTTCGAGCAGGCGGTCTCCGGCCGGAGGTGCGAGAACCTGCCAGAGCGCGTACTCCGGGGACGGGAATGCGAATCCCCGCGGCATGACCCCGATGACCGCACAGGGAACGCCGTCGATTCTGAGCGGATGGTCGAGGATGCTGCGATCTCCTCCGAACCGCCGCATCCACAGCCCGTGCGAGAGCACGACGGTGCACGGAGAGCCGGGAACGTCCTCGCCGCGCGCGAACGTGCGTCCGAAGAGCGGCCTCGCCCGAAGCACGTCGAACACGTTCGCCGTCGTGCGGAGGACGGGGAGGCGCTCGGGTTCTCCCCGACCCTCGGCGAGGTTCGAGGCTCCGAACTGATACGCCGCCATGTCCTCGAGCGCCGCCGTCTGGCGTCGGTAGTCCCGGTACTCGGGCCAGGAGAGAGCGAAGAACGGGTAGTCCTGGCCGCTCTCCGGAACATAGCGCGTCGAAACATCGACGAGGCTGTTGGAGTCGCCGTAGGCGAGCGGCCGGAGCAGCACGGAGTCCACCACGCTGAAGACGAAGGTGTTGGCGCCGATCCCGAGAGCCAGGCTCGCCAGCGCGACCACGGTGAAGCCCGGGTTTTTCGCCAGAACCCGGAGCCCGTACCGAAGATCCTGCAGTATCGGGGTCATGGGTGACGTCATTGGCTCCGCGACTCACTCGCTCCGGAGGGCGGCGATCGGATCTACGCGTGCCGCGCGGCGGGCCGGGAGCCAGTGCGCGGCGAGCGCGACGAGGGCGAGCAGCGCCGCCGCTCCCGCGAGCGACACCGGATCACCCGGCCCGACGCCGTAGAGGATTCCGGACAGGAAGCGGCCGGCGCCGAGCGCCCCGGCGATCCCTCCGGCGAGGCCGAGGCCGACGAGGGCCGCGCCGCCGGATAGCACGAGCCGGACGACGTTCCCGGGCGAGGCCCCGAGCGCGATGCGGATGCCGATCTCCCGCCTCCGCTGGGCGACCGACTGCGCGATGACGCCGTACAGGCCGATGGCCGCGAGGAGCAGGGCCGTCGCGGCGAAACCTCCGAGAAGGCGCATCACGAACCGGCGCGATGCGGCGGACCGTTCGACGAGCGCGCGCAGCGACGCGACGTCGTAGATCGGCACTCCCGGATCGAGCGAGCGGATCAGCCGGCGAATCGGTTCCGTCAGGACGGTCGGGTCGTCGTGGGCGGAACGCACGACGAGCGTCAGGTACGTGTCGACGCGCTGGGACTGAGGCACGTACATCTGGGGAGTCGCATCGAGGGCGACGTCGAGGTGGCGGACGTCGCCGACGATCCCGACGATCGTGCGCCAGGGCCCGGAGGCGTGGCCGCCAATCCGGACGCGCTCGCCGATCGGGTCGCGTCCCGGGAAGATCTCGCGGGCCGTGGTCTCGGAGACCAGGATCACCGGATCGACGTCCGCGCGGTCAGCTTCCGACAGCAGCCGGCCTTTGCGGAGCGGGATCCCCATCGCGCGGAAGTAGTCCGGCGTCACTCCGTAGCGCTCGACGGAGGGATCCTCGGACGGGTTCTCGGCCATGCGTCCCTGCACGTGGAACCCCCAGTGATCCCAGTTCCCTCCGAGGGGGATCTGGGACGAGAACGCCGCGGCCTCCACTCCGGGGAGCCCACGCACGCCCTCCAGGACGCGGTCCTGGAAAGCGAGTGCGGCCGCCTCTTCGTCGTAGGCGTCGGCGTTGAGGGAGAGCGCGAGGGACAGGACGCGGTCGGCGGAGAACCCGACGGGCGCGTCGAGCAGGCGCGCCATGCTCCGCACCATGAGCAGCGCTCCAGCCACGAGAACGAGAGCGATCGTGAGCTCGGCCACGGTCAGGGCCCTGCGCAGGAGTGTCGACTCCGATCCGGAGCTTCCGCGCGCCCCCGAACCCAGGACCGGCGCCAGCGAGAGAGCGGCGCCGCGCAGGGCGGGCAGGCCGCCGGAGAGGAACACTGCCGCGAACGACGCGAGGAACGCGAAGCCGACGACGCGCAGGTCGATCGTGGCCTGGTCCAGGCGAGACAGCGCGACGGGCGCGAGGCGCAGGAGCGTACCCTGGAGCGTCGAGGCGAGGAACAACCCGAGTGCGCCGCCGAGCCCGCAAAGGAGGACGCTCTCGGCGAGCAGCTGTCGGACGAGGCGGCCGCGGCTCGCGCCAAGCGCTCCCCGGATCGCCATCTCGGGCGCGCGTTGCAGCGAGCGCGCGAGCGTGAGGTTGGCGACATTGGCGCAGGCGATGAGGAGGACGAAGCCCACGGCGCCGAGAAGAATGAGCAGCGGCGCCCGCATTCCGGCCGTGAGCACCCGGGCCAGGGGAACCGCGGCCATCCCGCCGCCCGCGTAATCGTCGGGGTACTCTCGGGCGAGCTGGCCGCGGACCCGATCCAGGTCCGCGCGGGCCGCCCCGAGCGACACGCCGGGCGCGAGGCGGCCGATGGCCTTCAGGTGCTGGCAGCTTCGGCACGCGGAGTCGTGCTTTCGGTCGTAGCCGATCGGCGCCCACATCTGGGCCCGCTGGTAGAAGCGCGCCGAGACGAGGGGCTGATAGTCGGGAGGCATCACGCCGAGGATTCGGTAGGACTGGTCGTTCATCCGGATGGTCCGGCCGACGACGGCGGGATCGGCGCCGAAGCTGCGGCGCCAGAGCCCGTCGGAAAGGAGCACGACGTGCCAGGAGTCCGGACGGTCCTCCTCGGGAAGGAAGCTCCGGCCGAGCGACGGCGCGACGCCGAGCATGGGGAAGAAATTCGCGCTCACCCGCATCGCCGGAATGCGCTCGGCGACTCCGTCGGCGACGAGCGTCGGCTGCCACAAACGGACGGCGGCGATTGCGGCAAACGTCCGGGTCCGGTCGCGGAGATCTTCGTAAGTCGGAAAGCTCACGTTGCCGGGCGTGTCTCCTTTGGCGTCCGCCTCGCCGAGCATCACGAGGCGCTCGCCGTCCGAATACGGAAGCGGCCGCAGGAGGACGGCGTCGAGCACCGAGAAGATCGCGGTGTTGGCGCCGATCCCGAGCGCGAGCGTCGCGATCGCCACGGCGGCGAAGCCCGGGCTCTTCCGAAGTGTCCGAGCCGCGAAGCGCAGGTCCTGAAGAAATCCGGCCATGGGAACCTTCCTAGTCGTTCACGATCCAGCCGTCGCGCAGACGCACGATCCGATCGCCGTAGGAGGCGTTCTCCTCGGAGTGCGTGACCTGGATGATGGTCATGCCCTCGTCGTTGAGGGATTTGAAGAGGCGCATGATCTCGCGCCCCTGGTCCGTGTGCAGGTTTCCGGTGGGCTCGTCGGCCAGCAGGAGCTTCGGCTTCGCGATGAGGGCGCGGGCGACGCCGACGAGCTGTTGCTGGCCGCCCGAGAGCTGATTGGGGAAGAGATCCTTCTTGCCGACGATCTGGAAGCGGTCGAGCGTGTCGGCCACGATCCCCGCCCGCTCCGCGGCCTTGACGTTCCGGTAGGAGAGCGGGATGTCGAGGTTCTCGGCCACCGTCAGGTTGTCGAGCAGGTGGTACTGCTGGAAGACGAAGCCGACGTACTTCTTGTTGAGATCGATGCGCTCCCGGGGCTTCATCCGGTGGACGTCATGCTCGAGCAGCCGGAACTCGCCCGTCCAGTCGTGGTCGAGCATTCCGAGGATCGAGAGCAGCGTCGACTTGCCGGCGCCCGAGGGGCCCATGATCGTCACGAACTCGCCGGGTGCGATCGTGAGGTTGATGCGGCGGAGCAGGAAGATCTGGCCGGCCTTGCTCGCGACAGACTTTTCGAGGTTGGAGAGCTGAATCATTCGATGTCTATCGCCTTTCATGCTTCGGTGGGCGCGATGCGGGCGGCTCGCCGCGCGGGGAGGCCGCTCGCCAGGAGAGTGACGACGAAGAGCGCCAGGGCGGCCGCCAGCGGCGAGCCGAGATCGGTTGCCGCAACGCCGAAGAGGACGCGTGAGAGCAGAGGGGAGAGAGCGAGCGTTCCCGCGATGCCGAGGAATCCGCCGGCCGCGGCCAGGCGGGCGGATTCGCCGAGGACGGTCGAGAGGACCTGCGGCGTCCGTCGCCCCGAGCGCGATGCGGATGGAGAGCTCCTTGCGCCGGAGCGCCACGACGTAGGAGAGCAGCCCGTAAACGCCGAGCATCGCCAGAGCCACGGCGACGCCTCCGAAGACGAGCATCAGCCGCATGGCGAGGCGGGAGGGGGCGAGCGCCGCGTCGCGGAACGTCGAGAGGGTCGACAGGCTCTGGAGAGGCGATCCTGGGGTCGAGCTCGGCGAACGCGCGGCGAAGCGCCGGCGCGAGCGCGTCGGCGTTCGGGCCGCGAACGAGGAGGTTCATGTCCTCGATCGGAAATTGCCGCGCCGGAAGGTAATAGGCCGGCGCCGTCGGCTGATCCAGGCCGAGGAAGTGCACGTCGGCGGAGACGCCGACGATCTCGAAGCGCGTCGGCATCCCTTCTCCCCACCAGGAGGCCGCGTCTCCGGATTCGACCAGCCGGCCGAGCGCCCGGCCGTCTGGGAAGTTTGCCCGGACGAAAGCCTCGTTCACGATTGCGACGGCCGGATGAGCGAGATCGTCGGAGGCGGCGAAGTCCCGTCCGGTGACGAGCGGGACGCCGACCGAGCGGAAGTAGTCCTCGCTGACCGACCGAAACCACGCGGAGACGGTTCGCCTCCCGCAGCGGGCGAGTCGCCCCCCGACCACTCGCCCTCCGCCGATCCAGTGCGCTTCGAGCGGATGGTTGTACGCGAGCGAAGCGGCTTCGACCTCGGGGAGCGACCGGACGCGGGCGAGCAGCGTGTCGTGAAAGCGGGTGACGTCGGCCGGCGTGCGGTAACGGGCGCGGGGCACGCCGAAGTGGGCCACCGTGGTCTCGAGGGAGCGAAAGCCCGGGTCGACGTGGGCGAGGGCGAGGAAGCTGCGCGTCAGAAGGATCGCTCCCGAGGCGAGCAGGACGGCGATCGCGGTCTCGCCGAGCACGAGGAGGCGGAGCGCGCGGCGGCCGGCCGGCGCGGCGGTCGCGCCCCGGCCGAGCTCCGAGAGACGCCGCGAACCGCCCGCCCGCGCGGCCCGGAGGGCGGGAACGAGCCCCGCGGCGACGCCCGCCGCGGCGGAGATGGCGACGGAAAAGAAGAGGACGCCCCCGTGCAGGCGGACGTTCGCGAGGCGGGGCACTTCGCGGGGCATGAGGGCCACCAGGACCGGGAGCGCCCAGACCGCGAGGAGCACTCCCAGCGCGCAGGCCGCCGCGGCGACGAGCAGGGACTCGAGCAGGATCTGCGCCGCCACCCGGCGGCGGCTCGCGCCCAGCGCGGCGCGCAGTGCGAGCTCTCGCCCGCGAGCCTCGGCGCGGGCGAGCTCGAGGCTCGTGACGTTCGCGCAGCCGATCGCGAGGAGGAAATCCCACGGCACCGAAGAGGATCCAGAGCGCGGGCCGCATCGCGCCCGAGGTCTCTTCCGCGAGCGGCGCGAGACGCGCGTCGACGCCGCGGCTCGCGGAATCGTCCCCGTGGAGGCGCCGGGCGAGCGCCGACATCTCCTGCCGGGCAGCCTCCATCGGGATGCCGTCGCGGAGACGGCCGATCGACTCCGAGAACGTAGCTCCGGCCGCCCGGCGCCCCGCTGCCCTCGAGCGCCGCGGGCACGAAGAACTGGGGCTCGTCCGGGCCGAAGTCGAGCTTGCCCGATCGTCAGTGCCGGAGCCGGGATACGGCGCCGGCGGTATCACGCCGACGACCGTGTAGGTCCTGTCTCCGAGGGCGAGGGGTCGGCCCAGAATCGACGGATCGGCGCCGAAACGCGAGACCCAGAGCGCGTGGCTCAGGGCGACGACGGGAGCTGCGCCGCGGTCTCATCCTCGGGGAGAAACACGCGGCCGAGCGACGGGAACGACTCCGAGGACGCCGAAGTAGTTCGAGGTCACGCGCGATCCGCGCAGCGAGACCGGGCCGCCGTCGCCCGTCAGGGTCCAGGTCGCTCCGCCGAAGGCCGCGAGGCTCTCGAAGCTCCGGGCCTGCTCCCGCCAGGAGCGGAACGTGGCCGGTGCGGGACGCCAGAGCCGGCCATCCTCCATGACCTCCCAAACGGCCACGAGGCGGTCGGGCTGCGCGGTAGGGCAGCGGCGACGAGAACGACCGCATGGAGAATCGAGAAGACCGCGGCGCTCGCCGCGACGCCGAGGGCCAGCGTCCCGATCGCGGCGGCGGCGAATCCGGGCTCTTGCGGAGCGACCGCAGAGCGTAGCGCAGCTCCTGGAGGAACACGCACTTTGTCTCACTCCGACCTCAGCGCGATGGTCGGGTTCACACGGAGGGCGCGGCGCGCGGGATTCGCGCACGCCAGGAGCACGACGCCCGTCAGAAGAACGCCGACGCCCGCGAAGGTCGAGGGATCGAACGGCGGCGTCTGGAAGAGGAGGCTCTGGAGGAAACGGGTCAGCAGGATTGCGCCCGCGCCTCCGACGAGGAGGCCGACCGCCGCGAGGCGGAGGGCCTGCGCGAAGACCAGGCGCAGCACCTCGCGCGGCCCGGCACCGAGAGCGGTGCGGATGCCGATCTCGCGCGTGCGCTGGGACACGCCGTAGGACACGACGCCGTAGATGCCGACCGAGGCGAGGATCAGGGCCAGAGCGCCGAAGAGGACCAGGAGAAGGGTCGTGAACTTTCGGCGCGCGCCGGATTCGACGACCAACTTGGTGAGCGGCTGAACCCACGAGACCGACTGGTTGGGGTCGACGCGGTGGATAGCGGCGGTCGCGGCCCGCGCGAGCGACATCGGATCGGACGCGGTGCGCGCGACGAAGGCGATCGACGTATCGGAGTCCTGCGCGAGCGGCAGGTAGACCTCCGTCTCCACCGGCAGGTCCAGTCCCTCCTGCGCGACGTCGCCGACCACGCCGACGATCTCGCGGAAAGGTCTGTCGTCCTGGGGAAAACCCTGCTTGACGCGCTTGCCGAGAGGGCTCTCGTTGGGCCACCACCGCTTCGCAAAGCTCTCGTTGACGATCACGACCTTGGCGGAGTCGGCCCGGTCGGCCTCGGTGAAGAACCGTCCCGCGAGCAGCGGAATGCGCAGCGTCGCGAAGTACCCTGGATCGACGACGTTGAACGCGGAGCTTGGGATGTCGGTCGGCGGCGGCATCGGCCGGTCCGAGACCATGTAGACCGAGCCCCAGCAGCGGCCTTCGAGGGGAGCGCAGAGCGTTGCGCCCGCGGACTCCACTCCTGGCAGGCGGCGAATCTCCTCGAGGGATCTCTGGTAGAACCGGAAGCGCACGTCCTCTTCTTCGTAGCCCTTGTCGGGCAGCAGAACTGTCAGGCTGAGGACGCCCTCGGGCTCGAAGCCGAGCGGAACCCTCTGGACGCGAATGAGGCTGCGGAGGAGAAGCCCGGAGCCCACGGCGAGAACGAACGCAAGGGCCACCTCGGAGACGAAGAGCGCCCTGCGCAGGCCCTGGCGGGTGCGGCTGCCGGTCGCGCCCGGACCGGTGTCGCGCAGGGCGGACTGAGGGTCGGGGCGCGACGCCTGGGCCGCGGGAGCGAGGCCGAAGAGCGTGGCCGTCAGCATGCACGCTCCGAGCGTGAAGAGCAGGACCATCGGGTCGATACGCGTGTCGCCGAGCCGCGGGATCTCGGAAGGCGCGAGGGCCAGGAGCGGGTTCAGGATCCAGGCCGCAAGGACGACACCGAGGGCGCCGCCGAGCACGGACAGCAGGAAGCTCTCGGTCAGCAGCTGCCGGACGATCCGGCGCCGTCCCGCGCCGAGCGCGAGGCGGATCGCGAACTCTCTCTGCCGGGCGGCGGCCCGCGCGAGGAGAAGGTGCGCGACGTTGGCGCAGGCGATGAGGAGTACCAGGCCGACCGCGCCGAGGAGGGTCCAGAGCGTCGCTCGGAATTCGCCGAAGAGGGCGTCCGTCAGCGGCTGGATCCGGGCCTGCTGACCCGTGTTGGTCCGTGGATACGCCTTCTCGAGGTCGCGCATGATTCCGCCGAGCTCCGCCCGCGCGGATTCGAGGCTCGCGCCCGGGGCCAGCCGCGCGAGGGCCCGCATCCCGGAGTGATTTCCGCGCTCGAGCCAGCCCGGGATTGCGCCATTCAGACCGATGGGCGTGTAGAGGTCGACCGTCTCCGGGAAGAAGGAGAACCCGGCGGGGAGCACGCCCACGACCACGTAGGGCATCGCGTCGAGCTGGATCGGGCGCCCGAGGATCGATGGGTCGGAGCCGAACCGCTTTTTCCAGGTTTGGTGCGACAGGATCACCGTCGCCTCGGCGCCGGGCCGATCGTCGGCGGCCTGGAAGTCGCGGCCGAGAACGGGCCGGACGCCGAGAAGCGCGAGAAACGGCGGCGAGATCTGGGCGCCTCGCAGGAGCTCGGGCTCGCGGGTGCCGCTCACGTTCCAGCGCGTCAGCCGATATCCCGCCGGCGTGCGCATCGAGCGCACCTGCTCCCGCCAGTCGAGAAAGTTCGGCCAGGCGATGCCCATCTCGCCGGAGCGCTCGTGGAATTCGCTCGTCACCACGAGCTCGCTCGGCGCGGGGTAGGGCAGCGTGCGCAGGATCACGGCCCGCACGACGCTGAAGATCGCCGTGTTCGCGCCGATGCCCAGCGCCAGCGTCGCCACGGCGATGAGCGTGAACCCGGGCGACTTCGCGAGCATCCGGACGGCGTAACGCAGGTCCTGACCGAGAGTGCGCATGGAGGCCTCCTTCACTCCGCCCGCAGGGCTGCGCCGATGCCGAGAGCCAGAGTCGCGACGGCCACGGCGGTGAAACCCGGATTCTTCCGGAGCCACCGGGCGGCGAAACGCAGGTCCTGGAGCACAGTCGCCATCGTTCTCACTCCGACCGCAGCGCCCGCATCGGATCGATCGACGCCGCGCGCCGCGCCGGGATCCAGCAGGCCAGCGCGGCGCACGCCGCGAGCAGAAGAGCCACCGCCGCATAGGTCGCCGGATCGGCGGCGCCGACGCCATAGAGGAAGCTCGCGAGCACGCGGCTCACGGCGAGCGCGCCGGCGGTTCCGATCGCGAGGCCGAGGGCCGTCAGGCGCATGCCCTCGGCGAGAAGCCCTCCGACGACGCGGCGGGGCTCGGCTCCGAGCGCCATGCGGACGCCGATCTCCGCCGTCCGCTGCCTCACCGACTGGCTCATGACACCGGCGATACCCACGGAGGCGAGCAGCAGGGCCAGCCCGGCGAACAGGGCCAGAAGCTGCGTCCGGAAGCGCTCGTTTCCGAGAGACGACGTGACGATGGACCCGAGCGAGCGCGCGCCGGGGACCGGGATGAGGGGATCCACGGCGTGGACTTTCTCGCGCAGGAGCGCGGCGAGCCCGGCGTCGCCGCGCGGGCCGCGGACCACGATTTCCATCCAGCGCTTCCACGGCTGGGACGACTGCGCGTAGGGCGTGTAAACGGCGGGCTCGTCGCTACGGGCGAGGCCGAAGTGCCGGACGTCTCCGACGACGCCCACGATCTCGATCCACTGCACTTCCTCCTGGCGGGCCCAGCGAATGCGGGCGCCGACAGGACTCTGTCCGGGGAAGTACTGCCGGGCGAAGCTCTCGTTCACGACGCCGACGAGTGGCGCTCCCGCCCGGTCCGACGGCGAGAGGTCGCGGCCGGCTTTCCGCGCGATGCCCATCACGCCGAAGTAGTCGCCCATGACGCTCCGGGAGTAGAGCTCGGGCTCGTCGCCGATCACGATCGGCGGCCGGCCCTCGATGAGGACGTTGTGGTTCAGCGCCTGGCCCGTCAGCGGCACCTCGCTCACCATCGCGGCGGCGACTCCCGGAACGCCGTTGAGCTCCGCGAGAACCCGCTCGCGGAACCGCGTCTGCGCCGGGATCTCGAGGTACCGAGACTCGGGCAGGTCGAGCCGCGCCGCGACCGCGCCCGCCGTCGCGAAGCCGGGTCGGACCGCATGGAGGCGCCAGAGACCGTGAAGCAGCAGTCCGGCGCCGACGAGGAGCACCATGGCCACGGCGATTTCCGCCACGACGAACGCGTCGCGCAGCCGGCCCGAGGTGACTCCGCCCTGGCCCCGGGGACCGGCCATCCCCGGAGCGAACCCGCGGCTCGAGGCCTTCCAGGCGGGAAGAATCCCGAAGACGAGGCCCGACAGAAACGAGATCGCGGCGGTAAAGAGGACGACGCGTCCGTCGATGCCGACGCCTTCGAGGCGGGGCAGGGCGTCGGGCATCGCGGTCAGCAGAAGCTGCGTGCCCCAGGACGCCAGCAGGATGCCGCAGGCCCCGCCCGCGACCGAGAGCACGACGCTCTCCGTCAGGATCTGCCGCACGAGCCGTCCGCGGCTCGCGCCGAGGGCGGTGCGGACGGCGAGCTCGCCGCGGCGGGCCGAGGCCCGGGCGAGGAGCAGGTTGGCCAGGTTCGCGCAGGCGATCAGCAGCACCATGCCGACGGCGCCCCCGAGGATCCAGAGCGGCCGCCGGCTCTCGCCGACGATCCCTTCGAGCAGCGGAACGAAATCGGGACGCAGATACTTGTCTTCGTCGGGGTGCGTCGCGGCGAGATGCTTCATCGCCGCGCCGAGATCTCCGCGCGCGGCCGCCGGGGAGACGCCCGGCGCGAGACGCAGGACGGCGCGCAGCATGTGCGCCCCGCGGGCCTGCGCGGCCTTCGGATACGCGACCTGGATGGGCGTGAAGACGTCGGCCGGAATGTCCGGGAGCCGGAACTCCGGAGAGAGCACGCCGGCGACCGTGTAGGGGGCGCCTCCCAGCGTGATCGCCCGGCCGACGATCGCGCGGTCCCCGGCAAACTGGCTCTGCCAGAAGCCGTACGACAGCGCGACGACGCGGTCGCCGCCCGGGATGTCGTCCCGGCGGCCGAGGGTGCGCCCGAGCGCGGCGCGGGCGCCGAGGGCCTCGAAGAGCTCTCCCGCCACCAGCGCAGCCTCGAGCTTCGCGGGCTCTCCGGCGCCGGTCAGATCGAACGCCATCGGCGAAGCGCCTCCCATGGCGTCGAAGGAGCGCGTGGCCGCCCGCAGATCCGAGAGCTCGGGGGCCGAGAGGTTGACTTCGAGCGCGACCAGGCGGCCGGCCTCGGGGTAGGGAAGCGGAGCGAGGAGCACGCCCTGGATGACGCTGAAGATCGCGGTGTTGGCGCCGATGCCCAGCGCGAGCGTCGCCACGGCCGTGAGCGTGAAGCCGGGGCTCTTCGCGAGCGTCCGGAAGGCGTATTTGAGGTCCTGCGCCAGAGCGCCCATGCGTCCTCCTACTCGGCTTTCAGCGCCGTCATCGCGGGGCTGCGGAACAGGCTGCGCAGGGCATATCGGACGTCGTGCATCATTCGCTCCTCAGGGCGGTCATGGGATCGATCCGGGAGGCGCGCCGGGCCGGCAGCCAGCACGCCAGGAGCGCCGCGGCCGACAAGAGAAGCGGCACAGCCACGAGCGTCGGAAGGTCCAGCGGGCGTACGTCTTCGAGGAGGCTCTTCAGGACGAACGCGGCCGGGATCGCCACCGCCGCGCCGAGCAAGGAGGCCCCAGGCCACGGGCCGGAGCCCGTCGCGGATCACGAGGCCGGCGACGGAGCGGGGGTCGGCGCCGAGGGCCATGCGCACGCCCAGCTCGCGCCGGCGGGCCGTCACAGTGAGAGCGAGCACGCCGTAGAGGCCGAGGGCCGCGAGGAACGTCGCGAGGGCGGCGAACGCGGTCGAAAGCGCCGCCGCCATCCGCTCGGTGAAGAGGGAGATCTCGGCCTGGGTCTCGAGCGTGCGGAGGTCGACGACCGGAACCAGCGGATCGAGCTCGCGGACGACGCGGGAAATCGCCGGAACGACCGGCCCGAGGTCGGCGGCGCGCACGTAGAAGTTCATGCCGCCGCGCACGTAGTCCTGGGCCACGGGGAGATACACGCCGCGCGGCGTCTGTTCCGTGAGCGACGACATCGGCCCGTCGCGGACGACGCCGACGATCTCGATCCACTTGTCCTCGTCGCGGCGCCGGGCGAGCCGGCGCCCCACGGCGTCGCCCTTCGGGAAGTACTTCTTCGCCGTGACCTCGTTGATGACCGCGACGAGCGGAGTCCCCGCCCGGTCGCTCGGCCGAAACGTCCGGCCGGCGAGGACGCGGACGCGCAGCGCGTCGAAGTAGCCCGGGCTGACGTCGTAGAAGCGGAAGGTTCATGTCCTCGCCCTCGGCGGCCTCGTAGCCGTCGACGCGCACGGTCGAGGAGGAGTCGGAGTTGGCGAGCAGCGCGTTGTCGAGCATCGCGGCGCCTTCCACGCCCGGCAGCGCGCGGAGCCTCTCCTCGAGCCTCTCGAAGAACTCGAGGGACCGCTCCGGCGAGTAGCCGGAGAGCTCCGGCGCGGCGGCGAAGGTCACGACGTTGTCGACCTCGAAACCGGGGTCGATCGAGAGGAGCCGCTGGAGGCTCCGCGTGAACAGCCCCGCCGCGGCGAGGACCACGACCGAAAGGGCCACCTGTCCGACGACGAGGGCCCGGCGCCAGCGCGCCGACCTCCGGCCGCCCACGGCGCCGCCCGACTCCTCGCGCAGCCTCGGCGAGAGATCGGAGCCGAAGAGCTCCAGCGCCGGGACGAGCCCGAAGAGGAGACCCGAGAAGGCCGAGGCGGCGAACGCGAAACCCAGCACGCGCCAGTCGGTCCGGGCGCTCAAGGCGTCGGCCACGCGGTCGAAGGGAAGGACCCGAATCGCGGCCCCGAGGAGCGACTCGGCGAGCAGCAGCCCCAGCGCCCCGCCGGCCAGGGCCAGAAGCGCGCTCTGGAGGAGGAGGTCGCGCGCGAGCCGGCCACGCGGAGCGCCGAGCGCCGTCTTGACGGCCAGCTCCCGCTGGCGTCCGGCCGTCTTGGCCGCGAGCAGGTTCGCGAGATTGGCGCAGGCGACCAGCAGCACCAGAAGGACGAGCGCCGAGACCGCCGCGAGCCGCTTCGAGAAATCGCCGCGCAGGTCGGAGCGGCCGCGCGCGCCGGGATGGAGGACCAGGTGCTTCGCGCGGATCCGCTCGGCGGAAGCCGCTGACAGGTCGGTTATCTCGGCGACTTCCTGATCGACGATCCTCCGGTAGATCAGGTCGAGCTCGGTGAGCGCCTGCTCGCGGGAGACTCCCGGCTTGAGTCGCGCGACGATGTCCATCCAGCGCGTCCGCCGGTCGTCCAGGGCGTCCCAGCCCGGCGTCAGTGCGGGCTTCATCGCCATCGGGACGTAGACGTCGGGCACGAACCCGACCTGGACGCTGCGGAAGTTCTTGGGCGCGACGCCGACGATCGTCATGGGCTGCGCGTTGACGAGGACGGTCTGGCCGATCGCCGAGGGGCTGCCTCCGAAGTCGCGCTGGAACGCCGTCCAGCCGAGGACCGCCACGGGATGCTGCAGCTTCGTCCGGTCGTCGGTCGCGTGGAGCAGGCGTCCGGCGGCGGGCGCGAGGCCGAGGAGGTCGAAGTAGTTGCCCGAGACGATCTCCGCGTTGGCGATGCGCGTCGTCTTGCCGTCGCCGAGAGTCACGCCGGTGGGGAAGCGCGCCAGCATTCCGGAGACCGTCGTCGCCTGGTCCCGCAGGTCCGTGTACATCGGGTAGGAGAACGGGGTCGAGAAGCTCGAGTTCTGATGACCCGCGCCCCGGTAAGGCCCGGGCCCATCGAGCACCACGAGCGCGTCGGGGTCCTGGACGGGAAGCTTGCGGAGCGCCACCTGGTCGAGGATCGAGAACATCGCCGTGTTCGCGCCGATCCCGAAGGCGAGGGTCAGGACCGCGGCGGCGGTGAAGCCCGGGTTCTTCCGAAGCGATCGCAGGGCGTAGCGGAGGTCTTGCAGCACGGTCACTCCTGTCGTTCGAAGGCGGACAGGAGCTCGTGCATCACTCGCTCCTCAGCGCCGTCACCGGATCCACGCGGGTGGCGCGCCGCGCCGGGATCCAGCAGGCGGCGGCGGAGACCAGAAGCAGCAGCGCCGAGACCGCGGCATACGTCGCGGGGTCGCCGGCGAGCCACCGAAACGCGTAGCGGGCGTCCTGGACGAGGGCGCCCATCAGCTCACCCGGTAGCCGCTCTCCTTCAGTTCCTCCTCGGAGTGCGCGCGCTCCTCGCCCTTCTCCTCCTCGACGACGCGGCCGTCGAAGAGGTGGATGGTGCGGCCCGCGTGCTTGGCGAAGCGCGGGTCGTGCGTGACCATGCAGATCGTCGCGCCGGCGCGGTGGAGGTCCTGGAGGAGGTTCATGACGGCCTCGCCGTTGACCGAGTCGAGGTTGCCGGTCGGCTCGTCGGCGAGCAGGATCAGGGGCGAGCCGGCGATCGCGCGGGCCACGGCGACGCGCTGCTGCTGGCCTCCCGAGAGCTGCGAGGGGAAGTGCTTCATGCGGTGCGCCATCCCGACCTTCTCGAGGGATTCCTGCACGCGCTTCTTGCGCTCGTGCGACGGCATGCCGCGATAGGTCAGCGGCAGCTCGACGTTCTCGTAGACCGAAAGGTCGCCGATCAGATTGAACGACTGGAAGATGAAGCCGATCTCGCGGTTGCGGATGCGGGCGCGCTCCGAGAGCGTCAGCGCCTCCGCGGCCTTGCCGTTGAGCCAGTACTTGCCCTCGGTGGGCGAATCGAGCAGGCCCAGCAGCGAGAGCAGCGTCGACTTGCCGCAGCCCGAGGGCCCGGCGATCGATACGTACTCGCCGTGGGCGATCTCCAGGTGCACGCCCGAAAGGGCGTGCGTTTCGACTTCGTCCGTGAAGAAGACCTTCGTGACGGCGTCGAGCTTGATGACCGGGTGTCCGTTCGAGCTCATGCGGTTTTCCCCCATCCCGTTATGAAAATCACTTCAAGCGCACGCGATCGTGCGCATCCCACGCGCTCATGTCAGAGAGGATCACGCGATCCCCCGGCTTGAGTCCTTCGACGATCTCGACCGTGTTGACCGAGCTCTTGCCGAGCTTCACCTTGACGCGGGTCGCCTCGTCGCCGTCCTCGTTGACGAGGAAGAGGCCCACGAGGCTCTTCTCCTGGCCGAACGCCGGCCGCCCGACGTAGAGAGCGTCCTTCAGCCGGTCGAGCTCGATCGTGCCGTCGACGGAGAGGTCCGGACGCGCGCCCAGCGGCAGCTCGCCCTCGAGGGCCACGTCCACGGTGACGGTGCCGTTCTGCGACGAGGGGTCGACGCGCGAGACCTTGCCCGGCACGATGCCGTTGCGCGTGTCGATCGCCGCCGGCTGGCCGATGGCGATGTCCCTGGCCTGCGTCTCGGCGATCTTCAGCTGAGCCTTGAGCTTCTTCGGCTGGACGACCTTGGCGAGCATCGTCCCGGGCTGCGTGAGCTGGCCGACCTGGACCGGGATCTCCTGGAGGACACCCGGGATGGTCGCGCGGACCTTGAGCGCCTCCAGCTGAGACCGCATGAGATCGGCCGAGACCTTGAGCTGCATGGAAGTGCGCTTCGGCGGCTTCGAGCTGCGCCTTCGCGGCATCCGCGGCGATCGCGAGCCTCTCCTTCTCGAGGGCGTTGCGCGTCTCGAGCTCATCGGCGCGCACCTGGGAGAGCTTGAGGAGCAGCGACGCGACGAGGCCTTCCTTGTAGAGGCCTTCATTGGTTTGCGCCTGCAGCTCGGCCTGGTGGTAGTCGGATTCCACAGAAGCGGCCTGCGCCTTCTGGTCGAGCATCTCGCGCTGCACCTTGACGCGCGTGTTCATCAGCTCGGCCTGGCCGGCCTTCAAGGCCGCCTCGGCGTCGAGCGCGTCGCGCTGGAGCTCGGGGTTCGACATTTCGAGTATCACCGTGTCCGGCTGCACGAGGGCACCCGGCTCAAGAAGGAGACGCTCGACGCGGCCTTCGGTTGCGGCAGAAAGCACTCGAATCCCGGAAGACTCGACGACGAGCGACCCGGGGCCGCGCACCTGGCGCACCATCGGGCCGCGCTTGACGGTGTCCATCCAGACCGTCGACTTCTCGACGGTCGGAGCGGCGGGTTTCAGACGCGACAGGCCGAGCGTGATGAGCAGGATCGCCCCGGCGCCGGCGGCCGCCATGACGATCCGCTTCTTCCGTTTCTTCTCGGCGACGTCCTCGCGGATGATGTCCACGGTCAAGGAGCAAGGCGAGAACCGTGCCAGCGCGGGTGTGGCCTAAACATTTGAAAACACGGGGCGCCGCGGCGAGTCGAAACGGCACCGTGACCGTCTCCGGGATGCGACTGTTCGATTTCGGACGGCCGCCTCTGGAAGGGAGGGTCAGGGCCTCGGGCTGCCGACGGGCCCCGGATTCGGCGGAGATAGCGCAACTTCCGCTCCTCCAGGCATTCCAGTGCTCCCGCACGTTTCGATTGAGGAATCGATTGGCGGAGCGCGGCGACCGCTTCGGGGTCCGGCGACTTCATTGTGTAGAGGTACGCGGCCGCACCGGCCCCCTGAATCTGCGCTTCCCGCGTCCCGAAGACGTCGAAGCTGGCGCGAATGAACGCGGCTTCCTCGTCGCGGAGGTGCGACAGGATCACCCAGACGCGCGAGCCTGGATCCAAGAGCTCGACCTGCGAAACGTAGTGGGGCCACAGGTCGGGCGCGCGACAGACGTACCTCGAGGGAGCCCGAGGCAGCGCGAGCGTCGCCGAGTAGTAGCGAAACGCCTTGTCGGCGGACGAATAGACCCAGTACTCCGTCGGGACCTCGTTCGACCGATCCCGCACCTGCTGAAGAACGGGCCGGAGCTCCTCGAAGTGCTCGGGGACGAGGGTGACCGACCTTATGGCGAAGATCGAAGCCAGACCTGCGGCTCCGATCGTCGAGGCCGCGCGAACCCAGGCCGGTCGGGAAGGCCAGGTCCACTCGAAGGCCGCGGCGATGCTGATGAGAAACGACGGGAAGAGAAACAGGATCAGCCGGCCGGAAAACGGGTAGCGGTGAGCGACAGCGCCGGCCGCTGTCACGAGTACGGGGAGCACCAGAAACGCCGCCGGAACCGGCTTCGCGCGCCAGAGCCAGATCGCTCCTGCGATCGCCCCCAGAACGAGAACGACCCCCAGCGCTCGATCGACTCGCTCGGGAAGAAACGAGGCGTCCCCGAGGAATTCGCCTGCGCTGCGCAGCGCTCGGGCGAACCATCCTGGAACTCCCGCCCCGCCTCGCGCGGCCGGAGGCATGCCGCCGAGCCTCTCCCAGTAGCTCGGCAGGAGGAGTCGGGCCTCCGAATCGGTCGAACCTGAGCTCCACGCCACGGAGATCCCGGCCCCGATCGCCCAGACCGTGCTGAGCATCGCGATAACCACGAGAGACCTCTCGCGTCGCTGAAGGAAGGCGGCCAGAGCGACGGCTGCCACGCCGACGGCTACGAACAGGGCCGGATGCGAGAGGAATCCCGCGGCGAACCCCCCGAGGGCGAGCCCGATCGCCCGGCGCCGACCGGGAGGGTTCTCGAGACAAACGACGGCGGCGAGGAGCAACCACGTGCAGGCGAAGACGTCGGTCGAGTACTGCTTGACGTCCGAAGAGTAGAAGATCAACCAACGGCTGAACGAGAACATGGCCAGTGCGAGCAGTGCCGTCCCCGCGTGCAGGACCCGTCGCGACAGCGACCAGAACAGGAACAGGGAGGCCAGCGAGGCCGCCTGTGGCACGAGCCGGAGGGCGTACTCCGAGTGTCCGAACAGGGACGTGGCGCACTTCTCGGCCCAGAGAAAGCCGATCGGGGCGATCTGCCAGTACTCGAGCGGCTGCAAGAGCTCGGCGTAGGAGCGGGGCAGAATGCTCCCGCCAGCGCCGCCTCGTCGCCGCGCAATGAGCGGTTCGCCAGATACTGCCAGAGGCGCAGGCTCGCTCCAGCGGCGATCAGCAGGCCGGCGAGAAGCCGCTCGCGCAGAACAATGGAGTCGCGCCCCGTGCTCAGCACGCTGTCCTTTCCGAATTGCGTTGTAGGAATAAGTATCGTACATCGGCGGTGCGGATCCGCGCGGGGGGCCATCCCCCCGGATCGCGCTATTTCTGGTGGATCTTCATCGAGACGAGATCGTCCACGGAGACGTCCTTGAAGCGGGCCTTCATCTTCCGGACGTACTCGAGCGAGACGTCGTGGATGCACATCGAGACGAGCTCGTCCGCCGAGACGTCGCGGTAGCCGAGCTCCTGCAGGCCGCGGATGAATTCGGGCGTGACGTCGTGGATCTTCATCGACACGAGCTCGTCCGGCGTCAGGGCGGAATACCCGAGGGCCTTGAGCTCCCGGACGAACTCCGGCGTGACGTCGTGGATGGCCATCGACACGAGCTCGTCCGGAGGGAGGCTGCCGTATCCCAGCGCCTTGAGCTCCCGGATGAGGCGGGGCGTGACGTCGTGGATGCGCATGGACACGAGCTCGTCGGCGGGGAGCCGCTCGTAGCCGAGAGCCTTGAGCTCCCGGATGTACTCGGGAGTCGCGTCATGGATGCTCATCGAGACGAGGTCGTCGGTCGAAAGACCGGTGTACCCGAGAGCCTTGAGCTCGCGGATGAACTCGGGTCCGGCGTCGTGAATGCGCAGGGAGAGGAGGTCGTCCAGGGGAACGCGCCGGTAGCCGAGCTCGTCGAGCTCGCGGATGAACGCCCGGCTCACGTCGTGCACGGCGAGCGAGAACGTCTCGTCCGCGTCGGGCGCGGCATAGCCCATCGACTTCAGGGCGGCGAGGTACTCCGGATTGGCCGAGAACGAAAAGCGGCCGGATCCGCCGACCTGGTCGAGCTGTCCTTCGAAGGCAACCGTCCCGGCGTCGCGCACCAGGCGGAAAGACACGGCGACGTCCGAGGCCTCCGCCGGACGGGCGAGGCCCTCGAAATCCTTCACCTGGTATTCGTGCGAGCTCGACCAGTTCCAGTGACCGCGCCCTTCGGTGCGGCGCTTCAACGTGAGGTCGATCGTCCCGTCGGGATTGAAGTCGATGAGCCAGCGGCCGGAGACACCCGGCGTGCCGGACTGGCCAGCGAAGGCGAGGGCCGGCGCCAGCAGGAGCAGCGCAAGAAACGCGGGGAAGAGGCGGCGGGAACGGACGGTCGAGCGGCTCATGGGTTCTCCTCCTCGTCTTCTTCCTGGCCGTCGATACGGGTTTCGATGAGGTCGTCGGCGGACAGACGGCCGCCGGCGCTGGTGTTGATCGAGCGGATGTAGGCGGGCGTGACGCCGTGGATGCGGAAGGCGACCAGATCGTCGGCGGCGATCTGCGTGTAGCCGAGGCTCCGGATTTCGCGAACGTACTCGGGCGTGACGCCGTGGATGCGAAAGGCGACGGCGTCGTCGGCCGAGAGATCGGGGAAGCCGAGGCTTCGGAACTCGCGGACGAGCTCGGGGGTGACGCCGTGGATCTTGAAGCCGACGCAGTCGTCGAGCGAGATCGTTCCGAAGAGCTCCCGCATCTGCCGGATCTGCTCGGCCGAGACGTCGTGAACCCGGAGCGCAATCAGGTCGTCGGCGGACAGCTTCGTGAAGCCGAGGGCCTCGATCGCGTCGATGAACTCCGGAGTGACGCCGTGGATCCGGAAGGCAACCAGCTGGTCCGGCGTCAAGAGCCCGCCGTTCCCGCGTTTCGGTCGGGAGGCGGCGGAGGGCCGGGCGGGTTTCGGGGTCGGTGCGGGAGCGGCCGAGGGCGCCGTCGGAGCGGGCGCGGCCTGCGGGAGGGTCTTTCCGGCAGGCGCCGGAGCCACGAGCGTGGATCCGGCCCCGATGGCGAGGGCTCCTCCGAGGGCAACGATCGCCGCGAAGGGCCGCGGCGCCGAGGAACGCTCCGTGTCGCCGGGAGGAAGGAGCCGGGCGATGCGGTTTCTTAGTCGGCCGGGGCCTCCGGGTTCGTAGAGCGCCACGGCGAGCCCGGGCGAGACTCGCGGGGGCCGGTTCTCTTCCAGCGCAACGAGGGCTCGAGCGTAACGGCCCGCGTCCCCCGTCGCCCCGACGGCCAGATCGTCGCAGGCGTTCTCTCGCTCCACGCGGATCCGGTGGGACACCCACCAGACGGCGGGGTGGTAGAAGAGAAGCGTCTCGGCGGCGACCTGCAGGAGGTTGAGGAGGAAGTCGCGCCGCCGCACGTGAGCGAGCTCGTGAGCGAGCAGGGCGTCGAGCTGCTCCGCCGTCATTCCCGTCGCGATGCCCGCCGGCAGGAGGATCACCGGCCGCAGGGCGCCGATCGCCGAGGGCACGTCGATGCGAAGAGACTCGAGAAGCCGGACGGGGCGGCGAATCGAGAGTCGGGCGGAAAGCTCGCGAACCCGTGACTCCCAGAGAGGCGGCACGGGTCGGGTGTCCCGCCGCGCGAGCCGTCTTGCCACGATCCAGCCGCCCGCGGCGCGCACCGAGAGAACGCCGACGCCGGCGAGCCAGGCGAACACGATCCACGGGGCGAAGCGCGAAAGGACGTCGGCGGATTCGCCGAAGGCGGCGCCGGAGGGCGTCCCGGCCCCGGCGTCGGACGTTCCGCCGGCCCCGAGCGAGCCGGTCGCCATGGCGGCGGCGGGCGGGCGTGCGAGCGTGATCGCGGTCGCGAACGGCATGGCGAGCATCGCCAGAAGCGCCGCGCACGCCGCCGCGTAGCGCGCTCGGGCGCTCGCCCTCGCGAGCAGGAGGTTCGTGAACGCGAGAAGAGCCGCAACCAGCGTTCCCTGCCAGAAAAAGTGGAGGAGCGCCGACGCGAGCGTCCGCGCGTCCAGGCGCGCGATCCCGTCGAAGACAGCCGTCATGAGCGATTCCCCCTTTCCAGATCGTCGAGAAGCTTCCGGATGCGGGCGATTTCCTCCGGGGACGCGCGCCGCGAGGACAGGGCCTGCTGGACGAGCCGGGCCGCCGAGCCCGCGAAGGCCCGATCGAGAAGATCTGCCACGAGACGGCGCTGGGTCCGCTCGGCCGGGGCCGACGCCGCGTAGACATGGGCCCGCTCGGTCTCGTCGCGTCGAACGAGGCCTTTCTCCGCCATGATCTGCAGGAGCTTCAGCACTGTCGTGTATCCGACCGCCCGGGACGCCGAGAGACTCTCGTGGACCGTCCGGACGGTCGAAGGCCCGTGTTTCCAGAGGATTCCGAGGATCTCGAGCTCCGCCTCCGTCGGGCGGGGCGTGGAGTGTCGGGTCATCGCTCGTCGGCCCTCCCCCGACTAATACGACGAAGTTAGTACGAGGTTCTTCGTATTAGGGGGAGAAACACCTGACCCCCGCGATGCCAGTCAGAGCTCGGGCGTCAGGCAATACGGTTCCGGCGCGCTCGCCCCGTTCTTCCCGATGGGGACCCAGACCAGGACGTCGAGCGAGCCGAACCGGACTCCGACACCTCGTTTCACGCGGAGATCGATGCTCTCCGGGCTGAAACAGGCGAGGCGGAGCCCGATGAACTCCTCCGCCTCGCTGCGAGGCAGGACCAGCACGCGCGCGGATTCCTCGTCGGTCCAGCGCTTCGTGACCTTCGGCGTGATGTCGCTCCAGCCCAGCATCTGCAGATCGGGGACCACGCCGACTGACGAGGCCGTCGAGCCTTGAACGAGGGGGAGAAGTTGGCGGCCGACGTCCTCCATGAGGTGCTGTCCCGGCGCGCCCGGAACGCCCCGTCGGTGATCCGCCAGGAAGCCAGAAAGGCGAGCGACGCGAAAACGGCCGCGCGATATCTCGGCCGGACGACGCGGTCGAGCGCAGCGAGGTCGCGGCCACGGCGAAGGGAACAACCGGCAGCCGATAGCGCGAGCGGAGGGATCGGCGCTCAAGGGGTTGCTGCCGGAGAGCACGATTACGCACAGCCCGGAGGCGACGGCGAAAACGAGGGCGGCGAGGCGCCTCGAGCGCTCGCGCGACGGAGGCGAGCGCCGGCGGTGCCCGAAGCCAGGCGGCGGCGCCGGCGGCCGCTGCGGGTCCGCCAAGGCCGCGATCCACGTGCCCCGGGAGCTCGGGTCGAGACGAAACACGGAAACCGTCCGGCCGTACGCTCCGGCGAGCGTGTACCCGAGCGTCGAAAGCCACAGCGACAGCGTCGTCCAGAGCCTTCCGAGCGATTGCCCGAGACGCGCGACGGAGTCGACCTTCGGCCGGCGCTGATGTCGGCGAGGAGCCGGAACGCCAGCGATCCCAGGCCGGACCGAGGGGGATCGCGACCGCCCAGCGAAAGCGGCGGAGACCGAGCAAGAGCGCCCCGGAGGCCGCGGCCGCCGCGATGGCGACTCGGACACGAGCGCCGCGAGGGCCGCGAGCGCAGCCGCGAGAACCCAGTCCCGCAGGGTCTCGTCCGGCGTCGGGCCAGGAGGTGGAGGACGGCCGCGAGGCAGAGGTGACGGGTAGGGTGATCGGAAGGATCGTCGTCACCGTCGTGAACTGAATCTCGACGAGGAGAGGCGAGAAGGCCAGCGCCGCGGCGAGAAGAGCACCTCGGCCTGTTCCGGAAACAGGCGCCCCCAGAGCCGATCGGTTTGCCAGGCGAGCAGGGCCCAGAAATCGACGGCCAGCGCGATGCACGGCGCCTCCGCGCGTCCGAAGGTCAGAGCCGCCGCCTGGAGCAGAGCGCCGTAGACCGGACGGTCACGAGGCTGCGCGGCGAGATCGCCCGCGGCCCCCTCGCGGATAGCCATGAGGTAGTAGGCGTCGTCGAAAACGGGGTAGCCCCAGATCGCGCCCCACCCCATCGCCACCGCCATCGGCAGGGCGATCAGGAGGAGAGGGCAATCCACTTCGGTTTCATGCTCCAACTGCATCCCACCCGCTCAGCCGATCGCACGGCTTCGCGCAGAGACCCGAATGGGTCGCGGGCCCTGGTATCGGGCGGGGGTAGGCGTCGGGCGCGATTGCTCGCCGATTCTCGACCGGACTATATGGCGGAGTGCGCGGGAAGCTCATCGCAGTGCACTGTTGCATTAGCCTTCACCATCGAAACTAAGGTGGGCAGTAAGCGAACTTGAGCGGAAGGTTTCGCAACCGTCTGGGTGGTCCCGGGCTCGACGTGCCGGAACGTTCGCGGCGATTACTTCGTTCGGCGTCCTCAGGATCGTCCTGACCTACAGCGAGTTGCATCACACCGTTGACGAGCCTGCGCACATCGGTTCGGGGATGGCCTGGCTGACGGCGTTCGTGTCATGACGAGTATCAACATCCCCCGCTGGCGCGAGTCGTCGCCGCACTTCCGCTTTTCCGTGGGGTTCCAATGGCCGCAGCCACTCAGCCAGCGGCTTTCACCCGGGAAGGGGAGTGTGGTCGACCACCAGGGCCATCGGGTTCTGAGCCTGGAGAAGTGATCAGCCGAAAAAACCTTGGGACCGCACGCACGGGGATGTTGATCTTTTCGTCGCCGGAGCCGGGATCGTTTGGCTGTGGTCACGCCGTCTTTTTGGGGATCTTCCAGCCACCGTGGCGGTCGGGCTGTACGCCTGTCTGCCTCCCGTTCTCGGTCACGGCTTGCCGGTCTGGCCACGACGGATATGGCGCTCGGAGCCACGGTGGTGGCGGCGCTGTACGGTTTCGTCCGCTGGCTGGAAGTCCCGTCGGTCCGATCGTCCGTCGCCCTCGGGCTGCTCGACGGTTTTCGCCTGCTACCACGAAGTTTTCGGCGGTCTGTTCCTGCCGGCCGGCGTCGCCTTGGTTCTGCGTCCACGGTCTCGGTGGTCGAGCGGCCGTCTCCGGCACTTCAGCGCGCGCGCGGCCAGTCGTCCGGCGGCATCCGGGTTCCTCGCCGTCCGTGTCGCCCTGCTTCCGTCACCGGCGGCTGGGTGAACCACCGTTTAGACCTCCAGCTTCTCCGGCCTCCGATCGGCGGGCTCAGGTCGATGAGGTTCGAGAAATCCCCGAGCGAACGCTGAAGGCAGCGGTCCATCGGCTCCTGGACACTGGATTTGCCTGCAGGACTCATTCGCGGAATCCTCGACGTCCGGAAGACATCAGGCGAGGGGCCATTCGCGGATCTTCTTCTTCGGCGAGTTCCAGACTGAGGCTGGTGGGCATCATCTACCCGGTCTAGTTCTCCTGGATCAAGAGCCCGATTTCGTTCCCTACTCCTTGCCCTGGCCGGCGCGTTCGACATCTCCTCTTCCTCCGTCGGTCTACGCTGCCGCGATCGTGGCAGAACCTGGCACCTCTCTCTTGTGCCGGCCGCCATTCTCGCTGCAGCGATGAGCAGCCGCATCAATATCGGGGTCCGCCACGTCCTTCCCATTTCACCTGCTCCTCCTCCCGCATCGTCGCCAGTCGGCGGTCTGCATGCGTTCCCGGTCCTCACGCCGGCTCGCGTCGCTGGTGCGGTCGCCGTTCTGGTGGGCTGGCTGGGGCTTTACTCTGTCTCGAGCATCCCGACTACCTCGCGAGCTTTTCGCAAGTCGTGCGGGCGCCGGAGAAGATCGTCAACGATTCGGATCTGATTGGGGCCAGGATCTCCGGAGGCTCTCGGCGCGAGTCGAAGAACTGGGCATTCAGACACTCGCGATCGGCGAATGCTCGGCGTGCCAACCATTCGGAGTGTCTGAACCTTCCCAAACCTGCAGGATCGATCCGCTTGAGCCGGTGAGCGGTTGGGTGGCGATCAGCGAGTGGTGCCTGCGCGTATGGCCTCGCACCCCGTCAGGGAAGACGGGGGCTTTCGCCTGGCTGGATGGAAAGAGCTACGAAAGGATCGGCAAATCCGTCCGTCTCGAACGTTTCCACCTGGTCCGGATGCGGGGTCCACAGCGGCCCCGACCGGGCCATAGGGCTGGTGAATCGCACCGACGGATTGCGTTTCGGCGACCGTCTCCCGCGTTCGATCCGTTCGCCTTCCAGCCAGCTCCGTCCAGCCGGCCCGACAGAAGCAGCCCACGAAGGCTGCCGTGGACGGCGGTACTTCGGTCCTTCAAATTCGTCCAGCTCTTCCGATCCGCTCTTCCGGAAGGCCTCGTAGAGCTCTCGCGCGCGCCCGCGCGAACCGTCCACTGCGGCCGGAGCGCGGGAGACGGCGCGCGATCTTTTGAAGCCGACGCGGTAGGAGCGGGTGTCCGGGCCCGCGCCCTCGGCGAAGTCCATCCGGCAGTTCGGGCACCGTCTCGCGCCGACGATCTCGGCGATCTGGCGGATCTGGAAGTTTCTCCGTCGGTTCGCCTGATGTTGAAGACCTCGCCGTGGACGGCCTCGCGCGGCGCTTCGAGCACGGCTGGGAAGGCGCGCGAGATGTCCTCGATGTGGATGAGCGGCCGCCAGGGCGTGCCGTCGCTCTTCAGAGTGGATGCGGCCGGTCGTCACGGCCCACGCCTACGAGGTTGTTGAGGACGATGTCGAACCGGAGACGGGGCGATACGCCGTAGGCCGTGGTCGGGGCGTAAGAGAGGTCGGGCTCGAGGTGGATCGTCGGCGAGCGCCGCAATGTCTCTCCCTCGGCGCGCACCTTGGAAACGCCGTAGGCCGTGACCGGGGTGGAGCGGCGAGGTCTTGTCCCACCATCGCCACCGCCCGCGGCTCCGTAGTCGCTGCAGGAGGACGAGAACACGAACCGCGAGCACGCCCTGCCGCCTTCGTCGACGTGGGCCAGGTGCACCGAGCCCGCGATGGTTGACGTCGCATGGGTCAACCTCCGGGTTGAGATCGCCCAGCGGATCGTTCGAGAGCGCCGCCAGACTGGACGACCGCGTCGAAGCCCTCGAGGTGACGCGGCGTGGACGTCGCGAAGTCGGCGGCGCAATGTCGGGTAGCTCGGGCAACCGGCGGCTAGGAATGTGGGACGTCCTGTAGAAGTCGGTGTCCAGGCCTACGACTTCGTGCCCGGCCGCGCCCAGAAGGGGAGCCATTACGGTGCTCATGTAACCCCGGCTGCCCGTCAGGAGAAGGCGCATGCGGGGCGCAGATTGACAGGGCCCAAACCTCGGGGTCAAGCCTTCATCGGGCCTGGACCTCGAATTGGTATTCTTATTGCTGTTCGTTCGGCAGACACAGGAGCATCCTGGCGCTCCGTTCGGGAGGGACCATTA
>CAVRRE010000018.1:0-3873 GCA_963723535.1 uncultured Acidobacteriota bacterium
CGGCCGAGTGTCCCCTTCTGGACCGCGCTACTGCAGGTTGAAAGTCTTACGATAAACACCGCCATCCACGAAGAGATGCTCGCGGGACGACAGCGTGTGTGAACGGCGGACGCCGGCGAGAGCGACGAGACGCCCGTCCTCGAACCCTCCGTAGAGGCGATACCCCGGATGCCTAGCGACGGACCTCGGCGAGAAAGGTGTCCTCCCAGATCCGGTCAAGCAGCCGCCGCGCGAGCGGGTACGCCGCTGCGATCTCGGCGTCGGTCGACATCTCCCGGACGTTCAGCGTCACGGGAAATCGAAGGTGTTGTACAGAAACGCTGCCATCTGGATCGATCCTCCTTCTATAGAAGCTCGAGCCGGCCACCGAAGGCAGGCGCCGGCAGCAGGTACCGCTGCCCGAAGGTCCGAGAGTCGTTGGTGTTCGTAATGGTGATCACGGCGTCCGGATGGACCGCCAGGACGGACGGGACGACGCCGAGGAAGATCGGCGTCAGTCGCCTCACGAGGACAACCCCCTCCGTGCGGCGGAGTCTATCGCGGGGCGGGGGGCCGGTAGGTCGCCCGATTCTCCGGGCCTTCCCAGACCGTCACTTCCGCGACCCGCGCCCAGCCCAGGGCCCCCGAGGCCTCGAGCCGCTCGGCGAAGTGCCGGGCCAGGTTCTCGACCGACGTGTTGCGGCCGGCGAACGCCGGGTGCTCGTTGATGTAGGAGTAGTCGAGCTCCTTCGCGATCGTCTCGAGGGCTCGTCTGGCGGTCACGAAGTCGACAGCGAGGTCGTACTGCTGGAGCTTCTCGGCCTCCAGCACCGCCTCGACCCGGTACGAGTGCCCGTGCAGCGGCTCGGGACCGCCCTCGTAGTCGAGGAGGTTGTGCGCCGCCTCGAAGCGAGCGGTGACGGTGACGCGATAGGACATCAGCGCAGGAGGGTGGCTTCGCGGACGACCGAAAGCGAGGCCTGGGCCTCCGGCGGGATCGCCAGAAGGGTTTCCAGGACTTTCTTCGCGGTGGCCGTTTCTCCCGCCGCCTGGTCGAGATTGACCTCGAAGCACAGGCTGGCCCCCGAAGCGTCGGCCTCGAGCGACAGCGCGCGCAGGGCCGGCACCGATTCGCGCCAGCCCGCTGCGAGTGCGTCGCTCGCCCGGTTCACCTGCTCGGACGACTCGAGCCGGACGGAGTAGCGCGCGCCCTTGACGGCCTTGGACAGGGCCGGCTCGCCGGCCGGGAGCTCGCGCACGTCGAGGATCGAGATGCCGGCCGGAAGCTTCTCGCCGATCCGCCGTGCCGCCTCCGGGCCGAACGGAGCGATGCCCTCGGCGTCGAAGACCTCGTGCCGGCTCTCGAGGCCGAGCGCGAGCGCCGGGCCCATCGAGAGCTTCATGTGGGGGTTGAACCCCTCCGAGTAGCGGGCCGGAAGCCCCGCGGCGCGGATGGCGCGCTCGAGAACGTCCATCGTGTTGCGGTGCGAGAGGAAGCGCGCGTCGCCCTCCTTGGAGAAGGTGACGCGGTGGCGGAAGACCTGGGCCGGCTGGCCGCCGCCGCGCAGGCGCGTGGCCGCGGGCAGGTCCGGCATCGCCTTCTGCCGATACGCGGCGCCCTTGGCGACGTCGCGATAGGCGGCCGGGTCGCTCGGCGGGCGCCGTCGCGGCGTCGAACGCCGGCAACGCGCCCGCTCCAGGGCATCGACGTCGCCAGCACCGTGTCCTCGCCGTTGCCCGGCACGCCGCAGGCGTAGCAGTGCCCCCACTTGCAGTCCTCGGTGCGCATCTCCTTCTTCGCCTTGATGAGCTCGATCTGGAGCCAGCGCTTCTTGATCGACACGTCCAGGACGTCCCAGGGCAGGATCTCGTCGAGGTCGTAGGCGCGGAGGTACGACTCCTTCGGAATCCCGTCCGATGTCGAACGCCTGCATCCAGAGGTCGTGGCGGAAGTGCTCGGACCAGCCGTCGAACCGGACGCCCGGAGCTCCAGGCGGCGTGCAGAATGCGGCCGGCGCGGCGGTCGCCGCGCGACAGCACGCACTCGATCTCGGCCTCGCGCGGCTCGTGCCACTTCATCTTCGCGCCGCGGATGCGCCGGAAGCGGTCCTTGAGGTACGCGAGCTTGCGCTCGAGCGGCGGGGACCCCGTCGAAGGGCGCCCACTGGAAGGGCGTCCAGGACTTCGGCACGAAGGAGCCGACGGAGACGTTGACGTCCTTGCGGCCGTGCTTGCGTCCCTGGGCCAGGATGCCCTCGACCAGCGTGACGAGCTCGTCGAGGTCCTCGTCGGTCTCGGTCGGCAGGCCGATCATCGTGTAGACCTTGATCAGGTCCCAGCCGCGCCCGAACGCGACGTCGGCCGCCGCGATCATGTCGGCGTTGGTGAACGTCTTGTTGATGACGCGGCGCAGGCGGTCGGAGCCCGTCTCGGGCGCGAACGTGAACCCGGACTTGCGCACCTCCGAGACCGCGTCGGCGAGCCCGACCGAGAAGGCCTCGGCCCGCAGCGAAGGCAGCGAGATCGAGACGCGGCGGTCGGAGAGCTGCGGGGCCAGGCACTTCACGAGCGGCTCGATCTGCGAGTAGTCGGCGGTCGACAGCGAGAGCAGGCCGACCTCGCTCCAGCCCGACTCGGCGATGAACTTCTTGGTCATCTCGGCGACGTCGCCGGGGTCGAGCTCGCGCACAGGCCGGTACCAGTAGCCGGCCTGGCAGAAGCGGCAGCCCTGCGTGCAGCCGCGCATGACCTCGAGGCCCAGCCGGTCCTGCACGATCTCGACCGAGGGGACCATCGGCTTGTCCGGGTAGTACTCGGGCTTCAGGACGGGGACCCAGGTGCGCCGGGCCCTCTCCGGGGCCCGCGGGTCGTTGCGGGTGATCGCCGTGATGCGCCCGTCCTCGCCGTATGCGACGTCGTAGAAGCGACGGGACGTAGATTCCGTCGATCTGCGCGAGCGACACGAGCAGCTCGCGCCGCGAGAGGCCGCGCGAGCGCGCCTCCGCGGTACGCGTCGAGGAAAACGTTCAGCGCCTCCTCGGCGTCGCCGATCAGGAACGCGTCGAAGAAGTCGGCGATCGGCTCGGGGTTGGCCGTGCAGGGGCCGCCGCCGAGGACGATCGGATCGGTCTCCCGCCGGTCCCGCTGCCACACGGGCAGGCCGGCCAGGTCGAGCATGTTGAGGATGTTGGAGTAGTTCAGCTCCGCCTGGAGCGAGAAGCCGAGCACGTCGAAGTCCGGCGCCGGGCGCGAAGGACTCCGTCGAGAAGAGCGGGATGCCCGCGCTCGCGCATCTTCGCCTCGAGGTCCACCCAGGGCGCGTACACGCGCTCGCAGGCGAAATCCTCGCGGCGGTTCACGAGCTCGTACAGGATCTTCAGCCCCGTGTGGCTCATGCCGATCTCGTAGGTGTCCGGGAAGGCGAGGGCCAGCGTCACCGACGCGCGGGACAGGTCCTTGCGGGTGACGTTGCGCTCCAGGCCGATGTAGCGGCCCGGCTTCTCGACGAACGGGAGGATGCGGCTCGAGCTGCGGGCGAAGGGACCGGTATCGCATGGAACCGAAGATTGTACCGGACGAGGCCCCGAGCTATTGCAGCTCGAGCCCACCACCAGAGGCAGCTCGGAGAGGCAACGCCGAGCCGAGCGGCGGCGGCATGCCGCCGATTGCCTCGGCAGTGGCAACTCGAATCCTGCAGCGGGCCGAAAGGATCATTGAAGGAACGCTTCGTGAGGAACTCCGCCACCTGGCCGCGGGTGTCGGCTCCCTGGGCCTCCGCCGACCTCCCGATGCCCTCGGCGGCGAGCTGTTCATCCAGTCGGCGAACTGGGAGGGGCTGACGACATCGATCGCGCTCGTACGTCACGCCGCAACGGGCGCAGATCAGATGCGCGA